>NZ_JBIRRY010000026.1:0-1220 GCF_044333935.1 Streptomyces sp. NPDC020884 | reverse complement strand
GGTGCGGGTTATGTGGCGTCGGTCGCTCATACGCTGAGTGTCGGGCGGCATCATTTCGCGCATCGGTGTGCGGTGGTGGCGCGTGATGTGGATGATGCGGTGCGGCTGTTGCGGGAGGCGGCGCGGGGGGAGAAGCCGCGCAAGGTCCACCGGGGCGTCGTCACCCGCGACTTCACCCCCAACGCGATGCTGCGGGACCTGGTCGAGGAGGCCCTGCGGGGCCGGCAGGCCGACCCGGCCCGCTACCAGGAGACCCTGCTCGCCCTCGGCGATCTGTACTGCCAGGGCTACGCCCCTCAGTTCCAGCTCCTCATCGACCAGCCCCCGGCCCGCATCAGCCTGCCTCCGTACCCCTTCGAGGAGGAGACCTACTGGCCCTCCTCGGCGGACCTGACCCGCCGCCTGCTCTCACCGGTCGGCGGCGGCACCCTCGGTGCGGGCGCGGAAGCCCAACCGGTCGAGGAGTACGAGGAGTACGAGGACGAGGTCTTCGAGGACACCGACATCGCCGGGAGCGACGGGCAGACGCCGGGCGGCGCGGCCGGGGCGGTCGCGGGTCCCGGGCGGCGGGTCGAGATGGTCGGCTTCTCGGTCGCGGAGTGCCTGGAGTGGGAACTGAAGGACTCCGTCTCGCAGTTGCTGAAGCTTCCGGTGGCCAAGCTGGACGAGGGCGCCAATCTCCAGGACTACGGCTTCGACTCGATCAGCCTGGTCGAGTTCGCCGGCGTACTGGGTGAACGCCTGGGCGCCGAGCTGACCCCCGACGTCTTCTTCAGTCACCCCACGCTGGTGAGCCTGGGTGGGCATCTCCTCGACACCCATGGCGAGTCGCTCGGTGCGTTCTACCGCGACGGCGGTGCCGCCGGAGCCTCGGCGGTCGTCCCGGCGAGGGCCCCCGGTCGGCGTCGGGTGAGGCGTGTCGCGCCGGTGGTGCGTGAGCCCCGGGCGCTGGGGGTGGCGGCGGGTGTGGAGCCGGTGGGGATCGTGGGGATGAGCGGTCGGTTCCCGGGTGCCCGCACGGTGTCGGAGTTGTGGGACATCCTGGCCGAGGGTCGGAGCGTGGTGGGCGAGGTGTCGCCCGAACGGCAGCCGGCGTGGGGCACGGGGCGTCCGATGGGGGAGATCCCGGGGGTGGCGGAGTTCGATCCGCTGTTCTTCGAGATCTCGCCGCGCGAGGCCGAGCTGATGGATCCCAGGCAGCGGTTGCTGCTTCAGGAGAT
>NZ_JBIRRY010000025.1:0-1552 GCF_044333935.1 Streptomyces sp. NPDC020884 | reverse complement strand
AAAGAGCGTTTTGTCCTGGCGGGAGTGTTTGGGAACGCAGTGCTGTCGTGGATGATTGCGGGGTGTTGGTCCAGGTGGAAGCGGTGGGGGAGATCGCAGACGGGCGCGCGATGGTTCGGGTCCGCTCGGAGGTGGGTGCCGCCGCGGCGTTGTGGTGCGGCGGTCCGACGGGAGTGGGCCGCGAACATCACGTGGAGTGGACTGTTGAAGAGGACGCGGCCTGGGGCGGCAACACTCGACCGGCCACTTCATTTTCACCCGGGGTGGATGAGGAGGAAGGCGGTCGGATCGTCTTTCGGGGGCGGCTGGGCCTGACGGGCGATGGCGGAGCCATGTTGGAAGTAGCTGGAACCCATATCCTGTTCGACCTCGCCGACCCGCGTCCGTCGACTGCTGTCGATGGAACGTGGGTCGAGATCAGTGTGGAGCGGAACAGCGTCAGCCTGTGGCCCTACCTGCTGTGATTCACAGGAGCCCGACGCTGCCGCCGTTCAGCTGTCGCGCCAGTTGTGGGTCGATTCGCGGGTGAGTCTGCGGCTCATGAGGTCGATCATCGCTATGTTGATCATGGCTTCGGAGCGGTGGGGGTGGGTTTCGTAGTCGCGGGCGAGGCGGCGGTGGTGCATGAGCCAGCCGAAGGTCCGCTCGACGACCCAGCGCCGCGGGATCACTTTGAAGCCCTTCTGGGCGGGGTCGCGGCGGGTGACTTCGACGTCGATGCCCAGGCGGGCGCCGTGGTCGATGGCCTTGGTGCGGTAGCCGCTGTCGGCCCACGCCTTCGTGACGCGGGGGTGGCCTTCGGCGATGTTCGAGAGCAGGCGGATTCCGCCGGCGTTGTCGGAGACGCTGGCGGCGGTGACCAGCACGGCCAGGAGGAGGCCGACGGTGTCGACGCCGATGTGGCGTTTGCGGCCCGCGATCTTCTTGCCTGCGTCGATGCCCTGGCCGGCCGCGGGCACGTTGGCAGAGGTCTTGATGCTCTGGGCGTCGAGGATGCAGGCGCTGGGCTCGGCGTCTCGGCCCTCGGCCTTCCGGACAAGCCGTCGCAGGAGTCCGTTGAGCTGGTCGAAGACGCTGCCCTTCTGCCAGGCGGCGAAGTATCCGTAGACGGTTTCCCACGGGGCGAAATCGTGTGGGAGGTAGCGCCAGGGGATGCCGGTCCGGTCGACGTAGAGGATGGCGTCCATGATCCGGCGCAGGTCGTGTTCGGGCGGCCGCCCGATGTCCAGGCCCTTCCCTCTGCGTTCTGCTCGCCAGGCTGTCAGGGTTGGTTCGAGCAGTTCCCAACGGGCATCGGACAGGTCACTCGGGTACGGCCGCTGTCGGCGAGGCATGTTTCCGTAGTACCGATGGCCGCCGTCCCGCCACAGGGCGCAAACAGGCGCGACCGGGGGCGTGTTGGGATCAGACAGGAGCGAAGGGACCCAAACGGGCCCTCGAAGGCTGTCACCCGCCCCATCTGCCACGACAAGCGTCTACCGCCTCAGCCGGCCCGAAGCGGCCTGCCACCTGAACTGCAACGAAGCACCCCTGTCAGGACAAAACGCTCTTT
>NZ_JBIRRY010000024.1:0-2456 GCF_044333935.1 Streptomyces sp. NPDC020884 | reverse complement strand
GCTTCTTCCCCGCCGGTATCGGGGAAAAGCCAGGTGGTATCGCCCGGCACGGACACCGCAGAGACGTCCACCGGCTCCCAACCCACCACGAACAACGCATTGTTGTCCGCGGAGTGCGCGGCGTTGATGCCGCTGAGACGCGCGGTCCGCCCGGTGAACGAGGACGCCTCGGCGACGGGCAGCCCCCGGTCGTCGGTGACGAGCACGCGGTACCGCTCCTCGTCGATGCTGCTGAGGACGACCCGCAGTGAAGTGGCGCCCGTCGTACGGACGGTGAGCCCGTTCCACTGGAAGGGCAGCCACACGGTGCCCGGCTCCTGGGATGCGCGTACGAACAACAGGGGGTGGAGTGCGGCATCCAGCAGGGCGGGGTGCACGTGGTACGAGGAGCCGTCGGCGGTGCCCTCGGGGAGGGACACCTCGGCGTACAGGTCGTCGCCGTCCTGCCAGAGCGCCTGGAGGCCCTGGAAGTGGGGCCCGTACGCGAAACCCTCCTCGAGCAGGTCCTCGTAGAACGTGTCGGTGTCGAGCCGCTTGGCCCCGGCGGGGGGCCAGGCATCGGGGGTCGCTGCCCCCGACGGATCGGCCACGGTGGAGAGGAGCCCGGTGGCGTGGGTGGTCCACTCGTCGCCCGTACGGGTCCGGGAGTGCAGCGTGAAGGGGCGTCGGCCTTCGGCCTGGGGCGCGTTGACGGTGACGTGCACCTGCACCGGGGTGCCGGGCCGCAGGGGCAGGGGGGTGGTGATGAGGAGTTCGTCGAGCGTGGGATGCCCGGTGTGCAGGCCCGCGTGCAGGGCCATCTCGACCAGGGCCGTGCCCGGGACGAGAACCGTCTCGCCGACCTGGTGATCGGCGAGCCACGCGTGAGTGGCCAGCGAGATCGTGCCGGTGAGGATCGTCGTCTCGGAATCCGGAAGGTGATGGACCGCGGTCAGCAACGGATGGTCGGCGGGGTCGAGTCCGGCGGCGGTGGACTGCGGTGCACCGGCGTTGAGCCAGTAGTGGTGGTGTTGGAAGTGGTAGGTGGGGAGTGGGGTGGTGTGGGGGTGGTGGGGGGTGTGGTGGGTGGTCCAGTTGAGGGGGGTGGTGTGGGTGTGGATGTGGGCGGCTGCGGTGAGGGCGGTGTGGGTTTGGGGGTGGGTGCGGCGTTGGAGGGGGGTGGTGTGGATGTGGGGGTGGTGGGTGAGGTTGTGGTGGGTGAGGGCGGTGAGGGGTGCGTCGGGTCCGATTTCGATGAGGTGGGTGATGCCTTGTCGGGTCATCCATTGGATGTTGTCGTGGTGGCGGACGGTGTCGCGGAGGTGGCGGACCCAGTAGGCGGGGTCGGTGAGCTGGGGGGTGTGGGGCAGGGGGGTGTGGGTGGGGTGGAAGGTGGCGGTGTCCAGGACGGTGGCGAAGGCGTCGAGGACGGGGTTCATGTGGGGGGAGTGGAAGGCGTGGGAGACGTGGAGGGGGGTGACTTTGCGGCCTTGGCTGGTGAGGGTGGTGGTGAGGCCGGTGAGGGTGGTGGTGTCGCCGGACAGGACGAGGGAGTTGGGGGCGTTGACGGCGGCGATGGACAGGGTGTGGGTGTGGGGGGCGATGAGGGGGAGGATTTCTTCTTCGGTGGCCTGGACGGCGGCCATGGCTCCGCCTTCGGGGAGGGTTTGCATGAGGCGTCCGCGGGCGGCGACGATGCGGCAGGCGTCGTCGAGGTTCCACAGGCCGGCGAGGTGGGCTGCGGCGAGTTCGCCGATGGAGTGGCCGGTCATGGCGTGGGCGGGGATGTTCCATGAGCGGGCTAGGGCGGCGAGGGCGACGGCGAAGGCGAACAGGGCGGGCTGGGCCCATTCGGTGCGTTCCAGGGTGGCCTTGGCCTCTGGTCCCTGGTCGAAGACGATGTCTTTGAGGGGGGCGGTGAGGTAGGGGGTGAAGGCGGTGCATACCTCGTCGAAGGCGGTGGCGAAGGCGGGGAAGTCCCGGTAGAGGTCGCGGCCCATGCCGGGGTACTGGGCGCCTTGTCCGGTGAACATCCAGCCAGTCTTGCCGGGCTGGGCGTGGCCGTGGACGGTCTGGGAGTCCTCCCGGCCCTCGGCAAGGGCTTGCAGGCCCTGGCGCAGCCGTGCGGTGTCGGTGCCCCAGACCACGGCCCGGTGCTCGAACACACTGCGGGTGGTGGCCAGCGCGTATCCGATGTCGGCGGGCCGGTCACCGTGCCCGGGCCCTTGCGGGCCCGTCCACACCGCAAGGCGTGCGGCCTGCTCCCGCAACGCTTCCGCACTCCGCGCCGACAACACCCACGGCACCAACCCGGACACGCCCTGCCCGGCAGGCAGCTCCCGCTCAGCGGGCAGCGGCTCAGGAGCCGCCTCCTCCAGAATCAGGTGGGCGTTCGTGCCGCTGACGCCGAACGAGGAGACGGCGGCACGCCGGGGACGGCCCGCGTCGGGCCAGTCACGGGCCTGGTCGAGGAGGCG
>NZ_JBIRRY010000023.1:3560-4982 GCF_044333935.1 Streptomyces sp. NPDC020884 | reverse complement strand
AACACAGTGGACGCGAGCAACTGAGGACAAGCCCTCGGCCTATTAGTACCAGTCAGCTCCACCCCTTACAGGGCTTCCACATCTGGCCTATCAACCCAGTCGTCTACTGGGAGCCTTAACCCTTCAAGAGGGTGGGAATACTCATCTCGAAGCAGGCTTCCCGCTTAGATGCTTTCAGCGGTTATCCTTTCCGAACGTAGCCAACCAGCCATGCCCTTGGCAGGACAACTGGCACACCAGAGGTTCGTCCGTCCCGGTCCTCTCGTACTAGGGACAGCCCTTCTCAATATTCCTACGCGCACAGCGGATAGGGACCGAACTGTCTCACGACGTTCTAAACCCAGCTCGCGTACCGCTTTAATGGGCGAACAGCCCAACCCTTGGGACCGACTCCAGCCCCAGGATGCGACGAGCCGACATCGAGGTGCCAAACCATCCCGTCGATATGGACTCTTGGGGAAGATCAGCCTGTTATCCCCGGGGTACCTTTTATCCGTTGAGCGACAGCGCTTCCACAAGCCACTGCCGGATCACTAGTCCCGACTTTCGTCCCTGCTCGACCCGTCGGTCTCACAGTCAAGCTCCCTTGTGCACTTACACTCAACACCTGATTGCCAACCAGGCTGAGGGAACCTTTGGGCGCCTCCGTTACTCTTTAGGAGGCAACCGCCCCAGTTAAACTACCCATCAGACACTGTCCCTGATCCGGATCACGGACCCAGGTTAGACATCCAGCACGACCAGAGTGGTATTTCAACGACGACTCCACAACCACTGGCGTGGCCGCTTCAAAGTCTCCCACCTATCCTACACAAGCCGAACCGAACACCAATATCAAACTATAGTAAAGGTCCCGGGGTCTTTCCGTCCTGCTGCGCGAAACGAGCATCTTTACTCGTAGTGCAATTTCACCGGGCCTATGGTTGAGACAGTCGAGAAGTCGTTACGCCATTCGTGCAGGTCGGAACTTACCCGACAAGGAATTTCGCTACCTTAGGATGGTTATAGTTACCACCGCCGTTTACTGGCGCTTAAGTTCTCAGCTTCGCCACCCCGAAAGGCAGCTAACCGGTCCCCTTAACGTTCCAGCACCGGGCAGGCGTCAGTCCGTATACATCGCCTTACGGCTTCGCACGGACCTGTGTTTTTAGTAAACAGTCGCTTCTCGCTGGTCTCTGCGGCCACCCCCAGCTCAAGCAGCAAGTGCTATCACCAGTGATGGCCCCCCTTCTCCCGAAGTTACGGGGGCATTTTGCCGAGTTCCTTAACCATAGTTCACCCGAACGCCTCGGTATTCTCTACCTGACCACCTGAGTCGGTTTAGGGTACGGGCCGCCATGAAACTCGCTAGAGGCTTTTCTCGACAGCATAGGATCATCCACTTCACCACAATCGGCTCGGCATCAGGTCTCACCCTTAAGT
>NZ_JBIRRY010000023.1:1704-3466 GCF_044333935.1 Streptomyces sp. NPDC020884 | reverse complement strand
TGTGTGACGGATTTACCTACCACACGGGCTACACCCTTACCCCGGGAACAACCACCGCCCGGGTTGGACTACCTTCCTGCGTCACCCCATCGCTTACCTACTACAAGTCTGGTTCATCGGCTCCACCACTACCCTCAACTCCGAAGAGATCGGGCCGGCTTCACGGACTTAGCATCGCCTGATTCAGTACTGGGCGTTTCAAAGCGGGTACCGGAATATCAACCGGTTGTCCATCGACTACGCCTGTCGGCCTCGCCTTAGGTCCCGACTTACCCTGGGCAGATCAGCTTGACCCAGGAACCCTTAGTCAATCGGCGCACACGTTTCTCACGTGTGTATCGCTACTCATGCCTGCATTCTCACTCGTGAACCGTCCACAACTCGCTTCCGCGGCTGCTTCACCCGGCACACGACGCTCCCCTACCCATCCATACAGGCGTTGGCCCTATGTGTATGAATGACACGACTTCGGCGGTACGCTTGAGCCCCGCTACATTGTCGGCGCGGAATCACTTGACCAGTGAGCTATTACGCACTCTTTCAAGGGTGGCTGCTTCTAAGCCAACCTCCTGGTTGTCTCTGCGACTCCACATCCTTTCCCACTTAGCGTACGCTTAGGGGCCTTAGTCGATGCTCTGGGCTGTTTCCCTCTCGACCATGGAGCTTATCCCCCACAGTCTCACTGCCGCGCTCTCACTTACCGGCATTCGGAGTTTGGCTAAGGTCAGTAACCCGGTAGGGCCCATCGCCTATCCAGTGCTCTACCTCCGGCAAGAAACACACGACGCTGCACCTAAATGCATTTCGGGGAGAACCAGCTATCACGGAGTTTGATTGGCCTTTCACCCCTAACCACAGGTCATCCCCCAGGTTTTCAACCCTGGTGGGTTCGGTCCTCCACGAAGTCTTACCTCCGCTTCAACCTGCCCATGGCTAGATCACTCCGCTTCGGGTCTAGAGCGTGCAACTCAATCGCCCTATTCGGACTCGCTTTCGCTACGGCTTCCCCACACGGGTTAACCTCGCTACACACCGCTAACTCGCAGGCTCATTCTTCAAAAGGCACGCAGTCACGACTGCATGTGCAAGCACATACAGCGACGCTCCCACGGCTTGTAGGCACACGGTTTCAGGTACTATTTCACTCCGCTCCCGCGGTACTTTTCACCATTCCCTCACGGTACTATCCGCTATCGGTCACCAGGGAATATTTAGGCTTAGCGGGTGGTCCCGCCAGATTCACACGGGATTTCTCGGGCCCCGTGCTACTTGGGTGTCTCTTAAACGAGCCGTTGATGTTTCAGCTACGGGGGTCTTACCCTCTACGCCGGACCTTTCGCATGTCCTTCGCCTACATCAACGGTTTCTGACTCGTCTCACAGCCGGCAGACCGTGAAAAAGAGATCCCACAACCCCGTAAGCGCAACCCCTGCCGGGTATCACACGCATACGGTTTGGCCTCATCCAGTTTCGCTCGCCACTACTCCCGGAATCACGGTTGTTTTCTCTTCCTGAGGGTACTGAGATGTTTCACTTCCCCTCGTTCCCTCCACACTGCCTATGTGTTCAGCAGCGGGTGACAGCCCATGACGACTGCCGGGTTTCCCCATTCGGAAACCCCCGGATCAAAGCTTGGTTGACAGCTCCCCGGGGACTATCGTGGCCTCCCACGTCCTTCATCGGTTCCTGGTGCCAAGGCATCCACCGTGCGCCCTTAAAAACTTGGCCACAGATGCTCGCGTCCACTGTGCAGTTCTCAAGC
>NZ_JBIRRY010000022.1:0-5633 GCF_044333935.1 Streptomyces sp. NPDC020884 | reverse complement strand
CGCCTCCTCGACCAGGCCCGTGACTGGCCCGACGCGGGCCGTCCCCGGCGTGCCGCCGTCTCCTCGTTCGGCGTCAGCGGCACGAACGCCCACCTCATCCTCGAAGAACCCACCCCCCACACCCCCGACGCAGCCGAGCACCAACCCGCCGAGCAGCCCTCCTCCGGGCCGGTGCCGTGGGTGTTGTCGGCGCGGAGCGCGGAGGCACTGGACGACCACCTCTCAGCGGTGCGGGCGCACGTGGCGTCCGCTCCCCGGACGGACCCGCTCGACGTGGGCTTCTCCCTGGCCTCCCGCACCCTGCTCGAACACCGGGCCGTCGTCCTGGGCGACACCGTGGTCCGTGGGGCGGCCTCGTCCAGGAGCACGGCGGTGCTGTTCACCGGGCAGGGCTCCCAGCACGCCGGAATGGGGAGGGAGTTGTACGAGGCGTTCCCGGTCTTCGCCGAATCCTTCGACCGGATAGCCCAGTTGACGGGACTGCCGCTCCAGGACCTCGTCTTCGGGGAGCCGGACGGACACCTGGACCTGACCGGATTCGCCCAGCCCACGATCTTCGCGGTCGAGGTCTCGCTGTACCGCCTGGTGGAGTGGCTGGGCCTGCGCCCGCAGGCTGTGACCGGGCACTCCGTGGGCGAGATAGCCGCCGCTCACGTGGCCGGGGTGCTGTCGCTGGAGGACGCCTGCGCCCTGGTGGAGGCCCGGGGCCGTCTGATGCAGTCGCTGCCCCGGGGCGGCGCCATGGTCGCCGTGGAAACGGACGAGGCGACAGCCCTCGCGGCACTGGCGGGACTCGAGGACCGGGTGAGCATCGCCGCGGTCAACGGCCCCGCTTCGGTGGTGGTCTCCGGCGACGAGAAGACGGTGCTGACGCTGGCCGAGGGCTGGCGGACCGCGGGCCTGCGCACCAAACGGCTCACCGTGAGCCACGCCTTCCACTCTCCGCAAATGGAACCGATGCTGGACGATTTCCGCCGCGTAGTCCAACGCCTCACCCTCAACGCGCCCGCTCTCGCGGGGCTTTCCCCCGAGGTGACGGATCCGGAGTTCTGGGTGCGTCACATACGCGAGCCCGTGCGCTTCGCGGACGCGGTACGGGCGCTCAGCGGTGCAGGCGTCACCGGCTGGCTGGAGCTCGGACCCGATGCCGTACTGACCGCCCTGGCCAGGCAGAGCATCGCCGACGAGTCCGACGACGCCGACGCCGGTCATGTCCTCGCTCCCGCACTGCGTTCCGGTCGTTCGGAGACGGCGACCCTCTTCACCGCGCTGGCCGAACTCCACGTCCACGGCGCGGACGTCGACTGGCGGGTCCTGTACGCGCATCGGGGCGGCCGCCTGGTGGACCTGCCCACCTATCCCTTCCAACGGCAGCGGTTCTGGCTGGACAACGACACCTCACGCACGGACGTGTCCTCGGCCGGGCTCACCCCCGCGGACCATCCGCTGCTCGGAGCGGCGGTGGAGCTCGCCGACTCCGAGGGCCGGCTGCTCACCGGCAGGCTGTCCCTGGCCGCACACCCTTGGCTGGCCGATCACCAGGTGCTGGACAACGTACTGCTGCCGGGAACCGCCTTCGTGGAGCTGGCCGTCCGGGCCGGCGACGCGGTCGGCTGCCCGACCCTCGACGAACTGACGCTGCTGGCTCCGCTCGTCGTCCCGCGGGAAGGAGCGGTCCAGCTCCAGGTGTCCGTGGGCACGCCGCAGGAGTCCGGGAACCGTGAGCTGACCGTCCACGCCCGGACCGAGTCCGGCCCGGGGGTGCGGTCCGGGTGGATCCGCCACGCCACCGGTGTGCTCAGCGCCGCGCCTGCCGCAGCCGTCGCCCCCGCTCCGTCGGTGTGGCCCCCCGCCGGCGCCCGGCCGGTGGACATCACCGACGTCTACGAGGACCTGGACCGGGACGGCTTCACCTACGGCCCGCACTTCCAGGGCCTGACCCGTCTCTGGAAGCAGCACGACACCCTCCACGCCGAGGTCGCCCTCCCCCGGCCCTCCACCGACGACTACACCGTCCATCCCGCCCTCCTCGACGCCGCCCTGCACGCGGTGATCGCCGCCGGCCCCGATCGCGGCGGGCAGACTCCGGTGCCCTTCTCCTGGAGCGACGTCCACGTGCACTCGTCGGGCGCCACCGCCCTGCGCGTCACCATCACCCCTGCCCGGGACGAGGAGGACAGCTGGTCGATCTCGGCCTCGGGCACGGACGGCCGTCCCGTACTGAGCGTCGGCCGCCTCTCCTCGCGCCTGATGACCGCGCAGGGCCTGAGTCCCGCCCCCGCGGCCGATTCGCTCTACGCACTGGAGTGGGCCGAGGAGTCCGTACCCGCGGCGGCCGGCGCGCCGGTCCGGTGGGCGCTGCTCGAAGCCCCCGGCAGCGGACCCACGGACGGCCTGGCGCGGCAGCTCACCGCTGCCGGGACCGAGGTGGTCGTCAGCGGCCTCTCCGAGCTCTCCGGGCCCTCCGCGCCGCCGGTCCTCGTCTACGCGCCCGCGCCGGGTACGGGTCCTGCCGCGGTGCACGAGAGGACGGCGCAGGTCCTGCGTACCGTCCAGGACTGGCTCGCCGACGAAGGCCTCGCCCACACCCGCCTCCTCGTCCTCACTGACGGGGCCGTCGCCACCAGCCGAGACGAAGACATCACCGACCTGACCGCGGCAGCCGTATGGGGCCTCATCCGCAGCGCACAGAGCGAGAACCCCGGCCGCATCCACCTCATCGACACCGACCACGACCCCCACTCCCACCACCTCCTCCCCACCCTCCTCAACCAGAACAACACCACCGCCCAGACCGCCATCCGGGCCGGCACCGCCCACACACCCCGCCTCGCCACCGTGACGGAGGAGCGGGCAGGACTGGGGGCCGACGAAACGGGCCCCTGGCGGCTGGACGTGGAGAAGCGCGGAAGCATCGAGAACGTCAAGGCCGTCGACGCCCCCGAGGTGTCCGCCGCCTTGGAGCCGAACGAGGTCAGGGTCTCCGTGCGCGCCGCCGGTGTGAACTTCAGGGACGTGCTGCTCTCCCTCGGGGTCTACCCCGGGGAGGGCCGGATGGGCAGCGAGGCCTCGGGGGTCGTCACGGAGGTCGGTTCCGCCGTAAGTGACCTCGCGCCGGGGGACGCCGTCATGGGCATCTTCGACGGGGCGTTCGGTCCGGTCGCCGTATCGGACCGGCGGCTGCTAGTCCGCAAGCCGCGGTCCTGGACGCACGCGCAGGCGGCATCCGTTCCGGTGGTCTACCTGACGGCGTACTACGGGCTCGTGGACCTGGCGGGGTTGCGGCGCGGCGAGTCCGTGCTCATCCACGCCGCGGCGGGCGGCGTGGGCATGGCCGCCACGCAGCTGGCCCGGCATCTGGGTGCCGAGGTCTTCGGCACGGCGAGCCCCGCCAAGTGGGACACGCTGTCGGCGATGGGGCTGGCCGACGACCGGATCGCCTCGTCCCGCACCACCGGGTTCGAGTCCGCGTTCCGCGAGGTCACCGGCGGGGCCGGGGTCGACGTCGTCCTCGACTCCCTCGCCGGTGAATTCGTGGACGCGTCCTTGCGGCTCCTCCCCCGCGGCGGCCGTTTCGTCGAGATGGGCAAGAGCGACATCCGTGACGCGGAAGCCGTCGCGGCCGACCACCCCGGCGTCCGGTACCAGGCGTTCGACCTCTTCCAGTCCGCCGGTCACGACCGCATCCGCGAGATGTTCGCGGACCTCCTCTCCCTGTTCGAGGAGGGCGTTCTCACTCCGCCTCCGGTGCGGACCTGGCCGGTCGCGGACGCCGTGGAAGCCTTCCGGCACCTGGCCCAGGCCAAGCACGTGGGGAAGGTCGTACTGAGCGTGCCGGCCGTACCCGACCCGGAAGGCACCACCTTGATCACCGGAGGGACGGGGGCACTGGGCTCGGCGCTCGCCCGCCACCTGGTCTCCCGGCACGGCGTGCGCCACCTGCTGCTGCTCTCCCGACGCGGCCCGCACTCCGAGGGTGCGGCGGCGCTGGTCGCCGAACTGGCGGACGCGGGCGCCACGGCGCGCGTCGTCGCCTGTGACGCCGCCGATCGAGTGGCCCTGGAGCGCGTGCTGGCGGACATCCCGTCCGCTCACCCGCTGAGCACGGTGATCCATGCCGCAGGCGTCCTGGACGACGGCGTCATCGCATCCCTCACACCGGAACGGCTGAGCCGGGTGCTGCGGCCGAAGGTGGACGCCGCGTGGAACCTCCACGAGCTGACGCAGGACGCACAGCCCGCCCGGTTCGTGCTCTTCTCCTCCATGGCGGGCATCGCGGGCGGAGCGGGTCAGGCCAACTACGCCTCGGCCAACGCCTATCTCGATGCGCTGGCGCAGTACCGGCGGTCCGCGGGCCTCACCGCCACGTCGCTGGCCTGGGGGCTGTGGGACGAGTCCGCCGGTCTGGGCGCCGGGATGGAGCACA
The DNA here is from genome assembly GCF_044333935.1 of Streptomyces sp. NPDC020884. Classification (NCBI taxonomy): domain Bacteria; kingdom Bacillati; phylum Actinomycetota; class Actinomycetes; order Kitasatosporales; family Streptomycetaceae; genus Streptomyces; species Streptomyces sp. NPDC020884. Next base: position 1,207 of record NZ_JBIRRY010000022.1, on the reverse strand, counting down.
CCAACCAGGCGCGCCTGAGCCGCGACGGCATCCGCGCCCTCACCCAGGCACAGGGCCTGGAGCTGTTCACCACCACCCAGCGCATGGACCGGGCCCTGCTCCTGCCCATGGCCGTCGACATGGCGGGGCTCCGCGAACGGGCCAGGAACGCTGAACTGCCGACGATGTGGCGTGCTCTCGTCGGCACCCCGCCCCGGCAAGTCAGCCGGGCCTCGGCCGCCAGGCCCGATGCCTGGACGGACGGACTCGCCGCGATGCCGGAACCCGAACGGCACGACACCGTGCTGAACGTCGTGCGCGCGGAAGTGGCGACGGTCCTCGGCCGCACGTCCCACGGCGGGGTCACGACCGACGCCAAACTCAAGGACCTCGGCCTGGACTCCCTCACCGCCGTGGAACTGCGCAACCGGCTCAGCACCGTCACGGGCCTGCGGCTGCCGGGTGCGATCGCCTTCGACTACCCCACTCCGGAAGCGCTGGCGCTCCACCTCGTGGAACAGCTCGTCCTGAACGAACCGGCGCAGGGGCAGGCGCAGGCGCAGGACGAGGAGACGCGGAAGGTCCGCGAACTCCTCGCCACCATCCCGCTGGACCGGCTGCGCGGCTCCGGTCTGCTCACGTCCCTGCTCCGGCTGACGGACGCGCCCGAGGAGCAGCACGCACCGGGCGACGCGGGACAGCCGGAGGCCTCGAAGGAGTCCAAGGAGTCGATCGACGTGATGGACGTGGCGGATCTGGTCCGTCTCGCGGCCCGCACCAGGGCGCAGTAGGAGCCGCGGGGCACCGGGAGACCGGTGCCCCGCGAGCATCCGCACAACACTTCGGCGGCGGTCCGGTTTTCACCGGGCCGCCGCCGAAGTGTTGTACCGCCGGACGTCAGTCGCGGGCGCGGCCGAGCTCCTGGTCGATGAAGGCCATGACGTCCTCGGCGGACGCCGAGGCGATGTCCTCGTGCCCGCGGTCGGTCACGGGATCACCGGACTCGGTCCACCGGTCGAGCAACGCCCTGAGGCGCTTGGCCACGAGGTCCCGGGTCTCGGTGTCGTCGGGCACCGAGCGGAGTGCCGTTTCGAGCGTGTCCAGGCTCTCCAGGACGAGGTCCGTCTCGTCTGCGGTGGTGAGTTGGGTGTGGATGTAGGTGGTGAGTTGGGTGGGGGTGGGGTGGTCGAAGAGGAGGGTGGCGGGGAGGGGGGTCTGGGTGAGGGTG
>NZ_JBIRRY010000021.1:0-22288 GCF_044333935.1 Streptomyces sp. NPDC020884 | reverse complement strand
TTGGAGCGGTTGCCTCTGACGGTGAACGGGAAGCTGGACCGTAAGGCGTTGCCGGTTCCGGAGGTGCGGGAGAGTTCCGGTGTTCGGGGTCCGCGCAATCCGCAGGAGGAGATTCTCTGCGGTCTCTTCGCGGAGGTCCTGGACGTGCCGCGGGCCGGGGTCGACGACAGCTTCTTCGACCTGGGCGGGCATTCTCTGCTCGCCACCCGTCTGGTCTCACGGATCCGCTCGGTCCTGGGGGTCGAGCTGTCGATCGCCGCACTCTTCGAAGCCGCCACGCCGGCCCGTCTCGCCGACGTCCTCTCCGGCGCCGACACCGCCCGTGAGGGCCTGCGCCGTCAGGAGCGCCCGGAAGCCCTCCCGCTGTCGTTCGCCCAGCGCCGTCTGTGGTTCCTCGACCGCTTCGAGGACGGCGGAGCCACCTACAACCTGGCATTCGAACTCCGGCTCGCCGGAGAGCCCGACCGGGCCGCCCTGGCGGCGGCCCTGGGCGACGTGGCGGCCCGGCACGAAAGCCTGCGCACGGTGTATCCGGAAGTGGACGGGATACCCCGGCAGGAGGTGCTGCCCCCGGCCGACGTCGTGCTCCCGCGGACGCGGGTCGCGAAGGACGCCCTGGCCGGGGCGATGTCCGACGAAGTGGCGATCCCCTTCGACCTCGCATCGCAACGTCCCCTGCGGGCCCGCCTGTTCTCCCTGAGCGAGCGGGAGCACGTCCTCGTGCTGACCATCCATCACATAGCCGCCGACGGCTGGTCCCTGGTCCCGCTGACCCGGGATCTCTCCGTCGCGTACGCGGCGCGGTGCTCCGGCCGGGCGACCGAATGGGAAGAACTCCCCGCCCAGTACGCCGACTTCGCGCTCTGGCAGCACCGGGTGCTGGGCGACGAGGGCGACCCCGACAGCCCGCTCGCCCGACAGCTCGCGCACTGGAGGGGAGCGCTGGAAGGCATTCCCGGCGAGCTGAACCTTCCCGTCGACCGCCCGCGGCCCCCCGTGCTCACCGCGGGCGGCGGCACGGTGGACTTCCGGCTGCGGCCCGAACTGCACCGCGCCCTGTCCGACCTGGCGCGCGAAAGCCGGTCGACGCTCTTCATGGTGCTCCAGGCGGGCCTGTCCGCGTTGCTCTCCCGCCTCGGGGCGGGCTCGGACATCCCCCTGGGCACACCGATCGCGGGCCGGACGGACGACGCCCTGGACGACCTGGTCGGGTTCTTCGTCAATACGCTGGTACTGCGTGCGGACACGTCCGGCGACCCCGCGTTCACCGAACTGCTCGACCGGGTCAGGGAGGCCGACCTCGTCGCCTTCGCGAACCAGGACGTGCCGTTCGAGCGGCTCGTCGAGGTCGTCAATCCGGAGCGCTCGACGGTACGCCACCCGCTGTTCCAGGTGATGTTCGCGCTGCAGAGCAATCTCGAGCCCGTACTCGAACTTCCGGGGCTCGAAGCCGGGATCCGCCAACTGCGCACCAGTACGGCGAAGTTCGACCTCACCTTCGACCTGGCCGAGCGCTGGGAAGCCGACGGGGGCCTCGACGGGGTCGAGGGGATCGTCGAGTTCAGCAGCGACCTCTTCGACCGGGAGACGGTCCAGCTGCTGGTCGACCGCTACATCCGGGTGCTGGACGCCGTGGTCGCCGACCCGGACCGGCGCATCGGACAGATCGACATCCTCTCCCCGGCGGAGCGGACCCGGCTGCTCTCCGAGTGGAACGGCACGGGACAGGAGATCCGGCCGGCCACGCTTCCCCGGCTCTTCGAGGAGCAGGCGGCGAAGACCCCCGACCGCCCCGCCCTGTCCTTCGGCGCGGAGTCGATCTCGTACGGAGAACTCAACGCCCGCGCCAACCGGCTGGCGAGACTGCTGATCAGCCGCGGGGTCGGCCCGGAGCGGGTGGTGGCGCTGGTCATGCACCGCTCGGTCGACCTGATCACGGCACTGCTGGGCGTGGTGAAGGCCGGCGCGGCGTATCTGCCGGTGGACCCCGACTACCCGGCCCAGCGCATCGCGTACATGGTGGACGACGCCTCGCCCGCCCTGCTGATCACCACCTCCGCGGCCGCCGAATCGGTCCCCGTGGACCTGGACGTGCCCCGGATCGTTCTCGACGAGGAGCCGACGGCCGCCCTGTCGGCGCGGAACGCCGCCGGCGACGTCACGGACGCGGAGCGCACCGCGCCCCTGCTCGTCGAGCACCCCGCGTACGTCATCTACACCTCCGGCTCCACCGGCAAGCCCAAGGGCGTCGTGGTGACGCACCGCGGGCTGCCCAGCTTCGCCGCCGCGGAGGTCGAGCGCTTCTTCGTCACCCCGGACAGCCGTGTGCTGCAGTTCGCCTCGCCGAGCTTCGACGCGGCCGTGCTCGAGGTCTGCATGGCGCTGCCGGTCGGCGCCACCCTGGTGGTGCCGCCGCCGGGACCGCTGGTCGGCGACACCCTCGTCGAGGTACTGCGGGACAACCGGGTGACCCACGCCCTCATCCCGCCGGCCGCGCTGACGACCGTGCCCACCGTGGACCTGCCGGACTTCACGACCCTCGTGGTCGGCGGCGAGGCGTGCTCGGCGGAACTGGTGGCCCGCTGGTCCTCGGGGCGCCGGATGATCAACGCGTACGGCCCCACCGAGTCCACCGTGGTGACGACCACGAGTGCGCCGCTGTCCCCGGAGACCGGAGCGCCGCCGATCGGACGCCCGATCCGGAACACCGCCGTGTACGTACTGGACGAAGGGCTGCGGCCCGTCCCGGTGGGGCTGCCGGGCGAGCTCTACACCGCGGGCGAGGGCCTGGCGCGCGGCTACCTGGACCGTCCGGCGCTGACCGCCGAGCGGTTCGTCGCGAACCCCTACGGCCCGCCCGGTTCCCGTCTCTACCGCACCGGCGACGTGGTCAGGTGGACGGCCTCGGGCGAGCTGGAGTACGTCGGCCGCTCGGATGCCCAGGTCAAGATCCGCGGCTTCCGCATCGAGCTGGGCGAGATCGAGGCGGCACTCTCCCGTCACCCGGACGTCGCCCGTGCCGTGGCGATCGTCCGCGAGGACAACCCCGGGCACCGGCAGCTCGTCGGCTATGTGGTGCCCGAGACCGGCGGCGACCACCCCGACCCGGTCCTGCTGCGCAAGCACCTGGCGGACGTGCTCCCGGAGTACATGGTGCCCACCGCCTTCGTACCGCTCGACCGGCTGCCGCTGACCCAGAACGGCAAGCTGGACCACCGGGCGCTGCCCGCGCCCGAGAGGACCGGAACCCGGTCCGGCCGCCGCCCGGAGACCGAGCGGGAGGAGATCCTGTGCGCCCTGTTCGTGAGCGTGCTCGGCCTCGACGAGGTGAGCGTCGACGACAACTTCTTCGATCTCGGCGGCGACAGCATCGTCTCCATCCAGCTGGTCAGCGCCGCTCGCAAGGCGGGGCTGGTCATCACGCCGAAGGACGTGTTCCAGTGCCGCACCGTCGAGGCCCTGGCCGCGGCGGCCCGTACGCAGGCCACCGAGGAGCGGGCGCCGGAGCCGGACTCCGGCGTCGGGGCGGTCGCGCTCACCCCCATCATCGCCTGGCAGCGTGAACGGGGCGGCCCGGTGGACCGGTTCAGCCAGACCATGGTGGTGCGCACTCCGGCGGAGCTGAGCCCGGAGCACCTGAGCACCGCTCTCCAGACGGTCCTGGACCACCACGACGCGTTGCGGATGAGGCTGACCCGGGACCCGGACAGCGGCACGTGGACGATGGAGGTGCCCGAGCCGGGGGCGGTCCGCGCCGACGCGTGCCTGACCCGTGTCGATGTCAGCGGACTCGGCGAGGACGAAGCCGCCCTGCGCGGGGCGCTCACCGCCGCGACGCAGGAGGCGCTCGCCCGGCTCGCTCCCGCCGACGGGGGCATGGTCCGGGCCGTCTGGCTCGACTCCGGCGCCGGCCGCTCCGGCAGGCTGCTGCTCGTCCTGCACCACCTCGTGGTCGACGGGGTCAGCTGGCGGATCCTCGTTCCGGACCTCGCGGAGGCGTGGCGGTCCGCCGTCCAGGGCGAGCCGGCCGGCCTCCAGCCCGTCGGAACGTCCTTTCGCCGCTGGGCCGACGTCCTCACCGAATCGGCCCACAGCCCCCGGCGGACCGCCGAACTGCCCCTCTGGGAGCGCATGACGAGCGGCGGGGACAAGCTGCTGGGAAGCCGGCCGCTGGATCCCGTCCGGGACACGACGGACACCGCCTCCTCGCTCGTTCTGACCCTGGGCCGCGAAGAGACCGCCGCCGTGCTGACGACGGTGCCCGCGGCCTTCAGCGCCACCGTGAACGATGTGCTCCTCACCGCGCTGGCGCTGAGCGTCTCCGACTGGCGCAGACGCCACGAGGGGGGTGAGGACACCGGGATCCTTCTCGACCTCGAAGGACACGGGCGGGAGGAGTTCGCCCCCGGCCTGGACCTCTCCCGGACGGTCGGCTGGTTCACCAGCCTCTTCCCGGTCCGGCTGGACCCGGGGCGGCTCGGCCGTCAGGAGACACGGGCCGCCGGCCCGGCCGTCGGGGAAGCGCTGAAACGCGTGAAGGAGCAACTGCGGGAGCTGCCGGACAACGGCCTCGGGTTCGGTCTGCTGCGCCATCTCAACCCGAGCACCGCAGCCGTTCTGCAGGGGCGTCCGAGCCCGCAGATCGCCTTCAACTATCTCGGACGTTTCGCGGCGCCCGCGCCCACGGAGGTGGGGGACTGGTCCCCCGACCCCCTGGCGGAAGTGCTGGGAGCCGGAGCCGACTCCGGCATGCCCCTCGCGCACAGCCTCGAAGTCAACGCGCTGACGCAGGACGGACCCGACGGCCCCGCTCTGGTCGCCACCTGGTCATGGCCGGACGGCGTGCTGTCCGAGTCCCGGGTGCGCGAACTCGCGGAGGACTGGTTCGGCGCCCTCGAGGCGCTGGCGGCCCACGCCGAGCGGGCCGGGACCAGTGGCTGGACCCCCTCGGACCTTCCGTTGGTGTCGTTGTCGCAGGCAGAGATCGATCTTTTGGAATCCGAGTGGAGGAACTCATGACCAAGCCGGGACTTGCCGACGTTCTGCCCTTGTCGCCCCTGCAGGAGGGCATGCTCTTCCTTGCGCTGTACGACGAGCACGCCGTCGATCCGTACACGGTGCAGCTCTCCTTCGACCTCGAAGGGAGGCTCGACGCCGCCCGGCTCCGGGCGGCCGGCGCGGCTCTGCTGCGCCGGTACCCCAACCTGCGCGCGGGATTCCGTCACGAGAAGCTGAGCCGCCCCGTGCAGGTGATCCCGCACGAGGTCGAACTGCCGTGGCAGGAGCGGGACCTGCGGGCCGGTACGGCCGAGGCGCGGGACGCGGAGCTCCGGCGCATCGTCGACGACGAGCGCACCCGCCGGTTCGATCTCACCCGGCCGCCGCTGCTGCGCTTCACCCTGGTGCGACTCGCCGACGAGCGGCACCGGCTGGTGGTCTCGCTCCACCACATCCTGCTCGACGGCTGGTCCTTCCCCCTCCTGGTGAACGACCTCTTCGAGCTGTACGCCACCGGCGGCGACGAGACGGGGATGCCCCGGGTCACCGCCTACCGCGACTACCTGTCCTGGCTGAACAGCCAGGACCGTCCCGGTGCCGAGAAGGCGTGGAGCACCACGCTGGCCGGAGTCACCGAACCGACCTTGCTGGTGCCGGGCGCGTCGAGCCGGGTGACCCGGGCGCCCGAGGAGTTCACGGTCGATCTGCCCGAGCAGCTCACCGCCTCGCTCACCGCGCTCGCACGGAAGGAGGGCTGGACGCTCAACACCGTGGTCCAGGGCGCCTGGGGCCTGGTGCTGGCCCAGCTCACCGGCCGGGACGACGTCGTCTTCGGCACCACCGTCTCGGGCCGCCCGCCGGAGGTGCCCGGCATCGAGACGATGGTGGGCCTCTTCATCAACACCCTTCCCGTGCGCGTCCAGCTCGACCGCGGCGCCTCGCTGGGCTCCCTCCTCCACGAGGTGCAGAGCCGTCAGACGGAACTGATGGACCACCACCACCTCGGCCTGGCGGGCATCCAGCGCCAGGTCGGCACCGGGGTCCTGTTCGACACGCTGGCCGTGTTCGAGAACTACCCGCTCGACCCGTCCGCCCTCGACCGCGAGGTCGACGGCATCCGGGTCTCCGGATTCACCGGCCAGGACGCCACGCACTACCCGCTGAGCCTCATCGCCTACCCGGGGGAGCGGATCCGGCTGCGGCTCGGCCACCGCCCCGACCTGCTGGACCGGGCCACCGCCGAGTCCGTCGTGGACCGGCTGGTCAGGGTCTTCGAGGCCGTGGCCGCCGATCCCGAGCAGTCCGTCTCCTCCGTCGACACGCTGTCGGCGCGGGAGCGCGCCCTGGTGCTGACCCAGTGGAACGACACCGCGCACGAGACGCCGACGGCGGTGCTGCCGCAGTTGTTCGAGGCGCGTGCCGAGCAGAACCCGGACCGGCCCGCCGTCGAGTTCGAGGGTGAGTCGCTCACCTACGGGCAGCTCAACGCCCGCGCGAACCAGCTGGCCCGTCTGCTGGTCGACCGGGGCGTGGGCCCCGAGCAGTTCGTGGCGCTCGCCCTGCCGCGCTCCGTCGAGCTGGTGGTCTCGCTGCTCGCCGTCCTGAAGGCGGGGGCCGCCTACCTGCCCCTGGACCCGGACTACCCCGCCGAGCGCACGGCGAGCATCCTCACGGAGTCCCGTCCGCGCCTGCTGCTCACCGACGCCGGGACGGCCGGCCGGCTCCCCGCCGTCGACGTCCCCGTGCTGACCGTCGACGACCCCGCGGTTCTCACCAGCCGGGACGCGCTCGCCGCCACCGACCTGGCCGACCACGAGCGCACCGCGCCGCTGAGCGCCGACAACCCGGCGTACGTCATCTACACCTCGGGGTCCACCGGCCGGCCCAAGGGCGTGGCGGTGGCACATCGGGGCATCGTCAACCGACTGGCGTGGATGCAGGCGCAGTACGGCCTGACGGCCGAGGACCGGGTGCTGCAGAAGACCCCGTACACCTTCGACGTGTCGGTGTGGGAGTTCTTCTGGCCGCTCACCGAAGGCGCCACGCTCGTGGTCGCCCGGCCAGAGGGGCACAAGGACCCCGCCCATCTCGCGGAGCTGATCCGGACGCGGCAGGTGACGACGGCCCACTTCGTCCCCTCGATGCTCCAGGCGTTCCTGACCGAGCCCGCGGCCGCCCGGTGCACCGGTCTGCGACGCGTGATCTGCAGTGGCGAGGCCCTGCCGACGCCCCTGCGGGACCAGTTCTTCACGCTCCTCGACGCCGAACTGCACAACCTCTACGGTCCGACCGAGGCGTCCGTGGACGTCACGTACTGGGAGTGCCGGGCCGACGCCGGGCCCGGCCCGGTGCCGATCGGCCGTCCGGTGTGGAACACCAGGACCTATGTGCTCGACGCCGCGCTGCGCCCGGTCCCGCCGGGCACGACCGGCGAGCTCTACCTCGCCGGTGTGCAGCTGGCCCGTGGCTACGTCGACCGGCCGGGGCTCACCGCGGAGCGTTTCCTCGCCGACCCCTACGGGCCCGCGGGCAGCCGCATGTACCGCACGGGCGACCTCGCGCAGTGGAACGACGCGGGAGCCCTGGAGTTCCTCGGACGTGCCGACCAGCAGGTCAAGCTGCGGGGCTTCCGCATCGAGCTGGGCGAGATCGAGTCCGCGCTCACCGCCGACCCGCAGGTCGGCGCCGCGGCCGTGCTGCTCCGCACCGACACCCCGGGGGACCAGCGCCTGGTGGCCTACGCGGTCCCCGCGGACAGCGGCTCGGCCCTGGACGTCGCGGGCCTCCGTGAGCAGATCCGCGGTGTGCTGCCCGACTACATGGTCCCCTCCGCCTTCGTCGTGCTCGACGAGCTCCCGCTCAACGCGAACGGCAAGCTGGACCGCAAGGCGCTGCCCGCGCCGTCCACCGCGGGCGGGGCGTCCTCGCGCGCTCCGCGCACCGTGCGGGAAGAGGTGCTGTGCGGGCTGTTCGCCGAGGTCCTGGGCGTCGACCGGGTCGGCGTCGAGGACGACTTCTTCGAGCTGGGCGGTCATTCGCTGCTCGCCACCAGGCTGGTGTCGCGGGTCCGTTCGGCCCTCGGGGTGGAGCTGTCCATCGGCACGCTCTTCGACGCGCCGACCCCGGCGCGCCTGGAGACCAGGCTCGCTCAGGCCAGTGGTGCACGGGAGGGCGTCCGTCCGTTCGTACGGCCCGACGAGCCGCCCCTGTCCTTCGCCCAGCAGGGGCAGTGGGTGATCAACCGCCTCGAGGAGGGCGCCGCCACCTACAACATCCCCTACCCGGTGCGGCTTTCCGGCACCGTGGACCGCGCGGCCCTGCGCGCGGCCCTGAACGACGTGGTGGCACGGCACGCGACCCTGCGCACCGTGTTCACCGAGACCGACGGCGTGCCGCGCCAGGTGATCCGGGACTCGGCCGAGGTCCTGCTGGCCGAGTCCGAGGTCTCCGAGGACGCCCTGGGCGCCGCGCTCACCGCTGAGGCGGCCCGGCGCTTCGACCTGGCGGAGCACGTGCTGCTGCGCGCTCACCTCTTCTCGACGTCCGCGTCGGATCACGTCCTCATGCTGACGCTCCATCACATCGCGGCCGACGGCTGGTCGCTGGACCCGCTGGCCCGCGACCTCTCGGCCGCCTACAGTGCGCGGCGGGGCGGTGGAGCTCCGCTGTGGAGCGAACTGCCGGTGCAGTACGTCGACTTCGCGCTCTGGCAGCGTGAGTACATGGGAAGCGAGAGCGACCCGGACAGCGTGGTGAGCCGCCAGCTCGACCACTGGGTCAGCACGCTCGCGGATCTGCCTACGGAGCTGACCCTGCCGGCGGACCGGAGTCGTCCCGCCGTGCTCGGCGCCGGCGGGGCCACCGTCGACTTCGGCTTCGCGCCCGCTGTGCACCGGGGCATCCTGGCCCTGGCGCGTGCGGCCGGGGCGAGCCCGTTCATGGTGGTGCAGGCGGGTCTGGCCGCCCTGCTCTCCCGGCTGGGGGCGGGCACGGACATCCCGATCGGCGCCCCGGTCGCGGGCCGTACCGACGAGGCGCTGGACGATCTCGTCGGGTTCTTCGTGAACACGCTGGTCCTGCGGACCGACACCTCGGGCGACCCCAGCTTCCGGGAACTCCTGGACCGGGTGCGCGAGGCGGACCTGCGGGCCTACGAGCACCAGGACGTGCCGTTCGACCGGCTGGTCGAGGCCCTCAACCCCGAGCGTTCGACGGCGCGCCACCCGCTCTTCCAGGTGATGCTCACGCTCCAGAACAACCCCGACCCGGACCTGCGGTTCGACGGCCTGACCGTCGCACCCCAGCCGATCGACGTCGACGTGGCCAAGTTCGACCTCGCCTTCGAGCTGACCGAGCGTTTCCTCGACGACGGCTCCGCCGACGGCATGGCCGGCGAACTCCGCTACAGCACCGACCTGTTCGACCAGGCCACGGCGCAGACCCTCACCGCCCGCTTCGTACGGTTCGTCGAGGCCCTGATCGCCGACTCCGAGCAGCGGATCGGCCGGCTGGACGTGCTGTCCGAGGACGAGCGCGCGCGCCTGCGCACCGACTGGCACGGTCCGGTGCAGGAGACCCCGGTGACCACGGTGCCGGAGATGCTCCAGGCCCAGGTCCTCAGCACCCCGCGGAACACCGCGCTGGTCTGCGGCGACGAGGCGGTCTCGTACGAGGAACTGAACGCCCGCGCCAACCGGCTGGCCAGACTGCTGGTCGACCGGGGGGTGGGACCGGAGCAGTTCGTGGCGCTGGCGCTGCCCCGATCGGTCGAGCAGATCGTGGCGCTGCTGGCCGTCCTCAAGGCGGGCGCGGCCTACCTGCCGCTGGATCCGGAGCACCCGGCCGAGCGGATCGCCCACATGCTGCAGGACACCGCTCCGGCGCTGCTGCTGACGACGTCGGCCACGGCCGGCGCTCTGCCGGACGCCGGCGCCGTGCCCCGGCTGCTGCTGGACGAGGCGTCCGCGGACGCCTCCGGCTTCGCGGACGGGGACCTCGGCGACGCGGACCGCGTCCGGCCGCTCAGCCCGTCGAACCCGGCGTACGTCATCTACACCTCCGGCTCCACGGGCAAGCCGAAGGGCGTGGTGGTCGAGCACCGGTCGGTCGTCGACTACCTGTCCTGGACCCGGGCCGTGTACCCGGGAGCGAGCGGCGCGGCCGTTCTGCACTCGCCGGTCACCTTCGACCTGACGGTGACGGCGCTGTACACACCGCTGTCCGTGGGCGGCTGTGTCCATCTCGCGGCGCTGGAGGAGGACGCGCGGGCCCAGCGACAGCTCGAGGCCCGGCCCACCACGTTCCTCAAGGGCACGCCCAGCCATCTGCCGCTGCTCAACGCGCTGCCCGATGTCTTCTCGCCCAGCCGTGAGCTGCTGCTCGGCGGCGAAGCGCTCTTCGGGGAGATGCTCGAGGAATGGCGCCGGCGCCACCCGGCGACCGCCGTGCTGAACGTCTACGGGCCGACGGAAGCGACGGTGAACTGCGCCGAGTTCCGGATCGAGGCGGGCGCCCCGCTTCCCCCCGGCCGGGTCCCGATCGGCCGCCCCCAGGGCAACGCCCGCCTGTACGTCCTCGACGAGAGGCTGCGAGCGACGCCGCCCGGCACCGCCGGCGAGCTGTACATCGCGGGAGCGGGCCTGGCCCGTGGGTATCTGAACCGGGCGGAACTGACCGCTGAACGGTTCGTGGCCGACCCGCACGGCCCCGCGGGCGCACGGATGTACCGCACGGGCGACCTCGCACGACTGCGCAGGGACGGTGAGCTGGAGTACCTGGGCCGCGCCGACGACCAGGTCAAGATCCGCGGCTTCCGCATCGAGCCGGGGGAGATCGAAGCGGCCCTGCGGCGCGAGGCGCAGGTCGACCGGGCGGCGGTGCTGGTGCGCGAGGACCAGCCCGGCGAACGGCGCCTGGTCGCCTATGTGGTCCCCGCCGACGCCGCTCGTCTGGACCCGGCACTGCTGCGCGGCAGGCTCGGCGAGGTGCTGCCCGACTACATGGTTCCCGCGGCGGTCGTCCCGCTGGCGGAACTCCCGCTCACCCCGCACGGCAAGCTGGACCGCAGGGCACTGCCGGCCCCCGACTACAGCGCCACGACGACCAAGGAGCGGCCCAGCACACCTCAGGAGAAGATCCTCTGCGGACTCTTCGAGGAACTGCTGGACCTGCCGGAAGTCGGGGTGGAGGACAGCTTCTTCGACCTCGGCGGCGACAGCATCGTCTCCATCCAGCTGGTCAGCCGTGCCCGCAAGGCGGGTCTGACGATCACCCCCCGGGCCGTGTTCCAGCACAAGACGGTCCGGGCGCTGGCGGCGAACGCGGGCACCGGGGGCAAGCGGGTGGGCCGGGGAACCGACACCGGCGTCGGCTCGGTGCCGCTGACCCCGATCATCCACCGCCTGCGCGAGCGGGGCGGACCGATCGGGAAGAACGCCCAGTCCGTGCTCCTCCAGGTCCCGGCGGACGTGGGCGCGGAGCTGCTGGAGAGCGCGCTGCAGGCGCTGCTGGACCACCACGACGCGCTGCGCATGCGGCTGACGCGCCCGGTGGGCGGCGGCGACTGGTCCCTAAACGTGCCGTCCAGGGGCTCGGTCCGGGCCCAGGAGTCGATCACCCGTGTCGATGTCTCGGGCCTCGAGCCGGAGGCGCTGCCCGCGGTCCTGGAGGCCGAGGGCCGGGCCGCCTGGAGCCGGGTGAAGCCGGAGGAGGGCCGACTGCTCCAGGCCGTGTGGTTCGACCACGGGGCCGAGCGGTCCGGACGCCTGCTGCTGATCATCCATCACCTCGCGGTGGACGGCGTCTCCTGGCGCGTCCTCGAAGGTGACCTGGCGCTGGCCTGGCAGGCGTTGAAGGAAGGCCGCAAGCCCGAACTCCAGGCGGCGGGAACATCGTTCCGTCGCTGGTCCGAGCATCTGGCCGTGTCCGCCTACGCCGACGGGCGGGTCGCCGAGATGGAGCTGTGGTCGGACATCCTGGACGTTCCGGATCCGCTCCTGAGCGAGCGGCCGCTGGACCCGACGCAGGACACCAACCGGACCATGGCCGGCCTGTGGCAGATCGTGCCGACCGAGATCATGGAGCCGCTGCTCACCAAGGTCCCGGCGGCGTTCAACGCCGGTATCAACGATGTGCTGCTCACCGCCCTGTCCCTCGCGGTCGTCGACTGGCGCGGCCGGCGCGGCGGCGGCGACGACACGGCGGTGCTGGTGGACCTGGAGGGCCACGGGCGCGAGGAGTTCATCGACACCGTCGACCTCTCCCGGACGGTGGGCTGGTTCTCCAGCATCTACCCCGTACGTCTGGACCCCGGCCGGCTCGACCGGGACCAGCTCTGGTCGGGAGGCGAGGCCGTCGGCGACGCCCTCAAGCAGGTCAAGGAGCAACTGCGCGGCATCCCCGACAACGGCCTCGGCTTCGGACTGCTGCGGTATCTGAACCTGGACACCAAGGCGACCCTGGCCGACTACATGCCCCGCCAGATCGGCTTCAACTACCTGGGCCGCTTCGACATGGCGGGCCGCGCGGAGACGGCGGACTGGTCGGCCGCGCCGGAGCCGGCGCCGGGCTTCTCCGACGAGGACGCCCCGATGATGTACGCCCTCGCGCTCAATGCCGTGACGGAGGACCACGCCGAGGGGCCCCGGCTGCGGGTCGCCTGGGCCTGGCCGGGCCCGCTGTTCCGCGAAGAAGACATCAAGGACCTGAGCGAGACCTGGCTCCGGGTGCTGGAGGTCATGGTCAGGCATGTGGAGGAGAAGAAGTCCGTCGGCCACACGCCTTCCGACCTCTCTCTCGTCTCGCTCAGCCAGCAGGAGATCGATGAACTCGAAGACGACCTGGACGACACCGAGTTCGATGAAGAGTGGGGGATGACCCGATGAAGCAGTCCCGGATCGAGGATGTACTGCCCTTGGGGCCGCTGCAGGAGGGGCTGCTCTTCCACGCCCTGTACGACACGGAGGGACCGGACCTCTACACGGTCCAGAGCGTCTTCCACCTGGACGGGGAGATCGACGTCGAGGTCCTCCGGTCCGCGGCGCGGGCGCTGCTGAAGCGTCACGCCGTCCTGCGGGTCGGCTTCCGGCACAAGGGGGGCGAGAACCCGCTCCAGGTCATCCGGCGCGAGGTGCCGCTGCCCTGGAAGGAGTGCGACCTCAGTTCGCTCGCCGCCCAGGAGCGTGAGGAGGAGCTGCGGCGCATCGTCGACGAGGACCGGGTCCGCCGGTTCGACATGGCCCGCCCGCCGCTCCTGCGCTTCACGCTGATCAAGGTCGGCGAGCAGGAGCACCGACTGCTGCTGACCAAGCACCACATCCTGATGGACGGCTGGTCCTCGCCGATCGTGGCGGGCGAGCTGTTCGAGCTGTACGCCCGCAAGGGCGATCCCTCGGGCATGCCGGAGGTGACCCCCTACCGGGAGTACCTGTCGTGGCTGGCCAAGCAGGACCGGGGCGCCGCCGAGGAGGCATGGCGCTCGGTCCTCGCCGGGATCGCGGAGCCCACCCTGCTCGCCCCCGAGTCCCAGGGGCGTACCGCGGTCGTCCCCGAGGAGTTCCGGGCGGAGCTTCCCGCCGACCTCACGGCTGCGGTGACCGCCGTGGCCCGCAAGCACGGCTGGACGCTGAACACCGTGGTCCAGGGCGCGTGGGGGCTGCTGCTCTCCTCGCTGACCGGGCGCGACGACGTGGTGTTCGGCACCACGGTGTCGGGCCGCCCCCCGGAGATTCCCGGGGTGGAGACGATGGTGGGCCTGTTCATCAACACCCTGCCGGTGCGCGTCCGGCTGGACCCCGCCGAGTCGCTGGCCGGTCTGCTGACCCGGTTGCAGGACCAGCACACGGACTTGATGGACCATCAGCACCTGAGCCTGACCGCGATCCAGGGGCTGGCCGGCGTCGGCACGCTCTTCGACACGCTGGTCCTGTTCGAGAACTACGTGGTCGACTCCAAGACGGTCGAGTCCTCGCTCAGCGGGGCGCGGGTGACGGGCGGCTCGGGACGCGACGCCACGCACTATCCGCTCAGCCTGGCCGTGGCCCCCGCCCCCTGCCTGCAGATCAAGGTCGGGTACCGGCCGGACCTCTTCGACCCGGAGGCCGTCGAGTCGCTGGTGGCTCGTTTCACGCGCCTCGTCGAAGCGATCGCCCAGGAGCCCGCGCGACCGGTCGGCAGGGTCGACACGCTGTCCCCGGCGGATCGCGCCCGGGTGCTGGAGCAGTGGAACGACACCGCCCGCCCCGCGCCCCCCGCGACCGTGGCCGATCTGTTCCAGGCCCAGGTGGCGGACACCCCCGGCGGCACGGCCGTCGTGCACGGGAGCGTGGAGCTGTCCTACGCCGAGCTCAACGCGCGGGCCAACCGCCTCGCCCGCCTCCTGGTCTCACGGGGGGTCGGGCCGGGGAGCCTGGTGGCGCTGTCGCTGCCGCGCTCGGAGCGGATGATGGTCGCCGTTCTCGCGGTGCTCAAGTCGGGGGCCGCCTATCTGCCCATCGACCCCAAGTACCCCGCGGACCGGATCTCCTACATCGTCGAGGACGCCGCACCCGCGCTGGTGCTCACCGAGTCGTCGGTCTCGGCCGGGCTCCCGGTCCAGGACGACCGCAGAATCGAACTCGACGACCCCGCTACTGTAGGGGCGATCGCCGCCCACCCGGACACCGATCTGGCCGACGCGGACCGGACGGCGCGGCTCACCCCGGCCTGCCCGGCCTACGTCATCTACACGTCGGGATCCACCGGGCGGCCCAAGGGCGTCCTCGTCCCGCACGAGAACGTGGCCAACCTGGCCGGCTGGGCCCGCGACGCGATCGGGCTGGAGCGGCTGAACTGGGTCCTGTTCACCACATCGCTCAACTTCGACGTTTCGGTCTTCGAGATGTTCGGGCCGCTTCTGACGGGCGGCACGCTGGAGGTCCTCGAGGACCTGCTGGCCCTGGCGGAGCGGCGGGGCGAAACCGTCCCGGGCACGCTGGTGAGCGCGGTGCCCTCGGCACTTGCCCAGCTCGTCGGACAGGGCGACATCGCCATCGAGGCGTACACCGTGGTGCTGTGCGGGGAGCGGCTGGGCGCACAGGCCGCGGCCGACATCCAGCGGGCGCTGTCCGCCGGCCGCCTCGCCAACGTCTACGGCCCCACCGAGGCCACCGTGTACGCCACGGCCTGGACGACGGACGAACCGGTCGACGGCACTCCGCCCATCGGCCGACCGCTCGACAACTACCGGGCCTATGTGCTCGACCGGTGGCTGCTGCCGGTGGCGCCGGGCACCGAGGGCGAGCTCTACCTCGCGGGTACGGGGGTGGCCCGCGGCTACCTGAACCGTCCCGGGCTGACGGCCGAGCGGTTCGTCGCCGACCCGTTCGGTCCGGCGGGCTCGCGGATGTACCGCACGGGCGATGTCGCCCGCTGGGGAGCGGACGGCGAGCTGGAGTACGTCGGGCGCACCGACGACCAGGTCAAGCTGCGCGGCTTCCGTATCGAACTGGGCGAGATCGAGGCCGTCATGGCCGAGCAGCCGGGGGTCGCGCACGCCGCGGCCGCCGTGCGCGAGGACCAGCCCGGGGACAAGCGCCTGGTGGGATATCTGATTCCCGCCCCGGGCGGCGGTCCGGACGTCGCCGAGGTCCGGCGCCGGGCGGCGGAGAAGCTCCCCGAGTACATGGTGCCGTCGGCCTTCGTCGTGCTGGACAGCCTGCCGATGACGGCGAACGGGAAGCTGGACCGCAAGGCGCTGCCCGCGCCCGAGCTGACCGGAGGCTCCGTCCGCGTCCCGGCCACGCCGCACGAGGAGATCCTCTGCGGGCTCTTCGCCGAGGTGCTGGGCGTGGACCGCGTCGGTGTCGAGGACAGCTTCTTCGACCTGGGTGGGCACTCGCTGCTGGCCACGCGCCTGGTGTCGCGGGTGCGTTCGGCGCTCGGCGTGGAGCTGGCGATACGGTCGCTCTTCGAGGCGCCGACCCCCGCGGGACTCGCCGGCATGCTGGCCGGCGCGGGTGCGGCCAGGGAGCGGCTGACCGCCCGGGAGCGGCCGGACGTCCTGCCGCTGTCCTTCGCCCAGCGGCGCCTGTGGTTCCTCGACCGGATGGGCGGCAACGAGGGGCTGTACAACATCCCCACCACGATGCGGCTCGCCGGCACCCTGGACCGCGACGCCCTCGCGGCGGCGATCAATGACGTGGTCGCCCGGCACGAGAGCCTGCGCACGGTCTTCCCGGATGCCGAAGGGGAGCCGCGGCAGATCGTCCTTGACCGGGCCGAGGTCCCGCTGGCCGAGTCCCGGGTCTCCGAATCCGAGCTCGCCGGGGCCCTGACCGCCGAAGTGGCCCGAAGCTTCGACCTGGGCCGGGACGTTCCGCTCCGCGCCCACCTGTTCACCCTGGGCGACACGGACCATGTACTGGTTCTGACCATGCATCACATCGCCACCGACGGCTGGTCGATGGGGCCGCTGGCGCGCGACCTCTCGCTGGCGTACGGGGCGTATCGGGACGGATCCCGGCCCACCTGGGCCGAACAGCCGCTGCACTACGCCGACTTCGTGCTGTGGCAGCGCGACATGCTGGGTGACGAGAGTGACCCGGACAGCCCGGTGTCGCGTCAGCTCGGCTACTGGAAGGAGGAGTTGGCCGACCTTCCCGAGGAGATCACGCTCCCGGCCGACCGCCCCAGGCCCGTCGAGGCGTCGGGGCGCGGCGGCACCGTCGCCTTCCAGCTGGACCCGCAGCTGCACGGCCGGCTGGCGGCGCTGGCGCGCGAGAGCCGCTCCACCCTCTTCATGGTGCTCCAGACCGGGCTCGCCACGCTGCTCTCGCGGCTGGGCGGCGGCGAGGACATCCCGGTGGGCACACCGATCGCCGGGCGGACGGACGACGCGCTGGACGATCTCATCGGCTTCTTCGTCAACACGCTGGTGCTGCGCACGGACACCTCCGGTGATCCGACGTTCCGGGAGATGCTGGGGCGGGTGCGGGAGAGAGGCCTGGCCGCCTACGCCCAGCAGGACATCCCCTTCGAGCGGCTGGTGGAGGTGCTCAACCCGGAGCGGTCACTGGCACGGCACCCGCTCTTCCAGGTGATGCTCACGCTCCAGAACACCTCCGCCACCTCCGTCGAGCTGTCCGGCCTGACCGCGCGGCCGGTCCCCGTCGAGCTGGAGGTGAGCAAGTTCGACCTGAGCCTCGAGCTCAGCGAGGAGCTGCTGCCCGACGGCGGCGCCAACGGCATCGACGGGGTGATCCGCTTCAACGCGGATCTCTTCGACCGGGAGACGGCCGAGAACATCGCGCACCGGCTGACGCTGATGCTCTCCGCGATGGTGAGCGATCCGGACCGGCGCTTCGGCGACGTCGACGTACTCGACGCGGCCGAGCGCACCCGGGTGCTCCAGGAGTGGAACGACACCTCCCGCGATGTGCGGTCCGCGACGCTGGTGGACCTGTTCGAGGAGCAGGCGGCGCGCACTCCGGAGCGGACCGCGGTGGTCTTCGAGGCCGAGCCGGTGCCGTACGCGGAACTGAACGCCCGCGCGAACCGCTTGGCACGGCTGCTGATCGAGCGGGGTGTGGGCCCGGAAGGGCTGGTGGCGGTGGCGGTGCCGCGCTCCCCGGAGCTCGTGGTGGCGCTGCTGGCGGTGCTGAAGGCGGGTGCGGCCTACGTACCGGTCGACCCGGACTATCCGGCGGACCGGATCACGTTCATGCTGCAGGACGCCGCCCCGGCGCTCCTGCTGACCACCACCGCGACGGCGGCCGGGCTGCCCGAGGCCGCCCAGGCGGTCGGCGTGCTGGTGGACGATCCCGGGACGCACGAGGCGCTGGCCGCGTTCTCCGGCGAGAACGTGGGGGAGCGCGAACGCTCCGGCGCGCTCACCGGGGCGTCCCCGGCCTATGTGATCTACACATCGGGCTCGACGGGACGGCCCAAGGGCGTGGTCGTTCCGCACTCCGGCATCGTCAACCGACTGGCCTGGATGCAGGCGCAGTACGGACTGACGGCCGAGGACCGGGTGCTCCAGAAGACGCCGGCGGGCTTCGACGTCTCGGTGTGGGAGTTCTTCTGGCCGCTGATCGCCGGCGCGACGCTGGTGGTGGCGCGGCCCGAGGGGCACAAGGACCCGGCGTACCTGGCGGAGCTGATCCGTTCGCAGCAGGTGACCACGGCTCACTTCGTGCCCTCCATGCTGCGGATGTTCCTCCAGGAGCCGACGGTCGCCCAGTGCACCGGACTGCGCCGGGTGGTGTGCAGCGGCGAGGCGCTGCCCCGTGAGTCCCAGGACCTGTTCTTCCAGGTGCTGGACGCCGAGCTGCACAACCTCTACGGCCCGACCGAGGCGTCGGTCGACGTCACGTACTGGCAGTGCCACGAGGACGCGGCGCCCGGACCGGTGTCGATCGGCCGTCCGGTGTGGAACACCCGGGTCTACGTGCTGGACGCGACCCTGCGCCCGGTTCCGCCAGGCGTGTCGGGCGAGCTCTACCTGGCGGGGGCCCAGTTGGCCCGGGGCTATCTGAACCGGGCGGACCTGTCGGCGGAGCGGTTCGTCGCGGACCCGTTCGGCCCGCCGGGAAGCAGGATGTACCGCACGGGCGACGTCGTGAGGTGGCGCGCGGACGCGGCTCTGGAGTTCCTCGGGCGGGCGGACGACCAGGTGAAGCTGCGCGGCTTCCGGATCGAGCCGGGCGAGATCGAGGCCCTGCTCACCCGGCACGCCGATGTGGCCCACGCGGTGGTCGTCGTACGGGAGGACCGTCCCGGGGACAGCCGGCTCGTCGCCTATGTGGTGCCCAGCGCCGCCGGTGCGGAGCCGGACGCCGGCGCGCTGCGGAGCCACCTGTCCGACGGGGTGCCGCAGCACATGGTGCCGTCGGCCTTCGTCACGCTCACCGAGCTGCCGCTGACGCCGAACGGAAAGCTGGACCGCAAGGCGCTGCCCGCGCCCGGGGTTTCGACCGAGGCAGGGGTGCGGGGACCGCGCAACCGTCGTGAGGAGATCCTCTGCGGCCTCTTCGCCGACGCGCTCGGCCTCCCCGAGGTCGGCGTGGACGACAACTTCTTCGAACTGGGCGGCCACTCCCTGCTCATGGTGAAGCTGGCCAACCGGGTGCGGACCACCCTCGGGGTGGAGGTGACCATCCGCGCCGTGCTGACCACACCGACGGTCGCGGGTCTGGCCGCACGGCTCTACGAGCTCGACAACGGCGACGATCTCGATGTCCTGCTGCCCATCCGGCCGCAGGGGACGCTGCCTCCGCTCTTCTGCGTCCATCCGGGTACAGGAGTGGGCTGGCCATATTCCAGCCTCATTCCGGAAGTTGACCGGAACCGGCCAATCTATGCTTTCCAGGCCGCCGGTCTGGCGGGCGTCGAAGAGCTGCCCGGTAGTATCGATGAAGTCATTGAGGACTATCTCGGCCGGATGCGTGAAATTCAGCCGCACGGTCCTTACCATCTCCTGGGCTGGTCCCTGGGGGCGGCTCTTGCCCAAGGGATGGCCACCCGTCTTCAGGCGGCCGGCGAAGAGGTGGCGCTGCTGTGCAGCCTCGACGGATATCCCATGGACACGGTGCCGGTGAATGCCGAACCGTGGAGCCAGCAGCAGTTCCTCCGCGAGCTTCTCGAAGTAGCGGGAATCGAAGCGTCGAACGACAGTGAGCTCGACCGCGACGAGGTGATGCGGGCCATCAGCAGGAAGGGATCACCTTTCGCGACACTGAACGCCGAACAGTCGGAGAACATGTTCCGGGTCTACCGGAACTTCGCGGCCGACAGCGACCGTTTCACCCCCGACCGGTTCACCGGCGACCTGCTCTTCTTCCGCGCGGCGAAGTCCAGCGAAATGCTCGGCCTGAGCCCCGGATCCTGGGAGAAATATGTGGATGGCGCGATCGAGGTGCACGACATCGATTGCGTCCACGGCGACTTGCTCGAGCCCGAGGCCATGGCAGTGATCGGCCCCCGGTTGCGTGAGCGGCTGCGCGTAAGCGAAT
Source organism: Streptomyces sp. NPDC020884 (assembly GCF_044333935.1). Lineage (NCBI taxonomy): Bacteria > Bacillati > Actinomycetota > Actinomycetes > Kitasatosporales > Streptomycetaceae > Streptomyces > Streptomyces sp. NPDC020884. The sequence goes on along the minus strand of NZ_JBIRRY010000021.1, from coordinate 2,303 downwards.
AAATCGAGAGACCTTCGGTGTAAGGAGAGAAGAACCATGAGCAACCCCTTCGAGAACGAGGACGGCCGGTACTTCGTACTGGTGAACGACGAGGCGCAGTACTCGCTGTGGCCCGCGTTCGCGGACGTGCCGGCCGGCTGGACCGTCACCTTCGGCGAGGACAGCCGTCAGGCGTGCGTCGACCACATCAACGCGACGTGGACCGACATGAGGCCCAAGAGCCTGGTCGACGCCATGGACGCCTCAGCCGCCTGACGGAGTGGCTCCGTCCGCCTCGGGGCCGGTGCCTCACTCCTTCCTGGAGCACCGGCCCCCGGGCCACCCGTTCCACCGCCTTGTCCGACCCCGTACCGACCGAGGATGAACGCCATGCCTGACGCCCGGACTACTCGGCTTCCGTTGACCGCTGCTCAGTCCGGGATGTGGTTCGCCCAGAGGCTGGGCTCGGACAATCCCATCTACAACGGCGGCCAGTACCTGGAGATCGAGGGACGGCTCGACGGCGGTCTCTTCGAGCGGGCCCTGCGTCAGGTGGTCCGGGAGACGGACGCGCTGCGCACCGGTTTCCTCGAGGACGCCGACGGCGTGTGGCAGCTCGTCGACGAGGACCTCGAGCACACGGTGCACCACGTCGACGTCAGCGGTGAAGCGGACCCGCAGGCCGCCGCGGAGACGTGGATGCGGTCGGATCTCGCCCGGCCGGTGGACCTCGCCGGCGCGGGGCCGGAGCAACTCGCGACCTTCGCCCTCATCCGGACCGGCCCCGACCGCTTCCTCTGGTACCTCCGCTGCCACCACATCGCGCTGGACGGATTCGGCTGCGCACTCGTCACCCGGAGGGCGGCCGAGGTCTACACGGCGCTGGCCGAGGGGCGGACGCCCGAAGCCGCGGACTTCCCCCCGCTGAGCGCCCTGGTGGCGGCCGACGGGGACTACCGCGCCTCGGACAACTTCACCAAGGACAAGGAGTTCTGGGCCGCACGACTGGCCGACCGGCCCGAGCCCCGGGGGCTGACGGGGCGCCAGGCCCCCGTGCCCCAGCGACTCATCCGCAGCTCGGCCTTCCTGACGCCGGAGACGACGCAGGCGCTGCGCCGGGCGGGGAGCGACGCCGGAATCCCGTGGCCCGCGGTCCTCACCGCGGTCTTCGCCGCCTACCTCCAGGGTCTGATCGGCGGGGACGAGGTGCTGCTGGGACTGCCCGTCACCACCAGGGTGGGGAAGGTCGCCCGTGCCACACCGGGGATGGTCTCCAACGTCCTGCCGCTGAGGCTGTCCGTGCGCCCCGAGATGACGCTGACCACACTGCTCACCGAGGTGGCGCGGGAGATGCGGCGCGTCCTGCGACACCAGCGCTACCGGTACGAGGACCTGCGACGCGACCTCGGCCTGGTCGGCGACGACCAGCGGCTGGTCGGCCCGCAGATCAACATCATGATGTTCGGTCACGGGCTCGACTTCGGCGGCGCCCCCGCCACCGCGCACACCCTCAACCTCGGCCCGGTGGAGGACCTCTCGGTGGTCGTGTACGACCACGGCGAGGGCCAGAACCTGCGGATCGACTTCGAGGGCAGCCCCGATCTGTACACCGAGCCCGCGATCCGGCTGCACCACGAGCGCTTCGCGCGCTTCCTGGACGCGCTCACGGCCGCGGCGGCGGAGCGTCCGATCGGCTCGCTGGAGACCCTGCTGCCCGCCGAGCGCGCTCAGGTGCTCAAGGGCGCGGCGGACGAGCTGCCGGCGTATCCCGAGCAGACCGTCCCCGAGCTGTTCCAGGCGCAGGTGCGGCGGGACCCCGAGGCGACCGCGGTGGTCTTCCGGGACACATCGGTCTCCTACGGGGAGCTGAACGCGCGGGCGAACCGCCTCGCGCGCCTGCTGACCGACCGGGGCGTGGGGCCGGAGCACTATGTCGCGCTGGTGCTGCCGCGGTCGGTGGACGTGCTGGTGGCGATCCTGGCCGTGATGAAGGCCGGCGCCGCCTACATACCGGTGGACCCGGACTACCCGGCCGACCGGATCGCCCACGTGCTGGACGATTCCCGGCCGTCCCTGGTGGTGGCGCTCGAGGAGAGTCTGTCGGCGCTGCCCGATCAGTCGTCGGTTCCCCGGATCGTCCTGGACGCCCCCGGCACGCTGGAGGAGCTGTCCGCCTTCGGGGGCGAGAACCTTCCGCAGACGGAAAGCCTCTCCTCACTCCATCCGGCATATGTGATTTATACGTCGGGTTCGACGGGGCGGCCCAAGGGTGTGGTGGTTCCGCAGGGGAATGTGGTGCGGTTGTTCTCGGCGACCGATGGGTT
>NZ_JBIRRY010000020.1:0-22410 GCF_044333935.1 Streptomyces sp. NPDC020884 | reverse complement strand
GCCTGCCGGCCCGCCACCACCGCCAACTCCACCAACGCCGTCCCCGGCACGATCACCGTGCCCAGCACCACGTGATCCCTCACCCACGGCGCCGAATCCAACGACAACCGCCCCGTCAACAACCACTCATCACGCTCACCCAACCGCACCGCCGCAGCAAGCAACGGATGATCCAACCGCCCCAACCCCGCAGCAGCCGCATCACCACCACCCGTACCCGGAGCAAGCCAGAACCGCTGACGCTGGAACGCATACGTCGGCAGATCGACCTTCCGCGCACCAGTACCGGCGTAAAACGCCTCCCAGTCGACCCCCACACCAGCAACATGCGCCTGCGCAAGGAACTCCGCGAACGTCTCCGCCTCAGACCTCCGCGCCCGCAACACCGACGCGAAGACCACCTCCGACGACTCCTCCACGCTCTGCCGAGACAACGCGGTAAGCACCGCATCCGGGCCGAGCTCCAGGAACCGGGTCACACCCTCGCGCTCAAGCAGGCGCACGCCGTCGGTGAAGCGCACCGCGCTGCGGACGTGATCCACCCAGTAGGAGGGATCGGTCAGCTCTGAAGAGACCACCGTGCCCGTCACATTCGAGACCACAGGGATACGCGGCTCGCTGTACGTGAGAGTCGCGGCGACCTTCCTGAACTCGGCGAGCATGGGCTCCATGCGCGGCGAGTGGAACGCGTGGCTCACCCGGAGGCGAGTCGTCTTACGGTCCTTCCACTGCGGCAACCACTCGTCCAGGGCATCCAGATCACCCGACACCACCACCGACCGCGGACCATTGAGGGCGGCAATCTCCAGACGGCCCTCGAACCCGGTCAGGGACGCGATGACTTCTTCCTCGGTGGCCTGGACGGCCGCCATTCCGCCACCGGCAGGCAGCGCACCCATCAGCCGGCCACGTGCTACAACCAGAGCGCAGGCATCGGCCAGGGACAGCACCCCGGCGACATGGGCCGCTACCAGCTCACCGACCGAATGCCCGATCAGATAATCCGGGCGTATACCGAGAGATTCCACCAGGCGGAACAACGCCACCTCGACCGCGAACAGCGCAGCCTGCGTGAACTCCGTCGCATTCAGAAGGTCAGCCTCGGCCGAACCCTCCTCCGCCACCAGCAGCCCATGCAGCGAACGGCCCAGCAACGGATCCAGCTCCGCGCACACCTCGCTCAGGGCCTCCGCGAACACCGGATAGGAGGACGCGAGTTCAATGCCCATTCCGGCGCGCTGCGCACCCTGTCCGGTGAACAGGAACGCCGTACGACCAGTCCCGGCGCGGCCTTCCACCACCCCAGCAGCCGGTACACCATCAGCCAGAGCTGCCAGCCCTGCCAGCAGCCGGTCGCGGTCCGGGGCCACGATCGCCGCTCGTTCACCCAACTGCGCTCGCGTCAGCACTGACGACAGACCCACATTGACCAGACCCAGACCCGGGGACGCCAGCAGGTGATCCCGCAGACGACCCGCCTGCGCCCGCAGCGCCACCTCACTCTTGCCCGACAGCACCACCGCAGAAGGCCGCTCCGGCACCGACACCTCGACAACAGGCTGCGCCGGGGCCTCCGGTGCCTCTTCGATGATGACGTGCGCGTTCGTTCCGCTGACGCCGAAGGAGGAGACACCAGCGCGCCGGGGACGGGAGGACGCGGGCCAGTCCTCGGCCTCTGTCAGGAGGCGGACCTCTCCAGACTCCCAGTCGATCTGCGGCGACGGCTCATCCACATTCAGCGTGGCCGGGAGCTTGTCATTGCGCATCGCCATGACCATCTTGATCACACCCGCGACACCCGCAGCCGCCGACGTATGACCGATGTTCGACTTGATCGAACCCAGCCGCAACGGACCGTCCGCCCGCTCCTGACCGTACGTCGCCAGCAAAGCCTGCGCCTCGATCGGGTCACCCAACCGGGTCCCGGTCCCGTGCCCCTCGACGGCGTCCACCTCGGCCGCAGAGACACCCGCGTTCGCCAACGCCTGACGAATCACCCGCTCCTGCGACGGACCGTTCGGAGCCGTCAGACCATTACTCGCACCGTCCTGATTGATCGCACTTCCACGGACCACGGCCAACACTTCATGACCGAGCCGTCGGGCGTCCGACAACCGCTCCAGCACCAGGAGACCGAGTCCGTCCGAGAAGCCGGTACCGTCCGCGCCGGCTGCGTACGACTTGCACCGGCCATCCGGGGCGAGACCACGCTGACGACTGAACTCCATGAGCAGGAACGGACCCGCCATCACCGTCACACCACCGACGAGCGCCATCGAGCACTCACCCGACCGCAACGCCTGCGACGCCATATGCATCGCGACGAGAGAGGACGAGCAGGCCGTGTCCACCGACACCGCCGGACCCTCGAGGCCGAGGGTGTAGGCCACCCGGCCCGACACCACACTCGAGGTCGCTCCCGTCAGCCGCAATCCCTCGATCTCGGGCAGGCTGCCGGCCGGTACCGCCCCGTAGTCCGATGCGCCGACGCCGCAGTAGACGCCCGTGTCCGAGCCGCGCAGAGATGTCGGGTCGATGCCCGCATCCTCGAACGCCTCCCAGGCCGCCTCCAGCACCAGGCGCTGCTGCGGGTCGATCGCCAACGCCTCACGCGGACTGATCCCGAAGAACCCCGCATCGAAGTCGGCCACGCCCTCAACAAAGCCGCCGCCCCGCGTGTACACCTTGCCGAGCTGGTCCGGATCCGGGTCGTACAGGCCCTGCAGATCCCAGCCACGGTCGTCCGGCAGCGGCGACACCGCATCCCGGCCCTGCGACACCAAGTCCCACAACTCAGCAGGCGAGGACACCCCACCCGGATACCGGCAGCTCATCCCCACGATCGCGAGGGGCTCATCCAGTCGGGACACGGCACGCTTCGCCCGCACGACCGGCTTCGGCCCACCACCCGCGACAAGCCCCCCGGCCTCGGCGAGCAGCAGACGCGCCACGGCGGCAGGCGACGGGTGGTCGAAGACCAGCGTGGACGGCAGCCGTACGCCACTGGCCTGCGTCAGCCGGTTACGCAGCTCAACCGCGCCCAGCGAGTCGAAGCCCAGCTCCTTGAACGCCCGGTCGGGGGCGATCGCAGCAGGCGTGGCATGCCCGAGCACCGCGGCCACCTGGGCCTGGACCAGCTCCAGAACCACCCGCTCACGATCAGCTTCTCCCACCTCGGCCAATCGGCGGGCCAGCGAACCTCCCGCCCCGGCGGACTGCTTCGGCACCCGCACCAGACCTCGCAGCAGAGCCGGGAGCAATCCCGACCGCGCCTGCACCCGCAACGCCGCAAGATCCAGGCGCACCGGCACAACCAGAGACCCGCCAACGCGCAGAGCCTGGTCGAACAGTCTCAGCCCGAGTTCGGTGGACAGGGCACCGACGCCCATCCGCTCCAGGCGTGCCAGCTCGGTTTCGTCCAGGCCACCGGCCATGCCGGAGGCATCCGCCCACAGACCCCACGCCAACGATGTGGCCGGCAGACCCTGCGCCCTGCGATGAGCAGCCAGAGCGTCGAGCGCCGCGTTCGCCGCCGCGTAGTTGCCCTGACCGGGGCTCCCGATCAGCGCCGCCACCGACGAGAACAGCACGAACGCCGACAGATCCATCCCCGCCGTCAACTCATGCAGATGCAAGGCCGCGTCAGCCTTCGGACCCATCACACGAGCAAGCTGCTCCGGAGTCAGCGACGTGACCACACCGTCGTCCAGCACACCGGCCGCGTGGATCACGGCAGTGAGCGGTCGCTCCAACGAGGCGATGAGTGCGGCGAGTTGGTTGCGGTCGGAAGCGTCGCAGGCTGCGGCGCGGGCCTCACAGCCCAGAGCCGCCAACTCCCCGACGAGTTCAGCCGCACCGGGTGCGTCCGGACCACGACGGCTGAGGAGCACCAGGTGCCGGGCACCGTGCCGCTCGGCCAGATGCCGGGCGAACAGCGCACCCAGACCACCCGTACCGCCCGTGATCAGCACCGTCCCATCCGGGTCGAGCGCCGAAGCCTCCGCCCCAGCACCCCCAGACGCACGAACCAACCTCGGCGCCAGGCACACACCGCCCCGCACCGCGAGCTGCGGCTCCTCCAGAGCGGCCAGGGCACCCCAGTCAGGAGCCTGCTCGTCCACGTCGATCAGCAGGATCCGGTCCGGGTTCTCGGACTGCGCACTGCGCACCAGACCCCACACCGGAGCCGACACCAGATCCGGAGACTCCTCACCGACCGCCACAGCCCCACGCGTCACAACAACCAGGCGAGCAGCGGTCAGTTGATCAGCAGCCAGCCAGCCCTGGAGCAACCCCAAAGCCTCCGCCGCATCCGACGGCTCAGCCAGCACCAGATCCGGCACCGCCCGACCACCCTCGGCGAGCGCAGCGACCAGCGCATCCAGACTCTCGTACCCCGACGCACCCAACACCGCCACCTGCGCCGACGCCTGCGCCCCAGACGAAGCAGGAACAGACAGCGCCGCCCAATCAACCGTGAACAACGCGTTGTTCTTCGCCTGCTGCACACTCGCCAACTGCGCCTGATCCACCGGCCGGAACGCCAGCTTCTCGACACTGGCAACCGGCTCGCCCTGCTCGCCGACCACATCGACACGCAACGCGGACTCGCCCGCCGATCCGATCCGGACCCGCACCCGCGAAGCACCGCCCTGGGCGAAACGCACACCCGACCAGGAGAAGGGAAGCCGTGCCGACGCGCCCTCGCCGTCGTCGAGCCAGCTGAGCCCCCCGTGCAGCGAGGCGTCGAAGAGCGCCGGGTGGAAGCCGAACCGACGTGCCGCATCGGCATGCTCGTCCGGCAGTGCCACCTCGGCGAACATGTCGTCGCCCTCCCGCCAGGCTGCCCGCAGGCCCTGGAAGGCCGGACCGTAGTCGAACCCGACCTCGGCCAACCGCGCGTGCAGGGCCGCAACGTCCACCGGCTCACCGCCGGGCGGCGGCCACTCGACGGGCAGCCAGGACGGAGCGATCGGCTCCGCGTCGGGGGCTGCGTCCCGGATGAGCGTTCCGCGCCCGTGGCAGATCGCCTCCGGCTCGTCCTCCACCCCGGTCGCGGCATCCGGGCGCGAGAAGATCGCGACCGAGCGGCGGCCGTCGTCCTCGGGCTCGCCGAGGGTGACCTGAAGCTGGGCCGCCGACTTCTCGTGCAGGATCAGCGGGGCTTCGAGGACCAGCTCTTCGAGGACCGGGGCACCGGCGTGGCGACCGGCCGCAATGGCCAGCTCCACCAGCGCCGTCCCCGGCACGATCACCATGCCGAGGACACCGTGGTCCTGCGCCCACGGCGTGGTGTCCAGCGAGACCCGTCCGGTGAAGAGCCACTCGTCCCGGTCACCCATATGCACCGCCGCGGCGAGCATCGGATGGTCCAGCCGCCCGAGACCCGCAGCGGCCACGTCGCCACCGCCCGTACCGGGAGCGAGCCAGAACCGCTGACGCTGGAAGGCGTACGTGGGAAGTTCGACCTTCCGCGCACCGGTACCGGCGTAGAACGCCTCCCAGTCGACCCCGACACCAGCAACATGCGCCTGCGCAAGGAACTCCGCGAACGTCTCCGCCTCAGACCTCCGCGCCCGCAGCACCGACGCGAAGACGACCTCCGACGACTCCTCCGCCGATTCCTCCACGCTCTGCCGGGCCAACGCCGTCAACACGGCGTCGGGGCCGAGCTCCAGGAACCGGGTCACGCCCTCCGCACGGAGCGCCCGCACGCCATCGGTGAAGCGCACCGCACTGCGGACATGGCCCACCCAGTAGGACGGATCGGTCAGCTCCGAAGAGACCACCGTGCCCGTCACATTCGAAACCACCGGAATCCGCGGCTCGCTGAACGACAACCCCTCAGCCACAGAACGGAATTCAGCGAGCATCGGCTCCATGCGCGGTGAGTGGAACGCGTGGCTCACCCGGAGGCGAGTCGTCTTACGGTCCTTCCACTGCGGGAGCCACTCGTCCAGCGCGTCCAGATCACCCGACACCACCACCGACCGCGGACCATTCAGCGCCGCGATCTCCAAACGGCCCTCAAACCCGGCCAGAGACCCCGCAACCTCTTCCTCGGTCGCCTGGACAGCAGCCATTCCGCCACCGTCGGGCAGCGCACCCATCAGCCGGCCACGCGCTACCACCAGCGCGCAGGCATCGGCCAGGGACAGCACCCCGGCCACGTGCGCGGCGACCAGCTCGCCGACCGAATGCCCGATCAGATAGTCCGGGCGCATCCCGAGGGATTCGACCAGGCGGAACAGCGCCACCTCGACCGCGAACAGCGCGGCCTGCGTGAACTCCGTAGCGTTCAAGAGATCGGCATCGGCCGAACCCTCCTCCGCCGCGAGCAGCCCATGCAGCGAACGGCCCAGCAGCGGATCCAGCTCCGCGCACACCTCACTCAGTGCCTGTGCGAACACCGGGTAGGACGCAGCGAGTTCGATGCCCATTCCGGCACGCTGCGCACCCTGCCCCGTGAACAGGAACGCCGTCCGACCAGAACCAGCACGGCCCTCCACCACACCAGCAGCCGGCACACCATCGATGACGGCTGCCAGCCCCGCCAGCAACTGCTCACGGTCCGAGGCCACGATCGCGGCCCGCTCCTCCAGCTGCGCCCGCGTCAGTACCGAGGACAGACCCACATCAGCCAGACCCAGACCCAGACCCGGGGACGTCAGCAGATGCGCGTGGAGCCTCTCCGCCTGAGCCCGCAGCGCCGCCTCACTCTTGCCCGAGAGCAGCACGGGCACCGCCGGCAGCTCTCCGCCAGCACGACGTCCGGGCGACTCCGCCGGAACCTCCGGCGCCTCTTCGAGAATGATGTGCGCGTTCGTTCCGCTGACGCCGAAGGAGGAGACACCTGCACGTCGGGGACGGGAGGACGCGGGCCAGTCCTCGGCCTCTGTCAGGAGACGGACCTCTCCGGACTCCCAGTCGATCTGCGGCGACGGCTCATCCACATTCAGCGTGGCCGGGAGCTTCCCGTGCTGCATCGCCATGACCATCTTGATCACACCCGCAACACCCGCAGCGGCAGAACTGTGACCGATATTCGACTTGATCGAACCCAGCCGCAACGGACCGTCCGCCCGCTCCTGACCGTACGTCGCCAGCAACGCCTGAGCCTCGATCGGGTCACCCAACCGCGTGCCCGTCCCATGCCCCTCGACCGCATCCACCTCAGCAGCCGTCAGACCCGCATTAGCCAGCGCCTGACGAATCACCCGCTCCTGCGACGGACCGTTCGGAGCCGTCAGACCGTTACTCGCACCATCCTGATTGACCGCACTGCCACGAATGACACCCAGCACACGGTGCCCAAGACGCCGCGCGTCCGACAACCGCTCCACAACCAGCAGACCCAGCCCGTCCGAGAAACCGGTACCGTCCGCACCCGCCGCATACGACTTGCACCGGCCATCCGGAGCAAGACCACGCTGACGACTGAACTCCGTCAACAAGAACGGACCCGCCATCACCGTCACACCACCGACAAGCGCCATCGAGCACTCACCCGACCGCAACGCCTGCGACGCCATATGCATCGCCACCAACGACGACGAACACGCCGTGTCCACCGACACCGCCGGACCCTCAAGACCCAAGCTGTAAGCCACCCGGCCCGACACCACACTCGACGTCGTACCCGTCAGCCGGAAACCCTCCAGCTCCGGCGGCATCACCCCGCCGTAATCCGACGTCACCACACCACAGAACACACCCGTGTCGCTGCCGCGCAACGACGTCGGATCAATCCCCGCATCCTCGACAGCCTCCCAGGCCGCCTCCAACATCAACCGCTGCTGCGGATCGATCGCCAACGCCTCACGCGGACTGATCCCGAAGAACCCCGCATCGAAGTCACCGGCACCCCCGATGAAGCCGCCGCCCTTCGTGTACACCTTGCCGAGCTGGTCCGGATCCGGGTCGTACAGGCCCTCCAGATCCCAGCCACGGTCGTCCGGCAGCGGCGACACCGCATCCCGGCCCTGGGAAACCAGCTCCCACAGCTCGGCAGGCGAGGACACCCCACCCGGATACCGGCAACTCATCCCCACAATCGCCAACGGCTCATCGGCCCCGGACGACGCCCGCTTCGCCCGCACCACCGGCCTCTTCTCCGCAACAACATCCCCACCGACCTCAGCCAGCAGAAAACGCGCCACAGCCACAGGCGACGGGTGGTCGAAGACCAACGTGGACGGCAGCCGCACCCCACTCGCCTGCGTCAGCCGGTTACGCAGCTCGACCGCGCCCAGCGAGTCGAAACCCAGCTCCTTGAACGCCCGGTCCGGCACGACCGCAGCAGACGTGGCATGACCGAGCACCGCGGCCACCTGGACCTGGACCAGCTCCAGAACCACCCGCTCACGATCGGACTCCGACACACCCACCAAGCGCTCAGCCAGCGAACCGCCCGCGCTCTGCGCTCGGCGGGCGGGCATCCGCACCAGCCCGCGCAGCAGGGCGGGCAGAGCCCCCGCCCGCGCCTGCACCCGCAACGCCGCGAGGTCCAGCCGTACCGGCACGACCACCGCCGAACCCACGCGCTGGGACTGGTCGAACAGTTCCAGGCCGAGTTCGGTGGAGAGAGCACCAACACCGTGGCGTTCGAGGCGTGCCAGCTCGGTTTCGTCCAGGCCACCGGCCATGCCGGAGGCATCCGCCCACAGACCCCACGCCAGCGATGTGGCCGGCAGACCCTGCGCCCTGCGATGCGCAGCCAGAGCGTCGAGCGCAGCGTTCGCCGCCGCGTAATTGCCCTGACCGGGGCTCCCGATCAGCGCCGCCACCGACGAGAACAGCACGAACGCCGACAGATCCATCCCCGCCGTCAGCTCATGCAAGTGCAAGGCCGCGTCAGCCTTCGGACCCATCACACGAGCAAGCTGCTCCGGAGTCAGGGACGTGACCACACCGTCGTCCAGCACACCCGCCGCATGAATCACGGCAGTCAGCGGCCGCTCCAACGAGGCGATGAGCGAGGCGAGTTCCTCGCGATCGGACACATCGCACGCCACGGCACGGGCCTCACAGCCCAGAACCGCCAACTCCCCCACCAGATCAGCCACACCGGGTGCGTCCGGACCACGACGACTGAGAAGCACCAGGTGCCGGGCACCGTGCCGCTCGGCCAGATGCCGGGCGAACAGCGCACCCAGACCACCCGTACCGCCCGTGATCAGAACCGTCCCGTCCGGGTCGAGCGCCGAAGCCTCCGCCCCAGCACCCTCAGACGCACGGACCAACCTCGGCGCCAGGCACACACCACCCCGCACCGCGAGCTGCGGCTCCTCCAGAGCAGCCAGCGCACCCCAATCCGGGGCTTGCTCGTCGACGTCGATCAGCAGGATCCGGCCCGGGTTCTCGGACTGCGCACTGCGCACCAGACCCCACACCGGAGCCGACACCAGATCCGGAGACTCCTCCCCCACCGCGACCGCCCGACGCGTCACCACGACCAGCCGCGCATCAGCGAGCTGCTCACGCGCCAGCCAGTCCTGCAGCAGGCCCAGCGTCCGCACCGAGACCGAAGACGGGCTGTCCCCTTGCTCGCCCTGCCCCTCGACCTCGGCGATGACGAGATCGGGCGCTTCCGCGCCGTCGGCCAGGCCCGCAACCAGGGCGTCGAGGTCCGCGTGCCCCGAGCCGCCGAGCACCGCGATCCGCGCGTCGGTCGATGCGGCTTCCGTGACGGGGGTCCAATCGACCCTGTACAGGGAGCTGTTTCCCGCCCTTTGCGCCCCTTCGAGCTGCTCCAGGGCGACGGGGCGGGCGACGATGGAACGGACCGACACGATCTCGGCCCCTGCGTCGTCCACCGCATCGAGCCTGAGCGCTGAGTCACCGGCCGAGGCCACCCGTACCCGCAGGCGAGAGGCGCCTCGGCCGGAGAGCCGTACGCCGGACCAGCTGAACGGCATCCGGCGCTCGCCGCCGTCACCATCGATCAGCAGGACCGCACCGCTCTGCAGCGCGGCGTCGAACAGCGCCGGGTGGATGCCGAACGCCCGTGCCGTGTCGAGGTGTTCGTCCGTGAGGGAGACCTCCGCGTACACCTCGTCTCCGGCCCGCCACGCCGCCCGCAGGCCCTGGAACACCGGGCCGTAGTCGTAGCCGATGTCGCTCAGCCGGGAGTAGAAGTCCTCGACCGCCAGGAGCTCCGCGCCCTCCGGCGGCCACTCGACGGGCCACGCCTCGGCGGGCTCGGCCTCAAGCGCGAGGACACCTCGCGCGTGGCACGTCGCCTCGGCCGCGCCTCCGCCGCTCTCCGCGTCGGCTTCGAACGCAACCTCAGGACGGGTGTAGACGGCGACGGCACGGCGGCCGTCCTCGTCGGGTTCGCCGACCGTGACCTGCACCTGGACGGCGTTGCCTTCCTCAAGGAGGAAGGGGGACTCCAGGACCAGTTCCTCGATCACCGGCGTGGCGGTGTGGCGGCCGGCGGCCAGCACCAGTTCGACCAGTGCGGTGCCGGGGACGACGATGTTGCCGAGCAGTACGTGCTCCGCCGTCCAGGGCTGCGTGTCGGTCGACACGCGCCCGGTGAGCAGCCACTCGTCGCGGTCCCCGAGGGCGACCGCTGCGGCGAGCATCGGATGGTCCAGCCGCCCGAGGCCTGCGGCGACCGCGTCGCCACTGCCCGTACTGGGAGCGAGCCAGAACCGTTCGCGCTGGAAGGCGTACGTGGGCAGGGGCACGCGTCGCGCGCCGGTTCCGGCGTAGAACGCCTTCCAGTCGATCCCCACACCCGCGACATGCGCCTGCGCGAGGAACTCCGTGAACGTCTCCGCCTCGGGCCTCCGCGCCCGCAACACCGACGCGAAGACGACCTCCGCCGACTCCCCCGCCGACTCCTCCACGCTCTGCCGGGCCAACGCGGTGAGCACCGCATCCGGGCCGAGCTCCAGGAACCGGGTCACACCCTCCGCACGGAGCGCCCGCACACCATCGGTGAAGCGCACCGCACTGCGGACATGGCCCACCCAGTAGGACGGATCGGCCAGCTCCGAAGAGACCACCGCGCCCGTCACATTCGAGACCACCGGAATCCGCGGCTCGCTGAACGACAACCCCTCAGCCACAGAACGGAATTCAGCGAGCATCGGCTCCATACGCGGCGAGTGGAACGCATGGCTCACCCGGAGGCGAGTCGTCTTACGATCCTGCCACTGCGGGAGCCACTCGTCCAGTGCGTCCAGATCACCCGACACCACAACGGACCGCGGACCATTGAGGGCGGCAATCTCCAGACGGCCCTCGAACCCGGCCAGAGACCCCGCAACCTCTTCTTCAGTGGCCTGGACAGCGGCCATTCCGCCACCCGTCGGCAGCGCACCCATCAACCGGCCACGCGCTACCACCAGCGCACACGCATCCGCCAGGGACAACACCCCAGCCACGTGCGCGGCGACCAGCTCGCCGACCGAATGCCCGATCAGATAGTCCGGGCGCATGCCCAGGGATTCGACCAGGCGGAACAGCGCCACCTCGACCGCGAACAGCGCGGCCTGAGTGAACTCCGTAGCGTTCAAAAGGTCGGCATCGGCCGAACCCTCCTCCGCCACCAACAGCCCATGCAGCGAACGGCCCAGCAGCGGATCCAGCTCCGCGCAGACAGCCTCCAACGCCTCCGCGAACACCGGATAGGAAACCGCGAGTTCCACACCCATCCCGGCACGCTGCGCACCCTGCCCCGTAAACAGGAACGCCGTACGACCAGAACCAGCCCGCCCCTCCATCACACCAGCAGCCGGCACACCATCAGCCAGAGCCGCCAACCCCGCCAGCAGCCGCTCGCGGTCCGGGGCCACGATCGCCGCTCGTTCACCCAGCTGCGCCCGCGTCAGCACCGACGACAGACCCACATCGACCAGACCCAGCCCCGGGGACGCCAGCAGGTGATCCCGCAGACGACCCGCCTGCGCCCGCAGCGCCACCTCACTCTTGCCCGACAGCAGCACCGCAGAGGGCCGCTCCGGAACCGACACCTCAGCGTCCGGCTCCGCCGAAACCTCCGGCGCCTCCTCCAAAATGATGTGCGCGTTCGTACCGCTGATCCCGAACGACGACACACCCGCACGCCTCGGGCGCTCCCCGGCGGGCCAGTCCTCGGCCTCCTTGAGGAGGCGGACCTGACCGGACTCCCAGTCGATGTGCGGCGAGGGCTCGTCCACGTTCAAGGTGGCCGGGAGCTTGTCGTTGCGCATCGCCATGACCATCTTGATCACACCCGCGACACCCGCAGCCGCCGACGTATGACCGATGTTCGACTTGATCGAACCCAGCCGCAACGGACCGTCCACGCGCTCCTGACCGTACGTCGCAAGCAACGCCTGAGCCTCGATCGGGTCACCCAACCGGGTCCCGGTCCCGTGCCCCTCGACCGCATCCACCTCAGCCGCAGAGACACCCGCGTTCGCCAGAGCCTGACGGATCACCCGCTCCTGCGACGGACCGTTCGGAGCCGTCAGACCATTACTCGCACCATCCTGATTGATCGCACTCCCACGGACCACGGCCAACACTTCATGACCAAGCCGCCGTGCGTCCGACAACCGCTCCAGCACCAACAGCCCGACGCCGTCCGAGAAGCCGGTGCCATCGGCGGCCGCCGCGTACGGCTTGCAGCGCCCGTCGGGGGCGAGGCCGCGCTGACGGCTGAACTCCACCATGAGGAACGGCCCGGCGAGTACCGTCACGCCGCCCACCAGGGCGAGCGAGCACTCGCCCGATCGCAGGGCCTGCGCGGCCATGTGCATGGCGACGAGGGAGGAGGAGCAGGCGGTGTCCACCGTGACGGCGGGTCCCTCGAGCCCCAGACTGTAGGCGACCCGGCCGGAGACGACGCTGGTCGTCGTGCCCGTGAGGCGGAAGCCTTCCAGCTCGGGGAGCATCTGCCCGCCGTAGTTGGAGGGCACCGCGCCGCAGAACACGCCCGTGTCGGAGCCACGCAGCGACGTCGGGTCGATGCCCGCGTCCTCGAACGCCTCCCACGACGCCTCCAGCACCAGCCGCTGGGCCGGGTCGCTGGCGAGTGCCTCGCGCGGGCTGATCTCGAAGAAGCCGGCGTCGAAGTCGGCCACGCCGTCGACGAAGCCGCCGCCCGTGGCGTAGACCTTCCCGACCTGCTCCGGGTCGGGGTTGTAGAGACGCTCCACGTCCCAGCCACGGTCGTCCGGAAGCGGCGACACCGCGTCCCGCCCCTGTTCCACCAGCTCCCACAGCTCGGCCGGCGAGGTGGCGCCGGCGTAGCGGCAGCTCATGCCCACGATCGCCAGGGGTTCGGTGGACTGGTTGATGAGCCGGCGGTTCTGCTGGCGCAGGCGCTCGGTCTCCTTCAGGGACTTGCGGAGCGCCGCAACGAGATCGTTCTGGTTGGCAGCCATGGTTACGCCTCCACTTCCGGGCGCACAGAGGCAGCCGCGTCTTCGATCACGTTCCGGGGTGCTGTGGCGGTCATGCCTGGTCCTCTTGGGTCATCCGGATCAGGGCATCGACGTCCATCTCGTCGATCGACTCGCTGTCCTCGGCCTCCGGCGCGGCGTCTTCGGCGTCGCTGTTGGCCAGTTCCATCAACGATTCGAGCAGTCCCGCCTGGCGGAGCCGGGGGATCGGGATGGAGGCCAGCAGCTCTCGGATGTCGTTCTCCTCCGAGGACCGCTGGGCGGGCACCGTGTCGCCCGGCATGGCGATCGGAATCAGGTACTGCGCCACGGCCTCGGGGGTGGGGTGGTCGAAGACGAGGGTGGTGGGCAGCCGCAGTCCGGTCGCCTGGGTGAGCCGGTTGCGCAGTTCGACTGCGGCGAGGGAGTCGAACCCGAGCGTCTTGAAGGCGCGGTCCGGGTCGATCGCGTCCGCGGAGGCGTGGCCGAGGATGGCCGAGACCTGGCCGCGGACCAGTTCGAGGGTGACCCGCTCCCAGTCGGTCCGCGGTACGGCGGCCAGGCGCGCGGCGAGCGAGCCGCCGGTGTTGTCAGCGCGGCGGGTCGGCATCCGCACGAGCCCGCTCAGCAGCGCCGGGAGCATCCCCGAACGCGCCTGTGCGCGCAGGGCTCCCTGGTCCAGCCGTACGGGGACCACGAGCGACGCGTCCTGTCCCTGGGCCTGGTCGAACAGTTCCAGGCCGAGTTCGGTGGAGAGAGCACCGATGCCCTGCCGTTCGAGGCGTGCCAGCTCGGCTTCGTCCAGCTCTCCGGTCATGCCGGTCGCGTTGGCCCACAGGCCCCAGGCGAGGGAGGTGGCCGGCAGACCCTGCGCCCTGCGGTGGGCCGCCAGGGCGTCGAGGACCGCGTTGGCGGCGGCGTAGTTGCCCTGACCGGGGCTGCCGATCAGCGCCGCCACCGACGAGAAGAGCACGAACGCCGAGAGGTCCATCTCCGCTGTCAGCTCGTGCAGGTGCAGCGCCGCATCCACCTTCGGACGCATCACCCGCTCCACCTGCTCAGCGGTCAGCGACTCGACGACACCGTCGTCCAGGACGCCGGCGGAGTGCACCACCGCTGTCAGCGGGTGTTCCAACGAGGCTATGAGGGAAGCGAGTTGATCCTTGTCGGACACGTCGCAGGCCACTGCGCGTGCCGTGCAACCCGTCGCTGCCAACTCCTCTACGAGGTCGGCGACGCCGTCCGCCGCAGGACCACGCCGACTGACCAGGAGCAAGTTCCGCACACCGTGCTGCTCGGCCAGGTGCCGGGCGAACAGCGCGCCCAGACCACCCGTGCCACCCGTGATCAGCACCGTCCCGTCCACATCCAGGGGACGCGGAACCGTCAGGACGACCTTGCCCGTGTTCCGGCCCTCCCGCAGGAACCGGAAAGCCTCCGCACCACGCCGCACATCCCACGCCCGAATCGGCGCATGGCGCAGCACGCCCTGCTCGAACAGGCTCACAATCTCCAGCAGCATTTCCTGAACCCGGTCAGGACCTGCCTCGAACAAGTCATACGAGGAATACCGCACCCCTGGATGGCTCGACGCCACAACCTCCGGGTCGCGGATATCGGCCTTGCCCATCTCGATGAACCGGCCACCCCGCGGCAACAGATCCAACGACGCATCCACGAACTCACCCGCGAGAGCATCGAGAACCACATCAACACCCTCACCACCCGTCACCCCCAGGAACCGGTCCCGGAACGACAGATCACGCGAAGACGCAATACGCTCCCCATCCACCCCCAGCCCACGCACCGCATCCCACTTCGGCGCACTCGCCGTAGCAAAAACCTCAGCCCCGAAATGCCGGCCCAACTGCACCGCAGCCATACCCACACCACCAGCAGCCGCATGAACCAACAAACGCTCACCCGACCGCAGACCCGCCAGATCCACCAACCCATAGAACGCCGTCAAATACACCACCGGAACCGAAGCAGCCTCAACGAACGAGAACCCCTCCGGCATCCGCACCACCATCCGCCGATCCGCCACCGCAACCGGCCCGAACGAATCCAGCACCAGGCCCATCACACAATCACCCGGAACCAGATCCACCACCCCCGAACCAACCTCCAGCACCACACCCGCCGCCTCACTGCCCAACGGCGCGTCCCCCGGATACAGCCCCAACGCAATCAGCACATCCCGGAAATTCAGACCCGCAGCCCGAACCCCCAAACGCACCTCCCCCACACCAAGCGGCCGCCCCCCACCCGAGGCAACCACCCCCAACCCCTCCAACGACCCCTTCCGCTCCACGCCCAGACGCCACGACCCACCAGGCCCGACACCCGCACCCACACGCCCCAACCGAGGCACGACACAGACACCATCACGCACCGCCACCTGCGGCTCCCCCACCGCAAGCAACGCACCCCAATCCGGAACCTCACCCACCACATCAACCAAACCAAACCGACCCGGATGCTCCGACTGAGCACTCCGAACCAAACCCCACACGGGGGTGACCGCCAGGTCCGTCGTCTCCTCGCCCACGGCCACGCCCCGGCGCGTCACGATGACGAGCCGCGCGTCGGCAAGGGGCTCGCTGCGGACCCAGCGCTGCACCAGTTCCAGCGTCTTCGCCGTGATCTCGCGGGCCGCCGCGGCGCTTTCCCTGTCCGCCGCGTCGACCTCGGCCTCGACCAGCACCACCTCGGGCACCGCCGCACCCGCGGCGACGGCCGCCTCCAGCTCCGCCACGTCCGCGAACCGATCGCCCGGAGCCGCCAGTTCACCCAGCACCACGACCCGGTCCGCCGAACCACTCCGCGAGCCGTCGGCCTCGGGCAGCACGACCCACTCCACCTGGAACAGCGACCGATCGCCGCTGTTGCCCTGTGCCTTCTCCAACTGCGCCTGATCCACCGGGCGTACGGCCAGGGCGTCGACGGTCACCACGGGGGCGCCGGTCTCGTCGGCCACGTCGATGCGGATCCCGGAGTCACCGCCGGCTCCGGCCGGCCGGAGCCGGACCCGGGCCCGGGTCGTGCCGCTGCCGTGCCCGAGGCGGACGCCGGACCAGGAGAACGGCAGGTCCGCGGAGGAGCCCGCTTCCTTCTCCAGGAGACCGCCGTGGAGCGCGGCGTCGAACAGCGCGGGGTGGATGCCGAAGCCTTCGTCGCCGGCGTCCTCGGGGAGGGCCACCTCGGCGTAGACGTCGTCACCGTCGCGCCAGGCGGCGCGCAGCCCCTGGAAGAGGGGGCCGTACTCGTAGCCCACCTCGGCCAGTCGGTCGTAGAGGGTGTCGGTCGCGATCTGCTGCGCGCCGGTGGGCGGCCAGGTCGCGGGGAACGGCGGTACGGGTTCGGCCTCGGCGGTCAGCCATCCGTGGGCATGGCGGACGATCCGGGTCTGGTCGTCCGCCTCGTCCGGGGCGTCGCCCGTGATCTCGCCCGTGGTCTCGGGGCGGGAGTAGACGGCCACTTCCCGGCGGCCGTCCTCACCGGCCGGGCTGACGGTGACCTGGAGCTGCCGGGCCGTGTCGTCCGCGAGGATCAGCGGGGCTTCGAGGATGATCTCGTCCACGACGGGGGCGCCGGCGGTGCGGCCGGCCGTGAGGGCGAGTTCGACGAGGGCGGCGCCGGGGACGATGACCGTGCCGAGGACGGCGTGGTCCTGGGTCCACGGATGGGTGTTCTGAGCGATCCGCCCGGTGAGTACCCACTCGTCGCGGTCGCCGATGCGCACGGAGGCCGCGAGCAGCGGGTGCGTCAGCCGTCCGAGTCCGGCGGCGGTCAGGTCGCCGGTGCCGGTGCCGCGTGTGGGCCAGAAGCGCTCGCGCTGGAACGCGTACGTCGGCAGCTGGACGCGCTGGGCGCCGGTGCCGGCGTAGAAGGAGTGCCAGTGGAGGTGTGCTCCGGCGACGTGCGCCTCGGCGAGCGAGGTCGCGAACCGCTCGGGGCCGCCTTCGCCACGGCGCAGTGAGCCGATGACCCTGACCTCTTCGGCGGCCTCGAGTCCCTGGGAGGTCTCGGCGACCGCCATCGTGAGGACGGGGTGCGGGGAGGTCTCGATGAAGCAGTTGACGCCGTTGTCCACGAGAGCACGGACGGCCGGTTCGAAACCGACCCGGCCGCGCAGGTTGGCGTACCAGTAGCCGGCGTCGAGCCGGGCGGTGTCGATGAACTCGCCCTCTACGGTGGAGTAGAAGGGGATGTCGCCGCTGCGCGGGGTGATGGGCGCGAGCAGTTCGAGGAGTTCGTCATGGATGATCTCGACCTGCGCGGAGTGGGAGGCGTAGTCCACGGGGACCCGCCGGGCCCGCACGCCGTCACGCTCCCATATGGCCAGCAGCTCATCCAGGGCCTCGGGCTCACCGGCGACGACGACGCTCGCGGCGCTGTTGACGGCGGCGACCGACACGCGGCCCTCGTAGGGGAGCAGTTGTTCTTCGACCCGGTCCACCGGAAGGGAGACGGAGACCATGCCGCCGCCTCCGGCGAGGCGCTCGCCGACGGCGCGGCTGCGCAGGGCGACGATGCGGGCGGCGTCGTCCAGGGAGAGTCCGCCCGCGACGTACGCGGCGGCGATCTCGCCCTGTGAGTGGCCGAGGACGGCGGCGGGCTCGATGCCGTTGGAACGCCACAGGCGGGCCAGGGACACCATCACCGAGAACAGGGCGGGCTGGACGACGTCGACGCGCTCCAGGGAGGGGGCTCCGGGGTCGCCGCGCAGGACGTCCTCCAGCCGCCAGTCGACGTACGGGGACAGCGCCTTGGAGCAGGCGGCGATCTCGTCGGCGAAGACGGGCGAGGAATCGAGCAGCTCCATCGCCATGCGTTCCCACTGGGAGCCCTGGCCCGGGAAGACGAAGACGGTCTTGCCGCCGGTCGCGAGGGCTTCGAGGACGTGGGCGGCGGGCTCGGCGGCCGACAGGGCGGCGAGCCCGGTGAGCAGCGCGCCCCGGTCGGTGGCGACGACGGCCGCACGGTGGTCCAGGTGGGCCCGGGTGGTGGCCTGGGAGAAGCCGACGTCGAGCAGGCCGAGATCGGGCTGGGCGATCAGGTGGCCGCGCAGCCGGTCGGCCTGGGCGCGCAGGGCCGCCTCGCTGCGGGCGGAGAGGAGTACCGGCACGGCGGCCGGGACTCCGTCGACGTGCTGGAGGGCCGTCTGCCCCGCGCTGCCGATGCTGTCGCCGGTGCCGGAGGGCGGCACGTCGGCAGCGGATCCGGCGGGCTGCGGGTCGGCGGCTGTTCCGGCGGGGTTCCCGTCGGCGTCGGCGGCGTCCGCCTGGGCGGGCGCGGGCGGCTCCTCGATGATGACGTGCGCGTTCGTCCCGCCGACCCCGAAGGAGGAGACACCGGCCCGGCGCGGACGGTCGGAGGTGGCCGGCCAGGGCTCGGCGGCGGTGAGCAGCCGCACCTCTCCGGCGTTCCAGTCCACGTGCGGGGACGGGGCGTCGACGTGGAGGGTCGCGGGCAGCGTGTCGTGCCGCATCGCCATCACCATCTTGATGACGCCCGCCACCCCGGCGGCGGCCTGGGTGTGCCCGATGTTCGACTTGACGGAGCCGAGCCGCAGCGGTCCTTCGCCGCGCTCCCGCCCGTAGGTGGCCAGCAGGGCCTGGGCCTCGATCGGGTCGCCGAGCGGGGTTCCGGTCCCGTGGCCCTCCACCGCGTCGACGTCGGCGGCGGTCAGCCCGGCGTTGGCGAGGGCCTGGCGGATCACCCGCTCCTGGGAGGGGCCGTTCGGGGCGGTGAGGCCGTTGCTGGCGCCGTCCTGGTTGACGGCGGTGCCGCGTACGACGCCGAGGATCCGGTGACCGTTGCGCCGGGCGTCGGACAACCGCTCCAGCACGAGCAGGCCCGCACCTTCGGCCCAGCCGACACCGTCGGCTGCCGCCGCGTACGCCTTGCAGCGGCCGTCCGGGGAGACGCCGCGCTGGCGGCTGAACTCCACGAAGACGTTCGGCCGGGAGAGGACGGTCACCCCGCCCACCAGCGCGAGTGAACACTCCTGTGCACGGAGGGACTTGGCGGCCAGGTCCAGGGCGACCAGCGACGACGAGCAGGCGGTGTCCACCGACACCGCGGGTCCGACGAAGCCGAAGGTGTAACTGACACGCCCGGAGGCGACGCTGCCCGCGGACGCGATCGTCAGATAGCCCTCGATGTCGGAGCGCCGGTCGCTCTCCCCGGCGACGAACCCGTAGTCCTGGTACATCACGCCGGTGAAGACACCGGTGTCGGAGCCGCGCAGCGTGGCCGGGTCGATGCCCGCGTCCTCGAGGGACTCCCACGCCGTCTCCAGCAGCAGCCGCTGCTGCGGGTCCATCGCGAGGGCCTCGCGCGGGCTGATGCCGAAGAAGTCCGCGTCGAACTCGGCGACCCGGTCGACGAATCCGCCGCCGCGCGTGTAGGAGGTGCCGGGGTGGTCGGGGTCGGCGTCGTAGAGGTTCTCGATGTCCCAGCCACGGTCGTCGGGGAACTCCCCGGTGCCGGAGCGCCCGTCGGCCACCAGCTTCCACAGGTCGTCGGGGGAGGTCACGCCACCGGGGTAGCGGCAGCTCATCCCGACGATGGCGAGAGGCTCGCCGGCCCGGTCCTCGTACTCCTGGAGCCGGGCCCGGGTCTCGTTGAGGTCAACGGCTACCCGCTTCAGGTACCGGACCAGCTTCTCCTGCTGCGGGTCGTTGGCTTCAACGCTCATGGTGGTGTCCCCCTGGGTGGTCTGATTCTGCGATTGCACGGTTCACGCCTCGCCGAACTCGGCGTCGATCAGGCGGAGTACCTCATCCGCCGTCGAGGCCGCCTCGAAGCGCTCGTTCACATCGATTCGTTCATCGGCACGCCGGTCTCCCTCGCCGAGCCGGTCCAGCAGCGTGCGCAGCCGTCCGGCCACGCGTTGCTTCTCACCGGCCGCGACCGAGGCGATCATGGCCTCGAAGGTGTCCTCCAGCCGCCGCAGCTCCTGCTCGAAGGGCGGCTCCACATCGCCGCCGATCTCGGTGAGGATCAGCTGGGCCACCGCCCCGGAGGTCGGGTGGTCGAAGACGAGGGTCGCGGGCAGCCGTACGCCGCTGGCCCGGGTGAGCCGGTTGCGCAGCTCGACCGCGCCGAGGGAGTCGAAGCCCAGCTCCTTGAACGCACGGTCCGGGTCGATCGCTCCGGGGGAGGCATGGCCGAGGATGGCCGCGACCTGCCCCTGGACGAGCTGGAGCACGACCTGCTGCCGCTCGGTTTCCTGAAGGCCCGCGAGCTGCTGTGCGAGAGGCACGTCCATGCTCTGCACGGGCTGGGCGGGCATCCGCACCAGGCCGCGGAAGAGCGGCGGCAGCGATCCGGCCCTGGCCTGCGCGCGGAGGGCGGCGAGGTCCAGCCGGACGGGGGCCAGCAGCGCCTGGTCGAGCCGTCGGGCCTGGTCGAAGAGGTCCAGACCCAGGGCGGTCGGCAGGGCGCCGACGCCCATCCGTTCGAGGCGCGCCAGCTCCGCCGCCTCCAGACCACCGGCCATACCGCCCGCCTCGGCCCACAGGCCCCAGGCCAGCGAACCGGCGGGCAGCCCCGCGGCGCGCCGGTGTCCGGCGAGCGCGTCGAGGACCGCGTTGGCGGCGGCGTAGTTGGCCTGACCAGGGCTGCCCACGAGGGCGGCGACGGAGGAGAAGAGGACGAACGCCGACAGCTCCATGCCCACGGTCAGTTCGTGCAGGTGCAGCGCGGCATCCACCTTCGGCCGCATCACCCGGCCGAGCTGCTCCGCGGTCATCGACTCGACGACGCCGTCGTCCAGGACACCGGCCGCGTGGATCACGGCGGTGAGCGGTCGCTCCAACGAGGCGATGAGCGAGGCGAGTTGATCGCGGTCGGAAGCGTCGCAGGCTGCGGCGCGGGCCTCGCAGCCCAGAGCCGCCAACTCCCCGACGAGCTCGGTCACACCGGGCGTGTCCGGGCCACGACGGCTGAGGAGCACCAGGTGCCGGGCACCGTGGTGCTCGGCCAGATGCCGGGCGAAGAGCGCGCCCAGACCACCCGTACCGCCCGTGATCAGCACCGTCCCGTCCGGGTCGAGCGCGGGGGCGGCAGCCGTGGCGGCAGCGGCCCGTTGCAGCCTCGGGGCAAGTATCTGCCCGTTACGGAGGGCCAGTTGCGGTTCGTCGAGGGCGGTGAGCGCACCCCACTCGGGGGTGTCACCGCCGAGCTTCTCGCTCCCGTCCGTGTCCAGATCGACCAGCAGGAACCGTCCCGGGTGCTCGGACTGGGCGCTGCGCACCAGACCCCAGACCGGTGCCTGCGCAAGGTCCGGCACCTCGTCCCCGACCGTCACACCACGCCGGGTCACGATCACCAGCCGCGCATCGGCGAGCCGGTCCTCGGCCAGCCAGCCCTGGAGGAGTTCCAGGGTGCGGGTGGCGACGGTCAGCGCGGCCCGACCGGGGTCCCCGGAACCGTCTTCCTCGCCGTCCACGGCGGCCAGGACCAGATCGGGCACCGCAGCCCCCTCCGCCAGGGCCCGGACGAGCGCGTCCAGATCCGCATACCGCTCGTCGGACCACGCCGGGGCGGCGCCCAGCACCGCTGTACGCCCGACAGCCGGACCACCGGCGGACGGGGTGAGGGCGGTCCAGTTCACGGTGAACAGTGAGCTGCTGCCCGGTTGCCGCACCCCCTCGAGCTGCGCCTGGTCGATCCGCCGGAACGCCAGCTTCTCGATGCAGGCGACCGGTGTGCCGTACTCGTCGGCGATGTCGATCCGCAGCCCGTCCTCGTCCGCGGACCCGATCCGGACCCGTACGCGCGAGGCGCCGGTGCGCTCGAAGCGGACGCCGGACCAGGAGAAGGGGAGGCGGGCCGACCCATCGTCGCCGTCTCCGTCGCTGTCGCCGTCGCCGTCGCCGCTGCTCAACCGGTCGAGGCCGCCGTGGAGTGAGGCGTCCAAGAGTGCGGGGTGGAAGGCGAATGCGTCGGCTGTGTCGGCGTGTTCGTCCGGCAGCGCGACCTCGGCATAAATGTGCTCGCTGTCCCGCCAGGCTGCCCG
>NZ_JBIRRY010000019.1:0-22998 GCF_044333935.1 Streptomyces sp. NPDC020884 | reverse complement strand
TCCAGCGTCAGGTCATCGGCGAAACGCCGGTCACCGGTCGCGTCGGGCACGTACTTCACACAGACAACGATCCTCAAGCTCACGCCGGCTCTCCTACTGCATCGTCATTTCCGGGCTGCCTTGTCGCACGCAGCATAGGCGCCTCGTCGGGCCGGATCCGGTCAGGACGGCCGAGGCTCCGGGCCCGATATTACTCGCCAGTACACCCATTCCCGTACCCGTGAGCAAGCGCTGTGCACTGTGACCTTGCCAACGCGGCGGGCCTGTGCGTGCGTGACCTCAGTCTCGCAGAGCCGTGAACCGGCCCTGGTGATAGACGAGCGGGCGACCGGCTCCGGCGGGCTCGCCCGCGACCGCCTCGGCGATGACGATGCGATGGTCCCCGGCCGGGACGCGGGTCACGACGCGGCAGACCAGCCAGGCGGACACGCCGGCGAGCAGCGGAACGCCTTCGGGGCCGCTGCGCCAGTCGGTCGACGGACCGAAGCGGTCGGCTCCGCTGCGGGCGAAGGTCGCGGCCAGTTCCCGCTGGTCCTCGCCGAGCAGGTGGACGCCGACGTACTCGGCCTCGGAGACCACGGGCCAGCTGGAGGACGACGTGCCGATGCCGAAGGAGACCAGCGGGGGTTCGGCGGCGACGGAGGTCAGCGAGGTGGCGGTGAAGCCGACGGGGCGCTCTCCCGCCGCGGTGATCACGGCGACGCCCGCGGCGTGCCGGCGGAAGACGGAGCGGAAGAGTTCGGGCGTGGCGACCGCCGGGGCGGGGGCGAGATCGGGCGTTGCCGTCATGGACGTGTCCTTCTGCGGGAGTGGCCTACCGGTCCGTGGGTGCTCAGACACCCGGACAGCGCGCACTCGCGTAGCGTGCGAGGTCCACATGGACCCGGCCGTGAAGAAGGATTTCTGGCGGCATAACGTCAGACTGACGATGCGTGGTGGGCACAGTCAAGCGCGTTCCGGAATGTGGGAGATGCGTCACGGTCCGTCATATGGCGTGCCCCAGCGCCGCGACGACGTCGACGGTGCGGGGCTGGCCGGATGCCCGGCGGACCACTTCGCCCTCGGCGTCGAGCACCAGGACGGTCGGCGTCTTCGTGATGTCCAGCTGCCGCACCAGCGCGAGGTGGGCCTCGGCGTCGATCTCGACATGGGCGACTCCCTCGACCATCCCGGCCACCTCGACGAGCGTGCGGCGTGTGGCCCGGCACGGCTGGCAGAAGGCGCTGGAGAACTGGACGAGCGTCGCGCGTTTCCCGAGTTCCGCGCCGAGTTGGGATGCGTCGAGCCGCTGTCCGTGGGTCCGGCGGTCCACCTGGTGCCTCCTGATCAGAGTTCTTCGTAAGGAGTCAGCACCGGCCGCCGCCCGGACATTCCCGCAGCTCCCCGGGGAAGATGCACGTGACGAGAATCTCGCGCCCCGCGTCCGCCGGGACTGGCCAGCGGCTCGCGCATGGGGCACCATCGCCACAATGCCGAAAACCTACGGCTGCGTAACTTCCGCCGGGAGAACCCTCCCCAGGCACTGAAGAAGGGTCTTCTCCAGATGGCAGAACTCGTCTATCGACCGGTCATCGGCGCCGCTCGCACCCTGTTCAAGGCGCTCGACCTGAAGATCGACACTCAGGGTTCGGAGCACATCCCGAAGACCGGTGGTGCGGTGCTGGTCAGCAATCACATCAGCTATCTCGACTTCATCTTCACCGGGCTGGGCGCCCTGCCGCAGAAGCGGCTCGTCCGGTTCATGGCCAAGGAATCGGTCTTCCGGCACAAGATCTCCGGTCCGCTGATGCGGGGAATGAAGCACATCCCGGTCGACCGGAACCAGGGCGAGGACGCGTACGCCCACGCGCTGCGATCGCTGCGTTCCGGCGAGATCGTCGGGGTGTTTCCCGAGGCCACCATCTCGCAGTCCTTCACGCTGAAGAGCTTCAAGTCGGGTGCCGCGCGGCTCGCCCAGGAGGCCGGGGTCCCGCTGATCCCGATGGCGCTCTGGGGCACGCAGCGGATCTGGACGAAGGGGCGGCCGCGCAATTTCCAGCGCAGCCACATCCCGATCACCATCCGCGTCGGCGAGCCCGTGGAGGCGCCCGCCGACCAGTACGCCGGTGCCATCACCCGGCGACTGCGGGAGCGGGTCCAGGAACTGCTGGAGGCGGCGCAGCGCGCCTACCCGGTGCGCCCCAAGGACGCGAGCGACACCTGGTGGGTGCCGGCCCATCTCGGCGGTACGGCCCCGACCCCCGCCGAGGTGCGCGAGCTCGGCTGACGTCCGCCCCGCCCCGGGGCGGCGTCACCTCACCGCGCGGCGTGGACGGTAATCCGCGCCCCGGGACTCAGCTGCTCCAGGGCCGCGGCGAGTTCGGCGCCCGCGGCGTCGAACTCGCCGTTCGTCATGGGCGCGAGGCCCTCCAGCAGGAAGACGGCGTTGACCGACTCCTCGGTGAGCCGGGTGCGCACGCCCTGGCGCCAGTTCCAGCGGCGGCAGGTGACGCCCTCGTCGTCGCACCAGACGACCTCGCCGGGCTCGGGGTGCTCCACGCTCTCCTCGCCCCCGGCGACGGTGGGGAACGGCTCGTCGCCGCTCGCGCGGATCAGCCGCATCCCGCCCTTGATGTGGTCGGTGTCCTCGCCGCCGACCGGGACGAGGTGGGCGACGCTGATCGCGTTGTAGGCGTCGACCAGCAGGTTGATCCGGGGCAGTCCGCCGTCGGCGAGGGCACGCCGGGCCAGGGCCTCGGCGGAGTTGCGGGTGCGGGAGGGCTTGGCTCCGAACGCCGTGTAGACCTCGCGCCAGGCCACGATGTGCGGATCCTCGTGCGGGGCGCGGCCCTCCAGGCGCTCGGCGAGCCTGCGGGCGGCGTCGTCCAGCAGGGCGGCGCTGCGGGCGTCGCTGGGGCCGTTGACCAGACCGTGCGCCTCGACGGCGAGGTGGGTGAAGCCCGGTGCGATCGCGCGTACTTCGTCGGACACGGTGAGTGTGGGGTTCATCGTCTGCCTTGCTGCCTGGCCGGGTGCGGTGGGCTCGGTGCGGCGGTACGGGGGGCGCCGGGCGGGTTCAGAGTTCCGCGGGGAGGTTCCGCCACAGCTCCGAGCGGTCCCGGGCGCCCCTCAGCGCATGGAGGATCACCTCGGGTGGTGCAGCATAGACTACCGGATAGTCGATTTCATTGAACTCCGGGCGCACCACCCACGCCAGCCGCTCCGCCTCCGGCGAGAACTGTGCGTCGATGCCCGGCTTGTTGCCCCGTGGATCCACCCGCGCCCAGCGCCCGGTCCCGGGAAGCCGCAGCGCGACCAGGCCGTGGACCATCGGGTTCGCCCCGTCGTCGTCGGCCAGCCGCTGGTAGCAGAGGCCGGCCGGGATGCTGCGGGCCCGCAGCAGGGCCACGAGGGCGATCGATTTCGCGTGGCAGATGCCGTTGCGGGTGGCCAGCACCTCGGAGGCGCGCCAGGTGACGCGCGGGTCACCCGAGTCGGCGGAGTGCGGAATGGTGTCGCGGACGAACTCGAAGGCGGCTCGCGCGTATGCGTATGCGGCGTCGGCGTCGAGCGCGAGGCGGGTCGCCGCCTCCACGACCCGGGGATGCTCGTGATCGATGGCCTCGTCGGCGGCCAGGTACGCGCCGATGTCCGGGGTCCGCTGCGTCAGCTCCATGGCCGGAGAGCGTACGAAGCGGCCGACCGGAAGTCCATCTCTTTCCGGTCGGCCGCATAGTTATGCACGGTTCGCGCTAGCGCGTCATCTCTTCCTTGAGCGCCTGGAGAAACGCGTCGACGTCGTCCTCGCCGGTGTCGAACGCGCACATCCAGCGGACGTCTCCGGCCGCCTCGTCCCAGAAGTAGAAGCGGAAGCGCTTCTGCAGCCGCTCGCTGACCGCGTGCGGCAGCCGGGCGAACACGGCGTTGGCCTGGACGGGGTAGAGGATCTCCACCCCGTCGATCGCCCGGACGCCCTCGGCGAGCCGCTGGGCCATGGCGTTGGCGTGCCGGGCGTTGCGCAGCCACAGGTCCTTGGCGAGCAGCGCCTCCAGCTGGACGGAGACGAAACGCATCTTGGAGGCGAGCTGCATGGAGAGCTTGCGCAGGTGCTTCATCGCCCGGACCGCGTCCGGGTTCAGCACGACGACGGCCTCGCCGAACAGCGCGCCGTTCTTCGTGCCGCCGAAGGACAGCACGTCGACGCCGACCGTGTTGGTGAACGTCCGCATCGGCACGTCCAGGGAGGCGGCGGCGTTGGCTATCCGGGCCCCGTCGAGATGCACCTTCATGCCGCGCTCGTGGGCGTGGTCGCAGATGGCACGGATCTCGTCGGGGGTGTAGACGGTGCCCAGCTCGGTGTTCTGGGTGATCGAGACGACCTGCGGCATGGCCCGGTGCTCGTCGTCCCAGCCGTACGCCTGTCGGTCGATGAGCTCGGGGGTGAGCTTGCCGTCCGGTGTGGACACCGTGAGGAGCTTCAGCCCGCCCATCCGCTCCGGCGCGCCGCCCTCGTCCACGTTGATGTGCGCGGACTCGGCGCAGATGACCGCGCCCCAGCGGTCGGTGAGCGCCTGGAGGGCGACCACGTTGGCCCCGGTGCCGTTGAAGACCGGGAAGGCCTCGGCGGTGGGGCCGAAGTGGCTGTGCATGACCCGCTGGAGGTGGCCGGTGTAGTCGTCCTCGCCGTAGGCGACCTGGTGGCCGCCGTTGGCGAGGGCGAGCGCCGCGAGGACCTCCGGGTGCGCGCCCGCGTAGTTGTCACTGGCGAAGCCGCGCACCTGCGGATCGTGGTGACGTCGCGCGTCGGTCCTCACGTTTGCGGGGTCAGCCACAGGCGCTTTCCGTTCACTTCGGGGGCGGGCTTGTCCCAGACGTCGGCGATGGCCCGAGCCAGCTCCGTGACGTCGGTGAAGCCCGCGAACTTCGCATTCGGGCGTTCGGCGCGCATCGCGTCGTTCACCAGTGCCTTGACCACCAGGATCGCAGCAGCGGTGCGCGGCCCCTCATCGCCCCCCGCCTTGCGGAAGGCGTCGCCGAGCGCGAGGGTCCATGCCTCGGCGGCGGCCTTGGCGGAGGAGTAGGCGGCGTTGCCCGCGGTGGGCTTGCTGGCCCCGGCGGCGCTGATCAGGAGGTAGCGGCCCCGGTCGCTGCGCTGGAGGCCCTCCTGGAAGGCCAGCGAGGTCGACTGGACGGTGCGGATGAGCAGCTTCTCCAGGGCGTCCCAGTCGGACAGGACGGTCTCCTGGAACGACGGGCTGCCGCGCCAGCCGCCGACGAGGTGGACCAGGCCGTCGATACGGCCGAACTCGGCCTCGGTGCGCTTGGCCCAGTCCCGGGTGGCGTCGAGATCGAGCAGGTCGACGGTCTCGCCGGTGACGGTCGCGCCCCCGTGGGCGTACCGGGCGGCGTCCACCGCCTCGGCGAGCCGCTCGGGGTTCGCGTCGCAGCCGACGACCGTCGCGCCCGCCTCGGCGAGCCGCAGCAGGGTCGCGCGGCCGGCGGGGCCGGCCGCTCCGGCGACCGCGACCACGGCTCCTTCGAGCGCACCGCTTCCCTCGCCCGTGCCGTTCGCGTTCATGGCCACCGCCTCCTCGGGAGAATGGTTCACGCGGCTGCCCGCTCGTCGTTCGCCGCGGTGATTCCCTTGGTGGAGGCAACCACGTGCTTCAGCTTCTTGGCGAGCGCCTCATAGAACATGCTGAGGGGAAACTCGTCCGGAAGCACGTCGTCGACGAGCTTGCGAGGAGGAAGTGTGAGGTCCAGGGCGTCGGGGCCCTTGGCCCAGCGGGATCCCGGGTGCGGGGCGAGGTAGCTGGAGACGAGGTCGTACGCGGCGAACCAGTGGACCAGCTTGGGGCGGTCGATGCCGTCGCGGTAGAGCTTCTCGATCTCGCCGCAGAGCTGGTTGGTGACCTGCGGGGCGCGGTCCCAGTCGATCTTCAGGGTGTTGTCGGTCCAGCGGACGACGTCGTGCTTGTGGAGGTAGGCGAAGAGCAGCTGACCGCCGAGGCCGTCGTAGTTGCGGACGCGCTCGCCGGAGACGGGGAAGCGGAACATCCGGTCGAAGAGCACCGCGTACTGCACGTCGCGGCCGTGGGCGTTGCCCTCGGCCTCCAGCTTCACGGCCTCCTTGAAGGCGGTGAGGTCGCAGCGCAGCTCCTCCAGGCCGTACATCCAGAACGGCTGGCGCTGCTTGATCATGAACGGGTCGAACGGCAGGTCGCCGTGGCTGTGGGTGCGGTCGTGGACCATGTCCCACAGGACGAACGCCTGCTCGCAGCGCTGCTGGTCGCCGATCATCTCGCGGATGTCGTCGGGCAGCTCCAGGCCGAGCAGGTCGACGGAGGCCTCGGTGACCCGGCGGAAGCGGGCGGCCTCGCGGTCGCAGAAGATGCCGCCCCAGCTGAAGCGCTCGGGGGCCTCGCGCACGGCGATGGTCTCCGGGAAGAGCACCGCGGAGTTGGTGTCGTAACCCGAGGTGAAGTCCTCGAAGGTGATGCCGCAGAAGAGCGGGTTGTCGTAGCGGTTCGCCTCCAGGTCGGCGAGCCACTCGGGCCAGACCATCTTGAGGACGACCGCTTCGAGGTTGCGGTCGGGGTTGCCGTTCTGCGTGTACATCGCGAAGACGACGAGGTGCTGGAGGCCGTCGGCCCGGTTCTTCGCGGGCTGGAAGGCGAGCAGCGAGTCCAGGAAGTCGGGGACGCGGAAGCCGTCGGCGGCCCAGCGGCGCAGGTCGGTGACGAGCGCACGGTGGTAGGCGGCGTCGTGCGGGAGAAGCGGAGAGAGCTCCTCGACCGCTGCGATCACCCGGTCGAGGACGCGCTCGACCGCGGCCGGGGACGGGGCCCCCTCGGCGTCGAAGTCGATGGACCCGTCCTTGGACTGCCAGGGGCGGATCTCCTCGACGGCATCCCTGAGCACGGGCCAGGCCGGGTGCTCGACCACCCGCTGGGCCGTAGCTATCGCGCCGTCGGTGGCATCGTGCACAAGAATTTCCGTCATAACACTTCCTCCACGGGAGAACCTCGCGTGGACTCACCGTAGCCGCGGAGGGTTCCTCCCGACAAGTGGGGCCCTGAAAATTATCCTGCGTACCCCCCATGGTCACCGCTGTTTTTCCTGCCGTATCCCGAGTGGGCGCACAGTTCCCGCAGCGGCTCCCGGCCTCCGGCGACCGGGCCCGCACGGCGGGGGACATCGCGGGCCCCGGCCGTTACCCTCCCCAGTGCCGTATTGCCGTACCTCCGCGCGGGCAGGAGCAGTCGACGGACCGCCGCCGACGGAAACGAGGTCGCCTTGTCTTTTCTCACCCTGGGTCATCGCGGAGTGATGGGCGTCGAGCCCGAGAACACCCTGCGCTCCTTCGTCCGCGCCGAGGCGTCCGGGATGGACGCCATCGAGCTGGACCTCCATCTCAGCAAGGACGGCGCGCTCGTCGTGATGCACGACGTGGACGTGGACCGCACCACCGACGGAACCGGACCGATCGCGGCCAGGACCCTGGCGGAACTGCGCGAGCTCGACGCCGGCCGGGGCGAGCGGATTCCCGTCTTCGAAGAGGTGCTGGAGGCCGTGACCGCCCCGCTCCAGGCGGAGATCAAGGACGTGGCGGCGGCCCGCGCGCTGGCGGACGTGATCCGGGAGCGCCATCTCGTGGACCGGGTGGAGGTGTCCTCGTTCCACGACGAGGCCGTCACCGAGATCGCCCGGCTGGTGCCCGGCGTACGGACGGTGCTGATCGCCAGCCGCTGGGGCCCGGACGTGGTGGACCGGGCGAGGGCGGCGGGCGCGGCGACGCTCGCGCTGAACATCCGCCGCCTGACCCTGGAGGTGGTGGAGCGGGCGCACGCCGAGGACGTGAAGGTGATCGGCTGGGTGGTGAACACCCAGGATCAGCTGCGCCTCGCACGGGCGCTGGGCCTGGACGGCGCGACGACCGATTTCCCCGAGATCCGCCGCGCCGGGCGCTTCACCGCCTGAGGGCCCCGGCCGTCAGGCGCTCGCCCCGATGCGCTTGACCAGCAGTTCGAAGGCCAGGTCGTCGCGCTGCGGCACGCCGAAGCGCTCGTCGCCGTACGGGAACGGGGTGAGCTCTCCCGTACGGCGGTAGCCGCGGCGCTCGTACCAGGCGATCAGGTCCTCGCGCACCGAGATCACCGTCATGTGCATCTCGCCGACGCCCCAGCTCTCCTCGGCGGTGCGCTCCGCCTCGGCGATGATGAGCTTGCCGAGTCCGCCGCCCTGGAGGCCGGGCCGGACCGCGAACATGCCGAAGTAAGCGGCGTCGCCGCGGTGTTCGAGCTGGCAGCAGGCGACGAGTTCGCCGCCACGCTCGACCGCGATGAGCCTGCTCCCCGGAGCCTCGAGGACCTCGCGCACCCCCTGTTCGTCGGTCCGCTGCCCCTGGAGGATGTCGGCCTCGGTGGTCCAGCCGGTGCGGCTGGAGTCGCCGCGGTAGGCGGACTCGATCAGGGTCACCAGCGCCGGGACGTCGGCCTCGGTCGCGTCGCGGAAGGTCAGCCGGGCCGAGTCGGGGGGCGTGGCGGTGTCCATGGTGGGGCTCTCCGTTTCTCTGCTGCCGTGCGTACGGCAGCGGTCTGCGCCTTACGCACGTGCGGTCGAGGGTAACGCGACCCGGAGCGCCCCCGGCGGACCCCGGCGCACCCCCTTCACACCCCCGTGCGCCGGGTTCGGCGGCGGTCTCCTGGGCATCGATGGGTCGACCCGCAACAGTGCCGTACGTCCGAGGGGGAGGCGCGCCGTGCACGGAGGGGCCCAGGCCGGCTGGCTGCTGATGGCGTTGTGCGCGGTGAGCGGCGCCTACTGTCTGCTGCGCACCCGCACGGGGACGCCGCAGGAGCGCCGCACCGCGCGCTCGGAGGCGCTCATGGGTTTCGGCATGGCGGCGATGGCCGTCCCGGCGGCGGCGCTGTCGCCCCCGGACTGGGCCTGGGCGGTGTACGCGGCGCTGTTCGGCGCGGCGGCGCTGCGGGCGCTGCGGCCCGCCCTGGGCGGCGGCCACCATCTGCACCATCTCGTCGGCTCGCTGGCCATGGTCTACATGGCCGTGGCGATGGCGCCGGCGCTCACGGGGAGCGGCGGGGGCGGTCACGCCGGGCACGGGACGGCCGCCGGCGGCATACCCCTGCTGACCGGGGCGCTGCTCGTCTACTACGCGTTCTACGTGCTGGGCTCGGCCGGACGCCTGTTGCCCGCGACCGCCGCGGCCCCGGCCGGCGGCACGGGCGTCGCCGGCCGGGGCCCGGGAGGTTTCGGCGGGGGGACGGACGGGCGGCCCGAGCTCACGACGGCCTGTCGGCTGACGATGGGCATCGGCATGTTCGCCATGCTGCTCACTCTGTGAGACGGGAAGCGGGACAGAACCCCCGGTGCCCCGTGGTCTACGTCACTTGCCGGTCGCAGACGTACCCGTGGCCGACCCGCCCCTCATAGTCTGAAGCCATGCTGGTCTCCCTCGCACTGCTGCTGCTCGGTGCACTGACCGCCCTGGTGACCCCGCGCCTGATGGCGCGCGCCCGGTGGCCGGAGCGCGAGCCGGTCGTGGCCCTGTGGGTCTGGCAGTGCGTGGTGGCCGGGGTGCTGCTCTCGTTCGCCCTGTCCATGACGCTGAGCGCCGCCGCGGCCTGGCAGGCGGTGCGCGGCCATGTCTTCGCCCCCGCCCCGCACGCCGTGGTCGAGGCCTATGCCCTGGCGGCGTACGGGCCGTGGTCGGCGGTCATCGCGGTGCTGCTGGCGCTGGGCGGGCTGTGGACCGGGGCGATGCTCCTGAGGGAGATCCGGCGGACGCGGCGTCACCGCAGGCAGCGGCGGGCGGAGCTGCTGGTGCGTGCCCCGCTGATGCCGGGTGAGGAGCCCGGCGCCGACCGTCTCGTGGTTCTGGAGGGCGAACGCCCCGACGCCTGGTGGCTGCACGGCACGGCTCCGCGACTCGTCATCACCACTGCCGCGCTGGGCCGGCTGAAGGGCCGTCAGCTCGATGCCGTGCTCGCCCATGAGCAGGGACACGCCCAGGCCCGGCACGACTGGCTGCTGAACTGTTCGTCGGCGCTGGCGATCGGCTTCCCGCAGATTCCGGTGTTCGCCGCGTTCCGCGACGAGATGCACCGGCTGGTCGAACTGGCCGCCGACGACGTGGCGTCGCGCCGCTTCGGCCGGCTCACGACCGCACTCGCCCTGGTCGGACTCAACGAGGACCGCGGGGTGTTCGGCCCCTGCCCCACCCCGGACGCCCAAGTGCCGCTGCGCGTCAACCGGTTGCTGGCCCCGGTCGAACGGCTCACCGCGGGCCGCAGGCTCCGGCTGACGGCCGCCGCCGCGCTGGTGCCGGTCGTCCCGCTGGCCGTGGCCTTCGTGCCGGGGCTCCGGGCGCTGGGTTAGCGGGGCGGGGCGGCCCACCGCCTCCCCTCCCACCTGTTCGCGCGCGGAGTTGGCCAGGGGGCGGTGTTCTCCGCGAGGATCGACTCATGTCCTCCCCCCGACTCCGCCCGCCGGATCACTCCCCCCACCGCCAGGCCCTCCTGTGGACCGGGGGCGTCGCCGCGGCGGCCGCCCTGGTGCTGCTGTTCCTGGTCGCGGACCGCTGGTCCCCGCTGATGTCCCTGGACCGGGCGGTCGCCGACGCGACGCACCGGCACGCGGTGGCCGACCCCGGTCTGGTCCGCGTCAGCCGGGTGCTGACGGACTGGGTGTGGGATCCCTGGACCATGCGCGCCCTGATCGCGGCAGCCGTGATCGCCCTGTGGTGGCGGGGCGCGCGCCCGCTCGCCCTCTGGGTGGCCGCGACGAGCCTGCTCGCCTCCCTCCTCCAGCAGGGGCTGAAGGCCGCGGTGGACCGGGAGCGCCCGCAGTGGCCCGATCCGGTGGACACGGCCCACTACGCCGCCTTCCCCTCCGGGCACGCCATGACGGCCGTCGTGAGCTGCGGGCTGCTCGTCTGGCTGCTGCGGCTGTCCGGCGCGGCCCCCGGCGTGCGGTACACGGCCCTGGCCGTGGCGGTGGTCTCGGCGGTCGGGGTGGCGGCGACCCGGGTGTATCTGGGGGTGCACTGGCTGACCGACGTCGTGGGCGGCGGGCTGCTGGGGGTGGCCGTGGTGGCCTTCAGCGTGGCCGGGTACGCCCGGTACGCGACGCCCCCGGTCCCGGTGGAGGAGCAGCGGCCCCTGCGGGCCTGAGCCGGGCGGTCTTGTCGGCGCGGGGAGGGACCGGGGAGGATCGCGCCCATGGTGATCGAAGGCGTGCTGTTCGACTTCTCCGGGACCCTGTTCCGTATCGAGCCGGTCCGGGACTGGCTCGCGGCCGTGCTGGGCGCGGAGGGCGTCGACGTACCGCCGGAGGATTTCGAGCGGTATGTGAGCGGGCTCACGGAGGCCGGCGCTCTCCCGGGCGGCCCGCCCCCGGTCCGGGTCCCGGACGAGCTGACCGGGGCGATGGCGCGCCGGGACCTGAGCGCCGCTCTGCACCGCGAGGCGTACACCGGCCTGGCCCGGTCCGTGGCCCTGCCCGATCCGCGGCTGTACGACGCGCTGTACGAGCGCCATATGCGGCCGGAGGCCTGGCGGCCCTACCCGGACGCCGTCGAGGTGCTGGCGGGGCTGCGCGGGGCGGGGATCGCGGTCGGGGTGGTCAGCAACATCGGCTGGGACCTGCGCCCGGTCTTCCGCGCGCACGGGCTCGACGGCCTGGTCGACGCCTATGTCCTGTCCTTCGAGCACGGGCTCCAGAAGCCCGCCGCGGGGCTGTTCCGCACCGCCTGCTCCCTGATCGGCCGGGATCCCGCGGACGTGGTCATGGTCGGCGACGACCGGGGCGCGGACGGGGGCGCGGCGGCCCTGGGCTGCCAGGTCCGGTTCGTGGACCACCTGCCGGTGCCGGAGCGGCCCGACGGCCTGCGTTCGCTGGGGCTGGTCCCGGGCTGAGGCTCTCGGCGAAAAAGTGAAATCGGGCCGGAGTGTGAGGCATATCCCGCCGCGGACGGGGTAGTGGGAGCCGGTCGTGGCCGTAGCCTGGGGGCATGTCCCCGATGTCGTCGTCCGTATCCGCCCGTTCCGCAGCCGAGGTCAACGCGGAGATCCGCGACCTGTGGCAGCGCTCGGGCGTGGGCCTGACCCCGCAGGACGAAGCGGATTACCAGCGGCTGCTGGTGGAATGGGCCGCCGCCACCGGCGGGAGCGTCCGCACCGCCGCCTGACCGCCCCACCCGTTCCACGCCCGGCCCGGAACGTCTCGCCCGTGGCGCCCGATCCGGCGATCCCCCGCGTCGCCGGATCCAGGCGCACCCTCGGCCCGTCCGGTGGGACACGGCCTCGGACCGCGCCGGGGACCGGAGTTGCGGAGTCCGCCGTCGCAGGGGTCCAGCATGTCCCCACCCGCCTCATCGGTCAATGAATTTCCGGCGGCACACGCACCGGGGCCGGTGTCTCCCGGGCGGATGACCGCCCGGGAGACACCGGCCCCGTCATGCGCGACGCGTCGGCTGCTGGATCCGCTGACGGATCAGCGGTCGAAGTAGTCCGGCTGCGTCTGCGCGTTGAGCTCGTCCAGCTTGACCCGCTCGGCCGGGTCGGTGCGCTTGTCGTCGAGCTTCAGCACGTCGAAGCCCTTGGCGATGTCGCTGGAGTAGATGTGACCGTTGTAGTAGTACGCCGACCAGGGGCCGGCCGTGGTCACCTGGTCGAGCGTGACCGGGCCGCGCTCGAAGAAGGCGATCTCCTTGGGCTTCGTCGAGTCGGTGAAGTCCCATACGGAGATGCCGCCCTGGTACCAGGCCTGGACCATCAGGTCGCGGCCCTTCACCGGGATGATCGAGCCGTTGTGGGCGACGCAGACCTCGACGTCGGCCTGGTGGCGGTCGATCTTGAAGTAGTTGCGGAAGACCAGCTTGCGGTGGTCGCCCTTGCCGACGATGTCGTAGATGCCGTCGGCGCCGCGCTCCGGACCGA
The DNA here is from genome assembly GCF_044333935.1 of Streptomyces sp. NPDC020884. Classification (NCBI taxonomy): domain Bacteria; kingdom Bacillati; phylum Actinomycetota; class Actinomycetes; order Kitasatosporales; family Streptomycetaceae; genus Streptomyces; species Streptomyces sp. NPDC020884. The sequence continues at coordinate 10,060 of NZ_JBIRRY010000019.1, read as the reverse complement.
TCTCCTCGTTGCAGGTGGCCGCACCGCCACCGCCGAGCTCGTCGGTGAAGACGACCTTGTCGGCGTCCTGGTTGAAGGTCGCCGAGTGCCAGAACGCGAAGTTCACGTTGTCCTGGACGCGGTCGATGATCTTCGGACGCTCCGGGTCCTTGATGGAGAACAGCAGACCGTCACCCATGCAGGCGCCGGCGGCCAGGTCCTTGGACGGCAGCACGGTGATGTCGTGGCAGCCGGTCGTCTTGGAGACACCCGGGTTGTCGGGCGCTCCCGGGTTGCCGCCGTCCGGGAAGAGCACCGGGAACTTGACGATCCGGGCCTTCTGGGGCGCCTTGACCGGCACCTTGATGATGGAGATGCCGTCGTGCGGCGGCTGGCAGTCCGGGAACGTCTCGTTGGGCGAGTACGAGGAGACGTACAGGTAGACGTTCTTCTTGCCGTCCGGCACCAGCGTGTGCGTGTGAGAACCGCAGGCGGTCTCGACGGCGGCGATGTACTTCGGGTGCCGCTTGTTGCTGATGTCGAAGATCTTCATGCCCTCCCAGGACGACTTCTCCGTGGCGGGCTGGGAGGTGCTGGAGCAGGAGTCGTCGCTGCGCGAGGAGTCCGTGGACAGGAACAGCAGGTTCCCGGAGACGGAGATGTCGTTCTGCGAGCCGGGGCAGAGGACCTGCGCGACGGTCTTCGGCTTCTTCGGCTTGCTGATGTCGTAGATGACGAAGCCGTCGTAGTTGCCGACGAAAGCGTACTTGCCCTGGAACGCGAGGTCCGTGTTGGTTCCCTGGAGGGCGCCCTTGGGCACATGCGTCAGGTGCTTGATGTTGGAGCTGTGGACGATCTCGTCCACGCCGGGTATGTCGCCGCCGGCTATCGCGGCCCTGGCCTCGGCCTGCTCGCTCTTGGTGACGGAACCGCGTTCCGCCGGAGCGTCGCCCGGGTCGGGCGTCGCCGCCGCTGTGGTGGCGGTCAGCAGCGTGGCGAGGAGTCCGGCCGCGGCTGCCACCGCGCCCAGACGTCTGCGCCGCACGCGGGTGGTGTGCAACGAGGTCACTGCGTCCTCCCTTGGATCCGTTCGGGGTCGAACGGTTAATGAACCCCCGGCAGTATCGTCCCTCCCATGTACACATCAACAGATGGCAACACAGACGTAATGAAAGTTTTTGATCTTCGGCCGCTGGAAGCGTGTTAGGACGGTCTGCAACAAACCACGTGGCACAGGAGGTCGCCGTGTTCATCCACCGCCGGTCCGTAACCCCGCGCTCAACCGCTCTCGCGGCGGCGGCGGTTGCCGCCGTGCTCGTCCTCGGAGCCTGTGACGCGGACAGCGGTGACGGAAAGCCGGACCGGGCCAAGGACGCGGGTCCGGGCGTCGTCGCGCCCGGCCGACCGGGCGAGCCCGCCCGGACGCTCTCCGCCGAGGAGGCCGCCGAGGAGGCCGGTCAGGACACCGCCAACTCCGCCGACTTCCGCTACGCCCAGATGATGATCGAGCACCACGGGCAGGCGCTCGTCATGACCGAACTGGTCCCGGAACGGGCCTCGGCCGCCACCGTCAAGCGGCTCGCCGAACGCATATCGGCGGGCCAGAAGCCGGAGATCGGCGCGATGGAGGGATGGCTGAAGAGAAACGGCGGCGACCGGCGCAAGCAGCACCACGACCACGCCGGGATGCCCGGCATGGCGACCGGGGCCCAGCTGAAGAAGCTCCGCGCCGCCGAGGGCAAGGCCTTCGACAAGCTCTTCCTGGAGCTGATGATCACCCACCACCAGGGGGCGATCACCATGGCCACGGAGGCGCTCACCGAGGGGAACGACGTCATCGTCGAGGAGATGGCGAGCGACGTGGTCGCCCAGCAGACCGTGGAGATCAACCGGATGCGCGGGCTGATGGACTGAAGCCCCGCGCCCGCCCGCCCGGTGCACCCGGCGGTGCAGATCGGCCCGGCGGTGCGATCCTGGAGGGAACCTGCGGGAAGAGGTGCGCCGTGCTCTCAGTCGCCGTCGTCGGTTCCGGCCCCAGCGGGGTCTACACCGCCCAGGCCCTGCTCCAGCAGTCGCTCGTGCCCGATGTGCGCGTGCACGTCCTGGACCGGCTTCCCACCCCGTACGGACTCGTGCGGTACGGGGTGGCCCCGGACCACGAGAAGATCAAGTCACTGCAGCACAGCCTGCGGGCGGTGCTGGAGGACGAGCGGGTCACCTTCGTGGGGAACGTCGGCGTCGGCGGGGCGGACGGGGTCTCCCCCGCCCGGCTCGCGGAGCTGTACCACGCCGTCGTCTACTGCGTCGGGGCATCGGCCGACCGCTCGCTGGCGGTGCCGGGCGAGGGCCTGCCGGGCAGCCACTCCGCCACTCGCTTCGTCTCCTGGTACAGCGCCCACCCGGACATCGCCGCCGACCCGTTCGCCCTGGACGCCCGTTCGGCCGTGGTGATCGGGGTGGGCAACGTGGCGGTCGACGTGGCCCGGATCCTGGCGCGCGGCGCCGACGAACTGCGGACCACCGACGTGCCCCGCGCCGCGCTGAGCGCGCTCGAGGAGAGCCGGGTGCGCGAGGTGCACATCGTGGGCCGCCGGGGCCCCTCCCAGGCCCGGTTCACCACCAAGGAGCTGCGGGAGCTGGGGGCGCTGCCCGGGGCACGGGTCGTCGTCGACCCGGCGGAGCTCGCGCTCGATCCGGCGTACGCCGCCGCGGACGGTCCGCCCGGATCGCTGCCGCTGCCCGCCGTGGTGCGGCGGAACCTGGAGGTCCTGCGCGGCTGGTCGGCGGGCGGGGCTCCGGGCGCGGCCGGAGCAGCGCGCCGCATCCGGCTGCGGTTCTTCCTGCGGCCGGTGGAGCTGCTGGAGCGCGGCGGGCGGGTCGCCGGAGTGCGGTTCGCCCGTACGGCTCCGGACGGCGCGGGCGGGGTCCGGGACACCGGCGCGTACGAGGACGTCGAGGCGCAACTGGTCCTGCGCGCGGTCGGCTATCGCGGGGTGGAGCTGCCGGGGCTGCCCTTCGACCCGGTGCGCGGCACGGTGCCGCACGCGGCGGGGCGGGTGCTGCGGGACGGGACGCCGTCGCCGGGTGAGTACGTGGCGGGGTGGATCAAGCGGGGGCCGACCGGGGTGATCGGCTCGAACCGGTCCTGCGCCAAGGAGACGGTGGCCTCGCTGCTGGCGGACGCGGCGGCGCTGACGCGGCGGGGCGCGGCGGACGATCCGCTGGCCGTGCTGCGGGAGTGGGGGCTGCGGCCGGTGGAGTGGGCCGGCTGGCTGTCGATCGAGCGCGCCGAGGCGGAGCTGGGCCGCTCGCTGGGGCGGGGACCGGTGAAGATCCCCGACTGGCCGGGGCTGCTGGCGGCGGCCCGGGACGGGGACCGCTGAGCGGCGCCAGGGCCTGTCGTCGAACTGCCGTCGTCGCCCGAAGGGCGGCCGGGCCGCGCCCGGCAGGGCGGCAGGCGGCAGGCCCTAGCCCTCCCGGGTCGCCACCACCAGGCGGGCCCGGGGGCTGCCGTCCGGGCGCAGCCCCAGATCGGTCAGCGGCAGCAGCCGCACGGCGAATCCGGCCTGGGTCAGGTCCTCCAGCACGTCGCCGAGCCGGAACGTGCGGTAGTACATGACGAACTTCGGCCGCCACAGGGCGTTGCGCACCCGCATCGCCGCGTCGAAGCCGAACAGCGACCAGTAGGCGCGCGATCCCACCGGGGGCGGGGCGCCGAGCGGGAAGACGAACTGTCCGCCGGGCCGGAGCGATCCGTACACCTCGGCGAAGAGGCCGAAGCGTTCGGCGGGCAGGAAGTGGCCGAACGCGCCGAAGCTCAGGGCGAGATCGAAGGCCGGCGCGAAGGGCAGCGAACGGGCGTCGGCCCGTACCCAGTCCACCGCGGGCCCCTCGCTCCCGGGCGGGAGGGCGGCACGGGCCTCGGCGAGCATACCCGCGCTGAAGTCGACCCCGACCGCCCGCTCCCGGCACAGCCGCCGGAGCACCCCGACGCCCGCCCCGGTGCCGCAGCAGACGTCGAGCCCGGTGTCGAAGGGGCCGAGCGGACGCACCGCGCGGGTGACGGCGTCGAGCACCCGGTCCGGGGTGCGGTAGGGCGTCCGGTCGAACTTCGGGGCGAGGAGGTCGTAGCCGCGCTCCGTCGAGGAGAGCGCCTGGACGGCCAGTTCGCGCACGGTGGGGCCCTGTTCGGTAAACATCACCGGCCACCCTACCGACGCGGGACCCGGCCCGGCGCCACCGCGACGCCACCGGCCCTGCTGGCGCCGACCCGGTGCGTCAACGGCCGCCGGGAGATCGCCGCTTGAGGGTGATGGCGGTGTCGGCGGCGTAGGTCTGGGTCCAGCTGCGGCCGGCGCCGGACTTCCAGGTGACGTGGACCGTCGAGCCGTCGGCCCGGGTGCTCTCGACGGTCATGGCCCGGTCGCCCTCGCGCACGTCGCCGCGGCGCAGTTCGCCCGCCCCGACCGTGACGGGGCGCTCCGCGGGCGCGTTCTCGGTCTCCTCGGCGGCCCGCAGGAGTACGGCGGCCAGTTCGCGGGCCGCCCGGGGGGTGCAGGACCAGCGGAGCTCGCCGGCCGGGGGCGCGAGCCGGATGCCGACGCGGGGCGGCGGGCCGTCCTCCCCCGGGGCGTCCCCGGCCGGCGCGGGCTCGCCCGCGGTGACCGTGACCGGCACCGGGTGGCCGTCGGCGTCCGTGATTCCGCTGCCCATCGTCGTCTCCTCGGTGTCCGCGGACCGTGCTTCCGGCCTCCGTCCGGCCGCCGCCAGCATGTCAGCACCCGGCGGCGCGGCGCGCGGGCGGCCCCGCCACCGGGCGGGTCACCGGTGGGCCGGTCAGTGGGCGGGTCAGCGGGCGGGTCAGCGGGCGGGCGGGTCAGCGGGCCGGCCGGTCACCGGTGGCCCGGTCAGCAGGCGGGCGGGTCAGCGGGCGGGCAGGTTCAGACCCGATAGACGTCCAGGCGGCCGCACATGCCGAACCGGCCGTGCGCCGAGGGCCGTTCGGCGCGGACGCGGGCGGCGGCGAGGTGCCCGGCCTCACCCCGGTCCAGCGCGTCGAGCTGGTCGGCGGTGGCGGCGGCGGCCATGGCGGCCCCCTTCTCCCAGCGGGTGCGCCACTCGGCCGTACGGGGGCGGACGAGCGCGGCGGCGGCGCGGTGGAAGGCGGCCAGCGGCTCCGGGTCACCGGCATCGACCGCTTCGCGCAGGGCGAGGAACCCCTCGACGGCGAGGTCGCGCCGGGCCCGCGCCGCCCGCTCCTGCACGGCCTCCTCGGCGTCCACGGGCAGCGTCGCCGCCGCGCGGTAGGCGTCCGGGTCCGCGAGGCAGCGGGGCGGCAGGGTGAGGACGGCGTCGCCGGCCTCGGGCAGCCCGCTGTTCTGCATGAGCACGACGACGCGCAGTCCGCCCTCGTTGACCAGGCGGTGGACGGCGCCCGGGGTGAACCACACGAGCGCGCCGGGCGTCAGCGGGGTCTCGCGGAATCCGGCGGCGGTGAGGGTCTGCACGGAGCCGCTGCCGCCGACCACGACGTACCCCTCCGAGCAGGTCAGATGCAGATGCGGGGTGCCCCCGCGCAGCCCGTCGGCAGCAGGCCAGTCGTAGACGCTCAGATGCGAGACGGCGACGGCGCCGGGCAGTCCTTCGAAGGTCACCACGGGGGCTCCTGGGTCTCGGCGGCACGGGCTCTCGACGGCCCGACCGCAAGCGCTTTCTACGGCTACCGAACGCTAGGGCCGCCACCGGACACCGGTCAAGGGAGCCGCACGCGCCGGGCGGCGGGGCCGCGCAGCTCACCGGCCGGCGCGGAGCGGAGCGCGCCGGGGCTCGGGGGGCGTGCGCCGGGCCGGGGGCGCGCCGACTCCGCCGGGGCGGGCGGTGTGTGCGCGAGCCACTGTCAGTGGCCGGGTGCAGACTGGCACTGTTCCGGCACAACGGCGTATCGGGAGGTCCTGTTCCATGACCGACGTACTGCTCACCGCGGGCACGCGCAAGGGCCTCTTCATCGGCCGCAGACGCGGCGGGACCTGGGAGCTCACGGGCCCGCACTTCAACGCGCAGGCGATCTACGCGGTCGCCCTCGACACCCGGCGGGAGACCCCGAGGATCCTGGCCGGCGGGGACAGCGCGCACTGGGGACCGTCCGTCTTCCACTCCGACGACCTGGGCGAGACCTGGGTCGAGCCGCGACAGCCCGCGGTGAAGTTCCCGAAGTCCACCGGGGCCTCGCTGGAGCGCGTCTGGCAGCTGCACCCGGCCGGCCCCGAGGCCCCGGACGTGGTCTACGCGGGCACGGAACCGGCCGCGCTGTTCCGTTCCGAGGACCGGGGCGAGTCGTTCGAGCTGGTCCGTCCGCTCTGGGAGCACCCGACCCGCTCGCGCTGGGTGCCGGGCGGCGGCGGCGAGGGGCTGCACACCGTCCTGACCGACCCCCGGGACGCCAGGGCCGTGACCGTCGCCGTGTCGACGGCGGGCGTGTTCCGGACCAAGGACGGCGGAGCGAGCTGGACCCCGTCGAACAAGGGCGTCTCCGCGGTCTTCCTCCCGGACCCGGATCCGGAGTTCGGCCAGTGCGTCCACAAGGTCACCCGGGACGCGGCCGACCCGGACCGGCTCTATCTGCAGAACCACTGGGGGGTGTTCCGCAGCGACGACTCCGGCGACCACTGGAGCGACATCGGGGCGGGCCTGCCCTCCGACTTCGGGTTCGCCGCCGCCGCGCACCCGCACCGCGGTGACACGGCGTACGTCTTCCCGATCAACGCCGACGCCGACCGGGTCCCGGCCGAACACCGCTGCCGGGTGTTCCGCACGACCGACGCGGGGCGCACCTGGGAGCCGCTCACGGAGGGCCTGCCGGACGGGGCGCACTACGGCACGGTGCTGCGGGACGCGCTGTGCACCGACGACGCGGATCCCGCCGGCGTCTACTTCGGCAACCGCAACGGCGAGTTGTACGCCAGCGCGGACGACGGGGACAGCTGGCAGCAGCTCGCCTCCCATCTGCCGGACGTCCTGTGCGTGCGGGCGGTGGCGCTCGGCTGACGGCAGTTGATCGGAGTGGTCGTATCAGCAGTAGAGTGCGGCCCGTGGCAGCACGACCGTTGAAAGAGATCATCGAGCCGGGGTGGGCCGACGCCCTCGAACCCGCCGCCGAACGCATTGCCGCTATGGGCGACTTCCTCCGCGCGGAGATCGCCGCGGGACGCACGTATCTGCCCTCCGGGGCGCATGTGCTGCGGGCGTTCCAACAGCCGTTCGAGGAGGTGAGAGTGCTGGTCGTCGGCCAGGATCCGTATCCCACCCCGGGGCACGCGATCGGGCTGAGCTTCGCGGTGGCTCCCGACGTGCGGCCGCTGCCGGGCAGCCTGGAGAACATCTTCCGGGAACTGCACGCGGATCTGGGCGTGTCGAGGCCGTCCAACGGCGACCTCACACCGTGGACGCGGCAAGGGGTGCTGCTGCTCAACAGGGCGCTGACCACCGCGCCGCGACGGCCCGCCGCCCACCGGGGCAAGGGCTGGGAAGAGGTGACCGAGCAGGCCATCAAGGCGCTGGCGGCCCGGGGCACCCCGCTGGTGTCGGTCCTGTGGGGGCGCGACGCCCGCAATCTGCGCCCGCTGCTGGGCGATTTCCCCGCGATCGAGTCCTCCCACCCCTCCCCCATGTCCGCGGACCGGGGCTTCTTCGGCTCGCGGCCGTTCAGCCGCGTCAACGAACTGCTGGAGCGCCAGGGGGCACAGCCGGTGGACTGGCGGCTTCCGTGACGCACCCCCCGTCGGCGGCGGCGTCCTCCCCGGCGGGGCCGGGCGCGTATGTCCTGGGGGTCGACTCCGGGGGCTCCGGGCTGCGGGTGGCGCTCGGCCGGGCGGGGCTGCCCGGCCCCCTCTCGACGACGGTCTGCGCCGAGCCGGTGCGGACGGGGCCCGGCGGCATCGACGCCGGGCATCTGCTGGACCAGTTGCTGCCCGCCGCCCGGGAGTTGCTGGAGCGGGCGTCCGCCTCCGATGACACCGCGACCGACGGCACCGCGACCGGCGGTGTCGCGGCGCTGGCGATCGGGGCCGCCGGCATGGCCACCCTGGGCGACCGGTTGCGGGCGGAGCTGCCCGGCGCACTCGCGGACGCGCTGGGGGTGCTCCGGCTGGCCCTGGCCGCCGACGCGGTGACGGCCTACGCGGGCGCGGTGGGACAGCACGCCGGGGCGGTCGTCGCGGGCGGCACGGGCCTGATCGCCCTCGGCACGGACCTCACCCGGTGGCACAGGGCCGACGGCTGGGGTCATCTTCTGGGTGACAGTGGCGGCGGGGCGTGGATCGGCCGGGCCGGACTGGACGCGGCGATGCGGGCCCATGACGGACGGCGTGGCGGTTCCGCCGCGCTGCTGGACCGGCTGCGGGCCGTGTTCGGGTCGGCCGAGGCGCTGCCGGGGCTGCTCTACCCGCGCTCCGACCGGCCGGCCGTGCTCGCCTCCTTCGCCCCGGAGGTGGCGGCGTGCGCCGGAGCGGATCCGGTCGCCGCCGGCATTCTGCGGGAGGCCGCGGGCCATATCGCCGAGGCGGCGGCCGCGGTGTTCCCGACGGCCGCAGGGCAGGACGGCGAGGTCGGCGAAGCGGCCCTGACCGGTGGCCTGTTCCGGATGGGCGAGCCCCTTCTCGTGCCCCTGCGCGAGGAACTGGCGCGGCTGCTGCCCGGGGTCCGCGTGACGTCGGGGGCGGGCGATCCACTGACCGGCGCACTCCGGATCGCGCGTGCCCTGGCGGCCGGGGATCTCTGCTTGCCGCGCCACCCGACGATGCTGTTCGTGCCTGCGGAGGACGAGGCCGGACAGCACGGCTGAAGGGCGGTGCGCGACGAGCCCCGGACGGCGTGAGGGGCCGGCGTGCGGAGAGGGGCAGCGGGAAGACGGCGGGCAACGGCGAGCCGACAGACAGGGACACTCCGGTGGTACATCACTCATCGGACATAAGCGGATAGTTAACGCTCGACCGGACCCTCCCCGAACAGAGGGGCAGGCAAAACCAGTAGCATGCGGCGCCATGAGCACCCCCACTGGGCCCGCTTCCGGCCTGCCTGTACGAATGCCGCGACCTCGCCAGTCCGGACGGCACCGCCGCCCGGAGCCCGTGGTCGCACCTGAGGGCGCTGCCGCGCTCGTTCTCGCCGTTCCCGGCACCCCCTCCTCGGCCACGCGCAGTCTGGCCGAGGAAGTGATCAGCATCGCCCGTTCCGAGCTGCCCGGCCTCAACGCCCGGATCGGCTATCTCGACGGCGACGACGCCGAGTACCCGACGGTCGCCGCCGTTCTCACCCATGCCGCCGCCGAGCGCGTCGCGCGCTTCGAGCAGGCCGTCGCCGCCGGGCGTGAGGTCGCCGAGCCGACGGGTCCGTCCGCCGTCGTGGTCCCGCTGCTCGCGGGTCCCGACAGCGCGCTGATCCGGCGGATACGGCAGGCCGTGATGGACAGCGGTACGCAGACCGAGCTGACCGATGTGCTCGGCCCGCACCCGCTGCTCGCCGAGGCCCTGCACGTACGGCTGTCGGAGGCCGGGCTGGCGCGCGCCGACCGCGCCAGGCTGTTCACCGTCGCCACCGCCGCCGACGGCATCGTGCTGGCCACCGTGGGCGGCGAGGAGGCCGTGCAGGCCGCCGGGATCACCGGCATGCTGCTGGCCGCCCGGCTCGCCGTGCCGGTGATGGCCGCCGCGCTGGACGTGGAGGGCTCGGTCGCCTCGATCGCGGCGCAGCTGCAGGGCTCCGGCTCCGCGCAGCTGGCGCTGGCGCCGTACCTGGTGGGTCCGGAGGTCGACCCCGGCCTGCTGGACGCCGCCGCCAAGGAGGCGGGCTGCGCGACGGCGGAGCCGCTGGGCGCCTACCCGGCGATCGGCAAGCTCGTGCTGTCGCTGTACGCCACGACGCTGGGCATCACGCCGGCGACGCCGCAGGGTGCGCAGGCCCACTGACCGGACGCCGCTCGGTCGGCTCGGGAGCCGGACAGCGCGGCGGGGGGGGGGGGGGGGGGGGGGGCGGGGGGGGCCCCCCCCCCCCGGGGGGGGGGGGGGGGGCGCGGGGCGGGGCGGCG
>NZ_JBIRRY010000018.1:0-39146 GCF_044333935.1 Streptomyces sp. NPDC020884 | reverse complement strand
ATCTGCCACGACAAGCGTCTACCGCCTCAGCCGGCCCGAAGCGGCCTGCCACCTGAACTGCAACGAAGCACCCCTGTCAGGACAAAACGCTCTTTCAGACAGGCCCTAGTGCACCTGAGAGGCGGAGAGACGAAAGGCCCGGTTCTCGGCCTCCGACCAACACCGTCAGACGGTGACGGCGCCCTCGTAATGGCTGAACGGGTCAGTGCAGCGCCCGGCGGGCGAACGGCGTGTAGGCCGCGACGGCAAGGAGGACACTTTCGACCTGCAGTTCCATCGCAGTCGCCGACTCCCCGCAGGAGTACACCGCGGGCCTCAACTGCAGACGGACGGACCTGCCTGCGCTGCCGGCGCCAACTGCGGTCGTTGTGGTCGACGGCCGTCACGGTCTGAGGAACAAACTCAACGGCCGGTTGCGAGCATCCAGATCCCGATGACCGTGAACAGGGTGCCGCCGGCGAGGAGGGACGCGACTTCCCCAATCCCTCTCCTGGTGAGATTGATTCGCGCGGTCTTCGGGGCCTCGGCAAGGTAGACCACCGGGACCCCACTGCCCACGGGAAGGCCCTTAACTCCGGATGACCCGGCCTGGAATGTGTGCCGACTACCCAGCGCATCAACGAATTCGACCACCGCGAAGAAGACAGTCCCATGCACCTTTCCGGAGCTACTCCGGTGGTGGCGGATCACCAAGCCCCCGGCGCGGATCCCTTCTCGTCGGAGGCGGGACTGGATCGTGGCCTCACGGGTGCCGAACCCGAGGAGGATGACACCTCCCAGCAGCGACATCGCAACCCACACCGTTTGCCTCCCTTTTCCATGTTTTGGACGGCTCTTCGGCCATCTCCTGTCGCAGGAGAGGACGCTACATCGATTGGATGGGGTTCCTGGTGAAGGCGGTGGGATGTGCGGAGACACCGACGAGGCCAGAACGGACCAACATCCACCTCACCACATAGGACACAGTCCTCAGCAGCCACACCCGTCCTCGGTGTTCAGCACACGCAGGACTGACTCCACGATGACCCACCGGTGCACCGAACACCTGTAGGTCCGGCTGGATCTACCACATGCCGTCTCGCCCTGGTGCTCCATCACGGAAAGGGAAGCTAAGGGCTCGCAGAGAATCAAGGTGTTGCTTCCCGTGGTTCGGCTCGTTGGTGTGGTATGCGCATATCCGGCGAGGTCCGCAGCCAACTCGCGTTGAAGTTTGAGGTGCTGTTCCCACATCTGGATGAGCGGCAGCGGCGCCTGTTGATGGGCGCCGAGGCTCGAATCCTGGGACACGGCGGGATCCGGGCCGTTGCCCAGGCCGCCGAGGTCAGCGAGACCACCGTCCGAAAGGGTGTGGACGACTGGAGGCAGGGGCAGAACCGCTGGGCCGGGTCCGTCGTCCCGGTGGCGGGCGCAACCGGGCGGCCGAGGTGGATCCAGGGCTGCGATCCGCGCTGCTGGCGCTGGTCGAGCCGGACGTGCGCGGGGATCCGATGTCGCCGCTGCGATGGACGACGAAATCGACACGCAAACTCGCCGGCGAGCTCACGCGCCAGGGGCACCGCATCTCTGCAGATACCGTCGCCGACCTGCTACGAGAGGAGGGTTTCAGTCTGCAGGCCAACGCCAAGACCCTCGAGGGCACCCAGCATCCCGACCGGGATGCCCAGTTCCGCTACATCAACGACCGGGCCAAGGAGCATATGGCCGTCGGCGACCCGGTGATCAGTGTGGACACCAAGAAGAAGGAGCTGGTCGGGCAGTACAAGAACGGAGGCCGCGAGTGGCATCCGAAAGGACTGCCGGCCCAGGTCAGGACCCATGACTTCCTGGACCGGCAGGGGCCGGGAAAGGCAATCCCGTACGGGATCTACGACGTCGCCGCGAATACCGGCTGGGTCAACGTCGGCACCGATCACGACACCGCGGCGTTCGCCGTCGCCTCCATCCGCCGCTGGTGGCAGGGCCGTGGAAGCTACGACTACCCACGAGCCACCCGGCTGCTGATCACCGCGGACGCGGGTGGCTCCAACGGAAACCGCACCCGCGCCTGGAAGACCGAACTCGCCGCCCTGGCCGCCGAGGCCGACCTGGAGATCACGGTCTGCCACATGCCGCCGGGCACCTCGAAGTGGAACAAGATCGAGCACCGGCTGTTCTCCCACATCTCCATGAACTGGCGAGGCCGCCCGCTGACCAGCCATGACGTCATGGTGAACAGCATCGCGGCGACCACCACCCGCACAGGGCTGACCGTTCACGCCGAACTCGACCTGGGCACCTACGACACCGGCATCAAAATCACCGACAGAGACATTGACGCCCTGCCCATGCGCCGGCACCGCTTCCACGGCGACTGGAACTACACCCTCCACCCCCCGCCCCGCGACACCACAGCCACAGCCACAGCCACAGCCGATGCGGCCAGAAAGCCGCGATCAGCCGGCCCAGCCCCACAGCCCGGCACCGAGGGTCTACGCAACCCGGAACTGACCGGCATGCCCGAACCGGCACTGGACGAACTCGTCGACCAGCTCGCCCCGAAACTCGATGAGTTACGCGAGCAAGGACGGCTCCAGCAACGAGGAGGCGACCGCATCCGGGCTCGCGGCGCCGGGGCCAAGGACAAGCTGAGCTCCGCCGACAGAATCCTGGCCACCGTGCTCTACCAGCGCAAACTCGGTACCCGAGACCTACTCGCACAGCTTTTCGGAGTCAACGGCAGCACCCTCACCAGAGCCGTTCGCCAAGTGCAGCCCCTCCTGGCCGAGCAGGGCCACACCATCCCGCCATCGACAGCCAGGTTCCGCACACCCGCTGACGTCACCGCGTTCCTCGCGAACAGCAGTCCCACGAAAATCAAATCAGCATGTTGATTCTCTGCGAGCCCTTAGTACTCCAGCCGGACTTCGGTGTATGTCCTGGTCAACGGCTTGAGCGTGGGGATTTTAGCGGGGTGGTGCCGGGTGTGGGGCGGGTTCGCCCGGCCTGTCCCGCGAAGGAGTGACCGCGCCGTGTGTAGTGACAGCGGCGGGGACAGCCATCGCATGTGATCGATGACGTACCCGCCTCCGTGTGGGAACAAGAGCTGGAAGAACTCTTCTTGCGGATCGGACACCGCTTCCCCCGCGTCGAGCCCAGACGCCGGATGCGGGACTACGTGCGAGGACTGCTCGGGCCCGTGGGGCGCAAGAACTCCTGGCAACTGGCCGAGTTCGCCGGGCACCCCACCCCTGACGGGCTGCAGCACCTCCTGGGGAAGAGTCGCTGGGAGGCCGACGGGATACGCGACGACCTGCAGGGATACGTCGCCGAACACCTCGGCACCGACGAGGGCATCCTGATCATTGATGACACCGGATTCGTCAAAAAAGGCACCACCTCCGCCGGGGTGCAACGGCAGTACTCCGGAACCGCCGGCCGCACCGAGAACTGCCAGATCGGCGTCTTCGCCGCCTCCGCCACCACCCGCGGCCACGCTCTCGTCGATCGCGAGCTCTACCTCCCCAAGTCCTGGACCGACGACCCCGAACGCTGCCGCACAGCCCGCATCCCCGAAAATCGCCCATTCGCGACCAAGAACGAGCTGGCCCGCACCATGGTCCTGCGCGCGCAGGCCGGCCCCCTGCCCGTCACCTGGGTCGCGGCCGATGCCGCCTACGGACAGGACTCCCGCTTCCGACGCTTTCTGGAAGACGCCGGCCTGTCCTACGTCATGGCAGTGCCCAAATCCCAGCAGGTCCACGGCCCCCGCATCGACCAGCTCATCAGCCAGGCCCCGACGAGGCATGGCAGCGGCTCTCCTGCGGCGACGGCGCCAAGGGGCCTCGGCTCTACGACTGGGCTGCCGCCCGCCTGCCGGCCGTCTGAGAGTTCGACGGCGACGAGCCCACCCGACAACGCTGGATGCTCGCCCGCCGCAGCATCGCCAAGCCCGACGAGCTCGCCTACTTCCTCGCATCAGCCCCCTTGGACGCCACCGTCGCCGATCTCGTTCAGGTCGCCGGGTGCCGCTGGAAAATCGAGGAGTGCTTCCAGAGCGCGAAGAACGAATGCGGCCTGGACCAGTACGAAGTCCGCCGCTACGTCGGCTGGCACCCGCACATCACCCTCGCCATGCTCGCCCACGCGTTTTCGCCGTCACCGCCGCCCAAGAGCGCCAAAAGGAAAGCCGGTCACGACACACCCGACCTCGTGGACCTCACCCCGGCTGAGATCCGCCGTCTACTGGCAACTATCCGCCGACGTCCTGCTCGACAGGGCAACCATGCAATGCAGTGGTCGAGATGGCGCCGCCGACACCAGGCCCGGGCCCGCCACTGTCACTACACACGGCGCGGTCACTCCTTCGCGGGACAGGCCGGGCGAACCCGCCCACACCCGGCACCACCCCGCTAAAATCCCCACGCTCAAGCCGTTGACCAGGACATACACCGAAGTCCGGCTGGAGTACTAGTGTCTCGTGATCCGGTTCGTATCACCTGAAGGCCGAGTTCTCGCATCACACCGATGACAGCCGGACGTAGGGGCCGGCCAGGTTACGCGGCCTCCTCGTCAGGGCTTCAAGGTCATCTGGAGGGGGACACCGCATGGGTTGTGGCGACTGCTGTGACGTTTGGATGCGTGGGTGCGCTTGGTGAGTGGGGACGGAGGAGTTCCCCGCCGGGCGTTCTACAGGTGCCCGGCCGTGCGCGAAGTCTGGGGGATGCGATGGATGCGAGCGGGAACGGCAGACGGCTTCTTTCCGCCGTCGAGATGCGGGTCGGGGTCGCGGAGTTCGTGCGGAGGGTGACGGCGCGGAAGCGGCTGCCGCTGGACTACTCGGTCGCGAGCCTTCGCGTGGTGGACCGTATCGTCGACGGGCTCCGGGCCGCCGGACCGGAGCAGGGTGCGGTGGCAGGCGAACTGTTCTGGCTGGGGGCGTACGCGGGCGAGGTGCTCGTACGGCGCGCCGGCGCCGAGTGGGTGGACTTCGATCCCGGACAGAGGGAACTGTTCGGGCAGGTGGTGGGTGTCCGGATGCCCGACGGACGGGCGTGGAACCCGATCGGAAAGGTGACCAATCGGTTCGCCGCCGGGCCGGAGGAGTCCGTCCAGCAGATGTACTTCCTGCTGCACGGTCGTCCGAGGATGCCGACGATGGCTGACCGATGAGGGGAGCCGAGGTGAGCGGACATAGGCAGCGCGGTAACAGCTGTTCCTCAGGCACAGTCGTGAAGCGCGGGTTCCGCTTCCTGTGACATTTCTGTGTGTCAGAACGCAGAGAGAAGTGGGGCGAGAGTTGAGCGATCGAAGAGGCGTGTGTGATCAGGGGCGGGGACCGACGGCGTACGCAGGAGCGTGACCTGGAACTCGGGAGGGCCGTATCGCTTGCCCAGGAGGGAGACGAGGGCGCTTTCGAGAGGGTGTACCTCTTGGTCCATCCAGGTCTCCTCGGGTATGTGCGGGGTCTGGTAGGGGCGGATGCGGAGGATGTCGCTTCGGATGCCTGGTTGGAGATCGCCCGGGATCTGACGAGATTCCGGGGCGATGCCGTCGGATTTCGCGGGTGGACGGCGACCATCGCGCGGCACCGGGCGATGGATCACCTGCGCAGGCAGAAACGGAGACCTCCCACCTTGCTGGTCGAACCGGAAGTTCTGAACCTGCCCGGACGGGCCGACACGGTAGAGGCAGTGCTGGAGGCGATGTCGACGCGGGCGGCGCTGGCGCGGGTCGCCGGACTGCCGCCGGACCAGGCGGAGGCAGTGCTGCTGCGGGTGGTGGTCGGGCTCGACGGGCCGACGGCGGCGCGGGTGCTCGGCAAGCGTCCTGGTGCCGTACGGACGGCCGCCCACCGGGGGCTGAAGCGCCTGGCCGAGCAGTTGACCCCTGTGAGCATGGCGACGAGTGCACCGGACATGATGCCCGGCCCACTGAGGGATGAGACGTGACACGTAAGGAACAGGAATCGGAGGCAGTGCCCGTCACGCCTGAGATCGAGATGCTCGCGGACAGCCTTCGGGGAGAGGCCGGGCGTGAGGGGGCGGAACGGGCGCTGGCGGCATTTCGAGAGGCGCGTAGCACGACCGCTCAACTGCGCTCGCAGCGTCCCCGCAGGCGCGACGACTGGCGTCCGGGTCGGCGGCGATTCTCCATAAGCGTCTCGCTGCGGGCGGGGCTAGGCGCGGCCCTCGCCGGCGTGACCCTCGGCGGAGTGGCCATGGCGGCCGGTGCCGGTGTGCTCCCGGTTCCGTTCGCCCCCACCGACACCCTCGACCGGCAGCCCAGTCCCACTTCGGGTGTCGAGGCACCGCGCACCCCGGGTGAGACGGCTCCCGCTCCTGCATCCGAGCCGTCCGGGCGGGGCCTTCCGTCCCCGGGCGGCCCCTCGGTGTCCGCGCCGACGCGCGACGCGCCGGCAGCAAACCGTAGGGCACTCTGCCGTACGTGGAGCCAGGGCAATCGCCCTCATCGTGGTGTCGCCTTCGAACGACTCATGGAGCTGGCGGGAGGGGCAGGCGCGGTCGGCGACTACTGCGCGACATCGCCCGAAGCGAAAGCGAAGGTTCCCCCGGCACCCCGGAGGCCGACCGAAGCCGCGGGACCGGGGCGGCCGACGGCACCGCAGTCGACCTCGCCCTCACGAGGCCGGAGCGGAGAGCACGCGCGTGGAGGAGACAAGCGTTCCTGAGCAGGCCAGGTGGGGGCACCGCGGTCGCCCGGGCGGGCTGCGGCGCTCACGCGCGGAGGAAGGACACGGGGGGTGTCCTCCGACGACCGACCACCACGCAGACGCCTCCGCCGACGCAGCTCAGTACGCCCAGCACCGCGGTCACTCCGAGGAAGGTGAGGGTGTTCCTGTCCGGAAGCGCACGGCCCAGGACGGCGGCGATGGGGACGGCGCCCGCGTCCTCGTCGAGGAAGAACCTGGAGTCGTTGGAGTTCGCGCGGTTGTCGCCCAGCAGGAACATACGGCCCAGTGGCACCTTGACGTCGACGTCGGGGGCGATCGGACCGTCACCGGCCCACTTCACATACGGTTCGCTCACCGCACGGCCGTTGATGGTCAGGGATCCGTCCGCGAGAACGATGTGATCCCCACCGAGCCCGATGACGCGCTGCAGCACCGGCAGTCCGCCGTACCTGCTCGGCACAGCGAAGAGCACGACGTCACCACGCCGGACGGCGGTGCCGCCGACCTTCTCGATTGCGATCCGAGTGCCTTCGCGGTAGGTGGGTTCCATCGCGCCCCGGGCTGTCACCGAGGTGTACGAGGTCTGGAGGGACACGAGTGCTCCCGCGGCGGCCGCGAGGCCGAGAGCCATGAGTGCCGCTCCCACA
The DNA here is from genome assembly GCF_044333935.1 of Streptomyces sp. NPDC020884. Classification (NCBI taxonomy): domain Bacteria; kingdom Bacillati; phylum Actinomycetota; class Actinomycetes; order Kitasatosporales; family Streptomycetaceae; genus Streptomyces; species Streptomyces sp. NPDC020884. The sequence continues at coordinate 31,829 of NZ_JBIRRY010000018.1, read as the reverse complement.
ACCAGCAGCCGACCACGGCCGACGGGTGGGTGTCTCCTTGAATGCATGGTCTCTCCGTTGCTCGTCGATTCATCGATGGAGGCAGTGCCCCGGCCGGGGCGGTGTCAGCCGATGGCGATGCGAGGGTGGGCGCCGGGCTGGATCCACGCCATGATTCTGTCCATCGTGGCCCGCGGGACCGAGACGCAACCGGCTGTCGCTCCCGCCCATTGACGTGAAGGAAGATCCCGGCCCCCGGAGCGGCCGGCTAGCGGTTGAAGGCGATGGCAAGCGCCTTGGCGTACTGGGCGGGGTAGTTGATCAGATGCTCACTTCCCCGCTCCCCGGTCTCGACGAGTGGGAAGTCGGCGCCCGCCGCGGTGTGCATCGAGTTGTAGAACGCCGACGCGGGGTCCTCGACCCACCAGTGCGAGGAGTCGACCCGGGTGTACGGCATGTTCGCGCCGCCCCCTTCCACCCCGGAGCCCTCGGTGATGGCGTACGTTCCGGTGGGCGTCGTGTAGGTGCCCTGTCTGCGGGTCGCGCCGTCCGTGATGCCGCTGAAATCACCTCGTCCGCTCGCGGAGATGACCGGCTTCCATCCCGAGCCTCCCTTTGCCCTTGCCGTCACCGTGGCGTACGAGCCGCTTGCCTTCACAGTGATGAGCTGGGTGGAGTTACCCACTGTCACCGGAACGAGGAATGAGGGGGCGCCAGGTGCTGGGGCCGACTGCTCGCTGGAGGGGTCAGCGGCGGACTTCGGCGCGTGGGAGGCTCCGGTCGCCGAGGACGAGCCGGCGTCCGCCTTCGTGGAACCGGGTCGGGAGTCGGAACCGGATGCGGACGCCGACGCCGACGCCGACGCGGAAGACGACGGTGATGCCGTGCTGGATGCGTCGGCTTCGTGCGGGGGCTCCGTGGCCTTGGTCTGCTTCGTTGTCACCACGGAGCCGGAGCCAGCGGCTGCCGACGGGACCGGTTTCTGCTGTCCGCATGACGTAATGAGTGCCAGCGCACACGTGGAGACCAGCACGGTCGAGATGTGACGGTGTATGGGCTGCAATGCGCGCACCACCCTCGGGTGTCGGGTAGAAATGGAGCGGATGGCCGAGCGCGGTTCAGTCGTCGGGTCCCGAGGCACGAGAGCGTCGTGGTGGATCATCGGGTGAGGACGGCGCCGATACCGCGGCCGGTGCCGGCCGCGAGGCCGCTGGGCCCGTACGAGGCCCCCTGGCCGGACGCCAAGGTCATCACCGTGCCGTCGCCGGTGTTCTCGCCCTCCGCACCGAACGCCGGATCGGCTGTGCCGTCGCCGTTCAGATCGGGCAGGTCGACTGCCGACCCGAAGCGGTCGCCGGTCTCGGCAGTTCCCGGGACTCCGCCCGAACCCTGCACGAAGGCGATCGCACGGCTTGCCGTGAGCCCGTCGACGGAGCCGTTCAGCAGGAACGCGCGCCCCGCGCCGCCTGGCGCGCCGACGAGCACGTCAGCGTACTCGTCCCCGTCGGCGCTAGCGATGGTGAGCGAGGCGCCGATCTCGGTGCCGCCGTGTACCGCGCCGAGATCGGTGCTGCCGATCACCGCCGTGCCAGCCGTCCGAAGGCCGTCGGAGGAGCCGAGGTACGCGACGATCTCGCCGCTGCCGGAGCGCGCCGCCGGTCGGCCCACTGCCAGGTCGGCGTAACCGTCGCCGTTCAGGTCCCCGGAGGCCACGGTGCTGCCCCCGGCGCCGTCCAGGGATGTCGCGGTGTCGGTGCGCAGTCCGCTCGCCGATCCTCGCGCCACTACCAGTGGCCGGGAGCCGTCCGCTGTACGGAAGGTCACCGCCGCGTCGTCGAAGCCGTCGTGGTCGAAGTCCCCGGTGGTCACGTCGGCGTCCTGGATGGGGCCGTCGGCGAGGGAGAGCGGTGCGGAGAAGGCGCGGTCGGCGCCGTCCACGGCCCAGGCCCGGCCCGCTCCGGGTGAGACGGCGAGGACGTCGTCGCCGCCGTCGCCGTCGAAGTCGCCGGTGGCCAGCGCCGCCCCGAAGCGAGCGTTGCCGGTGCGGGCCCCAGCAGGCTCGTTGATCATGCCCGCCAGGCCATTGAGACCGTTGGGTCCCCCGCGCAGGACACTGAGGCCGCCCTCGTCGATCGCGCCAGCGGTGACCTCCTCGCCGGGTGAGGACACCACGAGGTCCTGGTAGCCGTCACGGTCGAAGTCCCCGAAGGCGCTCGCCGAACCGAATCCGTCACCATCCTCGGAGCCGCCGGGCACCCCCTCGGTCTCCTGCGTAAGCACGGACCGGTTGGCGGCGTACGGAATGGCAGGGGTGCCTGGCACCACAGTGACCTGGCCCGCCCCGGCACGGCCGTTCGCGGTGGCTCGCGGCACACCCACGGAAAGGTCGGAACGGCCGTCGCCGTTCGTATCGCCGTGAACCGAAGGAGCGTTGAGCCCGGCGGCTGCCGTGCGGATCGCGGGCAGATCGCCGTAGAGATTGGTGCCCGGGCACTCAGTCGGGAAGCCGTCGCGGTGGCCGGAGATCCGGTTCATGACGACCTGCTGGCCCTGGGTGAACTTACCGTTGTCCGCGCCGGCCGCCATCACGACCGTGCCCGCCGGGTTGACGCCGTACAGGCCGAGCTTCCAGGTCGCGAGCCGGCCGATCGCGTCGCGCACCGCGGGTGTGGTGCTCGCGGTGTTGAAGTCGCCGAGTACGGCGACGCCGCTGGTGTCGGTGTTGAACCCGTAGGTGTGCGCCCCGTACACCGGCCGGTCGATGCCGCCGGCGCGTCCCTCGAAGAGGGTTCCGCACTTGTCGACGAAGAAGTTGTAGCCGATGTCGTTCCAGCCGTTGGACTTCACGTGGTAGGTGAGGATGCCTCGGATCACAGAGACGGACTCGGTGCAGGTGTAGGTGTTCGTGCCGGCGGTGTGGTGCACAAACACCGCCTTGGTGTCCGTGGTGTACGTCGGAGGGGCGGCGACCAGTGATTCGTCGGCACCCCACTGGGCGCGCGAGGTGATCGTGGGTGGGCTCGCCGCGGTCGCGGTCACCGTCGCGGTGCCTGTCGTTCGCGTGCGGGCCGGGGAGGGGCCGCCCTCGGGGTCCACCAGGTCGACACGCAGTCCCCGCGGGAGCTTGGAGCCGGTGATGCGGGCCTGGACGCCGTCCGAGGAGCCGACCCACAGGGGCTGGGTTCCGGCCCGGAGGCCAGGGCCTTCGTGGTCGGGCCCGGATTCCGGGGTACGGACGTCGGTGTCGAGCGGGCGCCAGGGGGACCAGGCGCCGCTTTCGGCGTCCCGCACCCGGACCTCGGCCTTTCCGCCGAGCTGGGCGCGCGGGTCGTCCCAGGTGATGCCGAGCAGGCTGAACGGCCCGGTGTCGCGCGGCGTGAGCACCTTGCCGCCCCTGCCATCCGTGACCCTGTGCGTGGTGAGGGAGCCGGTACGGGGCTCACCAGCGTCACCGGGCGCGGCCGCCGCGGCGAAGGGGGCGGGAAGCATGGCGAGCAGAAGAGCGGCGGCCGCGAGGGCGTTGCGGGTGAGATTCACGGGGTCTCGCCGTTCTCGTCGGCGAGGCCGGAGGTGTTCTGGGCGTCGGGAAGCGGAGCGCTGCACGTCGCCCGCCCGTACGGGCCGGTCGCCGTGGACCGCTGGACGTGCTTGCCGCGGACGGCGACGGCGCACCCGGCGTCGCCGCCCTTGCCGTCGAGCACGATGCGGACGGTCGGCTCGGTACCGAGCGCCACCTTGACGTTCTTGCGCCAGGGCAGGTCGGAGCCGGACAGGGTGAGGCTTTTGGCCTGCTTACCGTGTGCGATGAAGTCGATCTTCACGGTGCTCGAACCGCTGACCTCGTAGCTGACGGCGGCGGTCGGTACCGGCTTCGGTTGCGGCTCGCCGCGGGAGGCGAAGACGCCGTAGGTGATGGCGCCCGCAGCGAGTAGCAGGGCGGTCACGGCGATCAGCGTGCGGCTGTCGGTGCCGGAGCCCGCGGAGCGGGGTTCAGCCGATTCCGTCTCACGCGCGGCATCGTTGTCCAGGGTGTCAGTACTCATGAGGTAGGAGATGTCTCCGATCGAGAGGCGACCCGGGCGCGAATTGCTCGACCGGTCAAATGAGGGATCCCGCGCACGAAGGGACAGACCGTCGGCGGTTTTCCCGCAGGGGCCTCCGAGAGCGAACGAGGGTTAAATCCGGCTGGTTATACCTCACACTGCGTACCGCATGAAACTGCACGGACAATTCACCCATCCCGTGTCGCGGCAATGAGGTGAACTGGGAGATTTCGAGTCATGTTCGGTAAAGAGTCCCATTAATCCGCCCTGTTGACGTCGTGTCATCTACGTGTGTAGAACGCGCTTTGATTCATCGACTGCGCTCCGATCCCGAATCCGATCGCGCTTTTGGCATGCCCGAAAGCAGCCCAAGCGTCCGGACCCGGTTACCGGTAGCTCAAATGCAGCGCCCATGGCGCGAAGAAGAGGGCGGACCGTACGTGAGAACGCGACACCGAAGACTGTTTGCCGGTCTCGTCGCATCGGCCGTGGTGGGCACTCTGCTCCCACCCATGGTCTTTGTGACACCGGCGGCAGCAGCGGATTCAAGCGGCAACGGGGGCGGGAAGGCAGGGGTCTTCGACGCCGTCAAGGACTGGTTCACCGACGAGGAAGAACCCGAACCGGCGAACGCCCTGGAGATGTCCAGCCGCGAGAAGTTGCCCAAGGGCAAGAAGGACCCCGAGCCGAAGCGGGTCAAGGAGTTGAAGAACCGGCGCACTCCCAGCGCCCGGTTCTTCGAGCTCTCAGACGGACGTGTCGAGGCCGAACTGACCGCGGTGCCCACCGCGTACCAGGACGAGAAGGACAAGTCCTGGAAGCCGATCGACGTCTCCGTGCGGGAGACCTCGAAGGAGAACTTCGAGTACGCCAACACGGCCAACATGGGCCGGACCTACTTCGGGTCCGAGCCGGGTGAACTGGTCCGGATCGAAGGCGTGGGTGGCGAGTCCGTCACCCTCGGCCTGGACACCGCAGCAACCTCCGGCGGCAAGAACCTGAAGCCCACGGCCAAGGGCGCCAAGGTCGTCTACGCGAACGCCGTCGAGGGCGCAGACCTGGAATACGTGGTCGAGCCCGGCCAGGTCAAGGAGAACATCGTCCTGACCGAGCGCCCGGACGGACCGGTGAAGTTCACCTTCACGCTGGACGCGGGCGGCCTGACACCGAAGTCCCGCAAGGACGGCTCGATCGCCCTCTTCGGCGAGGCACCGAAGACCCCGGTGATGGTCATCCCCGCCCCGTACATGACGGACGCGGCAAAGGACACGAAGTCCCCGACCGGTGGCACCTACAGCACCGAGGTCACTCAGAAGCTGACCAGGGCCGGAGACGACTGGAAGATCACGGTCCTCCCGGACACCAAGTGGCTGGCCGCCAAGGACCGCCGTTACCCGGTCGTGATCGACCCGACGATCACCATCACCCCGGACGCCACGGGCTCGAAGGACACCATGGTCCTCTCGGACCAGCCGTCCACCAACTTCAACACCACGTGGAAGATGTCGGCGGGCAAGACCGACACCGGCATATCCCGCTCCCTGGTGGAGTTCCCGTTGTCGGAGATCCCGGCAGGGGTGAAGGTCGACTCTGCCCGCCTGGGCATGTACTTCGACCAGTCGCACACCACCAACGCCAGCGACGTCACCATCGGCGCCTACCGGGCCACCGGCACCTGGACCGAGGATGGCGCCACCTGGTCCAACACCAGCGGACTGGTGGGTGAGCTGTCCGGTACCACCGTGCAGATCGACGACGGTGACGCGGGCACGGCCGCGGTCGGCGAGTGGCCGAGGGTCGCCACCACCAGCACAGCGAACGTCGGCAGTGACTACGCGTACAACAAGAACGCGGCCACCGGCGAGAGCTACACCTACCAGCCCCGGATCGCCGAGACGGCGTCCTACCGCGTCGAGGCGCACTACTCGCCGCACGCCGACAACACCGCCGCGGCCCCCTACAAGGTCCTCCACGACGGGCTGACCCACAACTACACCGTCGACCAGACGGTCGGGACCACGTCGGCGTGGAAGGCCCTGACCAGCACCCAGCTGGACTTCAACAAGGGCAACGCCGACAAGATCGTCCTGGGCGACACGGCCGATTCCACCAAGCGGACCATGGCCGACGCCGTGCGCCTGGTGAACCCCGCCTCAATCGTCAAGAACACCGGCGAGTACAACCAGTGGCACAACTTCCCGGTGACCGACACCGTTCAGAAGTGGGTGTCGGGGACTGCCGCCAACCACGGCTTCGTGCTCAAGGCCACCGACGAGTCGGCCACCGCGCCGACCGGTGGCCCGCGCTACGAGGCTGCCGACGGCTCCACCTACGGGGGAGAGACGGCGACCATCCCGCGGCTGACCGTCACCTACGGCAAGGTCGGGACGTCGCTGAACTCGCCGGAGGTCGTGCACTCCACCGGCCCCGAACTGAGCTGGCCCGCGTACAAGAACAACAGCGGGGACACCGAGCTGGAGATCGCCGAATACCAGTTGCACCGGTCGACCCAACAGGCGTTCACCCCCTCGCCCGCGACCCTGGTGGCGCCGATCGCCAAGACCGCGACCACATACACCGACACCACCGCCGCGCCGTCCCCGAACGGGGCCGGAACACCGGAGGTCGGCCGGTCGTACTACTACCAGATCGCCGTCAAGACCGCAGACGGGCAGCTACTCGGCTCCCCGACACGGACCGTCGGCATCCCCAAGCCGGGCCGCACCATGCGCCTGCTCCAGGGCACCGACGACGTCACCGACACCACGCTCTCCTCCCAGCAGCCCACCACCAACCAGGACACCATCCAGTCCTTCGGGGTCGGCCAGAAGTGGCTGAGCACCGGTGACAACTCCGGCACCTACGGCACCACCCGTGCCGCGCTGAAGTTCAACACCACAGCCATTCCCACCACGGCCACCGTCCTCGAAGGCCGGATGTACATGTGGGGATCGGAGACCACCAACACCTCCGCGGGAGCCGTCTACGAACTCCACGGCCTGAACAAGACCTTCGACGAGACCACCGCCACCTGGAACCAGTCGGCTACCTCGGCCCCTTGGACCGCTCCGGGCGGCGACTTCTCGGCCACCGTCTCGGACACCGTGCCCCAGTTCTCCGAGGAGGTCGGACGTCACTGGTGGGACGCCACCACACTCGCCAAGAGCTGGGTGAAGACCCCTGCCGGCAACAAGGGCGCCCTGGTCAAGCTGGCCGGCGACACCGACGCCACCCAGCAGGAGCGCACCCTGTGGCTGGCCTCGGAGGCCGCCGACTACCAGCTCGGCCCGCTACTGCGAGTCATCTACGTCGACTCGACCACCGAGGACACGTACTACGCGCCGCGGACCCCGGCCCGGATGACCCCGAACTCCACGTACACCGTGGACATGACGGTCACCAACACCACTAGCGTGGCCTGGGCGGCCGGTGAACGCCAGCTCTCGTACACCTGGAAGCTGCCCGACGGCACCGACGTCACCGACGGCACCACCGGCGGCAACCAGGCGGCCACCGCCGTCCCGTCCCTGATCCCCGGGGAGTCCGCCACCGTCAAGGCCACGGTCAAGACTCCGATCAACTCGGACAGCGGCAGCAAGCGCACCGAATACGCCCTCGGCTGGGACGTGAAGAAGGTCGCCGACGGCTCCTGGCTCTCGGTCACCAACCCCTCGATCACCCCGCTGAAGCAGCCGGTAGCGGTGGAGGACCCGACGTCCAACTCGCTGGGCATGGAAAAGTTCTACGCCTACGCGGGTAAGAACACCGGCGCCGGCTCGACGGTCATGAACAACCTCGCGTCGGGCAACAGCGTGTGGTCGTACAACGTGTTCAGCAACCCGGGCCGGGGCCTGACCACGTTCGCTCGGTTCGCCTACAACTCCCTGGACACCTCTGACACGGTCGCCGGTCACGGCTGGTCCCTCCAGGCCGCCGGCCCCATCCGGCTCGGTGCTCCGCTGGACTTCCACCCCAACCCGAATCCGTCCGAGATCCGGCTCCCGGACGGCGACGGCACCACGCACGTCTTCCGCAAGCAGGAAGACGGCACCTGGAAGGCCCCGGCGGGCGTTCACTACCGCGTCACCATGAAGGCGGGGCTGGACTGCACCCCGGCCAAGGACCCGATCCCGGACGCCTGGACGATGACCCGCCCGGACGGGACCCGGTTCCTGTTCGGCTGCGACGGCTACCTCACCTCGACAGTCGACAAGAACGGCAACACACAGCTGTTCACCTACGAGGAGCGGAAGTCCAACAACAAGCCGACCAAGTTCCTCAAGTACATCACCGACCCCACCGGTCGGCAGTCGCTGAGCGTCGAGTACTGGGACAAGGGCCAGAACGGCTACCAGTACATCAACAATTCCGGTGTGCTGACCTCGGACACCGGCAGCCTCAACAACTCGAAGATCTACGACCACGTCCGCTCGGTCACCGACATCTCTGGCCGGAGGGTCGAGTTCTACTACACGGACAAGGGCCTGCTCGGGCAGTTCACCGACGGTGTGGGCAGCTCCCAGCCGAAGAACTTCAAGTTCACGTACGACGCCACCCAGGGCAACAAGAACGTCAAGCTGGTCAAGGTCACCGACCCGCGCGGCAACGGCACGTCCCTGGCGTACTACGCCCCGCAGTCTGGTGACAACCCGAAGTACCACTGGTGGACGAAGACGGTCACGGACCGGCTGAACGGCGCGACCGGCTTCGGCTACGCGGTCGACGCGTCGAACGCGAAGTTCACCCGGAGCAGGGTCACGGACGCGGAGACCCATATGGCGACCCACGTGACTGACGACTTCGGCCGTCCCGTGCAGACCACGAATGCCAGGTCCCAGACGACGAAGATGAGTTGGGACGCAGACAACAACGTCACGTATATGGAGGAGGACAACGGCGCCAAGACCGCGTACTGCTATGACCAGAAGACGGGTTACCCGCTCTGGCAGCGCGACGCGGAGAACAACAAGACAGGCGTGCCGCCCGCGGCCGACTGCGCTCCGGGAACGTACCCAGCGAACTCGCAGCAGTACCGCTACCAGACACGTCTGGACGGCTTCTCGGCCGATCTCCACACGAAGACCTCTCCCGAGGGCAACAAATGGCAGTTCGGCTATGACTCGTTCGGCAACCTGAAGACGGTCACCGACCCGGAGGGCGTCGCGACCGCGACGGCCGACGACTACACCACCAAGAACGAGTACGACGCCTACGGTCAGCTGACCAAGGTGATCGACGCCAAGGGCAACCCCACGATCAACAGCGACTTCGGCCCGACGGGCTACCCGGCGACGATCACCGACGCACTGGGCAACGCGACGTCCTACGTGTACGACGAGCGGGGTCAGGTCAAGGAGGTCACCGACGCGCTCGGCAAGAAGGTCACCCAGACCTACGACACCTTCGGGCGTCCCAAGGTCGCGACGGTGCCCAAGGAAGCCGGGGTCGTGATCACCACCCCGGAGCCGGAGTACGACGCCAACGACAACACCACCACGTCGACCTCGCCCAACGGCGCGGTGTCCACGGCGGTGTACGACGCGGCGGACCAGATCACCTCGGCCACGGCGCCGAAGGACACCTCCACATCCGGCGAGCGGAAGTCGACGTACACCTACGACAAGGTCGGCAACCTCAGGACGACGACCGAGCCGAAGGGTTCGCTGACCACGTCCGACGCGACGGACTACGTCACGACCAACACGTATGACGAGGTCTACCAGCTGCTCTCCGCGGTCAACGCGGACGGCGACAGGATCTCCTACACGTACGACAACGTCGGCAATCTCACCCAGGTGGTGGATCCGAAGAAGAACGCCACCGCCGACCCCGACGACTACATGACCATGACCGCCTACGACCTGAACCACCGGGTCACCACGGTCACGGACGCGGCCGGCAAGTCCACCTCGCGGACGTACAACAAGGACTCCTTGGTCGTCGAGACCAAGGACGCCGAGAACAACTCCACGTTCTTCGACTACGACAAGCGCGGCAAGCAGAAGGAGATCCGCGCCCCCTACTCCGCGACCACGTTCCGCAAGACCCAGTTCGAGTACGACCAGGTCGGCAACACCACCAAGGTCATCACGCCGCGGGGCACCGCGACGACGGGCACCGCGGACGACTTCGCGCAGCGCACCGAGTACGACGCGCTGAACCGTCCGGTCAAGCAGTTCCAGCCGTTCGACCCGGCGGACGGCCGCTACAACAAGGCGGACGTCTACACCCAGACGTCGTACGACCCCGTGGGCCGGGTGGCGAAGACCTCGCTGCCGCCCTCCGCGGGTGAGACGGTCCGCAACGACACCACCTACGAGTACTTCGACAACGGCTGGACGAGGAAGTCCACCGATCCGTGGGACATCACCACGACCTACGACTACACCGAGACGGGCCAGCAGAAGGCCCGCACGCTGACCTCGGCGGGCGGCTCCTCGGACCGCACGATGGCGTGGTCGTACTACCCCGACGGCAAGCTCAAGTCGAAGTCCGACGACGGTGTGCCGGTCGGCAAGTCGGTCGTGCTGGTCGACAACTCCGACACCCAGCACACCTCCTCCACCGGTACGTGGGCGACGGGAGACCTCACTGGCCAGCAGGGCTACAACCACCGGACGCACACGGCGGGCACAGGCGCGGATGCCTTCACCTGGACCCTGAACATCCCCAAGGACGGCACGTACACGGCGTACGTGAAGTACCCGAAAATTACCGGCGCCGCCACCACCGCCAAGTACACCCTCAAGCACGGCACCACCACCGAGCCTTCGGTGACGAAGGACCAGACGGCGAACACCGGCACCTGGGTCGACCTGGGCAGCTACACCCTCAAGCAGGGCGAGGCCAGCAAGCTCGAACTGGCTCAGAACAGCGGTGGTGCGGTTGTCGCGGACGCGGTCAAGCTGGTGCGTGACACCAGTGGTGAGACCGACAGCGAAAAGCACACCTTCGCCTACGCCTACGACGTCAACAGCAACCTCACCTCGGTCGACGACACCTCGTCCGGCGCGAAAATCGACGCCTACACGGTGACATACACGGGCCTGAACCAGGTCGCGAAGGTGACGGAGGCGCTGGCCGGCGCGGAGAAGAAGGTCACGTCGTACACGTACGACGCCAACGGCCAGACGGATACGGTCACCCACCCCGACCAGTTCTCCAAGTACACCTACGACCTGCGAGAGCAGGTCAAGACGGTGTCGGTCGGCAAGACGGCGTCCGATGCCTCACCAAAGGTGAGCTCCTACGCCTACACCGACCGCGGTCAGAAACTCCAGGAGACCAAGGCCAACAAGAACACGGTCGACTCCACCTACTACCTCAACGGCGCGCTGAAGTCGACGACGGAGAAGAAGGGCTCCGGCACCCTCGTCTCCTCACACACCTACGCCTACGACGCCAACGGTAACAAGGCGCAGGACGTGGCAAAGAAGATGAACGCCGACAATCACGCGGCGTACCTCGACTCCACCACGGACTACACCTACGACCCGGCGAACCGACTCGCCAAGTCGGTCAAGACGGGCACGGGTGCGGGCACCGACACCTATGTCCACGACGATAACGCCAACGTCATCAGCCAGTCGGTCAAGGGCGTTTCCACGACGTTCGACTACGACCGCAACCGGCTGCTGACCGCCACAGTAGGAGGCTCGACCGCGAGCTACACCTACGACCCGTTCGGCCGTCAAGAGTCGGTCACTGCCGGCGGAAAGATCGTCGAGCGCAGCGTCTACGACGGCTTCGACCACATCGTCGAGTCCCAGAAGGCGGACGACACAGGCGCGTTGAAGTCGACAAAGTTCACGTTCGACCCGCTGGACCGCACCGCGTCGAAGACGGCGGACGGCAAGACGACCGACTTCAACTACCTCGGCATGTCCAGCGAGGTACTGGGTGAGGAAGTCGCCGGCGAGCTCACCAAGTCCTACCAGTACAGCCCGTGGGGCGAGCGTCTCTCCCAGGTCAGCCATAACGCCGACGGAACCAGCGAGGACGGCTTCTACGGCTACAACTCGCACACCGACGTCGAGACGCTGACCGACAGGGAAGGCGACACCAAGGCGACCTACGGCTACACCGCCTACGGCTCCGACGACAAGGACGAGTTCACCGGCATCGACAAGCCGGAGGCGGCTGATCCGTCCAAGGATGCCTACAACCCCTACCGCTTCAACGCCAAGCGCTGGGACGCGCAGACCGGCACCTACGACATGGGGTTCAGGGACTACAGCCCGGGACTCAACCGGTTCACCAGCCGGGACATGTACAACGGGGCCCTCTCGGACATGGGACTCGGGTCGGACCCCTTCACTGGGAACCGCTACGCCTTCACCGGTGGCAACCCCGTCAGCAATGTCGAACTGGACGGCCACATCTTCGGGTGTTCCGTCTGTGACGACGTCATCGACAAAGTCGGAGACCTCGTATCGGACGCCACCAAGAAGACGAAGGGCGGATGGCTGTCCATCGCCGACACGTTCCTCACCGGCATCGGCTGGTACAACGAGACGGCGCCCAACGGGTACGAGACGGAGCCCGGTGCCACGCCGGACTACGGCAAGGGTCTGCTCGTCAAACCGGACGACCAGAAGGAATGGACCGGCGGCGTCACCCGGTTCCCCTTCCAGGACCAGGGCTGCAAGGACAGTCGTCAGAGCATGATCTACTACATGCCGCTCGACGACGCGGGACGCGCTCAGGGGGCAATCGGCTGTCTGAACTGGCACGACACCAACAACGTGGACAAGGGGACCGGCGAGGTCTACGGGGACGGCGGGATCTTCGGCAGTGGAACGGTCTGGCCGACCGACGACCCCTTGTACATCCCCAAGGCGATGCAGAAGGGTGGTCCGCTCTATCGGAAGGGCCTGGAGCGAGGTCACCTGATCGCCAGCCGTTTTGGCGGCTCCGGTACGGACATCAGGAACCTGGCGCCGATCCACGGTGAAGTGAACCGGGGTGCGATGGCGAGGGTGGAGGACGCGGTGGCCGAGCAGATCAACAGCGGCAACACCGTCTTCTACCAGGTCATGGTGCACTACCCCAGTGCCACCGATCCGATGCCGGACCGGTTCGACATAACCTGGAACAGTTCGAGCGGCGCCAGCGGTTCGGTGCCGGTCTACAACACCCCATAGAGTGAGACCGGGGGGCGTGTCGCATATCTGACACGCCCCCCCGGTCCAAGCCTTCGATCGGAATGTGAAGAGAATGTGGATCGAGCGAATCGCTGAGGTCACGCACTGGGAGCCGCTTCGGCTCGATATTCCCTGGAACAGCGTCGAGGAAGATCTTGGTACACCACTGCCCGAAGATTACAAGAAGCTTGCCGAGACGTTCGGCAAGGGCGAATTCTCGGAGTTTTTGCGTGTTTTCACCGTCGATGCCACGAGGCAGTTCGACCTGGTCAGGATCTGGAAGAAGTTTCTCGACGGCGGCCCGGAGAGCGGCCCCGATCCCGCCTTCAAGCCCTACCGGATGTACCGGCCAGGTCAGCGCGGCCTCATTCCCTGGGCGTTCGGTGAGATGAAATGCAGCTACTTCTGGCTGGCGGCCGCGGATGAGGATCCGGCGAGCTGGCCCATCGTCACACAGGGAGATCCTTATCCTTGGCGCGAAGTGAACATGTCCACTTCCGAGTTCGTCTGCCGTGTGCTGACCGACCCCGATTTCGAGCCGTTCTCGATCGCGAGGCTGTTTCCGGAGCCCGACTTCTATCCAATGGACTGAGTGGCACACCGCCCCCGCGCCCGACCTGAGTCCCCCGTGACGGCCCCGGGCGCGCATTAGGTGTGACGCCTGGAACGCCTGCGTCGCTGGTCGGAGTATGAACACGAACGCGACGCAGACTGCCGCCCCTTCACCCGCGTACCTCGCAGTGCTGCGCTCACCGGTCGGCCTGGGGCTGGCCACCTCCCTGCTGCTCGGTGCTGTGATCGCCACGGATGTGCTGTCCCTGGCCTCGGGCGCCCATCTGTACGACCTGCTGCGCGGAATGCCGTACGACCGGACGGCTCTGTGGACGGTGCCCGGCGTCGAGGGCCGGCAGCGCGCCTACGACCTCTTCGGCCTGCTCCGGAGCGTCTTCTACCTCGCCACCGGAATCGTCTACGTGTGCTGGCTGTACCGCTTGCGCGACAACGCCGAAGTCTTCGCCCCCGGCACACACCGCCATGGCCGCAGCTGGACCGGCTGGGGCTGGATCGTCCCGGTCGTCAACCTGTGGTTCCCACGACGGATCACCCTCGACATCTGGGAAGCAAGCCGTCCCGCGGGACCGCACGCGCCCGACCGGCCGGGCCATGGCCTGATCAACCTGTGGTGGAGTTTCTGGCTCGCGCAGGGCTTCATCTCATTGGCAGGCGGCGCGGTCTACGACACTGCCGAATCGATCGGCCCGACGAATGTGGCTCTCGGCCTTCTCATGGCCTCTGACCTTCTCGACATCGTCTGTGCCGTTCTCGCTGTCCGGCTGGTCCGCACGCTGACGCGCATGCAACACGTCAGGGTGCGGGAAGGGGCGACCGTCCGAGAAGAGCCGCTCAGCTGATCTCGGTCGGTGGTGGGCCAGCAGTCCGTCGGACACGCCGTGCCCGCCGAGGCCAGGCCGCACTGCTCCCGCCGCCGAGTCCGATGGGTGGGGTTCGCCACAGTAGGGCCTTGACCCCAAATCCTGAACACGGGATATGCGGCTTGTGCCAGCGTAGTTGGTGTGCGGTGGAGGGCGTTCTCAAAGGTGATCGGTGATCGTTGTCCGAGGTGGGAGTTGTCGGCGTCGGGTGTTGTAGCGGTGGAGCCATCGGAAGGCGTCGAGTCGGGCCTCGCGCTCGGTGCGAGGTCGATAAGGGTCGCCAGGTAGCAGAACTTCCCGCCCTCGATGGGCAGGTAGGTGATGTCGCCGACGTACTTCGTGTTCGGCCTATCCGCGGTGAGTCGCGGCTGATCAGGTCCGGGGCCTTGGCGGCGGCAAGGTCGGGGACGGTGGTGCGGTGTCGGCGGCGCAACCGGACCCCTTCGATCCCCCCGCCAGTAGTAGAAGCTCGAGCGATTGACGCCAAGGATGCTGCAGAGCCGCTTCAGGCCGTGACGGGCGCTGGAGGTCGGCGACACACTGGAATCTGTTCACCAGCGCGTCTCCCCGGCGAATTACTTCGCCGCTTTGCGCAGGATCTCCCGTTCCTCCTCCAGCTCACGGACCTTCTTCCGCAAGGCGGCGTTCTCCGCCTCCAGCGGGGCCGACGGCAGGGCTGGTTCCTGCGTCCGCCGTCCTCGGGGACGGCTCACCCCGGCTGCCCGAACCCAGTTCCGCAGCGTCTCCGGGTTGATCCCCAGATCGGCTGCGACCGACCTGATCGTCGCTTCCGGCCGCGACTCGTACAGCGCGACCGCGTCCGCCCTGAACTGCGGCGGATAGTTCTTCATGACCACGAGATGTCCGTTCTCAGATCCTCAGGATCCAGTGCCTCGTGTGTTCAACATCCGGGGCCAAGGCCCTTCAGCCGTCGGTCGAGGCCCGGTTCTCGCATTGCTGCGGTAGACGGACATGACCCCCACCCGGTGGTGCGGCACACCGCGCGGAGGAGAGGGCATCGGCCGATCCTGGCGTCATCCGTCGGGCCCCCGGCGATGGCATGACACTGTTTGGCGAATCCGGCCCGCCGGGTTCTATGCGGCGGGCCGGAGGGCAGCCAGGTGGGATGTGCGGGTGCGGGCTCGTGGGATGTCGGTCCACCAAGCGTTGAGCCGGTGGAAGTTCATCGCGGTGGCCGTGAGCTGGTGCTGTAGCCGGGCCTTGGCGAGGCCGTGGTATCGGCATCGTCGCAGGCCGAAGGCTCGTACTCCCTGGGAGATGGCGCCTTCGACGCCGGCCCGGTGTGCGTACTGCGCCTGCCACTCCTTGGTGTCCTCCTGCGCTCGTGCCTGCTGGATCACTTCCTGCTCCGGTCGGGGGCGGAGGGTGATCCGGTGGCCCGTCTGAGACGTGGTGCCGGCGCGGGTGCACTGCGCTCTGGTCTCGCAGGGGCTGCAGGCGCTCATCGGGAACCGCGCCCGGACCACGGCCGCCCCCTGTTGCGAACGGTCTTCCTACCAGTCGCTGGAGGTCTTGCCATCGGGGCAGGTCACCCGCCGGTTCTCCCAGTCGATGGTGAAGTCGGCCTGGGAGAAGCCGCCGCTGTCCTTCGTCTGCCAGCTGGTGGAAGCGAGGATGGGACCCACCAGGTCGACCTTGTGGTCGCGGCGGGCGGTGACCACCTCCCGGGCGGTCGCGTAGCCCGCATCGACCAGGTGGCGGTCGGGCCGGCTCGCTGGCGGCCACGCTGTTCAACGCGGCCCTCAGGGTCACACCAAGCCGCACCACCCGTTGATCTGCCGGGCGGCGGGCAGGACGATCGTGGAGTCCGTGCGCGCACGGCCGCCGGCCTTGAGCAGGCCCCGCCCAGCGGCGGCCTCAAGGACCCGGTCCAAGAGCTCAGCACCAGCGTCTAGGGCGATCAGCCGGTTCCGAAACTCTGTGAGCACCGAGTGGTCGAACCCCGGATCGGCCAGCTCCAGTCCCATCAGATACTTCCAGTCCAGCCGCCCGCGCACTACGTCCGCGGCCTGCCGGTCGGAGAGCCCCTCGGCGAACTGCAGGACCGACAGCAGCGCCAGCCCGCCCGGCGACCAGGCAGGCTTCCCCCTGCTCGGATACAGCCCGGCGAAGTCCGCGTCCGAGAACAACTCACCCAGCTCGTCCCGGATCCGCATCGCGAGGCTGCCCTTCGGGAAAGCGGCACGCGCCACCCGGGCCGTCTCCTCAGGAACCCCGCCGATCTTCCTCGCGTGCAACGACACCGCCCCCCATTACCTTTTTGGTGGCCCCGCAATGGGGCTCCCGGCCTCCGGGCCCGGCATGACTTCCCCCCCTTGTTAACCATGATCCGGGGGGTGGTGTCACCGGGCCCGGAGGCACTGACTGACCGCTGATTAGCGCCTCTGTGTGTCAAGCTGCTGGTGCAAGTTGGCTCCGCTGGTCTCGTTTCATGATCCGGTAGACGACGTTCGAGAGACGCCGTTTGAGGGCCCTGCGTGCCTCGGCGGGTGTCTTCCCTTCGGAGATCTTGCGGAGGTAGTACTCCTGGCCGCGGCCTCCGTCTCGGATCTGGCAGATCGCGATGATGTGAAGGGCTGAGTTCAGCGCTCGGTTGCCGCCGGTGTTGAGGCGGTGGCGTACGTTCTTCCCGCTGGAGGCATCCAGAGGAGCACTACCGGTATAGCTGGCGAAGTGGTGCTCGGTGGGGAAACGGGTGACGTCACCGATGTGCCCCAGGACCTTGGCGGCGAGTACGGTCCCTAGCCCTGGCAGCGACGTCAACGTCGTCCGAGAGGCTGCGAGAGCTTCGCGCATCTGCGCTTCATTCTCCTTGACCTGGCGGTCGAGCCGACGAAGGTCAGCCAGGAGATCACGAGCGATGTCGCGGCGGCAGTTGTCGGTCGCAGTGAGGGGCCGGATCCCCTTCATCAAAGCTGCGGCCTTCTCTGCCGACAGCCTCGTGGGGGCACCGCCGGGCAGCAGGTCGCGAAGGACCGCGTGGAGGCGGTTGGTGATGCGAGTTCGCTCGTTGACCAGGTCGTTGTGCCGTTCGGTCAGCAGCCGCAGGATGGTGGACTGGTCCTCGGCCATCACCTGGCGCAGGTCGGTGCGGAACAGCGCCACCTGAGCGATGTGGAGCGCGTCAGCAGGATCAGTCTTGCGGTCGCCTCCGGTGGCCAGGAGCCGCGCCCTGGCCGACAGAGTAGAGGGCACGTCGACGGTGTCCTCGCCATGGGCTGCCAGCTGCTGGGCGAGGGTCCTGCCAAGGCCGCCGGCGCCCTCGACGGCGAACCGTCGTTCGGCCCACTGCTCGCACCAGCGCATCAGCTGGCCGAAGGTGCCGGCGTTGACGATGAACTTCCGCTGGCCGACCTTGTGGCCTGCGGCATCGATGGCGACAGCGGTGTGAGAGGACTTGTGAGGGTCGATCCCGATAGTGATCACGCGCATCCTGACCTGGAGCTCGAAGCGGCAGAAGTATGCGGTGGGCACCCTGACTTGAAGTTGCGGTCTCACACGTTCATGCCTCTGTCGAGCCACACCGCGCGGGTGCCGGACGGCGGCGGCACGCTAATCATGAGCCAGCCCGAAGGGCGGCAAGGAGCTATGCGAGCCAGTGCCGACCGGCACCCTGGACGCTACGGCTGCAGACCGAGCATCTGGGGGCAATTCAACAAGTCAGGGGCATGACCACGACCTCTTCGCAGGTCGGGAGGCTCTTCGTAATGTGGATGTGGCGATCGGTGCCGTGGACGAGGCCGGGCGGAAGCACGACCGGAGGATGCACGTGATCGAGACCGGCGACATCGACGTCTTCCTCGGCCTGGACGTCGGCAAGGGCGAACACCACGCCACCGCCGTCACCCCGGCCGGGAAGAAGGCGTTCGGCAAGCGGCTGCCCAACACCGAGCCCAAGCTCCGGGAGCTGTTCGTGAAGTTGCAGGCCAAGCACGGGACGGTGCTGGTCGTGGTCGATCAACCGGCCTCGATCGGGGCCCTGCCGCTGGCGGTTGCGAGGGACATGGGCTGCCCAGTCGCCTACCTGCCTGGTCTGACGATGCGGCGGATCGCCGACCTCTATCCCGGCGAGGCCAAGACGGACGCGTTCATCATCGCTGACGCCGCCCGCGCGATGCCTCAAACCCTGCGCTCGGTCGGCCTCGAAGACGAGACGATCGCCGAGCTGGAGATGATCGTCGGCTTCGACGACGACCTGACGGGCGAGGCCACCCGGGTCGCGAACCGGCTCCACGGCCTGCTCACCCAGATCCACCCGTCCCTGGAACGGGTCCTGGGCCCACGGCTGCAGCACCCAGCCGTTCTCACCCTGCTGGAACGGTTCGGGTCACCGGCACAGTTACGCAAGGCAGGCCGCCGGCGGCTGGTCACGCTGCTGCGGCCGAAGGCACCGCGCATGGCCGAGCGCCTGGTCGAGGACATATTCACCGCGCTGGACGAGCAGACCGTGGTGGTCCCGGCACCGAAGCGGCCGCACTCATCGTCCCGAGCCTGGCCGCCTCGCTCACCGCCGTCCTCGACCAGCGCAAGCTCCTGGCCGGTCGGATCGAGGAGCTGCTGGAGGCCCACCCTCTTTCCCAGGTCCTGATCTCGATGCCGGGCGTCGGGATCAGGACCTGAGCCAGGATCCTCATCGAAGTCGGCGACGGCAGCAGTTTCCCCTCCGCCGCCCACCTCGCCGCCTACGCCGGCCTCGCCCCGGCGACCCGCAACTCAGGCTCCTCGATCCGCGGCGAACAGCCCTCCCGAAGAGGAAACAAGCAGCTCAAACGGGCCTTCTTCCTCTCCGCGTTCGCCGCCCTCGGCGACCCGGCCTCCCGGGCCTACTACGACAAGAAGATCGGCCAGGGCAAGCACCACACCCAGGCTCTGCTCTGCCTCGCCCGACGCCGGGCCGACGTCCTCTTCGCCATGCTCCGCGACGGAACCTTCTACGAACCTCAACCCGCCACCGCCAGATGAGGAGGTCAAACCGATCCGTCAGTCCTCCGGCCGCAACCGCTGACGAGCCGCCTCAAGCCGCCGGTCGTAGTCAGGCGCGAACAGCTCGTGCAGCGCCTTGTCCAACGTCCCGGCGATCCGATGGATCGGCGTCCAGACCGCTGGATCGTCGACAACACGACTGAGGTCCGTCATCTGGAGCTTCTCCAGCCAATGCGACAGCACCAGCGCCTCATCAGCCGTGAGCTCGATCGTGACCTGACTATCGCCCATGCCCACCCCTACGGCTCGGCCCCACCCTCGACCACCCGAACCTACTGGCCTCCGACCTTGACCAAATACATAGGGGCACCCCCCAGACACAACGTCGGCCTTCACGACCACAACGGGTCATGAAGGCCGACGTCACGTTCAGCTCCGGGATTCGCCAACAGTGTCATGGCATCGCCGGGGGCACGACGTGCGCCGAACAGTGACCCGATCCGTCAGAGAGTGTTCTCCCTACGCGCGGCGAGCGGGTCACGGTCGTACACCGTTCCGTAACTGCCGCTCGAAACGAGGCTTCTGAACGCCTTGGGCGCCGCCGCGGTGCCCGCGCTCTTCACCGTGATGGCACCGCTAAGCTTCAGCTCCGCACCCTGCCCGTCCTGCGGAGCTGCGGTCAGCTCCCAGGTGTACGGCCCGTTGTGGGTGAAGGCCCCGCCCGAGTTCCTGCCGTCCCACGCCGTGGTGAGCGCCGCACCATTCTGGACGGCGTCGAGCATGCGGACGACATTGCCGCCCGCGTCCTTGATCACGACCTGTGCGCCCGGCGCCCCCGGCTTGGACAACTGCCAGGAACCGTCCCAGCGGGCGTCGGTGGCCGACTGCGGGTCGAGAGACGTCTCGGTCTCGGACTCGATCTCGGCAAGCAAGGAGGTGGGCACGCCGGAGCCGACAGCACGCATGGCACCGGGCTTGCCCCGCTCCGGGACGTAGGCCACGCCGCCGCCGAAGCGGTCGACAGCGTAGTAACCCTGGGCCAGGTAACCGGTGATATCGGCCAGAGGGCGGGACGTCACGCTGTTGACCGTGTGGAAGTCGACGAGTTGGAGCTCGCCGGCGGTCTCGTCGTGCCGGACAACGTAGCCGTCGCCGAGTTCGCCGCCCATGGGGACATCGATCATGCGCTGGGTGGTGCGGTCCCAGACGCCGGAGCCGGCGGGGTCGCCGGAGCCCTCGCACGCCCAGTAGACCCAACGGCCCACAGCCTGGAGGTCCGTGGGCGTGCACTCCTTGCCGAGCGAGAAGGACTCGGTTGTACCCGACTTCAGGTCGGTGGCCTTGACGGTGCCCTTGGTGTCACCGGGCGTCCAGAACGTCGAGCCCCAGACCGCGGCTGCCGACGCCGTACGCGTCAGCAGCACCTTGTCGTCACCGGACTTCTCCCGGTCGATGACGTACTGCTGGTACTGCCCGAACCCCGACACGTACCCGTACCCGAAGACCACGTACCGGCCGGAGGCGTCGACCACCCGTCCGCTGCCGGGCGCGGCGATGGTCACCGCGTCGTCGGGGTTCGAGCGGACCACGATCCTGTTGCCCTTGGGATAGGCGAAGGTGCCGTCTCCCAGTGCGTACGCCCCAACGCCCGCGGAACCGCCCGTGCCGTCCGTGCTCAGCGGTGGCTCGACCACCAGGCTGCGGGTACCGGCCGACGGAGTGTCACCCAGCTCGATGTGCCGCTTGTAAAGCGACGGCAGGTAGTTGGTGTCCGTCTCCTGCACCGCCAGGTCGCCGGCCGCCAGGGCCACGTCCCCGTATGTACCTGGCTTGGGCGCCACGGCCCGCACGGAGTTCACGTCCAGGCTGCCGTCAGCCCGCGGACTCACCTTGCGCACGGCCCAGTCGCCCGCCGAGCTGCCGCCGGCGACCAAGACGCCACCGTCCGGCGTCGGGTTCAGCCCGTACTTTCCGCCGAGGCGGGCGTGCGGCAGCAGGGTCCTCGCCTCGCCGCCACCGATCGGTGCGGCCAGCAGCGGCTCGCCGCGGTCCTTCGGCGCATCGCCGTTGCGGAACGACTCGGTCTGTCGCAGCGAGACAACCCAGGACCCCGCCAGCGCGACGTACGACCGCTGCTCGTAGGTCGACGCCACTCCGACCGTGGTCTCCGTACCGCTCAGGGCGTCCTTGCGCAGCAGGTGCACCTTCTGATCGCCATACGCCGGATCGAACCACCCGGCGTGCGTCCCGGAGAACACCACCTGCGTGTGGTCGCTGCCCCACGAACCCTTGAGTACACCGGTGATCTTCCCCGTCGCGAGGTCGACCAGTCCGATCTGGCCCGTCGAGTCGCCGGACACGAAGATCGCCAGTAGACCGTCGCCCGCGCCGAGCACCTTGGACGAGGCGACGCGGACGCCGTTCTCGCCGGTCACCGGGGTGTCCGTGAGCTGTCCGTCGCGCAGACGCAGCAAGTGCAGCGAGTCGACGTCACCGCCGGCCGTCCAGGTGGCCGTCACGACGCTGTCGCCGTACGTGCCGTGGTACGTCTGCCCCTCGGGGAGCGTAAAACGGGCCGCCGTGCCGGCCTTCATGTCCTTCAGCTCCACCGACCTGTCCGCTGCGGTGTAGACGCCGACCACGTCGGAGGCGTGACCGCCGACACGCTCGGCGGAGGTGTCGGCCGGGTCCTTGCCCACGGTCTGCGGGTCACCGGTGGCGGGGCTCCAGCGATACGCCGTGACGGCGTCGCTTCCGTCGACCTCCATGCGGTTCAGGTCGGCCGCCGTGCCCGCCGACTCCAGGTTGTAGGAGCGCGGAAGGTAACGATCCGGTGCGTTGATCGTCAGGGTCTGTGGTGCCATCGTTTCGGCGTGGGCGCCGGTAAGGAGGAAGGGCAGCGCACCGCCGGTGGCCGCAAGGGCCACGGTCGTGGCGAGCGTGCCTCGAACGAGCAATCGTGTTCGGTTAGTTCTGTGGCGTGAGGCCACGTGACACCTCCAGCTGGTCTCCAACAGGCGCGGCAAGCTAACACAGGAGATGCACCAAGTTCGAACACATTTACGAATCATGCGCAAGGGGACAAAATCTCTGCGTCAACCGCTTCCGGATCATCTCGCTCCGAATCATCGTCGCCTCGTCGCCACGGTCATCGGCAAGCAACCGCGGTGACGTTCGCAGCTCCTGACGCTCGCGCCCCATCCGTGCTCAGCCGAGCGGTCGACAGCGGCATCAACCCCTGACTCCACACCCGAGCCGCCACCCTCAACCTCCGCCGACTGATCAATCGGACTCACCCACACCCAAGGCACCTGGCACCTCGCTACCGCCAGCGCATGACCGGGGAGGGTGGTCCGGCCTCACGGCCGGACCACCCTCCCCGAGATCTTCATCAGCCTTCTAGGGCGACACGCGACGCCGACTTCGCCAAGGCAGAGCAGGGCCAAGCACCACTCGCCGCTTCTCACGCCATCATGGCCGCCAACGGCTACCTCACGCGCCATCAGGCCGTGCGTCAAACGTACGTCACGTGCGTCGAATATGCGTCAAGATATCGCCCGTAATGCACACTCGGCGAAACCGCAGGCAGACCAATGCCGGTGTGACTACTGAACTTGAATCCGTGATGTTGGGGTCTGCCCGCGTGGTGCTGGGGGCCCCGGATCACAGTTTCCCACGACGCGGGAGTACGAGGATGATGTCCGCGTGATGCGAGACCTGCCGCCGTTGCCGTTGCCCCAGTACGTCGTGGTCCGTATCGGCTGCTCACCGGAGGTGCCCACTGAGATCGCCGCCGATCTGCGGCAGATCGGCGCCCCGGCGGGGCTGATCGGTTATGAGTACCAACCGCTGGCCGAGGCGGCAGTCCTCGGCGGGATGGACGAGAGCGGGCTGGTCGTCTTCGGGACCAGCGGCCTGTTTGGACACATCGCCATCGAAGTGGCTTCGCGCCGCATCGTGCACATCCCCATAGCCGAGTCTTTGACCACCAATCACGTGAACAGGGACCTCGAAGCCTTCCACCGGTGCGTCGCGGCCACCATCGCCCGCTTCCCGTTCTACGAAGAAGGCGAGGAGGACAGATTCGACGAGGCGGCGGGCGACCTCCGCGAGCTCCTGGCCACCCTCGATGACACCGCGCTCGCACACAACGGGCTATGGGAGACCCTGTGTGACGACGTCGCGATGGGCGACTACGCGAACTGGGAGGACTGAAGCACGTCAGCCCTCCAGCGTCAGACCCGTGGCCGTCAGGCAGCCGTCGACCAGCTCTGGTCGGTACTGGATCCTTTTGAGGCGACGCTTCACGGCTCGGGTGATCTGGCTGAGGGCCGCGGCGGAGAGGTTGCCGATGTCGCGTTTGACCAGCGACCAGACGCCCTCCTGCGGGTTCAGGTCCGGGGCGTAGGTCGGTAGCTGGAAGACGGTGAGCCAGACGGTGTTGGCCGCGAAGAACTCCCGTAGCGGCGCGACCAGGTGCATGCGCAGGTTGTCCCACACCAGGACGATCGGGCCGCCGAGCTGAGCGTGGGAACGGACGATCGAGTCGCGGTAGTCCTTCCAGCCGAAACCCTTCGGTTCGCCCTTACGGCCCCAATACTCGTGGACCGCGTAGATCAGACGAGACCGCTCACCGGGCTTGTAGCAGGTCATCGCCGCCATCGAGACCCGACCCGAACCGCGTCTGCGCACGCGGACGACCGGAGTGACGCCCAGGCGGCCCCAGGTCCTGGCACGCGGCGGCGTCATCGACTGGCCGGCCTCGTCCTCGAAGACCACCCAGGCGTTGCTCACCGCCGCGGTGCTCTTACCCGCGGCCAGACCTCCCGCCTCCACAGCTCCACCGCGTCGTCGTCGCGCTCGATCGCCCGCCGGGCGGGCTGCTGCCACGACCATCCGTGCCGCCGAAGCAGCCGCCACGTACCCTCCACCGTGTACGAGACGTGGAACAGGCGGCATCGTCTTCACCCGGGCCAGCGTCGACCGCTGATCGGCCCACCCATGCGCCAGCGGTCCGCCCTCCAACTCCATTTCCAGCCGCGCTATCTGTGTGTCCGACAGTCGCGGCCGGCCGGGAGATCCCTTCGATGCCACCCCGGCCAGACCGTTCTCGCGCCACTGGCGCCGCCAGCGTTCCACCGACCGCTCCGATACACGCAACGAGGCAGCGATCTCCCGGTTCTTCTCGCCAGCCTCGAAGCCAGCCACCGCCTGGAGCCGTGACGGCCTTCGAGGGCCCGTTTCGGTCCCTCCGCTCCTGTCTGATCCCAACACGCTCCCAGTCGCGCCTGTTTGCGCCCTGTGGCGGGCGGCGGCCATCGGTACTACGGAAATGCGTCTCCGAGAGCAGCCGCACCCGAGCGACCTGTCCGATGCCCTGTTCCGACCGCATCAGACCGGCGTCTTGTCGTCATCCGCTTGGCGTCAGGCTCTACCCTGCCAACGCAGGCAGCCACTCAGCGTGGCCTGAGCTGTGCCCCCCAATGGGCTGACGCCCCTGCCCCTGAGGTCCGCAACAGAGGCGCTTCCTGGGGGAGAATTTGGGGAGTATCGACGGGTCTGGGGAGCGCGTGGGGAGAATCGACCGCGTAACTCAGCACGATCCCGAAAGACGCTGAAAGACCTATCCCCGCAGATCAGGGGGGAAGAGCCACATCGATGCAGGTCAGCGCCACCCGATAGACAACGTCATGCCGAAGGTGCCCTGGAGGGTGGGCCGAGTGGTGAACACGGCGGTTCCTTCCGGTGGTCGGGGTCTCAGCTGCCGGGACCGTGGCCCGAGACCGAGACCAGCAGGACGCGGGTGCCGGTACGGGTCGCACGCCATCGGTGACGCACTCCGCCGGTGAGGTAGAGCGTGTCACCTCGCTCCAGGCGGAAGGTGCGGCCGTCCGCCTCCACCTCGGCCGCGCCGTCCGCCACGTACATCAACTCGTCGTTCCCGTGCAGGAATTCGCGGTCGGCGTGCTGGGTCCCGGTGAACTCCAGCGCGTGCATCTGGTGGTTGCCGCGTACGAGCGGGCGCACCCCCGTATCGGTGGCGAGACCCGAGTCGTCCTGGGCGCGGACGACGTCCACGGACCGGTCCGTGGCGCTGGAGGCGGCCAGGAGTTCGACGGCGGTGGTCCGCAGGCCGTCGGCGATGCGCTGGAGGGAACGCATGCTGGGCCGCGCGCGCTCGTTCTCGATCTGGCTGAGGAAGGGGACCGAGAGGCCGCTGCGCTCGGCGACCACGGCCAGCGTCAGATCGAGGGCCCGCCGGCGCTGGCGGACGGCGCTGCCGAGTCCGGGGGTCGGCTGTCCGGCACCCGGCTGTCCGGGGTTCGGCGGTCCGGCGCCCGGCCGCTCGTCGCCGTTCGCCCGCGTGTCGCTCATGATCGTGTCTCCTCCCCGGAGCAAGTCACCTTACGCAGGGGCGCGGGAGGTTTCGTACGCCCGTCACACCGCTGACACACTTCGTCTCTACCTTCAAAGAAGTTCGATCCCATCAAAGAAACTTTGAAGCGAGGTTGTTGTGTCCACCGTCGACCAGAACCAGCGCCGCCGCCGCGGCACCGGTCTCATCGCTCTCGACGCCGAGAAGGCCTTCGAGGGCTACACGCTCTTCGCCCCGCTCACCGGCGGCGGCGCCGTGCATCTGATCGATCTGCGCGGCGAGGACGTGCACACCTGGCGGCTGCCGTACCGGGCCGGCCGGCACGCCCGGATCCTGCCCGGCGGGAATCTCGCGTACAACGGCGTGCTGCCCGGGGAGAAGGCCCTCTTCCCGATGTGGCACAAGTACCGCGGCGGGGTCCTCGGCGTGTACGCCCCCGACGGCACGGCCCTGCGCGAGTACCGCGACCCGCTCCAGCACCACGACGCGCACCATCTCGACGACGGCGGCATCCTCTACACCGCGCTCGAACCGCTGACCGGCGCGGAGGCGGCCGGGGTGCGCGGCGGGACGCCCGGGTCGGAGGCGGCGGGCGGCGTCGTATGGGCGGACACCATCAAGCAGGTGGACCTTGAGGGACGGGAGGTGTGGTCGTGGAGCGCCCGCGAGCATCTGGACCGGGACGCCTTCGCCCTGCATCCGGACTACGCGCGGGAGCACTGGCCGCTGATCAACTCGGTCACGCCGCTGGCGGACGGCAACATCCTGGCGAGCCTGCGCAGCGTCTCGGCGGTCGTCGTCATCAGCCGCGCGACGGGAGAGATCCTGTGGCGCACGGCCCCCGGCACCGTCTCGCAGCAGCACCATCCCACCGAGCTGCCGAACGGCAATCTGCTCGTCTTCGACAACGGCGTCTTCCGCCCGGGGCACGACGTGCCGTACTCGCGGGTGATCGAGATCGACCGGGCCGGGAACATCGCGTGGGAGTACCACGATCCCGCCAAGGAGTCCTTCTTCGCCCCGTTCATGGGAGCGGCCCAACGCCTCCCGAACGGGAACACCCTGGTGACCGACTCCCCGGCGGGCCGGCTGTTCGAGGTCACCGCCGAGGGGCTCCTGGTCTGGGAGTACGTCGTCCCGCACTTCGGCGGCTACGAGGAGGCCGAGGTGCGCGGCCTGTTCCCGGCCGAGCCGAACGCGGTCTTCCGGGCCTACCGTTACGCGGCCGCCGAGCTGCCCTGGCTGGGGGCCGGACGGTGACGGCGACGATCGCGCCCGCCGACGAACGGGTCCCTCCCGGACGGCTGGTGCCGCTGGCCCTCCAGCACGTCCTGGCGATGGCCGCCGCCCCCGTGTCGACCGTCTTCCTCACGGCCACCGCGCTGCGCCTGACCCCGGCGGAGACGGCTTCGGTGCTCAGCGCGGTTCTCGTCCTGTGCGGGGCCGGATCGCTGCTCCAGTCGCTCGGCGTCGGGAGCTTCGGGGCCCGGCTGCCGTTCGTCATGCTGCCGGGCGGGGCCGCCACCGCGCTGTTCATCCAGATCTCCGCCGATCACGGCCCGGCCGTCGCCAGCGGCTCGGTGCTCCTGGCGGCCGTCCTGCTGCTGGCCGTGGTTCCGCTGTACGGCCGGATCGTGAGGCTCTTCCCGCCGCTCGTCATGGGCGTGACGGTCCTGCTGATCGGCATCGCCATGGTGCGGGTGGCCGCTCAGCTGATCACCGGGCCGACCGGGGAGACGGCGCGCGGGTCGGTCGCCCTGGCGGGCATCACGGTGGCGGTCACGCTGACGGCGTACCTCTTCCTGCGCGGCGTGTGGCGGCAGAGCGCGGTGCTCATCGGCATGGCGGCAGGCACCGCCATCGCGGTGATCAGCGGGCTCGGCGCCTTCAGCCCGGCCCCGGGCAGCGGCTTCTCGCTCCCGGCGCTCTTCCCTTACGGGACACCGCGGTTCGACCTGCTCGCCGCGCTGCCCCTGCTCGTCTTCAGCCTCAGCACGCTCGCCGAGATCACCGGGCAGACCGTCCTCAACAGCGAGACCTCGGGGCGCGCGGCCGATCCCGGCCGTGACGTCCCGAAGGTCGCCCGCGCCGACGCGCTGATGTCCCTCTTCGCCGGAACTCTGGGGGCGTCGCTGATGGTGACCAGCTCCGAGAACATCGGCATCAGCCGGCTGACCGGGGTCCGCAGCCGCTTCGTGACCGCGGCGGCCGGCGGTCTCCTCGTCGCCGTGGGGCTTCTCTCCCCGCTCTCCCGTGCGGTCGCCGGCCTGCCGCCCGCCGTGGTCGGGGGTTCCGCGCTCGTCGTCTACGCGGTCATCGCCGTCATGGGCGTCCAGATGCTCGCCCGCTCCGAGCTGGCCGAGCGGAGCCACTCGATGATCGCGGCGCTCGCGCTGGCCGTGGGACTCCTGCCGATCGTCGCCCCGACCCTCTACGACGGGTTCCCGGGCTGGATCCGGACCCTGCTGGGGTCCGGCGTCGTCGCGGGAACACTCGCGGCCGTCCTGCTGCACGCGCTCTTCGCCGTCGCCGACCGGCCGCCGCGCACCGGCCCCCGGGAGCCGCGGCCCGTCACCACGCGCGGGCCGAGTCGATCAGCAGATCGCGCACCCGCGCCACCTGAGGGTTGACGGCGGATCCGGGGCGCTGCACCAGGTAGGCGGTGTTGATCGGCGGGTCCTCGGGGGCGTACAGCTCGACGAGGGCGCCCGAGGCCAGCTCGTCCGCGCAGAGGTAGCGCGGCAGCACCGTGAAACCCGCACCCGCCACCACGGCGGCGAGAACCCCGCGCAGGTCGGGCACGGTGACGGCGGCCCGGCAGTCGAGCCGGCGGCCGAAGACATGGCGCCAGTAGCGGCGGGCGATGGGCAGGTCCTCGGCGTACGTGACCAGCGGCAGGCCGTGCAGCGCGCCCGGCCCCTCCGCGGCGATGCGCTCCGCTCCCCCGGTCCGGGCGGCCCAGCGCGGGGCGGCCGTCAGCACGAACTCCTCGTCCATCAGCGGCACCGCGGACAGCGCCCGGCCGCGCGGCCGGGAGGTCGCGACGACCAGGTCGTGACGGCCCGCCCGCAGCTCCTCCAGGAGCGGATCGGTGAGCCCGGTCGCGGCGCGCAGCAGCAGCCCGTCGGAGACCAGCGGAGCCAGCGCGGGCAGTACCCGCAGGCACATCAGCTCGGCGGGGCCCGCCAGGTGGACGGGGGCGGCCGGGCGCTCACCGGCCGGGACCGCCTCGCCCGTGACCTCGGCCAGGGCGTCCAGCGGGGCGACGATCCGAACCGCCAGCTCGTCGGCGTACGGCGACGGGGCGACCCCGCGCGGCAGCCGCTCGAACAGCTCCCGGCCGACCTGCCGCTCCAGGGCGCGCATCTGGGCGGTGACGGTGGGCTGGGACAGGCCGAGCAGCCGGGCGGCGGCGGTGAAGGAGCCCGACCGGTGCACGGCGAGGAAGGTCCGCAGGAGGTTCAGATCGGGCGGCCCCGACGGCTCGGCCGGACCGGACCGCGCGGCCTGACCCGGCTGCGCGTCCGCCGTCCGGCCCAGCCCCGGGGACCCATCAGGATCCTTATTTCTCATAGCTGCCAGCCTATTGGAAACCTATGGGTGATCCGTCCTACGGTCGCATGGGTCAGCCCCTACCGGGACTCCCCCGCACACCCTCTCGATCTACGGAGACGCACGACATGGCAAAGATCCTTTTCGTGGTGACCGGCGCGGACCACTGGACCTTGGCGGACGGCACGAAGCACCCCACCGGCTTCTGGGCCGAGGAGGCCGTGACCCCCTACGAGACCCTCACCGCCGCCGGTCACCAGGTGGTCGTCGCCACCCCGGGCGGCGTCGTCCCGACCGTCGACCGCGGAAGCCTGGCGCCCGAGTTCAACGGCGGCCCGGAGGGCGCGGACCGGGTCGCGGCCGCGCTGGACGCGTTCGAGGAGCTGCGGCGTCCCGTCGCGCTCGAGGACGTGGACCTGGACGGGTACGACGCGGTGTTCTACCCGGGCGGCCACGGCCCGATGGAGGACCTCGCGGTGAACGAGGCCTCCGGCCGGCTGCTCACCGACGCGCTGGCCTCGGGCAAGCCGCTGGGCGTGGTCTGCCACGGTCCGGCGGCGCTGCTGGCCGCGACCGGCCCCGACGGCGGATACACGTTCGCCGGGTACCGGCTGACCGGCTTCAGCAACGCCGAGGAGACCCAGGCGGGCCTCGCGGAGAAGGCCAAGTGGCTGCTCCAGAACCGGCTGGTGGCGCTCGGCGCGGACTTCCAGGAGGGCGAGCCCTGGGCCCCGTTCATCATCACCGACCGCAATCTGATCACCGGTCAGAACCCGGCGTCGTCCGCCCCGTTGGCCGCCGAACTGGTCAACCGGCTCGGCTGACCGGCCGGGCGGCCGGGCGGGTGTTCAGACCCAGTCCCGCCGTGCGGGCGGCTCGCAGAGCTCCAGCACCACCTCGCCCGTCTCCGGCCCGTCCCCGGGGACGGGCCGGACGAGTGCCCCGACCGTCACTAGATGCGGAGCCGTCCCCACGATCCGGCAGCGGAAGACGAACCCCTCGGAGAAGCGCACCAGGGACTCGTTGCGCGCCGCCTCGGTGTAGCGGTGGACCACGGCGGTCCGGACGACCACGCCGTGGCCGGTGGTGCGTTCAGGCTCCAGTTCGCTCGACGCGCACACCGGGCACAGCAGCTTCCGGAAGGAAGCGGTGCCGCACCAACGGCAGCGGTGATAGGAGAGGCCGCACTCCTCGTGCGCCTTCTGGACGGTGCCCATTCCTGTCTGGGACACGGCTCGACCCCCTGCGCTCGACTCGGACGCGCCGCACCTGCACTGCCGGCGCGTCCGCACCATATGGCACTCAGTGCCGGACAGTAAAGGTACTGAGTGCCTATTGGTACTCAGTTCTCGCCGACGGCGGCCTCGATCTGCTGCACGACGCGCCACATCGGAGCGCCTTTCCGGGCCACCATCACGATCACCTCACCGTGGCCGTCGACGTCGCCGAGGCCGGCACCGAAGCCGTCACCGAAGACCGGAGACGAGGCGGCGGCGCCGGCGATCTCCGTGACCTCCCGCTCCGGCCCCGACGACACCGCGGCCGGCCCGCCGACCGGCCGCGCCCACACCTCGCGCACCAGGGCCAGCGCATGGTCGACAGCCACCTCGGGGTCGCCCGCCCCACCCGAACGCAGCCACAGCCGCAGCCCGTTGTTGTGCGCGGCGACCACGGACGCCGCGATCACCTCGGCCCGCAGCTCCCCGTCGCCGCCCTCGCCGAACCGGCCCCGCAGATGACCCGCGAGGGTCTGCTCGTAGCGGCGCACCACGGAGAGTTCGTACGTCCGCAGCCCCGGCACCTCCCGGGTGAGCCGGTAGCGCTGCACGGAGAACTCGGGGTTGGCCGCGTACATCCGCAGCACGATGCGCGCGGCGTCGCACACCGCGCCCACCGGATCGCTGTCGTCGACGGCGGCGAGGAACTCGGTCATCTCCGCGAGGCACCGCTCGTGGTCCGGGAAGACCGCGTCCTCCTTGGACGGGAAGTAGCGGAAGAACGAACGCCGCCCCACCCCCGCCCGCGCCACGATGTCGTCCACGGTCGTCCGCTCGAAGCCCCGCTCCAGGAAGAGCTGGAAGGCCGCCTGTGCGAGCACCTCCCGCATGGGTGCCTTCTTCTGGGGTCCTCGTGCCTCGCTCATGCGGCGAAACGTAGCACCGGAGGGGCGCTTTTGGCACTGCGTACCTTTACAGAGGGTACTGAGTGCCATATTGTCATCACGACTACGAACGACACCCAGGTGGGACCACACCCAGGTAGGCAGGAGAGCCGGCGTGAGCTTGAGGATCGTTGTCTGTGTGAAGTACGTGCCCGACGCGACCGGTGACCGGCGTTTCGCCGATGACCTGACGCTGGA
>NZ_JBIRRY010000017.1:0-90271 GCF_044333935.1 Streptomyces sp. NPDC020884 | reverse complement strand
CAGTATTGAACTCCTGCTCATCCGCAGCACGCACTAAGCGACGTACGCCGGAGCAGGAAAGACGCGCGCAGAGACGTGGCTGGCGACCAAGTCGGGCGCCTTACACAGATGCGGGTGAGAGGTCGGGGGTGGGTGGGAAGCTGAGGGTCTCACTCGGCCGCGCTTCTACTACAAGAAGGGTGCATGCCCCTGACCTGCTGCGATGCGTGGCTAAGGGGCAGCGGTCGCACGGCTCAGTTGGAGCAGAAGCCGGTGCCTGGCAGGACGGCCGGTGGGTGCTCAGGTTGCTTCCGCTACCGGATCAACTGTTCTTCTTGCAGCCATACTTCGGGCATGAGTAAGAGAACACTGCGCTCCTGTCTGATGGCCCTGGGGGCGCTCGTAGGCGTGATCATCTTTGGGTTGTTGCTATGGAAGGGCCCGTGGTGGTTCGACGGGGCTCACCTTCGAGAGCGAGACCTGGAGCCGGCTGACGGAGTCGTGATCACTGGATTTCGTACCGCACTTGTCGCCGTCGGCGTTGCGGCCACAGCCGCCGTCGGCTTGATGTACACGCACCGTAATCACTTGACCTCACTCGCCTTGCTGGAGCACACCCGGCGGAAAGATCGTGATCAGACGAGACTGACCCTCGAAGGGCAGGTCACGGATCGTTACGTCGAGGCGATCAAGCTGCTGGCCGCGCAGGATCCGAAAGGCGGGCTGACAGAGCGGTTGGGTGGAATCTATGCGTTGCAGCGCGTGATGCGAGACTCGGAGAAGGATCACGACACGGTTGTCCAGGTCCTTGCCGCTTTCGTACGTCAGCACGCGCCGCTGTCGAGCGTTGATGAGGACATGGCCGCAGAAGACGTGCCGCCTATGAGGGACGATGTGCAGGCGGCGCTGACGGTTCTAGGACGACGCCCCATTCGCACAGAGCCGGAACCCATCGATCTCTCGTACACAGCGTTGCTGCGTTGCGACATGTCATTCGGCCGGTTCCGGTCGGTGAACTTCAGAGGGGCGGAGTTCTTCCGCGGGAACCTTGCTGACGCAGATCTGCGTGGGGCGCAGCTGGGCGGAGCGAATCTCCGCGGTGTGAACCTGGATCGCACGGATCTGCGGGGCGCTGACTTGAAGGACCGTAGTAACGAGGCGCAGTTGACGGTGGTGGGTCTGCTGCGCGCTGTGTTCGACGAGACGACCCTGCTGCCCCGGCAGGTCTCGCAGCATCGGCTTGTGCTGAAGAGATTGAGTGGGCAAGCACCTGATGGTCAGGAACCGGGAGTCGGAGGTGAAGGCGCGGTGACGGGCGAGTAATGCGCAGCGGTCCCCCACCGCCCTCCGCTGCGGGGCGGAGGGACGATGTCGTCGGACGGGACCAGGGTAGAAATCAGGAGACGGGGCGTACCTGGCGGCGGCGCTGAGCGTCGACAGGGGAGGCGCGGCGGGGGCGTCCGGCGCGGGCGTCGGCGCGGGCGTCGGCGCGGGCGTCGGGGAGGACGTCGGGGGCGTCCAATGCGTCTATGGCCAGCTGTGCCAACTCGCTGCGCGACCACATCGGCAGACTGCCCTTCCCCGCACTGCTGGAGGGGCCCGACTTCGGGATCCTCGCGTTCAACCGGCGTGCCGCACGCGCCTGCCCCTGGACCGCCCGGCCCGGCGCGAACGTCATGGTGGACCTCCTGCTGCCGGGTCCGGGCCGCGACCAGTGCGCGCAGTGGGAGGAGCACTGGGCCCCGCCCCTGCTCGCGCAGCTGCGCCAGGGCGCGCTGGCCAACAGCGCGCTGCGGGCGATCGTCGACCGCGTCTGCGAGGACCCACAGGTCCGGAACCTCTGGCACCGGACCGCGGACCTGCGCCGCCACGCCTACGGCACCACCCGGCCCATGCACCTCGACGGCTGGCGGCCACGGCCCGCCTGGGTCCGGATAGGCTCACAGAAAGAAATCCGGGCCAAAAAACCGGGTCGAATTCATGGTGTCGAAGGGTGGTTTGCCTCGCCGGGAACGACAGTTGGGGCCTCGCCGAACGGCGCTACCGGCCGTGGCGGGGTGCGGGAATCTTCGGGAGCAGCTCCCACAGCGGGCGCCCGCCGCTCGCCCACGTCGCGAGGACCCGCCGGTCGGCGAGGTGCATGTGCAGCTGCGTTGCGAGGGGCGCGCAGCGGGTGGAGAAGCGGCCGTTGGTGACGACGAGGACGACGTCGGCGCCGTAGAGCTGGCGGGCGGTACCGTTGACGCGCTGGAGGTCGGGGGTGCCGACGGCCGAGCCGCGGTCGCCGTCACGGCGGTGTTTTGCCTGGATGACCCAGGTGCGGCCGAGGGGGTCGGTGGCCAGGACGTCTGCGCCGTTGTCGCCGGCCCCGCCGATCTGGCGGGCGTCGGTGCACCCGTCGCGGAGCATGAGGTCGCGGACTGCGTATTCGAAGTCGCGGTGGTGCAGGGCGTCCAGCTCGGGGAGCCCGTAGCGCAGGGCCTGCTGGCGCGTACGTGCCCATGTCCGTTGCTGCTGGCGCCGGTGGGCCCAACCGGCCGTGACGATCGTGGCCAGCGCTGCGAGGGCGATCAGTGCCCACCAGTTCCTCACGAGCCAGGAGACCGCCGCCCACGCCGCGGCCAGGACCACCACGCTGAGCACCAGTACATGGAGGTCGGAGCGCCGACCTCGTCGACGGGACCAACGCCGAGGCCGGGGGCGGTGGGAGGTGCTGCGGCGCGGTGCGGACCGGCGGACGTTACGTCGGGACGCGGGCCGACGGCGAGGGTGGGGGCGGCGGGTGGCCATCGGGGCGGCTCCGGGAAAAAGGGGGTTCAGCGGGAGGAGTCGGTGATGCCGGAGGCGAGCTGGCTCAGGAAGTCGAGGATGCCTTCGCCGACCGGGGTCGGGGCGATGACGACGCCGAGGGCGAGCACGATGATCACGGTGAGCTTCTCGTCGTTCCGGCTCCGGGACTCGGTACGGCGACGCAGGCGCAGCAGGACGATGACGACGAGCAGCACGCCTACGTTGATGGTCAGCATGCTGTTCCGCCCCCGGATTACTCTCGGTCCTGTTCCGTCGTTCCTGTGTATCCGTATCGCGTACGCCGCGCCGCCAGGTCACCGGATGATGACTTGAAGTGACCGGCTGGCCGGATCTCGTAGTGAACCGCAGGTGAGAGGCCTTTCAAAGGGAAGATCGTCAGGGTCGCGTGTGCGCCGGTCTCCCGCTCCGGTCGGGGAACGGATGGGCTCGGAGGCGCAGTTCGGCGCTCAGAACGGTGCGGTTGCCGCCTCCTGGTTCTCTCGTGTCTTAGCTGTCGCTACGGTGGTCTTCAGAGCCGTATTCCATTCCTGTTTGATGTGGTCGCGATTCTGCTGGGGAGCGATTCGGCAGCGGGCGCAGAATCGGTCGCCGGGCATGGTCGTGCGGCCGCAGAGCCCTGTGCGGCCGGGGCAGGTGCCATCGTCGGTCTCGGTCAAAGGCAGCACGTGGGTCAGCCGGGTGTGCAGCTTCTGCAGCTGCCAGCTGTCGCACTGTGCGCCGTCGCGGGTTCGGCGGGTGCATGGGTGCTCGTCGAACCCTGGGCGCAGCGGCCATCCGAGGTGGTCGGTGCACCGGGTCTCGCCGACCACAGCCAGGGTGGGGCAGAGGCCGTCATCGGCCTCACAGCCCAGGTTGCGGTTGATGCCGCGCCGCGACTGCTCGTGCTTCTCCTGCATGTCCTCCCACCGGGCGGGGGCGGGCGTCGGCCCCTCCTCCCGCTCCTCCCCCGGCACCGCAGGGTCCGGAAGGACAGCCTGGTGCGGCACGGTCACGCCGCCCGCCGAGGACGGGACCGGGATCGCAACCCTGGCGGCCGATCGCAGGCGGTAGGAGATGACCGCGCCGACGCTCTTCTCCAGCGGGTCCGGCAGCGGGCGCATGATCAGTTCCCGCAGCAGCGACACCGGCCACCCGTCCGCCAGCAGCCCAGTCACCATCAGGCCCTGGTCCCGCAGTGTCCGGCCCTTCAGCAGCAGATCCGGTCGCTCCCTCGCGATGGCCTGCAGCAGCTCGACACCGGGCGAGCCATCGACCCGCACCGGACCACCAGCCAGGGCACCCCCGCCCTTACCGCCGGCTCCGACTCCGGCTCGGCGGCCGGGGTGGCGTCACCGGGGACGCCACCCCCCCTCCATGCCGTCCCCGGCCGGCACGGGCTCGCCCTTCTGGCCGCCGCCCCGTCCGTCCGTCCGTCCGCGCCGCAGGTACCTCGCGCACGCCATTGCCCGCAGGGACGGACAGGCCGACCGGCGCCCGATCCGTTCCAGGGTGACGTCCCACCCGTCCCGATGCCGCAGCAGCACGGTGAGCAGTGCCAACGCCATGAAGTCGAGCTGCACCGTGTCGTCGATCGTGACGTTCGCTACCGCCGCGAACGAGGTCGCGTGCCTGCGGCGGCTCGGACGGCGGGCGGCCGTTCGAACGAAAGGGCAGGTGCACTGCACCTGGGCCAGATCGTCATATCCGTCTCAAGGACGGGCGGGGTGCCGAACGTGACACGGAAACGAAACAACCTCTCTGCGGGGCAGAGACCGGAGGTGGGTGACCCGTCTCAACGCACGTTGAGCGCCGCCCGCTTCCGGTCGGCGCAGAGCCTGTTGAGGGAGTCGAGCCGTTACGCTGCCCCCGGGCCTCGTCCGTCTCCTGTGACCGCGTGTGCATCGGTCTGCGTCCTTCGACGCGCCGGCACGGGCGGCGTCAGCTTCTTCAGTGCCTTGGCTCTGGCGGCGGCCCCGGGAGCGGCATTCCGCTCGGGATCGGCCCGGTAGGCCCTGGTGAAGCGGTGCGCGGGGATGTCGGCGAAGACGGCGGTGGCGTCCACGTTGGGTGGCTACCGGGCACCGATTGCTCGTCTCCGGACGGGGTAGCGAAACAGTATGACCACTGACAGAACATCGCCCGCGACCGGCGGGTATGTACAGCCGGAGCTCGACGTCCGGGCGCTGACCGACGTGCTCGACGGGGCGTATGCGGAGGTCCGTGATCTGGTGCGGGCCAACCTGGTGACGCACGCCTCGGTGCTGGACGAGGCCGACGAGCTCGACATCGACGCGTACCGCGAGCGGGTACGAGCGCTCGTGGTCGAGATGGCGGCGACGGGCCAGACCGGTATGGGCTTTCCGAAGCAGTACGGCGGAGGCGGCGACGTCGGCGCCTCGATCGCCGCGTTCGAGACGCTCGCCTTCGGCGATCTGTCGGTGCTGGTGAAGGTCGGGGTGCAGTTCGGGCTCTTCGGCGGCGCGGTGCTGCACCTGGGCACCGAACGCCACCACGACGCGTATCTGCCCGATCTGGTCACCGGGGAGCTGATGGGCTGCTTCGCGATGACCGAGACGGGGCACGGTTCCAACGTCCAGGCGCTCGGCACCGTCGCGCGCTACGACGTCGACGCCCAGGAGTTCGTCATCACTACCGAGGGCGACCAGGCGCGCAAGGACTACATCGGCAACGCGGCCCGGCACGGCGAACTCGCGGTTGTCTTCGCCCAGCTGGAGGTGGGCGGGGAAGCCAAGGGCGTGCACGCCTTCGTCGTGCCGATCCGGATCGGCGGCGCGGCGGCGCCCGGTGTCCATATCGAGGACGACGGCCGCAAGATGGGCCTCAACGGCGTGGACAACGGGCGCATCCGGTTCGACGGCGTGCGGGTACCGCGCGAGGCGCTGCTCAACCGGTTCGCCGGCGTCACCCCGGACGGCGTCTACGAGAGCCCGATCGACAATCCCGACCGCCGCTTCTTCACCATGCTCGGCACCCTGGTGCAGGGCCGGGTCAGCGTCGGCGGCGCCGGGGTCAACGCCGCCAAGGTCGCCCTCGCGATCGCCGTGAAGTACGCCCTGCGTCGGCGGCAGTTCGCGGCCGGCGCGCAGGAGGAGGAGCAGCTTCTCCTCGACTACGGATTGCACCAGCGTCGTCTGCTGCCGCTCGTCGCGCGCACCTACGCGCTGCATTTCGCGCAGGACGTTGTGCGTACGCAGCTCCACGACGTCTTTTCCGACCTGGAGAGCGATCCGCAGGCCCGGCGCCGGCTGGAGTCCCGGGCCGCGGGGACCAAGGCGCTCGGCACCTGGCACGCCACCCGGGTGATCCAGGAGTGCCGCGAGGCGTGTGGCGGCGCGGGCTATCTCGGCGTCAACCGCTTCGCAGCGCTGAAGGCCGACAGCGACATCTTCACCACTTTCGAGGGCGACAACCACGTCCTGCTGCAGCTGGTCGCCAAGGGCCTGCTCACCGACTACGCGAGCGAGTTCGAGGACCTGGACCAGCTGGGGATGGTCCGCTACGTCACCAACCTCGCTGTCGAGACGGTCATCGAGAAGACGTCGGCCCATAAACTGCTCGAACGGGTACGGGACCTGCTGCCGGGTGGCGACGAGTGGGACCAGGAGGCCGGCTTGCTCGACTCGGAGTACCAGCTCGCCATGGTCCGCTACCGCGAGGAGCACATGCTTGCGGGGGTGGCCCGCAGGCTCAAGGCCGGCGTCGACCAGAAGCGCAATCCCGGAGCTGTCTTCTCCGAGGTGCAGGACCACGTCATCGCCGTCGCCCGCGCCCACACCGAGCGGCTGGTGCTGGAGGCGTTCGTCGAGAAGGTGCGTCCTCTGCCCGAGGGCGGCAACAAGGTCGCGCTGGGCTTGCTGTGCGACCTGTTCGCCCTGTCGTCGATCGAGTCCGACCGGGCGTGGTTCATGGAGCACGGCCGACTGACCGTTCAGCGCTCCAAGGCGATCACCCGCGAGGTGAACGACCTCTGCCGTAAGGTCCGCCCTCTGGCGGGCGGCCTCGTCGATGCCTGGGGGATTCCGGACGCCATGCTGCGGGCCCCGGAGCTGGTGGGCGGACCCTGAAATGGTCGGGGTTGGTGTGCTGCCGCCTTGTCCAGGTACCGCGGTAGGCGGCGAGGGCCTCGCGGTATCTCTCCGGTGCTTCTTGCCGTGCCGACACCGCGGGCAGTGCTGTGACAAGCCCGCGTATCCGGCACGACCACGGCCTTCGTGCTGATCTTCTGCCTCTGTGACGGAGCAAAGGATCGACGGGGGGCCACTTCCTCATCCGGTGAACGGCTTCTAGTGGAGGGTCAGCTGGGTGCGGCACAGGGTGTAGTGGGCCGCAGGTGCAGGGTGCGGGTGGTGGCGTCGGAGTGGACGGCGTCGACCTCCCCGGTGAGCTCCGGTGCGATGGCCGGCCACGGCGTCCGTGCCTTGGCCTTCTCGGTCTTCGGCGACTGGCTGTGCTTGATGGGGCTGCCCAGAACTGTCGCTCACCGGTCGTGTGACGACGCAGACCCGCTGGACCGCTACCTGCCGCCGCGGGTGGCCGCGACGGCCCGCCGGGTGGCCGAAGCTCTCGAAGTGCCGGAGACGGCGGCGACAACGTAACGGCGGCGGCGCTCCGGTGTTGGACAGCACGACTCCAAGAGTCGGGCCCGAGGACCAAGCAGCTCCCCTGGGCCCGTGGTGTGTCCGGCTCCGGTCACTCAGTCCTCTGCCCGGGGTGCCCGGGGTGCCCGCCCACCAGCACGAGCATGGCACCGGGCGACATCTCGATCTCTGCACAGCCGAACGGCACGGCCCCCAGAACGAGCGGGGTCCGGCGGGGATGTCCAGGCACGGGACACCGGGCATCGTCCCGCAGCAGGGTCGAGAACAGCGACCACACACATGGCTCCGAGAAGGGCTGTGATTCCCCATCGGCGGCCGTACGCGCGTCGCTGAGGAACGTCACCACCGAATCGTCCAGGTGTGCAAGCCCGTCGTCCGGCGCTATGTCCATGGCGACCAGGGCCAACGACCACGTGTCGCGCGACGGCAACCGGGGCAGCCACACACACGGAGAAATTCGGTCGCCGCACGAGCGCAGATTCGTCCGGTCTTTCCGTCAGCGGGAGTCGCGCAAAGCGGTTCCGACGTCACCACGGCTGGTGACGCCCAGTTTGGCAAGGACCTTGGCGACGTGGTGCTCGACGGTACGGGGGAGATGAAGAGCGCTTCCGCGATCTCTCGGTTGGCGGAGCCGCGCGTGATCAGACGGGCGACTTCGAGTTCGCGGGGTGAAAGGGCCTCGCCATAACTGCGGCGGCCACGACGGGACGGAGGCCGCTTGCCTCGCTTTCGCAGCATGCCCCAGCAGCGGGCGCTGTCGGACACGGCCCCCAGGCGCTGGTAAGCGTCCGCGGCCTCGGTGAGGTCTACCTCCGCGTCAGCGACTCCACGATCCAGATCAGTCAGTCCCCTCCGTTCGTTGGCCCGAGCCTGGTCATAGGGGCGGCCGAATCGGCCGCACGCTTCGGCGGCAACGACGAAGTGCCACGAGGCGACTTCCGGGGCCACACCCCTCAGCAAGGTTGTCCCGTAACCGCTACCGGCGGGCTGGCGGGCTGGCGGTACGGCCTACGACCGGACGCACCGCGCCAGCTGGCCGTACTTCATGCCGCTGGAGTAGAGCTGCCCCTCGTGGTTGCGCCCCATGAACTTGATGCCGTTGGTGCGCCGCTCCACAAAGGTCAACCGGAGGATCTGGGTGCCGCGCTCGGTCAAGAGCTCAAGGAGATCGTCGGGCTGGAGGTCTTCGGCAAGGACATCGATCGTCATGGTGGGGAGCGTACGACTTGATCGTGGTACGGACCGGTGAGGGATGACTTCAGTCGCCCAGGAAGACCGGTCGCCGGTGGGATGATCTTGGTGTGGTCGGTGTGATCACGGCGTCGGAGCCGTCCTGGATAGCCCCGTTCACCGGGCTGAGCCCGCGCGCCTTCGGGAAGCTGGTGACGGTTCTGCAGCGCGAGGGTGCAGACGCGGTCCGCAAGGGCCGGCCGTGGAATCTTCCGCTGGAGGACCGGGCCCTGCCGGTCGCGGCCTACTGGCGCAAGAACCTGACGATGCGGCAGCTCGCGCCACTGTTCGGGGTGTCCAAATCGGCGGCGGACCGGATCATCGGCCACCTCGGGCCGATGCTCGCGCTCCGACCCCGCAAGCGGTTCGCCAAGGACACCGTGTTCATCGTGGACGGCACCCTGGTTCCCACCCGAGACCACACCATCGCCGAGCGGTCGAAGAACTATCGGTACTCCACCAACCACCAGGTCGTCATCGACGCCGACACCCGCCTGGTCGTCGTGGTCGGCCGGCCGCTCGCCGGGAACCGCAACGGCTGCAAAGCATGGGAGGAGTCCGGCGCCAAGGCCGCCGTCGGCAAGACCCTCACGATCGCCGACGGCGGCTACCCGGGAACCGGACTCGTCATCCCGCACCGCCGCAAGCGCGGCCAGACCGAACTCCCAGCCTGGAAAGAGGAACACAACAAGTCCCACAAGCAGGTCCGTGCCCGCGCCGAGCACTTCTTCGCCCGCACGAAGAACTGGAAGATCCTCCGCCAATCACGGTCATGGCTTCGAATCCCCCGGATTCGATGGATGATCTTCCTGTCGACCACCTACCCGCCAAAATCATTTCCGTGCACAGAAGGAATCCCCCTACAGGCCGCCCGACTCGCTGTAGATGACCAAGGTCAGCTCCGGTTGTTCGGCCACGTGGAATGCGGTGTAGACGAAGTCGGCCGCTTCCCGTCCCGGGGGCCGTAGCCGTTTGCGTCCGCCGTGCTGGACTTGCACGTCATACTCCGGCCACCAGGCGCGCATGTGCGAGCTGCCCGCCTTGAGTTCGTCGATCAGCCGCGTGAATCGGATATTGCCTGGATGGCGTCCGGCCAGCGTCCGCAGTCGGGCGAGCAGGCCGCGCGCCTCCGCCTCCCAGTCGACAATGACATCCCGGGCCGCGGGTTCCAGGAACGTCCACCGGGCGAAGTTCGCGGGCTGATCAACTGTTGGGATGAGGTTCGGAAACAGATCGCCGGCCGCCCGGTTGCAGCTGAGCACATCGTAAGTACCGTCGATGATGTATGCAGGCTGGGGCTGGAGCAGGTGTGGGACGGCCGCCACCTCGGCAGCCAGCGGCTCGGCTTCTTCGGCGTGGGCCGCTGGTGCGTGACCGGCGAGCCGGAAGAGGTGCTCGCGTTCGTGACGGTCGAGCCGCAGCGTCGAGGCGATGGCGCCGAGCACCTGGTCCGAGGCGCGAATGTCCCGGCCCTGCTCAAGGTACGTGTACCAGGTAGCGCTGATCCCCGCGAGCAGCGCGAGTTCCTCCCGGCGCAGTCCAGGGGTGCGGCGTCGGCCGGTGTGCGGCAGGCCCACCTGCTCGGGAGTTATCCGCCCTCTGCGACTGCGCAGGAACGTCCCTAGCTCACGGCGCTGATCTTCTTCGTGCTCCACGGTGAATACCACTCTCAATTCTAGAATAAACAGGCTCTGGATACCAGGCTAAATCTATCGCAGACTGAAGACCGGACCCGGGACTGCAGCTACTCCTCCCGGAGCCGACGGGCACCTCGTGCAGCAAGAGCTACCGCAGTGGCCCGGAGCTTCTGAGCGACGACCAATCGAACCGTCGCCCACCACGGACCGAACGGCCTGGCCCGGCCAAAGCCTGCTTTGGCCGCCCACGGCCGGCGACAGACAAGGAAAGATCATGAGCAAGACCGCACTCATCACCGGCGCCACCTCCGGCATCGGCTACGCCATCGCCGAGGAACTGATCTCCCGCGACATACAGGTGATCATCACCGGCCGTGATCAGGGGCGTGTCGACGAGGCAGCCGCCAAGCTCGGCCCGCGGGCCTCGGGCGTCCGCGCCGACGTGGCCAGTTCCGCCGACATGGACGCCCTGTACAGCCACATCGCCGAGCACCACGGCCACCTCGACGCGGTATTCGCCAACGCAGCCAGCGGCTACCACTCGGTCCTGGGAGCGATCACGGAGGAGGAGTTCGACCTGACCTTCTCGGTGAACGTCAAGGGCGTCCTGCACACCGTGCAGAAGGCGCTGCCGCTGATGCGTCCCGGCGGCAGCATCACGATCATCGGGTCGACCGCGTCGATCCACCCGCCCTACGGAATGGGTTTGTACGGCGGAGCGAAGGCCGCCATCCGCAACTTCCTGCGCTCCTGGATCCAGGAGACCAAGGGGTCCGGCATCCGGATGAACGTACTCAGCCCTGGAGCGGTCGACACCGAGTCACT
Source organism: Streptomyces sp. NPDC020884 (assembly GCF_044333935.1). NCBI lineage: Bacteria > Bacillati > Actinomycetota > Actinomycetes > Kitasatosporales > Streptomycetaceae > Streptomyces > Streptomyces sp. NPDC020884. Next base: position 79,191 of record NZ_JBIRRY010000017.1, on the reverse strand, counting down.
GCGGGGAGCCCTGACCAAGGCGTTCGGGGCCGATGGTGTCGCCGCGCAGCTGGAAGTCATGGGTGCCGGCAGCCCGATCGGCCGTATCTCCGCCCCGCGGGAGATCGCCACGGTCGCCGCTTTCCTCGCCAGCGACGACGCCAGTTTCGTCCACGGCGTCGAGCTGTTCGTCGACGGTGGCATGGCCCAGGTGTGACCTGCCCGCGCGGACGCCCGGCAGAGGCCCTGCTTGTGCGCTCTCGTCCAGAAACCGTGCAAGAGCGGCCGCGCCCCGGCGTGACGGCCTAAGGAAATACCAGAGCGATGATGGAGACAGAGAAGATGACAGACACGGACAAGACTCAGGCCCGCGGCAAGGTGATCGCCGTCACCGGCGCCAGCAGTGGCATAGGCAGGGCGACCGCGCTCGCCCTCGCGGAGCGCGGTGCGGCGGTCGTGCTCGGCGCTCGGCGCAGCGACCGCGTCGAGCAACTGGCCGCCGAGATTCGGCAGAACGGTGGCCGCGCTGTCGGCATCCCGACCGATGTAACGCGGCGCGAAGACCTCGTCCGCCTCGTCGACACGGCAGTCACCGAATTCGGCCGGCTCGACGCGTTGGTCAACAACGCCGGCATCGGGCCGGTCTCCTTGCTGGAGGAGCTGCGCGTAGACGAATGGGACGACATGATCGACGTCAATCTGCGCGGCGTCCTGTACGGCATCGCCGCCGCGCTTCCCGTCTTCCGCCGGCAGGAGGCCGGACACCTCATCACGGTGGCGTCGACCGCGGCGTACCGCACCGTCCCCGGACAAGCCGTGTACGCCGCGACGAAGACGGCCGTGCGCACGGTCTGCGAAGGACTGCGGCAGGAGGTCGGCGACCTGCGCGTCACCGTCGTCTCCCCAGGCTTCGTGCACACCGACTTCGTCAACGCCGTCGCCGACCCCGAGGCCCGCGCCGCACTGCTGGCCAGCCGCGACGCCATGGCACTGGACCCCGCAACCATCGCGGACGCCATCGCGTACGCCATCACCCAGCCGGACAAGGTCGACGTGAACGAAATCGTGGTACGGCCCACCGCACAGCGGTGACGGCCGCCCTCGCCGAGCTGCTGCGCATCGCGGCCATCGACATCTGCCCCTTCGCGGAGATCCCGCCGGTGGTCCGCGACACGACCCGCGCCGGACGCCTGCGCCACCCCTCCTGGCACCGGCTGCGCCCCGACCTCGCACCCGGCAACCTCACCTGAACCCGCGCGATACCGGCATCCGCCAACCCCCACATCGCGCGGCGGTCGCCCCGGGGAGCCTCGCTTGGTGGGAGCAGGCCGGTACCAGTGCTGTCGGCAAGAAGCCGCCCAAGGTTCTGGCTCCTCACGTGATCTCACCCACCGGCCCGCTCCGCACTCATCCAGGTCCGGTCGCTCCAGCACTCGTCTTCCGGACTGGAGTGGCTCGATGCCACGGCTCACCTCCGCTCGCGCGGAGAGCACGTTCGCCCGTGAGGGCAGCAGGGTGCTCTCCGCGCGAGCGGAGGTGAGCCGCTCGACTCCCCCATCGAGAAGACCTTCTGGCAGACATGCCGCAGATTGGGCCTTCAGGAGCTGCGCGGGTTGAAGCCGCAGCACCCTGTCTTCGGAGGCCGTTACCGGCTCGACTTCGCCTTGCCTGAACGGAAGATCGGCATTGAGCTCGACGGCTCCACCTGGCACTCCAGCCCCGAGGCCTTCACTCGGGACCGCGCCAGGCAACGGGAGCTCGAACTCGACGGGTGGCGGATCATCCGCTTCAGCGGCTCGGAGATCACCAAGGATGCCGCCGGGTGTGTGCGTCAAACGGCCGAGCTGGCGGCCCGCGTCGCACCTGCCTGAATTCACCCGCAGCCGGATCGGGTCACGTCCGCAGGGGTGGGAGCGGGTGCCGCACTGCGGAGACCCGGGCTGTGACGAGGTCACCCGCCGGCGGGACGAGACCGGCTCGGACGGGTTGCCCGACGACGACGTTGTGCCAGAGATGCCACCCAGTGATGCGGTTCTGAGCGTTAGATGAAGGTGCCGAGCAGGAGGAGAGGCCGTGACGATCCGAGCCATAGATCTGCCCGAAGTCCGCGCTGAACTGGCGTCGTTCTCCGAGTCTCCAGAGGGTGTCAGCTACTGGCAGGAGCACGCGACCATTCTCGACTACTACCGAGACAAGAGGCTTGACGCGGCGTACCTGGGGGCCGCCGTCCAGGACTCCCTGAGCGGTGCGCTGTTCGCTGTTCGCTGTAACAGGCGCCATGGGGGAGCTTGCCGCCGCTGCGGGGCAGTCTCTCGATCTGTTCGACATGGAACTCGAAGATCTTCCCGCGCCCGCTGGCGTGTTGATGTTCGAGGAGCCTCCGGCCCTGCTTCAGGGGGTGGACGCAGATGGGGCTCCCACAGTGGTCCATGGGGCTACCTGGACGGTGCGAGATGAGGGACAGGGACCCCTATGCCTGGATCACGGGCATCGCTGTCGCGTGCGATCACGGGGGTCTAACTCTTGGCGGCCCCGCCCTCATCCCTTTCTCCATGACCCAGTACCTGGAATCCGTTGGCCGGTCCGAGATGACGAGGGAGAAGAACCTCTTCGACTATCTCCTGACCACGGTCCGGGCGGCGTGGCTGCTCATTCGGCAACCTCTCGCCGAGAACACCGACGTTCTGCCAACCCGAGCGGTACGCAAACGTCTCCACCGAGTTGGTCACGAGCCGACCTCGGTTCGCCTCATTGAACTCCGTCGGCCCAGGTCAGCAGGTGGAGCAGGTGACGGTGGCCGCGACTATCACCACCAGTGGATCGTGCGGGGGCATTGGCGGCAGCAGTGGCACCCGAAGCGGCAAGTTCAGCGCCCTGTCTGGATTGCCCCTCACGTCAAAGGCCCAGAGGAGGCACCAATGATCGGCGGTGAGAAGGTCAACGTCCTAAAGCACTGAGATGGATCACACCGCGACGCCCCCGCTTGCCCGGCTCTCCGGGGTGGGGGCGTCGACATGGCGCCCGACGGCTATGCCCCTTGTTGCCCTGGTACGGAGGCGACGACGACGGACGGCGGGGCGGGGGCCGGTTGCGGCCCGGCGACCATGGCTTGCACGAGGGCGGAGAGGATTTCCCCGCGCTGTTCTTGGGTGAGGTCTCCGTCGGCGACGAGGCGTTCCGCGGCGAGGTAGCGGGAGAGTTCGAGGGGCTGGTCGAAGTAGGACCGGAGGTGGGTGGCGGCGGCTTCCTGGGAGCGGATGAACGTCTTGGCGACGTAGCCGGCGAGAGCTGCGGAGACGGCACCGAGGCCGCCGGCGACGATGGCAACTGCGGTGGTGCTGGCCCATAGGGCGATGCCGGCGAAGAGGACGAGCAGGACGAACCCGGCCACCATTGCCCGTTGCGCGTTCCCGAACGAGTATTCAACGCGGCACGCCACGGCAGACGCCGCACTCCTCTGCCCGACGGCAGCCCTCCCGTCGTATGGCTGGCCCTGACCCGACGCCCGCACAGCCTGCTCTGCGTCGTGCACGATCCCAGTCGGCGTAGGCCCCAGCTCACACCGCCCGCTCCCCTGGCCGAGGACCACCGCGGACTGCCCATCGTCGAGGCACTCAAGGGGTGAGGGTGGAAACCTCGGGGGCCACCGGCAAAGCCGTCTGGGCGCGGCTGGCGTTACCTCCCGCCCCGGCCTGCAGAGGGCTATGAGAAGCCCTGAGAAGCCCTGGACATCATCCTGTGGGTGGAGGGAGAAGCAGCCGCACTCAGTCGGTCAGGGCTTCTCGATGCGTGAACGGGCTTGCCGAGTACCCGTCTGAAGCAACCGACACTGGCTAGGAACCGGACGGAGCCGAGGCAGGGGCGGTAGGGCTGTAGAAGACCGAACGTCCCTGCTTGGAACGCTCCAGCAGCCCCTGGGCGACCGCCTGTTCCAAAACGTTGCGCACCACCGTCACCTGGACCATGCGCTCAGGGTGCGCCTCAGTGAGCGAGGCCGCTACTCCTGTCGCCGACCGGGGCTCGCTCTGTCCTCCCAGGTAAGCGGTGGTCAGCTCCAGCCACGTCGGCTCCCCCGCCTTCTTGGGCGACACAGTCTTCTCGGACGCCTTGCGCCCGGCGGCGGCAGCCGGCTTCCCTGCTGCTGTCTTACGGTTGGAGCCCCGCGCCGGGGGAACCGCGGCCCCCTTGCTGCCCTTGCGCTGCTTCGCTGCCTGCTTGGGCGAACCGCCAAGCACTTCCTGCATCTTCGTCAGGACCTGCTCACTCTCCTCCAGACGGACAAGCTCATCCTGCAACCGCGCCAGCTCGCTACGCACGCGCTCCTGCTCGCTGCGGCATGATCGCTGTGCAGCTGACCGTACAAATGAAGGGCGCCTCGGTCCATGAGAATGCCGGCCGGTAGGCGCCGAGTCGCTGGTGGACGGGGGCCTGGGCGGAGAGGCCTGCTGGACGGGCTGGCCCGGACCGTGGTGGACGGTGCGGTGGCCTACCGTTCGGGTGTCACCGCGGGCCGGCTGTGCCTGCGGGGGGCGGCGCGCCCAGGCGCAGTCGGGTGAGGACGGCCGGGCGGGCGATGCCGGGCATGATGAGGGCCCACATGGCGCTCACCTGCTGATGTAGACCGTCCCGCTCGGCCAGGGCGAGGGACAGCATCTGTACGCCGCTGTAGCAGCCGACGATCGTCCGGGCGGCTTCCACGGGCTCGACATGGTCCTGGAGCTCGTCGGCGTCCCGGGCTGTTTCGAGGACGGCGGTCACGGCCCCGAGCGGGCCCGCATAGCTTTCGGCGGTCTGGTACGGGCCGGGCTCGATACTGAGGCGCACGGCGGCTCGCAGGACCGGGTCCTCCAGGATGCTGGCGGTGTAGTGGTGACTGATATCGATCAGTGCCTGGAGCCAGAACTCGGGGACCGGGCCCGACGCCGCGCCCGCAGAGACTCGCTGGAAGAACGCGTGCTGGCGGGCCAGGATCGCGTCGCCGAGCTGTTCCTTGGACTCGAAATGGTGGTAGAAGCCACCGCGCGAGACGCCGGCGAGGCTCTGGATCTCCGGGGTCGTCGCGCCAGCATATCCGGCCCGGTCGATCACAATTCCGGCGGCCTCGACGATCCGCTCAACGGTCGGCACCCCGTGATTCTGCATCGTCGTCACGCCTCCCTGGCCCGCGTCCGATGCTACCCGGGCCTAGGGCAGCACGCTCTTTGTGCGGGGCCGCGTGTCAGCCATCGGTGCGCTCCAGGAAACCGGTGGCCCACCGCTCCCCCGCGTGTAGGCCCCGGAACAGTGCCCGCACGTATGTCCCGCCGCGGCCTCACAGGCTCAGCCGTGATGGGGGCGAGCGGGTCCAGCAGGTGCAGGCCGCGACTGCAGTCCTCGTCCCCAGTACGGCCGTGGGGGCCGCGGGAAGCGACTGGTCGCTGGAATCGGTGAGCTTGCCATTTTTGGTCCGGCGTCGAATGCGGCTCGGACTTGGTCGGAGTTTTCGCAGGTCAGGAGGTGAAGCGACCTCCGTCTGATCCTGAGATCCGTCACAGAGTGGATCAGCGCGAAGGCCGTGGGCGTGAGTTTCGTGCATCAGGGCGTCCTGCCTGCGGGATGCCTTCGCGGGACTGTCGCACGTCCGGTCGGAACTGGACGCGTGTCTGGCAGCGCGGGACTACGCGCTGCTGTGCTCCGATGGGTCGGTGCGGGCGCTGGTTAATCTCGCTCTCGCTTTTGAACACCGCCGTGGGCACGGGGCCCTGTACGGCGCAATCGACCAGGGCCGGATGACCGTCGCCCGGCTGGATCAGCCCTGGCACAAGCGGTGTGGCCCAGACCGTGCCTTGGAGCGTGCCGCTGTGCTGGGTGGGCCGTCCGGGAAAGTCGCGGGCACCCATCCAGATCGTGAGTGCGCGGGCGATCCGGGCGATGCTGGGCTCGATGGCGACGTCGTGTTCGCGCCGGGTGGTGTCGCGGCAGATGACCTCGCAGCCACCTTCGTCCAGGACCTCGACGGAGGTACACCAGGCCGGGTCGTCCTCGTCGGGCCAGATCCTCGCGGCGCCTACCCCTTCAGGCCGCGACAGAACTCTGGCGGAGGGGCCATCGCCCATCAGGTGACCGGGCCCCTCCGCCGGGACCAGAGCGATCGGCGGTTGGCCAGTCGAGTCGCCCGGCGCAAGACGGCTTCCGCATGGGAGTGGGCCCCGGCAATGCTCGGCCGTTCGGGCCGTCGTCGGCAGTACGTGCAATCAGAGTCGCTGCAGGCGCCTTCACGCCATTCGTCGCACGCCACGCACAACGCTGCGTCATACCGTTCGCAGTAGTCCTGCCTGGTGCCGCAGCGCAGGCAAGATCCGGACTCCGGCCGGACGGCGGAGGGGGGCCTACGGGGCATCTCCCCGTTCGAGGTTCAGCATCTCCGCATCCACCATGGCTGAGAAGCATCGGCATAGGAATCCACGATGGTGCGGGACAGGTAGAGCTCGTCAAGCGGATGCACCAGCCGCCGGAGCTCCCGCGACGCACCTGTCGGCAGCCCGCACAGGGCCTGCTCCAGGGCTTTTCGTGGATGAGCGTCAGAGGGACAGCACGCTTCGACTCCGCAGCCACGGGTCTCTGGTTCTGCCAGCCTTCGAGCCGGCCCGTGAACGGTGCTGACCCACCGAGCCATCGAGTCGGCGATGGCCCCCGGCCACAGATATGCATCCTCGAACGCGGCAATCTCCCTCTGTGCACGCGCCGAGACTCGAGAGACGACCTTCCTGCCGTGCTCCGGGCGGATCCTGCGCGACAGTTTGGCGCGCACCTGGCCTGGCCGTCTACGCGCCATAGGCCTTTCGTTGGTTCGTCATGGACGACATCCTCCCAGAGTGAAGTCATTCCGATCAAGACGGCCACTGCTGTCCGGTCTGGCTGCTGTCTGAGGGGCAGGCCTCCTGTCTTCTCGTGGTCTCACGTGGATTACTTGTACGCACTCCTAGGCCGTTTCCTGTGGATCATGACGCGAGTGAGTCGAAGAGACCCACCGCCCGTCTCAGGCTCGTTCTCGACCGAGGCGCTGTGGAATGATCGGCAGATGTTGGGGGCCAGCAGTGAGGATGGACGACCGCTTCGGCGTGAAGCCGAGCAAGTTGTCAACGAGGTCGCCCAGGAGCTCCGCACGTTGGACGAGGGAACGTCCTGGTTCTCCGCCCTTTCCGCAGCAGGACGGCAGGCTGTACTGCAGGAAGTCGCCGGCTACGCAATGCAGGCCCACATCACGCCGGCAGACGGGCGTGAAGGTGTTGCCCGGTCCGGCGTGAAGCCCACGGCCAGCCCTTCGGTGATGATTTGCATGGACCCGCCTCGCTACGGGTTCGCAAGCCTCCCGGCCGATGAACACGTCAATGCGTTCCGTGTCCTCGTTCGGCGTTTGCCGTCGCCGACACCCACCGCAGGCAGACGTACTGCAAAGGCACTTGCGGACACACTTGGCACAACTTGCCTCCCCGGTGAGACGCCGTGGCGGCGCACGTCGACCCGAATGCGGATCCCCTGGTCGTTGCCGCTAGATCATCCGATCGTTTGTTGATGTGTGTCGTTGACTGACGCCCAGCGGGCCCCGCCACCGCCCACCGCGCCTCGGCAACCGGTCCGGTAGCAACGGCTCGATCCTCGCCCCCGGCAGGTGCTTGATGCGATCGCGTTCAAGTACCGCACCAGCACTGTGATCCACAGGAAACGGCCTAGTCGCAACACACCGCTCTCCCGGAGATCCTGGAGCGCTTCGTACCACTTCACCGGCACCGTCCGGATCTCCGTGTGCCGGGCGTGTCAGCGATGTCCTCCCAGGAGAAGCGTCGTCAGGCGACGGATCGTGTCGCCCGGGGCCACGGCGGTCTCGGGCGCACGCGTCAGCAGTAGGTGATGCACGGTGCCGACGAGTGCGAGGGAGATGGTGGCCGCATCAGCGCCCTCCGCGACCCGGCCTCCTCGTCGCTCTGCCTCCACGTACGCGGTGACCGATTCCTGCATGGCCGTGAACCCCGGCGCGCCGGCCTCCAGTGCCCGCCTGGTGTGCAGTGAGGCTCCGGGGCGGGTCATGGCCAGGCCGACGACCGCGGGATCCAGGGAGTTCAGCAGGGCGAGCGCCACCTCGGCGAGGTTCCCCTCGACGCTGCCCTGCCCGACCTTCGAGGCCAGCTCCCCGGCTTCGTGCGCGCTGCGCGCGAAGCGGTCCAGGACCAGCTCGGCGACGAACTCGTCGATGCCGGAGAAGTGTGTGTGCAGCACCCCCTTGGCGCACTCCGCTTCGGTCGTTACGGCCCGGCTGGTCAGGGCGGCCGCGCCGTCGCGGGCTACGACCCGTTCGGCGGCCGCGAACAGTCGTTCGCGTAGGTCGGGGATGGCCACTCCGCGCGGTGACATGGACCTCTTTCCGGTAGTCGCTTGCCGGTATGGGCACATGCCCATACTGTTTGGGCATATGCCCATACTAGCTCGGAGGATCTCGATGGAACACGTGGCCAACACCGACCAGGCGCATGCCTGGAACGGCTACGAGGGAACGCAGTGGGCCCGCAATCAGAACCGCTGGGACGCTGTCAACGACGCCTTCAACGGGCCTCTGCTGGACGCCGCTGCCGTCGAAGGGCGCGATCACGTACTGGACGTCGGTTGCGGAGCCGGGAGCAGCACGCGCCTGGCCGCCCGCCGGGCCGCCGACGGGCGGGCCATCGGCCTGGACCTGTCCGCTCCGATGCTGGAGCGCGCCCGCGCAAGCACCCGTAGCGAAGGGCTGTCCAACGCCTCCTTCACGCAGGGCGACGCCCAGAGCCATCCCTTCGCGCCAGACACCTTCGACGTGGCCATCAGCCGCTACGGCCTGATGTTCTTTGCCGACCCGGTGGCCGCCTTCACCAACATCGCGGGCGCGCTGCGCCCCGGCGGGCGGCTTGCCTTCGTCTGCCCGGCGGAAGCCGACGGCAACGACTGGCTCCAGGCCCTCGTTGCGCTGCGCGGCATCCTGCCTGTCGGAGAGTTCGGCGCCCCGGGGTCGTCCCCCGGGATGTTCTCGCTCGCCGACCCGGAGCGCACCATGGGGATCCTGTCGGACGCCGGGTTCGAGGCCTCCGAGGCGGTACGTGTCCACGCGGACGGGGTCTGGGGACGCGACGCCGAGGACGCGGCCGACTTCCTGTTGGGATCCGGCCCCGGCCGGCACCTCCTCGATCAAGTCGGGGCCGAGGAGCAGCGTCTGGCCCGCCGAACCCTCGCCGACGCGCTTCGCCCCCACGAGCGGGCGGACGCTGTACTGCTGCGGAGTTCCTCATGGCTGGTCACCGCCCGCCTGCCGGAGCGCTGACGCCTGCGCAGCCTCTGGACGGCTACCGACCATTTGGAGTGCCTCCGTGACAGCCCCGATGCGTCGAGCTGGTCGACACACCCGGCCGTCGTCACGTCACCGGGGTCCTGGAGGAGGGCGATCCTGTCCTGGCCGCCCTCACATCTGCCTCGGACATCGACGGCGGACCGTCCGACGAGGACGAACCCCGCCCCGGCGGCGAAGCCGTCACCACCGTCGTCGCCAGCGCGATCGTCCACTGAGCGGTCATGGAGCTGGAAGCCGTACGCCGGCTACGCACCATCGCGAACGCCGCCTTCGCCGGCAACGTTGGCGCAGGGCCCAGCCGACGACCCGCATGGGCGGTCGTCGGGCCTTCAGTCGTCGCCCATGACCAGGCCTTCAATGGTGTGCTTCTGAGTGATGGGCGTGAGTCGGTCGACGACCGGGCAGTTCAGGTGGCGACGCACCCGCTCGGGAAGCGTCGCCCTGAACGCCCTCGTGACCGCGGTGTCATGGCGGTCGGCATTGTTCGCTCCGGGGCCGTCGAGGCCGAGCACCAGGACGGGCCGAGCTTTGGCGGACTCGTTCTTCGTGCCCCGGTGGATGGTCAGCGCGGTGCGGGCGGAGATGTCGCCGCGTTGCGGGTACTTGCGGACCGCGTGCTGTTCGTAGTGTCCATAGCGCTCGCGGGGCGGGAACATTCCGTGCCGGAAGTCCGGCTCGTCGTCCCACTGGGATCCCGGGGCGATCTCGAACGGGCCCATGTCCTCGGCGGTATCGACCGCGGTGACGTTGAAGGCCAGGGAGGTGAGGCGGCGTTCGGTCCGCGTCTCGTGCGGCATGGGGAAGTCACGGTGCCACGGCTGGTTCACCGCGCCTTCGAGCGGCACGTCGAAGCCGAGCTCGACGATCCGGTAGTCGGGGCCGAGGACTGCGGTGGCCACCGAGCGGACCCAGGGGTGGTCGACGAGGTCGACGAACCCCCGCAGCTGTTCCGGGTGGATCTCCACGTAGTAGCGGTGGGGGCCCCGTCCCACCGCACCGTCCGGCCGGGAGCGCGCCTCCTCGAAAGCGGTGTCGATGTCCTCGCGGAGCTGGTCGGCCCAGGACGCGGCGAAGGCCCCCTTCCGTGCGGTGATGCCGTCCGTGTAGAGGTTCGCGACGTCCTGCGTCACGTCGACGTCGAGGCCCGCGGCGCAGACACCCGGAAAAGTGGACATGGTCATCCTCAGCTCCTTGCAAGTGGTTCTGTCATGCCCAGATTGCATCGAAGCATGCAACGTTGCAATACCCTGGGAGCAGCTGTTCCTCGACGGGGCACGCATGACAGGATGGCGACGTGAGCAGTCGTCTCAAGGATGTGGCCGCGCGGGCCGGCGTCTCCGTCCGCACCGTGTCGAACGTGGTCAGCGGATCCGCCCCCGTGGCGGCGGAGACCCGACGGCGCGTCCAGCTCGCGATCGACGAGCTCGGCTACCGCCCCAACCTCACCGCCCGCAGCCTGCGTGCCGGGCGCACCGGCATCATCGGTCTGGCCATCCCCGAACTTCACTCGCCGTACTTCGGGGAACTCGCCGGACTCCTGGTGGAGGAAGCCCAGCGACGCTCCTGGACCGTCATCATCGACCAGACCCGGGGTGACGCCGACGCCGAACGCCGCCTCCTCACCCCGAGCGGCGGACGCGTGGTCGACGGACTCATCATCAGCCCCTGGGCGCTGGACCCGGCAGAGCTGACCGCGACGGAACCCACCGTCCCCCTCGTCGTGCTCGGCGAACGCAGCCCCCGTCGCACGGCGGACCACGTGGCCGTCGACAATGTCGCCGCCGCCGACGAAGCCACCAGCCACCTGATCGCCCTCGGCCGACAGCGCATCGCCGCCATCGGGCTCCAACCCCATCTGCGCAACGACACCGCCCGACTGCGCACCAAGGGCTACCATCGCGCGCTGGACCGTGCGGGACTCCCCCATTCCTCGGTCTCCCAGCAGCCGGTCGTCGCGCTGCACCGGGCGGACGGCGCCCGAGCCATGACCGCGTTGCTCGACGGGCCGGTTCCTCCCGACGCCGTGTTCGCCTTCAGTGACGAACTCGCCCTGGGAGCCCTCCACGTAGCCCATGAACGCAACCTGCGCGTGCCCGAGGACATCGCGATCATCGGATTCGACGACATCGAGGACGGCGCCTACAGCCACCCTCCGCTGACGACCATCGCCCCCGACAAACGTCAGATCGCGGAACGGTCCCTGCAGTGCCTGGCGGACCGGATCTACAGCCCAGGCAACACCGTCCCCCCGTACGACCTCGTCGTGCCCCACCGTCTCATCAGGCGCGGTACCGCCTGAGGCGACACCAATCCTCCGCCCTCCGACCGGTATCGGGTCCGGTCCGTCAGCACGCCTTGTCCGGGGCCCCGTTCCCGTACCGCGAGCGGGGGTTCGGCTCCGGCTCCTGACCGCGCAGGACCACCGCTACGAACGCGCCCCGGCCTTCTCCCTGTCCTGGTCGGCATCGCGGCCCCACGCAACCGCTTCAGCCGGATACCTGAACAGGGTCGTGTTCTGGTCTGTCAGAGGCCCGACGGGCTGGCGGACAGCCAGTCGGCGTGCCGGTCGCGGGTCCGGTCCCGTTCCTCGGGCGTGGTCAGGAAGACGTCCGCGCCCCCGTCGTAGGGGGAGTGAATGCGCCGCATCTGTACGTCGGTGACGAGGGCTCCCGCCACCTTGTCGTCGGCGACGTCACGGAGCAGCGCGTCGAGGCACCCATGTCGCCAGGGTCGGCGGACGGCGAAGAGATGGCAGTAGGTGCGGAACTCCGGGTCAGGGTCTTCCTCGACCAGCAGGCTCTGCCAGTGGTCGGCGTCCGGCCCGAACGGTGGAACCTCTGTCTCGGTCGTCCAGACGGGTCTGATCACGTACACATCTCCTCCGGCGAACAGCTCGTCGAGGACGGTGTTGTACCTGCCCAGGACGATGGCGTACTCGCTCTCGTCCTCTGCGTACCGCTTCGAACCCGGCAGGCTGTGGAAGCGCACCCAGACATCCCGGTACGGGTCGCGGAGCTTGTATCCGATCGGCGGGGAGTCGGGCCAACGCCGCTGCCACAGGTCCGTCATGGCGGTCCGTACGTCTGGCGCCTTCCCCACCGTCGTCGCTCGTCCTCTCAGCTGTGAGTTCCTGTTCGGCGAACATGATGCCCGGCACTCACCCGCCATGAGAAGCGACTTGTTGCTGGCTTCGGGCGCGGAGCCTCACCGTCCCCTCCTCCCTCTTCTCCCCCTTCTCCTCCGGGCGAGGCTCCGTGCCCGTCGCGTCAGTCCACGTAGACCTCCGCGCGGTCGACGCTCACGAAGGACGCCCCGGACTGCTCGTTGTGCTCCCCCGTCACCGTGACCCGCAGAGTGTGGTCGCCGTGCGGCAGCCGGGGGCTGACGTACTGCACCGCCTCCCCGACGCGGATCGCGTTGTGCAGGTCCACCCGCTGTTCCGGGCCGCCGTCGACGCTGATGTTCGCGTAGCCGTTGCCGGTGTCCTTGACGGAGAGCAGGACGATACGGGTGCCGGTGAAGGTGAAGGTCGCCGTGGCCCCCGCCCGGTCGCTCCAGTGGTCGTCGCTCCAGAAGCACTGCGTGGCACAGCCCGTGCCGGAGTTCCAGTCGCCCGTGTACGTCACGCCGCCGGGTCCGCTGGAGCGGCCGTCGTCGTTGATCCAGTAGTTGCCGGACCCGGGGTCGCCGGAGGGCAGGTCCTGGGTCGCCCCCATGGCCGACGGGCGGCCGAAGTCGGGGGTGCCGTCGGCTCGCCAGGTGAACTTCTGCGCCCGGGTGGTGCGGTTGCTGTAGGTGTTCACCGAGGTCGTTTTCGCGTGGTAGACGATCCAGTCCTCCGTACCGTCGGGAGACTGGAAGAAGGCGTGGTGGCCGGGTCCGAACACGCCCCGGTCATCGGCTCGTGAGAAGACCGCTCCCTGGTGCTGGCTCCAGTTGCCCGGCACGAGCGGGTCGGAGGCCAGCGGCATCGACATCAGCCAGACCTGATAGTCGGGTTTGCCGGTGTCGCAGGTGGAGTAGGTCATCCAGACCCGCCCGTTGCGGTAGAGGAATTCCGGGCCCTCGCGCACCTCGGGGCAGCCGCCGGCTCCATTGATGGCGACGGCGTCGCCGGAGACGGTGTACGGGTTGGACATCGGTGCGATGTTGAGCCCGTTGTGCTGGTACTGGTTGATACCGCTGTACGCGAGGTAGAGCCTGCCGTTCAGCTGGAGGATGCCCGCGTCGATGGCGAAGTCGTCCGCGTGGTTGGGCGGGGCGAGCTTCGCCTTGAAGTGGTAGGGGCCGGCCGGGTCGTCGCCCTCCGACTCCAGGACGTACAGCCGGTGGTTCTCGTCGACGCCGTCGTCGGCCGTGTAGTAGAGGTACCAGCGGTCGCCGAAGCGGTAGAACTCCGGTGCCCAGATATTGCGGTTGCGGGAGGGGTGGGAGTCCGTCCAGACGGTGAGCGGTTCGGCGGTCGCCAGCGTTCCCAGGGATGGGGAGCGCCACATCCGGATGCTGTTGCCCTGGGTCGTCGTGAGGTAGTAGTTCCCCTTCCAGTGCGTCATGAAGGGGTCGGGGCCGGTGTTGAGAGGGTTGCGGAAGGTGCCGGCCGCCGTGGTGCTGACGGGCGGCGCGGAATCGGGTGCGGGAGCAGATGCCGATGTGGAATCGGCTGTGGGTGCGGGTGCGGGTGCGGGGGACGCTGCTCCTGCCGGGGCGACGAACGCCGGTAGCAGCGCCACCAGGAGCCCGAGGAGAGCGGCGACGAGCAGGGTGGTGCGTGCGCGGGCGGAGTTGGTAGTTCCGGCGGGGTGGGCGGCTCGGGGTCGGGTGGCTCTGGCGGGGCTGGAAGGCACGGGGGTCCTTTCCTCAGCTCTTTGACATTGGCTCTTGGGCGCTGATCTCTTTGACATCGACTCTCTGGAGCGTCGGCGTCGACCATGTTTACATCGATGTAATGACGGGGCGTCACGCTAGGGACGACCTGCCTTCGTGTCAACAGTTCCGAAGCGTGCGTGACGGAGGGGTGGACAAGCGGACAGGGCAGTCGTGGCTGCCCTGGTGGATCGTCAGAGGTTTCTCCCTCTGCGGCGTGCGATAGGTTGCCCGCCATGGCTGACCCCGGACGCGCCGCCTCGCCCCCTGTCCCGATCAGGACGGAACGGCTCGTGCTTCGCGCGTCCGAGGCCCGGGACCGTTCCGCGTTCATCGAGCTGTTCGCATCGCCGGAGACGGGCGCCTACCTCGGCGGCCCCCGACCGCGCGATGACCTCGAACGCTCCGTCCCCGAGGTACCCGGGCGGCGCGACGGCCTCTTCGTGGTCGATCTCGACGGAGTGATGATCGGCACGGTCACGCTCGAACGTCGCGCTGCGGAGCGTCCGGGTCGTGTCCGCCCGGATGGCGGTGAGACCGAGCTCGGTTACATGTTCCTGCCGGAGGCCTGGGGGTTCGGGTACGCCGCCGAGGCGTGCGCAGCCGTCCTCGGCCGGTTCGCCGACACCCTTCCCGGCGAACCGGTGGTGCTCTGCACGCAGACCGCCAACGAACGCTCGATGCGCCTCGCGGCGAAGCTGGGGTTCACCGAGGTGACACGGTTCGAGGAGTACGGCGCCGAGCAGTGGTTCGGGGTGTGGTGTTCGGTCACACCGTCCGGCTGACCGGGGTTCTACGATCTCTCGGGTAGGCCGGGATCGTGCCGAGCGGCTGGTTGCCCACGACGGCATCCACGGCCCGTTGCCGCTGGTCAGTGATGGGGCGGGCCATTCCGGATCGGCGGAAGGCCAGCATCACGGGGACAGGGCCGGGCGGGCGTGCACGCTGACTGCGTAGCCACAGCCATCGGTGTAGGAATCGCCGCTCCAGGTCGCGTACCGCTGCCGCACGGTCAGTCCGGCCCGGGTGCACCAGTGGTCGAACTCCGTGAGGGTCACCGGCGCTTCCGCCAGCGGCAGGTGAGCCGCGTCCAGTCCCATACCCGTGACGAGCAGGCCTCCGGGGCGCAGTGCGGCGGCCAGCTGCCCGACGACGGTCTCTCCGGTGCCGGGGGCCAGGAGGGGGATGACGTTGCCGGCGGCGAGCACCAGGTCGAAGGCGGGAGCGAGGCCGAGGGCGTCCAGATGGGCCAGGTCACCGAGGAGCCAGTCCTGTGTGGGTGCGTCACGGCGTGCGACGGCGAGCATCGAGGAGTCGACGTCCACGCCGGTGCAGTGGTGGCCCAGCTCGGCGAGCCGGATCGCGATCCGGCCGGTGCCGCAGCCCGCGTCGAGCACCCGGGCCGCGGGGTTCAGCAACGCGGCGCAGAAGGCTGCCTCGCCATGGATGTCGTGGCCCGATTCGGCGAGCCGCGCGAATCGCTGAGCGTACTCCTCACCTGCCTGTCCACCTGTCAGTTCCGCCCAACGGTCGCGTTGCCCAGTCATGTTCAGCATGCCTTCCTGTCAGCCTCCTCCCGCGGGAGGAGGGACGAGCACAACACACGGAGCTCCCTGCGGGTGGCTCCGATTCCGTTCGGGTGAGGTGCGCCGGTCAGGCGGCCCAGCCGATGGAGGAGACGTTGCTGTATCCGTCGTAGTCGGAGCCGAGCTCTTCGATGATCTCGTCCCAGATCGCGTCGAGCTCCTGGACGTTGCCGTCGAGCCAGGCGTCCACGGCGCGGTCCCAGACGCCGCGGACGTTGAGGCTGCGGCTGGAGAGGTCGCGTCGATACTTGCGCTCGACCGCCGTCTGGTCGACGGGGTTGATCTCCACGCGGGTGCCGCGGCCGTTGTTGTCGAGCCGGTGCTTGAGGTCGGTGGCGACGTTGCGGCGGCGCAGGTCCCAGTAGGCGGCGTCCAGGCGGGCGCGGTTGGCCCGGTTGGGGGTGCGTTCCTCGGCGAGCCAGGCGATGAGAGTGCGGGGCGAGACGTGGATCCCGGCCCGGTCCATCGCATCGTAGCCGGCGTCCGTGGTTGTGAGGTAGCGCAGGCGGGCGGAGAGGCCCCGTTCGGTGTCCGCGGGTGAGGCGATGCCGGTGACCATGTTCTCGATGGCGGCACCGAGAGCGTCGGCACCGGGGATGCCGTGGGCGTCGTACTGGCCGAGGTTCATCCAGCGGCCTGCCATCAGCGGGTCACCGTGCCGATCGTGTACTCACCCGACGCCTTGCCCTCGCCGTGCTTGATCTTCATCTGGGACACGCCCCGGCCCTCGGCGAAGACCTGCCGCCAGTCGCCCGTTACGTGGAGCTCGTCGGTGCCCGTCATCGCGACGACGTCCAGGCCCGCCTCGTGGGCTTTGTAGGCCTTGCCCCAGAGGTTGGCGTAGGCCTGGCTGTGGATGATGTGCATCCAGTCCGGCCGGACCAGCTCCCGGTTGTGGATCGACTCCCCCATCGTCGAGATGAACTTGCTGTACATCGCCTTCACGTACTCCAGCGTCAGGAAGTCGTCCTCGGCGATGGCTTCCTCGCGTGCGGCTCCCAAGGTCTTGCGGACGGCGTCGAGGAAGTTCTCGGTCGCTCCGGACGTCCATGACTCGTGGATCACGGGCGCCCCGGTCAGGCCGTGCCTGGGGCTGGAGAGGCGTTGCAGCAGGCGCAGGGTGGAATTGGTGACCCAGAGCGCCCCGGGCTCGTCGCGATCGCCGATCGGGTCCGGCAGGTGCGGGTGGGGCCACTCGGCGGGAGTGATCAGGTGGACGCCGGAGCGCTTGGGGTCGACGCCGTCGCTGCCGGTGCTGTGTTCCAGCTTCCCGATGGGGAGCCAGCACTTCAGCGCGGACAGGTAGGCGGCGTTGACGTCGAGAGCGGTGACCTCGGTGTCGCCGGGCGTCTTGAGGGAGTAGCCGGGGTGGTGGAAGCGGGGGCGGGCTTCCCAGATCTGGTCGGGGTCCTTCTTCGAGGGCTTCTTCAGGATGTCGGGCAGCGCGGGGTAGGCCGTGTAGTCGTAGCGGGCGGTGGCCCGGGTCTCGTCGAACAGGTGCATCACGTCCGGGATCGCCCGCTTGATCAGGGCCTTCAGTGCGGCTTCCTCGTCGCCTCCGGCGCGATCGGCCTCGTCCTGGACCGCGCGGCTGATGAGCGAGGTCGTCTCGGCCTGGGCTCGGGCGGCCGACCGGGCGCGGCGCTGCGGCCGCGTCGGGTTCGGTGCCGGGGTGGGTGACACGGCTGCCGGAGCGGGGCCGTTCGGGGCGCCGGGTCCGACGGGGATCTGGGCTTCCGAGGCCGGGGCGGGGACGGTTGCGGCGGGGGCGGCTGCGGTTGCGGCCGGGGCCGGTGCGGCTGGGGCCGCGTTCGCCGTGGAGGCGGGCGTGCAGAAGGCCCCGGCGTGCAACGGGTGGCCGTCGGTGGACCGGAAAGTGGTGGTGACGCCGCAGCGGGCGCAGGGGCCCGGGTCGCCCTCGACGGCGAGCCCGTCCGGGCCGCGCAGTGTGTCGTGGCCGGTGAACACGCGCGGCGGCGCCGGTGCGGGGGCCTCAGTAGAAGCAGCCTCAGAAACGGCCTCGAGGGCGGGAACGGAGGCGGGGGTTGGAGCGGGCGCGGAAGCGGAAGCAGCGGGCGCGGGGACGGCCGGGTAGATCTCTACGAGGCCCTTCAACAGGCGCAGGTAGGGAAGGCGCGCGGGCGGCTGCGGGTCGGAGACACCGGTCTCCCAGTTGGCGACGGTCGAGCGTCCGACACCGACCGCCGAAGCGACCTGGGATCGGGACAGACCGGCCGCCTCGCGCAGCCGCTGACGCTCGGTCGGCGGCGGCAGCGCGGCCGTCAGACGGGCTTCTTCGAGGAGCGCTTCCACACTGTTCTCACTCACGGCGTCACCGTACAAGAATTGGACGTTCATTGCGCGAGCGCTGGACGTATGTTGAACGTCGTGTCGCCCGGCGGGCCGGGTCGACGTGGATTCCCGGACGGCGCACGGGTCGCGGGAGAACGAGTACGTGGAGATCGCTATGGTCTGATGTCCGGGCCTGGCGGATCCCGTCGGATGCGTCATGGATGTGCGCGAGGGAGTGGAACGCGGTGAAGATGCGGGGCATCGCCCTTCGGCCGCATCAGGCGGAGGCTGTCGATGCGATCGTCGAGGGCCTTTCCCTTCCCGTTGACGGGTCACTGCCATCCCCGGGCAGGCGCGGGCAGGTGCGAATGGCGACCGGCTCGGGCAAGACCATCATGGCGGCGGTGGCCGCGCTGCGGATGGTTCCGCGTGGCCTGGTCGGTGTCCTGGTGCCGACGCTGGAGCTACTGACGCAGACGGTCGAGGCCTGGCGGGCGGTGGGGCACGACGGCCCGGCGGTCGCGGTATGCGGCCTTGGCTCCGACCCGCTGCTCGAAGCCCTGGACGTCCGGTGCACGACGAATCCCACGCAGCTGGCCCTGTGGGCCGGCGACGGGCCGATTGTGGTGTTCGCGACGTACGCGAGCCTGTCGCCCCAGGGCCTGGAGGACGACCAGGGCGACCAAGGCAACCAGGGGGACCGTGAAGCCGCCATTGCGCCGGGGGTGCTGGAGCGGGCGCTGCTGGGCTCGTACGGCCAGCGCATGGGCGCCTTCGACCTGCTGGTGATCGACGAGGCCCACCGCACCTCGGGCGATCTCGGCAAGGCGTGGGCGGCCGTCCACGATCAGGGGCGGATCCCCGCCGAGCGGCGGCTGTACATGACGGCCACCCCGCGCCTGTGGGAGGCGTCGCCGGGCAGGGGCCCCGCATCGGACGGGGCGGACGTGCCGGGCGGGCGGCTGGTGGCGTCGATGGACGACGAAGAGCTCTACGGGCCGGTGCTGTTCGAGTTCGGGCTGATGGAGAGCATTGAGCGCGGCGTTCTCGCCCGGTTCGAGATCGACGTCCTGGAGATCCGCGACCCCGCACCGCTCGGGCCGGACGCGTCGCCGGAAGAGCGGCGGGGGCGGCGGCTCGCCGCTCTGCAGGAGGCGTTGCTGAAGCATGCGGACACCACAGGGGTCCGGTCCTTCATGACGTTCCACTCCCGCACCCTGGACGCCATGGCCTTTGCCCGAAGCCTCCCGGAGACCGCCGCCGAACTCCACGCGGTGGACCCCGTCGCCTATCCGAAGCGGGTCGGGGCGGACTGGCTGTGCGGTGAGCACCCGGTCGCGCATCGCAGGACGGTGCTGGGCCGGTTCGCCGACGGGCTGGACCCGGAGGGCTGGGTGACCGACCTGAGTTTCCTGTGCAGTTGCCGGGTGCTCGGTGAGGGCGTCGACATCCGGGGCAAGCGCGGGGTGGCCGGGATCGTTTTCGCCGACACCCGCAGCTCCCCCGTCGAGATCGTGCAGATCGCCGGTCGGGGCCTCCGCCAGGAACCGGGCGAGGGGAAGGTGTCCCGGCTGATCGTCCCGGTGTTCCTCCGCCCCGGCGAAGACCCGGACAACATGATGGCCTCGGCCGGATATCGGCCCCTGGTCGCCGTCCTGCAAGGGCTTCGGGCACACGACGAACGGCTCGTCGAGCGGATGGCCCTGCGCACCACCACCGCCCGCGGGCAGGCCCTTTCGGTGGTCGGCCTCGACCCGGTCCAGGGTGACGGCACCGGCGACGACGTTCCGTCGGGCGCTGCGGACGACGCGGCCTCGGACAGCGACGCGGATCTGTCGCGTGCCGGCTCGGGGGTCCGGGAGAGTTCGGGGGACGCGCGGGACGTGAGGAGCGCGGAAGGCTCCTCGAGTCGGGGGGTCCCTGGTGGCCCGAGTGGCCCAGGTGGCCCGACTGGCTCGCAGGTCTTGGGGGCGGAGGAGTCCGTCGAGCCTGTGGGCGTGCCCCTGCTGCGGTTCTCCCTGCCGCGTGACCCCGGTGTCATCGCCGCGTTCCTGCGCACCCGTGTCCTGAGGCCTGACTCCGAGGTGTGGCTCACCGGATACAACGCCCTGCGCGTCTGGGTCCAGGAACACGGGAGCGCCCGCGTCCCCGTGGGCACCGTGGTTCCCCTGGACGACGACGGGGCGACCTGTCCGCTCAGCTCCTGGGTCAGCGAGCAGCGGCGGGCGTTCCGTCTCGGGACCCTGAAGCCGTGGCGGGCCGAACTCCTCGACGAACTCGGCATGATCTGGTCAGTCGCGGACGCCGCCTTCTGGAAGAAGCTCGCGTCCGCCCGCGCCTATCACGCGAAGCACGCCACCCTCGCAGCGCCGAAGGACGCCGTGACGGACGGGGTGGCCGTCGGCCAATGGCTCGCCAACCTCCGTAAGCCCGGTGGCCTCGGCAGGAACGGGGAACGGGCGGCACACCGCCGCGAAGCCCTGGAGGAGATCGACCCGGACTGGAACCCGCCGTGGCCTGTCGACTGGCAGCGGCACTACTCCGCCGCCCGTGTCCTGCTCGCCGAGGAGCGCGGCCTCACCGCTGTACTGCCCGGCGTGTCCGTCCACGGGGTCGACGTCGGGACGTGGGTCCACCGGCAGGGTGAACCGGCCGTATGGCAGGGACTGATGCCCGAGCAGCGCGAACGCCTGGAACGGCTCGGCCTGCGCCCCCGGCCCGAACCGGAGCAAGCTGCGGGCAGGAGGGCAGGTTCCTTCGAGCGCGGCGCGCGGGCCCTCGCCCAGTACGCGGCCCGCGAGGGCCATCACCGTGTCCCTCGCGCCCATACCGAGGAGATCACGGTGGAGGGCAAGGACCACCCGGTGGCCGTTAAGCTCGGTGTGTGGATCTCCAACACCAGGAGCCGTCGCGACAGGCTCCCCCAGGAGCAGCGCGCCGTACTCTGCGAACTCGGCGTGGAATGGGCGTGACCCGAGCCGCCACGACGGGCGGCCGCTCCGGAGGGAACCCGCGGCTGCGCGCCGACGATGCCCGGCCGGCCGAGGTTGTCGCATGAGGGATCACCCCGAGCCCCGGGCCCAGTCGCCGATGCTGTTCGGCGTGGGCGGCGACTGGCGGCCTGTCACCGCGGGCGAGTCGGGCGCCGGCGTGTTTGTCGATGCGGGCGCCACGCGGTACGCCAAGTGCGTACCCGCCGCGGATACGGGCGAGTTGGCCGCCGAGCGTGACCGGATCGTCTGGCTGAGCGGTCGGGGCGTACCGGGCCCCCAGGCGCTCGGTTGGTACGCCGGTGATGCGGGCGCCTGCCTGGTCACCAGTGCGGTCGCCGGCGTACCCGCGGACCAGGTGCCGGCCGAGGACCTGCGGGCCTCCTGGGAGCACATCGCGGACGCGGTCCGCCGGCTGCACGAGGTGCCCGTGTCCGCGTGCCCGTTCCCCCGCGGGTTGGACGCTGTGGTCGCCGTCGCGCGCGATGTCGTGGCCCGTGGCGCCGTGAACCCGGAGTTCCTCCCCGTGGAGCAGCAGGACACGCCCCCGGCCGAGCTGCTGACCCGCCTCACCGGGGAGATCCCCCGGCGCCGGGACCAGGCGGTCGCCGACACGGTCGTCTGTCACGGGGATCTGTGCCTGCCCAACATCATCCTCGATCCGGGGACCTTGAAGGTGTCGGGCTTCATCGACCTGGGCCGTCTCGGGTCGGCCGACCGGCACGCCGACCTGGCCCTGCTGTTGGCCAACGCGCGCGAGACGTGGATGGACGAGCGGCGCGCACGGGCCGCTGACGTGGCTTTCGCCGAGCGGTACGGCATCGCGCTGGACCAGGACCGTCTGCGCTTCTACCTCCATCTCGATCCGCTCACCTGGGGCTGAGGGCTGCCCCTTGGGCCATGTGCGGGGCGAGGCGCCTTCGGGGGGCGGTGGTGGTCCCGGTCGGTCGGCCGTCCCGGTAGTCGTGGCAGCTCGTCCCTGTGAAGTGAACCGCTTGCGCGCAACGAGGTCTCACTCGATGGGCGCGACCGCGCTGTTCCACGGGTTCGATATCGTCCCGGCATGACACAAGAGTTCGATCTTGCTGAGGCTCTCGCCCGAGGCGTCGATGGCCGCCGTGGTGTGTGGGACTTCGTCCAGGGTTTCGCCACCCATTGGGTCGGCGGCCTCGAGGAGGGCGACGGGTGGGCGGACGCCGATCTGGTCGCGGCCGAGGAGCGGCTCGGTCTCCGGCTGCCTGCGGCGATGCGCGAGGCGTATCTGCTGTTCGGTCGCCGCCGGGATCTGACCAGCCAGCATGATCAGCTGCTGGACCCGGCTGAGCTGTACGTGGACGACGCGGCGGAGGCCCTGGTCTTCCGGCACGAGAACCAGGGAGCCGCGTCCTGGGGCATCCTTCTCAAGCACCTCCAGGAGGACGATCCCGCTGTGTTCGTGCGACTCGATCTGGCCGACAAGAGCGCCGAGCGGTGGGAGGCCTGGCTGGAGCGGCTGTCCCTCTGCTTCGTCGAAATCGTTCTCTCCGAGTCACTGCAGGCCGACGAGGAACCGTGCGACTACCTCGACGTGGATGACGACGACCTCGCGCTCCTGGAGAGGAACGCCGTCCTCTTGCCGTTCCCCTCGTATCCCACCGGCGAGGAGGGCGGGTCCCGGTGGTTCCTGGGTCAGGACGTCCTGCTGCGCGAGGACGACGGTGCGGCCGTTCTGGTCCGGGGCCGGACGGCCGCCGACCTCGACCGCCTTCGCGACCTGATCCCGGGCGACTGGCTCAACGACTTCCCCCAGGCTTCCGACCCCAGGCCGTGAGCATGCCGGCCGACAAGGCGGCGCACTCGTCGGTCTCCAGATAGCGGATCGCCGTCTCGAGTGCCTCGTCGTCGACCAGGCCGGTGGAGAGCATCGCCTCCCTGCTGCGCTGCCAGGTGTCGGCCCAGAAGCGGCTGATGGCGCTGCCGGGCTGCAGCGGCGGCACGTGGATCTCGGCGGCGACGGGCTCGAGCCCGGCCCCGCGCAGGAGGTGCGGGTAGGACGGAACCCAGGAGACATCGGTCCCGATGGTGGTCCGGAGTCCTTGCCACATCGCCCGCATCGCTGTGGTGTACGGGGTGGCGGGCGCCCGGTCGCTCGTCAGGTCGACCGCGTCGCTGAGCACCAGCACGCCGCCGGGAGTGAGGAGTTCGGCCAGCTTTCCGATCAGGCGGTCCCGTTCGGGCAGATGCATCAGCACGAAGCGCGCGTGGACGAGTTGAAAGCGGCCGGGGGTGAATTCCGGGGCGGTGATGTCGGCTTCCAGCACCTGGAGGCCGGGGACGGGGCGGGCGCTCAGGAACCGGACGTCGCGGTCCACGGCGAGCACGCTCTCGACCCCGGCCTCGGCCAGCAGCCGACGGGAGACGGTGCCCGTTCCGGCGCCGATGTCGAGGCAGTGCCACCCCGGGCCGGCCCCGAGCGCCCGCAGCCGGGCCATCGTGAAGTCGTCATAGGCGAGGGCCCCGAAGTCGATGCGTTCTCCCTCCCCCTCCCGATCGGGGCGGAAGAAGGCCTCGCCGTAACGGCCGCCGCCGGGCGTTCCCCGGGGCGGCGGGGAGTTCACGCCGCCACCGGTACGTCGCAGAACCGGACGTCCCTGTTCTGCCACGCCCCTCGGCCGTCGGCCAGGGGGGTCGGATCGTCGAGCAGTTTCATGGCCGGGCCTCTCCACGCGACGGGGTGGTGCGGGGCCGCCCGTCCCGGGGCCGCCTCGGCCATCCTCCATCCGCGGTCGACCGCGCGGCCGAGGCTCGCCGCGCCTGGGCCGATCGGCTCAAGGGGTGCAAGGCGTGCAGGCGTAGAGGCGTACAGGCGTACAAGGGGAGCACACGAGACCGTCGCGTCGATGCGCCGTGAGGCCGTGAGGCCGTCAGCATCACGTGGTCGGTCACCCCGCCGCCGTACGTCCTAGGGCGTCGGCAGCGGGGTGATCGGGCCCCCGGCGGATGCCCCTTGGGTGGCGGGGACGTTCACCGGGGCGCGGGGCGTGCAGGTCCGGGGGTCAGGGCTGGATCGGCATCGACCAGCAGTTGGAGGTGGACGGCTTGCCGGAGAGGCGGTCGGTCAGCCAGCCGATCGCGTCGCCCTGGTCGGTGAGGAGAGGCACGAGGTGGTTGGTGAGGATCTTGTCCCCGAGGTTCGGCAGGATCACGGCGTCGTAGGTGATGTCGCCGCCCTTGCGGCACCAGTCGACGGCCAGTTGGCGGGCCTGCCCGTGGGGGACGATGTCGTCATGCACGCCGGTGGCCAGACGCACGGGGCCGGACGGCTTGAGCTTTCCTATGCGCTGCTTGTCCAGGGCCGCCTTGGCCTGGGGTTCGGCGGCGATGATCTCTCCGATGGTCTTGCCGCTGGTGGTCCATTTGCTGCTCTTGGTGAAGCCGTAGCCGAAGAGCGCGTCGCCGACGCACATGGTGGAGGCGTCCGCCAGGGCGGCCTTGCCGGTGGCGCTGATGTTCGCCTCGACGACCGCGCGCAGGTCGGGGTCGGCCTGGGCGAACCCGTTGATCGACCAGGCCAGCGCGCCGGCGAGGGCGCTGCCGTCGATGCCCTTCATGACCGAGGTCAGGTCGGCCGGGGGCGCGCCGGCGTAGGTTCCGGCGAGTTGGACGTCGGGGGCGTAGGAGGGCTGGAGTTCGGCGGCCGCGGCGCTGGCCCCGCCGCCCTGGCTGTAGCCGTACAGACCGGTGCGGGAGGCCGCAGTGACCGAGGCGCCGGGCACGGAACGGGCGGCCCGAGCCGCATCCAGCAGGGCGTGCCCCTGGTCGAGGCGGTTGACGTAGGTGTGCAGGCGGTCCGTGGCGCCCAGGCCGACGTAGTCGGTGACGACGACGGCTGCCCCGGTGGCCAGGATCCGGTAGACGGCCAGGGCCTCGTAGCCCACGGACACCGTGTCGCCGTTGAGGGTCAACGGGTGCTGGAGGGCGAAGGACGGAGCGCACTGGTCGCCCTGGCCCATGGTGCCCGAGGCGAGCGCGACCAGGGGGCGCGGGCCTGATCCCTTCCAGGCGGCCGAGGGTTCGATGTAGGCGCCGGTCACGGCGACGGGCAACCCGGTCGAGTCGGTGGACTTGTACATGAGGCGGGTCGCGGTGCCCGGCATCGGGCGGCCGTCGAGGCCGGGGATGTTCAGTCCGAGCGGCATCGCCTCGCTCCGGATCAACGCGCCGTTGGCGGAGGGCAATGCGGTGGGCGGCGTGTAGAACTCGGGGATGGTGACGCCGCGGGAGACGACCGGAGGGGTTTCGGCCGCGGAGGCCGGGAGCGCCGACAGTCCCGCGCAGGCGGTTCCGGCGGCCACGGTGCACGCCAGGAGGCGCAGGCGGGTGGAGGGGCGACTGCGGCCGGGCTCTGCCGACCGGTCGGCGCCCGGGGTGGCAGAGGCTGCGGCGGCGGAACGGGAACGGGATTTCGTGCGGCTCACGGTGTGCTCCTCGTTTCTCGTGTGGGTGGTGGCCGGGTCGACGGGCCGCGTGGGCGCTGAGGCCCGACGCGGTCGCCGGAGCGGGGACGGGAATGGGGATGGGGTGGTGCCGCAGGAGGGGAAGCCTGCGGGTGCAGGTCGGGCGGCTCTGATGGGTGGGTGAGCGGCCCGGCACGGGTGGGGTGGGTCGGGCCCGCGTGGGTCGGCCCGGAACGGGTGGGGTGGGTCGGCCCGGCGTGGGTGGGTCGGTTGGCGCAGTGAGGGTGGGTGCGGCTCCTCGGCTGCCGGATGGGGGTCGGTCGGTCGATGGTGGTTTTCCCCGCCCGGCCGGGTGGAGCCGAGGGCCTCGCCGTACGGACACCCCTGCTCTCCCGCATGGGGCGGTGCACGCCAAGTACCCTCTGCACCAGCCGTGTTACTCGCTGGTCACTTTCGGCAGCGTAGGTCTAGGTGTCACTCAGTGACAAGACGTCTGCGTACGCCATTTCGGCGCGGGTCGCTATGCTGCCGGGACCAGGACGAGGGCCGGGGGCGAGGGTGCGGGAAGCGCCGTCCGCAGCAGGCGGGCACATGACGAAAGCGGCCACCAGGCCACCGCTCGCCCAACGCCGCAGGGCCGCTCTCCGCCTCGAGATCGCCGGTGAGGCCGTCCGCCTGTTCGCCTCGCAGGGAGTCAACGGCACGACGGGCGAGCAGATCGCCCGAGCCGTGGGCATCTCGTCCCGCACACTGTGGCGCCACTTCCCGACCAAGGAGAGCTGCGTCCTGCCCCTGCTCTCGGCGGGGCTCGATTTCGCCGTGGACCGACTGGCCGCGTGGCCGCCCGGGACGACGCTACTGGACTTCGTGACGGAGTCCTGCCGGAGCGGTGCGCTGCCTCCCGTCGCTCCGGCCATCCTCGATCTGATCCGGATGACGTCCACCGACCCCGCGCTCCGGGCCGTCTGGCTCCAGACCCACGACGACGCCCTGCCGGTCCTCGCGGGTCTCCTCGCCCGGAGGTCCGGTGACAGCCCCGACTCCCTCCGGACGAAGGTGCACGCGGCGACCATCAACGGCGCGTTGCGCGCGGCGGCGGAGGATTTCGCCCAGTTGTACGCGGACGATCCCGAGGCGTCGGACAAGGAGATCGCGGCCTGCGTCCTGGCTGCCCTGCGGGCCGCCTCGGAGGGCTTGCCGTACTGACCGGGCCGGGCGGGCCGCCGAGATCGAGCGGGCGGACGTGCGGTGGCAGAGGTCCAGCTGTCGCTGTTCCGCGACTACGCGAGCACCTCGCCGCTGTATCCGACCCCGCACTCCTGCCTTCGCCGACGACGTTCCGGACGCCGAGACCCATCTCCTGGGCGGCGGGCACTTCCTCCTCGAGAAATCGGCTTCAGGTTCGCTTCAGCTCGGGCTGTTAGAGTGCAGCCCTGCGGCGGCAATTCGCCTCGTGGCTATGGCACTTCGTTCGACGAGTCGAATCAACCGGACAGGGAGCGTAGGAATGCGCTGCAAGGAGATCCTGGCCTTCTACGCCGGTATCGCCGCGCTCCTGATGGTTTCCGTGTTCGCCCTCGGCGCCTCCACTCCGCCTCTGCAGACCGTCAGCACAGCAGCCTCCTCTCCAGCCGTGTCCGTATTCGACGGATCAGGGCCGAACACCCCGCTGGAGGGCGTAGACGGTGACGTCGCCCTCCAGCACCGCCACAAAGCGGGAGGCGCTACGGCCTCGCCCGCCGTTCAGGCGACTCTTGCCTTCTCCTCGCCGGACCTTCACGGCTGCGCGGCGGACGTCGCCCGGCAGCACTCTGCACACCCCGGGTCGCACGACCCCGCCCGTGTGCAGATCCTTCGCTGCTGAGCGAGACCGTCCGGCACCGTCCGGCACCCTTGTGGGGCCCTCCCGCTCCCGCATCGCCTGACCTCATGCGCCGGCTCGGCCCGTGGCGTTTTCTGCGCCGCACCGAATCGCGACTCGCGCATTCCTGGGGCTGAGATCCGTGCGGGTTTGCGGGACGGTATGCCTTCCCCGCGTCGCTCTTCTCCATAGGCGGCTGCGGAATGCTCGACCTGTCCGGTGAGCAGGCCCATCGTGCGCAGGCAGTTCTCGCCCGTTCGTGGGTTCGTGAATTGCTTCCCTCATCACACAGAACATCACCGCGAATCGATCGCGAAACGAAATACGACGCCGAGTGGATGAGCACCGCTACCGCCTCGGCACCCGACTCAGTCCTGGAGCAGACGCACATGCAGCACTTCCTCCTCGCCTCGGAGCCGGCGAGCGGCATCGCGGGATGGGCGACCAGCCTCGTCGAGACCCTGGGCGGCCCCGGGGCCGGGCTGGCCATTGCCCTGGAGAATCTCTTCCCTCCGTTGCCGAGCGAAGTCATTCTGCCGTTGACAGGCTTTGCCGCGGGGCAGGGCGTGATCAGCCTGTTCTCCGCTCTGTTCTGGACGACGCTGGGATCGGTGGTGGGCGCTGTCGCCCTCTATCAGATCGGCGCGCTCTTCGGCCGGGACCGCATGTACGCACTGTGGGAGCGCCTCCCGCTGGTGAAGGTGTCCGACCTGAAGCGGACCGAGCAATGGTTCGTCAAGCACGGCAGGAAAGCCATCTTCTTCGGCCGGATGATTCCGATCTTTCGCAGCCTGATCAGCGTCCCGGCAGGCCTCGAGCGGATGCCCCTGCCGATCTTCGTACTCCTCACCGCCCTGGGCAGCTTCCTGTGGAACTTCGTCCTCGTCATGGCGGGATACCTGTTGGGGGACCAGTGGGACCTCGTGGAGAGTTACGTCGGCGTGCTCTCGAAGGCCGTTCTGGTGCTGGTTGTCGCGGCGCTGGCGGTCGCGGTCGGTCGCCGGGTGCGTGCCCGTCGAGGCGGTCGGCAGCAGGACCTCGTGTGAACGGCTTGCCCCCTTTCCCGGAGCCCGTGGTCACAGGCGGCTCTCCTGTCACCCTTCGAGGGCCGCCGGAGGCGGTCCGCGAAGAGCCGTTGCAACAGGCCGCGCACGGTGCGCGGGCAATCGATCCGATCGACGAGGTGGCACGAATGGCTATGTGGGACCGCATCAAGGACCAGGCCAAGGGGTTGCAGCAGCAGCAGTCGCAGGGTGCGACGGGGCCCGCCGGCCGACGGCAGGGGGGTACGGGAGCTGCCGGAGGTTCGAAGGAGAAGCTGGTCGGGCTGCTCAAGTCGCAGCTCGGCTCCCTCAAGACGGAACTCAAGAGCGGCGCCTACCGGGACGCCAGCATGGCGATGTGCGCTCTGGTCGCCGCCGCCGACGGGTCGGTCGACCCCGCCGAGCGGCAGCATGTGGAGACGCTGATCCTGCAGAACGACGTCTTGCAGAACTTCCCTCCGGAGCAGTTGCGGCAGAGGTTCAACAAGCATGTCGATCAGATGATGTCCAACTTCCCGCAGGGCAGGACCGAGGCCATGCAGGAGATCGCCAAGGCGGCGAAGAAGCCTGTGGAGGCCAAGGCGGTCGTCCAGACCGGCTTCGTGATCGCCGGTGCGGACGGGTACATCGCCCCGGCCGAGGCGCAGGTTCTGCGGGAAGCGTGCGTGGCTCTCGGGGTGTCCCCGCAGGAGTTCGGCCTCTGATCCGACCCCGCGCCGCCCTCGGCGGGCGACGGGGTGCAGGAACGGTCCGGGGTCCGCACCCTGCCATGGGGGGGCGGACTCCGGCCGGCTGATGCCGTGTACGCCTGACGGGTCGTCGGTGTGCGGCGACAGCCACCGGAGACCCTCCGCCCGGGACGACCCGGTGGGGCGCGCCCCGGTCGCGCCCCACCGGCCCAGCCCCTGTCAGTCGTCGGTCACGACCACCGCCCCCACGGGGCACGCCCGTACGGCTTCGCGCACCAGCGGGTGCTCCCCCACCGTCGACGAGTGGCCGGGGATCATCTGGCTGAACCCGTCGTCGTCCTGCGTGAAGACGTCCGGAGCGGTCAGCGCGCACATGCCGGCGCCCACGCAACGCTCCTTGTCGACCTCGATGCCCATGCCGCTCACCAGGCCACGGGCAGTTCCAGCAGCCCCTGGATCGTGTCCCCGGGTTTGTGCTGGATCTCGTGCGCGGGCACGGCGAGCCTGAGGGCCGGCAGCCGTTCGAAGAGGGTGCGCAGTGCGATGTCGAGCTCGGTGCGCGCCAGGTTCTGGCCAAGGCACTGGTGAACGCCGAAGCCGAAGGCGACATGGTGGCGGGCGGACCGGTCCCAGTCGAGCGTCTCCGGATGGGCGAACACCTCGGTGTCGCGATTGATGAGCGAGGT
This sequence comes from Streptomyces sp. NPDC020884, assembly GCF_044333935.1. Classification (NCBI taxonomy): domain Bacteria; kingdom Bacillati; phylum Actinomycetota; class Actinomycetes; order Kitasatosporales; family Streptomycetaceae; genus Streptomyces; species Streptomyces sp. NPDC020884. The sequence goes on along the minus strand of NZ_JBIRRY010000017.1, from coordinate 49,411 downwards.
CGAGAAGAGCACGCCCTCGCCCTTGCGGATCGTCGTCCCGGCCACCTCGATGTCCTCGGCGGCCAGCCGTTGCAGCCCCTCGACGATGGACAGGAACCGCAGCAGTTCCTCGACCACCACGGCCGTTGTCGTCTCCCCGGCCCTGAGTGCCGCCAGTTGCCCGGGGTGGCGCAGCAGCGTGAAGGTACCGAGCGAGATCATGTTCGCCGTCGTCTCATGCCCCGCGATGAGCAGGATCACGGCGAACGCGACGAGGTCCTCGCGGTCGACGGGCCCGTTGGGGCCGTCCCGGTGGATCAGCTCGTCCAGGAGCCCCTCCCCCGGGTCCGCCCGCTTGCGGTCGATCAACGCGCCCAGGTACTCCTCCAGTTCGTTCCGGGCCCTGTCCACATCGGCCGCGTGCGGGCCGCGCAGGAGCCGCCGCGAGCACCCTTCGAAGAACTCGTGGTCGGCGTACGGCACACCGAGGAGCGCGCAGATCACGATCGACGGCACCGGCAGGGCGAAGTCCGCCACCAGCTCGGACGGCGGCCCCTGCCGCTCCATGGCGTCCAGCAGCCGGTCCACCGTTTCCTGGATGCGCGGGCGCAACGCGGCGATCCGCTTCACGGAGAAGCTCGGGATGAGCATCCTGCGCTGGGCGTTGTGCTCGGGGTCGTCGACGCCGAGCAGAGCCACGCGTCGCCGGGTCGCGTTCGCCAACCGCTCGGTCGGCAAGGGGAAGTCGGGCTGGGTACGGTCGGTGGACAGCCGTGGATCCGCCAACAGCCGACGGGCCAGGGCGTGCCCGGTGACCGCCCAGACCTCGCGTCCGTCGAAGAGGGTGACCCGGCTCAGCGGCCGGTCCGCACGCAGTGGTTCGTACCCGGTGGGCGGGTGGTAAGGGCACGCGCGGTCCTGCGGAAACGGTGTCGCAGAGGTCGGTTCGGTGGCATGACCGGTGGGGGCAGGGTCCTGGCGGGCCGGTTCCGTCGTGGATTCCGTCATGGGAGCGGTCGCCTCGCAGTCCTCGGTGATAAGGGCGGAGCGAGTCACTCCGCCCCTCACGCCCAATTGGATGCCCTAGGCACCTATCTGGTCGATGGGCGGACCGGCCAGTTCACAGGACGGCGGATCTGGCCGGTGTCTTTCGCACCCGGCCGAACCGTTCCGCATCCGCTCAGGTCCAGCGGGTGCGGCGGACCGGCGACGGGCAGAACACGGGGCCGCCCACGGCCGGAACCGTTCACCACAACGTCCGGAACCGTTCCGTCCGCCACCGGCGCATACGCGCCCGCACCCGCACCCGCACCCGCACCCGCACCCGCACCCCACGTCGAAACGCCAGGAACCGGCGGCAGGCGCCGGGCATGTGGCCTACGCAACACTGGCGCGGTGTCAGATCTCCCGGCGCTGGGCTGTCTTTACTTCGGAGGCATAGCAAGCACCGCAAGCACAGCAAGTACGCAGCACCAAGCACCAGCCACCGCAGAAGCACTGCGGGAGCCGGGAAGGGGAACTTCAGAATGAAGGCCATCATCGTGTGCGTCTCCGTGTCGCACGGCAACACCCGTCGCATCGCCGACACCATGGCCCAGGCGCTGGGAGCGAAGGTCGTCACCCCCGAGGAGGCCGATCCGCGGGAGCTGGCCACCGCCGACCTCGTGGGGTTCGGCTCCGGTGTGTTCTACGGCAGGCTCCACCCACGCCTGACCGACTTCGTGAAAGCTCTCCCCGCCGGACAGCGCCCGGGGCAGCGGGACGTCCGCGCCTTCGTGTTCGCCACCAGCGGCCTCCCCGAGACGCCCGTGATCCCGTTCACCCGCCCCCTGGTCCGCCTCCTCGGAGAGAAGGGATTCGACGTGGGCGACAGCTTCACATGCCGGGCCCTCGACACCTGGGCGCCCTTCAAGCTTCTGGGCGGTATCAACAAGCGCAGGCCGAATACCGACGACATGTCCGCCGCCCGCTCGTTCGGTGAACGCCTGCGGGGCGGGGAAGCGTCATCGGCCTGACTACGGTCCGGCCCGACCCGACCCGGACCGCGGCTTGGCCCGGCGGTCCGGGGCCCGGCCCGTGCCGGATGGGCAGACGGGCAGACGGATGGACGGATGGACGGATCAAGCGGTCACCTTGGCGACGAACGCGCCGAGATTCGCCACGGTTCGCTGGATCTTCTGCTCCAGGGTGAGCGACTCGTGGAGGCGCGCCCCGACGCCCGCGTCCTTCTTCCCGCGTACGTAGAGCGAGCAGGCGAGGTCGCTGCACATGTAGGCGCCGACCGAGTTGCCCTGCTGGCCCGCCTTCCCGGACCTCGGGGCCACCAGCAGGGAGACGCCCCCGGTGTGGACGGTCACGCACATCGAGCACATGCTGCGGCGGGTCTGCCAGGAGCCGGCGTCGGAGGAGCGCAGCTGGACCCCGACGGGGCCCTTGTCCGTCGCGATCACCAGGTAGGCCCGGCCGGGGGCCTGGGGGTCGCGCCATCCCAGGAAGTCCAGGTCGTCCCAGGGCCGGTCGGCCAGGTCCCGTGGGACGGACAGGCGCTTGGCCTCGCCCTTGGTGCAGTTCACGAACGCGGTGCGGATCTCTTGCTCGGTCAGCGGTTCCATGTAACCCAAGCTAATTTGCCTAACCTCATTAGGCAAACGTATATTTATTTAGGTAAAACACGGGCAAGCGTTCGGAGGGTGGCATGGCGCGAGCAGGACTGGCCGCGGATCGGGTGGTACGGGCGGGGGCCGAGCTGGCGGACGAGATCGGCTTCGAGCACGTGACCCCTTCGGAACTCGCCCGGAAGCTGGGCATCAGGACCGCGAGCCTCTACTCGCACGTCAAGAACGCCCACGATCTCAAGACGAAGATCGCGCTGCTCGCCCTGGAGGAACTCGCCGACCGGGCGTCGGCCGCTCTCGCCGGGCGGGCCGGCAAAGACGCGCTCAGCGCCTTCGCCAACGCCTACCGCGACTACGCCGTCCAGTACCCGGGGCGCTTCACCGCGGCCCAGTTCCGGCTGGACGCGGACGCGGCGGCCGCCAGCGCGGGCCTGCGGCACTCCCGGATGATGCGGGCGATCCTGCGCGGCTACGCCCTGACCGAGCTCCAGGAGACGCACGCGGTGCGGCTGCTGGGCAGCGTCTTCAGCGGTTTCGTGGGGCTGGAGACGGCCGGCGGTTTCAGCCACAGCTCCCCCGACTCCCAGGAGAGCTGGTCGGAGATCCTCGACGCGCTCGACGCCCTGCTGCGCAACTGGCCCGCGCCCTCCTGACCCGCACCTCCCAGCCCCTCGACGAACGAAGAGACCGAGACCATGACCACCCGGCACGACTGGACGACGACTCCGATCACCCCCGCCATCCTGCGTGGCGCGCTCGACCTGGAACACACCGAACGCGGTGTGCTGCCGCACCGGTTGCCCGCGCACGCCCGGCTGCAGATTCCCGACAACCAGCTGGCCATGGCCGAGTCGCAGCCCTCCGGGGTCCGGCTGGCGTTCCGCACCCGGGCCACCGCCGTCGAACTGGACGTGGTGGCCACCAAGCGGGTCTATCCCGGAGCGCCGCCGCGCCCCGACGGCGTGTACGAGCTCCTCGTGGACGGTCGCCCGGCAGGCCGGGCCGGCGCCACCGACGGCGACACGCTGACCATCGATCTGGCCTCGATGACCACCCAGATGCGGCCCGGCCCCGTGGAAACGCTCCGCTTCACCGGCCTGCCGGAGGACGAGAAGGACGTCGAGATCTGGCTGCCCCACGACGAGACCACGCTGCTGGTCGCCCTGCGCACCGACGCCCCGCTCCAGAGCCCCCGGCCGAGCGGCCGACCCGTCTGGCTGCACCACGGCAGTTCCATCAGCCACGGCTCCAACGCCACTACCCCGACCGGCACATGGCCCGCCCTGGCCGCGCGCCTCGGCGGAGCGGAGCTGATCAACCTGGGGTTCGGCGGCAGCGCGATGCTCGACCCCTTCACGGCCCGTGCCATGCGCGACACCCCCGCCGACCTGATCAGCGTCAAGCTCGGCATCAACCTCGTCAACGCCGACCTGATGCGGTTGCGCGCGTTCGGCCCGGCCGTCCACGGCTTCCTCGACACCCTCCGCGAGGGACACCCCACCACGCCACTGCTGGTCGTCTCGCCGATCTGCTGCCCCATCCACGAGACCACGCCGGGCCCCAGCGCCCCGGACTACAGCGCGATGAGCGAGGGGCGGCTGCGGTTCATGGCCACCGGCGACCCCGCGGAGACCGCCGCCGGGAAGCTGACCCTCACCGTCATCCGGGACGAGCTGGCCCGCCTGGTCGCGCAACGTGCCGCCACGGACCCTCACCTGCACTACCTCGACGGCCTCGACCTCTACGGCGCGAGCGATCACGCAGAGCTTCCGCTGCCCGACGACCTGCACCCGGACCCCGCCGCCCACCGGCGCATCGCCGAGCGCTTCGCCGACCTCGCCTTCGGCCGCGGGGGGCCCTTCGCCGCGAAGAAGCGGTGACCCCGGGCGACCGAAGGCAAGGTTCAGGACGAGGCCGGCGCCTCGCGTATCGCCGGACGACCGGTTACGGGGCGTCCACCAGGATGCGCCCGTCGGCCGGGGTGCGTGCGGCGAGGCCGCCCGCGTAGGCGGATTCGACACGGGCCTGCTCGGCCGCGTCCGGAACGGCGTTCGTGCAGGCGGTGCCGGCACTGGAGCCCGACATCAGCTGGGCGCAGGGGCCGGGCTTGGTGTCCGGCAGGCCCAGACTGTGGCCGAGTTCGTGGGCCGCGATACGGGTCTTGTCATGGCCCTCGGTGACCGCCTGGCTGCCCAGCTCCACCCTGGCCTGGCCGCCGGGACGGACCGGGCCGAGGGTGGCCTGCGGCCAGCCGCTGGTGGCCACGATCTGTATCTCGGCACGCGTGCCGGGCGCGGCCTCGACCAGCTGGACGTTGTCGACGTTCGCGTTCCACGAGGCGACCCCTGCCGCGATCGCCGCCTCCCAACCGCCGGCTCGACTGTCGTCGTATCGGAGCGTCACCACTGCCGCGGTGCTGTCCGCCGCTGCCGGGTCCGGCGCGGGAGCGGCGTGCGCCGCCGTCGCCGCGGCCAGGGTGATCGCCACGGCGACACCCGCCGTCTTGAACCATCTCAAAGCCAGCATTGCTGTCCCTTCACTCATGGAGGGCTCGGCTCCGCGCGGAGCCGAGGAGTGGGAGGACGGTCACGGCGGACCGAACCGCAGGGCCGGAATGCTTGGTCGCCGATCCTCCCGGGGCCGCAGGACCTATGCCGCGATCGTGGGTTCGTCATGCCCCTGTCACGCACATTAGGCCGGAAACACACCCTGCCCGGATCGCTGGATCGCCGGCCCCTTCCCCGCCTCGGGCCGCCGCCGCCGGGCGGTCGCGCGATGTCATCGGGTGTCCGGGGGCCTCTTCCGTACTCTGGGGGCATGCGGATGCGACCCACTCTGAGCTGGACCTCCACGGAGGAGCTGCCACCGGCCATCACGGACCTGGAGCCGGTCTCCGATGTGTTGGGCGGTGGCGGCGTGCTGGTCCTGAGCGGGGCGGGCATCTCCACGGAGTCGGGCATTCCCGACTACCGGGGCGAGGGCGGGAGCCTGAGTCGGCACACCCCGATGACCTATCAGGACTTCACCGCCGACGCCGGGGCCCGTCGCCGGTACTGGGCGCGCAGCCATCTCGGCTGGCGTACCTTCGGCCGGGCCCGCCCCAATGCGGGGCACCGGGCCGTGGCCGCGTTCGGGCGGCACGGCCTGCTCGCGGGTGTGATCACGCAGAACGTCGACGGCCTGCACCAGGCCGCCGGCAGCGAAGGCGTCGTGGACCTCCACGGACGTCTGGACCGGGTCGTCTGCCTTTCCTGCGGCGCTTTCAGCCCGCGCCGCGAACTCGCCCGACGGCTGGAAGCGGCCAACGAGGGCTTCGCGCCGGTGGCCACCGCGATCAACCCGGACGGTGACGCCGATCTCACGGACGAGCAGGTCGGGGACTTCCGCGTGGTGCCCTGCTCCGGCTGCGGCGGGATCCTCAAGCCGGATGTCGTGTTCTTCGGCGAGACCGTTCCCCCGCAGCGGGTCGAACACTGCCGCGAACTGGTGCGTGGGGCGACCGCACTGCTGGTCATGGGCTCCTCGCTGACGGTGATGTCCGGACTCCGGTTCGTCCGCCAGGCCGCCACGGCCGGGCAGCCGGTACTGATCGTCAACCGGGACCCGACCCGGGGCGACCGGCATGCCCAGGCCCGTATCGCCCTCCCGCTGGGAGCGGCCCTGACCACCGTGGCCGGCCGGCTGGGCGTTCCCGTCGACGACGAGGCGGCGGCGGCAGGGCCCGAGTGAGGGGGCGATCCCGCACCCGGGTGCTGGAGCGCCTGCCTGGCCACCTGAATCGAGCGCCGTGTCACGCGTCGTGCCCACGGCCCCGACCGACCGGCTACGAGGGCTGTCCTCGATCTCCGCCGCTACCGGGCGAACTTCCTCAGGTCCTCGGCGAGCGAGCTGATCGCCGCGGGATTGCGGGGGCTCTCGACCAGGTCCACGTAGTCGAGGACGACGATCCGGTCGTTCTTGATCGCCGACACCCCGGCGAGCGGCTTGTAGGACCGCAGGAACTGGCGCTTCTCCTCCGCGCCGGTGTCCCCGTAGTTGTTGATGACGATGACCTCGGGGTCGCGGTCGACCACCGTCTCCCACCCCACCGTCGTCCAACTGTCCTTGAGGTCCTTCATGATGTGGTCGCCGCCGGCCTTGGTGATGATGTCGTGCGGTCCGGCGTACGCGCCCGAGGTCAGCGGCTTGTCCTTCCCGTCGTCGTACAGGAAGACACGAAGGCGGTCGCCGCCCTGGGCCGCCTGCGACCGCGCGTCGGCGACCTCCTTCCGGAAGGACGTGATGAGGGTGTCCGCCCGGTCCTCGACGTCGAAGATCTTCCCGAGATTCCGCAGGTCGGTGTAGAGCGCTTCGAGCGGGGGCATGACTCCGCGTGCCTTGCCCTGACCGTTGCGGCACGACTCACTCAGCAGGTACGCGTCGACGCCCACGCGCTTCAGTTCGGCGGGGGTGAAGCCCTCCCCCTCGTTGAAGCCGTAGTTCCAGCCGGCGAAGACCAGGTCGGCGCGTGCGTCGAGGACCAATTCCTTGTTGATCCGCTCCTTGGAGAGCCACTTGGTCTTCTTGTAGCCGTCCTTCCAGGGGACCGACGTCATGTCGCCCTTGTCGTCGGGCATCACGTATCCGGCCATGTGATCCTCGAGACCGAGGGCGAACATGATCTCGGTGATGCCGACGTCATTCGTCACGACGCGCTGCGGCGCCTTGTCGTAACGCTTCTTCTCGCCGCAGTTCTCGACGGTCACCGGGTAGTGGCGGTCGGCCGGTGACGCGCTGTCCTTCCCGTCGGCTTCCGACGTCACGTCCGCTCCGCAGCCGGTGAGGGCCAGGGCGGCTGCGAGAACGAGAGCGGCGGGACGCAGGGGGTTCGGCATGGTGGTCGACATCTCCTCAGGAGGTGGGGCGGGCAGGGGGAAGGTCGAAGAGCAGTTGGAGCGCCCCGGTCTCGGGGTGTGCGACGCGGTGCGCCCGTACGCCGAAGACGTCGGCCAGCAACTCTGTGGTCAGGACGGCGTGCGGGGCCCCGGAGGCGACGATGCGGCCGCTGTCGATGACATGGACGAGGTCGCAGTGCAGGGCGGCGAGGTTGAGGTCGTGCAGGGCGGTGAGCACGGTCAGGCCGCTGCCGCGGACCAGGGCGAGGACTTCCAGCTGATGGGCGATGTCCAGATGGTTGGTGGGCTCGTCCAGGACCAGGACCCGGGGCTGTTGGGCGAGGGCGCGGGCGATCAGGACGCGCTGCCTCTCGCCGCCGGAGAGGGTGAGGAAGCCGCGTTCGGCCAGGTGCTGCGCGCCGACCCCCTCCAGTGCGTCGGCACAGCGCCGGCGGTCCTCGTCGGTCGTCCGGGCCACCGGGCCCTGGTGCGGCAGACGCCCCATGGCGACGATCTCGGCCACAGTGAAGTCGAACTCCGCGACCGCGTCCTGCGGGAGTGCGGCCAGCCGTCGGGCGCCTTCCCGCGCGCTCAGCGCGTGGAGGTCCTCGCCGCCGATCCTCACGGCGCCGGCCGAGGGGCGCAGGGCCCGGTAGACGCAGCGCAGCAGCGTGGACTTGCCGCTGCCGTTGGGGCCGACCAGGCCGACGAGTTGTCCGTCGGCCGCGCCCAGGGTGACCTGATCGACCAGCCGCGCACCGGCGATCTCGACGGTCAGCGCGTCGATGTCGATCCGCATCAGATGCCTCCGAAGGAGTAGGCGCGCCGGCGCATGAGGAGGATGAAGCAGGGAACGCCGATGACCGCGGTGAGGACGCCCACCGGCAGTTCGGCCGGTGCCAGCACCACCCGCGAGAGGATGTCCACCCAGATCAGCAGGACGGCTCCGGCGAGCGGGGCGACGGCCAGGAGCCGCCGGTGGTCCGCCCCGACCAGCATCCGTACGGCGTGCGGAATCATCAGACCGACGAAGCCGATCGCTCCGCTCACCGCGACGACGGCCCCCGTGACGGCGGCGGAGACGAGGAAGAGTTCCTTGCGCAGTCTCCCGGGGTCGACGCCGAGTGCGGCGGCGGTCTCGTCGCCCATGGCGAGGGCGTTCAGGCGACGTGCCGACCAGCCGAGGTGGGCCAGGCCGGCGAGCACCGCTCCGGCGGCGATCGGCACGGCGGCCCAGTTGGCCCCGCTGAGGCTGCCGAGCAGCCACATCATCGCGGAGCGGGCCGCTTCGCCGCGTTCGGCCGCGAACACCATGAACGTCGTGACGGCCGAGAAGCCGTAGTACATCGCGGTCCCGGTCAGGACGAGCCGGAGCGGGGTCAGTCCGCGTTCGGTGCGGGCGACCGCGTACACGAGCAGCATGGCGAGGAGTGCGGAGAGGAACGCCGCCGTGGACAGGGCCCAGATGCCGAGCGCGCCGAGGGCCCCGAAGATGAGTACGGCGTTGGCGCCGACCGCCGCGCCCGAGGAGATGCCGAGGACGAACGGGTCGGCGAGAGCGTTGCGCACCATGGCCTGGACGGCGACGCCGATGGCCGACAGACCGGCTCCCACGACGGCTGCCAGCACCGCTCGTGGCAGGCGCAGTTCCCAGACGATGGTGTAGGCCGGGACCTCGTCGGGGCCGATGGCCCCGCCGGTCAGTCCCGCCCACAGGTAGCGCAGCACTTCCGCCCAGGAGAGCCCGGAGGCTCCGAGTGCCGCCCCGCAGACGAGCGAGAGGGGAAGGGCCAGGCAGAGACCGGTCAGGAGGACCGGCAGGGGTATGCGCCGGGGCGGTGCCGAACCGTTGCCGACGCGGGCCGGGCGCGAGGGCTTGGAGGGTATGCGGTCGAGAGACGTGGCCACAGGCCGGTCGCTTTCGCCTCGGGCCGTACGTCTGCGCGAGGAGGAGCGGCCCCGGACGGCGGCCGCCCCGCGCAGCGCCCTTTCGCAGTCCACGGCGAATGGTCAGGAGCCTTTTCCCACGGGTGATCGGGCTCGCGGAACCGAGGGCTCCGCCTACCGTTGCGGGTCAGCGCCGGATTTCGACCGGACTTCCCCCGCGGGGAATCCGCAGCTTAGCGCGTTGGTCCGCGCTGCTCCGATGGGAGGGCGCGAGCGGCAACAGGATGCGGAAGGCGGCCCCTTACGCCGGGTCCGGCAGCTTCCCGACGGCGGTGGATCGCCCTCGCGCGGCGATCGGCCCCGCGCGGCGGCGGGCCGTCGCGCGGGGCCGATCGCCGCGGCCTTCCCCGGCGGGCCGGGTCAGTTGCCCACGCCGAGGCCCGCCATGAACGCGGACGGGTAGCGGTCGCCGCGTGCCGAGCCCGGCGGAATCGCCTTCTCGATCTCGGCGAGGTCGTCCGCGGTGAGATCCAGGTCCAGCGCGGGGAGTGCTTCGGTCAGCCGCTCGCGGGTGCGGGCGCCGACGAGCGGCACGATGTCCCGGCCCTGGGCGGCCACCCAGGCGATGACGAGTTGGGCGACGGTGCACCCCTTCGCTTCGGCGACCCGGCGCAGGGCGTCCACGAGGGCGAGGTTGTGCTCCACGTTCCCGTCCGAGAAGCGCGGTCCGAAGCCGCGGCTGTCGCCGGGGGCGGAGCGGCCCGCGGACCAGTGGCCGGAGATGAGTCCGCGGCCCAGGACTCCGTACGCGGTGAGGCCGATGCCGAGCTCCCGCAGGGTGGGCAGGATCTCCGCCTCGACGGCACGGGAGATGAGCGAGTACTCGATCTGGAGGTCGGCGATCGGGTGCACGGCGTGGGCCCGGCGGATCGTCGCGGCGTCGACCTCGGAGAGCCCGATGTGCCGTACGTATCCGGCGTCGACCATCTCCTTGATCGCGCCGATCGTCTCCTCGATCGGAACGTCCGGGTCCAGCCGGGCCGGGCGGTAGACGTCGATGTGGTCGGTGGCCAGCCGGGTCAGGGAGTAGGCCAGGAAGTTCTTCACCGCCTCGGGGCGGCTGTCCTGCCCGCTGAACTCGTGGCCCGGCCCCCGCAAGGCGCCGAACTTGACGCTCAGCGCGTAACTGTCCCGGTCGCGTCCGCGCAGGGCTTCGGCGAGCAGCAGTTCGTTGCGGCCCATGGCGTAGAAGTCGCCGGTGTCGATCAGTGTGACGCCGGCCTCCAGGGCGGCGTGGACGGTCGCGATGGACTCCGCGCGGTCGGTCGGACCGTAGGCGTCCGACATGCCCATCGCGCCCAGGCCGAGCGCGGAGACGGCGGGACCGGTGGCGCCCAGGGTTCGTGTCTGCATGGCGTGCTCCTTCGCGGTCGGTCTGCCATCCACCCTGCGCCCGTGCCGCGCCCCGCGGGAGCGGAGCGTTCATCATGGGAGCGGCGCTCCCTGGATCCGTCCGCCCGCCGCGAGGGACGATGGGGGCATGGAACGTGATCAGCTGGCTGATTTCCTGCGCAGGCGCCGCAAGGCGATCCGCCCGGCGGAGGTGGGCATCTCCGAGGGTCCCCGCCGCCGCACCGCCGGTCTGCGCCGGGAAGAGGTGGCGATGCTCGCCGGGATGTCGGTGGACTACGTCGTACGCCTGGAGCAGGGGCGCAGCAGTCAGCCCTCGCCCCAGCTGCTCGGCGCGCTGGCCAGGGCGTTGCGCCTCACCGACGACGAGCGGGACCATCTGTTCCACCTGGCGGGTCACCAGCCGCCGCCTGCCGACTCGGTGGCGGGCCTGGCGCGCGCCGGGCTGGTCCGGATGCTCGATCTGCTCGGTGACACCCCGGCGATGGTGGTGTCCGACCTGGGCGAGGTGCTCGCGCAGAACCGGATGTCCCTCCTGCTGGCAGGCGACCACACCGGTTTCCCGGGCGACCGGCGCTATCTGGTGTACCGCTGGTTCACCGATCCCGCGGCCCGCGCGGCGGGTGCTCCCGAGGAGCACGAGCATCAGGCCCGGCAGCTCGTGGCCGATCTGCGGGCCGCGGTCGGCCGCCGGTCCGGCGATCCGGCGGTGGCCGGGCTCGTCGACCGGCTGCGGGCGGCGAGCGAGGACTTCCGCCGGCTCTGGGCGGAGCACGAGGTGGCGGTGCGGCGGGCCGACCGCAAGACCCTGGTGCACCCGCGGGTGGGCCGTCTGGTGATGGACTGCGAAACGCTGGTCACTCCCGACCACGGTCAGGTGCTGCTCGTCCTCACCCCGGCGGACGCCGGGACCCGTGAGCGACTGGACCTGCTGCGTGTTCTGGGCGTCGAGGAGTTCCCCGCCGGGGCGGGTGACGCGCCCGAGCGGTAGGACCGCCCTGGGGCGACGGGGTTCGGGCGTCGTACGGCAGGATGAGGCCATGAGCGTAGTGAAGATCAATGTGCTGACCGTCCCCCAGGAACAACGCGAGACGCTGGAGAAGCGCTTCGCTTCCCGGGCCAGTGCCGTGGAGGGGTCCGACGGATTCGAGTGGTTCGAGCTGCTCCGGCCTGTCGAGGGCACGGACAGCTACCTCGTCTACACGCGCTGGCGTGACGAGGCCTCCTTCCAGGCGTGGATGGAGGGTCCGATGAAGGCGGCCCATCAGGGCGGCGACGCCGGAAGCGGTGAGCGCCCCAAGCCGGCGGCCAGTGGATCCACCCTGTGGTCCTTCGAGGTCGTGCAGCAGGCCGCGCCGACCGGCGCGTAGGCGAGCGCGCGCGGACACGGACGACCTGCTCGGCCCTTGACCGGCCGGGCAGGTCGCTCCGGTCGCCCCCGGCCGCAGCGTTCGCGCCGCACGATCAGCCGGGCTTCTTCGGTACCCCCCTCTTCACACAGGACTGCTCTCAGCCGGGTCACTCTCAGGGTGCAGGCAGTCTCCTCCCGCCGGTTGATTCGAACGTGACCGGCGCGTTTTTAAGATCATTCTGTGAAGAACGGACCGATGAACCGGTGGACCACGACATGACGCTGCTGGATGTGCTGCTGGACGCGGCCCGTGAGGCTCCCGGGCAGGTCGTCGTTCACGTCCGCGGCGACGGCAGCGAGCTGACCGTCACCCTGAGCGAGCTCCTCGACGACGCCCTGCGGGTGGCCGGGGGCATGCGAAGGGCGGGCGTGGAGCCGGGGACCTGTGTGCCGTTGCTGGCCGACCGCAGCGAGGACTTCCAGCCGATGTTCTGGGGTGCGTTGGCGGCCGGTCTGGTGCCGGTTCCGCTGGCCCCGGACGCCCGTCGGGTGCTGCCGGTCTGGGAACATCTGGGGCGGCCGCCCGTCGTCGTGGACGCCTCGACCGCGTCGCTGACGGGTGAACTCCCCGGCGGTGTACGCGCCCTGGCCCTCGAGGCCCTGCGGGAGGGGCCGGTACTGCGGGAACCGGTCGCCGCCGGGCCCGACGACGTCGCGTTCGTGCAGTTCTCCTCGGGAAGCACCGGTGCGCCCAAGGGGGTGGAGGTGACGCACAGCGCGGTGCTGGCCAATCTGGAGCAGATACGGGCGGCCTCGGCGCTGGGCGCCGACGACGTGGTGGTCAGCTGGATGCCGTACTTCCACGACATGGGGCTCATCGGGACGCATCTCGCTCCGCTGGCCGCACGGGCCAGGCAGGTCAAGATCGGGCCCCTGGCGTTCGCCAAGCGGCCCCGCGTGTGGTTCGAGGTGGCGGCCCGGCACCGGGCGACGGTGCTGTCCGCGGCCAACTTCGCCCTCGCCCTGGCCGTACGCCGGGTTCCGGACGAGGTCCTGGCCCGGCTGGACCTCTCGGCCGTACGGCTGTTGCTGGTCGGGGCGGAGCCGATCGCACCGGCGGTGTGGCGGGCCTTCGCCCGCAAGACCCGTCCGGCGGGGCTGGATCCGGCGGCGGCCCAGCCGGTCTACGGCCTGGCGGAGGCGACGCTGGCGGTGACGTTCCCGCCGCCGGGAGAGGTGGCCGAGCCGTTGGTCCTGGACCGGGCGGCCTTGAGCGGTGGCGTGGCCCTGGACACCGAACCGGGCGAGGGAGCCGTCGAGTTGATGGACGTGGGGCGGCCGGTTTCCGGCTGCGCCGTGCGGATCGTCGATGACGCGGGAGCCGTCCTCGGGGACCGGCAGGTCGGGCACATCATGGTGAACGGACCACAATTGGCCCGTGGCTACCACCGCCTTCCCGGCGTGAGCGCGGAGGTGTTCTCCGAGGGCTGGCTCCGCACCGGCGATCTGGGGTTCCTGCGGGACGGGCGGCTGTGCGTCACGGGCCGCCACAAGGACGTGCTGTTCCTCAACGGCCGCACCTTCCACGCCACGGACATGGAAGAGGTCGCTGCGGCGACACCCGGGCTACCGCCCGGCACCCCGGCGGTCATCGGTTCGACCGACCCGGTCACCGGTGCGGAGCGCGTCGTGGTCCTCGTCCCCTGGGCGCGGCCCCCCGGCGATGCGGCGGAGGTGCTCGAACGCGTCGCGGCCCGGGTGCGCGAGGCTCTGCTCCATGACGAGGTGTGGGTGCTGGCCCTGCCGCCGGGGGCGTTCTCCCGTACGACGAGTGGCAAGCTGCAACGCCGGCGGATGCGGGAGCGTTTCGAGGCGGGTGAGTGGGGGCCGGGCGGCAGAGGCGGTCCCACGCCTGCCGCTCCCGGCCGGGCGGAAGCGCCCCGGTCGTCGTCGGAGCCCCGCGCGCAGGCCTCCCGCTCACGGGCCGGCATCCGGGCGGAGGCGCCCCGGGCACGGGCGGAGACCGTCGAGGTCGTGCGGGACGCGTGGGCGCGGGTGCTGGGCAGGCCCGCCGAGTCGATCGGGGTGCACGAGGCGTTCGGGAGCCTCGGGGGGACGTCGCTCAAGGCGATGGAGGTGCTGGTGGCGCTGGAGGATGCCTTCGGCGTGACGCTGCCACCGGCGGTCATCCGTGACCACGGCACGGTGGCCGCCCTCGCCGGTCACCTGCTGACCATGGCGCCCGGCCCGTCGTCGTCCCCGCCCGCGGCCGAGGCGAACACCGCACCGCGGGCCGGAGCAACAGCCGGGGTGGAGCCGGCCGACCCCGCTGCCGCCCCCGGCGCGGCGGCCATCATCGCGATGGCGTGCCGGTTCCCCGGCGCGGACACCCCCGAGGCTTTCTGGGACCGGCTCATCGAGGGGTTCGATGCCGTCACCCCCGTACCGCAGGGGCGTTGGGGCGACGGCCACGACCGTCCGGGCGCACGGCGGGCCGCTCCCCCGAAGCGCTGGGCGGCGCTGCTCGAGGACCCGGCCGCCTTCGACGCCGGCTACTTCGGCATCGACGAGGTCGAGGCACGCGCGCTCGACCCGCAGGCACGCCTCTTCCTCGAACTGGCGCACGAGGCCCTCGAGCGTGCTGGATACGCGGGGCCCCGTAGGCGCGGTCGCAGGATCGGTGTGTTCGCGGCGGTCGGGGACAGCGGCTACCGGGAGGTCCTGGACCGGGCCTCGGCGGACGGTACCGCGCTGCCCACCCTGCTCACCGGGAACCTTCCCGCCCTCATCGCCGCCCGCGTCTCCCAGAGCCTGGACCTCGACGGTCCCGCACTCGGCGTGGACACCGCCTGCTCGTCGGGCCTGGTGGCCCTGCATCTGGCGCGGCGCAGCCTCCTGGACGGCGAGTGCGACCTCGCGGTCGTCGGCGGGGTCAACCTCCACCTGACCTCTGCCCCGCACCGGCTGCTGGAAGAGGCGCAGGCCCTCTCCCCCACCGGGCGCAGCCGCGCCTTCAGTTCCGACGCCGACGGCTTCGTGCCCGGCGAGGGAGGCGCGGCCATCGTCCTGACGCGCCTCGACGCGGCCCGGCTCGCCGACGATCCGGTCCTCGCGGTGGTCCGGGGCACGGCCGTCAACAACGACGGCCGGTCGATGAGTCTCATGGCGCCGAACCCGTTGCGGCAGCGCGAGGTCATCACCCGGGCCTACGAGGCGGCGGGTGTCGATCCCGCCTCGGTGACCTATGTGGAGGCCCACGGGACCGGTACGGCCGTGGGGGACCCGATCGAGCTGCGGTCGCTCGGCCACGCGTTTCCCGTACGGCCCGACGGCGAACCGCGGTTGCTCGGTTCGGTGAAGACGAACATCGGGCATCTGCTGAACGCCGCCGCGCTGCCCGCGCTGGTGAAGGTCGTGCTGGCGCTGGGCCACCGCAGGCTCCCCCCGTCGCTGCACCACGAGCCGGCCTCGCCCGGACTCGCCCCCGCCGGGTTCTCGGTGGTGACCGGGGCCCGGGACTGGACGTCCGCCGGGCCTCTCGTCGCGGGGGTCAACGCGTTCGGATTCGGCGGCACGAATGCCCATGCCGTTCTGGAACAGGCTCCGGCCTTGCCTTCGCCTTCGCCTTCGCTGGGTGCTTCGTCCTCGCCTTCGTTTTCGCCTTCGCTGGGTGCATCGTCCTTGCCTTCACCGGGCGTCCCGTGCGAAGTCACGGTCGAGGGGCCTCACTTGCTGACCCTGTCGGCGCGCAGTGCGGCCGGGCTGCGGGACGTGGTGGCTCAGCTCGCCGCGCACCTGGAGGGCCGTCCGGGACTGCGCGAGGGCGATGTCTGCCTGACCGCGAGCACGTCCAGGGACGAGGGGCCCCACCGGCTGGCCGTCGTCGCGGACGGTGATCTACGGGAACGGCTCGGCGCACTCGCCGCCGGGGCCGGAGACGCGGGCGGGCATGCCGCTGACACGTGCGGACGCGCCGACGGATCCGAAGGGTCGGACGGGTTGGTTGGGTCGGACGGGCGCTTCGGCAGCGTCGTCCGTGCCCGGCCGCGGGTGGTCTTCCTGTTTCCCGGGCAGGGTGCGCAGTTCCCCGGCCGGGACCGGGCGCTGTACCGAACGGCGCCGGTGTTCCGGGACGCGCTCGACGAGGCGTCCGCAATCCTCGGCCCGGTGGCCGGCCGGCCTCTGCTGGACTGGTGCCTGGATCCGACGGTCGACCCCGGCGCGCAGGCCGTGACGGAGGTGGCGCAGCCGCTGCTCGTCGCCTCCGGGGTGGCCCTCGCCCGCCAGCTGCGTACCTGGGGCGTGGAGCCCGACGCGGTCGCCGGGCACAGCGTCGGGGAGATCACCGCCGCCTGTGTCAGCGGGGTGCTGACCTTCGGGGACGCAGTACGGTTCGCGGCCGAACGCGGCCGTCTCATGGGCGCGTTCACCGAGCCGGGCGCCATGATCGCCGTGCACGGGGGTGAGGACGCGGTCGCCGCGGCGGTGGCGGAGTCCGATGGGGCGCTCGCCGTGGCCGCGTACAACGGTCCCGGGCTCCAAGTTCTCTCCGGGGGTGTTTCCGCCGTGGAGCGCGCCGCCCTCGGCCTCGAGGCCCTGGGCATCCCCACGCGTCGTCTGCGGGTCTCCCGGGCCTTCCACTCACCGCTGATGCGGCCGGTCGCCGACCGGCTCGCCGAGGCGGCCCGTGCGCTGACCCCGCGAGCCCCGTCCATCGCCCTCATGAGCACCGTCACCGCCGAGTGGCAGCCGGTCCTCGGCCCGGAGTACCTGCGCGCCCACGCCGAGCGCCCGGTGCTGTTCGGAGCGGCCGTGGAACGTCTGGCTCGGGAGGGGTACGACACGTTCGTGGAGGTCGGCCACGGGGCGACGCTGTCGGGTGCGGTCCGCGCGGCGGCGGGAGCGTACACGGTCGGAGAGCGGGAGGAACGCGGCGACGGGGGCGGCCCGTCCGCGTCTCGGGGCCGGGCCGTCCCGTCGCCCGCCCCGGAACTGTCTCCCGGCTCCGGTGCGTCCAGTGCGTCCAGTGCGTCCAGTGCGTCCAGTGCGTCCAGTGGCAGGGTGCTGGTGGTGTGCGCTCTGCCGGGCGGTTCGCAGGAACTCGCGGACTCCAAGGACCGTGCGGAGTCCGAAGGCTGTGCGGATTCGGAGAATCGCGCGGGATCGCAGGACCCCGCGGGCTCGGAGAACCGTCCGAGCTCGCAGGGCCGTCCGGACTCCGATCGGTTGACCGGTGATGAGCGCGGCGGGCGGCGGGCGCTCCTGGAGACCGTCGGCCGGCTGTGGTCGCACGGGGTGTCGCTGGACCGCACCGCACTCGACGCCCCGCATCACCGGATCCCCCTGCCCACCTATCCCTTCCGGCGCACCCGGCACTGGCCCGATCCGCCGGCGGGCTCCCTGCTGCACCGGATCCGGTGGGAGGACGCCACGCTGCCCGGGGGAACGGCGGCGACGTTGCGTTCGGTGCTGCTGACAGGCCCTGACTCCGCGTCCGTCAGCCGACTCGCCGCGCAGCTCTCCGCCGAGGGCGTCACCATGCACACCCGGGGCGACGACCCGCCGCACGCCGTGGTTCTGGTGGCCGGGCCCGCTCCCGACCAGGAGACCGGCGAAGCCCTCGGCCAAGCCCAGGACGCCGCTCTGGCCGCCTTCGGCGAGGCCCTGGCGCGGCTCGACGAGACGGGCGCGGACCGGCTGCTGGTGCTGACGGAGGACGTCCACACCACGGAGACCGTACGGGAGAGGCCACGGCCGGCCCACGCTGTCCTCTGCGGGCTCCTGCTCGCGCTGCCGCAGGAGACTCCCGGCGCTTCGGCCACCGGCGTCGACCTCTGCTCGCTGGACTCCCCGGCCCAGCGTCTGGAAGCCGTGCTGGCCGAGCTGGCGGCGGGCGGCGCTCCGGGCAGGGCCTCGACCGTCGCCTGGCGGTCGGGGCGCAGGCTCACCCGCCGTTTCGTTCCCCTGGCGGATGGCACCGCGATGCCGCTCGGTGCGGCGCGGTCTCCGCTGCCGCCCGATGGCACCTTCCTCATCACCGGGGGCGGCGGCGGCATCGGTGCCGCGCTCGCCCGGGACCTCGCCGGCCGGGGCCGCCCGTCCCTTGTGCTCACCGGGCGCTCCTCCCGGCTTCCCGCGGGGCTGGCCGAGGAACTCCGCGCCTTGGGCGCCACCGTTCACTACCGCGTGGCCGACGTCTCGGTGGAGAGGGACGTCGATGCGCTCCTCGCCGGACTGCCCCGCCTCGACGCCCTCTTCCACGCCGCGGGGGTGGTGCGCCCCGGCACCCTGCGCAACAGGAGCGTGGACGAGACGGCGGAAGCCCTGGCCGCCAAGACCCGGGGCAGTCTGCTGCTCTCGCTGGCCCTGCGCCGGCACGGGCTCGACCCGGCGGTGTGCGTCGCGTTCTCCTCCGTCAGCGCGGTACTGCCCGGCCTGGCGGGCGCGCTGGGCGACTATGCCGGTGCCAACGCCTTCCTCGACGCGTTCGCCGCGTCGGAGCGACAGGCGGGCAGGCCCTGGCTGTCGGTGAACCTCGCCGCGGTCGCCGGGGCGGGCATGGCAGCGTCCCTCGGCCTCGGGGCCGCGGAGGGTGCCACCGCCGTACGGGCCGCCGGGGGCAGGTCCGTTGCCCTCGCTCCCGCGCTGACGGCACTGCGTACGGCATGCGGCGTCGACGCGGCTCAGTTGGTGCTCGCCGACCTGACACCGTCTCCACTGCCTACGGGGACGGCGCCACGAGCCGCAACGGAGGAGAGGACGGGGACGGAGTCGGTGCCTTCGAGTCGGGTGCCCGAAGTCTCCGGCTCCGGCTCCGGCCCGGACTCCAGTTCCGGGTCCGAACCCCCTACCGACACCGCCGCGTTGCTGCGCCGACTGCTGGCCACGGCGCTGCGTCTACCGCCCGCCGAGATTCCCGACGACGAGCCGTTTCTCGCTCTCGGCCTCGACTCGCTCGCCGCCGTCGACCTCGTCAGGCAGCTCGAACGGGAGCTGGGAAGCACCCTGCCCGCCACGCTCTTCTTCGAGTACCGGACCGTCGGCGAGCTGGCCGCGCATCTCGACGCGACGCCTTCCACCACTCCGGCGTCCGCGCCCTCCCGCGTCCTCTCCCCCGCCCCGGCCCCGGCCCCCGTGCCGGACGGCGTGTCCTTCCCGCTCACCCCCGTCCAACTGGCCCTGCACACCAGCAGTCGGCTCCACCCGGACGTCCCCGCTCACGGTTACGTCCGGCAGACCGTCCGGGGCCCCCTGAACACCCGGCTCCTGGGCCGGGCGCTCACCGCGCTCGCCGAGCGGCACACCATGCTGCGGATCCGCGTCGACAGCACCCCGGACGGGACCGGTACGACGGCGCCCCGGCAGTACGTGGCGCCGCCCGCGGCGCTGTCCGCCTGGTACCAGGTCCACGAGCTCTCCGGCCCTGTCGAGGAGCTCGAAACCGCCCTGTGCAACCGGCCGTTCGACCTCTCCGCCGAGCCTCCCGTGCGCGCGGTGCTCGCCCGGGAGAACCCGGAGCTGTGCCATCTGGTGCTGGTGATCCACCATGCGGCCGGTGACGGATACAGCCTCAACATCCTCGCCGGGGAGCTCTGGTCCCTCTACACCTCCCTCGCCCACGGGCACGCGCCGACGCTGCCCGCGCTCGGCACCGACTTCGCGCGGTACGCGACCGCTGCCGCCGATGAGCGGTCCTCCAGCGGCGGCGCGGCCGCCTTCGCCGCCGATCGGCGGTACTGGTCGAGCAGGCTGGCCTCCCGGGGCGAGCCCCTGCGTCTGCCGTACGACGGTGATCCGTCCGCCCTTCCCACAGCGCCGATGATGACGCGTCAGAGCGCCCTCGACCCGGTGCTGACCGCCGCGTTGGAGGAGCGGGCCGCCGCTCGCGGGGTGAGCCTGTTCCATCTGCTGCTCGCCGTGCACGTGCGCTGTCTGGCCCGGTGGAGCGGGCAGCGGGAGATCGCGGTGAACGTCGCCCGTGCCCGCCGGGACGACCGTCTGGTGCATCTCGACCGGCTCGTGGGGCCGCTCGCCGACGCCCTCCCCCTGCTGTGCGGGACCGACCCCGACGAGTCGGTGGAGGCCCTGACCGAGCGGCTGTCGGCGATCTGGCTGGAGAGCGAGCAGCACGCGAGCCTCACCGGCCTGGACCTGGCCCGACTGCTGCCGACGGACCCGTCCGGGGCCGGTCCCCGGACGGTGAGCCCGGCCGGCTTCAGCTTCTCGCGCTTCCCCGCCGCTCTCGACGGGCGTTGTCCGGTGAGCGTGCGGCCGACCGCTGCCGGCACCGCCACCGCCGCGACGCGGCTGAGCCTGCTGTGCTGGCAGGACGAGACGGTCCTGCGCTTCTCGTGGAACTTCCCCGCCCGGCTCTTCGACCCGGCGACGGTGGCCCGCCTGGACCGTGACTTCCACGAAGAGCTGTCCGCTGTGGTCAGGCACCGCCCCGACGTGCAGGACTCGCCCCACGTCCGGCCCCAGCCTGATGAGCAGGACTCACCCGACATCCGGCCCCGGCCCGACGCGCAGGACTCGCCCGGAGCCGCTCCACGCCCGCACACCGGATCCGCCACGGTCGTGCGCCGGCTGGTCGACCGCTTCCGGGCCACCCCGGACGCGGTCGCCGTCGACACCGGCACCGCCACCCTGACGTACGCCGAACTCGACCATGCCTCCCACGCCCTCGCGGCCTCGCTCCTGGCCGCCGGCGTGACCTCGGGAAGCCTCGTCGGGCTGCTCACCGAGCCCGGCGCCGACACCGTCGTATCGGTCGTCGCGGCCCTGCGCGCCGGGGCGGGCTGGGTGCCGCTGGACGCCGGCCATCCGACCGCGCGCCTGGTCGACCAGGTCACGCGCTCGGGCGTCCGTACCGTGCTGTGTCACGCGGCCACCCGGGCGGTGGGGGAAGCGCTCGGCGATGTCACCCTGGTGTCCGTCGACGATCCGGCGTCGCTCTCGCGGGATGCGTGGCAGGGGTCTGCCGCGGGCGGGGAACGTCCCACTGGATGCGTCCGGTCCCGGGACAAGGTTCCCGTACCCGATCGTCCGGCTGCCGCCGAGGACATCGCGTACGTCATCTTCACCTCCGGATCCACCGGCCGGCCCAAGGCTGTGCCCATCACCCATCGTTCGATGGAGAACTACCTCGACTGGGCCGTCGACACCTTCGGATACGACGCGCACGACCGGCTCGCCCAGACCGCGTCACCCTGCTTCGACGCCTCCGTCCGCCAGCTCCTCGCCCCCCTGCTCGTCGGCGCCGCCGTGGTCACGGTGGCCTGGGACCTGCTGCGCGACCCCGACCGGTTGTTGTCACACGTCGAACGCAGCCGGATCACCGTCTGGAGCTCCGTCCCCACACTCTGGGAACAGCTCCTCAGCGCCGCCGAGGAACGGCGGCGCAACGGCGCACCGCTGCCGGACCTGTCCGCGCTCCGGTGGATCCATGTCGGCGGCGAGGCCCTGTCACCCGCCCACGTACGCCGCTGGTTCGATCTCTTCGGCGGCGGCCAGCAGATCGCCAACCTGTACGGCCCGACCGAGGCGACCATCAACACGAGCTGCCACATCATCCGCGCCCGGCCCGGTGACCAGGTGCGGCGCCTTCCCATCGGCCGCCCGGTGTCGGGCACGGAGGTGGAGGTCGTCGGACCCGACGGGGAGCCCCGTCGGCCGGGCGAAGCCGGGGAGCTCCTCATCTCCGGAGTCGGCCTGACCCCGGGGTACCTCGGCGAACCGGCCCTCACCGAGGCCGCGTTCACGGTCCGCCGCGGGCGGCGCTGGTATCGCAGCGGTGATCGGGTCCGGTGCGCCGAGGACGGCACCCTGGAATTCCTCGGCCGCCTGGACGACCAGGTGAAGATCCGTGGCAACCGGGTGGAGCCCGGCGAGATCGAGGCCGTGCTCCAGGCCCATCCGGACGTCGCGCACGCCGTCGTGCTGGCCCAGGACGGTCGCCTCACCGCCTTCGTGACCCCCGGGCCCGGTTCGTCCGGAGTGCGCGCTGTGGCGCTCCGGCTCCATCTCGCGGAGTCACTGCCCCCGTACATGCTGCCGACCCGGATCACCGCTGTCGGCAGGATGCCGCTCACGGGCACCGGCAAGATCGACCGCCGTGCGCTGCTCGCCCTCCAGGAAGCGACTGCCCCGCCCCGGACGGAGCCGGGGGCCGACACCGGCTCGCGTACAGACGACTTCCGGACACCGCCCCGGGCGGAGCCGGAGGCCGACACCGGCTCGCGTACAGACGACTTCCGGACACCGCCCCGCACGCCGACCGAGGTCCGGCTGGCCGCCGTCTGGTCCGCCCTGCTCGAAACCGACGAAGTGTGTCGTGAGGACGACTTCTTCGCCCTTGGCGGCGACTCGCTGCTCATTCTGGAAGTGTTCGCCCGGCTCGAGAAGCAGGGCGGGCCGCTCCCCCGCCCGACCGTCGTCTACCGCAACCGCACACTGGCGGCCCTCGCCTCCGCCGTGGACGCGGCCGGGTACGCCGCAGCCGACGCCGTAGCGGCGGACGCGTCGGGGCGGGCAGACGGTGAAGCTGCCGACCCGCGGCCCCGGACCCTCGATCCGGCCATGTCTCCCGCTGCCTTCCCGCTGACGCCCACGCAGCGGGGGTTCCTGCTGGCCGAAGCCGTCGCACCGGGTGCGACCTCGTCCTGGCTGACCCGGTTGCGCCTGCACGGCCGCCTCGACAGCGCCCGCTTCCAGAGGGCGGTGGACACCCTCGTCGAGCGTCATCCGATGCTGCGCACCGTCTTCCCCGCCGGGGCGCGCCCGGTCGTCCAGCAGGAGCTTCCATCCTCGCTGCGCCTGCCGGTCGGCTTCGAGAACCTCACCGACCCGGGGGACGTGGAGCAGCGGATCGCCGCCGAACGGGCGCGCACCTTCGAGCTGTGGGCCTGGCCCCTGTTGCGCCTGCGGGTGCTCACCGTCGCACCCGAGGAGCACGTCCTGGTGGCACACGCCCACCACATCATCGGCGACGGCTACAGCGCCGCGCTCCTGGTACGGGAGCTGACGACCGTGTACGACGAGCTGTCCCGCGGCGAGGAACCGGGGCCGGCCCCGCTGCGCAGCACCTTCCGCGACCACGCCGTGCGCATCGCACGGCGCACGGACGCCGCCGCCACCGCAACGGCCCTCGGTGCGGACTCCGGCGGTCCGGCCGCGTCACCGCAGTCGGGTGCCCTGACCGGCGAGGACCGGTGGACACGGCTGAGCGCGCCTTACCGTCCGCCGGTGCTCACCGCCGGTACGAGCGGCGACAGGGGTCCCGGCACGCCCCCGGGCTCCGCCGTGAACGCCCGCTTCCACACCCACGGGTTCACGGTCGACGCCGGCCAGGTCGCGGCGCTGCGCGAACTCGCCGCGCGCGTCGGCTCCACCCTCCACGCCCCGGTGCTCACCGCCTACTACCGGGCGCTCGCAGCTGCCACCGGCCGGGCGGATCTGCTGCTCGGGCTCGCGGTGAGCGGCCGGGACCCCTCCCTGCCCGACGCCCACCGGGTGTTCGGTCCCTTCGCCACGGCCGTTCCCCTGCGGCCGGCCGCAGGGGCGTCCGGACGGCTCGGCGGCACGGGTTTCGAGGACGATCTGCGGCGTGTCGCCGCCGAGTCCGCCGCAGCGCAGACGTACGAGGGCCCCGTGCCGCTGCTGCCCAACGGGCTGCCTCGGACCGCTCAGTTCTTCTTCACCTACCTGGACTTCTCCGCCCTGGGCCCAGAGAGCGGAGAGACGCTGGCGGTCACCCGGGAGGACGGCGACAGCGCGTACACGCCGCCTCCGTCCGGTACGGATGTGTTCCTGGCGGCCGGTCTGGACGGCGGGCGGCTGCGGATCACCGTCCGCGCGGCGGCGACGGCGTTCACCCCGGGGTCGCTGGCCGCCTTCGCGGAGACCGTGCGCGAAGGCCTGACGCGCGCGGTGGTCCCGGCCGTGCCCGGTACGGGCCGATCCGGCCACCCGGGCGGTCCCGGCCAGGACCAGCGGATGGACGCCGCGCTCGTCGGCTATCTGCCGTCCCCGGCCGACCTCGCCCGGTTGGCGGGCCTGCCGGAGGCGGCGCTGCCGCGCGAGGATCTGCGGGCCCTGCTGTTCCCGGACCGGCGGCCCCGGCTCCTGGAGACGCTGCGTACGCCGCTGGGCCGTTCGGGCTTCGTGTGCCTCCCGCTGTTCGCGGACGAACTCGCCCCCGGCGACGACCTGATCGGGCACACCACGCGGGGGGTGGAGCTCGCCTCCTCCTTGGGTGCGCGGGCCGTGTCCCTGGCCGGAATGATCCCGTCGTTCACCGGCTACGGCTTCGATGTCCTGCGCACCGTCGGGACGACCGGAACCGTCACCACCGGTCATGCGGCGACCGTCGTGTCCGTCGTCAGGACCGTGCACGCCGCTCTCGACGCGACGGGGCAGCGACTGGGCGCTCTCACGGTCGCGTTCGTGGGGCTCGGTTCGATCGGCTCCTCCTCCTTGGAGTTGCTGCTCACCCGTACACGGCAGCCGCCCGCCCGACTGCTCCTCTGTGACGTGCCGGGCAGCGGGCCGCGGCTGAAAGAACTGGCCGAAAACCTCCTGGAGCGCGGTCTCGCCGAGGTCGTGGAAGTGGTCGAGTCGGACGACGGGCTGCCGGACGCCGTGTACGGGGCCCGGCTGATCGTCGCGGCGGTCAGCGGGGGCGGCACGCTCCTGGACATCGACCGTCTCGAGCCGGGGACGACGGTGGTCGACGACTCGTTCCCGCACTGCTTCGACACGGCTCGCGCCATCGACCGGATGGAACGGGCGAAGGACATCCTGGTCGTCGGCGGCGGGCTGCTGACCGCCGGCCCCACGGAGCGGGTGGTGGCCGAGGGCCTGCCGGCCGCCGCGGTGGCCGGTTACCTGGCGCAGCCGATGGTGCCGGACACCATCGCGTCCTGCCGGCTGGAGTCCTTGCTCCACGCCTCGGGGGCCGGTGTGCCGCTCGTCCACGGTCCGGTCGAGCCGGCAACAGGTCTGGCCTACTGGGAAGCGGCGGAGGCGGCCGGCATCCGCGCCGCACCGCTTCACCTCCTCACCCGCACCATCGACACGGACGCGCTCGCACAACACCCCTGGCGTTCGTGACCGTTTCCTCGGGCCGGACACCGGGCCCGGGTCCTGCGGGATGCCGGGGCCCGGGGCCTGCCGACCGCGTTGTCAGTGGTCGGGATTAAGTTCGTTCTTGTCCCGCCGCGATGGCGTGGACATCCCCTTTCGCATGCATGGGAGTTGGCGCGTTGTCGGTCTGGGAGAAGTCGAGTACCGCGCGGGTGGTGCCGCCCGCGCGGCCGCGGAAGCTGGCCAAGGTGCCGTTCGTCGAACTGGCCGACGGACGGTTGCAGGGAGTCGTCTCCAGCGGATCGGACATCGGGCGGGTGTACGTGTCGTCCGTGGCGGCGCGGACGTACGCGTTCGCGTGCAGCACCAACAACAACCGGCCCTGCGGTGGTGCGCGCGGGTCGTTCTGCAAGCACATCCAGGCGCTCGTCGGCGAGGCGGTGCTGCAGTACGGCGCGGAGCGCGTCGCCCGCTACCTCACGGTGGAGACCCCGGACGGGCAGCTCGACGCCCCGTCCCTCATCGCCGTCATGACCGCCGAGCGGCCGGGGCAGGGCGACTCCTCGGCCGCCGCACAGGTGTTCAGCCGGTTCCTGCGGCACCTCGCCTATCTCGAACTGGCTCCGGTCACCTCGCCGTTGCCCGAGATGCAGTGGTTCCCGCCGACGCGGGCGGTGGCCTGATGCGTGGCGACCTGTTGTCCGGACCGGTCGACGGGCTCGACGAGGCGCTGGCCGCCGTGGACGCCTTCGACGGGGCGCTGGTGGCCGGTCTGCTGCGGCCGGGGCCCGCCCAGTCCGCCGCGGTCGCCGGGCTCGCCGCCGCCGTTGCCGGGACCCCGCTGGCCGCGCGCGTCGCGGAAGCGGCCGACCGGGCGGCGGCCGGAGCAGCCGGGGAGGGCCATTACGTGGCGCTCGCCGCCGCCCGCGGCGCACTGCTCGGCTCCGTGCACGATGCCTTGGCGCAGCAGATCGACGAGGCCGTCGGCCGGCCCGCCGCGGAGGAATCCGCCCTGGCCGCCGCGGTGCCGGAGCAGGGGACGAACCTCCTCGCGGCGGCCCGCAGCTGGCTGTGCGACCTCGCGCGCAGTGGCTGGCGGGGCATCGACCACGAGCTGGTCGCCGGGGCCGCGCCGGTGGTCTCCGCGATGCTGCCCGACCCGGCGCTGCGTCGTCGGGCGACGCTGCTGGACGGGTTCGCCGCCGAGCTCGCCGCGTCCTGCCCGGGGGTGACGCTGGAGCGGGTGCCGGTGCGCCGCTGGGCCGATCTGTGGTCGCGCGCGCTGCTGTTGACGGTGCCCGGCGCCGCGGGGGAGCCGTCCGTCGCCCCGGCGACCGGTCGCCTGCTGCCGCTCGGCGTCGATGTACAGGAGCACGCCACGGCCGTGCAGGCGCAGGTCCACGCCGTGTTCGAGCCCGCGGACGGCGGGGCGCCCCGTCTGGTGCGTGCGGGGGTCTCCGCGCCCAAGCCCGACACGGTCGTCGGGGCGGGCCTGTGGCAGTTGCTGCGTCCCCGCATGTCCTTGCTCGGCGCCGTGAGCGAGGGTCGCTCGATGGAGCTGGACGCCATGCCGGTGACCGCCGAGGGGGATCTGGTCTGGGACGACGAGCGGGCCCGTCCGGGTGAGCCCGCCGACGCCTTCGCCACGGCGCGCGTGATGCTCTCCGCCGCGACGGCCGCCCGCGTCGCGCCGCTGGACCGGCATCCCGTCCGGATCGCCGTGCCGGTGCTGCTGGAGGGGTACACCGCCCGGAGCGAGGAGGGCCGTCTCACGTTCGACTTTGCCGGGCAGCTCCTGGCCGTCGACACCGACCGGGTTCCGGCCGCCGGTCCGCTGACGCCCGAGGCGGTCGCCGCCTCCCGCGCCTGTGTGGCGCTGCTGCGCTGGGATGCCGGGGAGTTCCTTCTCCAGCCGCTCGCGGTCGAGGCGATCGTGCGGAAGAAGTCCGTCGCCGTGCACGCCGGGTCGTGGGCCGGCGGTACCACCGACAAGGCCGGCGTCCGGGCGGAGAAGGCCGCCACCGACGCCGTCGCCGTGCTGCGCGAGCGCGCCGGAAGGCTGTTGCGGAAATGACCGAGAACATCACCGGGCAGCGGCTCGGTCCCGCCGGGCCTGAGCAGGCCGGACCCGACCCGGACGAGAACCGGCGTCAGGTGCTGTACTGGCGGCTCCTGGCCCGCCTCTTCGACGGCGAGGAGCAGCCGGCGCTGGAGTCGGCGAGTCTGGGTGTCGTCGAGGACATCGGGCTGCCCTCCGCGCTGCTGGACCCCGGGACGTCGCTCGACTCGGTCGTGCAGCGCCATCCGGAGCTGGCCGCCGAGTTCGACGGGCTGATGACGCCGGACGGCGATGCGGATGGCGCGGTCGATGCGGACGGCGACGTGGACGACGCGGATGGCGCGGTCGACGCGCACGCGGGTGCGGTGGACCCGGGCTCCGGTGCGGCGGCCGGGGCGGGCGAGTCCCGGGACCGGGCGGCGGAGGTGCGGCGCGCCGCACTGGTCTCAAAGGTGCTGCTCAATGTCTTCGCTACCGGTTCGAGCACGGTGACCGCCGAGCAGTTGGCGCGCTGGCAGTCCGACGCGGGCTGGCTGGAGCGGGCGATGGGCTGTCCGCCGGGCGGCCTCCGCGGCGGGCGGGCGGCGGGCTCGGGCATCGACGCAGGCGGCCTCGGGCCCGAGCTGGCGGCGATCGAGGCGGACCTCGTGGGGCGTATGCGGCTGCGTGAGGTGCTGGCCGACCCGACGCTGGCGGCGCGGCTGACGCCCAGCATGTCGCTGATCGAGCAGTTGCTGCGGGACAAGGGCAACCTGTCGGGCGTGGCCCTCGCCAACGCCAAGGCGCTCATCCGCCGTTACGTCGACGAGGTGGCGGAGGTGTTGCGTACGCAGGTGGAGAAGGCCACCGTCGGCGAGCTGGACCGTTCGGTTCCGCCCAAGCGGGTCTTCCGCAATCTCGACCTGGACCGCACGATCTGGAAGAACCTCACCAACTGGAGTCCGGAGGAGGAGCGGCTCTATGTCGACCGCCTCTACTACCGGCACACCGTCCGCCGGACGACGCCGCAGCGGCTGATCGTCGTGGTGGACCAGTCCGGCTCCATGCTCGACTCGATGGTGAACTGCACCATCCTTGCCTCCATCTTCGCCGGGCTGCCGAAGGTGGACGTCCACCTCATCGCCTACGACACCCGCTCCATCGATCTCACGCCCTGGGTGCACGACCCGTTCGACGTGCTGCTGCGCACGAATCTCGGTGGTGGCAACGACGGTCCCGTCGCGATGGCGATGGCCCGCCCGAAGATCGCCGAGCCGAAGAACACCGTCATGGTGTGGATCTCGGACTTCTACGAGTTCGACCGCTCCCAGCCGCTGTTCGAGGGCATCGAGGCCGTGCACCGCTCGGGGGTGAAGTTCATCCCCGTCGGCTCGGTGACCAGCTCGGGTCGCCAGGAGGTCAATCCCTGGTTCCGGGAGCGGTTCAAGGCGCTGGGCACGCCGGTGGTCTCCGGGCACATCGGCAAGCTCGTGCACGAACTCAAGACGTTCCTCACCTGAGCTGCGGGGCGGGGCCTCCCGCCCGCCGCACGCTCTCCCCCTCGCTCATCTCTCTCTCGTCTCCCTCACTTTTCTCGTTCTCCTGACTTTCCTGCCTGTTCAGAAAGGCCTTCTGATGTCCGACGTGTTGCGTGCCCCCGCCGAGACCAAGTACGCCGAGGAGCTCGACTGGCTCGAGTCGATCGACGACAGCCCCAAGCCGTTCTCCTGGCGGCTGTCCCCGAAGATGGTCCGGCTGTTCGTCCTGGGGTCCGAGCGCGCCGACGGTCTGGACCGGGAGATCTCGCAGAAGTGGTTCGGCGACCGGAGCTTCGTCGAGCGGTCGATCGTCACCCTCGCCTCCGACCGCGGTCTGCTGCTGATCGGAGACCCCGGCACCGGCAAGAGCTGGCTGGCGGAGCTGCTGTCGGCCGCGATCTCCCGCAACTCCACCCTGGTGGTGCAGGGCACGGCCGGCACGACCGAGGACCACATCAAGTACTCCTGGAACGTGTCCATGGTCATCGCCAAGGGCCAGTCGCGCGAGTCGATGATCCCCTCGCCGATCATGACCGCGATGGAGACGGGCGCCATCGGCCGCTTCGAGGAACTGACCCGTTCCACCAGTGACGTCCAGGACGCGCTGATCTCGATTCTCTCGGAGAAGTACATCTCCGTCCCCGAGCTGCAGAGCGACGGCCCGGAGGCGGGCGACAACATCGTCTTCGCCCGGCCGGGTTTCTCGATCATCGCCACCGCCAACAGTCGTGACCGGGGCGTCAACGACCTGTCGTCCGCGCTGAAGCGCCGCTTCAACTTCGTCCGCATCCCGGTGGTGACGAACAAGAAGAGCGAGGCGGAGATCGTCCGGTTCCGCACCGAGGAACTGCTGCGCCGGCACGCCATCGACCTGGACGTGCCGCCGACGCTGCTCGACATCCTTCTCCGGAGTTTCGCCGATCTGCGGGCCTCCGCCGCGGCGGCGGGCAGCGACGACGAGAAGCTGGAGTCCGCGCTGTCGACCGCGGAGCAGATCGGCGTACTGGAGGACGCGGTCCTGCACAGCAACTTCTTCGGCGAGCGCGCGCTGACCGCCCGGACGCTCGCCTCCTCGCTCGTCGGCTCCCTCGCCCGGCGGGACCCCGAGGACCTGGCCATCTTCAACAAGTATCTGCACGGCGTCGTCGAGCCGCGCAGCAAGCAGGAGGGCGGCTCGTGGCCGGAGTTCCTGGACGGCGGCCGCGACACGATCGCCACGCTGTCATGAGCGGGTCCCCCACGAACGGTCCCGGGGAGACGTCGTTCGCCGCTCTGCGCGGGCAGTTGCACGAGGCCGCCACGGCCTTCGCCGACGGGCCCGACGCGTTGGAGGGCATCCTCCTCGGCATGGTCGACGACGTCGACCGGGCGGTGCGCGAGCCGCTGGAGATCTTCCCGGTCTGCCACCACTCTCCCGCGTCCGCCCTCGCGATGGCGCGCCGGCTGCGCGAGAAGCAGCCCAAGGTCGTGTATCTGGAGCTGTGCGAGGACATGGCCCCGCTCCTCGACGAGCTGCGCAACTGCCGGCTTCCGGTGGCGGTCCAGGCCTTCGCGAGCGACGTCGACGGGTTCCCCGCCGAGTGGGCCCCGCTGTCGGTCGTCGCCCCGATCACCGAGGCGTCCGCCGAATATCAGGCCATCGCGTATGCCCTCGACACCCCGGGCGTCGAGCTGGTCCTCGTCGACCGGTCCTCCGACCACGTATTCCAGTGGGACAGCCGCCACGCCGGGCGCACCCCGCAGGAGGCATCGGGTCCTGCGGCCGAAGCCCCGGAGTCCGAAGCCGCGCTGCACGGCGAGGCGGTCGGGGTGGAGATCGGCGACCTGCGGCCCCGCTTCGCGGAGCTGGAGGAGCATCTGCTGCGGCACGGCAAGGTGCGGCACTGGTCGGAGTGGTGGCACCAATACGTGGAGGTCCCGCTGGGCGGCAGCGACCACGCCGCCTACCGGCAGGTCATGTTCCTGGTCGGCAGCCTGTTCCGGCGGCTCGCCCCCGGCGACGGGGACCGGGTCCGGGTGGACGAGGAGCGCGAGCGGTACATGTGGACCCGGATGCGCGAGCACCTGGCGTCGAGCGGGGCCGACCCGCAGGACTGCCTGTATGTGTGCGGCGCCTTCCACGCGGCCAGCCGGGTCGAGGAGTTCGGGGTGGCGGGCAGCGCGTCGTATCCGATCTCCCCGCGCTCCGCGACCGCCTGGCAGTACGGGCTGATCCCGTCCAGCCACACGGCGATCGAGGCGCAGTTCGGGCTGGCTTCCGGGTCGGTGTCGATCGCCGCGACGCAGTGGGCGAAGAACCTCAAGCGCACCCGGGTCCAGCCGTACCGGCTGGCGGGGCAGGACGGTGCGAAGAAGCCCCGGGCGTCGAAGAAGGCCGTGGCGGCCCTCCCCGCGTCCCCGGAGCCGGCCGCCACGGACCGGCTCTCGGGATTCCTGCGGCAGCCGCCGGTCCTGGACGCGCTGGACGAGGCAGAGCTGCTGGGCTGGTCGGTGGATATCGTGCGGGCGGCGCGGCGCAGCGGCTATCTGGCGTCCACCGCCGACGCCATCGCGGTGTTCGAGACGTCGATCCTCCTCGCCGGGATGCGGGACCGGGCCAAGCCCACGCCCTACGACTTCCAGGACGCGGCGATCACCTGCATCGAGAAGGACTCGGTGCCGGGCCGGCGGGACGTGCGCCGTCTCGTCGAGATCATGATGGGCGGCGACCGGATCGGCCGGGTCGGTTACGAGGCGCTGCCGCCGCTGGCCCGTGATGTGCACGACCGGCTCGCACCGCTGGAGTTGAGGCTCGAGCAGCGTGGGGTGCAGCGTGCGCTGCTGGACATGAACTCCCGCCCGGAGCTCGGGGCGTGCTCCGATGTGCTGTGGATGCTCCGGCGGCTGATGCCGCACGGGGCGGCCCGGCCGATCATGGGTGAGCGGAAGCTCGGCGAGCGTTCGCTCCAGGAGTCGTGGGACCTGGCGCTGGGCACCCATCAGCGGGCGCTGGTCGAGCTCGGGTACGAGGGGGTGAGCATCGAGCAGGTCCTGGAACAGCGGTTGCGCCGTGACGCGTACGGGCCGCGGGCGACGACGGCGGTCGTCCTCGCCGCTGTCGAGGACGCGACGCTGTATCTCGGCAGCCGCCGTCTCACCGATGAGCTGGGCAACCGTGCCCTGGAGGTCCTTGCCGCCGAGCGCACCGTGGACGGGGCGCCGGAGGTGCTGCGCCGGGTGCGGGGCCTGCTGGCGTACTACCGGACCGCTGAGCCGGTCCTGCCGCCGTGGGTGGAGTTGTTCGTCAAGGCCGGTTACGCGCACTACTGCACCCTGTTGCCGACGGCGTTCACGGACGAGGACGCGACCGTGGGGCAGGTGGCGGCGATGCTGGGCTTCCTGTTCAGCATGGAGAGCCTCGCGCTGTCGCTGGGCTGCGACCGGGCCCAGCTGGAGTTGGCCGTCGCCCAGTCGCGCCCTGCGGACCCGGAGAAGACGGCGCTCCTGTGGGCGGCGCAGGTGCAGCTCGGCGCCCTGTCCCGGGCCGAGCTGCGGGAGCGCTGCGGGGAGCTGCTGGCGAACCCGATGGTGGTGCCCGCCTATCCGCGCTATCTCAGCGGCTTCGTGCACGCGTTGGTGCCGGTGCCGGGGCTGGCGGACGTGGTGGTGGAGGCCGTGTCGAACGCGTTCGGACGGCTTCCGGATCCGGTTCTGCTGCCGTGGCTGCCGACGCTGATCACGACGTTGAAGGCCGGGGCGGCCGACCTGGCACCGCTGTTGATCCGTGAGGCGGGGCGGATCTTCCCGGCCCGGCTCGCGGCGTTGGACGCGTGGGTGCCGCCGTGGCGTGACGTGCCGGAGGCGGATGTGTCGGCCGCCGGCGGGGCGGGGGCGGCCGACGGCGCGCGTCGTGGCGCCGCTCTGCTCTTCGCGCATCCGGGGACGCTCGACGCGGTGGCGGGGCTGCTGGGCTGCGAGGGCACGTGGGACGCGCCCGGGGCCGGCGCGGCGGGTGCGGTGCTGTTGGCCCGTCACCCGGACACCGCGACCGCGTGGGAGTCGCTGCTCACCGGCGCGTAAGGGGGGTGTGCGGTGCCGGGAAGGCTCATCGCCCCCGGCACCGCACTGCCGGACGTCCACCTCAGAGCCCGATGCCGCCGGTGGCGTCGATGCTCTGGCCGGTGACCCAGCGTGCGTCCTCCGAAGCGAGGAAGGCCACGACGTCGGCGATGTCGGCCGGCTGGCCCATGCGGCCGAACACGGAGTGGGCTGCCAGAGCCTCCGCGGCCTCGGGCGTCTCGCGTCGCCGGGCGTTCATGTCGGTCTCCACGAAACCGGGCACCACGGTGTTCGCCGTAATGCCTCGCCCGGCCACTTCCTTTGCCACAGCAAGCGTCAGCGTCTCCACCGCGCCCTTGGTCATGGCGTAGGTCACGGACTCCGGAAATGACCGGTGTGCGGCGGCCGACGAGATGTTGACGATCCGTCCTTCGTTCCGCATCAGGGTCAGGCCCTGCTGGATAAGGAACAGCGGTGCTTTCACGTTCACCGCGAACAGCCGGTCGAAAATCTCCGGTGTGGCGTCCCCTATTCGCCCGGATCCGCTCACACCGGCGTTGTTGACGAGAATATCCAGCACCGGCTCCTCGCCCCGGTCCCTCATTCCCGCGACGAACGCCCCGTACAGCGCTTCGGCGTCGCCCGGCACTCCCAGCAGCGAGCCCACCGCGAAAGCCTGTCCGCCCGCTTTCGCGATCTCCTCGACGACCTCCTGCGCGGCCTCGCCCCGCGCACCGTAATGAACGGCGACCAAGGCCCCGTCACGCGCAAGCCGCCGGGCGATCGCCCGGCCGATGCCGCGGCTGGCACCCGTGACCAGCGCGACCTTTCCCGCCAGCGAACCCATGGATCAGACCCCCTATGTCGAACATTCCGCAGATCTCGTGGAGCGCAGCCACCCTACCCATCGTCAGGGGGTGGAATGCGCTTCCGCGAACCGGGGCCCGGGACATCACCGGCGAGGGCGTAGCGGGACGTACGACCGAAGGAGGGGCGGGCCGCACAGGTGTACGAAACCTGCGTACGTCTGCTTGATATTGCTTGAAACACTCGCCTAATATGCAGTTTCGAGCATCGATGGTCGCGAACCGGGAACAGGGAGCACAGATGACGCACGTGGCTCAGGAGCTGGCCAGTCAGCCCGACTGCTGGCAGGTGGCCGCCGGTATGGCGGACGGACTCGCCCACCGGCTTCCGGCGGCCGGCGAGCGCATCGCCGTGGTCGGCTGCGGTACGTCGTACTTCATGGCCCAGGCCTACGCGGCGCTCCGGGAGGGCAGCGGCCAGGGCGAGACCGACGCCTTCGCCGCATCGGAGTTCCCAGTCGGCCGCCCCTACGACCGGGTCGTGGCGCTGAGCCGCTCCGGCACCACGACGGAGGTGCTCGGCCTCCTCGGGCGGATCGGTGACACGACCCGCCGCACCGTGGTCATCGGCGACCCCGACACCCCGATGGCGGCGATGGCCGACGACACGATCGTGCTGGAGTTCGCCGACGAGAAGTCCGTCGTGCAGACCCGCTTCGCGACCTCGGCCCTGACCCTGCTCCGTGCCCATCTGGGCCTGCACACCGACTCGGTGGTCGAGGACGCCCAGGTGGCGCTCGCCGAGCCGCTGCCCGCCGGGCTGGTGGAGTGCAGCCAGTTCACCTTCCTCGGACAGGGGTGGAGCGTGGGGCTCGCCAACGAGGCGGCGCTGAAGATGCGTGAGGCCGCACTCGCCTGGACCGAGGCGTACCCGGCGATGGAGTACCGGCACGGCCCGATCAGCATCTCCACCCGCTCCACCGCGACCTGGATGCTCGGCGAGGCCCCGGCCGGGCTGATGGACGAGGTGCACGCGACCGGCGCCCGGTGGG
The DNA here is from genome assembly GCF_044333935.1 of Streptomyces sp. NPDC020884. NCBI lineage: Bacteria > Bacillati > Actinomycetota > Actinomycetes > Kitasatosporales > Streptomycetaceae > Streptomyces > Streptomyces sp. NPDC020884. The sequence goes on along the minus strand of NZ_JBIRRY010000017.1, from coordinate 14,740 downwards.
TGGCCGGCGGCCTCGACCCGCTGGCGGAGCTGGTCCGGGTCCAGCGGCTGGCGCTGGCCATCGCGAACGCCCGCGGTCTCGACCCAGACCGTCCGCGTCACCTCACCCGCTCGGTCATCCTCAGCACGGCCTGACGGCAGGCCCGGCCGCCCCCGTCCCGCCCGAAGGTCCCTCACCCCGGAGTCGCCATGCCCATCGCCGCCACCGGCGATCTGATCGCCGAGGCCGCCGCACAGCACCGTGCGGTCGCCGCGTTCAACGTCATCACCCTGGAACACGCGGAAGCCATCGCCGAGGGCGCGGAGGCGGCGGGGTCGCCGGTGATCCTGCAGATCAGCGAGAACGCGGTCGCCTACCACCGGGGCCGGCCGCGCCCGCTCGCCCGCGCCGCGGCGGAGGTGGCGGACCAGGCCGCCGTCCCCGTCTCCCTGCATCTCGATCATGTGCAGTCGACCGAGTTGCTGCACCGGGCGGCGGACTGCGGTTTCAGTTCGGCGATGTTCGACGCCGCCCGGCTGCCGTACGCGGAGAACCTCGCGGCCACCCGCGCCGCCGTCGTATGGGCGCACGAGCGGGGTCTGTGGCTGGAGGCCGAGCTCGGACAGGTCGGCGGGAAGAACGGGGAGCCGCCGTTGAACGCCCATGCGCCCGGGGCGCGTACGGATCCGGAGGAGGCGCGGTCGTTCGTCGCGGCCACCGGGGTCGACGCGCTGGCCGTGGCGGTCGGCACCTCGCACGCGATGACCTCGCGGGACGCTGTCATCGACCACGGTCTGCTGGGCGGGCTGCGTGCGGCGGTGCCGGTTCCGCTGGTGCTGCACGGTTCGTCCGGGGCCTCCGACGAGGAACTGGCCCGTGCCGTGGCGGGCGGGATCCGCAAGGTCAACATCGGCACCGCGCTCAACATCGCGATGACCGGGGCGATACGGGAGCGGCTGGCCCAGGACGAGCGGGGCGTGGACCCGCGCCGGTATCTGGCGGACGGCCGGGACGCGATGGCCCGCACGGTGGCCCGGATGATGGCGGTGCTGACCGCGGGGCGGGCGCACGCCGCTTGACGACGAAGGACGCCGGGGCCGGTGGGCGCGCTGCCCGCCGGCCCCGGCGTCCCTTGGCTGTCTCGGGCCCCATCGGCCCCGCCGGCCCCGGCGTCTTCCCTCGTCGGGCCCCACCGGACCCACCTCAGGCCGGCTCCCTTGGCCCCCAGTCCCGCAGCAGGGCCGTGAGATCCGTTCGGACCCGCCGTCCCGGGGCCGGTGGGATCGGCGTCGACGAGGGCACGGCCAGCACCCGGCAGCCCGCCGCCTCGGCGGCGGCCACGCCCGTGGGGCTGTCCTCGACCGCCAGGCAGGCCTCCGGCGGGAGCCCCAGCCGGGCGGCCGCCTTCCGATAGGGGTCCGGGAAGGGCTTCGAGCGGTCGCTCTCGCCGTCCGCCACCGTCGTACGGAACACCTCGCCGCCCAGCGTGCGCAGGACCGCGTCCACCACCCGGCGCGGCGAGGCCGACACCAGAGCCGCGGGCGGGCCCTCCCGTTCCAGCCGGTCCAGCAGCGCGCGGGCCCCGGGCCGCAGCTGCACACCCGCCTCCACCGCGGCGAGGAAGGTGTCCTCCAGCTCGGTCTCCAGCCCGGCGACCGTGGTGGGCTCCGGGCACAGCTGTACGAGGCGGGCTGCGGTGTCGGCGCAGGTGCGGCCGAGGAGTCCAGCGCCTTCCCGCTCGTCGAGGAGGTGGCCGTGGGCCGCCGCGACGGCGCCCGCCGCCGCCGACCAGAGGGGCTCGGTGTCGACGAGGGTGCCGTCCATGTCGAGAAGCACGGCGCGCGGCACGGTGGGCACCTGGCCGCCGTCGAGCGTCCAGTGCGAGTCGGGCGTACGGTCCAGGGCCGCGTACACCTGGGCGGCGACGTCCTCGTGGCGGACCGGGCGGGCGGGGCGGGCGCCGGCCGTGATGTCGGGGCCCGCGCAGACGAGCCACGCGGTGCGCTCGGCCGGACTGACACCGCCGTGGCCGCCCTCGTCCCGGTGCCCGTGGTCGGTGACGACGAGGACGGTCCAGGCCTCGGCCTCGTACGCCGGTCGGGAGCGCAGGGCGGCCAGGAGGTCGCCCAGGCGGCGGTCGGCCGCCTCGACCGATTCCTGGTACGCGTCGCCGCAGCCGAGGTGGTGGGCCGTCTCGTCGGGAGCGCCGAGGTAGACGAAGGAGGCTTCGGGGTCCTCATGGGTGAGGACGCCCACCGCGTCGCGCACGGTCGCCGCGTCAGCCTCCTCCCAGGCCTCGGGGGTGTCGGCGGCCGGTGCGTGGTGGGTGAGCCGGGTGGGCCGGCGGAACAGGGGGCCGCCGTCGGCGACGGTGACCAGCGGCTCCCAGGCCGCCGCGACGTAGGTGCGGCGGCCGTCCTGTTGGGCCAGACGGGTGGTGAAGTCCGGGAAGACCTGGAGGCGGTGGCCGCTGAGGTCGTTGCTCCAGACGGCGTGCTTGGTGACGCCCACACCGGTGACGACGGTGGCCCAGCACGGCCCCGACATGGTGGGCGTGTCCTCCCCCACCGTCACCGGGACCAGGAAGCCCGCGTCGGCCACCGTGTCGAGGTGCGGGGTGGGCACGCGGTTCAGGGTGTCGAGGCGCACTCCGTCGATGCCGACGACGAGCACACGGCGGGCACGGGACATGGCGGTCTCCCGGAGGGCTGCGAGGAGCGGTGGCGCTCTCCCGATGGGTGCGGATCCTGTACGGGCGTGGGGTCAGGCCTGCTGGTGCAGGGTGCGGGGGTCGACCGCGTGGGCGAACGGCAGGCCGTGCGCGTAGCGTTCGAGCTCGTCGACGGCGGCGTCGGCGAGCCGGTGCAGTTCGCCGCCCTGGGAGCCGGCGATGTGCGGGGTGAGAAGGACGTTCGGCAGGTCGTAGAGCGGGGAGTCGGCGGGCAGGACCTCCGGCTCGGTGTGGTCGAGCACGGCGTTCAGGCGTCCGGTGATCAGTTCCTTCAGCAGCGCGTCGGTGTCCACCAGCGAGCCTCGTGCGGTGTTGACGAGGGTCGCCCCGTCCTGCATCAGGGCGAGGCGCGGGGCGTCGAACAGGTGGCGGGTTCCGGGGAGTTCGGGGGCGTGGATGCTGACGACGTCGCACTCGGCCGCCAGGGCGTCGAGCCCGATGCGCTCCACCCCGAGGGTCCGGGCGTCCGCCGCGTGGAGGTACGGGTCGTGGACCAGGACGCGCAGATCGTAGGGGCGCAGCAGTTCGACGACGCGGCGGCCGATGCGGGAGGCGCCCACGATGCCCACGGTGCGGCGGTAGTTGCCGACGGCGGGGAACCGTGCGAGGAGGTTCACCCGGGAGCGTGCTTCGCGGTAGACGCGGGCGCTCTCCAGGATGTGCTTGTTGGCGAAGAGGATCGCGGCGACGGTGTACTCGGCCACCGGGAGGGCGTTGGCCGTCGCGGCGGTGCTGACGGCGATGCCGCGGTCCCAGACGTCCTGGGTGATGTGGTGCTTGACGGAGCCGGCGGCGTGGATCACCGCGCGCAGCCGGGGCATGGCGCTCAGGGCGTCCGGGTCCAGGGGCGGGCAGCCCCAGCCGGTGAACAGGACCTCGGCCTCGTGGAGTCCGGTGCGCTGGGCGGGGTCGTCGGCGCCGAAGTCGGTGACGAGGAGACCGGGGACGAGGTCGGCGACACGGGCAAGCCGGTCCAGGGCTTCGGGGGCCAGGATCGCCGTACGGGTCTCGCCGCTCATCGCCAGGACGGTGCGGGGGCGGGTCCGCTGGGGCGCGGCGGAGTGGCTCACTTGACGGCTCCTGCGGTGAGGCCCGAGCGCCAGAAGCGCTGGAGGCAGAGGAAGGCGACGATCAGGGGGACGACGGCGACGAGGGAGCCGATGATCACCAGCGGGTAGAGCTCCGGCTGCTGGTAGACGTTCTGGTTCCACATGTAGAGGCCCAGGTTGACCGGGTAGAGCTGGTCGTCGTTGAGCATCATGAGCGCGCCGTAGAAGTTGTTCCAGCTCGCGGTGAAGGAGAACAGGAAGATGGTCACGAAGCCGGGCGCGAGCATCGGCAGGGCGACCTTCACGAAGGTGCGCACCTCCCCGGCTCCGTCGACCCGGGCCGCTTCGAGGACCTCGCCCGGCACGTACCCCTCGGAGAAGACGCGCGCCAGGTAGACGCCGAAGGGGTTGACGAGGCTCGGGATCAGGACGGCCCAGTAGGTGTTGACGAGGCCCAGTTCGGAGGCCATCAGATACAGCGGGAGCTGGACGACGGTCGAGGGGATGAGGACCCCGACGAGGACGACGCCGAACCACTTCTCCCGGCCGCGGAAGGCGTACTTGTCGAAGGCGTAGCCGCAGGCGACGGAGATGAGGGTGGAGAGCCCGGAGGCGACGACGGTGTAGAGGAGGCTGTTGAGCAGCCAGCGGACGAACACCCCGTCGTTGTAGGCGAAAAGGGCGTCGAGGTTGGCCAGGAGGTGGAAGTCGCCGAGGCTGAACGGATTGGTGGCGAACAGGTCCCGGTAGCTCTTGGTGGAGGCGATGAGGAGCCAGGTCAGCGGCATCAGCGTGTAGACGGCGACGACGGCGAGCACGGCGTTCACCATCACGCGGGAGGTGAGTTGCCCGCTGCGGCGGGCGGGCGGCGTCGAGGTGGAGCGACGGCGCGCCCTGCTGCGGGGCGTGGGGGCGGGCGGTGCGTCGGGGGTGGCTGTCTGGTTGCTCATGAGGCCTTCCACCGGTTGCCGAGTTTGGTGACGACGAAGGACAGCAGTCCGGCGACGAGGGCGAGCAGGAGGGAACTCGCGGCGGCCAGGCCGTAGTCGTGGCCCTTGAAGGCCGCGGTGTAGATGAACATGGTCGGCGACCAGTCCTCGCCCATGGTGTTGGCGCGCAGTTGGACGAGCTTGGGGGCGTCGAAGAGCTGGATGGCGCCGACGCAGGTGAACAGCAGGGTCAGGACGACGGTCGGCCGGATCATGGGGATCTTGACCTGGAGGGCGGTGCGCAGGGCTCCGGCTCCGTCGACGGTCGCGGCTTCCAGGACCTCGCGGGGAACGGCCTGGAGACCCGCGTAGAAGATGATCATGTTGTAGCCGGTCCACTGCCAGGCGGAGATGTTGACGACCGAGAAGATCGCCTCGTCCTGGCCGAAGAAGTTCCAGTGCGCGCCGAGTGCTTCGAGGGCGTCGGTGACGGGGCTGAGGCCGGGTGTGTAGAGGTAGAGCCAGATCAGTGAGGCGATCAGGCCGGGCACCGCATGCGGCAGGAAGTAGGCGATCTGGAAGAAGCGCCGGGCTCGGGCCAGGGTCGAGTCGACGAGCAGGGCCAGAATGAGCGCGCCGCCGACCATCGCGGGGATGTAGAGCGCGCAGTAGAGCGCGATGTTCCCGAACGAGCGGAGGAACGCCTCGTTGCCCAGGGCTTCGGTGAAGTTGCCGAACCCGGCGAAGACGCGTTCGGTGCCGCCGAATCCCAGGCCGGAGGACTCCTCCCGGTAGAGGCTCATCCAGGCCGCGTAGATCATCGGCAGGACGGTGACGGCGGCGAAGAGCGCGAAGAAGGGAACCGTGAACAGGGCGACGGCCCGGCGCTGTCCGCGTCGTGTGCCGGGGCCGCCCGGAGCGCCGGGCTTTCCTGGTCCGGCGGGACCGGCCGGCGGCGCGGCCTGGGGTGCCGGGGTCTTGGCCGGCCGGGCGAGTGGGGCTGCCACCTGGTGCTCCTTCGGCGGGATGGGGTGGGCGAGGGGAGAGTGGGGCTGCCCGGCACGGTGTGTCCCGGGCAGCCGCGCGGCTACTGGTCGAGCTTCAGACCGCGGTCGGCCACCGCCGACTCGCCCTTCGCCTGACCGGAGCTCAGCATCTTCGTGTGGTCACCGCCCGCGGCCATCTGCACCGAGGTCACCTGCTGCTGCACCGGGCCCCAGGTCCAGCCGGGCACGATGGTGTCGGCGGCCTCGCCCGCCAGCGCGTACACGTCCTGGCCGGCGAAGTAGGAGTCGTCGAACTTCTCGGCCGCCGCGGCCCGCATGCCCTCGTTGGCGGGCAGGGCGCTGCTGGGGGTCTTGAGGGAGCTGAGGCGAGCGGTCATGGCCGCCGGGTCGGTGGTGACCCACTTGATGAACTCGGCGGCGGCCTCGGTGTGTTCGCTGCCCTTGGGCACGATGTAGGAGGTTCCGCCGTACATTCCGGTGCCGGCCTTTCCGTCCCAGGTGGGCAAGGGGGCTATGCCCCACTTGCCTTTGCTGTCGGGGTAGCTGACGGGGAAGTTCCCGGCGCTCCAGGCGGCGCCGATGACGGTGGCGACCTTGCCGGTGGCGCGTTCCTTGGTCTCGCCCTCGCCCCAGAGCGGGGTCCTGGAGGCGAGGCCGTCGGCGAGGAGGTCGTCCCAGTAGGCGGCGACCTTGCGGGAGGCCGGGTCGTCGATGTCGACCTTCCAGGCGTCGCCGTTGGTGCCGTACCAGCGGGCGCCGGCCTGCCAGGCGAGGCCGGAGAGCAGAGCGGGGTCGCCGCCGCCGAAGTTGGTGATGGTGACGTCGGGGTCGCCGCCGTGGATCTTCTCGGCGGCCGTACGGTATTCGGCCCAGGTCGTCGGCACCTCGACGCCGTGCTTCTTGAACAGGTCCTTGCGGTAGAAGAGCTGGATCGGCGTGACGTCGAACGGCACGGCCCAGGTGGAACCACCGAGGTTGACCAGGGACTGGACGGCCTCGGGGAACTCCTTCTTCACCAGGTCGCCGGAGCTGGGCGTGAGGTTCTCCAGGTTGCCCTCGCTGGCGTACTCGGGCAGGGCGGAGTAGTCCATGGTGGCCACGTCGGGGGCGTTGTGGCCCTTGACCGCGTTGGACAGTTTGGTGACGCCCTCGGGGCCGGCGGGGACGAGGGAAAACTTCACCTTGATGTCGGTGTGCGTCTTGTTGAACGCGTCGGCCGTCTCCTTGGCGCCCGCGGTGGCCGACCAGTAGGTGAGGGTGACGGGCTCGCCGTCGCCGGGGCCCGAGGCGTCCGAGCCCGAGCCGCCGCAGGCGGTGACGAGCAGGGCGAGTGAGGCGGCGGACGCCGCGAGGGCGAGGCGGGACGTGCGGGCGGTACAGGGCATGGGCCGGCTCCTACGGGACCTCGAACTGCGGGAGAAGAGGTGAACGGCACACATCATTTTGCGCAGAAGCGATCGCAGTCAAGAGCAAACGACCAATTCAATCGAATCGATCACCGATGAGTCGGAGCCTTGTCCCTGGCACCCGTCGAGCCCCGGGAACGCGACGAGCCGTGCCCGCAGGGCCTGTTGGCCCGGGGCACGGCTCGTCGCGCGGTGCTTCGTCCGTCAGGGAGCGGCGGTGGCCGCCCCGCAGGAGACCCGGATCCGCAGGGTGGGCAGGATGTCCAGGTGCCGGCGGGCGGCAGGCCCCCGGCCCGCCGCTCCCGCGGCCGGGCCCGCATCGGTCCCGCCGGGGTCCGCGACACCGAGGCGGGACAGCAGGAGCCGGGCGGCGGCGGCGCCCACGGCGTGCTTGTCCGGGGCCACGGCGGTGAGCGGCAGGTCGGCGAGTCCGGCGACCTCGTCGTCGTACGCGATCACCGCGAGGTCCTCGGGCACCCGCACGCCCCGGGCCTGGAGCCGGGGGATGAGGACGATCGCGTCCGCGTCGCTGTGCACGATCGCCGCGGTCACCCGGCCGCTCGCCACGCCCCGGCACAGGTACTCCAGCGTCCGCTCGAAGCGATCGGCCTCCGACCGCGGCGGGGCGTCGTCCAGCGGCGAGGTCGACACCGGGGTCAGCCCGAGCGCCTCCACGGCGGCCCGGTATCCGACCCGGAGCCGGGGCGCGGTCGGACTGTCCTGCACGGCGAGCGCGATCGCCCGGTGCCCGAGCCCGGCGAGGTGCGCCACCGCTTCGGCGGCGCCCTGCGCGTGGTCCGAGCGCACCCGGTCCAGGCCCGCCGCCGGATGGCCGAGCGGCGCCGAGCGTTCCACCAGGACGACCGGGGTCTCCTGCTCCACCGTCCACAGCCCCTCGCCCTGCTCCGGGCAGCCGCGCTCCCAGCTCGGCGTCAGCAGGAGCCCGTCGGCGCCGGTGGACAGCAGCCGGCGGGCCTGGGCGGCGTCCTCGTCGGGGAGATAGCGGGACAGCCCGATCGTGAGCCGGGCGCCCGCGGCCTCGACGGTCTGCCGGGCGCCGCGCACCACGTCCGCGTAGTAGTACTCGGTGGTCGGCACCACCATGCCCACCACCAGCCCCTCGGCGAAGGGCGCGGGGGCCGGGGCGGGCCGGGACTGCCCGGCGGGCCACACCACCGCGCCGTGCAGCCGCTCCACGAGCCCCTGGGCCGCCAGTGCCTCGACGTCCCGGCGCAGGGTGACGGCGGACATGCCGAGCTCCTGGGCGAGTTCGGCGACGCGCAGGCTGCCGCGCTCGCGGACGAGCTCGAGCACCCGCTCGTGGCGCTGATCGACGTGCAGTCGCATGGATCCCCCTGGACTCGGAGACGGCTGGGCTCGGGGCCGACGGTGTTCCGGCGGCTCGGGTGGGTGGATTCCCGCTGCCGGGCGGCCGCCGTTCGGCATGGCTCAACCATATCGATCGCATCCGCTCGAAACGATCCGAGCACGGTATTGCCCCGGCGCGACGGGTGCGGGCCCGTTCGCACCGGGCAGCGTCATACCCGCCCCACGAAGCGATCGATACGATCAATTCGGCCAAAGTTATTGAGCGAGTCGCCTGGCGGCTGCTAGAAAGTGCCCGCCCGCTCAGAACAGTCGGATCCCGGGATCAGTTCAGCGCCCCGCGCGCCGGGTTCCCGCCGAAGACACGTCACCGACCCGGAGCTCCCCCATGACTTCTGCCTGGTCCCGCCGTACCTTCCTGGCCACCTCTGCGGTGCTCACCGCCGCGGGCGGCGGCGCTCTGATGCCGTCCACGCCAAGCGCCGCCTCCACCTCCTCCACCGCCGAGGGCGATCCGTACACCGAACTCCGCGCCACCTGGAGCACACTGATCCTCGGCGAGGGGTTCAGCCCGACCGCCGAACCCTTCAAGGGCCGGCTGGCCGATCTCGGCGCGAAGGCGTCGCAGTGGCTGGAGACCATGGCCCCGGCGGAGGGCTCGCTCTGGCCCGATGCCGTGTTCGCGGATCCGGACCCGGACACGGACCCCGAGTCGTACGTCCTCTCCGGACGGATGGCCGACAGCTTCATCCGTCTGGGCACCATGGCGCAGGCCTACCGCCAGCAGGGCACCGGCCTGACCGGGGACACCGGACTGCGCGATGCCGTGGTCACCGGCCTGGAGCACCTCAACAGCCAGGTCTACAACGCCGAACAGACCCGGTACGGCAACTGGTACAGCTGGCAGATCGGCGCGCCGCAGGCCCTGCTGGACGTCTGCGTGCTGATGTACGACGCCCTCACCCCGGCGCAACTCACGCGCTTCTGCGCCGCAGTCGACCATTTCGTGCCGGACTCCGCCGTCGCCTCGTACACCGGGACGAGCACCGGGGCGAACCGGGTCGACCTGTGCCGGGTGCTGGCGCTGCGTGGGGTCGTCGGGGCGAACGCGGCGAAGATCGCGCTGGCCCGGGACGCCCTCTCCCCCGTCTTCCCGCTGGTGACCCAGGGCGACGGCCTCTACGCCGACGGGTCGTTCATCCAGCACACCACCGTGCCCTACACCGGCAGCTACGGATCGGTGATGCTCGGCGGGCTCGGACTGCTGTTCGCGTTGCTGAAGGGGACCACCTGGGAGGTCACCGACCCGCAGCGGCAGGTGGTGTTCGACGCGGTGGAGAGCGCCTGGGCCCCGTTCCTCTTCAACGGTCTCGTCATGGACTGCGTCGCGGGGCGCGCCATCAGCCGGGGCGAGGTCGACGACCACCGGCGCGGCCACCCCATCCTCGCGTCCATCGTGCTGCTCGGGCAGGGCGCGTCGGCCGCCGAGAACACGCGGTGGCGGGCGCTCGTCAAGGGCTGGGCCCAGCGCGACCACTACAGCCCGCCGCTGAGCAACCCCTCGCTCGGGCTCACCGCGCTGGCCCGCGTGAAGTCCGTCCTGGACGACACCTCGCTCACCCCGATCCCCGAGCCGGACGGCCACCGGCTCTTCCCCGACATGGCACGGGCCACCCATCGCCGCCCGGGTTGGGCGGCGTCGCTGAGCATGGCCGACCGGCGGATCACCTACTACGAGACCGGCAACGGCGAGAACCTGCGCGGCTGGCACACCGGGTCGGGGATGCTCTCCTGGTGGGGCGACACCTTCGCCAACGGCCAGTACAGCGACGCCTTCTGGCCCACGGTCGACCCGTACCGGCTGCCGGGAACCACGGCTTCGCGCAAGGTGCTCGCGGACGGGGCGGGCGGCGACTGGGGCGCTTCGCTCCCCGATGTGAACTGGGTCGGCGGGGTCACCGACAGGAAGCGCGCCGCCGTAGGGCAGTACCTCAAGGGGCTGTCGAGCACCTTGATGGCGAAGAAGTCGTGGTTCTTCCTCGACGACACGGTGGTGTGCCTGGGCGCGGGCATCCACAGCCGCGACGGCGCGGCCGTGGAGAGCACCGTGGACAACCGCAACCTCGGGCCGATCGGCAACGCCCCGTTCACCGTCGACGGCTCGGCCAAACCCCTCACGCTCCCGTGGTCGGCCACGCTGACCGACACGTCCTGGGCGCATCTCGCCGGGCACGGGGGTTACGTCTTCCCGGGCAGGGCCACGGTGAAGGCGCTGCGGGAGAACCGGACGGGGCGCTGGCGCGACATCAACACCGCGGGCTCCACGGATCCGGTCTCCCGGAAATACCTCACCCTCTGGTTCGACCACGGAAAGGACCCGTCGGACGGCGCGTACGCGTACCAGCTTCTGCCCGGCGCGTCCGAGCAGCGCACGGCGGCGCGGGCGGCGGACGGCGGCTGGCTGCGTGTGCTCGCCAACACGGACGACCAACAGGGTGTGGCCGTGCCCTCGCTCGGGCTGACGGCCGTGAACTTCTGGTTCGGCGGCAGCGTCGGGCCGCTGGTGGCGGACGCCCCGTGCTCCGTGATGGTGACCGAGCACGCCGACGGAACGGCGACGGTGTGCGTGAGCGACCCCATGCGGATGCGGAAGAGCCTGACCCTCACCTGGAACCGGGCCGTGGCCTCGGTCGTGTCGAAGCCGGCCACGGTGACGTCGGCGACCACGGGGGCCTCACTGCGTCTCGTCTTCGGCGACCTGTCCGGGACGCGCGGGACAACGCAGACGATCAAGGTGCGGCTGCCGTGAACCCCGTGGGCGGGCCGCGCGGCGCAGTCCGTACGCGGCCCGCCGGGCGGGCCGTTCAGGCGGTGTCGTTCAGATGCTCCTCGATCCAGCGGACGCCGAACTCCACCGCGGGCCCTGCGTCGAACAGGCAGCTTCGGGCCGCCCCGACGAGGCCCGCCCGCCCGATGCCGGCGGCGAGCATGCTCCCGACGATCACCGCGAAGGGATCCTGCCCCTCGGGCACGACCGGGGAGTAGTCGAACGCGCCGTGCTCGGAGTCGATGTCCCGGAAGGTGCGCCAGACCCGCTCGCCCTCCACCTGGATGGGCTGTTCGTACGTCACGAACCGCTTGCCGGGGGCCTGGGCCAGCGCCTCGGCGTGGTGGAGCAGGGTCATGGACCCCCAGGGCGCGCCGAGGAGCAGCACCCGCCCGTCGAGGGCGACGAGGCGCGCCAGCGGGCTGCCGGGGCCGTGCGGGTCGTCCCAGGGATGGGCGTCCATGAGCGCGGCGGCGGAGGGGCCGAGCGCCGCGAGGCTCACGTCGGGGTGGCGGCTGCGCACGGCACCGGGTCTGCGGCGCAGGGCCTCGGGGAGTCGGCCGTTGTCGTGTTCGGCCTCGCTCGTCTCCGGGTCGTAGGCGGGGTGGTGGGCGCGCAGGGCTTCCTGCCAGGCGGGGGGCCAGGTGGTGAAGTCGTAGGGCGGGGCGTCGTTCCACCCGCAGGTGACCAGCAGCGTGCCGGTCGGTCCGACCACGTCAAGCAGGGCGTCGACGACGGTCCCGGGGCCGCCGGGGACGTAGCCGATGGCGGACAGCCGGGTATGGAACATCACGGTGTCGCCCCGGGCGAGGCCGAGTCCGGCCAGGTCGTCGCGGATCCGGTCGCGGGTCACCGGGCCGTCGGAGCGTCTCAGCAGTTCCCTCACGTCCATACCTCCCCAGCCTAGGGCCTGGGGGCCCGGGGAAAACCGGCATGTCAGGGCGGACGCGGGCCGGTCATACTGTCGGTCGGCATACGGACGGGGAACATCATCATGACGAGCGACGACCGGGTCGGGCCTCCTCTGCTGGGGGGCGAGCGCGAGACGCTGCGAGCCTTTCTCGACTACCAGCGGGAGACCCTGGCGATGAAGTGCGCGGGGCTGAGCGACGAGGAGTTGCGCGAGCGGTCCATGCCGCCGTCCACGTTGTCACTGCTGGCTCTGGTGCGGCATCTGGCGGAGGTGGAACGCGCCTGGTTCCGGCGGGTGTTCGCGGACGAGGCGGCCCCGATGGTGTGGTCGGAGAAGCCGTTCGACTTCCAGGCGGCGTACGACGCGAGCGCATCGAGCCGGGCCGAGGCGTTCGCCGCCTGGGAGGCGGAGGTGGAGACCTCGCGCCGGATCGAGCGGGAGGCGGCCTCGCTGGATCTGGTGGGACGTCAGCCGCGGTGGGAGAAGGACGTCTCGCTGCGGATGGTCATGGTGCACGTCCTGCTGGAGTACGGCCGCCACAACGGTCACGCGGACCTGCTGCGGGAGGGGGTGGACGGGACGGTGGGCGCCTGAGAACGCGGGAACCGTCCTGCACCGGGCACGGGCGCGTGCACGTTCACTCTCGCTTTCGCTTTCGCTTTCGCGTGCGACCGTCGGTCGCGACGGGCCCGCTCATAGACTCGGCTCCATGACTCAAGAGCCGACGCCTCCCGCCCTGGTCTCCGCCTTCGCGCCGGGCGGCACCCTGCGGGCCTCGATCAACCTGGGCAATCCGATCCTGGCGCACCGGGACGCGGCGAGCGGCGAGCCGGCCGGGGTCTCCGTCGACCTGGCGCGGGAGTTCGGGCGACGGCTCGGGGTGCCCGTCGAGCTGGTGGCCTTCGAGCGGGCCGCGTTGTCGGTCGAGGCGGTGCGGGCCGAGCGGGCGGACATCGGATTCTTCGCGGTCGACCCCGCCCGGAGCGAGGGGCTGCGGTTCACCGCCCCCTACGTCCTCATCGAGGGCAGCTATCTCGTGCCGGAACCGTCCCCGGTCTCCGGGAACGACCAGGTGGACCGCGAGGGCACCCGGATCTCGGTCGGGGCCGGGTCCGCGTACGACCTCTTCCTCACCCGTCGGATCCGCCACGCGGAGATCGTCCGGCTGGAGGGCGCCCCGCGCGCGCTCGCGGCCCTGCGGGCGGGAGACGTCGAGGTGGCCGCCGGGATCCGGCAGTTGCTGGAGGCCGAGGCCGCACGGGCCGGGGGCGTACGGGTGCTGCCGGGGCGGTTCATGGTGATCCAGCAGGCCATGGGGGTGCCGGCCGGGCGAGGTGCGGCGGCGCAGGAGCTGCTGGGGTCGTTCGTGGAGGAGATGAAGGCGGACGGTTTCGTCGCGGATGCCCTGAGGCGTCACGGCGTCGAGGGCGCGAGCGTGGCGCCCGCCGGCTGAACCTCCTGGGCGCGTCCTCGATCCCGGCCGTGAGGATGGTCCGGGGCCGCGAGCATCACCTGTCGGCCGCGCGGCCGGGCGGCCGGCGGTCAGTGGCGGCGGGTCAGGACACGGGTGGTGCTGCCGTCGTCCTCCGCGATGTCCCTCACGTGCTCGAAGCCGATTCTGTCCAGCAGGGTCAGCGAGGCCTGGTTCTCGGCGGCGACGGTGGCGTGGACCTCGGTCAGCCCGAGGGCCCCGAAGCCGTGAGCGACGATGGCCTGGGCCAGCTCGGTCCCCAGGCCGGACCCCCACGCCGTGGGCGCCAGGGCGTAGATGATCTCGTGGCCGTCGACGACGTCGGTCCGTTTGATCTCGGCGTGCCCGACGAGGAGTCCGTCGCAGCGGACGGCCCAGACGGCGAACAGGTCCTCCGCGTAGACCTGGGTGAAGACCCGCCCGAACAGGGCCCGGTCCTCCGCCTCGGAGGAGGGCCCGTCACCCATCCACCGGGACACCGCGGTGTCCTGGAACAGCGCGACGAAATCCTCCTCGTCCGCGGGGACGTACGGCTCCAGCAGGAGCCTCTCGGTGCGCAGGGTCGGGGTCACGGCGCGTGACGCTACCGGGCCGACGACCGTACGGGCAATCGACTTTGCCGCACACCGGTTCAGGCGGGCCGGGAATCGGCCGCCGGGTTCTCGCGGAGCAGCCGCTGAGCCTTCTCCCGCAGCCTCTGCCGGTGCTCGGGGTCGGTGGCCCGGTCGGCGGCGCGGCCCAGCTCCTCGGCGCGTTCTCGAGTGCGTCGGGCTCGCTCCACCGGGCTGTCGTACAGGTTCATGGGGATGTCCTCCGTCGTCGGTCCTCCGTCGGCAACCAGCGGTGCGTGCGCGACCGGAGCCCCAGCGTCACCGGAGTCGGTCGGGCCCGCATCTCGTGCGGCTACGTTCAGTGACGGTGGGAGGGGACGGGTTCCCGGAGGACGGCGACCGCCCGTCCGTCGTGACCGGCGTCGGGGGGGCGGGGGGGGGGCGGGGCCCCCCCCCCCCCCCCCCGGCGGGGGGGGGGGGGGGGGGGGGGGGCGGGGCGGCCCGCGCGCCGCGCCGCGCCCGCGGGCCGCGCCCCCCCCCCCCCCCCGCGC
>NZ_JBIRRY010000016.1:0-110733 GCF_044333935.1 Streptomyces sp. NPDC020884 | reverse complement strand
CGGCAGCAGCGCGCCGAGCGCGACAGCGCCGTCGGCGTTCCGCTTGAACCAGATGTTCGGGAAGCCCAGGAAACGGTGCCAGGCCACACCCATGTTCGTGTTCAGGGAGATCGTGATCGCCCAGATCATGGTGGTGCCCAGCTTCACCATGGCGGCGATGTACGTGAGGTTCTGCAGGGTGCCGAAGTCGAGGTCGCGGAAGGCGACGACCAGCGGATACGAGGCGAAGTACGCGGCCTCGTACTGGTCGACGTGGTGGAAGGCGCCCTCCAGGCCGCGCAGCGTCATGATCGCGAGACCGATGATGACGATGACGGCCTCGACGAAGTAGGCCTGACCCATCTTGGAGCCCGTGAACCGGGACTTGCGGCCGGCTCCGCCCGGACGGTTCAGCTGCCGGATGACGATCAGGACGAGGACGCCGACCGTCGTGCCGAGCGCGATGAACTCGGTGTAGACCTCATAGGGCAGCCAGCCGCCCAGGATCGGCAGCACGAAGTCGGCCTGGAAGAGCTGGCAGTACGCCGTGAGGATCGTCAGGCCGAGGGTGAAGAAGCCGATGGCGACGAACCAGTGCGCCACTCCGACGATGCCCCACCGGTTCATCCTCGTGTGGCCCAGGAACTCGCGGAGGACGGTGACCGTCCGCGCCATCGGGTCGTTCGTGCGGCTGCCCGGCGGGATGGACTGGCCGAGTCTGAAATAGCGCGCGAACTGGACGGTGGCTCGGGCGAACAGTGCAGCGCCGACCACAGTCAGGGTCAGCGACACGATGATCGCAGTGAGTTGCATGAGGGGCTCCTCGGGCCTGCGAGAGCGGGTTTTCAGGATTACCAAACAGTAACTTGGCTTGCTGGCTCTGAGGTTACCCAGGACCGCAGGCTCGATGTAGTCGCACGACTGGTGATCTACGTCGCTGACCGGTCGCCTTCAACCCGCATGATCCGCACGGCCGTTGTGCCGCGCGAGCCCGTCCCCTGTCCATGCGTCGGGGCGTGGTGAGGTCCCGACGAGGGCCCCGTGGACGAGCAGCTGCACGAGGTCCGGCAGTTGGGGGTCGCGCAGCGGGTGGTCGGGGTCGCGGGAGCGGGCGAACAGCAGATCGAAGAAGGTCTGGGCTATCTGCGGCGCCGGCATCCGCAGGGACTTCTCCTCGGGGGCCAGCAGGGTCGCGAGGGACGAGACGATGGACCCGAAAGCCTCGCGGGCCTCCCGTATGCCCTTCGACTCGGTGATCGGACCGCGGTGGGCCCGGGGGTGCCCGACCACCTCCGCATAGGCGATGGTCGTGCCGATGCGGGGCAGGTAGGCCTCCAGTGCTCCGGCGGCCGCGGTGAGGCGCGCTGCCACGGAGGCGTCCAGAGGGATGTCGGCAAGCTCGCGCAGAACCTCGTCGGGGCGTGCGGCCTCGGCCAGGCAGGCGTCGAGCAACTTGTCCTTGCTGGTGAACACTTGGAAGATCGTCGCCTCACTGATGCCGGCAGCGCGGGCGATATGGCCGGTGGTCACCGCCAGGCCGTTCTCCGCGATCAGGGCGAGTGCGGATCGGACGATCATCTGGCGGCGCAACTCCGGACTCATGCCGGGAGCCCGTCGCCGTGCCGGAGCCTGGCCGGTCATGCGCCGAGGCTAGTGCGCGGGTGATCACCGGGTCAATCGACCTCACGGCCACATGGCAGCTTCCTGACGACTTCGCCCTTCGGGTGTTCCGCCGGCCGGACAGCCACCGGCCACCCGATGCCGTCACCCTCCTCCGATCCGTCGGATGCGCCGGATCGGACGAGGGTGACGGCGCGGGTGGTGCGGACGGACTCAGGCCGTCCGGTGCCGCCCGGCCGGCCGGGGCAGGGCGAGCCGGTCGCGCAGGGTGCCCCCGGCCGGAGCGGTCTGCGTCCAGGGGGCCTCGTCAGCCCGCACCTCGGCCGCGAGGGCCAGAACGGCGTCATGTGCCGGGCCCGCCGCGCCGGTCGGGGCGAGCAGGGTGAAGCCGTCCGCGGCGCCGGCCTCGAACAGCCTCCTGAGCCGGCGGGCCGCGTCCGTGCTGCCGTCGACCGGCCAGTCGAGCAGTACGGCGATGGCGTCGGCGTCACGTCCGGCCGATCTGGCCTGATCGCGTACGGACTTGCGGATACGGGTGGCTTCCTGGCCGTCCTGGGCCGGGAGGAGGACGACATCGGCGGTGCGGGCGGCGAACGCGAGGTCGTCGGCGTCCGCCGGGCGGTGGACCAGAAGAGGGTGCCCTTGCGGCGGGCGGGCGATGTTCAGCGGTCCGGCCACGTCGAAGTGGGGCCCCCGGTGGTCGAGGGCATGGAGCTTCTCGGGGGTGAAGTAGACGCCCGACCCGCGGTCCCGGCGGAAGGCGTCGTCCTCGAAGCTGTCCCACAGGCCGCTCAGCACGGTGATGAACTCCTCGGCCCGGGAGCGCCGCCCCGCCGCCGACTCGCTGCCGGACCGGCTGTAGTTGGCCGACGCGTCCGGGTCGGCGACGGTGATCGGCTGCCAGCCGGCGCGTCCGGCGCTGAAGTGGTCGATCGTGGCCAGGGTCCGCGCCAGATGGTAGGGGAGCGCGTGTTCCGTGGACACGGCGGCCACGAGCCCCACGGTGCGGGTGCAGACCGCCAGCGCGCCGGCGAGGGTGCCGGCCTCGAAGTAGGGGCTCTCGGCCGGGTCGTGCGCGGCGGACTGGCGGTCGTGGAGCAGCAGGGCGTCGATGCCGACGCGCTCCGCCTCCCGGGCCCTGTCGTGGACCCGGGTGAGGCCACGGACCGCGGGGCCCCGCGAACTGCCGTCCGGGGCGCCCGGGGCGGTGATCAGTCGCGTGAACAAGGTGATGTGGCCATCGCTTCGGCTCATGCGGCACCTGCCGTGATCGACGCCTCGTCGGTCCTGGCCGTCGCGCCGTCAGGGGGAGGAGCGGATAGCCCCAACTTCTCGCGCAGAGTGCCTTCGGCGTACTCCTCGTGGACCAGGCCCCGGCGGCGCAGCTCCGGCACGACATGGTCGACGAAGGCGTCGAGGGAGGCGGGCAGGTGGGGGAAGTCCACGATGTAGCCGTCGGCCGCGCGCTCGGTGAACCCGCGTTCCATGTGGTCGGCCACCTGTTCCGGCGTACCGGCGAAGAAGTCGGCGATCTGGCGCAGGGCAAGCTGGCGTAGCGTCAGGTTCTCCCGATGCGCCAGGGACGTCCACATCTTCCGCGTACTGGAGGAGCGGTTGGAGGAGGGTATGTCCGGCACCGGGCCGTCCAGGGGATACCGGGTCAGGTCCAGGTCCCCCAGCTGTTCCTGGAGCGCCCGCACGGCCACGATGTCGGGCACGAGGTCGTGGAGTTCACCGATGAGGCGGCGCGCCTCCGCCTCCGTGCCGGCCACCAGGGGCTGGACGCCGGGCCAGATCTGGACGCCTTCGGGGTCCCGGCCGTGCGCGGCGACGCGTCGCTTCAGGTCGGCGTAGGTCTCCTGGCCGTCGGACAGCCGGGTGTGCCGCGTGAAGATCACCTCCGCGTGCCGTGCGGCGAACTCCCGGCCCACCGGCGAGGCACCGGCCTGGAAGATCACGGGGCTGCCCTGCGGGGAGGCCGGCAGGTTCAGTGGGCCCCGGACATCGAAGAACTCGCCGCGCGGGGTCCCGGGTTGTTCCGGTGCGGCGGCGGCCCCCGGCCCCGTCCGCCCCGGGGCCGCCCACAGCCGCTTGGTCACGCCGATGAACTCCTCGGCGCGGAGGTAGCGCCGGTCATGTTCCATGTGCTCGGGGAACCCGAAGTTGCGCGACTCCCAGGGCGCCGCCGAGGTGACGACGTTCCACCCGGCCCGGCCGTCGCTGATGTGGTCGAGGGACGTGAACCTGCGGGCGATGTCGTACGGCTCGTTGTAGGTGGTCGTCGCCGTCGACGCGAGTCCGATGTGGTCGGTCCCGGCGGCATAGGCGGCCAGCAGGCTCAGCGGCTCGAAGTGCTCGTTGCGCGCGGTCTGGCTGATGTGCTGGATGTCGGTGCCCCAGACGGCCACCACGTCGGGGACGAAGAGACAGTCGAACCTCCCTCGTTCGAGGGTGCGGGCGCACGCCAGGTGGAAGTCGATGTCGAGCTGGGCGTTGACCGGAGTCGACGGGTGCCGCCAGGCGGCGATGTGCGAGCCGGGGCCGTCGATGATGGCCCCGAGTTTCATCGTGCGTTTCCGACGAACCATGTGCTCTTCCCTCGGCTGAAGTTTTCGGATGAGGAGGATTTCACCGGGAACGCGCACTCCGCTGCTGTCCCGAGCATTTACTGCGGATCGACGGTACTAGGTGATCGCGCTTCTGTCCGGTCCACAACCGGACGGATGGGGGTCCTTGCGTGCTGAAACCTTACTGAAACCGCCCCATGCCATACTGGCCAGTAACTGTCCGGTCTTGCTGGATGTTCCGTGTTATCGCGCAGTATGTGAAGCGGCTTTGCGTGATGAACGTGAGCAGTTTTCATCGGGGGTTCTTGTGGCGTGTTTTCGTGGAGGGGTCGAGGCTGCTCGGATTTCGGCCGTGCCGGTGGTCCCGCGTGCGGTCCGAGGTTCTGATCTCGGCGCGGGCTGGGATTCATCGGCGACGAAGTCGGCGGCGGAGTGCGACGGATGTGACCTTCGGCAGCACCTGAGGTCCGTCCCCTGACGCCCCGCTCTGTCGGTTTTCGCCGTCTTCCGGTGGTCGCGGACCTGTGACTCCCGGCGTGCGGTTTCCCACGATTCGCCTGCCATTCTTCCGAATGCGGATTCGTGAAGTGAGCGGGCTGCGCGCAAGTGCGTTGTTCTGGCATTTCTTGGAGGGGTATCACCGTGAGTGGTAAAGTTATTTCCGGATGCAACGGCCAGAACTCCAGCGCAAAAATCGCCGTCGTCGGATTCTCGTGCCGAGTCGCCGGGGCGTCGACCCCCGAAGAATTCTGGCAGCTCCTCAAGGACGGGCGTTCCGAGGTCGGGGAATTCCCCGACGCCCGACGGGCCGGCCAGGGCGCGGGCCTCTGGGACCTGCCCGGCGGCTACCTGGACGCCGTGGACGGGTTCGACGCGGACTTCTTCGAGGTGTCGCCGGCCGAGGCGGCCGCGATGGACCCCCAGCAGCGCCTGGCGCTGGAGCTGGGCTGGGAGGCGGTGGAGAACAGCGGCACGTCCCCCGACGCCCTGCGGGGCACCCGGGTCGGTGTCTTCGCCGGGGCCATCAACGACGACTACGCCGCCCTGCTGCACGCCCGGGGCGCGGAGGCGATGACGCGGCACAGCCTGACGGGCACGCAGCGCAGCTTCATCGCCAACAGGATCTCCTACCGCCTCGGCCTGCGCGGTCCCAGCGTCCTGGTGGACTCCGGCCAGTCCTCCTCGCTCGTCGCGGTGCACCTCGGAGTGCAGAGCCTGCTGCGGGGCGAGTCCGACGCGGTCCTCGCGGGCGGCGTGAACCTCATCCTCACCGAGCACAGCACCAGCAAGCTCAAGCACTTCGGGGCCCTCTCGCCCGACGGCCGCTGCTACACGTTCGACGCACGGGCCAACGGCTACGCGCGCGGCGAAGGCGGCGGATTCGTGCTGCTCAAGCCCCTGGAGAAGGCCCTCGCCGACGGCGACAGGGTCCTCGCCGTCATCGAGGGCAGCGCCGTCAACAACGACGGCGGCGGTGACGGCCTGACCGTCCCCAGCGCCGCGGCCCAGCGCGAGCTGCTCCTCGACGCGAGCGCGGCGGCCGGTCTCTCGCCCGCGGACATCCAGTGCGTCGAGCTGCACGGAACCGGCACCAGGGTCGGCGACCCGCTGGAGGCCTCCGCCATCGGCCAGGCGCTCGGGGCCGCCCGCCCCGAAGACAAGCCCGTCCTGGTCGGTTCCGTCAAGACGAACATCGGGCACCTGGAGGCGGCGGCCGGGATCGTCGGGTTGCTGAAGGTTGTCTCCTGCGTCAGCCACCGTGAGTTCGTCCCCACGCTCCACCAGGAGACCGGGAACCCGCGCATCCCGCTCGCCGAGTGGAACCTCAAGGTGCAGACGGAGCACGAGCCGTGGCGGGGCGAGAACGACCGGCTCGTCGCCGGCGTCTCCTCCTTCGGGCTGGGCGGCACGAACTGCCACGTGATCGTCGGCGACGCGCCCGCCGCGCTGCGCGAGGACCGTCAGCAGAAGCAGAAGCAGAAGCAGAAGCAGAAGCAGAAGCAGCCGGGCGGCGCGGTGCCCTGGCCGGTGTCGGCCCGCGGCGAGGCGGCGCTGCGCGGCCAGGCGGACCGCCTGGCCGCCCACGCGGAAGGACACCCGGCCGATCCGCACGAGGTCGGGCGCGCTCTGGCGGCGGGGCGCGCGCAGTTGACGCACCGGGCCGTCGTGGTGGGCGAGGACGGACCGGGCCTGCGCGCCGGACTCCGGGCGGTGGCGGCGGGGGCCGGCTCCGCGCAGGTCGTCCGCGGGGTGGTGAGCGGTGACACCGACTCCGGCGTGGTGTTCGTCTTCCCGGGCCAGGGCTCGCAGTGGGCGGGCATGGCGGTCGAACTCCTCTCCTCCTCACCGGTGTTCGCGGCGCGGATGGAGGAGTGCGAGGCGGCACTGACCCCGTACGTCGACTGGTCGCTGACGGAGGTGGTGCGCGACCTCGCCGACCCGGGCTCGCTCGAACGCGTCGACGTCGTGCAGCCGGT
The DNA here is from genome assembly GCF_044333935.1 of Streptomyces sp. NPDC020884. Lineage (NCBI taxonomy): Bacteria > Bacillati > Actinomycetota > Actinomycetes > Kitasatosporales > Streptomycetaceae > Streptomyces > Streptomyces sp. NPDC020884. Next base: position 104,090 of record NZ_JBIRRY010000016.1, on the reverse strand, counting down.
GCTGTGGGCGACGATGGTGTCCCTGGCCGAGGTGTGGCGGGCGGCAGGCGTGCGTCCGGCCGCGGTGATGGGCCACTCCCAGGGCGAGATCGCGGCGGCGGTGGTGGCCGGAGCCCTGTCGCTGGCGGACGGCGCGAAGGCGGTGGCGCTGCGCAGCCGGGCGATCGGGCGGGGTCTCTCGCGGCGCGGCGGCATGGTCGCCGTCGCGCTGGGCGCCGCGGCGGCCGGAGAGCTGATCGCCGAGTTCGGCGGGCGTCTGTCCGTGGGAGCCGTCAACAGTCCTTCGGCGACGGTGGTGTCCGGCGAACCGGGCGCCGTCGAGGAGCTGTTGGCCCGCTGCGAGTCCGCGGAGATCCGCGCCCGCAGGGTGCCGGTGGACTACGCCTCGCACTGCGCCGAGGTCGAGACCGTGCGCGACGAGGTGCTGCACGCGCTGACCGGGATCGCTCCCGGGGCGGCGGAGGTGCCGTTCTACTCGGCGGTGACCGGCGCGAGGGCCACGGGCCGGGAGCTGGACGCGGAGTACTGGTACCGGAACCTGCGGGAGACGGTGCGGTTCGAGGAGAGCGTACGGTCCGCGGTGGCGGCCGGCTTCACCCGCTTCGTCGAGGTGAGCGCCCACCCGGTTCTGGTGGCCGGGATCGAGGAGACCCTCGAAGCCGCGGGCGCGGACGAACACGGGCTGGTGGTGGGCACGCTCCGCCGCGACGAGGGCGGCTGGGACCGCTTCCTGCTGTCCGCCGCCGAGGTGTGGACGCGCGGCGTCGACGTGGACTGGTCCGCGATGCTCGGCCCGGGTCCGAAGGCGGATGATCTGCCGACGTACGCCTTCCAGCGCCGCGGCCACTGGCTAGACACGGCCTCCGGAATCCGGAGCGGGGCGGCCCCGGCCCCGGAGGACCGGCCGGAGCGGGAGTCGCACCCGGACCCGCACCCGGAGCCCGGACACCCCTGGGGGGATGCGCGGGACGTGGCGGATCTCGTCCGGGACGAGGTCGCCGTCGTCCTCGGGCACGCCTCGTCCCACGACATCGACATGGACCGTACGTTCAAGGCCCTCGGCTTCGACTCCACGGCGATGGTCGACCTCCGCAACCGGCTGAAGGCCGCGACCGGCGTCAACCTGACCACCACGGCTCTCTTCGACCACCCGTCCCCGTCCGCGACGGCCGCCCACCTGGGGCGCCGGCTGCTCGGAGCCGACGAGACAGGGACCCGGGGCCCCGCCCCACGGCCCGCCGGAGCCGCCGACGACGACCCGATCGCCATCGTGGCGATGGCGTGCCGCTTCCCCGGCGGTGTGGAGACGCCCGAGGACCTGTGGGACCTGGTGGCGGCCGAGCGGGACGTGATCGGGGATTTCCCCGTCAACCGCGGCTGGGACCTGGAGAACCTGTACGACCCGCGGCTGGAGCGACGCGGCACGAGCTATGTGCGGCAGGGCGGATTCCTGCACGACGCCGTCGCGTTCGACCCGGACTTCTTCGGCATCTCGCCGCGCGAGGCCCTGGCGATGGACCCGCAGCAGCGGCTCCTCATGGAGACCTCCTGGGAGGCGCTGGAGCGGGCCGGCCTGGATCCGTCGTCGCTGCGCGGCAGCCGGACCGGGGTGTTCTTCGGTGCGATGTTCCAGGAGTACGGCCCGCCCCTGCAGGACGGCGCCGAAGGCGTCGACGGGCACCGGCTGACCGGCGGCACGACGAGCGTGGCCTCGGGGCGGGTGGCGTACACACTCGGCCTGGAAGGCCCCGCGATCACGGTCGACACGGCCTGCTCCTCCTCGCTGGTCGCTCTGCACTGGGCCGTGCGGTCGCTGCGGTCGGGCGAGTGCACGATGGCGCTGGCGGGCGGCGTGACGATCATGCCGACGCCGGGCATGTTCGTGGAGCTCAGCCGCCAGGGCGCGCTGTCGCCGGACGGGCGGTGCAAGGCGTTCTCGTCGACGGCCGACGGCACCGGCTGGGCCGAGGGTGTGGGCGTCCTTCTGGTGGAGCGCCTCTCCGACGCCCGCCGCAACGGACACCAGGTGCTCGCCGTCGTACGCGGCAGCGCGACCAACCAGGACGGCGCCAGCAACGGCCTCACCGCGCCGCACGGCCCGGCCCAGCAGCGCGTCATCCGCGCCGCGCTGGCCGACGCGGGCCTCACGCCCGACGAGGTCGACGTGGTCGAGGCGCACGGCACCGGCACGAAGCTCGGTGACCCGATCGAGGCGCAGGCCCTCCTGGCCACCTACGGACAGGGGCGGCCCGAGGGCCGTCCGCTGCGGCTGGGCTCGGTGAAGTCGAACATCGGGCACACCCAGGCGGCGGCGGGCGTGGCAGGTGTCATCAAGACGGTGATGGCGATGCGGAACGACAGGTTGCCGCGCACCCTGCACGTGACCGAGCCCTCGCCGCACATCGACTGGTCCGCGGGTGCGGTGGAGCTGCTGACCGAACCGGAACCGTGGGTGGCGGACGGGCGTCCGCGCCGGGCGGGTGTGTCCTCGTTCGGCATCAGCGGCACCAACGGGCACGTCATTCTCGAAGAGGCCCCCACCGACGCGCAACCGGCCCCGTCGGGACGGCCGGGCGCGGCCGACGCCACTGGCGGCACGGGCCTGGTGGCCGACGGCGGCCCGGTGCCGTGGGTGGTGTCGGGCACGTCGCAGGAGGGGCTGTCGGCGCAGGCCGGACGCCTCGCGGTGTTCGCCGGGACGCGCGGGGAGCTGTCCCCGCCGGACATCGGCTGGTCCCTCGCGTCGTCGCGGTCGGTCCTGGACCACCGTGCCGTGGTGCTGACCTCCGACCGGGACGCGGGCCTGGCGGGTCTGTCGGCGCTGGCCGAAGGGCGGCCCGCCGCCGGGGTCGTCTCCGGAGCGGCGGACGTCCGCGGCCGCGTCGTGTTCGTCTTCCCCGGCCAGGGGTCGCAGTGGCGGGGCATGGCGGTCGAACTGCTCGACTCCTCGCCCGTGTTCGCCGCCCGGCTCGCCGAAGTGGACGCGGCCGTGGGCAAGTTCGTCGACTGGTCGGTGGTCGATGTGCTGCGCGGCGCGCCGCACGCCCCCTCGGCCGAGCGCATCGAGATCCTGCAACCGGTGCTGTTCGCGGTGAACGTGTCCCTCGCCGCGGTGTGGCAGGCGTCCGGCGTGCGGCCCGCCGCCGTCGTGGGGCACAGCCAGGGGGAGGTCGCCGCCGCGCACGTCGCCGGTGCGCTGTCCTTGGAGGACTCGGCGAGGCTGATCGTGCTGCGCAGCGCCCTGTTCGCCCGCGAGCTGGTCGGCAGGGGCGCCGTCGCCTCGGTGGCGCTGCCCGCCGACACCGTACGGGAGCGCCTCGCACCGTGGCAGGGCCGGCTGGTGGTCGCCGGGCGCAACGGTCCGCAGGCGACGACCGTCGCGGGAGACGTCCCGGCGCTGGAGGAGTTCGTCGCCTCCTGCCAGGACGACGGGTTCAGGGCACGCACCGTGGGGTCGACGGTGGCCTCGCACTGCGCGCAGGTCGACCCGCTGCGCGAGGAGATCCTGGAGCTGTTCGCCGACATCGCCCCGGTCAAGGGCAGCGTGCCGTTCTACTCCACGGTCACCGGCGCCGTCCACGCCACCCAGGACCTGACGGCCGCGTACTGGTTCGACAACGCCCGGCAGCCCGTGAACTTCGAGGGCACCGTGCGCAGGCTCATCGAGGACGGCTTCCGCTTCTTCGTCGAGTCCAGCGCGCACCCCGTGCTGACCGCGGGCATACAGGCGACCGCCGAGGACGCGCGGACCGAGACGGTGGCGATCGGTTCGCTGCGCCGCGACGAGGGCGGCCCCGCCCGGTTCTTGACCTCGCTGGCCGAGGGATACGTACGCGGCCTGCCCGGCGTGGACTGGCAGGCCCTGTTCGCGGGGACGGACGCGCGGCTGAGCGAGCTGCCGACGTACGCCTTCCAGCGCCGCCGCTACTGGCTGGAGGCCCCGACGGCGGGCACCGGCGACCCGGGTGGCTTCGGCCTCGACACCGCCGACCACCCGCTGCTCGGCGCTGCCGTGTCCTCGGCCGCCGACGGCGCCGTCCTTCTGACGGGCCGCTTCTCCCTGCGGACCCACCCCTGGCTCGCTGATCACACCGCACGGGGCAGCGCGCTGCTGCCCGGCGCCGCGTTCGTGGAACTGGCCCTGCGCGCGGGCGACGCGATCGGCTGCGACCGGCTGGCGGAACTCACCCTGGAGACCCCGCTGCTCCTGCGCGAGCGCGCAGGCGTGCGGATACAGGTCGCGGCCGCGTCCCCGGACGCCGAGGGGCGCAGCCACGTGGCGGTGTACGCGCGGCCGGAGGCCGCGGACGCCACCGGCCCCGACGAGCCCTGGACCCGGCACGCCACCGGCCTTCTGGACACGGCGGGCGCGGCACCGGCCGTCCCCGCCGACCTGACGGCCTGGCCGCCGCAGGGCGCGACCCCCATCGACCTGGACTCCTTCTACGACAGGGCCGCCGACGCCGGCTACGGCTACGGGCCCGCCTTCCAGGGCATGCACGCCGCCTGGCGCGTCGGCGAGGAGATCTACGCCGAGGTGACCCTGGCGGACGAACAGGGCACGGAAGCCGGCGACTTCGGCATCCACCCCGCCCTCCTCGACGCCACGCTGCACCCCGCCCTGCTGAGCGCGCTCGACGATCAGGAACCGGCCCTGCGCCTGCCGTTCGCCTGGAGCGGCATCGCCCTGCACGCCGTGGGCGCCTCCTCCGTACGCGTACGTGTCGCCCCCGTCGGCGCGGACGCGGTGTCCGTGACCATCGCCGACACCACGGGCGCACCGGTGGCCTCGGTGGAGTCGCTGACCCTGCGCGCGGTGCCGGCGCGGCAGCTCACCGGAACCGCGGACCCCACCCACAACGCACTGTTCCGCACCGAGTGGACCGCGCTGCACACCACCGACGACGCCCCCGGAGCCGGTGGGTTCGCGGTACTCGGCAAGCCCGGGAACGGCCCGTTCGACGCGGCCCGGCACGCCCCCGACCTCCGGACGCTGTACGACGGCGACGGCGCCGCCCCGGACATCGTCGTGGCCGCCTGCCCCGCGCAGCCGGGCGACGACCTGGCAGCCGCCACCCACGCGGCGACGGACCACGCCCTGGCTCTGGCCCAGGCGTGGCTCGCCGAGGAGCGTGCCGCGCAGTCCCTCCTCGTGGTCGTCACCCGGGGCGCCGTGTCCGCGCGGCCCGGCGAGGACGTCGTGGACCTGGCGCTCGCCCCGGTGTGGGGCCTGCTGCGATCGGCGCAGTCGGAGAACCCCGGCCGTCTCCTGCTGGTGGACGTCGACGGCCTCGACGCCTCCCGCAGCGCGCTGGCCGCCACGGTCACCGCGGCCCTGGCCGCGCAGGAGCCGCAGGTGGCGGTGCGGGAGGGCAAGGCCCTGGTGCCACGCCTGGCCCGCACCACCGCACCCGAACAGGACGAAACGGGGCCGGTGTTCGGCCCCGACGGCACCGTGCTGATCACCGGCGGCACCGGCGCCCTCGGCGGCCGGCTCGCCCGGCACCTCGTCACCGGGCACGGCGTGCGGCACCTGCTGCTCGCCGGCCGCCGCGGCCAGGACACCCCCGGCGCGGCCGACCTCGTCGCCGAACTCCTCGAGCTGGGCGCCGAGCACGTCGACCTCGCCGCCTGCGACGCGGCCGACCGCGACGCGCTGGCCGCCCTCCTGGACGCCGTACCGGACGACCGGCCGCTGACCGGCGTCGTGCACGCGGCCGGCGTCCTCGATGACGGACTGCTGACCGGTCTGACCCCCGAGCGCGTGCGGCGGGTGCTGCGCCCGAAGGTCGACGCGGCACTGAACCTGCACGAGCTGACCGCCGGTCTCGACCTGACGGCGTTCGTCTTGTTCTCCTCGATCGCGGGGACCTTCGGCAACCCCGGACAGGCCAACTACGCGGCCGCCAACGCCTTCCTGGACGCCCTCGCCGGGCACCGCCGCGCCCGGGGACTGCCCGCCCAGGCCCTCGCCTGGGGCCTGTGGGCCGAGTCCGGCGACATGCTCGGCCACCTCGCCGAGAACGACCTCGCGTGGATGAAGCGCGCCGGCATCCAGCCGTTGCCGACCGACCTGGGGCTGGCCCTGCTGGACGCGGCGGTCACCCGGGACGACGCGCACCTGGTCCCCGTGCGCCTGGACACCGCCACCCTGCGCGCCGAAGCCGCCTCCGGCATGCTGCACCCCCTCTTCCGCGGCCTGGTGCGCGCGCCGGCCCGCAGAAGCGCCGCCGGCGTGCGGGCCGCGGGCGGCACGGCCCTCGCACAGCGCCTGGCGGGACTCCCCGAGGAGGAGCAGACCCGGACCCTCCTGGACCTGGTGCGCGCCCAGGTCGCGACCGTGCTCGGGCACACGGACGGCACCGCGATCGTCGCGGGCCGCCCCTTCCAGGAGCTCGGCTTCGACTCGCTCACCGCCGTCGAGCTGCGCAACCGCCTCAACGCGGCCACCGGCCAGCGGCTGCCCGCCACCCTCGTCTTCGACTACCCCACGCCCGCGCTGCTCACCGGCTACCTGCGCGCGGAGGTCCTCGGCGTCGCGCCGGCGGCCACCGACGCCCCGCGGCCTCCGGCGGCGGGCGGCGCGACGGACGAGCCGATCGCCATCGTCGGCATGGCCTGCCGCTACCCCGGCGGCGTCAGCTCCCCGGAGGACCTGTGGCGGCTCGTCGACGAGGGCCGCGACGCGGTGTCGCACTTCCCGACCGACCGGGGCTGGGACGAGGGACTGTACGACCCGGACCCCGACGCGACCGGTAGGACGTACGCACGCGAGGGCGGATTCCTCCACGAGGCGGGCGAGTTCGACCCGGGCTTCTTCGGCATCTCGCCGCGCGAGGCCCTCGCCATGGACCCGCAGCAGCGACTGCTCCTGGAGACGACCTGGGAGGTGTTCGAGCGCTTCGGCGTCGACCCGAGGACGCTCAAGGGCAGCGCCACCGGTGTGTTCACCGGTGTCATGCACCACGACTACGGCTCCGGCTCCGAGACCCCCGAGGGGCTGGAGGGCTACGCCGTCACCAGCACCCAGGCCAGCGTCGCCTCCGGCCGCGTCGCCTACACCTTCGGTCTCGAGGGCCCGGCGGTGACCGTCGACACGGCGTGCTCGTCGTCGCTGGTCGCCCTGCACCTGGCCGCGCAGGCGCTGCGCTCCGGAGAGTGCGACCTCGCCCTCGCGGGCGGCGTGAGCGTGATGGCGACGCCGTGGGTGTTCGTGGAGTTCAGCCGCCAGCGCGGCATGGCCCCCGACGGCCGCTGCAAGGCCTTCTCGGCGGCGGCGGACGGCGCGGGCTGGTCCGAGGGCGCCGGGGTGCTCCTGGTGGAGCGGCTGTCCGACGCCCGCCGCAACGGGCACCAGGTCCTCGCCGTCATCCGCGGATCCGCGGTGAACCAGGACGGTGCGAGCAACGGTCTCACCGCACCCAACGGCCCCTCCCAGCAGCGGGTCATCCGCGCCGCCCTGGCCAGTGCCGGACTGGAGTCCGCCGACGTCGACGTGGTCGAGGCGCACGGCACCGGCACCACCCTCGGCGACCCCATCGAGGCACAGGCGCTGCTCGCCACCTACGGCCAGGACCGCCCCGCCGGGCGGCCGCTGCGGCTCGGTTCGATCAAGTCGAACATCGGGCACGCGCAGGCCGCCGCGGGCGTGGCGGGCATGGTCAAGATGGTGCAGGCCATGCGGCACGGCGTGCTGCCCCGCACCCTGCACGCGGACGAGCCGTCCCCGCACGTGGACTGGAGCGCGGGCGCGGTGGAGCTGCTCGCCGAGGCGGCGGAGTGGACCACGGACGGACGCCCGCGCCGGGCCGGAGTCTCCTCCTTCGGCATCAGCGGTACGAACGCGCACGTGATCATCGAGGAAGCGCCGAGGGAAGCGCGGCAGGAGACGATGCCGGAGACCCCCCGGGAGCCGGACGAGGCCGCAGCCGTGACCGACGGGGGCGTTCCGGCGGCGGCCATGCTGCCCTGGCCCCTCTCCGGCCGCACCAAGGGCGCCCTGCGCTCCCAGGCCGAGCGGCTCGCGGACTTCACGGAGACGGGCACCGGCCTGCGCCTGCCCGACGTGGGCCACTCCCTGGCCACGACCCGCGCACACCTCGAACACCGCGCCGTCGTCCTCGCGGCCGACCGCGCGGGCGCCCTCGCGGGCCTGAGCGCGCTCGCCGACGGACTGCCGGCCGCGGGCGTGGTCACCGGCACCGCGCCCGAGGAGCCGGGCCAGGTCGCGTTCGTCTTCCCCGGGCAGGGCTCGCAGTGGCCGGGCATGGCGGCTGAACTCCTTGAGGCCTCACCGGTGTTCGCGGCCCGGCTCGCCGAGTGTGACGCGGCGTTGCGGCCCTACGTCGGCTGGTCCGTCGCGGACGCCGTGGGGAGCCGCGAGGACGCGCCGCCGCTGGACGACGTGGTGGTCGTGCAGTGCGCGCTGTGGGCGGTCATGGTGTCGCTCGCGGCCCTCTGGCAGTCGGTCGGCGTGCGGCCCGCCGCCGTCGTCGGACACAGTCAGGGCGAGATCGCCGCGGCCACCGTGTCCGGCGCACTGTCCCTGGCGGACGCGGCCAAGGTGGTGGCGCTGCGGGCACGGGCGATCGCCGAGGACCTGTCGGGCCGCGGCGGCATGGTGTCCGTGTCGCTGCCCGCCGACGAGGTCCGCGAGCGGCTCGCCCGTTGGGGCGCACGGATCTCCGTCGCCTCCGTCAACAGCCCGAACTCCACCGTCGTGTCCGGCGAACCGGAGGCCCTGGACGAGTTGGTGGCGGCCTGCGAGGCGGACGAGGTGCGCGCCAGGCGCATCCCGGTGGACTACGCCTCGCACTCCGCGCAGGTGGAGGCCGTCCGCGAGCAGGTTCTGGAGGCCCTCGCGGACATCGAGCCGCGCCGCGGCGACATCCCGTTCTACTCGACGGTGACCGGCGGCCTGCTCGACACCACGGGCGTGGACGCCGCCTACTGGTACGCGAATCTGCGGCAGGAAGTGCGGTTCGACGCGACCGTGCGCGCCCTGCTGAACGACGGCTTCGGCCTCTTCGTCGAGTCCAGCGCCCGGCCCGTGCTGACCGTCGGCCTGGAGGAGATCTTCGAGGACACCGGCTCGCACGCCGTCGCCCTCGGCACCCTGCGGCGCGACGAGGGCGGCTGGGACCGATTCCTGACGTCCCTCGCCGAGGGGCACGTACGAGGCCTGCCCGTCGACTGGGACGCGGTGTTCGCCGGAACGGGCGCGCGCCGCGTCGACCTGCCGACGTACGCGTTCCAGCGCGAACGGTTCTGGCTGGACGCCCCGGCCCGGCGAGGCGACGCGGCGGGCCTGGGCCTGGCGGCGGCCGGGCACCCGCTGCTCGGCGCGGTGGTGACCCTCCCGGACGACCGGGGCGCGGTGTGGACCGGCCGGCTCTCCCTCGCGGAGCAGCCCTGGCTGGCGGACCACACGGTGTTCGGCTCGGCGGTGCTGCCCGGCGCGGTGCTGGTGGAGCTGGCGCTCGAGGCCGGCGGCCGCCTGGAGTGCGGCCGGCTGGAGGAGCTGACCCTCCAGCAGCCGCTGCTCCTCGGCGCGAGCGGCGGGGTCCGGGTGCAGGTGGCGGTGGCCGGTCCCGACGCGGCCGGCCGGCGGGAGGTGACGGTCCACTCCTGCGCGCCCGGTGACGGGGGCGCGGATGCCGGGCGGCTCGGCGGCGAGATGTGGACACGGCACGCCACCGGCACGCTGACCGGCGCGGAAGGCCCGTTCACCGCGGCCGACCCGGCGGCCTGGCCGCCGCGCGGCGCCGAGAAGGTCGACGTGAGTGACCTGTACGACCGGCTGGCCGACCAGGGCTACGGATACGGCCCGGCCTTTCAGGGCGTACGGGCCGCCTGGCGGCGCGGCGCGGAGATCTACGCCGAGGTCGCGCCGAGCGACGAGATGAGCGGGCAGAGCGCCGGCTACGGCGTGCACCCGGCGCTCCTGGACGCCGTCTTCCACCTGTCGATCGACGTCGGCGCCGACGAGGTGCGGCTGCCGTTCGTGTGGTCCGGCGTCGAGGTGTGCGGCGCGAGTACGGCGTCGGTGCTGCGGGTCGCCTTCGTGCCGTCGGCGCGGGACGAGCTGTCCGTACGGGTGGTGGACGAGGCCGGCACTCCGGTGCTGTCGGTGGACCGGCTCGTCACGCGGCCCGTGGCACGGGAACAACTGCGCGCCGCCGAGGGCGCGTCACGCGACGCGCTGTTCAGCACGGAGTGGGCGACGACGCAGGCCGGTTCGGGTCCGTCGCCGGGCTGGACGGCCTGGGACGCCCTGGACGGGACGGCGGCGCCCGGGACGGTGCTGTGGCCGCACTCCGGAGCGGGGCACTCCACTGCCGGGAAGGAGTCCGTTTCGACGGCAACCGCCCGGACGCTGGCGGTCGTTCAGGAGTTCCTTTCGGCCGGGCGGTTCGCCGCCTCGCGCCTGGTCGTGCTGACGCGCGGCGCCGTGGGCACGACCGCCGCCGAACGGATCGCGGACCTCACGGCGGCCCCCGTGTGGGGCCTGGTGCGCTCGGCGCAGGCCGAGCACCCGGACCGGCTGGTCCTGGTGGACGTCGAGCCGGGTCTGTCCCGGTCCGCCGAGGAGGCCGCTCTGCGGGCCGCGCTCGGCACGAGGGAACCGCAGGTCGCGGTCCGGGGCGGCAGGACGGTGGTCCCGCGCCTCGCCCGCCTCACGGACACCCGGCGGGACCCGGCGCCGACGCGCTTCGGCCCGGACGGCACCGTCCTGGTGACCGGCGGCACGAGCGGCCTGGGCGCGCTGGTGGCCCGCCGCCTGGTACAGGAGTACGGCGTCCACCGCCTGCTGCTCGTCTCGCGCCGGGGAGCCGCCGCCGAGGGCGTGCCCGAACTGGTCGCCGACCTCACCGGGGCGGGCGCCGACGTCCGCGTCGAGGCGTGCGACGTCAGCGACCGCGACGCGCTGGCGGCGCTGCTCGCCTCGATCCCGCAGGACCGTCCGCTCGCGGGCATCGTCCACAGCGCCGCCGTGCTCGACGACGGCGTGATCGAGTCCCTCGACGCGGAGCGGCTCGCCGGAGTCTTCGGCCCCAAGGCCGACGCGGCCCTGCACCTGCACGAGCTGACGGCAGACCTGGACCTCACCGCGTTCGTGCTGTTCTCGTCCTTCGCCGGAGTCGTCGGCAGCCCCGGACAGGCGAACTACGCCGCTGCCAATGCCTTCCTGGACGCCCTCGCCCACGACCGCCGTGCCCAGGGTCTGCCCGGACTCTCGCTGGCCTGGGGCTGGTGGGGCGCCGACGGCGGTCTCACCGGGGGCCTCTCGGACGTGGACCGGAGCCGGCTCGCCGCTCTCGGCCTCGCCGAGATGTCCGGCGATGAGGGCCTCGCGCTCTTCGACGCGAGCCTGGCGGCGGACCGTGCGACGGTCGTCCCCGCGCCGCTCGACCTGACGGGGCTGCGGCGCCGCGCGGCGCAGGACATCGCGCCGCTCCTGCGCCTGCTGGTACGCGGTCGGACACGGCGGGAATCCGGGGCCGAGCCCATGGGCGCGGTGACGGATCTGGCGGCACGCGTCGCGGGCCTGAACGAGGCCGAGCGGCACCGCGTGGTGCTCGGTGTGGTGCGCGGGTATGTGAGCGGGGTCCTCGGCTACGGGCCCGGTCAACAAGCCGACGCGGACACGCTGTTCAAGGACCTCGGCTTTGACTCGCTGATGGCGGTCGAGCTGCGCAACCGCCTCAACGGGGCGACGGGCCTGCGCCTGCCGGCCTCCCTCGTCTTCGACCACCCGACCGTCCAGGATCTGACCGCGTACCTGGACAGCAGGCTGGACACGGGCCCGGGAACGCAGGGGAGCGCGGACACCGAGCCGATCCTCGCCGACCTCGACAGGATCGAGCAGGCGCTGACCGGGGCGGACCTCGGCGGCGACGCGCGCCAGCGCATCGCGGAGCGCCTGATGGGCCTGCTGACCCTCTCGGGCCCCGACGACGACCTGAGCGCCTCCCTCACCCGGACGGACCTCGCCCCGGACCTCGACCCGGACCTCGCCCCGGGCCCGTACGCAGCGGGCGGCGATGACTTCGCCGACCAGCTCGAAGCCGCGACGTCGGACGAGATCCTCGACGTCATCGAGAGGGAGTTCGGCAACTCCTGACCGTCCGGGCGCTGCCCCGACCCCTTCCCCCTCGGCCCGTCCGAACCCACGCAGACGCACGTAGCGGAGTGACCTCACATGACTGACGAGAAGAACCTGCTGGGCAAGCTGAAGTGGGCTGTCCGGGAGCTGCACCAGACGCGCCGGCAGCTCCGGGACGCCGAACAGCGCCGGCCCGAGCCGATCGCGATCGTCGGCATGGCCTGCCGCTACCCCGGTGGCGTCGCCTCGCCGGAGGACCTCTGGCAGCTGGTCGCCCAGGGCGGGGACGCCGTGTCGGACTTCCCCGAGGACCGCGGCTGGGACACCGACGCCCTCTTCGACCCGGACCCCGACCGGCCGGGCAGGAGCGCCACCCGCAAGGGCGGGTTCCTGTACGACGCGGCCGAGTTCGACCCGGGCTTCTTCGGTATCTCGCCGCGCGAGGCCCTGGCGATGGACCCGCAGCAGCGGCTGCTCCTGGAGACGGCCTGGGAGGCCGTCGAACGGTCGGGCATCGACCCCCGGTCGCTGAAGGGCAGCCGAACCGGCGTCTATGCGGGCGTCATGTACCACGACTACGCGGCGGGCCTGGAGACCGTCCCCGACGAGATCGAGGGCTACTACGGCACCGGAACGGCCGCCAGCGTCGTCTCCGGCCGGGTGCCCTACACCCTCGGCCTCACGGGCCCCGCCATCACGGTCGACACGGCCTGCTCCTCGTCGCTCGTCGCGCTGCACCTCGCCGTGCAGGCACTGCGCCACGACGAGTGCTCGCTGGCCCTGGCGGGCGGCGTCTCGGTGATGTCGAGCCCGGTCATGTTCGCCGAGTTCAGCCGGCAGGGCGGCCTGTCGGCCGACGGCCGCTGCAAGGCGTTCGGGGCCGGCGCGGACGGCACCGGCTGGTCCGAGGGCGTCGGCGTACTCGCCCTGGAGCGCCTCTCCGACGCCCGCCGCCATGGTCACCGCGTCCTCGCCGTCGTACGCGGCAGCGCGGTGAACCAGGACGGCACGAGCAACGGCATGACGGCGCCCAGCGGTCCGGCCCAGGAGCGCGTCATCCGACAGGCCCTCGCCGACGCGGGCGTCCCGGCGGACGCCGTCGACGCGGTGGAGGCGCACGGGACGGGCACGAAGATCGGTGACCCGATCGAGGCGCAGGCCCTGCTCGCGACGTACGGGCAGGGGCGCGAGGCCGGACAACCGCTCTGGCTGGGCTCGTTGAAGTCGAACCTCGGGCACGCGCAGGCCGCGGCCGGCGTGGGCGGCGTCATCAAGATGGTGATGGCGATGCGACACGGCCTGCTGCCGCGCACCCTGCACGCGGACGAGCCGACGCCCCTGGTCGACTGGTCGCAGGGCGCGGTCGAGCTGCTGGGCGAGGAGCGCCGGTGGCCCGAGGCGGCGGACGGCCGCCCCCGCAGGTCGGGTGTGTCCTCGTTCGGCATCAGCGGAACCAACGCGCACGTGATCCTGGAGCAGGCGCCTCAGGACGGGACGGCCGAGGAGCCGGAGGCCGAGGACGGCCTCGTGCCGTGGATCGTGTCCGGCCGTACGGAGGAGGCGCTGCGCGACCAGGCGCTGCGGCTGCGCGACCACGTGTCCGGCCAGGAGACCGTGGACATCAGGCCGTTGGGCCGCGCCCTGGCGGCCACCAGGTCCACCTTCGAGCACCGGGCCGTCGTGGTCGGCGAGAACCGGAAGGCCCTGCTGGCGGGCCTCGACGCTCTGGTGGCCGGGGAGAGCGCCGCGGGGCTGGTACGGGGCGTGGCACCGGGCGCGGCGGGAACGGCGGTGATGTTCACCGGGCAGGGCAGCCAGCGGATCGGCATGGGGCGTGAGCTGTACGAGGCGTTCCCGGTCTTCGCGGCGGCGTTGGACGAGGTGCTCGGGCTCTTCGAAGGGGAGCTCGACCGGCCGCTGCGGGAGGTGATGTTCGAGGCGTCGGACGGTCTCCTCGACCGGACGGTGTACGCGCAGGCGGGGATCTTCGCCGTCGAGGTGGCCCTGTTCCGCCTGGTGTCGTCCTGGGGGGTGCGTCCGGACTTCCTGATCGGGCACTCGGTGGGCGAGATCGCGGCGGCGCACGCGGCCGGAGTGCTGTCGTTGGCCGACGCGGTGAAACTGGTGGCGGCACGCGGGCGGTTGATGCAGGCCCTGCCGGTGGACGGTGGCATGGCGGCGGTCGAGGGCGCGGAGCACGAGATCGCGGCGGCGCTGGCCGAGGGCGGTTACGCGGGCCGTCTGGAGGTCGCGGCGGTCAACAGCGCCTCCTCGACCGTGGTCTCCGGGGACGCGGCCGCGGTGGCGGAGTTCGCCGACCACTGGAAGTCGCGGGGCCGTCGGGCCAAGCGGCTCACGGTCAGTCACGCGTTCCACTCGCCGCACATGGACGGCATGCTGGCCGACTTCCGTGCGGTGGCAAGCGGTCTCACCTATCGGGCGCCGAGCATTCCGCTGGTCTCGAACGTGACCGGCACCCTCGCCGACCCGGCGTACGTGTGCTCGCCCGAGTACTGGGTGCGCCATGTGCGCCGGCCGGTCCGCTTCCTCGACGGGGTGCGAACGCTGGAGGCCGAAGGAGTCGGCGTCTACCTGGAGCTGGGCCCGGACGCCGTCCTCTCCGCGCTCGGCCCGGACTGCCTGGCCCCGCGGGAGGAAGCGGAGGGCGAGGACGACCGGCCCCTGTTCGCGGCAGGGCTGCGCGGCGACAGCGTGCCGGAGCCCCGCGCCCTGCTCGACGCCCTCGCCCGGGTGCACGCCCGTGGCGGGGCGGTGGACTGGCCGGCGGTGCTCGGCGACGGCCCGGTCGCCCACGACCTGCCCACCTACGCCTTCCAGCGGGAACGCTTCTGGCTGGACGTCCCGGCGGGCCGCGCCGACGCGGCCGGCCTGGGCCTGATGGCCGCAGGCCACCCCCTGCTCGGCGCCGTGATGACCCTGCCGGACGGCCGGGGAACCGTGTGGACCGCCCGGCTCTCCCTCGCGGAGCAGCCGTGGCTGGCGGACCACGCGGTGTTCGGCTCCGCGGTGCTCCCCGGCGCCGTCCTTGTCGAACTCGCGCTGCACGCCGGTGACCGCGCCGGATGCGGCCGCATCGAGGAGCTGACCCTCCAGCAGCCCCTGCTGTTCTCCGGGACGGCGGGCGTGCGGATCCAGGTGACCGTGACCGGGCCCGACGAGTCGGGCCGGTGCGCGGTGACCGTGCACTCGTGCCCGGTGGGCGGCGGGGACGCCGCTGCGGGCCTGCTCGGCGGCGAGGTGTGGTCGCTGCACGCCACGGGCACGCTGTCCCCTTCGGCAGGCCCCTTCTCCACCGCGGACCTGGCGGTGTGGCCGCCGAGCGGCGCCGAGCGGGCCGACGTGAGCGATCTGTACGAGCGGCTGGCCGACCAGGGCTATGAGTACGGCCCGGTCTTCCAGGGCCTGCGATCCGTCTGGCGGCGCGGCGACGAGCTGTTCGCCGAGGTCGCGCTGCCCGAGCCGGTGACCGACGGAGGGGCGTACGGCATCCACCCGGCGCTGCTCGACGCCGTCTTCCACCCCTGTGTCGACCCGGCGGCGCAGGAGGTACGACTGCCGTTCGCGTGGTCCGGCGTCGAGCTCGCCGGTGCGGGCGCGACGGCCGTCCGCGTCAGCCTGGGGACGACTCCCGCCGGTGAGCTGTCCGTGCGGGCGGTCGACGAGTCCGGCGCCCCGGTCCTCTCGGTGGAGCGGCTGGTCGCCCGCCCGGTGGCGCGCGATCAACTGCGGCCTACCGCAGGGGTGTTGCGGGACCGTCTGTACGACGTCGAGTGGAGTCCGGCCACCGCCTCCGGGCAGGCCCCCGAGGGCTGGGCCGAGTGGGACGGTCCCGACGGGAGCGGCGACGCCCCCGAGCTGGTCGTCTGGACGCACGAGGGCCGGACCGGAGAATCGCCCGCGACGGCAACCGGCCGTGCGCTCAGCGTCGTTCGCGCATTCCTTGCCGACGACCGGTACGCCGACGCGAGCCTCGTGGTCCTCACGCGCGGAGCTGTCGCCGCGGACGCGCGGGACGGCATCGCCGACCTCACGGCGGCCCCGGTGTGGGGCCTGGTGCGCTCGGCCCAGGTCGAGCACCCCGGCCGTCTCGTCCTCGTCGACGTCGAGCCGGACCTCGACCCGGCCGCACAGGAATCCGCTCTGCGCGCCGCGCTCAGCACGGCGGAGACACAGGTGGCGGTCCGTGACGGCAAGGCGGTCACCCCGCTCCTCGCCCGGACGACGGCACCGTCCGGCGCCGCACCGGCGTTCGGCCCGCACGGCACCGTTCTGGTGACCGGTGGCACCAGCGGCCTCGGCGCGCTCGTCGCCCGTCATCTGGCCTCGACGTACGGGGTACGCGACCTGCTCCTCGTCTCGCGGCGCGGCCCCGCCGCCGAGGGGATCGCCGAACTCGCCACGGAACTCGGCGGGCTGGGCGCTCGTGTTCGTGTGGAGGCCTGCGATGTGGGCGACCGCGACGCGCTCGCCGCGCTGCTGGCGTCGGTCCCGGACGACCGCCCCCTCACCGGCGTCGTCCACTGCGCGGGCGTCATCGACGACGGAGTCCTCACCTCGGTCACCGGCGACCGACTGGCGGGCGTCATGCGGCCGAAGGCCGACGCGGCCCTGCACCTGCACGAGCTGACGGCGGAGCTCGACCTCACCGCCTTCGTGCTCTTCTCGTCCTGCGCCGGACTGGTCGGAGGCGCCGGCCAGGCGGGCTACGCCGCCGCCAACACCTTCCTGGACGCCCTCGCGTTCCGCCGCCGCGCGCAGGGCCTGCCCGGCGTCTCCCTGGCCTGGGGCTGGTGGGGGGCCGACGGCGGACTGACCGACGCCCTGTCCGACGTCGACCGCGGTCGCCTCTCGGCGCTCGGCATGACGGCGATGTCCGCCGAGGAGGGCCTCGCGCTCTTCGACGCGGGCGTGCGTGCCGGGTCGGCGCTCGTCGTCCCCGCGCTGTTCGATCCGGCGGGGCTGCGGCGGCGCGGCGCGGAGGGCGTACCGGCCGTGCTGCGGTCGCTGATGCCGAGCGGGACGCGGCGCGCGCGGGCCGCGAGCCAGGGCGGCGACGCGGGTCTCGCCACCCGGATCGCCGGTCTCACCGAGGCGGAACGGCTGCGCGTGATCCTGGACGCGGTGCGCGGCTACGCGAGCGAGACCCTGGGCGCGGGCCCCGGCCGCGCCATCGGCGTGGACGCCCCGTTCAAGGACCTGGGCTTCGACTCGCTGATGGCCGTCGAACTGCGCAACCGCCTCGACCGCGCCACCGGCCTCCGCCTCCCCGCCTCCCTCGTCTTCGACCACCCCACGCCGAGGCGCATCGCCGAGTACCTGACACGTGCGTTCGGTCCCCGGGCAGCGGAGCAGCCGGCCCTCGCGGTGGCGGCGACGGCCCACGCGGACGACCCGATCGTGATCGTGGGCATGGCGTGCCGCTTCCCCGGCGGCGTACGCACCCCCGACGACCTGTGGCAGCTGGTCCTGGACGGCCGGGACGCCATCGGTCCCTTCCCCGACGACCGCGGCTGGGATGCCGGAGCCACGGACGGCTCGTACGCCGCCGAGGGCGGTTTCCTGTACGACGCGGCCGAGTTCGATCCGGGTTTCTTCGGTATCTCGCCGCGTGAGGCCCTGGCGATGGACCCGCAGCAGCGGCTGCTCCTGGAGACGTCCTGGGAGGCGATCGAACGGTCGGGCATCGACCCGAAGTCGCTCCAGGACACCCAGACCGGTGTGTTCACGGGCGTCATGTACCACGACTACGCGGCACGCCTGCCGGACATCCCGGAAGGCCTCGAGGGCCTCCTCGGCTACGGCTCGGCGGGCAGCGTGGCCTCCGGCCGGCTGTCCTACTCCCTCGGCCTGTCGGGCCCCGCGATCACCCTGGACACGGCGTGCTCGTCATCCCTGGTGGCGATGCACCTGGCGGCGGACTCGCTGCGCCGGGGCGAGACCGACCTCGCCCTGGCCGGCGGCGTGACCGTGATGGCCTCGCCCGGAGCCTTCGTGGAGTTCGGTCGTCAGGGTGGTTTGTCGTCGGATGGGCGGTGTCGGGCGTTTGGTGTGGGGGCGGATGGGACGGGTTGGTCGGAGGGGGCGGGGGTGGTGGTTCTTGAGCGGTTGTCGGATGTGCGTCGTCGTGGGGGTGAGGTGTTGGCGGTGGTGCGGGGGAGTGCGGTGAATCAGGACGGTGCGAGTAATGGGTTGACGGCGCCGAGTGGTCCGGCGCAGGAGCGGGTGATTCGTCGGGCGTTGGTGAATGCGGGTGTTTCTGCGGGTGGGGTGGATGTGGTGGAGGCGCATGGGACGGGGACGCGGTTGGGGGATCCGATCGAGGCGCAGGCGTTGTTGGCGACGTATGGCCGGGGGCGTCCGGTGGATCGGCCGTTGTGGCTGGGTGCGTTGAAGTCGAATCTTGGTCATACGCAGACGGCTGCGGGTGTGGGTGGGGTGATCAAGATGGTGCTGGCGTTGCGGCATGGTTGGTTGCCGCGGACGTTGCATGTGGGTGAGCCGTCGCCGTTCGTGGACTGGGCGTCGGGTGGGGTGCGGTTGCTGGATGAGGCACGTGTGTGGCCTGTGGTGGAGGGTCGTCCGCGTCGGGCGGGTGTGTCGTCGTTCGGGATCAGTGGGACCAATGCGCACGTGATCATCGAGGAGGCCCCCGAGGTCCCGGAGGCGGTTGAGGTGGGGGAGGTGCCGGGGGTTTCGGGTGGGCTGGTGCCGTTGTTGGTGTCGGCTCGGACCGAGGGTGCTCTGCGTGCTCAGGCCCAGCGTCTGCGTGATCATGTGGCGGGTCAGGAGGCGGTTGACGTAAGCGCGTTGGGGCGGGCGCTCGTCTCGTCCCGTTCGACTTTCGAGCATCGGGCCGTGGTCCTCGCCGACCGTGCCGAGACCCTCCTCGCCGGCCTGGACGCCCTCAGCCGGGGCGAGAGTGCCCCCGGGCTCGTACGCGGTGTGGCGGACGGACCCTCGCGGACGGCGTTCCTGTTCACCGGGCAGGGCAGCCAACGCCTCGGCATGGGACGTGAGTTGTCCGGGACCTATCCCGTATTCGCCGAGGCTCTCGAGGAGGTTCTCGCCCTCTTCGACGGCGAGTTCGAGCGCCCCCTCCGGGAGGTGCTGTTCGATCCGACGGACGGCCTGCTCGATCAGACGGTCTACGCCCAGGCAGGGATCTTCGCCGTCGAGGTGGCTCTCTACCGGCTGATGACCTCGTGGGGCGTGCGCCCCGACTTCCTGATCGGTCATTCGGTGGGCGAGATCGCCGCCGCGCATGTCTCCGGGTGCCTCTCGCTGCCGGACGCCGTGCGGCTCGTCGCGGCACGCGGACGCCTCATGCAGGCCCTGCGTGCCGACGGCGGCATGTCAGCCGTCGAGGGCACGGAGCAGGAGGTCACGGCGGCGCTGGGCGAGGGCGGCCACAGGGGCCGCCTGGAGATCGCGGCGGTCAACAGCGCCTCGTCGGTGGTCGTGTCCGGCGACCTGGACGCGGTCGAGGAGTTCGCCGCCCGGTGGAAGTCCCGGGGCCGCCGGGCCAAGCGGCTCACGGTCAGCCACGCCTTCCACTCGCCGCACATGGACGCCATGCTGGACGACTTCCGCACGGTCGCGCAGAGCCTCAGCTACCGCGCGCCCTCCGTCCCGCTGGTCTCCAACGTCACCGGGGCCATCGCGGACCCCGAGCAGATCTGCTCGCCCGAGTACTGGGTGCACCACGTCCGCCGGCCGGTCCGCTTCCTGGACGGCATCCGCGCCCTGGAAGCCGAGGGCGTCTCGGTCTTCCTGGAGCTGGGCCCGGACGCCGTCCTCTCCGCGCTCGGCCCGGACTGCCTCACCGCGGAGGGCGACGCCGGTGCCCCTCCTCTCTTCGCGCCGGGTCTGCGTGGCAGCGAAGCGCCGGAGCCCCGCGCCCTGCTCGACGCCCTCGCCCAGGTGCATACCCGTGGCGCCGAGGTGGACTGGTCGGCGCTGCTCGGCAGCGGCCCGGTCGCCCACGGGCTGCCCACCTACGCCTTCCAGCGGGAACGCTTCTGGCTGGACGCACCGGCGGCGAGCGGTGACGCGGCGAGCCTGGGCCTCGCGGCCGCCGGGCATCCGCTGCTCGGCGCGAAGGTGTCCCTGCCGGACGGCCGTGGCTCCCTGTGGACGGGGCGGCTGTCCCCGGCCGAGCAGCCGTGGCTGGGCGAGCACACCCTGCACGGACGCATCGTCCTGCCCGGCTCCGCGCTGGTCGAACTGGCCCTCCAGGCAGGCGATCACGTGCACAGTCCACACCTCGAAGAGCTGACCTACCACCGGCCCCTGCTCCTGTCCTCCGAGGCCGTCTTCCTCCAGCTCCTGGTGTCGGAGGCGGACGACGAAGGCCGGAGCACGGTCGAGGTCTTCGCGCGCCCCGGCGGCACGGCGGACCACGGGGAGTGGACGCTGCACGCGTCCGGCACGCTGAACCGGGCCGCCGGCCCGGCGAGGCCGGAGGCCGTCCATGCTGCCTGGCCGCCCCCCGGCGCGACCGTACTGCCGGTCGACGACCTGTACGAACGGACGGCACGGTCCGGCGTCGGCCTCGGTCCGGCGTTCCGGGGAGTCCGAGCCCTCTGGCGCCGCGGCGCGGAGACGTACGCCGAGGTCGCGCTGCCGGATTCGGTGGTCGGCGAGGCCGCCGCGTACGGCATGCACCCGGCCCTTCTCGACGCGGTGGCACGTGTCGTCGGCGACGAGACCGGCGAGGCGCTGCTGTCGTCGGCCTGGACCGGTGTCGAACTCTCCGCCGTGGGTGGGGCGTCCGTACGCGTGAGTGTCCTGCCGTCGGCCGACGGCGAGGTCTCCATCGCCGTCGCCGACGAGACCGGTGCGCCGGTCCTGTCGGTCGCACGGCTGGCCACCCGTCCGGTCACGCAGGAGGAGATCCGGGCTGCGGGCGGATGGTTGCGGGACGCGCTGTTCGACATGGAGTGGAACCCGGTCCAGGGCGGCTCGGAGCGGCTGTCGGGCTGGGCCGAATGGGGTGCGCCGGACCAGGGCGGGAAGGCGGCCGAGCTGGTCGTCCGGCACCACGGCGGTGATCCGCACGAGACCCCCACGGCAGCAACGGCGCGCGCCTTGAACGATGTTCGGGACTTCCTCGCGGACGAGCGGAACGGGTTCGCCCGGCTGGCGGTGGTCACGCGTGGCGCCGTCGGCACAGGGCCGGCGGAGGGCGTCGCGGATCTCGCGGCGGCCCCGGTGTGGGGCCTGGTCCGGGCGGCGCAGATCGAGCATCCCGACCGTCTGCTCCTGGTCGACATCGAACCCGGCCTGGACGCCGCCGCCGAGGCGGCTGCCCTGCGCACCGCACTCGGCACGGTCGAGCCCCAGGTCGCCGTACGCGGCGGCCGGGCCCTGGTCCCGCGCCTGACCCGTACGGCCGTGCAGTCCGAACCAGGCACGCAGGGAAGGGCCTTCGGGGCTGAGGGCACCGTTCTCGTGACCGGTGGCACGGGCGGCCTCGGCGCGCTCGTCGCCCGCCATCTGGCATCCACGTACGGGGTACGCGACCTGCTCCTCGTCTCACGGCGCGGCACCGCGGCCGACGGCGTCGGCGAACTGATCACGGAACTCGGCGGGCTGGGCGCCCGCGTTCGCGTGGAGGCCTGCGACGTGGGCGACCGCGACGCGCTCGCCGCGCTGCTGGCATCGGTCCCGGACGACCGCCCCCTCACCGACGTCGTCCACTGCGCCGGCGTCGTGGCCGACGGGGTGATCGAGTCGCTCGACGAGGAGCGGCTGGCCCGGGTGTTCCGGCCGAAGGTCGACGCGGCGCTCAACCTGCACGAGCTGACCCGCGACCTCGACCTGTCGGGCTTCGTCCTCTTCTCCTCCGTCGCCGGTGTGTTCGGCGCGGCGGGCCGGGCCAACTACGCCGCCGCGAACGCCTTCCTGGACGCTCTCGCGTACGAGCGCCGGGCGCAGGGTCTCCCCGCGGTGTCCGCCGCCTGGGGACTGTGGGAGGAGGACCGCGGCATGGCCGGCCAGGTGACCGGCACCGACCTGGCCCGGATCCGGCGCGAGGGCGCCCTCGCGATGTCCGCCGACGAGGGGCTCGCGCTCTTCGACGCGGTCCTCACCCACGACCGGGCGCTGAGCGTGCCGGCCCGCCTGGACCTGGCGTCCCTCGCCGGGGCGGACGTCCCGCTGCCGCCCGTGCTGCGGAAGCTCGTGCCGCCGGAGCGCACGCGCCCGACCGCGAGCGCCGCCGCCCCCGTGAACACCGACCGGAAACTCGCGCAGAGCCTGGCCGGGCTGAGCGAGGCCGAGCAGGCACGCATCCTGCTCGCCCTGGTGCGCGGCCATGTGGCCACCGTGCTCGGCCACGCCGATCTCGACGCGGTCTCCCCGGACCGGGGCTTCCTGGAGTCCGGCTTCAGCTCGGTGGCCGTGGTCGAACTGCGCAATCGCCTCAGCGGGGCCACCGGCCTGCGCTTCTCCGCGGCCACGCTGTTCGACCACCCCACGCCCCGGGCGGTGGCGGTGCACCTCCGGGAGAGGCTTGCGCCGGAATCGGCCACCGGCGCGGACCCGGCCACCCCCGACGCGGGGCTCGGCACGACCGACGCCGCGGGATTCCGCGCCGCCCTGTCCGCCCTTCCCCTCGGCCGCCTCCAGGAGGTCGGCGTCCTGGACGCCCTGCTGCGACTCACCGGGTTCGCGGACGCATCCGGTGGCGCCGGCCTGTCTCCGGGAGCGGCCGGAGCGAACGACGGACCGGCCGCCGACGCCGCCGGCCCCCACGCCGTGGCACCCGTGACGCCGGAGTCCATCGACGCCATGGACCTGGACAGCCTCGTCGACATGGCGATCAACACCGACCTCTGAACAACCCTCGGGAGTGAGCTCATGGGCACCACTGACGATCGCGTCGTACAGGCGCTGCGGGCGTCGATCAAGGAGACCGAGCGGCTGAAACAGCAGCACCAGCAGCTCGTGGAGTCGCTGAACGAGCCGATCGCCGTCATCGGCATGGCCTGCCGCTTCCCCGGCGGGGTCGCCTCGCCGGAAGAGCTGTGGCAGCTCGTCGCCGAGGACGGCGACGCGATCGGCCCGTTCCCCGACGATCGCGGCTGGGACCTGGACGCGCTCTACGACCCGGAACAGCGCCGCAAGGGCACCCTGTACGTGCGCGAGGGCGGCTTCGTCGAGCGCGCCGCCGACTTCGACGCGGCGTTCTTCGGCGTGAGTCCGCGCGAGGCCACCGCCATGGACCCGCAGCAGCGGCTGCTCCTGGAGACCGGCTGGGAGTCCTTCGAGAGGGCCGGCATAGACCCGGCCGACCTGCGCGGTTCCGACGTCGGCGTCTTCTCCGGCACCAACATCCAGGACTACCAGTCACTGCTCCTCGCCTCGCCCGGCGCCTTCGAGGGGCACGTGGGCACGGGCAACGCGGCCGCCGTGCTCTCCGGCCGTCTCGCCTACACCTTCGGCTTCGAGGGGCCCGCGGTGACGGTGGACACCGCATGCTCGGCCTCGCTGGTGGCCCTGCACCTGGCGGCGCAGGCGCTGCGGCAGCGGGAATGCTCCCTGGCGCTCGTGGGCGGCGTCACCGTGATGTCCACGCCGATGGGCTTCGTCGAGTACAGCGGGCAGCGGGTGCTCGCCGAGAACGGGCGCTGCAAGTCGTTCGCCGGGTCCGCCGACGGCACCGGGTTCTCCGAGGGTGTCGGCATGCTCCTGCTGGAGCGGCTCTCCGACGCCCGCCGCAACGGCCACCCCGTCCAGGGGCTGATCCGCGGCTCCGCCGTCAACCAGGACGGCGCCAGCAGCAGCCTGACCGCGCCCAACGGGCGCGCCCAGCAGCGCGTCATCCGGCAGGCCCTCGCCAACGCGCAGGTCCCCTCCGAGCAGGTCGACGTCCTCGAGGCGCACGGCACCGGCACCGAACTCGGCGACCCCATCGAGGCCGAGGCGCTGCTCGCCACCTACGGCAGGGACCGCACCGCCGAACACCCGCTCTGGCTCGGCTCGGTGAAATCCAACCTCGGACACACCCAGGCCGCCGCCGGCCTCGCCGGAGTGATCAAGATGATCCTCGCCATGCAGCACGGACGGGTGCCCCGGACCCTGCACGTCGACGAGCCGACGCCGCACGTCGACTGGGAGTCCGGCACCGTCCGCGTGGCGACCGAGCCCGTCGCCTGGCCCGAGCGCGGCCACCCGCGCCGCGCCGGTGTCTCGTCGTTCGGGATCAGCGGCACCAACGCGCACGTCATCATCGAGCAGGCACCGGCGCTCCCCGAGCCCGCCGCACCGCCCGCGGCGACCGACGGCCCCTTCGCATGGACGGTCTCCGGCCGCACCGACCAGGCGCTGCGCGCCCAGGCGGGCCGGACCGCCGAGCATGTGCGCGGCCGACCCGAGCTCTCCGCCGCCGACCTGTCGCTCTCCCTCGCCGGGCGGACCCACTTCGAGCACCGGGCCGTCGTGGTCGGCAGCGACCTCGCCGACCTGGAGGCCGGGCTCGCGGCGCTGGCCGCCGGGCGCGAGGACGACCGCCTCGTGCAGGGCGTGACCACCGCCTCGGGACGGACCGTGTTCGTCTTCCCCGGGCAGGGCTCGCACTGGCCGGAGATGGCCCGCGAGCTCCTGGAGACGTCGGCGGTGTTCCGCGAGCGGATCGACGTGTGCGCCCAGGCGCTCTCCGCGTACGTGGACTGGTCGCTGACGGACGTCCTGCGCCAGGAGCCGGGGGCGCCCGCGCTGGACCGCCTGGACGTGGTGCAGCCCGTGCTGTTCTCCGTGATGGTGGCGCTCGCCGAGGTGTGGCGCGCGCACGGCGTCGAGCCCGACGCCGTCATCGGCCACTCGCAGGGAGAGATCGCCGCCGCGTACGTCGCGGGCGCGCTGTCGATCGAGGACGCGGCCCGCATCGTGACGCTCCGCAGTCGGCTGCTCAACCTGTTGGTCGGCAAGGGCGCCATGGCCTCGTTCCTGCTCTCCGCCGACGAGGTCGCCCGCCGCATCGAGCCGTACGGCGACCGTCTGTCGATCGCCGCCGTCAACGGCCCCACCTCGGTCATCGTGTGCGGCGAGCCGGACGCCGTCGACGAGCTGGTGGCGACCTGCATGGCCGCGCGCGTACGCGCCCGCAAGGTGCCCGGCGCGACCGCCGCCGGCCACTCGGCCCAAGTGGAGTCCCTGCGTGCGGAGTTCATCGACGGCATCGGGTCCGTCGAACCGCGCCGGGCCGACGTGCCGTTCTACTCGACCGTCGCCGGGGAGGTCGTCGACACGGCCGCCCTCGACGCCGCGTACTGGTACCGCAACCTGCGCGAGCCGGTGCTCCTGGAAGGGGCCGTGCGCCGCCTCCTGGCGGACGAGTACCGCTACTTCGTCGAGGTCAGCCCGCACCCCGTCCTGACCGTCGCCCTCCAGGAGACCTTCGAGAAGGCGGGCGCCGCGGCCACGGCCGTCGGCACCCTGCGCCGCGACGAGGGCAGTGAGGCCCGCTTCCTCGCCTCCGTCGCCGAGGCCCACGTACGCGGGCTGCCGCTGGACCTCGGCCGACTGCCGCACCTGTCCGGTGCCCGCCGCGCCGACCTGCCGACGTACGCCTTCCAGCGCAGGCGGTTCTGGCCGGAAGGCAGCACGACGGCCGCCCCGGCGGCGCCCCGGCAGACCGCCGCCGACGCCCCGGCCGCCGAGCCCGAGCAGGGGACGGCGGACACCGCCGGGCATGTCCTCGGACGCCTCGCCGAGCTGCCCGAGGAGGAGCACGACGCGTTCCTCGTGGACCTGGTGTGCGAGCAGGCCGCCGCAGTCCTCGGCCACGGCTCCACCGAGGGGATGGAGCTGGCGCGGCCCTTCCAGGACCTCGGCTTCGACTCGCTGACCGCCGTCGAACTGCGTAACCGCCTCAACGCCGCGCTCGGTCTCGCGCTGCCCGTCAGCCTGGTCTTCGACCACCCCACGCCGCAGGAGCTCGCGGGCCGCCTGGCATCCGAGGTGGCGGGCACACTGCCCGACCCGGGCGCCGCCACCCGCGCCGATGCCCTCGGCCACCTGGACAAGCTGGCGGCCGCGCTCGCCGAACTCGGCGTGGACCCGGCCGGGGACAAGGAGATCGACGAGCGGCTCCAGCGCCTCTTCGCCGACTGGACGCAGGCCGGGGGGACGGCCCCCCGGGCCCCGGAGGACCCCGCCGTGAGCGGCGCGCTCCAGGAGGCCTCCGACGAGGAGATGTTCGACCTCATCGGCAAGAAGTTCGGGATCCAGTAGCCCGGTCGCCGTACCGCAGTCCGACGGTTCACGTGTGAAGGGTGTGAAAGGCCGACATGGCAGACGAAGAGAGGCTCCGCTACTACGTGAAGCGGATGGCCGCCGAACTGGAGTCCACGCAGGAGAAGTTGCGCGCATCGGAGGCTCTGCGCAGCGAACCCATCGCCATCGTGGGCATGGCGTGCCGCTTCCCCGGCGGCGCCGACACCCCGGAGCGGCTGTGGGACCTGCTGGTGGCCGGCGAGGACGCCATCGGGAGGTTCCCGGACGACCGGGGCTGGAACGTCGACCCCGCCGACGGGTCGTACGTCCCGGAGGGCGGATTCCTCCACGACGCGGCCGAGTTCGATCCGGGTTTCTTCGGTATCTCGCCGCGTGAGGCCCTGGCGATGGACCCGCAGCAGCGGCTGCTTCTGGAGACGTCCTGGGAGGCGATCGAACGGGCGGGCATCGACCCGCTCTCCCTCAAGGGCACCGACACCGGGGCCTTCCTGAGCACCAGCTACCAGGAGTACCTGGCCAGGCTGCAACAGACCGGTGCGACCGTCGACGCCTTCAAGCTGTCCGGCAACTGCGTGAGCGTGGCCTCCGGCCGCGTCTCGTACGTCCTTGGGCTCTCCGGTCCGTCGATGACGCTGGACACGGCGTGCTCCTCCGCCCTGGTGGCGATCCACCTGGCGGCGGACTCACTGCGCCGGGGCGAGACCTCCCTGGCGCTCGCGGGCGCCGCCACGGTCATGGCCACCGACGGCATGTTCGTGGAGTTCGGTCGGCAGGGTGGTTTGTCGTCGGATGGGCGGTGTCGGGCGTTTGGTGTGGGGGCGGATGGGACGGGTTGGTCGGAGGGGGCGGGGGTGGTGGTTCTTGAGCGGTTGTCGGATGCGCGTCGTCGTGGGGGTGAGGTGTTGGCGGTGGTGCGGGGGAGTGCGGTGAATCAGGACGGTGCGAGTAATGGGTTGACGGCGCCGAGTGGTCCGGCGCAGGAGCGGGTGATTCGTCGGGCGTTGGTGAATGCGGGTGTTTCTGCGGGTGGGGTGGATGTGGTGGAGGCGCATGGGACGGGGACGCGGTTGGGGGATCCGATCGAGGCGCAGGCGTTGTTGGCGACGTATGGCCGGGGGCGTCCGGTGGATCGGCCGTTGTGGCTGGGTGCGTTGAAGTCGAATGTTGGTCATACGCAGACGGCTGCGGGTGTGGGTGGGGTGATCAAGATGGTGCTGGCGTTGCGGCATGGTTGGTTGCCGCGGACGTTGCATGTGGGTGAGCCGTCGCCGTTCGTGGACTGGTCGTCGGGTGGGGTGCGGTTGCTGGACGAGGCGCGTGTGTGGCCTGTGGTGGAGGGTCGTCCGCGTCGGGCGGGTGTGTCGTCGTTCGGGATCAGTGGGACCAACG
The DNA here is from genome assembly GCF_044333935.1 of Streptomyces sp. NPDC020884. Taxonomy (NCBI): domain Bacteria; kingdom Bacillati; phylum Actinomycetota; class Actinomycetes; order Kitasatosporales; family Streptomycetaceae; genus Streptomyces; species Streptomyces sp. NPDC020884. The sequence continues at coordinate 76,336 of NZ_JBIRRY010000016.1, read as the reverse complement.
CTCACGTGATCATCGAGGAGGCTCCCGAGGTCCCGGAGGCGGTTGAGGCGGGGGAGTCGGGGTCCGGGCCGGGGGTTTCGGGTGGGCTGGTGCCGTTGTTGGTGTCGGCTCGGACCGAGGGTGCTCTGCGTGCTCAGGCCCAGCGTCTGCGTGACCATGTGACGGGTCAGGAGGCGGTTGACGTGAGCGCGTTGGGGCGGGCGCTCGTCTCGTCCCGATCGGCTTTCGAGCATCGGGCCGTGGTCCTCGCGGACCGTGCCGAGACCCTCCTCACCGGCCTGGACGCCCTCAGCCAGGGCGAGGAGGCGGATCACCTCGTCACCGGCGTCGCCCCCGGCAAGCCGGTCAAGGGCAAGACGGCGTTCCTGTTCACCGGTCAGGGCAGCCAGCGTCCCGGCATGGGCCGCGACCTGCACGCCGCGTTTCCCGTCTTCGCCGAGGCGCTGGAGGAGGTGGCCGGCCGACTCGACACCCACCTGGACGCCCCGCTCCTGTCCGTGATGTTCGCGCCGGACGACGACCCGCGGGCCCGGCTGCTCGACGGCACGGACTACGCGCAGCCCGCGATCTTCGCGTACGAAGTGGCGCTGTTCCGCCTCTTGGAGAGCTGGGGTGTGCGCCCCGACGTACTGGCCGGACACTCGCTCGGCGAGCTGTCGGCGGCGTGCGTCGCGGGCGTGCTCTCCGTGCCGCACGCGGCCGAACTCGTCGCCGCTCGCGGCCGGTTGATGCAGTCGCTCCCGGCTGGCGGTGCGATGGTCGCCGTGCAGGCCACCGGTGAGGAGATCCGGGCGAGCCTCGCGGGCCGGGAGGACGCGGTCGACCTCGCCGCGCTCAACGGCCCCACGTCGGTCGTCCTGTCCGGCGACGCGGACGCCGTCGAGGAGATCGCCGGGCAGTGGGCCGCGCGCGGCCGCCGGACCAGTCGGCTCAAGGTCAGTCACGCCTTCCACTCGCCGCACATGGACGCCATCGCCGAGGAGTTCGGCCGCGTCGTGGGCCGGCTGACCTACGCGGCCCCGCGCATCCCGATCGTCTCGGACGTCACCGGCGACCTCCTCGGCGCGGGGGAGGCGTGCGACCCCGGGTACTGGGTCGCCCACATCCGCCGTACGGTGCGCTTCCACGACCAGGTGCGGCGGCTTCAGCGGTACGGTGTCGGCGCCTTCGTCGAAGTCGGCCCCGACGCCGTGCTCGGCAGGGCGGCGAGCGGATGCCTTGCCGACGAGCCCGGCAGGGCCGCACCCGTCCTGGTGTCCACCACTCACGCCGGCCGCCCCGAAGTCCCGTCGCTGCTCGCTGCGTTGGCGGAGTTGCACACCCGGGGCGCGACCGTGGAATGGGGGACTTGGCTCGGCGCCGGTCCGCGCGCGGCCGGGCTGCCCACGTACGCCTTCCAGAAGCAGCACTACTGGCCGCAGGGGCCCACCGGCTGGCAGACCGCGCCCGCCGGAGCCGGAGCCGGAGCCGGGGCCGGGGCCGCACCCGAGGTGGTGCCCGCCCCTCCGTCCGGGCCCGCGACTGCGGAGTCCCGACCCTCTGCCGCGTACCTCCCGCAGTGGCGTGCGCTGCCCGCCGCCGAGCGGTACGACGCCGTGCTGCGGGCCGTGCGCGCCGAGGCCGCCGACGTCATGGGACACGACGGGGCGGAGGCGGTGGAGCCGGATCGCGGCTTCCTCGACCACGGCTTCGACTCCGTGATGACGGTGAAGCTGCGCAACCGGCTGGCCGACGCCACGGGCTGGGAGCTGCCCTCGACGCTCCTGTTCGACCAGCCCACTCCCGCCGCCGTCGCCCTGTACCTCCTGGCGCGGTTGGCCGAGACCGAGGGGGATACCGCGCCCGCCTTGTCCCTCGTCGAGCAACTCGACCGTCTGGAGGCCGACCTGGCGCGGCTGCCCGCCGGCGACCACCGGCGGAGCCGCGTCACCGACCGGCTCAGGGGGCTGCTCGCGGTCCACGAGGGCCACCGGGCCGGGACCGGGAACGGGTCCGGCGGCGGCGCCGACCAGGACCAGGACCAGGACAAGAACGGGCTGGCGACGGCGACCGACGACGAGATGTTCGCGCTGATCGAGAAGGAACTCCGCCGTGACTGAGAACATCGAGAACGTGGACCGGACGGGCACAGACGCGGGCACGAGCACCGACGCGGGCACGGGCACGGGCACAGACACGAGCACCGGCGCGTGCACGAGCACCGGCGCGGGCACGAGCACCGAGGACCGGCTCCGCGACTACCTGCGCCGCGTCACCGCCGACCTGCAGCACACCCGCCGCCGGCTGCGGGAGACCGAGGACGCCGCCCACGAGCCGGTGGCGATCGTCGGGATGGGCTGCCGCTTCCCCGGCGGCGTGACCTCGCCCGACGCGCTGTGGGAGCTCGTGGACGAGGGCCGCGACGCCATCACCGAGTTCCCGTCGGACCGGGGCTGGGACATGGCTGCCGTCCACGACCCGGAGCCCGGCAAGCCGGGCAGGACCTACGCACGGCACGGCGGATTCCTCACGGACGCCGCCGGGTTCGACCCGGCGTTCTTCGGGATTTCGCCGCGCGAGGCGCTCGCCATGGACCCGCAGCAGCGCAAGATCCTGGAGGTCTCCTGGGAGGCGTTCGAGCACGCGGGCCTCGACGTGACCGGCCTGCGCGGCGAAGAGGTCGGCGTCTTCGTCGGATCCAACAGCAACGACTACCTGATGAACGTGCTCGACGCACGCGAGGTCGCCGAGGGCTTCATCGGCACCGGCAACTCCGCGAGCATCCTCTCCGGCCGGGTCGCCTACACCTTCGGCTTCGAGGGGCCCGCCGTGTCCATCGACACCGCGTGCTCGTCGTCGCTGGTCGCCGTGCACCTGGCCGCGCAGTCCCTGCGCCAGGGCGAGTGCTCCCTGGCCCTCGCGGGCGGCGCGACGGTGCTGGCCACGCCCACCGCGTTCATCGAGTTCAGCCGCCAGCGGGGCCTCGCGCCCGACGGCCGGTGCAAGTCCTTCTCGGCGACCGCCGACGGCACCAGCTGGTCCGAGGGCGCCGCGGTGCTGCTCCTGGCCCGGCTCTCCGACGCCCTGCGTCTGGGCTACCCGGTGCACGCCGTCGTCCGGGGCAGCGCGGTCAACCAGGACGGCGCGAGTGCGGGCCTGACCGCGCCCAACGGGCCCTCGCAGCGGCGTGTCATCCGGCAGGCGCTCGCCAACGCGCGCCTGACCGCCGACCGGGTGGACGCGGTCGAGGCGCACGGCACCGGCACCCCGCTCGGCGACCCCATCGAGGCACAGGCGCTGCTCGCCACCTATGGGCAGACCCGCGCCGAGGGCAGGCCGCTGTGGCTCGGCTCGCTCAAGTCGAACCTCGGGCACACGCAGTCCGCCGCGGGTGCGGGCGGCGTCATCAAGATGGTGATGGCCATGCGGCACGGCGTGCTACCCCGCACCCTGCATCTGACCGAGCCGACCCCGCGCGTCGACTGGGCGTCCGCCGATGTGCGGCTGCTCGCCGAGGCCCAGAAGTGGCCGGACACCGGCGAGCCGCGCCGCGCGGCGGTCTCCTCCTTCGGCGTGAGCGGCACGAACGCCCACGTGATCCTGGAGGCCCCGCCCGCCGAAGAGCCGCCCCCGGCATCCGCCGCCGCGCCGCCCGCCACGCCCCCGCTCTCCGCCACGGGCCCGCTGCCCTGGCTCGTCTCCGGCCGCACCGAGGAGGCCGTCCGCGCCCAGGCCGGGCGGCTCGCCGCCCATCTGGCCGCCCGGCCGGAGCTGACCCCCGCCGACATCGCCAGGCCGCTCGCCACCGGGCGGGCCGCCCTGGAGCACCGGGCCGCCGTCGTCGGCCGGGACCGCGAGGAGCTGCTGTCGGGTCTGGCGGCCCTGGCGTCCGGCAGCCGCGCACCCGGCACCGTCACCGGCCGCAGCACGCCGTCGGGTGGCAGGACGGCGTTCCTGTTCACCGGGCAGGGCAGCCAGCGGCCCGGCATGGGACGTGAACTGGCCGCATACAGCCCGGTGTTCGCCGCCGCCCTCGACGAAGTGGCCGCGGAGTTCGACCGACACCTCGAACGGCCTCTGCGCGACGTGCTGTTCGCCCCGGAGGGCACCCCCGAGGCCGCGCTGCTCGACACCACGGCGTACACGCAGCCCGCGCTGTTTGCCATCGAGACCGCGCTGCTGCGGCTCCTCGCCGCGTGGGGCCTGCGGCCCGACTTCGTCGTGGGCCACTCCATCGGCGAGCTCTCGGCCGCCTACGCCGCCGGGGTCTGGTCACTCGCCGACGCGTGCACCCTCGTGGCGGCCCGCGGCCGGCTCGTCCAGACGCTCCCCGCGGGCGGAGCCATGATCGCCGTACAGGCCACCGAGGAGGAGGTGCGGGCCCAACTCGCCGCCGGGCCCGGTGGATACGACGATGTGGACCTCGCGGCGGTCAACGGCCCCGACGCCGTGGTGCTGTCCGGTGGCGAGCGTGCCGTCACCGCGCTGGCGGACCACTGGGCCGGACGCCGCCGCGAGACCAGGCGGCTGCGGGTCGGCCACGCCTTCCACTCGCCCCACATCGACGCCGTGACCGAGGAGTTCGCCGAGATCGCGAGCGGGCTCACCTACCGACAGCCGTCCCTCGCGGTGGTCTCCACCCTCACCGGCACCGTCGTCGCCGACGAACTGTGCACGCCCGATCACTGGGTGCGGCAGCTGCGCGGCACCGTGCGCTTCCGCGACGCCGTGCACACGGTGCGCGAGCGCGGGGCCACCACGTTCCTGGAGATCGGCCCCGGCGGCATCCTCACCGCCGCCGGACGCACCTGCCTGCCCGACGCGGCCCCCGAGTCGTTCGTGCCCGTGCTGCGCCGCCGCACGCCCGAGCCGGAGGCCGTGGTGACGGCTCTCGCCCAGGCCCACACGGTCGGCGCCTCCCCGGCCTGGGAGCGTGTGCTGCCCGCACCCCGCGTGCGCGCGGAGCTGCCCACGTACGCGTTCCAGCAGCGCCGTTACTGGCTGGAGGGCATGGCCGGAGCGGGGGCCCCGCAGCAGGCCCCGCGCCCCGCGGCGGCGGCCGCGCCCGAGCCGGAGCCGGGCGTCCCGCCCCTGTCCCGGCGGCTGGCCGGGGCGGGGGAGGAGGAGCGCGGCGAGCTGCTCCTGACGCTGGTACGCGAGCGGGCCGCCCTGGTGATGGGCGGCGTCGACCCCGCTGAGATCGAGCCCCGGCACCCGTTCCTGGAGCTCGGTTTCGACTCCCTGATGGGCGTCGAGCTGCGCTCCGCGCTCGCAGCCGACTGCGCTCTGGACCTGCCGCCCGCGCTGATCTTCGACCACGCGACGCCCACCGCGCTCGCCGCGTTCCTCGGCCAGGAGATCGCCGCCGGGACCGGCGGGCCGCGTGCGGCGGCGGCCCCGTCGCCGTACTCCCTGGAAGCCCTCTACCGCAACGCGAACGACCTCGACCGGCCCGAGGACGCCCTCGAACTCACCAAGGTGGCCTCACGGTTGAGGCCCGCCTTCCGGAGCGTCGCGGAGGCCGGCGCGGACCCCGTCACCGTCGAGCTGACCCGGGGCACCGACCGGGCGGGCATCATCTGCTGCCCCGCTCCCGTGCCGCTGTACGGGGCGCAGCAGTACGCCCGGCTCGCCGGGGCCTTCCGCGGCACGCGCGGCGTCTCGGCCCTGCTCGCCCCCGGCTTCACGGCGGGCGAGCTGCTCCCGGCCGACTTCGAGGTGATGCGGGAGTACCTCGCCGAGGGCATCCGCAGGCACAGCGACGGCAAGCCGTTCGTGCTCCTCGGCCACTCCTCCGGCGGCTGGTTCGCCCACAGCATGGCCGCCCACCTCGCCGGCAGCGGGCAGCGTCCCGAGGCCCTGGTGCTGCTGGACACCTACCAGCTCGACGACCCGGCGCTCCACCGCATGCAGCGCGAACTCGCCCAGGGCGTCCTCGACCGTGAGGACGACTTCGGGGCGATGACCGACGTGCGGCTGACGGCCATGGGCAAGTACTTCGGGTTCTTCACCGAATGGGTGCCGCAGGAGCCCGGGGTGCCGACCCTGCTCCTGCGGGCCTCCGAACCGCTCGGCACGGTCGCCGACGGCGAACGGTGGCAACCCGACGGGCAGTTCGACAGCACTCTCCTCGACACGGAAGGCGACCACTTCAGCATGATGGACGACTACGCACCGCAGACCGCGGCCGCCGTGAACGCGTGGCTGGCGGGGATCGCCGGCGGTCGGGGCTGATCGGCGATGACGACCTCGACCGCGGGAACCCCGCGCCCCGGCACCGCCCTCGACCGGCTGTGGATACGCCGCTTCCACCCGGCCCCCGCCCCCTCCGTCCGGCTGCTGTGCCTGCCGCACGCCGGCGGATCCGCCAGCGCCTACTTCGCGCTCTCCAAGGCCCTCGCGCCGGAGGTCGAGGTCCTCGCCGTCCAGTACCCCGGCCGGCAGGACCGGCGCGACGAACCGCTGCTCGACTCCATCGCCGCGCTGCGCGCCGGACTGGCCGAGGCGCTCACGCCGTGGCTCGACCGGCCGATCGCGGTGTTCGGGCACAGCATGGGCGCGCTCCTCGGCTACGAGACGGCACGGCTGCTCGCCGAGGACGAACGCGCCCGGCTGGTCCACCTGTTCGTCTCCGGGCGCGGCGATCCGGCGCGCACGGTGGGCGTCGCGCTCGACCTGCTCGACGACCGGGCGATGGTCACCGCTCTCGGCGACCTCGGCGGCACCGACCCCCGTCTCCTGGACGACGAGGACGTCCTGGAGATGGTCGCGCCGGCCATCCGCAGCGACTACCGCGCCGTGCGCACCTACCACCACGAGCCGGGCCCGCCGCTGCCCTGCCCGGTGACCGCGCTGGTGGGCGACCAGGACGCCATGGCGCCGGTCGACGACGTCGAGAAGTGGAGGGCGCACACCGCGTCCGAATTCTCCCTGAAGGTATTTGGGGGTGGGCACTTCTATTTGCTGGAGCAGTTCCAGAAAGTGAGTGAGGATGTGTACGATGGACTCCTCAATTCGCCTTCGGTGCAAACGTAGCCCGACTGGCGGATCCGGCTCTTCTCGCCGTCCGATCCGCCGTATTCCGAAAAGGTGACCGCGCTGGGGCGCGTACCTTCCTTGAATTCCCTCCAGCTGGCGCGGAGGGCGTATGTAGACGGGGTTCTGTGTGCGAAATTCTCTGTACGAACTGGGTGACATACCGCCGATCGGCAGCGTGCCCGAGAAAATGCATGCCTCGGTGATTCGCCGGGACCGCTACGGGCCGCCCCACCAGGCGTTCCGGAGCGAGGTCGTGGACGTGCCCGAGGTCGGGCGGGGCCAGGTCCTGGTGTACGTCATGGCCGCGGGCATCAACTACAACAACGTCTGGGCCTCCCTCGGACGGCCCGTCGACGTGATCTCGGCGCGTCAGAAGCGGGGCGAGCGCGAGGACTTCCACATCGGCGGCTCCGAGGGCTCCGGCGTGGTGTGGGCGGTCGGCGAAGGAGTGCGCCAGGTCGCTGTCGGCGACGAGGTCATCCTTTCCGGCTGCCAGTGGGACGAGTCCTCCCCGGACGTCCGCCTCGGCGCGGACCCCATGACCTCCGTCTCGCAGTCGGTATGGGGCTACGAGGGCAACTTCGGCTCCTTCGCCCAGTTCGCCCGCGTGGACGAGTACCAGTGCCACCCCAAGCCGCCGGGCCTGACCTGGGAGGAAGCCGCGTGCTTCCTGCTCACCGGGGCGACCGCCTACCGCCAGCTGGTCGGCTGGCCGCCGCACGACGTGCGCCCCGGCGACCCGGTCCTCATCTGGGGCGGCGCGGGCGGCCTCGGCTCCATGGCCATCCAGATCGCCCGCGCCCGCGGCGGGGTGCCCGTCGCCGTCGTCTCCGACGAGGAACGCGCCCGCTACTGCCGCGGACTCGGCGCCCAGGGCACCGTCAACCGACTCGATTTCGACCACTGGGGCCGGCTGCCCGACATCGGTGACCGCGAGGCGATGGGCGCCTGGACCAAGGGCGTACAAGCCTTCGGCCGCGCCTTCTGGGAGGCCCTCGGCGAGCGCAGGTCCCCGCGGATCGTCCTGGAGCACAGCGGCCAGGACACCATCCCGACCTCCATGTACCTGTGCGACAACGCGGGCATGGTCGTCATCTGCGGCGGCACCACCGGCTACAACGCCGATATCGACCTGCGTTTCCTTTGGATGCGGCAGAAACGCCTGCAGGGTTCGCACTTCGCCAATCTCCGCCAGTGCCGCGACGTCATCCATATGGTCTCCACCGGGCAGCTCGACCCGTGCCTCTCCTGGACCGGCGGATTCGACGACATCGGTAAGGCGCACCAGATCATGCACGACAACCAGCACCCCCAGGGAAACCAGGCGGTCCTGGTCAACGCGTCGCGCACGGGAATGACAGAACTCACCTGAACCACATGAGATCGCACGGCGACAAGCAAGAGACCGGAACAACGGACAAAGGAATGCACATGGACCAGAACCAGCTCGACATCCTGTGGGCCGAGCGCGAGATCCGCACCGTTCTGCAGCGCTACTGCCGCGGTCTCGACCGCCTCGACGAGGAGCTCGCCAGGTCCGCGTACCACGAGGACGCGCACGACGACCGCGGCGTCATCCGCGGCAACGCGCACGACTTCGTCAAGCAGATCGTCCCGCTCCTGCGCGACACCTACACCGGCACCCTGCACACCCTGCACGGCACCACGATCGAGGTCGACGGCGACACCGCGGGCGTGGAGACCTACTGCACCGCGTACCACTACCTCCTGGCCGACGGCGTCAAGCGCGTCGAGCAGTTCGCAGGCCGCTACGTCGACCGCTTCGAGCGGCGCGACGGCGTCTGGAAGATCGCCCGCCGGGTGGTCCTCATCGACTTCAGCCTCACCCAGGAGGCGCCGCTCGACCCCGCCGAGGCCCAGGCCGGCTTCAACCCGTCCCGCCGCGACGTCACCGACGTCAGCTACCAGGCGCTCCCGCTGACCGGTCCGGACGCCCCCTCGGTCTGAACAGGCCCCCACCAACACGCTCCCATCGAGCAGGAGTTCACGTGACCGATACCGAGCAGCGCCCGCCCACCCTGCCCAGGCAGCGCACCTGCCCCTTCTCGCCGCCGCCCGAACTGGAGGAGCTGCGCGGCTCCGACCCCATCAGCCGGATGCGGTTCGCCGACGACTCCGAGGGCTGGCTGTTGACCCGGCACGCCGATGTGCGCGCCGCGCTGGCCGCCCGCGCCGTCAGCTCGCACCCCGGCAGGACGCCGCAGCCCTGGCGCAACCTCGCGCCCGAGATGCGCGCCGCGGAGTACCTGCCGGGTTTCCTCATCTTCATGGACCCGCCCGACCACACCCGCTACCGCCGTCTGCTGACCAAGCACTTCACCATGCGCGCGATCCGCAAGCTGGAACCCCGCATCGAGCAGATCGTCGCCGACACCCTCGACGCCATGGAGGCCGAGGGCGGCGACGGCAACCCCGTCGACCTGGTCCGGTCGTTCGCGCTGCCGATCCCGCTGCTCGTCATCTGCGAGCTGATGGGCATCCGCTACGACGACCGCGTCGAGTTCATGGACATGGTGCTGCGGCTCCAGGACCTGGAGGCCACCCCCGAAGAGCTCGGGGTCCTCGGCGCCAGGATGAACCGGTTCATGACCGACCTGTGCGCCGCCAAGCGCGAGAACCCCGGCGACGACCTGCTCAGCCGGCTCATCCAGGACCCCGACGCCCAGCCGGCGCTCACCGACCTGGAGGTCGCGGGCATCGGCGTCCTCATGCTGATAGCGGGCCACGAGACCTCCGCGAACATGCTGGGCATCGGCACCGGCACGCTGCTGGAGAACCCCGACCAGTGGGACCTGCTCCGCAACGACATCGGGCTGATCGACCAGGCCGTCGAGGAGCTGCTGCGCCACCAGACCATCGTGCAGCAAGGCCTGCCGCGCGGCGTCACCGAGGACATGGAGATCGCGGGTCACCCGATCAAGCCCGGCGAGACCTTGCTCGCCTCGCTGCCGGCGGCCAACCGTGACCCCGAGGTCTTCCCCGACCCCGACCGCCTCGACATCACGCGCGAGCACAACCCCCACCTCGCCTTCGGCCACGGCATCCACCTGTGCCTCGGCATGGAGCTGGCCCGCATCGAGATGCGGTGCGCCTGGCGCGGCCTGGTCAAGCGCTTCCCCAGCCTGCGGATGGCGGCGAAGACCGAGGACATTCCGTGGCGCGACGACCAGATCGTGTACGGGGTCTACGAGCTGCCGGTGACGTGGGGCGACGCCCGGTGAGCGGGCGTGTGACGGACGCCGCGGCCGGACAGACGCCCGGCGCCACGAGCGCCCCCGCGGCGGACGGGGCGCGCGGCTGCCCCTTCGCCGCGGGCGAGGCCCCCGCGTACCCCTTCCACGCCCCCGACCGGCTGGAGCCGGACCCGTACTGGGATCCGCTGCGCCGCGAACAGCCTCTGCAACGCGTCACGTTGCAGTACGGCGGCGAGGCGTGGCTGGCCACCCGCTACGAGGACGTGCGCAAGGTCTTCGCCGACCGCCGGTTCTCCCGGGCGCTCGCCGTGGCCCCCGGCGCCCCACGGTTCCTCCCGCACCAGCCGCCGCCGGACGCGGTGCTCAGCGTCGAGGGCCCCGACCACGCACGGCTGCGCCGCCTGGTCGGCAAGGTCTTCACCCCCCGCCGCGTGGAGGGCATGCGCCCCCTCATCCAGAGCACCGCCGACCGGCTGCTGGACGTCATGGAGGAGATGGGCCCGCCCGCGGACCTGGTCGAGGACTTCTCGCTGCCGTTCGCCGTCTCGATGATCTGCGAGCTGCTCGGGGTGCCGCCCGAGGACCGCCGACGGTTCTGCGCCTGGTCGGACGCCCTGCTCACGACCACCGCGCACACCCCCGCCCAGGTGCGCGAGTACATGATGCAGATGCACGACTATCTGGGCGGCCTGGTCGCGCAGCGCCGGGTGCGGCCCACCGAGGACCTGATCGGCTCCCTGGTGACCGCGCGGGACGAGGAGGACAAGCTCACCGAGGGCGAGCTGGTTCGCCTCGCCGAGGCGATCCTCATCGCCGGGTACGAGACGTCGGCCAGCCAGATCCCCAACTTCCTCTACCTCCTCTTCCGCAACCCGGAGCTCCTGCGGCGGCTCAGGGCCGACCACGACCTGATCCCGGACGCCGTCGAGGAACTGCTGCGCTTCGTGCCGATCGGCACCGTCGACGGCTTCCCGCGCACGGCCACCGAGGACGTCGAACTCGGCGGGGTGACGGTCAGGGCGGGGGAGACGGTGGTGCCGTCGATGGGCGCGGCCAACCGCGACCCCGAGATCTTCGCCGACCCCGAGCAGCTGGACCTGAGCCGGCGCCCCAACCCGCATCTGGGATTCGGCGCGGGCCCGCACCACTGCCTGGGCGCCCAGCTCGCCCGCGTGGAACTGCAGATCACCCTGACGACGCTGTTCCGACGCTACCCGGGGCTGCGCCTCGCCGTGCCCGAGGAGCAGCTCACCTGGAAGGCGGGCCTGATGGTCCGCGGCATGCACACGATGCCGGTCACCTGGTGACCCGACGCCCCACGACTCCGACAGCCGGACGACACGAGCACACAGAGGGTGACGCGACGCGATGAACGATGCTATCGACGAACGGGAACAGAGCCCCGAGGACGTGGGGATGGCGCCCTCGGTCCTGCGGCGGCTGACCGAGGTGGTGCGGTCGAGGGGCGGCGCGGCGCAGTTGTGCGTGATGCGGCGGGGCGCCGTGGTCCTCGACCGCGCCTACGGCTGCTCGGCCGACTCCCTCTTCCTGCTGTACGCGGCGACCAAGCCCTTCCCGGCGCTCGCCGTGCACAAGCTCGCCGAAGAGGGCCGGATCGAGCTGGACAGCCCGGTCGCCGCGTACTGGCCGGAGTTCGCCCGGCACGGCAAGGGCGAAGTGACCGTCCGCCACGTCCTGCAGCACCGCGCGGGCGTGCCGGTGGGCCGGGGCATCGTGCGTACCATGCGCACCGCACGCGACTGGGAGCGCTCGGTACGGGACCTGGAGAACTCCAAGCCGCGCTGGCCGGGAGGCAAGGTCGCGGCCTACCACTTCATGAGCTACGGATTCATCCTCGGCGAACTCGTGCAGCGCGTCACCGGACAGTCCTTCCGCGATTTCGTGACGGCCGAGTTCTTCGCCCCGCTGGGGCTGAATGATTTGTATCTGGGATTGCCCGACAGCGTATGGTCCCGACATGTGCCGGCGCGAGCCGCTCATCCTTCGGAATGGCCCAACCAGTGGATGAGCAACGGCCGTCGGTACCGTCAGGCCGTCATCCCCTCCGCGGGTCTCTCCGGAACGGCAGAACAGCTCGCCCGCTTTTATCAGATGCTTTTGGAAGGCGGGGCACTCGACGGTGTCCGTGTGCTGCGGCCCGAGACCGTGGCAGCGGCGAGAAATCCTTCCCATGACGGGTCGGACGACGCCTCCCTGAAGCGCCCGGTCCGCTGGGCCCATGGATTCATGCTGGGCGGCCCGGGTCCCGATCCACGGGATCTCGCCCAGGTGATGGGCAGGATGAGCGATACGAGCACCTTTGGGCATGCCGGAACCACGTCCAGTGTCGTCTGGGCCGATCCGACACGCGAGTTGGTCTTCGCGTACGTGTCCAACATCCAGCCCGAGTTCGGGGCCGGCATCGAACGACTCCGTGAGGTCAGCGATCTCGCGCTCGACGCCTGTGAGGCTGGCTGAAAAGAGCCTCTGTCGGGCCGGGCCGGGTAACGCCGGGCGCATAGTCACTCGCGTGCACCCGGGTGAAATACGGCTGAGACACGACTGATCCCCGAGTCGCACACCTTGGGTGACATAGCGCACAACGGGGCCCGCAGATTCGATAGTCCCTTGATCGCAATGGGCGCCAATGCAACGATGATCACCCGTCATGGCATTCCGGCCCGCCGGATATAGGTGACCCTGGAGGAGGGGGCAATGTCTGAGTTGTCTCAGTGGATCCCGCGTGAATGCCGACAATCTCCGCCGGAAGTGAGAATGCTCGGGCCCTTAGAGGTCCGTTTCGCGGGGAATTCGAAATCGGGAGTGTCGGTGGGCGGTATTCGCGTTCGCACACTGCTCGCTGTCCTCACCGTACGGGTGGGGGAGGCGATGTCGACCGAGGACATACTCCATGAGGTCTGGGCCGACAGTCCGCCCGCCACGGACCGCAAGGCGGTGGCCGTCGCCGTCCTGCGGCTCCGCCGGGTTCTCGGCGACCGGGACGGACAGTGGCTCCTCACCCGCCCGTCCGGGTACGTCCTGGACATCCCCCCGGACCACCTCGACGCCGTACGGGCGGAGCGCCTGATACGGGAGGGGAAGGCGGCCCTGGCCGCGGGCAACCCGCGCACCGCGTCCCTCTCCCTCGGCCGGGCACTCGCCCAGTGGCGGGGAGCTCCGTATGCGAACGCCAACGCCACCTCGACGGTGGTCCAGCGGACCAGGGAACTGGAGAGCCTCAAGTCCGAGGCCGTCCAGGCCCGCATCGACGCCGATCTCGAGCTGGGCCACCACCAGGAGTTGGTGGGGGAGCTACGGTCGCTGACCACCGCCAACCCTCTGCACGAGCCGCACTGGCTGCAGTTGATGCTCGCCCTCTACCGGTCCGGCAGACAGGCGGAGGCGCTGGCCACCTACACGAAGGTCCGTCAGGTGCTCGCCGAGAAGCTGGGTGTGGACCCGGGCCGCCAGCTCCAGGAGGTGCACGTGGGGATCCTGCAGGCCGATCCCGGGCTACTGCCCGGGTCGGTGACCGCGGTGCCGCAACTGTCGCTGGCCGGCCGGTCCTAGAACCGGCCTCCCGGTGCGGCCCGCCCGTACGGCGCGACCGGGTTGTCCACCTCGCCGATCAGCTGCAGGGCGGCCGAGGGGTCGGCCAGGTCGACCATCTGCCGGTTGTTGCGCAGCTGCAGCCGGTTGAGGCAGGACAGGGCGAAGGTCTTGGCGAAGGGGTCATAGCGCTCGAAGCGGTGCGCGAGCAGCGGTACCGAGTCCCGGTAGTCGGATATGCAGGCCGCCACGGTCCGCCAGAAGTCCGCTTCCGCGAGCGTCCCCGCCTCGTCGAGGATCGCGGAGAGATACCGCAGGAAGCCGTCGAAGACATCGGTGAAGATCGACAACAGCCGCATGTCCTCGGGAATGTCGGCGAGGATCCGCTCCACGGCGGGCGGCAGATCCACCTCCGGGTCCAGGACGACGATCTCCTCGGCGATGTCCTTGAACACCGTCCGCACCACCGCCCCCGCCTCGTCCAGCACCAGGATCACGTTCTCGCCATGGGGCATGAACGCCAGGTCATGGGCGTAGAAGCTGTGGAGCAGAGGGGTGAGGTAGGCATCGAGATAGCGCCGCAGCCACTGCTTCGGGTCCATCCCGGAGCAGCTGATCAGGGCTGAGGCGAAGGAGCCCCCGTCGGGATCGGTGTGCAGCAACGCGGCCATCGTCGCGAGCCGTTCGCCGGGGGCGAGGGCGGGCACCGGGCTCTCACGCCAGAGCGCGGCCAGCATCTTGCGGTACGGCGAGAAACGGTCGGTCGCGGCCTCGTACTGAGGGCTCCGGTAGCCGATGGCCGCGCGCTCGCGAAGGATCGTCAGTCCGGTGCGGCGGAACACCGGATCGGCGGCGATCAGGTCGGCGAGCCAATCGTTGATCGCGGGCGTCGCCTCCATGTAGGCGGCCGACAGACCGCGCATGAACCCCATGTTGAGTACGGAGATGGCCGTCTTGACGTAATGCCGCTCGGGGCGGTCGGCGTTGAAGAAGGTCCGGATGGACTGCTGCGCCAGGTAGGCGTCCTCGCCCTCCCCGAGATACACCAGCCTGCGGGTGGCCAGCTCGCCCGCGAAGGTGACGCTGATCCTGCTGGTCCACTGCCAGGGGTGGACCGGGAAGAGGAAGTAGTGGCCGGGATCCAGGCCCAGGCCGGTCAGAACGGCCTCGAAACGCCCGCGCTGCGCGGCCCCCAGCTCCTGCTCCACCAGGGTGTCGTAGTCGATGTCCACGCACGAGGTGAAGGTGGCCCGGTCCCGGTGGGCGGCGAGCCACACCAGACGGACCGGTGCACCGGCCTCAGGGGCGTAGCGGTGGAAATCCCCGGAGTCGAAGCCGATCCGGCCGTTGTTGGCGACGAAGCCGGGGTGTCCCTCGGTCATGCCCGACTCGATGGCCTGGAAGCCGGCCCGGGTCAGCTGGGCCGCGGACGTACGGGGACGGGAGAGTTTGTACGCGGCCGAGGCGAGCGTGGAGTTGAGCTCCTCCAGGTAGACCGGCAGCACCTCGTCGCTCAGACCCAGGGACCGGCGCAGATCGAGGACGAGGTCGACCGCGTCGGGCGGGAGCTCCGCACCGTCCCGGTGGCGGCTGATGCTGTCCGGCGCGATCTGCCAGTGGTCGAGGGCCATGCGCCGGGCGGTGAAGCGGTACTCCACGCTGCCGTCGTCCGACCCGACCGTGTACCGGCCCTCGCCCACGGGGACGGGATGCACCAGCCTCTCGTGAGCGAACTCGGCCAGGGCCTTGCGCACCAGCGCCCGGTTCGCGGCGGCCCAGGTGTCCGGACGCAGATGCCCCACCGGGTCGTGCTGGGGGCGGTCGGGGTTGCTCATGAGGTCACTCCTTCGGTGGCTGCCTGGAACTGCTCGCGCGTGCAGAAGCTCAGGAGCGCCTCCTTCTCCGGCTTGGTCAGGGGGCCCTGGGGGGAGAAGCCGACGGCGGCGTTGAGCGCGTGCACAGCCGTGTTGCGGATGTCCGGCTCGACCACGACACGCCTGACCCCGGTGTCCTCGAACAGATGGGCCATCACGGCCGTGATGACGGCGCGGCTGAAGCCGCGCAGGGGGCGGTCCGTGGGGGCGCAGAGGAAGTGCATGCCGATGTCGCCGGGGCGGGCCTCGTACAGGCCGG
This sequence comes from Streptomyces sp. NPDC020884, assembly GCF_044333935.1. Taxonomy (NCBI): domain Bacteria; kingdom Bacillati; phylum Actinomycetota; class Actinomycetes; order Kitasatosporales; family Streptomycetaceae; genus Streptomyces; species Streptomyces sp. NPDC020884. Next base: position 60,422 of record NZ_JBIRRY010000016.1, on the reverse strand, counting down.
CCAGTTCGACGTGGACGGGGTCGTAGCGCTCGACCAGAAAGCAGGGATCGCCGTCCAGGGTGCCGATGAAGGCCTCGTGGTACGGGTGGTCCGCGATCTCCTCGTAGCTGCGCGCCACTTCGGAGACGTTCTGGTCCTGCATCATCCAGTAGGCGGACTTCGGGTGGGTGACCCACGCATGCAGCAGTACGGCGTCGGCCTCCGGGTCGAGCTCGTGGAGTGCCAGGATCCCCAGAGGCGTGGAATGCGAGAACAGCGGGGGCCGGTCGAATGCGGTCACGATATGACGTCCTCCGGAGCGCCGAACTCCTGAAAGGCGATGCTCTTCTCGATCGGGTAGACCTCCCGGCCGGAGATCTCACGGATGATCCACGAGTTGCGGTAGGGGCCCATCCCGAGATCGGGTGAGGTGACGCTGTGCGCGTGCGTGGCCCCGTTCTGGAGAAACACCCCCCGGCCGGTGACGTCGACGCTGTAGTTGCGGGCCACGTCCAGTCGCCCGCGGCCGTCCCACAGCAACCGGTCGTGGACCGGCTCCAGGAACGCGGGCGGCACATAGGAGTAGCCGGTGGCCAGGATCAGGCCATGGGTCATGAGGGTGAATTCACGGTCCTGTTCGGTGTGGTGGATCCCCAGGGTGAAGCGGCCCTCCGTCGCGTCGTACGAAGCGGTGCGCACAGCGGAGTTCGTGAGGAGCCTGGCGGGTACCGGACCCCCGACATTCTTCTGGTAGAGCAGGTCGAATATGTTGTTGATCAGCTCCGCGTCGATGCCCTTCGAGAGCATCTTCTGCTCCTGCTCCAGCCGGTAGCGTGTGTCCTCGGGGAGGGCGTGGTAATAGTCCACATAGTCCGGCGAGGTCATTTCCAGAGTGAGTTTGGTGTATTCCAGTGGGAAGAACCGCGGTGAGCGGGTCACCCAGTTGAGCCGGTATCCGTGCACGTCGATCTCGGAGAGCAGATCGTAATAGATCTCCGCCGCGCTCTGGCCGGATCCGACGACGGTCAGTGACTCCTTCTTCTGGAGCAGCGCCTTGTTCTGCAGGTAGGCGGAATTGTGGATGAGATCGCCGCCGAGATCCCGGCAGGCGGTCGGCAGATAGGGAGGCGTTCCGGTGCCCAGCACCAGATGCCGCCCGTAGTGGCGGACCTGCTCGCCGGTCGCCGTACGCGTGGCGGTGACCGCGTAGACGCCCGCCGTCTCGTCGTAGTCCACCCGCTCGACCCGGTGGCCGAAGCGGAGTGACGGCAACTGGGCGGAGGCCCACCGGCAGTAGTCGTTGTACTCGGTCCGCAGGGGGTAGAACGCCTCACGGATGTAGAACGGGTAGAGCCGCCCCTTCTCCTTGAGGTAGTTGAGGAAGGAGTACGGCGATGTCGGGTCGGCCAGGGACACCAGATCGGCCATGAAAGGGACTTGCAGGGTCGCGAAGTCCAGCATCATGCCGGGATGCCAGTCGAACTGGTCACGGGCCTCCAGGAAGACCCCGTCGAGTCCCTCGACCGGCGCGGTCAGACAGGCGAGTCCGAGATTGTAGGGACCGAGACCGACGGCGACGAAGTCGTGCACATCGCCGATGTCGTGAGTGGGCATGGGCTCTCCATTCCTGGGGATGGGGTTCTCCGGGATCATCCGGGCGGGCCCGGCACTCCTGGTGACGTCTCCTACGGGCTGCCGGGGGCAGGGGCGCTGGCGCGGGGCGCGCGTCCCCGTCGGATGCGGCGGGGCGACGTCGTCGGCGGTCATCGAGGGCGTCGCGGTCGTTCGTCGGGTCCGGCTCCGGGGCGTGTCCTCACCGGCCCGTCCGGCGAGAGGCCCTAGCTCGGCCTGCCGGCCGTGTGGGCGAGGTGGTCGGCCGCGTGGCCCGCCAGGAGGTCCAGTACCTCGGCGATGTCGTCCAGCGTGGTTTCCGGGTTGAGCAGGGTGAGTTTGAGGTGGTGCCGGCCGTCGACCCTGGTCGCGGCCACCATGCCCGCACCTGATGCGGCGAGTGCCTCGCGTGCGTACAGGTTGGCGTCGTCGGTGAGCGGAGTTTCGGGGTCCACGTCCTCAGGCCGATAGCGGAAGACCAGCGTCGACAAGGGCGAGCGGATCGTCACCTCGAAGCGCGGGTCGTCACGGAGGAGGGAGTACGCCCCGTCCGCGAGGTCCACGACCTGGTCGAAGAGGATCCCCATGGCCTCGGCGCCCATGACCCGCAGGGTCAGCCACAGCTTGAGGGCGTCGAACCGGCGGGTGGTCTGGAGGGACTTGTCCACCTGGTTGGGCAGACGCCGCTCGGCCATATGGGCCGGATTGAGGTAGTCGGCGTGGTAGGTGCCGTGCGACAGGGTGGCCCCGTCCCGGACGACGAGCGCGCTGCAACTGACCGGCTGGAAGAAGGACTTGTGGTAGTCGACGGTCACCGAGTCGGCCCGCTCCACCCCGTTCAGAAGGTGCCGGCGGGTGGGGGAGACCAGCAGGCCGCATCCGTACGCCGCGTCCACGTGGAGCCAGATGCCGTGCTGCTCGCACACGTCGGCCGCGGACTCCAGCGGGTCGATGGTGCCGAAGTCGGTGGTTCCCGCCGTGGCGACCACGGCCATCACCGTCAGCCCCGCGGACGTCGTCCGCGCGACTTCGTCGCGGAGCGCGGAGACGCACAGTCGGCGGTCCGGTCCGGTGGGAACCGCGATCACGGCCTCCACGGGCAGGCCGAGCGTCTTGGCGGCCTTGGCGACACTGAAGTGCGCAGCGGTGGAAGTGATCACACGCATCCGCGCCATGTGGTCCTGACGGGCCCGAGAGGTGGACGCGCCGGCCCGGCTCAACGCCTCCTCCCGGGCCAGGAGCAGCGCTTGGAGATTGGAGTGGGTTCCCCCGCTGGTGAAGACTCCGTCGGCCCCCACGTCGAAGCCGATGCGACCGGCCGTCCAGTCGACCAGGCGGCGCTCGATGAGCGTCGCGCCGACGCTCTGGTCCCAGGTGTCCAGGGAGGAGTTGACGGCACTGAGCACGGCCTCGCCCAGCAGGGCGGGAATCACCACGGGGCAATTGAGGTGGGCGAGGTAGCGGGGGTGATGAAAGTACACCGCGTCACGGAGGTAAATGCGTTCCAGCTCGGCCATCGCGGCCGCGGAGTCGCCGAGGTGACGGTCGAGGTCCACCGCGTCGAGTTCCGGGGCAAGTTGTTCCGGCGTGATACCGGAAAACGGCCGCTCGGCGGCGGAGATGCGGTCGGCCACGGCGCTGATGCCACCGGCGAGGGACGTTGCATAGGCTTCGGTCGTACGTCCGTTGAACAGGTGAGTCCGGGCGTGGTCCGCTGCCGCGGAGGCGGCGGCCGACTGCTGCACGGTCTTGCCCTTCATCATCATGTCAGCTTTCTGGTCGCCCGTTAATATCAACCGAAAGGCATACCTTAGTCGTACCCGAGGAGCCCGGCTTGAGCGCCCGTATCCACAGAGACGCCCACGGCATACCCCACCTGTGGGCGCCGGACCTCCTCGAACTGGGCCGACTGCAGGGGGTGATGACGGCGCGGGACCGGGCCTGGCAGATCGAGGTCGAACGGCGACGCGCCCTCGGTTCATCCGCGGCCTTCCTCGGACCGGATCACCTGGCCTGGGACCTCCTCGCCCGGCGCGTCCGGCTGGAGGACACCGCCCGCCGGTGCTTCACCGACCTCTCCCCGGAGACGTCCGCATGGATGTGCGCCTACACCGAAGGCGTCAACTCCGCTCTGGCCCAAGCCGCCGACGCGGCACCGGAGTTCGCCGAGGCGGGGATCTCTCCGGGGCAGTGGGAGCCATGGGCGCCGCTGGCGATCTGGCTCTCCCACCATCTGCTGTTCGCCGGATTCCCCGCCAAGCTCTGGCGTGACCGCGTCGCATCGGCCCTGGGCCCGGACGCCCTCGCGCACTTCGCCACCGACGGACCGGTCACCGCCGGCAGCAACGGATGGCTGCTCAGCGGCGAACGCACCGTCTCGGGAAAGCCGTTGCTGGCCGGCGACCCGCACCGCTTCATCGAGGCGCCCGGCGTCTACCAGCAAGTGCGCTTGGCGTGCCCGGAGTTCGACGTGGTGGGATTCGCCGTCCCCGGGGTGCCGGGCATCGCGCACTTCGGTCACACCGGGGGCGTCGCCTGGGCCATCACCAACGCCATGGCCGACTACCAGGACCTCTACCGCGAGCGACTGAGACGTGTCCCCGCGAAGGACCGTCCCGGAGTGGAGTCCTGGGGGCCCGGCGGCTGGGAGCCCACGGACGTGCGGGCCGAGACCGTCGAGGTCGTGGGCCAGGAGCCCGTGACGGTGGAGACGGTGGAGACCGCGCGCGGCCCGGTCGTGATCGGCGGCCCGCCGTGCGACGACGTGCTTCCCGACGACCTGGACCCGGGGGCGACGGGCCGCTGGAGCGCGGTCAGTCTGCGCTGGCCCGCCCGCGTCCTGGGAACCCTCGGCTTCGACGCCCTGCCGGCGCTCCTGCGGGCCCGGACCGTCGAAGACGTCGACCGGGCCGTGGACGCTTGGGTGGAGCCGGTCAACGTGGTGATGGCCGCCGACACCGCGGGCGGTCTGCTGCACCGGGTCGCGGGGGCCGTCCCGGTGCGCGACGACGCCAACCGGCGGGGCGTCGTGGACGCCTGGGACCCCGCCGTCGCCTGGTCGGGCGGCTGGGAACCGCTGCCCCGGGCCGACGTGCACGGCCGGGCGGTCATGGCCAACGAGCGGTCGCTGGCCTCTCCTCTGGGCGTCGAGTTCGCCGCACCGCACCGCGCCCGCAGGATCGCCGCCCTGCTCGACTCCCGCCCCCGGTGGTCCGCGGCGGACCTGCCCGTCGTCCACACCGACACCCTGCTACCGACCGCCTCCCTGCTCCTGGACCGCCTGATCACCCCTCGGACGGACCTGTCCTCCCCGGCAGCGGCGCTGCGCGAGGAACTCCGCCTCTGGGACCGGCACATGGACGCCGGTTCGCGGGGAGCCGCCGTGTTCGCCGCCTGGCGCGGCGCCCTCGCCCGACGCCTGACGAACGACGCTGCCCTGTCCGGCCTCGGGGTGCGCCCCGACGACCCCGGTGTCTTCGTGCCCTGGCTCAGCCCTCTCACCCGAATCGGCCACGCGCTGGAACACCTGACGGCCCCCGGCGCCCTCCCCGACGTGGACGTGGCCGTGCACGCCCGGGACGCGTTGGAGGAGGTGGCGGCCGCAGGCGCGCCGGCGACCTGGGGGGAGACCCACCGCCTGGTGGTGTGGGAGGCCCTGCCGGAGGAGGGCGCCGATCGGCCGCCGGTCCACGGCGACCACGACTGTGTGATGTCCTCATCGAGCCTGCCGGGTTCGACCGATCTGAGCGCCCGCGCTTCGGCCGCCCGCTACGTCTGGGACCTGTCCTGCCGGGCGGACAGCGCGTGGATCACCCCGCTCGGGGCCGCCGGCCACCCCGCGTCCCCCCACCGCCACGACCAGCTCCCGCTGTGGCTGCGGGGCGAACTGGTGCCGGTCGCCACGGAGTGGGACGCGCTCACCGAGGAGCCCTGATCGCGGGGCGACCGGTGGGCCGAGGGCGTCAGCGGACGAGCTTGAACCCGAAGGCATGGGTGCCGAGCGCCTGAGAGGCGTCGATCCACATCCGCAGCAACATCTCGGTGGCGCGGGCCGTGCGGATGCCCCCGAGGTCGACGACGTCCCGCCAGCCCAGCGAACGCAAAAGGTCATCCACCCGGGCCTTGGCCGCGCGGTCGTCCCCGCTGACGAACACCGTGTGGTCCGGCCCCGCCGCGTCCGGGTCGGCCATCACCTGCGCGGCCAGCGTGTTGAGGGTCTTGACCACCAGCGCGCCCGGCAGCGCGCGCTGGATCGCCTCGCCGAGGCTGTCCGTGTTGACCGGGTCCAGGACGGCGTCCTCGCTGGACCAGTCGTACGGGCTGGACACGTCCACGACCACGTGTCCGGCCAGCCCGTCGGCGAGCGGGGCGAGCGTGTCGACGCACGCCGGTCCGGAGATCGCGTTGAGGACCAGGCCCGTCCGGTCGGCCAGGGCGACGGCGTCCGGGAAGCCGACCAGTTCCAGTGCGGGATGGCGGGCGGCGAGGAGGCGGAAGCCCGGGTTGCCCTCCCGGGTCGCCCCGGGGTCGCGTGTGCCGACGACCACCTGGTGCCCCAGGCCGAGGAAGGCCGGGGCGAGGACCTGGCAGACCGCGCCCGTGCCGAGGATGACGATCTTCATGCGTGGTGCCTTCCGTGAGGGTGGGTGTTCAGTGGACCGCGCGGATGCGGCGGACGAAGAGCAGCGAGGCCATCAGTGTCGCTCCCGCGAGCTGGCCGCAGGCGATCACCGCGGCGGTGGGTGCGTGGGCGCCGAGCCAGCCGCCGATGGCGAATCCGATCGGCATGAGCGCTTTGGTGCCGAAGAGGTTGACCGAATAGACGCGCGAGAGTATGCCCGGTGCCACGACCCGCATCAGCAGCGTCTCCCAGACGGCGAACCCGAACCCGCCGCACAACCCGCGCGTGGCCGCGAGGGCGACCGCGCCGGGCAGCCAGGTCGTCAGGACCATGGCGGCGCACAGGACATGGGCCGTGGTCCACGACGCGTACACGATCACCGCTCGTCGGCGTTCGGGCATGAGGCGCGCGTAGAGCAGCGCTCCGGCCGCGGCCCCCACACCGTAGGCGGTGGTGAGCAGGGAGAGGGTGCCGGCTCCGCCCGTGAAGTTCTCCTCGACCAGGCGCGGCAGCAGCGTCTGGGTCGGGCCCTCGGAGAGCAGCAGCGCCACCGCGGCGACGGGTATGGACACGAGCAGCGGTACGGACACGACGTACCGGGCGCCCTCGGCGATGTCCCGCAGCGGGCGGGAGGGGACCGCCAGGACCGGACGCGGCGGCGGGCGGAGCGCGATGGCGGTGCAGAGGGCGACGAAGAAGGCCGCGGCGGCCAGGCCGAGCACGGTCGCCATGCCCGCCGTCGCGTACACGACGCCGCCCAGTGCAGGTCCGGCGATGGCGCTGACGGACCGCACGAAACCGAGAGCGGCGTTGGCGGAGCCGATCAGCTCGGCGGGCACCGTGGCCGGGACCATCCCGCCGAAAGCGGGATAGAAGAGGCCGTCGAAGAGACTGACGAGCGAGGCGCACACGGTCAGGACGACCAGGTCGGTGCGGCCGGTGGCGGTGAGGACCGCCAGCGCCCCCACGGCCACCAGACGCCCGGTGTCGGCCAGGATCATCATGGCGCGACGGTCCCAGCGGTCGGCCAGCGCACCGCCGAGGAGCAGCGTGGCCACCTCCGAGACGGCGGCGGCTCCCAGGACGATCCCGGCGGCGCCGGGCGAGCCGGTGAGCCGGTAGGCGTACCACGACAGAACGGCCAGGTAGGCCCCGTAGGTGACCATGGACAGACTCTGGCCGGCGAGGAGCAGCCGGAAGTCACGGCTCCCGAGCGCCGAGGCCTTGGTGGTCACGGTCGTCACGACCCGTCCTCCAGCAGGGCGGCGACGGTCGCCCGGGGTGCGTCGATGTGCGGGGAGTGCCCGGCGCGGGCCACCACCCGCAGGGTCCCGTGGGCCGCGCGGGTGGTGAGCGTCTCGGCATCCGCCTGGGAGAGAAGGGCGGAGTGCGCCCCGCGCAGGATGAGCACCCCACCCGGACAGGCGGCGAGAGCGGCTGCGGTCCGCTCCGCCCGGTCCGCGAGAAGGGGCCGCTCCGACGCGGGGAGCGGCGGGGGCACGGGGGAGGGCGGCTGAGCCGCGAGGGCCGCGGTGATGGCGCGCAGGGTGCTCTCGGCGGCGAGCGGGTGCAGCCGCCGCAGGGAGTCACCCGGTTCCTCGTCCGGCAGCGCGACGAGCCGGGAGGCCTCCGGGCTGCCGGAGCCGGGGGAACGCGGGCCCGGGGCCGCGGGCTCGGCGCGGAGCCCGAAGTGCGTCGGCACCGGCTCCATCAGGGTGACGGTGGCGAAACTGGCCGAGGAGGCGGCGAGAAGAGCCGCCGGGGCCCCCGCGGAGTGCCCCAGGATGCCCGTCGCGCCGTGCTCACGGCAGGCCGCCGCCAGGGAGCCGGCCATCTCCCGCACACGCGCGTACGAGCCCCGGGGGGCGACGCTGCCGGCGGCGAGGGCAGCGGGGTCGGCGGCGAGCAGGGTCAGGTTCCGTGCGGCGAGCCAGCGGGCGAACGGCCCCCAGTGGGCCAGGTTCTGTCCCAGTCCGGGCACCAGGATGAGGCGCTCCCCGGCGCCGCGGGCACCGGGGAGCACGGGACGCACGGACGCGGCCGCGGGGGCCGCGCCCGTGCGCGGGGCGACGTCGCTCACCGCGGAGAGTCTCCCGGGACGGCGCTGAGGGTGACGGAGTTCTTGCGGCACTCGCGGGCCTCGACGCGGCGGATCCACACCCGCCCGTCGGTGGCCTCGTGGACCAGGCGTCCGGCCTCGTCCATGACCCAGGCGGCGGCCCCCTCCATTCCGGTGTGTTCCATGATCCGCAGGTCGATGACCCCGCGGGCGGCGAGCTCCTCGAAGAGAGGCCGTTCCGGATCGTTCCCGGCGACCAGGGTGGTGTGGTCGAACTGCCGGTTCAGCAGGGCCCTGACATTCTTCAGGGCACTGAAGTCGACGACGAACCCGGTGACCGGGTCGAGCTCGACACAGGCGAACTCGACCTCGAAGGACCGCTCGTAGCCGTGCAGGAAACGGCACTTGCCGTCATGCGCCCACGAACGGTGGCAGCAGGGAAGGTCGTCGAAGAGCTTGGTGACGGTGAACGCGGCGGCCGGATGCCCGCCGGGCGCGGGCGCACGGGTGGCGGCGGTCTCGTCGGCCCCGTGGGCGCAGGCGGCCGGGGCCTGGTCGTGGGTGTGGGTGGTCACTTGGCTCCTCCAGCGGCTGCCCGGCCGCGCAGCCGGCGGATCTCCGCCGCGGTCCGGGCGATGGTGGGGTTGTCGAACATGGTGATCACCGACAGGACGACGTCGAACCGCAGGCTGAGCCGGTGCGCGACGGTGACGCCGAGCAGGGAGTCGCCGCCGAGGGCGAAGAAGTCACTGCTGTCGGTGAGATCGCCGACGCCCAGCACGTCTGTCCATATCTCTGCGATGCCGGTCTCGACATCGGTGTCGGTATCGGCGGAGGCGCTGTGCTCATCGCCGGTGACGGCCGGCGCCTGCCGCTCGGCGGCCGTGCGTACCCACTGGTCGATACGGCGCTCGAAGTCGGCGGTGGAGATGAGGACCTGGTGCGGCTCGGCCATGTTCATCAACCGGCTGTAGAAGTCCTGGCCCTCACTGGGACGGATGGCGATCTCGGCGACGACACCGAAGTCCGGGGAGGCGAAGGAGGGCGACACCACCGACTGGTGGAGGGTGTCGTCGTCGCGCTCACGGAAGATCCACCCGTCCCAGTTGACCGTCATCCAGGGGATGTCGGCGTCGCGGTGACGCTCGGCGAAGGCGTCCATGAAGGCGTTGCCCGCGGTGTACGCGTAGAAGCCGAGGCCACCGAGGTGCGAGGAGAGGGAGGACTGCATGAGGACGAAGTCCAGCTTCCGGCCCCGCAGGAACTCGGCGAGCACGAGAGTGCCCTCGACCTTCGGGCGCAGGCGACGGACGCAGTCCTCGCGCCCGGTGTCGTCGAGGCCGCGGAAGGCCCGCTGGGTCTCGAAGACGCCGGCCGCGTGGACGACACCGTCGAGCCGGCCGAACCGCTTCTCGATGGTCTCGAAGAGCTCGGCGGTCTGGTCGCGGTCGGCCGCGTCGCAGCGGGCGGCCACGATCTCGCCGCCCAGCGCGACCAGCTTGCGGATGCGGGCCACACGCTCGGCCAGGGCGTCGTCGGCATCGTCGAGCGGCTCGCTGTTGCCGTTCTCCCACAGGGCGGAATCCGGGACGGCGTCCATGCCCGTGAGGATCAGGCGGGCCCGGCAGGTACGCACCAGGTACTCCGCGAGCGTCATGCCGATGCCACCGAGACCACCGGTGATGAGGTAGACGCCCCGCTCGCGCAGACGGAGGGGGAGCTCGCCCTCGGGGACGGGAGGCAGCTCGTCCCGTTCGTAGCTGCGCACCCAGCGCGCACCGGGGGCGAGCGCGACGGTCGTGTCGGTGGACGTGCCGAGGAGCTCCGCCACGAGCTCCTTCGACCAGGCGTCCGCCGGGAGGCCGGTGATGTCCAGGGTCCGGGCCGACATCGCCGGGAAGTCCTGCGGGACGACCAGCCCGGGACCGGCGAGCAGGGCCCGGTCCGGTACGACGTCGGCGGCGTCCGTGCTGACGGGATGCATGCCGCGGGCGGCGATGTCCATCCGCACGTGGCGCGAGCCCTGGAGCAGGCCGATCTCCTGAACGGCGTACAGCAGGGTGTAGAAACCGCGGTCGTACTCGGTGTCGAGGACGGCCAGCCTGGCGTCCAGCGTCCCGCCGTCGGCGAGCTGCCCGGTGCACCACAGGTGCACGACCCGGTCCACCGGCCGCCGGTCCAGGCCGAGGCCCCGGATCGCCGCCTTCACGGACGCTTCGTCCCCCGGGCGCACGACGACGACGCCGTCGCCGCTCCGGTCGGGACCGGACCCCTCCGGAACCAGCTGGACACAGTCGACGCCCCGGGCTCGCAGGGTGTCGACGACCCGTGCGCTCTCGCCGTCGTTCTCCGCCAGGACCAGCCACCTTTCGCCGGCGGCGTCGTGCGTACCCGGCCCGCGGCGGCGGAACCGCCAGCTGGGGTAATAGGCCCAGCGATCCAGGGACTTCTCGCGGCGGACGGTGCCCCTGGCCCGGGAGGAGTCGTCGTTCCCGGCGGCCGGAGCGGGCTCCTTCAAATGCTGTTCGCGGCTGAACACGCGGGTGGGCAGCTCGATCGTCCGTACGGGGCCGGGGTCGCCCGCCGGTGCGGTGTCGGCGGGGATTCCCGCGACCCAGAGGGCGGCGAGACCGTGGAACCACGCGACGCGCGGGTCCTTGTCGGCGCGCAGGGGGCGCACCGCGGCGCCGGCGGCCGGATCCTCCACGGCGCGGGTGAGGAACCCGTCCGGGCTGAGATCGACGATGACGCAGCCCCGGCCGGCGGCCGCCTCGGCGACGGCCCCGGCGGCCGGTGTCAGGTCCAGCGGCCCGGCGAGGTGGGCGGACCAGTATCCGGCGGCCAGGCCGGGGCGGCCGACGGCGGTGGTGACGAGGCGGGCCGATCCCGTTCCGACGGGGACGGCATCGGCGACCGGCGCGAACGCCGCGGCGACCTCGGCCAGCAGGGGGGAGTGATAGGGCAGCGCCGGGCCGAGCACCCGGTGCGGCACACCGGCTTCGGCGAGCAGGGCCACGGCCTGCGGAAGGGCGTCGGCGGCGAGGGACACGACGGTACGGTCCGCACTCAGGGTGACGGCGGGGGAGCACAGGCTCCCGGGCAGGACGGCGACGACACCGTCGGCGGGCAGCCGTACGGCGATCATGGCGCCGGGGGCCGCGTCCCGCAGCAGGCGGGCGCGGGCGACGACCAGGCGCAGAGCATCCTCGTCGCTGATGACGCCCGCGGCGGCAGCGGCGGCGTACTCGCCCAGCGAATACCCGACGATCCGGTCGGCGCGCACACCGCGAGCGGCGAGCTGTTCCGTCAGGGCCAGCAGCACCGCGGTGTGCAGGGCGTGGTCGGTCGGCAGGTCGCCGGTCTCGGCCGCGCCGAGCGCTGACTTCAGCGGGGGCAGCGCCGGTTCGATCGATCGTGCCGTGTCCCACAGACGCTCGAGAGCTGCGGTGAACCCGGTCTCCCAGCCGTACAGCGCGCGAGCGGTCGGCAGCAGGTCGCTGCCCTGACCGGGCAGCATCAGCAGCGTCTCGGCACCCGGCCGGCACCACCCCTCGACGGTGTGTTCACCGGTGCCCTCCAGCCCGGCGGCCAGCTCGGCGGGGTCCTCCCCGACGGTGGCGAGGCGGTAGGCGCGGTCGTCACGGCCCTCGCGCAGTGTGTGCGCGAGGTCGGCCGCGGCGGGGGCCCGCGCGGAGCGCAACGCGGTCGCCAGCGACCCCGCGGTGGCCAGGCAGGAGTCGGGGTCGGCGGCGGAGACCCGCAGTACGTGGGGTCCCGCCGCGGCGGAGGGGGTGGCCGGCCGCTTGTCCTGGTGGCCGCGGACGACCGCGTGCACATTGGTGCCGCCGAAGCCGAAGGAGCTGACCCCCGCGAACCGTTCGGCGACGGGCAGATCCAGCGCCTGCGCCGCACGGGGCAGCGAGGCGTCGCCGGGGCGGAGGGTGTCCATGGGCCGGTCGAGGTTGGCGACCGGAGGGATCACTCCGCGCGCGACGACCTCACAGGCCTTGATGAACCCGATGACGCCGGCGCCGACCCGCAGATGACCGAAGTTGGCCTTGGCGGAACCGAGCGGCGGCAGCGGGCTGTCGCCGAACGCGTCCGTCAGCGCGGAGAGTTCGCTGCGGTCGCCCAGCTGCGTACCGGTGCCGTGGCACTCCACGTACCCGACCCGGGACGGTGCGACCTCGGCGATCTCCATGGCCTGGGCCATGGCCTCCGCCTGGCGGGAAGCGCGCGGGGCGGTGAACGAGGCCTTCTCGGAGCCGTCGTTGTTGACGGCGGAGCCCATCAGGAGCGCGCGGACCGGCCAGCCCCGCTCCTCGGCGACGTCGGGGTCGGCCAGCAGCACCAGACCCCCGCCGGAGCCGAACACGGTGCCGCTCGCGGCGGCGTCGAAGGGACGGCAGACGCCGTCCCGCGCCATGATGCCGCCCTCCTGATAGAGGTAGCTGATGGGCTGGGGGAACTCGACGTCCATGCCGCCGGCCAGGGCCAGGTCGCACTCGCCCGCTGCGATGGCCTGCGCGGCGGTGTGGATGGCGAGCAGCGAGGAGGAGCAGGCGGAGCCGACGGACATGGCCGGTCCGGTCAGCCCGAGCTTGTACGCGATGCGCGTCGCGGCGTAGTGGCCGTCACCGCCCATGAGGGTGGGGAGACTGTCGTCGGCCGCCGCCCGCCCGTGGGTGGCCAGCAGATAGCCGCTCAGCCCGGTGGCGGCGTAGACACCGATGTCGTGCCCCAGCCCGTCGACGCGAACACCGCCCGCCTCCAGGGCTTCCACCGCGCATTCCAGCAGAAGGCGCTGCTGCGGGTCGATCTCGGCTGCCTCCCGGGGGGAATAGCCGAAGAAGTCGGCGTCGAACAGAGCGATGTCGTCCAGGACGCCGTAGGCGTGGACGCGGCCACCGGTGGTGGCGCCGACGTTGGTCGACGCGCGGGTGACGCAGTCACGGCCGTCGGCCACGATGCTCCACAGGTCCGCCACGTCGCGCCCGCCCGGCACGCGACACGCGTAACCGAGGACGGCTATGCCTTTGCCGTTCAACTCGTTGACTCCTCTTCCTGGGATCCGAGGGTGGGATCGGTGGATGACTGCTCAAGGGGGGAGACGGTGTCCCGTACGGCCCGGCGGCGGGTGCCCCGCTCGGCGAGCCCGGCCCGCCGGGCCGCGGCACCCCGGGCTGTCCGGGCGGGCCGCCGCGGGTCGGCGTCCGGGGTGAGGGCGGCGATCTGGAGGTCCAGCCGCGGGTGGTCGAGCAGGAAGGCCGCCGTGACGGGGCGGCCCAGCGCCTGGGTCAGCCGAGCGGCGGCCGTGACGACTCCGAGGGAGTCCACGCCCGCTTCGAAGAGGTTGGCGGTGTGGGGGATTCCGGCGCCGAGGATCTCCTCCCACACGGCTCGCACCGGGTTCGCCGGACCGCTGGGGGTGCTCGCACCGTTCGGGGGAGTGGCCGGCGCCCCGGCGTCGACCTTGCCGTGGGCCGTACGGGGCAGCGCGTCGACGAGCACCAGGCGGACGGTGAGGGGCATGCCGAGAGCGGCGGCGACCTGACCCCGGATGCGCTCGGCCGTCGCCCCGGAGCGGTCCCGGGGCACGGCCACCACCTGGAGACACTCCTGCGGGGCCAGGCCCGCCAGGCGGATCTCCGCCGCGGCGGCGGACACTTCGCGGACCCGCCCCCCGGTCAGCAGCGCCTGTTCGACCGCGTCCAGCGACACCCAACGGCCCGCGACCTTGAGGCGTCTGCCACCTCGTCCCACGATCCGCAGGCCGCCGTCCCCGGCCCAGCGGCCCAGGTCACCGGTGCGGAAGGCGTGCGCGCCCACCGGCCCGACGGGCACGAAGCGGCCCGCCGTCTCCACCGGGTCGAGATAGCCGGCGGCGACGCCGGGGCCCTGGACGTGGACCTCGCCGGTGGTCACCCGGTCGTGCGGCGGGACGGGCGTCCCGTCGGCCGCCAACAGGGTGACCGTCGTACCCGGGAGGGGGTGGCCCACGTATCCGGCCATGACATCGGCCACGGAGGCGGCGGTGACCCGGTCGGCGGTGACCTGCCCGGCCGTCTCCGTGGCCGCGTAGGTGTTCACGACGACGCTCTCGCCACCGCCCGGCAGGGCCAGGAACTCGGTGAGCTGTCCCCGGTGCGCGGGCTCGCCGCTCAGGAGGACGAACTCCGGTGCCCCGGCGTCCTCTTCGAGCAGCCGCGCGGTGAGCAGGGACAGCTCGGACGGGGTGAGGCAGAGCATCGTACGGCGGCCCTCGGCCCGTACCGTCTCGCTGAACGCGCGCAGTCCGCCGCAGGTGAGCGGTGTCTCCCGCGCCACCAGGGCGATCTCGCCGCCGAAGGCGAGGGCGCCGAGTATCTCGCACATCGAGTAGCCGAACGAGAGCGGATGGAACTGCGCCCAGACCAGGCCGGTGGGGAAACCGAGTTGCGGCGCGGCGCGCAGGCCGCCGAAGACGTGCCGCAGGCCCTCGCGGGTCACGACGGTCTCCTTGGGAGCACCGGTGCTGCCGGACGTCGACATCACGTACGCGGCGTCGGCGGGAAGGACGCGCCGGCCGGCGAGGGCCTCGGCGACCCCCGGGCCGGTCCCCGCGCCGGGCGGGAGGGCGACGAAGGCGGCTCCGACGGCGAGCACGGCGAGGACGTCCACGACCGCTGCGGCCGTGCGCTCCGCGTCCACCCGTACCAGCCGGCCCGGTCCGGCCCCGGCGGCTCGCAACTCCTGCGCCCGTGCCGTGATCGCGGCGGCGAGCTGCCCGTGGGAGAGGGTGAGGCCCCCGGCGTCCCGGAGCGCGGGTGCGTCCGCGGCCGGAGCGTCCGGGACCGGCGCCGCGCCCAGGCACAGGGCGAACAGGTCCACGCGCTCCGCCGCCGGGGCGGGCCGCCGCGAGCTCATCGCCAGCCCATTCCGTTGCCGCCCGCGCTCTCGGTCCGGCGCAGGAACTCCTCGCGGCGGTGCGGGTCCTCGCGCAGTACGCCCCGCAGCGCGGACGTCGTGGTCCAGGAGCCGATCGCCTTGATGCCCCGGATCGACATACAGGTGTGCTGGGCCTCGATCACGGCGCCCGCGCCCAGCGGCTCCAGCTCGTCGGTCAGCCAGGTGGCTATGCGGGTGGTCATGCGCTCCTGGATCTGGAGACCGCGTGCCGACGCCTGGACCACGCGCGCCAGTTTGGACAGGCCGAGCACGCGCTTGCCGGGGACGTAGCCGACGTGGGCCACGCCGAAGAACGGCAACAGATGGTGTTCGCACAGCGAATGGAAGGGAATGGCGCGGACGAGGACGAGTTCGTCGCAGCCGTCGTCGTTGGGAAAGGTCGTCGCCGTGAACTCGTGCGGTTCCAGGAGCTCGCGGTAGGCGGCGGCGACCCGGCGCGGGGTGTCGGCGAGGGACTCGCTGTCCAGGTCCACGCCGAGAGCTGTCAGCAGATCGGTGATGGCCTGTTCGGCGGGGTCGGGCCGGCTGGCGGGGGACGCGGTGTCACTGATCGTGGGCATCGTCATTCCTCGGTCGGTGGACGGACGCCGCGGGCGGGGCGCTGTCGGGGGTGGCGCGGCGTGTCTCCGCGTCGCGAGGACGGGACGAGACGCGACACCGAACCCGCAAGGAGCTGCTGTGGACCGTCGAGGACGGGCCTGGGCGGAGAACAGCGGTTACCAGACGAGGTCGTTGACGATCCGCGACATGAGGGCCCGGTACCGATCGGCCACCCCGTGGATCGTCGCCTCGTCGTACAGGTCGGTGTTGTACTCGATCTGGCAGCGGATGCCGGACTCGCCGGGCCAGACGTTGAGCGTGATGTCCGCCTTGCTCGCGTGTTGGGAGAAGGACCTGCGCTCGCAGACGGCGCCCTCGAGCGTCAGCGGCCCCACCCGGTGGGTGTGGCAGATGAACAGCGTGCGGAACAGGTAGGGCGGCAGGTTGTCGGAGCCGAACCGCGCGATCAGGTCCTCGTACACGGTGATGAGCGGCACCTCTTGGTGTCGCAGGGCCTCGGTGAGGGTCCGTGCGCTCAGGTGCAGCAGGTCGCGCAGTGCCGCGCGTTCGGGCAGCCTCATCCGGACGCAGTGGGTGTTCGTCAGGAACCCCACACAGTCCTGCGTCCCCGGGCGGGACCGGTTCGCTGTCGGGACCCCGACGACGATGTCCTCCTGGCCGGCGTACTCGCGGAGCAGCAACTGATAGGCGAGCAGGGCGACAGCGGTGATGGTGACCCGTTCGGCGCGCGCCACGTCACGGACGCTGCCGGCGAGGGCGGGAGGCAGTTCGAAGTCGAGCCGGTCACCGGCGAAGGTCTGGTAGGGACGCGCGGGCCGGTCGTAGGGGACGGTGGAGCCGTCCTGGAGGTCGGCCAACTGCCGCGCCCAGAAGTCGAGGAGCGGCACCGCTTCGGCGGATGTTGTCAGAGATCTCTGCTGCCGGGCGAAGTCGGACTGCTGGCCGGGCGGCGGGCCGGGGAAGGGCGTCCGGCCCGCGCGGACGGCTGCGTACGCCGTCGCGAGGTCATGGAGCAGAACGCCCATGGACCAACCGTCCAGGACGAGGTGGTGCACGATGATGACCAGGACGTGCTCGTCCTCACCGGTGCGGTGCAGGGTGAACCGGCTGGGCCGCTCGTGGGCGAGGTCGAAGAGGTGCTCGGCGTCTGCGCGGACGGCGGCGTCCACCTCGGCCGGCGTCGGAGCACCGGGGCCGGTCCGGTCGTACCGGATCAGCGCGCCGGTGGGGGCGGGCAGCGCCCGGAGACGGACTTCCTCCGGGCCGGGGACGAAGACACTGCGCAGGGACGCGTGACGCTCGACGACGAGGTCCACGGCCCGTGCCAGGGCCGCCACGTCCAAGGGGCCCCGGACGGTGTGGACGTTCTCCACGTTGAAGGCGCGGTTCTCGTCGGGGTTCGCCGACATCGATGTGAACAACATTTCCTGAAGCAACGTTGACGGGTCGTCAACTGTGTGCGTCGTTCCGTCGACCCGGCTCTCCCTGATGGTCACCGTGGCGTCCCTTTCTCTTTCTCCGCCTCTCCCCGGTGGCATTCGCTCCGGAAGGCGCCGTAGGTACCCTACATGCATGCGAAGTGGGTACTTCTGTTCCCCTGTGCCCGTCTTCCGTGAGATCACCGCGGCCCCCGGGCCGGGCTGTCGGCCGAGAGAATTGCAGGCGAATGACGCACGTTCAGCAGGGTGAAACAGCGTCCCCGAAGCGCGATGTGACGGTCCATGAGGAAGTGATCGACGGCTTCGGCACGGTCCGCATGCGCGTCGTCGATCCGGCGGCGGACGCCGAGGTCCTCCACTCCTGGGTCACCCAGGAGCACGCTCGCTACTGGGGCATGCTCGGCGCCGATCAGGAGCGGGTCCGCGACATCTACGGATATGTGGACTCCCTGGCGACCCATCATGCCTATCTGGTCCATCTGGACGACCGGCCGGTCGCGTTGTTCCAGACCTACGAGCCCGAGCACGACCCGGTCGGCGAGTGCTACGAGGTCCAGCCCGGTGACTTCGGCGTCCACGTACTGATCGGCCCGCCCGTCGGCCCGGCCGCGCCGGGCTTCACCGGCACACTGCTCGGCTTCTTCCTCGGCCATCTGCTCGAGGACCGGAGCCGCACGAGGATTGTCGCGGAACCGGACTCCCGAAACGACCGGGCGATAGCCCGCTTCCTGCGGACCGGTTTTGTGAAGGGACCGGAGATCGAGCTTCCCGAGAAGCGGGCCCGACTCGTATTCCTGGACCGGGCCGACTTTCGCAGGAACTGACAGGAGCTGAGCGGGGTGCCGCCGGCCGCGTGGCCCCGCCGGCGAGCGCCGCGCGGGCCTTCGACGCCGGTGCCTAGAGAGGGCTTCGCAGCCTGTCCTCGCTCGGCCGGGCCGCCCCCGGCCCGGTCAGCAGAGCCGGCAGTTCACGCATGTCGTGGAAGACCGTGGTCCCAGGCCCGGTCAGCCACTCGGCGGGGGTGACGCCTCCCCCGTACCCGAGGCAGCGCATTCCGGCGGATCGAGCCGCCAGAACACCGGGGCGGCTGTCCTCGACCACCACGCACGCGGCAGGGTCGACGCCCATCCGCTCGGCGGCGTAGAGGAAGAGATCGGGGGCCGGCTTGCCCCGGCCGACCTCGGTCGCGCTGTGGATGCGGCCGGCGAACCGTTCGTAGAGGCCGGTACGCCCCAGGGTGTGGCGCATCTTCTCGTGCGTGCCGCTGGACGCGACGCAGGTCGCCAGGGCTGCCGCGGCCAACGCGTCCAGGGCCTCGGGCAGACCGTCGACAGGAGTCAGTCCCGCGTCGACGGCGTCGCGGTGATACCGCTCGAACAACTCGATCCAGCGGTGCGCGGCGCTCCGGCCGAGCCGGGCCTCGACCGCGTCGCCGATCGCCGTCAGTGAGCGCCCCATGAACATCTCGATGATCGCGCGCTCGGTCAGCGGCCACCCCAACTCGACCCCGATACGCCGCTGAACACGCAGCGCGATGCGCTCGGTGTCCACCAGCACTCCGTCGCAGTCGAAGATCACCAACTCCACCGGTCCGTTCATGGGCCCAGACTAGGCCCCCTGCTGACGGTGTGAGGGGTTCCGTCCCCGGGGCGCGGGAGCCCGCGCTCGCGGTCGGCGGTCACGAGCCGCAGCAGCCGTCCGCCGGGGCTTCACCGCCGGTCGCCGGAGCGGCTGCCGGGTCGTCGAAGAGTCCGGCTCCGCCGCAGACTCCGGTTTCGGGGAGGGCGAGTTCGACGCGGTCGGCGGCCTCGATGTCGCCGGCGAGGGCGGCCGCGACGGAGCGGGCCTGCTCGTAGCCGGTCAGGGCGAGGAAGGTCGGGGCGCGGCCGTAGGACTTCATGCCGACGAGGTAGGCCCCGGTCTCCGGGTGGGAGAGCTCGCGGTGGCCGTGGGGGTAGACGGTGCCGCAGGAGTGCTGGTTGGGGTCGATCAGCGGAGCCAGCCCGGTCGGGGCCTGGAGCCGCTCGTCCAGGCGGAGGCGGAGCTCGTCGAGGAACCCGAGGTCGGGACGGAAGCCGGTCAGCACGATGACTTCGTCGACCGGGTCCAGGCGGTTCCCGTCCTCGCCGACCAGCACGAGGCGGCCGTCGGCGGCGCGCTCGATCGCCTGGGTGCGAAAGCCGGTGACCGCGTCCGCGTGACCCTCGTCGACCGCGGCTTTCGCCGCGAGCCCGAGAGCGCCACGGGCGGGCAGTTGGTCGGCGCTCCCGCCGCCGAAGGTGGTCGCGGAGATGCCCCGGCGCACCACCCAAACTCCGTGCGTGCCCTCGCCGTCGGCGGACCTGGCGAGGCCGGCGAGCTGGGCGAGTGCGGTGAAGGCGGAGGCTCCGGAGCCGATGACGGCGGTACGGCGCCCCGCGTGACGGGCGCGGACGGCGGGGTCATCGAGGTCGGGGACGCGGTAGGTGATCCGGTCGGCGGCGGCCTTCTCGCCGAGGGCGGGCAGGCCGGAGGCGCCCGCCGGGCCCGGGGTGGTCCAGGTGCCGGAGGCGTCGATGACGGCGCGGGCGAGGACCTGCTCCTCGCGGCCGTCGGTGCTGGCGATCCGCACGACGAACGGCTGCTGGTCCCGGTCGGCGTCCACGATCCGGTCGCGGCCGCTGCGCGAGACGCCGGTGACCCGGGAGTCGAGGCGTACGCGCTCGCCCAGGGCCTGGGCGAGCGGCCGCAGGTACCGCGCGGCCCAGTCCCCGCCGGAGGGATAGGCGGCCGGGTCGGGGTGGGTCCAGCCGGTGGGCGCCAGCAGCTTTTCGGCGGCCTGGTCGACGAGCTCGCTCCAGGTGGAGAACAGCCGCACGTGCGCCCAGCCGAGGACCGCCGCGCCGGCGGTGGCCCCCGCCTCCAGAACCAGGGGTTCGATGCCCCGGTCGACCAGGTGGGCCGCGGCGGCGAGGCCGACGGGTCCGGCCCCGATCACGACGACGGGCAGTTCGGAGCGGGCGGGTGGGTTCACGGTGGCGACTCCCTGCTTGATTCGACATCTGTCGATGTGTTGGTGCTGCCGAGGATGCCACTTGTATTGATGTGCGTCAACATAGATGAAATTCGAAGCAGGGGCCTTCGCTCGCTGGTTCGACGTATGTCAACATAGGGATATGTCGCATGCGAAGGGTCTGCCGCTCCTCGATCCCGCCGACGGGCCGGGCGTCACGCCGTGCTGCCCGCCCCTGACCGAGCGGCCGATGACCGACGAGGAGGCCCGGACCGCCGCGCCGATGTTCAAGGCCCTCGGCGATCCGGTGCGTCTGCGGCTCTTCTCCGCCGTGGCCTCGCACGGGGGCGGGGAGGCGTGCGTGTGCGATATCTCCGACGTCGGTGTCTCCCAGCCCACCGTGTCCCACCATCTGAAGAAGCTCAAGGAGGCGGGACTTCTGACCTCCGAGCGGCGCGGCACCTGGGTCTATTACCGGGTCGAACCGTCGGTGCTCGCCGCGATGGGGCAGCTGCTGGCTCTGCCCGCTGCCGTCTGACGGGGCCGGGACGGCGGAAAGGGGTGTGCGGGTGAGCCGGACTGTCGCGCCGATGACCGTGGAACACGCCGATCAGGTGCTGGCGATCTATCGGGCGGGCATCGACGAGGGCCATGCCACGTTCGAGACCGCCCCGCCGGCCTGGGAGGTCTTCGACGCGGGGAAGCTGCCCGGCCATCGGTTCGTCGCGCTCGACGCGAGCGGGGTGGTCCTCGGCTGGGTCGCCGCGAGCCTGGTCTCGGACCGGTGCGCGTACGCGGGCGTGGTCGAGCACTCCGTCTACGTCCACCCCGCCGCCCGGGGCCGGGGTCTGGCCTCGGTCCTGCTCGGCGAGCTGATCCAGTCCACCGAGCGGGCCGGGATCTGGACCGTCCAGGCGGGTGTCTTCCCCGAGAACGAGGCGAGCCTGGCGGTCCACCGGCGGGCGGGGTTCCGGGTCATCGGCACGCGGGAGCGGGTCGGACGTCATCGCGGAGTCTGGCGTGACGTCGTCCTCGTGGAGCGGCGCAGTCCCCTCGTCGTCTGACCCGGCTCACCGTGGAGGAATCGCACCGAAGACCCTCAGGCGGGTGGCCCGCCGGTCACCGTGTCGGCGGCGAACCTCCTGCGCCAGGCGAGCGCGACGTACACCAGCCCGATCAGCACGGGTACCTCGATCAGCGGGCCGACCACGCCGGACAGTGCTTGTCCTGAAGTGACGCCGAACGTCGCGATGGCGACCGCGATGGCCAGCTCGAAGTTGTTGCCGGCGGCGGTGAACGCGAGGGTGGTGGTGCGGTCGTATGCGAGGCCGAGGCTCTTGCCGAGGAGGAACGTCCCGAAGAACATGATCGCGAAGTAGACGAGAAGCGGCAGGGCGATCCGTGCGACGTCCAGCGGCTGCGAGGTGATCGTCCTTCCCTGGAGGGCGAAGAGGACGACGATCGTGAACAGCAGCCCGTACAGCGCCCAGGGGCCGATCCGCGGCAGGAACTTCGCCTCGTAGCCGCTGCGGCCCATCGTCCGCTCGCCGATGCGGCGGGTGAGGAAGCCGGCCAGCAGCGGGACGCCGAGGAAGATGACGACGTTCAGGGCGATGTGCCACACGGACACGTCCAGGCCCTGGCCGTCGCCGAGGTTCAGCAGGCGCGGCAGCAGGTCGAGGTAGAACCAGCCCAGCAGGCCGAACGCGAAGACCTGGAACACCGAGTTGAGGGCGACGAGGACGGCGGCGGCTTCGCGGTCGCCGCAGGCGAGGTCGTTCCAGATGATGACCATGGCGATGCAGCGGGCCAGGCCCACGATGATCAGGCCCGTGCGGTACTCGGGCAGGTCCGGCAGGAAGATCCAGGCCAGGGCGAACATCACCGCCGGGCCGACGATCCAGTTGACGACCAGCGAGGAGACCAGCAGCCTGCGGTCGCCGGTCACGCGGTCGAGCCGGTCGTAGCGGACCTTCGCCAGTACCGGGTACATCATGACCAGCAGACCGAGCGCGATCGGCAGGGAGATCCCGCCGATCTCGATCTTCGCGAGCGCGTCGTTCAGGCCGGGGACGAGGCGTCCCAGGCCCAGCCCGACGGCCATCGCGAGGAGGATCCACACCGCGAGGTAGCGGTCGAGGGTGGAGAGCTTCCCGACGATCGAGTCGTCCCCGGTCTCCGGGCCGGCGTCCTGGGCGGCGGCGGAGGCGGTGGTGGGTTCGGTGGGCGTCACGGACAGGTCCTCTTGTTCCCGCCGGAGGTACGGGCGGACTCCGCCAGCGCGGCGAACTGCTCGGAGAGTCCGGCCAGAACGTCGTGACGCAGCTTGTAGTAGGTGAACCGGCCGCACGGCTCGGTCTCCACCAGCCCGGCCTCGCGCAACACCTTCAGATGGTTGGACAGGTTGGTCTGCCTGGCTCCGGTCTCCTCGACCAGATGGGTCGTGCAGAGCGTCTCGCGGGCCAGCAGGGTCACGATCCGGAGGCGGAGCGGATCACCCAGCGCCCGGATCACATCAGGATCGACTGAAGTCAGCATGCGCTGATATTCTCACATCACCGCTCGCTGATACCAGCGGGGGCTGAAGTCACTGGCGGCCGACGGCCGTCGTGCGACGAGAGA
Source organism: Streptomyces sp. NPDC020884 (assembly GCF_044333935.1). Lineage (NCBI taxonomy): Bacteria > Bacillati > Actinomycetota > Actinomycetes > Kitasatosporales > Streptomycetaceae > Streptomyces > Streptomyces sp. NPDC020884. The sequence goes on along the minus strand of NZ_JBIRRY010000016.1, from coordinate 37,590 downwards.
GATCCATCGACATGGCCGAACCTTCCGGCAAGCCGTCCGTCCTGTTCGTGTGCGTCCACAACGCCGGCCGTTCCCAGATGGCCGCCGCCTGGCTGGCCCACCTGGCAGGGGACCGCGTCGAGGTCCGCTCCGCGGGCTCGAACCCCGGCGACGCCGTCAACCCGGCCGCCGTCGAGGCGATGGCCGAGGTCGGCATCGACATCTCCGCCGCGACGCCGAAGATCCTCGACGTCGAGGCGGTCCGCGAGTCCGACGTCTGCGTCACGATGGGCTGCGGCGACACCTGCCCCGTCTTCCCCGGCAAGCGTTACCTCGACTGGCGGCTGGAGGACCCCGCCGGTCAGGGCGTGGCCGCCGTCCGCCCGATCCGCGACGCGATCAGGACCCTGGTCGAGGACCTGATCGAGGAGATCGCGCCGGATACCGCAGCCTGAGCGGGATGCGCGACGCGCCCCGCGTTCACTCTTCCCCGATGCCCAGGAGCTCCAGGAACGCCGTGGCCGCCGCGGTGCGGCTCTCCCGGCCCCAGATGACGTACTCGACGCGGGCCGGCGCGTCCGTGATCTCGATCGTCGTCACCCCGGCCAGCCCCGCGACATACGTGGGCGGGAGCAGGGCCACGCCCAGGCCCGCGCCGACCAGGCGGGCCAGGTAGTCCGCGTTGGTCACCTCGAAGGCGACCTCGCGGGTGAGGCCGGCGGCGGCGAAGGCGAGATCGGACTGGGCTCTCCCGGCGGTCTTCGCCGGGAGGTCCACGAACACCTCGCCCGACAGTCGGCGGAGGTCGACCGAGGACGCGCCGGCGAGCGGGTGGGCCGGGGAGACCACGGCGACCAGCCGCTCCCTGGCCAGCTCCCGGGCCATGACGCCCCGAGGCCGGGCCGTGACCGGGACACCGAGAAAGGCCACCTCGATCCCGCCCTGCCGGACCTGCTCGACGAGATCTTCGCTGGCTCCGACCGTCAGGCTGACCCGGGCCTTGGGATGGCGCCGGTGGAAGTCCTTGAGGACGGTGGGGAGGTCGACGGCGGCGACGGTGGGGATCAGGCCCACCCGGAGGCGTCCGCGCACCTCCCCTACGGCCGCCGCGACTTCGGCGGCGGCCCGCTCCGCCGCCTCGACGCACTGGCGCGCGGCGGGCAGGAAGGCCGCGCCCGCCGGGGTCAACCGGACCCGCCGGCTGGTGCGTTCGAAGAGCCTCGCCCCCAACTCCTTCTCCAGACGCGCGATCTGGTGGCTGAGCGCGGACTGGACCACCAGACAACGCTGGGCTGCCCTCGTGAAGTTGTTCGTCTCGGCCACGGCGATCACGTACCGCATCTGCTGGAGCTCCATCGATCCATCGTGATACGAGATCCATCGCGTGACAAGCATGTGTTGGACTCATCGATCACCTCGGCCCGAGACTGGTGACGACCACAACGCGGAGGAAGCCTCCGTGCTTTTCCCCTCCCGGAACTCGAGGCGAGATGACGAGCCCAGAGCATGTGCGCACGGCGGCCCTGACCGGTCTCGCTCCGGCGGTCTGGGGCAGCACCTACCTGGTGGCCACCGAGCTGTTGCCACCGGACCGGCCGCTCCTGGCGACCACCCTGCGGGCCCTGCCCGGCGGTCTGGTGCTGCTGGCCCTCGGCCGGAGGCTGCCGGCCGGCGTCTGGTGGTGGCGCGCACCGGTCCTGGGCGTCCTGAACATCGGCGCCTTCAACTTCCTGCTCTTCTTCGCGGCCTACCGACTGCCGGGCGGCATCGCCGCGATGATCATGTCGGCCCAGCCCGTGTTCGTCGTGATCCTCGCTGCGCTCTTCCTCGGTGACAGGATCAGGGCCCTCCACGCCCTGGCCTGTGCCATGGGCGCCGGGGGTGTGGCGCTGCTCGTCTTCAGGGGCACGGAGTCGCTCGACGCCCTGGGCGTCCTCGCCGCGGTCGGCGGTGCGCTGTGCATGGCTCTGGGCATCACGTTGACCAAACGGTGGGGGCGGCCGGAGGGGGTCGGGCTGCTGACGTTCACCGGATGGCAACTCACGGCGGGCGGACTGGTCCTGCTGCCGTTCTGGCTGTCGCTGGAGGACCTGCCCCACGGTCTCACCGGATCCAACGTCCTCGGGTTCGCCTACCTCATCACGCTCGGCGCGGTCCTGAGCTACATCGTGTGGTTCCGAGGCATCGAGCGTCTGCCCGCCGTCGCGGTCTCCTTCCTCGCACTCGGCAGCCCGGTCGTGGCGACCCTGCTCGGCTATCTCGTCAAGAACGAGACACTGTCGGCGCTCCAGTCCGTCGGCATGGCCGTCATCCTCGTGGCGGTCGTGCTCGGCCAGCGCCCAGCCGGACCGCGACCCGCGGGGACCTCCTCGGCCGCGTCGGCCGCCCCGGCCGCCCGTCGCGCGGGTGCGGATGAGGACGGAGCGCCGGACCCGAGGCATGCTGGGGGTGCGCAGAAGCGCTGAGGCGGCGGTAGGGGGCGGTCCGTGCTACGCATTCACTTCACGGCGCAGGACCTCGCGCGGACCCGGGTGGCCGCGAGCATCGGAGCCGCGGCGGAGACCTATTACAGCCTGGAGCTGCTGCGGGAGAGCCAGGACGTCTCCTGCTTCCGGCGGTGGCGGTCGGAGGTCGCGGGCCGGATGAGGGCGGACACCCGCCCGTTGACGTCGCTGCTCCCGGCGCGCGGCCCGGGGCTCGACCTGCTGGCTCTGATGGGGGACGTGCCCTCCCTGGAGCACGCCGTGGACAACTGGATGTCCGCCCCCGCGGCCCGGCTACGACGGGAGTTCGAGGGCGTCGACTTCGCTCCCGTACACCGCTCGTGGGCCCGGCGGGTGTACGGGGGAGACCTCGGGGCGCGACGCGAGTTCGCCGACGCGGTGCGCGCCTGCCACCGGCTGACCGTCGAGCCGTACTGGAACAAGGGGCGCTCCGAACTGGTCGAGCTGTCCTCCCGCTACTCGCATCTGGTCCTCGACGGAGGCGTCGATCTGCTGTTGCGCTCGCTCTGCCCGCCGCTGGTGCGCTGGCGTCCGCCCGTGCTGGAGGCCCCCTACCCCCGCCGCACGGAGGTGCGCCTGCAGGGCCGGGGACTGGTCATCACCCCCACGGTCTTCTCGCCGCTCGCCGTCAGCCTGCTGTGGGACCCGCTCGACACCGCACAGCCGCCGCGCCTGACCGTGCCGGTCCTCGGCGAACCGCTGACCGGAGCCGCAACGGCCGGGCCGGACGGCTCTCCCGGCCGGAATCTGGAGGCGCTCCTCGGCCGCACCCGGGCCGCCGCGCTGGGGGTGACGGCGGAGGGCTGTACGACGACGGAGCTGGCCCGCCGCCTCGGCGTCTCGGTCCCGGCCGCCAGTCAGCACGCGACCGTGCTGCGGAACGCCGGTCTCATCACCACCAGCCGCCGGGGCGGATCCGTGCTGCACCTCATCACGCCGCTGGGGCGCACCCTGTTGAGGACGGGGGCGATCCCTCTGTGAACCCGGGGCCCCCACGGCCCGGCACCGGCGGATCCCCCCGGGGAAGGCCTGTTAAGGCGTGGCTTAACAGCTGGGGCGAGGGCCCCCGGATCCCTCACGATGTGAGCCGCACACCGGCTCACGTCCTGGAGAGATGTCTTGATGTCACATCGTTGGTCGGCCGCGATCGCCCTGGGCTCGATGGCCCTCCTCGCCGGCTGCTCGGGAGGCGACCGGGAGGACCCAGCGCCCGCCGCCGACCCGGGCGGAACCCCACCGCCGAGCGTGTCCGCCCCGGTGTACACCCCGTTCGGGAAGTTCCCCGGCGGCGAGCTGCTCCACACGGGCATCGGCGAGCCGCTGGGCGTCCGGGTGAAGCCGGTCGACGCGATGTGGACCCCCGAACTGGCCGGTGAATCGGCCGCCGCGGGGAGCCACTTCCTCGCGGTGTACGTCGCGACGACGGGTGAACTGGCGGACCGGGCGGTCAAGAGCGCCCGCCTCACCGGTCTGACCCTGCGCATCACGCCGGCCTCGGGCAGTTGCGGAAAAGGTCCGTTCCTCAAGGAGGGCGAGATCGACTGCGTCACCGAGGCCTATCCGCGCAGCCAGCTCGCCGAGGTCGCCGACGGCGAGTGGCGGAACTTCGCCTGGACCAACATGAGCGTCATGGGGTCGCCCCTCCAGCGGGGCGAGACGAAGATCGGGGTCTTCGGATTCAGCCTGCCCGACACCGTGGACCCCACCGGCTTCGAGCTGTGCGCACCGACCGAGGAACACCCCGTCGACACGGGCGCTTTCCCCTGCGTCCCGGTGAAGGCACCCGAGAACAGCCGGAGTTGAACCGTCCTCGTCGCCACCGGCCGGGGCGTCAGGGCCGCTCGGGACCCGGGCTCGGCGGCGGGCCGTACGCCTGCACCAGCGCATTGCGGACGGCGACCCGCCCCGCCTGGCGGAACGCGTGGGGGTGGGTGTCCACCTCGTGCACCTTGATGGTCCGCAGGACGACCGCGACGGCGACCGTCGTCCCGGGGTCGAGGGCCGCCAGCTCCTCGCGGACGCCGGAGCCGAAGGCCTCGTGCAGCTCGGACACCTCCGCGTCCGGCCAGCCCGGCACCGTGCTGGTGTCCGCCGTCTCGAACTCCACGCCCTCCTCCCAGGGTTCGAAGTCCGCCACCGCCATGGCGAAGGAGGACGGACAGCCGCTCTGGCGGACGTACGCGGCCTTGACGGCGCGCAGGGGGCGGGGAGGGAAGGTCCGCGGCTCGGAGGTCATGCCCCCACGGTATCGGGGCCCCGGCGGCCTCCCCGCGGAATTTTCGCGGGGAGGCCGGCGGCTCAGGAGTCCCGGCGCAGCTCCAGGGTGCAGCACTTCACGCTGCCGCCCGCCTTGAGGAGTTCCGACAGCTCCACGCCCACGGGGCGGAACCCGCGCTCGCGCAACTGCCCCGCCAGGCCGGTCGCGTTCTGCGGCAGGACCACGTTGTGCCCGTCCGACGTCGCGTTCAGCCCGAACACCGAGGCGTCCGCCGCGGAGGCCAGGAGGGCGTCCGGGAACAGCCGCTCCAGCACGGCCAGGCTGCCGGGGGAGAAGGCCCCGGGGTAGTAGGCGATCGTCTTCTCGTCGAGCACGGTGAGGGCGGTGTCCAGGTGGTAGTAGTCGGGGTCGACGAGGGTCAGCCCGATCACCGGGCGTCCGAAGTACTCCTGCGCCTCGTCGTGGGACCGAGGATCGCTGCGGAACCCGGTGCCCGCCAGCAGCCAGTCGCCCGCCAGGAGATAGTCGCCCTCCCCTTCGTTGACGCACGCGGCCGTGCGCAGGTCGGGAAAGCCGTTGTCGCGCAGCCAGTCGTGGTAGGCCGGGCCCTCGGCGATGCGCTCGGCGTCGCGGAACCGGGCCACGAGGGCCCGCCCGTCGACGACGGTCGCACCGTTGGCCGCGAAGACCATGTCGGGGAGACCGGGGACGGGGTCGATCGTGTCGACGGTGTGCCCGAGGCTCAGGTAGACCTCGCGCAGTCGCTCCCACTGGGCGATGGCCAGGGGAGTGTCGACGGGCTTCGCCGGGTCCATCCACGGGTTGATGGAGTAGACCACGTCGAAGTAGGTGGGCCGGCACATGAGGTAGTGCCGGGCACGTGCGGTACGCATGGGTGGTGTCCCGATCGTCAGGGGCGGCCGGTGAGATAGCCGCCCATCGAGGTGAAGTACTCGGTCGCGGGCAGCTCGCGGCCGTCTTCGGTCCGTACGCGGGTGATCGCCAGACCGTGGTTGCGGCCCCGGCGGGCGTCGGCTCCGGCGACGATCACGACGCCGTCGCCCTCGCGGTAGAAGACGCGGCCCGGGGTGCCGCCGTAGCGGCCCTGGGACACGACGGCCGAGACGACCTCCAGGCGCTGCCCCCGGTGGAAGGTGAAGGCGGCCGGGTACGGGGCGGACTGGGCGCGGACCAGGCGCTCCAGGTCCTCGGCCGGCCAGTTCCAGTCGATGCGGATGTCCTCTTCGGCGCGCTTGTGGAAGAAGCTCGCCCTCGACCGGTCCTGCGGGGTGAACGCGGTCTGCCCGGAGGCGATCAGGGCGAGCGCCTCGACCGTGACCGGTGCGATCAGGTCGACCGTCCGGTGGAAGAGGTCGGTGGCGGTGTCCGCGGGTCCCACGGCCACCGCCCGCTGGACGACGATGTCGCCGGCGTCCAGCTCCTCGTCCATCATGTGGGCCGTGACGCCCACCTCCGGCTCGCCGTTGATGAGCGCCCAGATCAGCGGCGAGAAGCCCGCGTAGGCGGGCAGCAGCGAGTCGTGGATGTTCAGCGTGCCGTGCCGCGGCAGGTTGTAGATCCGCGGCGGGATCCAGGTGCGCCAGTTGTTCGCCACGATGATGTCCGGGGAGGTTTCCCGGAGAAGCTCGAAGAGCTCGTCGTCCGGCCGGTTGCGGATGATCACGGGGACCCCGTGCTTCTCCGCGAGGTCGGCGACCGAATCGCTCCAGATCTTCTCGTAGGCGTGTTCGCTCCTCGGGTGCGTCACCACCGTCACCACGTCGTGCTCGGAGTCCAGGAGGGCTTGCAGGGTGCGGTGCCCCCAGGTCTGGTAACCGAACATGACGACCCGCATGGAGGTGCCTCCTTGAAAGAGCGATCAACCGGCGCATCAGTAAAGCAAGCCTTACCTAAGAACACAACGGTGCATAGTCGCCCCATGAGTTGAGTTCCCGGACGGGGCGTGTGACCGTGGAATCTCGCCGACGGCCGGAGTGCCGAAGACCGGCCGTGCACGGGCGGCGCGTTCCGGCGGACGCCCCGGCGGGAACCGCCGGCGGTGAGGCCCCGACAGCACTACGGCTCCGAGGAATCCCGGGCCGGCCAGGACCCGCTGCCCTCCGACGGACGGACTGCCCATGCTCTGTACGCGGCTGACGAACGCGCGCATCCTCACGATGGACCCGCACCACCCCGTCGCCCATGACCTGGGCATCTGGCGCGGGCGGGTCGTCGGCGTGGACGAGGCCGTGACCTCGCTGCCCGCCCGCGAGGTCGTCGACCTGGGCGGCGCCACCGTGCTGCCGGGCTTCATCGACAGCCATGTCCACCTCGCCTGGGCCGGGTTGAAGGCCGGTACGCCGAGCGTGGCCCCCTGCGAGCGGGTCGAGGACGTCCTCGCCGTCATCGACGCGGCGGCCCGGCGGCCGGCTCCTCCCGGCGCCTGGGTGGACGTCGCCGGGTACGACCAGCGGGCCCTGGGCCGCCATCTGACCGCCGCCGAACTGGACCGGGCCGGCCACGGCCGCAAGGTCTTCCTGATGCACGACTCCGGGCACGCCTGTGTCGTCAGTACCGCCGTGCTGGAACTGCTGCCGGACGGGACGCCGCACGAGGACGGATTCCTCGCCGAGAGCGCCATGACCGCTGCCCGCCGGCTGCGGCTGCCCTACTCCCAGGAAGAACTGGCCGACGCGATCGAGCTCGCCGCCCGCGCCTGTCTCGACGAGGGGATCACGGCCTGCGCCGAGGCGGGCATCGGCGGCGGGCTGCTCGGCCACAGCCCCGTCGAGCTGGGCGCCTATCAACTGCTCCGGGACCGTGGCCGACTGCCCCTGCGGGTCCAGCTCATGGCGTCCGGGGACACCCTGCGCCCCCGCGCGACGCACGCCGACGACGGATTCACCCAGGCCCTGGACCTCGGCCTGCGCACCGGGTTCGGTGACGACCGGCTGTCGATCGGCGCGCTCAAGATCTACACCGACGGCGGGATGATGGCGCGTACGGCGGCGCTCACCTCTCCGTACGAGGGCACGACCGAAAACGTCGGCCGGCTCCAGGACGACCCCGACCGCCTCGCGGCTCTCATCGTCGACGGCCACCTCGCCGGCTGGCAGCTGGCCGTCCACGCCATCGGGGACCGGGCCGCCGACCTCGCCCTGGACGCCCTGGAACGGGCCCAGAAGCTGCGGCCCCGCCCGGACGCGCGTCACCGTATCGAGCACGCCGGGCTGATCCGCCCCGACCAGCTGCCCCGCTTCGCCGAGCTCGGCGTGAGCGCGGTGGTCCAGCCCAGCTTCCTGCGCTTCTTCGGCGACGACTACGCGACGGTGATGGGGGAGGGGCGGGCCGGCTGGATGTACCGGGGCCGGGGGTTCCTGGACCACGGAGTCGCCCTGGTCGGCAGCTCGGACCGGCCCGTCACGGACGGTGCGCCGCTGCGGGCGATCCAGTTCATGGTCGAACGCGCCTCCGCCTCGGGCCGCCTCATCGGTCCGGACGAGGCCGTCACCGTCGACGAGGCGCTGCGGGCCTACACGGTCGCCGGCGCCCACGCCTGCCGCTGGGAGGACACGGTGGGCGCCCTCTCGCCGGGGATGCGTGCCGACCTCGTGGTGCTGGGCGACGACCCGCACCGCGTGGACCCCTCGCGGATCGGGGACATCGAGATCCTCGGGACCTTCGTGGACGGCCGGGACGCCCGCGCCGAGGGGTGACGCTGCCGCCGCCGGGCGCAACGCCGAACGGCAGGTCCGGGACTGACGGCCCCTCCGCTCCCACCGGCTCCCAACTCCGCCCGCGCCGACCCGCTGTGAGGGCTGCCGGTCGGTCGACCGGCAGCCTCCCGAACCCCGGCGGCCGAACAATAAGCTGCCCTTTCCGTGTTATTTAGGGTGAATGCGGACATGGGCCCGTAGGTTGGGGAGAAACGCCACCCGGGTGGCGTCCCGCGCCGCAAGTCATGAACGAGGAAAGGCAGGGCAGGTGAACGTGCTGGGGATCATCGCCTCCGGTGTGGCCGCGCTGTTCATCACGGTCGCACTCGCCAAGGGCGCCCGCCGCGTGGCGCTCCGCCCCCACGCCCCGGACGAACCGGGCGGACGTGCGCCACGGGCCGGGACACTGCGCAGAACAGGTGGTGCGGCGGCCGTGCTCGGCGTCGGCGCGGCGGCCGGAACGGCGTGGTGGCTCGGGGCCGCGGACGGCTCCGCCGGCTCCGTCGCCGGGCTGCTCGCCGGGGCCGGGACCGTGGCCGCCCTCGGCCTGGTCCACGACCTCAAGCCGCTGTGGGGCGCCCTCCGCCTCGCCGTGCAGACGGCGGCCGCGGTCCTCGTCGTCTGCTGTGCCGGACTGTCACCGGTGGCGGGCGTCCTGGCCGTTCTCTGGATCGTCCTCGTCGCCAACGCGTTCGCCCTGCTCGATCACGCCGATGGGCTCCTGGCCGCCGTCGGCGTGGTCACCGCCGCCGGGCTGCTCACCTGCGCCGCCGTCGACGGCAGCCCCGCCCTCGCCCTGCTGCCGGCCACCCTGGCGGCGGGCCTCGTCGGCTTCCTGCCCCACAACTGGCGCCCCGCCCGCCTCCAGCTCGGCGCGTCCGGTGCGCAGTTCACCGGATTCACGCTGGCCGCCTCCGGTGCGCTGATCCAGGCGGCCGCCCCGTCGGACCGTGCCGCGTGGGCCGCGCTGCCGGTCCTGGCGACGGTGGCCCTCGCCGACACCGCCCTCGTCCTGATCTCCCGCCGCCGCGCCGGGCGCCCCCCGCTGCGCGACACGGACGACCACATCGCGCACCGGCTGCGCCGGGTTCGCGTCACCGTGCCGGGCACGGCGATCCTCCTGGCCCTGTGGGCGGGCGTGCCCGTGACCGCAGGGGCGCTGGTGTACGCGGAACTGCTGCACCCCGCGCTCCTCCTCCTGCCGCTGGTCGGGACGGCGGCCGCCGTGTTCGCCCTGCTGAGGATCCCGGCGTACGCACCGCACCGCACGACCCCGCCCCGTGCCGCCGCCCGGCGCACGACCCCGCACGCCACCGGCGCCGCGATCCCCTCGGCCGCCGCCGCGCCGGGCCGTACAGCCTCCGCGTCCGCCGCCGCACCCGCCGGCACCGCCAGGACCGCCGAGGGGCACCCCACCGTGCCGCCCCCGCCCACCGGTCGCTCCGCCGCCGGGGTCGCCGCCGAGCGCGGCTGACACGCCCGGCCCGTCGTCACCCCCGCAGCCGGCCGAGGGTGGCGCGGGCCGCGGTGCGCGCGTAGGGGGAGACCATCAGATACGGCGCCCACGGCCAGGTGTGCCGCAGGCAGTACACCCACCACTGGCGCGGCGGCAGCTCCCGTACGGAGGTCACCCGGCGCAGCGCCTCGCGGACGCCGATCCCCGGCTCCAGGGAGCCGGGAGCGCCCGGTCCCCGCACACTCTCACCGGCATGCCCCGGGGCGACGAACGCGCTCACCCCGGCCCGCCGTGCGCGGCAGCCGTGGTCGTAGTCGCCCATCCGGTGGCGGAAGACCTTGTCGGGGTCCCCGACGAGGTCGTACACGGCGCGGGACACCAGGACCACCCGCCCGTCGTACGTGTCGCAGCGCTCAGGCCGGTGCTCACCGGGCTCGACGAGCGCCAGGGACCTGCCCCGTCGCCCGGAGTACACGGTGTCCCCGTACGCGTTCCGCACCGCGCCGACGACGACCGCGTCGGGCCCGACCGCTTCCGCCGTGCGCAACAGCGTGGCCAGGGCGCCCGGGAAGAGTTCGACCCCCTCGTCGAGCCACAGCTGATGCGTCCACCGATGGCTCGGCCCGCCCGGCGCGCCGCCGAGCGGGCCGCCGCCCCCGCCGCCGCTGCGGCTGTTGCGGCTCGCGATGCGCAGCGCCTGGTTGCGCGGGACGTCCGCGCCCACCGACATGACCTCCACCGCCGGATGCCGCAGCCGGACCGCCTCCGGCGTACCGTCGGTGCTGCCGGTGTCCACCAGATGCACGCCGAGCGTCGTCCCGGCGGGAAGCCCGCGCTGCACCTCCAGGGCGCGCAACGCGGACAGCGTCCTCGCGCGGCGGTCGTGACTCGTCATCAGCACGGCCAGGTGAACGGAGTGCACAGCGGGCTCCTCGCATCCTGAATCTCATCATTCATGCATAAAAGCTGATATTCCGCATAGGCTGGGCGGGTGAGCGCCCAACCGACCGCGAACCCGCTCCGGCTCCAGCGGGACCCCGCGTCCCCGTACCGCTCCGGCCGTGTCGTCCCGGTGGTCGCCTTCCTGCTGGCCGCCCTGTGCGTGACGACGGTCGCCCTGACCGCGACCGTCCGGTCCACGGTCGCCTCGCCCGGCTTCTACCAAGCGGTCCTGGACGAGGAGTCGGCCTACGACCGCCTCTACAGCGAGGTGCTCGTCGACCCGGAGATCTCCCCCGTCACCCGCGACCTGCTCGCGCACCTGCCGGTGCCCGAGGCGCTGGTGACGTCGAACATCAAGGTCGTGCTGCCGCCCGCCACCGTCCGCGCTCTCGCCGACCAGCAGATCGAAGCGGTGACCGGCTATCTGCGCGGCGACCGCGACGAGCTGCGACTGACCGTGGACATCGCTCCGGTGCTGGAGAACCTCGGCGACCTCGCACGCATCTACTTCGGCGATCTGGTGGCCAACCTCCAGGGCCGCGACGAGCCGGACTTCGAACGGTTCACCGCCGACCTCGGCACGGCCCTCGACGCGCTCAAGGACGGCCGGGCTCCCGCGCTGCCCGCCTTCCCGCTCACCGAGGACCAGGCGGACCGGGCCGCCGACGCCCTGCTGGCGGCGGCCCCCGAGCAGGACCGGGCGGCCCTGCGCCCCGAGATCGAGGTGGCCCTGGCGGAAGGAGACGTGTCGACCGCGCTGGCCGCCACCGCCGCTGCCGCGCTCTCCGACGGCTCACGCAGCGCGGCGGCCGACCTGCGCACCACGATCGAGGGCGGTACGTGGGACCTCACCGACACCCTGGCCGCTGCCGGGAACGACCTCACGGCCCTGGAGCGGGCCCGCGACACCATCCGGCTCCTGACCCTGCTCCAGGTCCTTGCCATCGCCCTCGCCCTGGCCTCCCTCGCGACGCTCTGGTTCACCGGCCCCGCCGCTCCGGCCCGGCGGCTGATGCGGCTGGGGCAGGCGCTCGCCTGCGGGGGAGTCCTGACCGCCGTGGCGGTGCTGCTGATCCGCCCGATCACCGGGGGCCGGTTCCTCGCCACCCCGTCCTCCTGGGCCCCGAGCGTCACCGCGCTCGTCGACGACCTCCAGCGCAACGCGGTGAACCAGGCGGTGGCCACCGGGCTGAGCGCCGCTCTGGCGGGTCTCGTCGGCGGTGTGCTCCTCACCGGCGCGGGCTGGGTGCTGCTGACGCGACCGAGCCGGGTGCCGACACCGACCCCGGCGATGGTGCGCGGCACGGCGGCGGGCGTGGCCTGTGCCGCGCTCGCCGCCGTACTGATCGTGCCGCCCGTCCTCGGCCCGTCCGCGCCACGCCCGTGCCTGGGCAGCAGCCGGCTGTGCGAACTGCGGTACGACGAAGTCGCCTACCTCACCTCGCACAACGCCATGTCCACCACCGCCGACCGCTTCATCGGGCCGCTCCAGGACCCCGACATCACCACCCAGCTCAACACCGGCGTCCGGGCCCTCCAGCTCGACACGTACCGCTGGGAGAGCCCGCAGGACATCGCCGAACGCCTCGACGCTCCCGAGTTCACCCCGGAGCAGCGGCGGCTGATCTCCGGAGCGATCGACAAGGCCAACCCGCCGCGCGAAGGTCTGTGGCTCTGCCACGGCGTCTGCCGCGCCGGGGCCATCGAACTGGTCCCGGCCCTGGAGGACATCGGCGACTGGCTGCGCGCGCACCCCAACGAGATCGTGACACTCATCGTCCAGGACGACATCAGCCCCGAGGACACCGAGGAGGCGTTCCGCGCCGCCGGCCTGGACGAGCTTCTGCACACCCCGTCGGCGGACCCGGACGCCCCGTGGCCCACCCTGGAGGAGATCATCGACAGCGGCCGCCGACTGGTGGTGTTCGCCGAGAAGGCCGATGGTCCGGCCCCCTGGTACCGCAACTTCTACCGGTACGGGATGGAGACCCCGTTCGCCTTTCGGAGCCCCTCCGACATGACGTGCGCGCCCCACCGGGGCGGCACCGGGAAACAGCTCTTCCTGCTCAACCACTTCATCACGAACGCGGGCGGCAGCCGGCTGGACGCGGGCCGCGTCAACGCCCGCGACCATCTCCTGGAGCGGACCGGGGCCTGCGAGGCGGAGCGTGGCAGCCCGGTCAACTTCATCGCCGTCGACTACACGACGGTCGGCGACGCGCTCGGCGCGGTGAACGAGCTGAACTCCCGCCGGGCGGAAGGCGGCTGACGACACGCCCCGGCCGGAGGCAGCTCTGCTCCGGCGACGCGTCCGCCATCCGAAACCCCGGGGGAGCCGCGCGGGGAGCGTGAGAGGCTACGTACCCAGAGGCTCCCCACCGTGCGGACGGAGCCGGACGACTGCCCACAGATCGGGAATCAGCTGCCCATGACTCCTTCGAGCGACTCCGCACCGCACGGTGCTCCCGCCGCCGTTCCGTCCCCCGGCGACGGGCCCCGAAAGCCGGGCACGGGCCGCCTGCTGGCCGTGAGCGACCTGCACGCGGCGGTGAGCGACAACCGGCCGATCGTGGAGTCCCTGCACCCGACGTCCGACGCGGACTGGCTGATCGTCGCGGGCGATGTGGCGGAGCGCCCCGAGGACATCCGGTGGGCGCTCGCACTCCTCGCGGAACGCTTCGCCCATGTGATCTGGACCCCCGGCAACCACGAGTTGTGGACTGTGGCGAAGGATCCGGTCCAACTGCGCGGCCAGGCCCGCTACGACCACCTCGTCGAGCTGTGCCGGGACCTCGGAGTGACGACTCCGGAAGACCCCTTCCCGCTCTGGCCGGGCCCCGAAGGACCGGTGGCGATCGCGCCGCTCTTCCTCCTGTACGACTACACCTTCCGCGCCCCGGGAACGCACACGAAGGAGGAGTCGCTCGCCGTCGCGCACAAGTCCGGCATCGTCTGCAACGACGAGTACCTCCTCCATCCGGACCCCTATCCGACCCGGGACGACTGGTGCCGTGACCGGGTCGCCACGACCGTACGCCGGCTCGAGGAGCACGACCCCGAGATACCCCTCGTCCTCGTCGGGCACTGGCCGCTCGTCCGGGAGCCCACGTCGGTGATGTGGTACCCGGAGTTCGCGCAGTGGTGCGGCACCGAACTGACCGCCGACTGGCACCGCCGCTTCAACGTCACCGCCGTCGTCTACGGCCACCTCCACATCCCCCGTACGACCTGGTACGACGGGGTGCGCTTCGAGGAGGTCTCCATCGGCTACCCCAGGGAATGGCGCGAGAGGGGACACCCGCGCGGCCTGCTGCGGCAGATCCTTCCCTACGAGGGCGCACCCGCCCCACCGGCCGGGACCGGCGCCGAACCGTCCGCACGGCGGCGTACCCCCGGAGGCTCCTCGTGATCGAGCGGCTGCTGCCCGCCGACGTCTCCTGCGCGGCCACCCGCGCCGAGAGCGTCCCGGACGCACCCCTCTTCCCCGAGGAGGAGGCACTGATCGCCAAGAGCGTGGCCAAACGAAGAAACGACTTCGCGACGGCCCGCGCCTGCGCCCGGCGCGCGATGGCCGGACTCGGACTGCCGCCCGTGGCCGTGCTCCACGGCTATCGGGGCAGGCCGCTGTGGCCCGAGGGAATCGTCGGCAGTCTCACCCACTGCGACGGGTACCGGGCGGCGGCGCTGGCCCGTGCGACGGACGTGCTGTCGCTCGGCATCGACGCGGAACCGCACGCCCCGCTCCCCACCGGCGTACGGGAGTTGGTGACGCTGCCCGCCGAGCGCGAGCGGATCGGCCCGGCTCTTCCTGAAGGCGCGGACGAAATCCACTGGGACCGTGTCCTGTTCAGTGCCAAGGAGAGCGTCTTCAAGGCCTGGTATCCGGTGACCGGCCTCGAACTCGACTTCACCCAGGCGGAGCTGACCTTCCAGCGGACGCATGCGCCCGCTGTTCCTGCTCCCCTCTCTCCTCCTCCCTCTTCTCCTTCTCCTTCGGCGGCGGCTGCTGCTGCTGCGGGAGAGGGAACCGGGTCCGTGGATCGCACCGCCGCGGGCACCTTCACCGCCCGTCTGCTGCTCACGGACCCGGCCCTGCCGACGACGCTTCACGGGAGTTGGCGGATCGAGGACGGCATCGTCGCCACCGCCGTGCTGGTCCGGCCCGACTGGCGGGCGAGCGGCACGTCCTGATGTTCAGCCGGCCGGGGGAGCGGTCAGCGGGCGGCCCAGCCCCACGTTCCACCGGCCAGCCCGCCCGCTGAGTTCGGTCAGCGTCAGCGGGGCGACGTCCAGCCGCCAGAACGCCTCCGCGGGCAGCCGCAGTCCGTGGACGACCGCCGCCCGGACGACGGCGACCTCGGCCACGGCCAGGGAGCTCGCACCGGGTGCGTCCGGTCCGCCCAGGGAGTCCAGCCATCCGCCGACCCTCCCGACCAGGTCCCGCAGCGACTCGCCGCCGTGCGGAGCCGCCGAGGGGTCGCCGAGCCAGGCGGCCACCTGCTCGGGTTCGGCGGCGGCCACGTCGTCGAGACGGCGGCCCGCCCAGCGCGCCAGGTCCCAGCCGGCCAGGGCCGGTTCGGCCCGTGCCGCCAGGCCGAGTGCCTCGCTGGTCTCGCGGCACCGCACGGAGGGGCCGCAGAGTACGAGGTCGCGTCTCGGCACCGCGTCGGCCGCCGCCCGCGCGCGCTCCCGGCCGGACCGGTCCAAAGGAGCGTCGCCGTCGAAACGGGCCTCCCGCAGGCCCGCGTTCATCGCCGGTGAGATCAACATCACCCGTGCTGTCATGTCCCTGCCTTAACTCGCTCACCATGGGCCCCACAGCCCTTTCGTCCCAAGGGATCCGTGCTCTGCGGCTCCGCAGATTGGACCATGGCGGCGGCTGAGTACAGGCGGTATGGTCACGTCGACCATGACGAAGGTGTGACGGAAGCCCGGTGAGAATCCGGCACGGTCGCGCCACTGTGAACCCGCACCTGTGCGGGGAAGTCAGACCCGGCACCTTCGTCCGAGGCACCACAACAGGGACGCGTGTTCCCACAGGAGGTCCGCCGTGGCACAGTCCGCCGCTCCCGCAACGGAAGCGTCTGCGATCACCCCGATCTCGGCGAAGGCCCTAGCCCCTTGGGCGGTCTTCTTCGGCATTCTCATGCTCGTCCTGCTGTACTTCGTCGGCGCCGAACAGGGCGCCACCGCGCTCATCTCGGGCGAAGGCGTCCACGAGTGGGTCCACGACGGCCGTCACCTGCTCGGTTTCCCCTGCCACTGAGGTTCCCGAGGCGCCCGAGGCGCCTCAGGGGCCAGGCAATCAGCGGACACGGGAAGCAAGAGAAATCAGGGAACCATCGTGAACTCCATATCTGTCAGAGCTCTGCTCGTGCGCGGCATGCTCGCGGGCCTGATCGCGGGAGCGCTCGCGCTCGCCGTCGCCTATTTCCTCGGTGAGTCCCAGGTGGACGCGGCCATCGCCCTCGAAGAGGCCCACAGCCACGACCACGGCGGCGGTGAGGAGCTGGTCAGCCGCACCATGCAGGCCACCGGCGGACTCGCCACCGGCGTTTTGGTCTTCGGCGTCGCCGTGGGCGGGATCGCCGCCCTGGTGTTCTGCTACGCGCTGGGCCGCATCGGCGACTTCGGCCCCCGGGCCACGGCCGCGCTGATCGCGGGCGCCGCCCTGCTCACGGTCTACGTCGTGCCGTTCCTGAAGTACCCGGCCAACCCGCCTGCCGTCGGCAATCCCGACACCATCGGCAAGCGCACCACTCTGTTCTTCCTCATGGTCGCCCTCAGCGTGCTGCTCGCCGTCGCCGCCGTCATCATCGGCAGGCGGCTCGCACCACGGCTGGGCAACTGGAACGCGACCATCGCGGCCGCCGCCGGCTTCGTCCTGCTGATCGGCCTCGCCTACGCCTTCCTGCCGTCCTTCGACGAGGTGGGCAAGGACTTCCCGGCCGGCCTGCTGTGGGAGTTCCGGCTCTCGACGCTGGCGGTCCAGGCGACGCTGTGGAGCGCCTTCGGCCTGATCTTCGGCTACCTCACCGAACGGCATCTGACGCCTGCCGCCCGTGCCGGGACGCCCCGTGCCGCGAGTGCGGTGAACTGAGCCGGTCCCGAAGGCCCGCGCCCGCGCCCACGCACCATCTGCACAGACGCACAGACGCACAGACGCACAGACGCACAGACGCACAGACACAGATGACTGAACCCCGCCGGGACGCATCCGGCGGGGTTCAGGCGTCTCTGCGTCTGTGCAGGTGAGGGGATGACGAAAGTCGGGTAGCAGTGCTCACTAGCATCGCTACGTTTTGGGGTAGCGATGCTAACCACATCATGTTAGCGTTGTTGATGTCGGGTTTCACGGAGTCGCCGCGACCCCCTGTCGCCAGGAGTGCATGTCATGACCGAACAGTCCGCATCGACATCGACCGAGCAGTCCCCCCGCACCGGTGACACCCCCCGACGGGTGGCCGTGGTCACCGGGGGATCCCGGGGCATCGGCCGCGAGAGCGCGGAGCGGCTGGCCGCCGACGGCTTCGCCGTCGTCGTCAACTACGCGGGCAACCGGACCGAGGCGGAGGCCGCCGTCGCCGCCATCACCGCCGCGGGCGGCGAGGCCTTCGCGCACCAGGCGGACGTGGCCGACGAGGTGGCGGTCGCGGCACTCTTCGATGCCGCCGAGGCGGCGTTCGGCGGCATAGACGTGGTGGTGCACGCGGCGGGAGTCATGGCGCTCGCCCCGCTGGCCGAGCTCGAACTCGACACGCTGGACCGGATGCACCGCACCAATATCCGCGGCACCTTCGTCGTCGACCAACAGGCCGCGCGGCGGCTGCGCGCGGGCGGGGCCATCATCAACTTCTCCAGCTCGGTGCTGTCGCTGGCCCTGCCCGGCTACAGCGCGTACGCCGCGACCAAGGGCGCCGTCGAGGCCATGACCCTGATCCTCGCCCGCGAGCTGCGCGGCCGGGACATCACCGTCAACGCCGTGGCGCCGGGGCCGACGGCCACCGCTCTCTTCCTCGACGGCAAGGACGACGCGACCATCGCCCGGATGGCCGCCCAGCCGCCGCTGGAGCGGCTGGGGACTCCGCAGGACATAGCCGAGGTGGTCTCCTTCCTCGCCGGCCCGGCCCGCTGGGTCAACGGCCAGGTGCTGCGCGCCAACGGTGGCATCGTCTGAGCGCCGCCGTGCCGCTTGATAGCGTCCGTCCGGTGAGCACGAGTACACGGACACGCATCCTGGAAGTGGCCGCCGGGCTGGTCAGGGAATCGCCCGACGGCGACATCTCCACGCGCGCCGTGTGCGAGGCGGCGAAGGTGGGCGCCCCGGCCCTCTACCGCCACTTCGGTGACAAGGAAGGCCTGCTGTCGGCCGTCGTCGACCATGGCTTCGAGAAGTACCTGGCGACGAAGAGGGGGCGCGGCGAGACGTCGGACGCCGTGGAGGACCTGCACCGGGGGTGGGACAGCCACGTTGCCTTCGCCCTCGACAACCGCAACCTCTACCGGTTGATGAATTCGCCGGCGATGCGCACGCCGCCCGCCGCGGCGCTGGAGTCCCACCGGATTCTGACCGGGGATCTCGAACGGGCCGCGGCGCAGGGCCGGATACGTGTCGCACCCGAGCTGGCCGCCCAGATGATCATGTCGGCCAACGTGGGGGTGGCGCTGATGCTTGTGTCCCGCCCGGCGACGTTCGACGACATCGAGGTGTCCCGCCGGGTGCGCGACGCGCTGTACGCGACGGTGCTCACGCCGGACGGGTCGCCGAGCGTGCCGCCGGACGCCGAAGTCCCCACGGCGGCGGCCCGGTTGAGCGCCCTGCTGCGACAGGAGCGCGGGGCGGGGCTGAGTACGGCCGAGGCGGCGCTGATGAAGGAGTGGCTCGACCGGGTGGCGAACGCCCGCCCGGACGCCTGATCCGGAGCACCGGGGCAGCCCATCGGGCGTCGCTCGCGGCGTGAGGGCTCAAGGGGCTGAGGGCTGAGCGCTGAGGGCATCGGGGCTCGCGGCGTGAGGTTCAGGGGTCGGCGGGGGAGGCGTCGTCATCGCGCAGGCCGTCCTCCGTGCGCCGGGCCGCGTTCTCGACGAGCCGATCGAGGTCTTTCTGTACGTCGTGCTCCGTGCTCCCGTGCGGTGCGTACGCCGACACCGTGAGCACGAGGTCGCCGTTCCGCAGGAGGAGGGTGCGGCCGGGGCGGCCCTGTTCGTCGGCCGGTATCGCGTAGGCGCTGTCGTGCACCTTCTCCGGCCCGCGTCCGTGTGCGCGGTCGAGGTCCTCCTTGACGCGGTACGCACGGCGGGCGGCCTCGGTCTCCTCGTACACCGAGGCCGTGGTGCTGAGCTTCCAGAACGTGCCGTCCGGGGCCTTCAGGTCGGCGAGGCAGCCGGTCTGCCGGTAGAGCGGCCGCGCACCGTTCTCACCGATGTCCTCCTGGGCGTCGGAGGGGGCGGAGTCGGTGGCACTGCCGAGGGTGAAGCCCTCGGCGGGCGGTGCGCCCGTGAGGAGGTCGCACGGCGTGCTGGTCCAGCTGTGGACCCCCGGCGGGCGGGCGCCCGGCTCCGCCGCTTCCCCGTTCCTCCCGTCGCCGCCATCGCCGGAGCAGCCGGCCGAAGCCGCCACCGCCAGCCCGATGAGTGCGGCTGACCGAGCCCGGCGTAATGCGGCACTCCTGGATCCGTGCATCTCCCACCCCTTTGTCCTGGAGAACCCATTGTCCGATGCCCGTCACTGCGGGTAAAGGAGACCGGGCCCGCACCCAAGGGTGCGGGCCCGGCCGGCGGGTGCCGTGAGGCGGCAGCTCAGGAGGGGGTGGCCGTGGCGCCGGGTTCGCCGGTGAGAGCGGCGGCCATCCGCAGGTGCGGCGCGGCGTCGGCGCTTCGCCCCTGGCGCTCCAGCGTCCGGCCCAGCATCAGGCGCGCGTAACTCTCCACCGGGTCGAGCTCCAGGACGGCCCGCAGCTCCTCCTCGGCCTTTCCCAGCCGGGCGGAGTGGTAGTAGGAGCGGGCCAGCAGCAGGCGCGGCGCGACCTGCTCCGGCACCTCCTCGACGAGGCCGCCCAGGATCCGCGCGGCCGTCAGGTACTCCTTGGCCTCGAAGAACATCTGCGCCCGGTCCCACCGGTCGGCGGCGGTGCCGAACTCGTAGTAGGTCTCGCTCACGTGTCCTCCTTCGTGTGGGGCGACCGCCTCCGGGCCGCCCCGCCGTACGTTCAGCCGTGACAACACCGCACAATGGTTGAACATTCCACTAAAGTTCTGGCGTGGGACCCGGTGCTCCACGCCCCTGCGGGAATAGGTTGAGCGCCATGAGCAATCTCGATCGCCAGGCCACGCCCTCCGTCTGCGGAGGACGCGGCTTCGTCGTCGCCGAGCCCGTCCGCGAGCTTCTCGCCCCCCGCCGCGTCCAGCTCGGCGCCGGCACCGAAGTCCGCCGCCTGCTGCCCAACCTCGGCCGGCGCATGGTCGGCGCCTGGGCCTTCGTCGACCACTACGGACCCGACGACATCGCCGACGAGCCCGGAATGCAGGTCCCGCCGCACCCCCACATGGGCCTGCAGACCGTCAGCTGGCTCCACGACGGGGAGGTCCTCCACCGGGACAGCCTCGGCAGCCTGCAGACGGTACGCCCCCGCGAACTGGCCCTGATGACCTCGGGGCGGGCCATCAGCCACTCCGAGGAGAGCCCGAAGGAACACGCCCGGCTGCTGCACGGAGCGCAGCTCTGGGTGGCCCTCCCGGAAGCGCACCGCAACGTCGAACCGCACTTCCAGCACCACACGGAGCTGCCCGTCGTCACCGCCCCCGGCCTGGCCGCCACCGTCATCATGGGCGAACTGGACGGGGCGGCCTCGCCCGGCACCGCGTACACCCCGATCGTCGGCGCCGACGTGGCCCTGGCCGGTGGTTCGGAGGCCCGGCTGCCCCTGAACCCCGACTTCGAGTACGCGGTCCTGTCGATGTCGGGCGAAGCCGAGGTCGACGGCGTCCCCGTGCTGCCCGGCTCGATGCTCTACCTCGGCTGCGGCCGCACCGAACTGCCGCTGCGCGCCGTCTCGGACACGGGGCTGATGCTCCTGGGCGGCGAGCCGTTCGAGGAGGAGCTCGTGATGTTCTGGAACTTCATCGCCCGATCCGGTGAGGAGATCGTACAGGCGCGAAACGACTGGGAGAAGGGCTCGCGGTTCGGCGAGGTGCGGGGCTACGACGGTGCCCGCCTACCCGCCCCGGAACTGCCCACGACCCCGCTGAAGCCACGTGGGCGAGTGCGCTGACCTGCGGAAACCTATAGACGGTCTGGTCGTGCTTCCACTGGCGACCGCCATGCTGGGCCCCGATCCGCACTCCGTTTTGGTGCTGGGTGCTCGGGGGTCTACTGGATTCGAGAGGGGGCGCGTCGAGTCTCGCGTTTGAGCTTGTGTGTCAGGGTTCAATCGGACCGATGCTGACCTCTTGCTGACTTTCCTGACTGCCAGTCAGGTGATGGTAGAGCCATCTGCCGCCCGGATGCCGGGAGCCGGTCCCGGACGAAGTCGCTGAAGCGTGACTGGGTTCTGCAGAACCAGGCGCCGGAGTCGGCCGGCTGACCGCCGAGCCGCCGTTTGCCGAAGGTGGGAAGCTCCGCATCGGCCAGCTCTGGCGGGTGCTCACCGACGAGTCCCGATGTCGAATGAGCCCCGCCCGAGCTGACCTTCCGGGCGTGGATAGCTCGCGGCCGGGGGCGGCCGGGGACACGGACGATCCGGTCGACCGCCGGGAGGGCCTGGGGGCGGCCGATCGGAGGGATCCTGAACCGACTCATGGCCCAGGACCCCGCCGCACCTCCGCCTGCGGACGGCCATGCGCGGCATCCGTGGCCGAACCGGCTGGCCGGCACCGCGCGCCGGCCAGCTCACCGGCAGCCATCTGCTGGCCAGCATCACCCCCGGATACCGCTTCCACGCCGAACTGAGCGGCCAGTGGCAGGAGACACCCGCCGCCCGCCTCCACCACGATCCGTGCGCGGCCGCCACCTACCACGCCCTAGAAACCGCCCGCTCCACCGCCACCCGCTACCCACTGGGCGAACACCAGGCCGCGCAGGCCCACATCAACAGCCGCCTGGGCGCCGAAGCCGACCTCGACGACATCCCGGTCCGCCTGCTGTGGGCTCGCGCCGAACTGACCGTCACCGCCGAGGACCTCGCCGCAGCCACCGCCCTGGAGCGACGGTTGCACGAGGAGGCGCTGAACAAGCAGTCGCGCCGACGGCGCCAGCAGGAGGCGGAAGAACTCCACCAGACCCTGGCTGCCACCCCGACCCTGACGCTGGCCTACTGGCTCGCGAATCACCCCGAGGCAACGGGTAAAGACACTGTCGAGGCCATCAACCAGCTAGCACAGCAGATCACCGATCACGCGCCCGACAACGCCTGGGTCCAGGCCGCCCGCCTCCTGCAGACCTTCGTCGGACGGCTCGACAAGGATCAGCGTGCGAACCTCGTGGAGAGCCTGGCACAGATCATGACTCGCTACGACGAGCCCCGCCTGGCCGACGACATGCGGGCCATCGCCTCCGGCACGGCCCTCCTCAACGGACACGCATTCCACAACCCGCCAGGACCAGATACAAAGGACCGCTGAGGCAGTCCTCCCGGGCCACGCCTAACTGTATCCGCAGCCTGGCTAAGGCCCGTGCCCATGCCATCTTTGAGACTCCTCACTCAGTTGACCTTCGGCTATTTAGGGTGAGTCACGGCAGCTGTAGTTCTTGATCACGGCTGGTCGTGACGGCGATGTCGTTGCTGGTGGCAGGCGGTCGCGACGGCTTGGTGGTGACGTCTCCAGGCGGTCCAGTGCAGGACGTGGTCACGCTCGTGGGCGGGTCGGGGCAGTACGAGGACTCGTAGCAGGCGGATGAGCTCGGGGCAGGTCAGCGGGATGAGGCCGGGCTGTTCCTCGGTGGCGTCGTGCACGACGGTGGCCGTGAGGGCGAGGACGGCCGTGGCGATCAGGGAGAACAGCGATCAGCGCATCCAGGAGTTCCAGCAGGTCACCTGGCCCTGGTCGAGGCCGGTGAAGCCCTTGGCGAGCTGGAAGGTCTCCTCGATCCGCCACCTGCGGCAGATCACCTCGACCAGGGTGCCCAGGGCGACGTCGTCGGGGGAGAAGCAACGGAAGTAGGAGACCTCGCCGGTATAGCGGTGGCGCCTGGCGACCAGGACGCTCGTCCCGTTCCCGTTCCCGTTCCCGGTGTCGGGGGCGTCGTCGGGGCAGACGTCGATCCAGGCCCAGTCGTACTCCCGGGTGCCCTTGGTTCCGTGTCCGGTCGCCCGGCGCATCCACTGTTCCGGCCGCACCTTGTTGATCAGTTTGCGGGCCTCCCACCGGTGGCCCGCGCCGTCGGTGAGCCGATGGGAGGCGGGCACCGCGACCGCGTATCCCAGGCCCAGCGCCCTGATGCCGCAGCGCAGTTCGCGCCCGCAGTACACCTCGTCGCCCGCGAACCAGCGCGCGTCGATACCAGCCGCGAGTGCGTCGGCGGTCATGGACAGCGCCTGCTGCGGTTTGGTCGCGAAGGCGATCTCCTCGGGGACGCCGGTCAACTCGCGGCGTTCCTCGTCTTCGGCCCAGTCGGCCGGCAGATACAGGGCCCGGTCGATGATCACCCTGGTGGTGGATGTGACCGCCGCGAGGTGGACGGTCACCTGGCACAGACCGACACTGCCCAGCGCGCCGGAGTACTGCGGTCCCGCACCGACACAGTCGGTCGATGACTTCGCGTCCCCCGTCTCGTCGACCACCAACACCACTTGCTGGCCCGCGAGTTCACCGACCACGAGACGAGCGATCTCCTCCCGTGCCCGTACGTGGTCGAAACAGGCCCGCGACAGCAGGTGCTGCAGCCGGTGCGGACCGGGGTGCCCCAGTGCCTGGGCCAGCGTCCAGCAGTTACGGGTGTCCAGCTCCAGCAGCAGCCCCGCGACCAGCTCAGCCGCTGTCGCGCGGGCCTCACGCCGCGCGAAGCACCCCGCGATCACCCCCATCGCCGCCCCGAACATCTGGCCCCACGCCTGCTCGGCTATCGCGGCCACCGCGTCTTGATACGTCGTCACAAACGTTCATGATCACGGTGTCCGTTCCCATGCCCGGAGCCACCCCCGGCAAGACGCTGAGCAGCACAGACTTCGGAACTACAGCTGCCGTGTCAGCGCGTCGACCGGGTGCGCAGGGCCTGCCAGTTGTGGATGACGGATCACATGCGGACGACCGTAACAGTCGCCTCCGTACCACGCACGGCAGTTTTCGAGCAGTGGGGCGGGAACGAGGCGGTACGACAACTCCCGGGAGCCCTGACGATTTCCCGTCTGCGATAACAACGGGTGCGGCCTCGATTACGTGCTGGCGTCAAGGCGGGGCGTGGCGCGGTAACCCATAGGTAACCCCGCGGTGTGATTGCGGAGATCCTACAGAGACGCGAATCGGAACCGGGACCTTTGGTCCATTCGTGATCTTTGGCCGTTGAGAGGTTACTTGCAAGTATGTATGGTTGGCCCTGGCGGAAGGTGTTGGCGAGCCGCAACTCACCCCGGGATAGGGCGAGTTGAAGCGGAATAGGAAGCTCCGAAACCTGTCGTGATGGGCGAGTTCTGCGCACGGGGGATGTGTGCGGCCGTAGCGGGTAAGGCCGGCGTGGTATCGAACGGCACCGAACAGCTGCTCCCCTCCTCTCTTCGCCCTGGGTAACTCGGTGGCAGCGCCCCGTCGATCTTTGATCACCGTGGTTGACGTAGTCGGGGGAACCATGAGATTTGGTGTGCTCGGTCCGCTGGAAGTGACTTCTGACGCAGGTCCCGTTCCGTTGGGTGGCGTGAAACAGCGCGCCTTATTGGGCTACTTGCTGCTGAATGCCAATCGGGTGGTGGCGACCAGTCAGTTATTGGACGCGCTCTGGACGGACGGTGAATTGCCGCTGTCGGCGCGCAAGATTCTGCAGAACGCCGTTTCGGGCATTCGCACCGTCCTGGCGACGCACGGCACGGGCTCACCGGGCGAGGGCATCCTCGTCACGCAGGCGCCGGGCTACATGCTCTCGCTCGAGGGCGACCGGGTGGACGCGCGCCGGTTCCAGCGGCTCGCATCCGAAGGCCGTACCCGGCTGGCGGCGGGACGGCCGGTGGAGGCCGCCTCGTTGCTGGGCGAGGCGCTCTCCCTGTGGCGAGGGCCCGTACTGGCCGACCTGTCCGACGCCGGGATCGACTGGCCCGAGCTGGACGTCATCGAGAACACGCGCCTGGACGCCCTGGAGGACTACTTCGAGGCGGAGATCGCCTGCGGACGCCACCAGCAGATCCTGAGCCAGCTCGGGGAGGTCGCCAGCGGCGACAACCTCCGGGAGCGGGCCTGCGGACAGCTCATGGTGGCCCTGTACCGCAGCGGGCGGCAGGTGGACGCCCTGGAGTTCTACGGGCGCGTCAGGACCACCCTCACCCAGGAGTTCGGCCTGGAACCCGGCCGGGACCTCCAGGAACTCCAACAGGCGATCCTCACCCACGACCCCACACTCGTACGTGAACAGCCGGAGCAAGCCGCCCTCATGACGGGCGGACCGTCCGGCAGCCCGCCCGCCGGTGCGCCCGCCGGATCGGCCGGCACCGCGGCGGACCCTGGGCAGGGCGCGCGCGAGCAGCCGGAAGGCGAATGCGCCGTGCGCGCACCGGCCGTCAGTGTGCTGGCCGTGCGCTGGCATCCCCGGTCCCCGGAGTGGGCCGTGGCGGACGACCAGCACCTGAGGGAGCGGCTGGGTACGGAAGTCCTGAACTTCGGCGGAGCCGTCGCCGACGAACAGATTCCGGGGCTCGTACTCGCCCGCTTCACCGCGCTGAGGGGAGTGGAGGACTGCGCACAGCGGGCCGTATTCGCCGCGCAGGGGCTGCGCAGCACCCTCCGGTCCGCCGGGCCGCAGGCGGACGGGGGACGGCCCCGGCTGTCGGCGTGCGTGCTGACCGTCGAGGGAGACGTGCCGGGCTCGGGTCGCGGGGGCCTGAGCGTGGACACGGAACTGGCGCGGGCGTGCGAGCGGATGCTCGACGCGGTGCCCTCCGGCGAGACGCACGTGTGCCGCAGCACCCGCCGGGCCGCCGGTACCGCGGCCACGTACTTCTCCGTGGGCGGCCGGGAACCGGTGTGGCGCCTGGGCGACGTGGCCGCCGGCTCCGTGGTCCTGGAGCGAGAGACCGAACTCGACCTGCTGTGGACCTTGATGGAGCATGTCGGGAAGCGTTCCCAGCCCCACCTCGTCACGGTGCTCGGCGACCCGGGGGTGGGCAAGACACAGATGGCCATGGCCTTCGAGGAGAGCTTGCGCCAATGGCGCGCCGACGTCGAGTTCCTCATGGGCGGGTTCCGGCCCGCCTCGGAGTCGTCCGGTCCGATGGCCGTGCCCGCGGGAGTGCTCGCCTCGTACTGCGGCGAGCCCCGGCCGGGGGAGGGGCCGGAGGGGCCGGAGGGCGCCCTGGCGCGCCTGCGGAAGGCCGTCGCGCGGACCGTGGCGGACGAGGACGTCGATGAGCTCGTGGGCCTGCTCGCACCGCTCCTGTCGGAGAGCCGGGAGGGCACCGTCCCGGTCGCGGACGTCCTGGCGGCCTGGCAGACGCTGCTGGAGAGCATCGCGGACGATCACCCCGTCATCGTCGTCATGGACAACCTGGAGGACGCCGGCGAAGAGGTCCTCGACTGCATCGAGGCCCTGGCCGACACGGCGACGGCCAAACCCCTGCTGTTGATCGGGCTCGCCCGGTCCGAGCTGCTGGACCGGCGGCCCACGTGGGGAGGGGGCAGGCGCCGGGCCTCGATGATCCACCTCAACCCGTTGTCCGACGCCGCCATCGACAGCCTGTGGAGCGTCGTCCTCGCCTCCATGGACAGCGGGCTCAAGGAGTGCGTGCACCACTTCCTCGACGTCCTGCCGCCCGGTCTCCGGGCCAGTCCGTGCGTACGCCGGAGCTACATACGGATGTCCCTGCTGCTGACGCCGTGGCGCCGCACCCGGGACAGCCCCCTGCGCCCGCGCCGGTCCGCCGCGTACGAGATCCATCCGGGGATGCTGCAGATGCCCGGCTAGCCTCCGGGTAACACCCGCTCGTGCGGGCGCCACGGCGGATCCTCTGCTCCCCGAGGAAGCCCGGCCACCGTTCCTCCTGGCCGCTCCAGGAGGAACGGTGGCCGTGAGCTGCGGACGACGGCATCGTCAGCCGTCGCTCCTGCGGAAGCGGTTGATGGCGTCGAGGTGCGTGGCGCGCATCTCGTGGTCGCGGACGCCGAGGCCTTCCTCGGGGGCGAGTGCGAGGACGCCGACCTTGCCCTGGTGGAGGTTGCGGTGGACGTCGTAGGCGGCCTGGCCGGTCTCTTCCAGGGAGTAGACCTTGGAGAGGGTGGGGTGGATCTTACCCTTCGCGATCAGGCGGTTGGCTTCCCAGGCCTCGCGGTAGTTGGCGAAGTGGGAGCCGATGATCTTCTTGAGGGACATCCACAGGTAGCGGTTGTCGTACTCGTGCATGTAGCCCAAGGTGGAGGCGCAGGTGGTGATGGTGCCGCCCTTGCGGGTGACGTAGACGGAGGCGCCGAAGGTTTCGCGGCCGGGGTGCTCGAAGACGATGTCGCTGTCCTCGCCGCCGGTCAGCTCGCGGATGCGCTTGCCGAAGCGCTTCCATTCCTTCGGGTCCTGGGTGTGCTCGTCCTTCCAGAACGTGTAGCCCTCGGCGCTGCGGTCGATGATCGCGGTGGCGCCCATGGCGCGGCAGATGTCCGCCTTCTGGGCGCTGGAGACGACACAGACCGGGTTGGCGCCGCCGGCGATGGCGAACTGGGTGGCGTAGGAGCCGAGGCCGCCGCTGGCACCCCAGATGAGGACGTTGTCGCCCTGTTTCATGCCGGCGCCGTTGCGGGAGACGAGCTGGCGGTAGGCGGTGGAGTTGACCAGGCCGGGGGAGGCGGCTTCCTCCCAGCTGAGGTGGCCGGGCTTGGGCATCAGCTGGTTGGACTTGACCAGGGCGATTTCGGCGAGGCCGCCGAAGTTGGTCTCGAAGCCCCAGATGCGCTGCTCGGGGTCGAGCATGGTGTCGTTGTGGCCGTCGGAGGATTCCAGCTCGACGGAGAGGCAGTGGGCGACGACTTCGTCGCCGGGGTTCCAGGCGTTGACGCCGGGGCCGGTGCGCAGGACGACGCCGGCGAGGTCGGAGCCGATGACGTGGTACGGGAGGTCGTGGCGCTTGGTGAGCTCGGACAGGCGGCCGTAGCGCTCCAGGAAGCTGAAGGTGGAGACTGGTTCGAAGATCGAGGTCCACACCGAGTTGTAGTTGACCGAGGAGGCCATGACGGCCACCAGGGCCTCGCCCGGGCCGAGCTCGGGGACGGGGACCTGGTCCAGGTGCAGGGACTTGCGGGGGTCCTTCTCGCGGGTGGTGAGCCCGGCGAACATCTCCGCCTCGTCCTTGTGCACGGTGACCGCGCGGTACGACTCGGGGAGCGGCAGGGCTGCGAAGTCTGCGGCAGTGGCGGACTGCGACTGAATCGCGTCCAGGATGTCCTTCACAGGAGAGCCTCCGGCGGATCAGTGGCGGGGAGGCCAGGTGAACTTCTGGTCCAGGGCGGCGGCTTGGTGCAACCAGGCGAGGGGATCCGCCCCGCCGGCCCCGGCCGGGACCCCGTCCAGCACCTCCGCGAGCAGCGGATCCACCACCACCCTCTGGTGCCCGGCCCCGGCGATGGTCCGCAGGTGCTCCCGGAGGGCGTCCAGCGCGCCTGCCGCCGCCATGCCCCGTACCGACCCGGCGGACAGCAGCAGCGGATAGATCACGACCTGCACCTCCTCGCCCTCCGGGGAGACGCAGGCAGCGGGCGCGAGCGGCGTCATCGCCGGGGCCGGGGCCCAGCGGGCCACGAGACCCTCCAGGGCCTCGTCCTCCAGGACGGCGAGCGAGGGGTCGATGCCGCGCAGCGCCGCCACGTCGGCCAGGTGACCGACGTACGCCACCGTGGTGGACGGGTCCACCTCGGCGGCCGGCGCGGCAGGCACGCCGAAGTCCCTGGCCTCGTCGTCGGCGACGGCCTGCGGGGTTCCGGTGAGGAACTGCACGAGGTGTACCGCGTCCTGCGCGCGAAGGATCCCGGCCAGGGTGCGCAGCGCCGCCTCCAGCCGGTCGATCTCCGCGTCGGTGACGTACACGGACGGCTGGAAGCGGAGGGTGCTGGTGGCGCTGGCCGTCGGCAGGACCCGGATGCCGTGCCGGTGCAGGAGGTAGCCCGCAAGGGCGTAACCGAAGGTGCCGGCGAGGAAGCGGTCGCGGATGACGGCGGAGGCCGCAGCGGACTGGTCGGCGAACTCCAGCCCCGTGAACAGGCCCGTGCCCCGCACATCGGCCACGACGTCCGGGAAGTCCGACTGCACCCGGCGCAGCATGCCCAGCAGCCGCTCGCCGCGCTCCGACGCGAGCCGGTACGCCCGGCCGTCGTCCGCTTCGAGCATGTCCAGCACCTTCAGGGCAACCGCCGAGGAGAAACTGTCCTTGGCGAAGGTCGAGCTGTGCAGCAGCTCGAATTCCCGGCGGTACCGGGATTCGCGTACGAGCACCACCGCCGTTTTCGTGATACCGCCACTGAGGCTCTTCGCGAGCGCGTAGAAGTCACCGTGCAGATCGATGTGTGAACTGGCGAAGAACGCTCCCGTGCGCCCCACTCCCGTCTGGATCTCGTCCACGACGATCGAGCAGTCGATCTCGCCGCACACGTCCTGGATGACCCGCGCGAACTCCTTCGTCAGGACGCGCACACCGCCCTCGCCCTGAATCGGTTCGAGGAGGAATGCGGTGAACACCGGGAATTCCCGCTCGCGGAGCGATATGACGCCGTCCGCGATCACCGGCTCCAGCAGGACGGCCCGCTCCGCATTCACCGTCTCCCGCAGGGCCTGCGCGTCACCGACCGGGACGAAACGGCACTGGGCTGCGAGCCCCTGGAACGGAGTACGGAAATCGGGGTTGTGGGTGAGCTGCACACTGCCCATGAGCTTGCCGTGGAAACCGCCCTGCAGGGCGAGGAAGAGCGGCGGCCGCCCCAGGGTCTGCGCGTTGGCGTCCGCCGCCCGCGCCAGCAGGGAGTCCAGCTCCTCGCCGCCGGCGACGGGCGTGCCCGCCGCACCGGCCGCCGTTACCGCCTCTGTGCTCTGCTCCAGCTCGCCCAGCAGGCCGCGCAGCCGCAGGACGCGGTCGAGTTCGGCGTGCTTGACCGCCACCTCGATCGCCTCGGCGCCGCTGTTGGCGAACGTGCACGAGTAGGTCTGGTCCGGCTCCAGTTCACGGCGCGCGATCGCGTTCAGCCGGGCCGCCACCTCGCTCGCCACGGGCTGCTGCGAGAACTGCGACAGGATCGGCGTCCGTGACTCGAGATGCGCCATGGCGGCCGCCACGATGCCCGGGTGGTGATGACCGAAGATCAGCGACCCGTATCCCCCCACCATGTCGAGTACGGGAACTTCCGTACCGTCGGCTTCCTGGCGGATCAGCGTGTTTCCCTGTGCGCGGGAATACTTGACGTCAATCCCGAAAGTGCCCAGCACGTTCCGCAGGAAGGGTTCGGCGAGTTCAGGGGGAGTGGATGTCATGACGCCCTCTCGGGAAATGAACACGGTCCGGCCGTGCAAGCCGGTACAGCAGACTACGGACGTCCCGCCAAAAGGCAGTAATGCTGCACCCATCGGCTGCTAACCGCGCAGTAACCCCTCGCGGTTCGCTGCAAGTTACTGGCGATGGGATACGTTCGGCCGGAATCCGGACTCTCACGCTCGCACAAAATGTGGCCAGCGGTGGCCGGATACTCACCACGTCGTACGGAGGAGTTTCCGCCATATGGCCACGCAAGAAGAGCTCGTCGACTACTTGAAGTGGGTGACGGCCGACCTTCAGAAGACCCGCCAGCGGGTCAAGGAGCTGGAGGAGGTCAAGGACGAGCCGGTGGCCATCGTCGGCATGGCGTGCCGGCTCCCCGGCGGCGTCGCGGGACCCGAGGACCTGTGGCAGCTCGTCGCCGACGGCCGCGACGCCGTCTCCGGCCTGCCGACCGACCGCGGCTGGGACCTCGACGGCCGCTTCGACGCCGACCCGGACAGCGCGGGCAAGGCCTACGCCCGCGAAGGCGGGTTCCTCGACGGCGCCACGGACTTCGACGCCGGCTTCTTCGGGATATCCGACCGGGAAGCCACCGCGATGGATCCCCAGCAGCGCCTCCTGCTGGAAGTCGGCTGGGAGGCCCTCGAACGGGCCGGCATCGACCCGGCCGGTCTGCGCGGGGGCCGCACCGGGGTGTTCGTGGGAGTCGCCGGGCAGAGCTACATCGCGGTGGACGGCTGGCCCGAGGAACTGGAGGGCTACCTCATGACGGGAGCCCTCGGCGCCGTCGCCTCCGGCCGCATCTCCTACGCCCTGGGCCTCCAGGGGCCCGCCCTCACCGTGGACACCGCCTGCTCCTCGTCGCTCGTCGCCCTGCACCTGGGCGTGCACGCACTCCGCCGCGGAGAATGCGGCCTCGCCCTCGTCGGCGGCGCCACCGTCGCCGGCACCATGATCGGGCAGGTGGACTTCTCCCGGCAGCGCGGACTCGCGAGGGACGGCCGGTGCAAGCCCTTCGCCGCGGAGGCGGACGGACTCGGGTGGGGCGAGGGCGTTGGCGTGCTCGTCCTGGAGAAACTCTCCGACGCCCGGCGCAACGGCCACGAGGTCCTGGCCGTGGTCCGTGGTTCGGCCGTCAACCAGGACGGCGCGTCCAACGGACTGACGGCACCCAGCGGCCCGGCGCAGCAGCAGGTCATCCAACAGGCCCTGGAGGACGCCCGGCTGACCCCCTCCGACGTGGACGCCGTCGAAGCCCACGGCACCGGCACCAAACTCGGCGACCCCATCGAAGCGCAGGCACTCCTCGCCGTGTACGGCAGGCACCGGGCCTTCGGCGAGCCGCTCTGGCTCGGCTCGGTGAAGTCGAACATCGGCCACGCCATGGCGGCCGCCGGAGTGGCCGGCGTCATCAAGACCGTCGAGGCACTGCGCCGGGGCGTCCTGCCGAAGAGCCTCCACTGCGCGACACCCACCCCTCTGGTGGACTGGAACAGCGGCGGCGTCGAACTGCTCCAGGAATCCCGTGCGTGGCCGGACACCGGTGCGCCCCGCCGGGCCGCGGTCTCCGGCTTCGGGGTGAGCGGAACCAACGCCCACGTCATCCTCGAACAGGCACCGTCCGCCGACGCACCGTCCGCCGACGCACCGTCCGCCGACGCACCGGCGGACGAGGACCGGGCCGCGCACCCGCCCCGGCAGCACGGGCCCGTTCCCGCTCTGCTGTCCGCCGCGGGCCCGGACGCCCTGCGCGCCCAGGCCCAGCGCCTGTACGACCACCTCGAAGCCGACCCGCACACGAGCCTCCTCGACATCGGCTTCTCCCTCGCCACCACCCGGTCGGCCCTGAAACACCGCGCCGCCGTCGTCGCCGAGGACCGCGAAACACTCCTCGAAGGCCTGCGCGCCCTGGCGGACGGAACCTCACGTGGCCTCCAGGGCACCGCGGAGGGCCGGCCCGTCACCGCGTACCTCTTCAGCGGCCAAGGCGCCCAGTACGCGGGCATGGGCCGGGAACTCTGCGCCCGCTTCCCCGCGTTCCGCACCGCCTTCGAAGAGGTCTGCGCCGCTTTCGACCCGTACCTCGACCGGCCGCTGCGCGACGTGGCCTTCGAGGACGGCGACCTCATCCTGCGGGCCCGCTACGGCCAGCCCGCCATGTTCGCCTTCCAGACGGCCCTGCACCGGCTCCTCGCCCACCTGGGGGTGCGGCCCGACTTCGTCACCGGCCACTCCCTCGGCGAACTCTCCGCCGCCCACGCCGCCGGCGTCCTGGCCCTGGACGACGCGGTCGCACTCGTCGCCGCGCGCGGCAGGCTGATGGGCGAACTTCCCACCGGCGGAGCGATGATCGCCCTCCAGGCGAGCGAAGCCGAAGTGCGCGCGCTGCTGCGCGGCCGGGAAGCACTCGTCAGCCTCGCCGCCCTCAACTCCGGCAGCTCCGTGGTCGTCTCGGGCGACGAGCAGGCCGCGCTCGACATCGCGGACACCCTCGCCGCCCGCGGCCGCAAGACGAAACGCCTGACTACCACGCACGCCGGCCACTCACCGAAGATCGACGGGATGCTCGCGCAGTACCGGAGCGTCGCCGAAGGGCTCACCTACCACGAGCCCGCCCTCGGCTTCGTCTCCACCGTCACCGGACGACGCGTCGACGGGTCCGTGGTCGCCACACCGGAGTACTGGGTCCGCAACGTACGGGAGACGGTCCGCTTCGGCGACGCGGTCGAATCGCTGCGGGAGGCCGGGACGACCACCTTCGTCGAGCTCGGCATCGACGCCGTGCTCACCCCGCTCGTCGAGGACGCCACCGCGGTCCCCCTGCTGCGCCGCAAGTTCCCCGACGTCACGACCCTGGTCACCGCCCTGGCCACGCTGCACAACCGGGGCCTGGACGTCGACTGGGCGCGCTTCTACGCGGATTCGGGTGCCGCCCGGGTCGAACTGCCCACCTACGCCTTCCAGCCGCGGAGGTTCTGGCTCGACGCGAGCCGCAGCACCACCGACATCGGCTCCCTGGGCCTCGCCGCCGCCGAGCACCCCCTCCTCGGCGCGGCCGTCCCCCTCGCCGGCTCCGACAGCGTCCTGTTCACCGCCCGCATCTCCCTGCGCTCGCATCCCTGGCTCGCCGGACAGCGCGCCTCGGGCGTGCCCGTCGTCCCGGACTCCGCCCTCGTGGAGAGCGCCGTCCGGGCCGGCGACGAAGTCGGCTGCACGGTCCTGGACCGGCTGACGGTCGACGTCCCCCTCACCCTGCCCGCCGAAGGCGCCGCCGACCTCCAGGTCCTGGTCGCCGGACCGGACGGACAGGGCCGCCGGGCCGTCAGCATCCACTCCCGGCCGCACGGCAGCGAAGGAGGCTGGACGCAACACGCCACCGGCCTCCTCAGCATCACCGGCGGAGAGCGGCCCTTCGACCTCACGACCTGGCCCCCGGAAGGCGCCGACCCCCTCGACCTGCCCGGTGCGGCCTGGGCGGGGCGGCGCGGCGACGAGCTCTTCGCCACGCTCGAACTGCCCGAGGACGCCCACGCCGACGCCCGGCTCTTCGGCATCCACCCCGTCCTGCTCGACGCCGCCGCCCGCCTGGGGACCGCCGACACCGTCACCGGGGCCCAGTGGCACGGCGTCCGCCTGCACGCCTCCGGTTCACCCGCGGTACGGGCCCACCTGGCCCCGGCGGCCGAAGGCGGCGCCACCCTGCGCCTCGCCGACGCCGCCGGGAAGCCCGTGCTGAGCGTGCGCTCCCTCACCTTCGCGGACCTCGGCGCCGCCCCAGCGGAACCGGACGGCCACCGCACGCACGACAGCCTGTTCCACATCGGCTGGACCCCCCTCGCCCGGCCCGAGGAGAGCAGCGCACTGCGCTGGGCCGCCCTGGGCCGGGAGGCCTGCGCGACGCTGCCGGACGCACCCCGCGCCGAGACCGTCGCCGACCTGCCCGCAGGCGGCCCGGACCTGGACGCCGTACTCCTGGAGGTCGGCCCGGGCAGCGGCGGCGACCCCGTCACCACGGCCCGGAACGCCACCACCCGTGTCCTCGGCGTCCTGCAGGAATGGCTCGCCGACGACCGGACGGCCGCCGTCAAGCTGGTCGTACTCACGCGGGGCGCCCAGTCCCTGGGCGGCTCCGCACCCGACGCGGGCATCGCATCCGTATGGGGCCTCGTACGGTCCGCCCAGGAGGAGAACCCCGGCCGCATCGTCCTCGTCGACGCGCCGCCCGCCGAGCAGGACCTGACCCCCGTACTGTCCGCGGCGGCGCTCTCCGACGAGCCCCAACTGGGCGTACGGGACGGTCAGGCCTACCTCCCCCGCCTCGTACGGGCCCGGCCGCGGCCCACGGCGACGGCGACGGCGATGGCGCCGGCGTCGGCGACGGGCGAGGGAACCGTGCTCGTCACGGGCGGCACCGGATCTCTAGGCGCCCTCGTCGCCCGACACCTGGTCACCAAGCACCAGGCCCGGCACCTGCTCCTGCTCAGCAGGAGCGGCCCCGCCGCGGAGGGAGCCGACGCCCTGCGCGCGGAGCTGACCCGCCTGGGCGCCCACGAGGTCACGATCCTCGGCTGCGACGTCGCCGACCGGAAGGACCTGGCGGCGGCACTGGCCCTGATACCCGCCGAACACCCGCTGACCGCGGTGATCCACACCGCGGGCGCCGTCGAGGACGGCGTCATCTCCGCGCTCGACGCCGAACGCCTCACGAAGGTGATGCGACCGAAGGCCGAGGCGGCCTGGCACCTCCACGAGCTCACCCGCGACCTGGACCTCTCGGCCTTCGTCCTGTTCTCGTCCATCGCGGGCGTCCTCGGCAGCCCGGGCCAGGGAAACTACGCCGCCGCCAACGTCTTCCTGGACGCCCTCGCCGAACTCCGCGCCGTAGCGGGCCTGCCCGCCACTTCCGTGGCCTGGGGGCTGTGGTCCCAGGCCAGCGGCATGCTCGGCCACCTCGGCCCGCAGGACCTGCAACGCATCGCCGACAGCGGGTTCCCCGCCATCGCCGCCGCCGACGGCCTGCGGATGCTCGACGCCGCACTGGACCTCGGTGCGCCCACCGTCGTCGCCACCCCCGTGGACCTTCCCCGGCTGCGCGAACGCCGCGGAACCGCCGCCATGCCGCTGCTGCGCACCTTGGTCCGCAGGCCGTGGCGCCCCGCCGTGCGCACGGGCGCCACGGTGGTGGAATCGCTGGAACGGCACCTCGAAACCCTCCCTGCCGCCGACCGCAGGCCCTTCGTGCTCGCATGGGTGCGCTCCGAGGTCGCCGCCACCGTCGGCCGCGGATCGGGGGAGGACATCGGCGAGGACCAGGCGTTCGCGGAGCTCGGCTTCGACTCCCTCATGTCGGTCGTCCTCAGGAACCGGGTGGCCACCGCGGTGACCGGCGCCCTGCCGGCGTCACTGGTCTTCGACCACCCCACTCCCGGCCACCTCACGGACTACCTCCTCACGAGGTCGACCGAACAGGTCGACTTCACGGCCGAGGTCCGGCTCGCGGACGACATCCGCCCGGCCGGCGAGACCGTACGGAGCGCACCCGAACCGGAACACGTACTGATCACCGGTACGACCGGATTCCTCGGCGCGTACCTGCTGCGCCGGATCCTGGAGACGACACGGGCGACCGTCCACTGCCTCGTCCGCGGTGACGACCAGGACCACGCACGCGCGCGCCTGAAGGCGAACCTGGAGTGGTACGGCGTCTGGGACCGGATCGACCACACCAGGGTCGTCGTGGTCGAGGGCGACCTCGCCAAGCCGGGACTCGGGCTCGACCCCGCGCGCTACGAGGAACTGGCCCGCAGTGCCGACGTCGTCTACCATGCGGGCGCCGAGGTCAACTGGGTGCGTCCGTACGCCTCGCTCAAGGCCGCCAACGTGTCCGGCACCGAGGAACTGCTGCGGCTGGCCGCGGCGCACCGCACCGTGCCGTTGCACTACGTGTCCACCACCGGTGTCTTCCTGGCCGGGGACACCGAGGACCGGCCCCTGGAGGCGGACGGCGTCACCGGCCCCGCCGAGAACCTGTCCAACGGCTACCGCCAGAGCAAGTGGGTGGCCGAAGGACTCCTCGGCGTGGCGAGGCAGCGCGGCCTGCCGGTGACGGTCCACCGCGTCGACCTCATCGCGGGGGACCGGGAGAACGGGGCCTGCCAGACACAGGACTTCGTCTGGCTCAGCGTCAAGGGCATCCTGCAGGCCGGCACCGCACCCAAGGACCTCCCCGTGTCCTTCCACATGATGCCGGTGGACTACGTCAGCGCGGCGATCGTGGAGGTGTCGCGCAGGGAGCACGCTGCCGTACCCGTCTTCCAGTACTACAACGACGACAGCGTCACCTTCGAAGACCTCGTCGACGTCCTGCGCTCCTTCGGGTACGCCGTGGATTCCGTCGCCCTGACGGACTGGATCGCAGCGGTCAAATCGGATCCGGACAACGCCATCGCCTCACTGCTGGACAACTACGAGCACGCGCAGTCGGGCGACGGCTTCGTCGAGATCTACCCCCGGATCGACACCAGCGGGACGGCGAAGGCCCTGGAGGGCAGCGGCATCGTCTGCCCCCGGCTCACGCCGGAACTCCTGCGGACCTACGTGAGCTTCTTCGTCCGCAGCGGCTACTTCCCGGCGCTCCCGGAGCACCGGGAAGCCGGTCCCGCTCGACGTCCCTGACCCCTCCTTCCGCCGTGAGCGCCGAAGCTCAGTGACCAGTGGAGTCTGACATGACCGCCAACACCGTCTCGGACGTCGAACTCGTCGATGCCCTGCGGTCCGCGTTGAAGAACAACGAACAACTCGCCAGAGAACGGGACGAGTTGACGGCCGCAGCCCATGAGCCGATTGCGATCGTGGGTGCGGGGTGCAGGTATCCGGGCGGGGTGGAGTCGCCCGAGGGTTTGTGGGATCTGGTCGTGGGGGGTGTGGACGCGATCGGTGAGTTCCCGGGGGACCGGGGCTGGGACGTGGCGGATCTGTACGATCCGGATCCGGAGGCTTCGGGGAAGTCGTACACGCGTCGTGGGGGTTTCCTGTATGGGGCCGCCGGTTTCGATGCGGGGTTCTTCGGGATTTCGCCGCGTGAGGCGCTGGCGATGGATCCGCAGCAGCGGCTGGTGCTGGAGACCTCGTGGGA
>NZ_JBIRRY010000015.1:0-188675 GCF_044333935.1 Streptomyces sp. NPDC020884 | reverse complement strand
TCCACCGACTCCGCAGAAACACCTACCCGCTCATACACATCACGCAACAACCGCGACTGAGCAGCACCACTCGGAGCCGTAATCCCATTCGTCCGCCCGTCATAATTCACCCCGCTCCCCAACACCGTCGCATGCACCCGCTGACCATCCCGCTCAGCATCCACCTGCTTCCGCAACACCAACACCGCGACCGCCTCACCCGGCACCATCCCGTCCGCACGCCGGTCAAACGCCCGCAACACCCCCTCCGGCGACAACATCCCCGCGCCCGCCATCGCGTCATAACTACCCGGGTAGGAAAGAATGTTCGCGCCCGCGACAATCGCCGTGTCGCAATCCCCGTAACGAAGACTCAGGCATGCCTCGTGCAACGCCACCAGACCCGAAGAACACGACGTGTTGATCGCCATGCTCGGACCGGAGAGATTCAGGAAATACGCCAGCCGCGACGCGAGAATCGACGTCGCGTTCGCCGTGATGCTCTCCGATTCGTCGACCAGGAACCGGTAGTCGCCCTCCTCCACGCCGACGAAGACACCGACGCGGTCCCCCGCCACGGCGGGGTCGCCGTATCCGGCGTCCTCCAGGGCCCGCCACATCTCCTGAAGCAGCAACCGCTGCCTGGGATCCATCAGCTCGGCCTCGCGCGGCGAGATCTCGAAGAACAGCGGATCGAACTCCGCCACCCCCGGCATCTCCCCCATCGGACGGTCCGGACCCCAGGCCGGTGACCGCTCGGGCGACACCTCGCCCACCACGCTCCGGCCCTCGGCCAGGATGTCCCACAGCTCCGACACCGTGCGGGCACCCGGGAACCGACCGCTCATCCCCACGATCCCCACCGGCTCCACACCCGCCGCAACCCCCAGCGCCCCAGGCCCACGCACCACCGGCGCGACACGCCTCACCCGACGCCGAGCAGGCACCGCCGCCGCGACCGCCGCCGCTCCGGCGGCGCCGCCCTCCTGGTAGAACGCGCCCAGCACATCGCCGTACGCGTCCAGGAGGTGGCTGCTCAGGCTGTCCAGCGTCGGGTGACTGAAGAAGACGTCGGGCGTGAGTTCCACGCCGAAGCGCTCGCCCAGCACCCCCGCGAACTCGACCAGGCTGATCGAGTCGAAGCCGTAGTCCTGAAGGTTGACGCCGTCCTCGACCCGGTCCAGCGGCAGCTTCAGCAACTGCGAGACCGCGCCCTTGAGTTCCCGGTCGAGGCATTCGGCGACCGACCAGCCGGCCATCTCGACCCGCCGCCCGGGACCGGCGGCCACCTCGGCCCCGCCGTCCGGCGCAGGTGCGAGGTCCGCCGCCCCGGCGGTCTCCCATGTGAGGCCGCGCACCCGCAGCAGCACGGTGCCGTCCTCGGCGCAGACCGCGACGTCCTGCTCGGTGTCCCGGCGGTCGACCACGGCCCAGGCGGGCGAGCCGGCGCCCAGGGGCGCGAAGAGCACCTCGCGGGCCGTGGCCGGCCGCGACTCGGCGGCGACACATTCCTCCAGGGCGGTCACCAGTGCCAGCACCGGGTCCCCGGTGACGCTCAGCTCGATGACGCTCCCGCCGGCGGCGGCCCGGTCCAGGCGCTCCCGCCGGTCGGCGGCCCCCACCAGGGTGACGGTGCCCTCGGCGGTGATCAGCTCCTCGTCGTCGGCGGCCGGCTCCCCGTCGGGGGCGCCGGGCTGCTCGACATGCACGGTCCACTCGGCGTCGCCGGTCCTGGCCGGCCGCAGCGACACATGGACCAGGTGCCCGTCCTCACCCGCCGGGGGCCCCTCGTGCCAGGCGACGTCGGAGAGCCGCACCGTGTGCGTGCCCTCGTCCGCTCCCGGTACGGCCCGCAGCGCGGCGGCCCGTGCCATCTCCAGCTGCGCCGCCCGGGAGGGGAGGTCCGCCAGCCTGGAGGTGAAGCGCTGGCTCGCCAGGTCGGAGGTGTTCTCGTGCAGCAGCGGATGCAGGCGGCCCGCCCGGCCGGAGGACGCCGGGGCGCCGTCGCCGGTCGGCAGCCAGTAGGACTCCTCCGCGAACGGGTAGCCCGGCAGGCTGATCCGTGCCGGGGCGTCCCCGTCGCGGTACAGGCTCCGCCAGTCGACCGCCGAGCCGGCGACCCAGGCGGCGACCAGCTCGCCCGGTTCCCGGCGTCCGCCCGGGGCGGCGTCGGGCTCTCCGGCACGCACCGCGGCGGCATCGACCCGCCCGGCCGTCACGCCGTGTTCGGCACCGGAGCCGTCCAGGAAGGCGGCCAGCGTCCGCTCGGCCTCGTCCAGTCCGGCCGCGACGAAGCCCATCCGGTGCGGCATCGCCTCGCGCCCCACCTGGAGGGTGTAGCCGATGGACGGCAGGTCACCCTGCTGGTAACGGCCGGTGCGCAGGGCGGACAGCAGCCGCTCGGCGCAGACCCGCAGCCGTTCGCCCGTCTTGGCCGAGAGCACCAGCACGGCAGGACCGCCGGGCGCGGCCGGCACGGGGCGGGCCGGGAGGTACTCCGACACGATCAGGTGGGCGTTGGAGCCGCCCGCCCCGAACGAGGAGAGCCCCGCGACGCGCGGCAACTCCCGGGTCCGGCCGTCCGTCTCGACGACCGTCCGGTGCCACTTCTCCGCGGTCCGCTGCACCCGGAACGGGGTGGCCTCGAAGTCGATGAACGGGTTGAGCACCTCGGCGTGCAGGGACGGCACCAGGGTGCCGTGCCGCATCTGGAGCAGGATCTTCGTCAGTCCCGCGATGCCGGACGCGGCCTCCGCGTGTCCGATGTTGGACTTCACCGAACCGATGGCGCACGGCTGCGTAGCGGGTACGCCGTCGAAGGCGCGGCCCAGTCCGCGGATCTCGATGGGGTCGCCGAGCTTGGTGCCGGTGCCGTGCGCCTCGACGTAGCCGACGGCCCGCGGGTCGGTCTCGGCCTGCCGCAGGGCCGCCTCGATGACACCGCCCTGCGCGTTGGGGTTGGGCACGGTGTAGCCGTTGGTGCGCCCCCCGTGGTTGACGGCGGCCCCGCGGATCACTCCGTAGATGTGGTCGCCGTCGCGCACCGCCCGGTCCAGGGACTTGAGCAGGACGGCGCCGACGCCCTCGGCGGGCACATAGCCCTCGCCGTCGTCGCCGAAGGACACGCAGCGGCCGGCCGGGGACACGAACTGCCCCTGGGACAGCAGCAGATACTTGTTGGGGTGCAGGGCGAGGTTGACCCCGCCCGCGATGGCTACGCCGCTCTCGCCGCGTCGGATGCTCTCGCAGGCCTGGCTGATCGCGGTCAGCGAGGACGAGCACATGGTGTCGATGGCGAGCGACGGGCCGTGCAGGTTCAGGTGGTACGACACCCGGTTCGCCATGGAGGCGAAGTTGCCCGCGGTGGCGAGCGGGGTGCCCGCCGCCTGCTGGTCCACGCAGAGCAGCTGGTAGTCGGCGGTGGTCACGCCGACGAACACCCCGGCCGCGCCCCGGACGCCGTCCTGCGCTCCTTCGCCGCGCTCCAGGTCCCGGGGGGTGTATCCGGCGTCCTCGATGGCCGCGTACGCGCACTGGAGGAACAGGCGCTCCTGCGGGTCCATCATCTCCGCCTCGCGGGGCGCGATGTTGAAGAACAGCGGGTCGAAACGGTCCACGCCGTCCAGCCAGCCGCCCCAGCCGCAGGTGATGGCGTCGGCGAAGGCGCTCTGGTCCCACCGTCCGGCGGGGGTCTCGGTGACGCAGTCCCGCCCCTCGACCAGGTTGTCCCAGAAGACGTCGAGGTCGGCGGCCTGCGGGTAGCGGCCCGCCACCCCCACGATGGCGACGTCCAGGGGGCCGCCCGCGGACTGCGCGGGGTGGCGGGTGCGTCCGCGGCGGCTGACAGCGGCTTCCGCCACGACGGGCGCGACGGGCGCCGCGGCCGGTCCACGCTCCGCCGGCGCGGTCTCCACGCCCAGGGCGCGGGCGAGTTCGGCGGCGTGCGAGTCCCGGAGGTATCCGCCGAGTTCCGTGACGGTCCGGTACTCGAAGAAGAGCGTCTTGGGCAGGGTGCCCAGGTCGTCCTCCAGTACGTCGGTGAGCGCGAGGACGGTGATGGAGTCGATGCCGTACTGATCCAGGGACGCGTCCGCGTCGATGCTGCCGGCCGGGATCTTCATCTCCCGTGCCATCACCCCGGTCAGGTAGGCGACCACGGTTTCCTGGTCGATCGCCGTGGTCGGCGACTGCTCCCTGGGGGCGGTGGAAGCGGCGCCGGTGAGCCGGTCCACGGTCTCCGCGAGCCGGGCGGGGTCGCGCAGCGCCAGGCACAGCGTGTGCGGGGCGTCGCTGTCGAGTGCGTCGTAGAACGCGGCGATCCCCTCGGCGCTCGGGATGGGCACCAGACCCGTGTCGGCCTCCAACCGGGCCACGGCCTGCGGGTCGATCGTCATCCCGCCGTCGCGCCAGAGGGACCAGTCGACGGCGAGGGTCCGGCCGTGCCGGTCCCCCGCCCGCACCCGCTGCTCGCGGTGTACGGCGAAGTGGTCCATGAAGGCGTTGGCCAGGGCGTAGTCCGCCTGACCCGCGTTGCCGAGGCTGCCCGAGGTGGACGCGAAGCAGACCAGGAAGTCGAGATCGAGTGCGGCGGTGGCCCGGTCGAGGTTGACCAGCCCGTCGACCTTGGGCGCCAGCACCTCGCGGATGCTGTCGGGGCTCTTGCGGATGATGTAGGCGTCGCGGTTGAT
The DNA here is from genome assembly GCF_044333935.1 of Streptomyces sp. NPDC020884. Taxonomy (NCBI): domain Bacteria; kingdom Bacillati; phylum Actinomycetota; class Actinomycetes; order Kitasatosporales; family Streptomycetaceae; genus Streptomyces; species Streptomyces sp. NPDC020884. The sequence continues at coordinate 184,008 of NZ_JBIRRY010000015.1, read as the reverse complement.
TCCGGCGCAGTGCAGGATGCCCAGCGGTCCGTCACCGGGCGCGGTGACGCCGTTCACCAGGTCGGTCACGGCGGCCTGGTCGGTGACGTCGGCCTGCCGGTAGCTGACGCGGGATCCGGTGCCTTCCCCGCCGAGCTCGGCCAGGGCGGCGTCCACGCGGCCGTCGCGGGCGCTGCGGCCGGTGAGGACGATCCGGGCGCCGGGTGCGTGGCGGACGATCTCCCGGGCGAGGAGCAGCCCGAGGCCGCCCGCGCCGCCGGTGATCAGATAGGTGCCGTCGGCCCGCCACGGCAGGGTGTCCGAGGACCGGTCGGCGCGGGGGGTGCCCGGCAGCGGCCGCCACCGGGACAGCGTCCGCCGGTCCCCGGCGTAGTGGACCTCGGCGGCGATCTCGGGGGCGTTCGCCTCGGCGTCCAGGAGGGCGGCCACCCGGGCGGGCAGCGCCGTGCCCCGGGTGAACGGCTCGTCCAGGGCCACGAGTTGCGCGACGAGCCGCGGGTTCTCGCGGTGGGCGCTCTTGAGCAGACCGCTGAGGCCGCCGTAGACGTGATGATCGGCGCCGCCGGGCACGACGACCTGGAGCAGTACCTCGTGGGCGGGCTTGCTCACCAGGATGCGCCGCACCTCGGTGAAGAGCTGTTCGGCGGCGCTGGTGTACCGCTCGGCGGTGTCCTCGCCCGCGGTGCTCAGCACGGTGATGTTCGCGGGTCCTGCGAAGGTCCCGGCGGCGGGGGCCGCGCCGGTGTCGCAGAGGACCACCTCGCGGGAGCGCCAGTCGCGCGGGGCGGCCCCGGCGGGCAGTGCGGCCTCGGCCCACTCCTGCCCCAGCAGCCCGGTCGTCGAGGAGGTCTCGGCGGGGGTGTCGGGGCCCAGGACGAGGCCGGTGAAGCGGACGGCGACCCGGCCGGAGTCCTCGCAGAGGTCGATGTCGAAGCGGTGCTCGTCCGTACCGGGCCCGGCGGTACGCCGCAGGACGGCCCAGGTCGCGGGCGCGGCGCCGAAGATCTCCGCCGAGTCCAGACCGGCCGGGGTCCCGGCCGCCGTGCCGATCGACGGGTCGCTCGCGGCGGCGGCCAGCAGCGCGTCGTCCAGCGCCCCGAAGGGCAGGACGACGTGGTCGTGCGCCGTGGTCCGCGGCAGCCGCACCACCACCAGGGCGGGGTCCTGGCGGGCCTGCTCGCGCAGCGCCTCCAGGTCGGTCTCCGGCGCCTGCGGGGCGGGGGCCGACCGGGTCGCGTCGCCCTGGCAGTGGACGGTGGTGTGGCGGGGGTCGGCGGTGCCGTCGCCCGAGAAGATCTCGAAGCCGATGTCGCCGCCGCGTTCCGGGATGACGGCGACATGCAGGTCGATCGTGCGGCCCGTGGCGCGGACCGGGCGCAGCCAGCGCACGGCGTGCAGCCGCACTCCGGCGGTGTCGGACTCGTTCTCCCGGGTCGCCTGGTGCACGGCCTCGCGGGCCATCTCCAGGTGCGCCGCCGCGGGCAGCCGCCGGTCGCCCTCCTCGCCGACGAGGAGTTCGTCGGCGGGCAGCAGTACGGAGCTGTAGCGCTGTTCCGTCAGGCTGGAGGTGTTCCGCTGCACCAGGGGGTGCGTGGGGCCCTGGTCCGTACCGGCGCCGCGGCTGCGGGACGCCGCCGGCCAGTGCCGCTGCCGGGCGAACGGGTACGAAGGAAGGGCGACCAGTGCGGGCGTCTCCTCGAAGAGGCCCTCGCCGCGCAGGTCGTAGCCCTGGCAGTAGAAGTCGGCCAGCGCCAGGAGCAGTTCCTGGTAGCGCTGGTCGTCCTGGCGGCGGCCCGGAGCCTCCGCCACCAGGTCACCGACGAGGCTGTGCGGGGTGAAGTCGCGGGTCACGGTGGACTGGTAGACCTTGCGGGGCTTCTCGCCGCGCGCCGCGTCCCGCAGCAGCCGTACGGCGTCGTCGAGGTCCTGCGCGACCACGGCGCAGCGGTGCGCGAAGTGGTGCCGGCCGGACATCAGGGTGTGGCTGACCGAGGCGAGGTATCCGGCCCCGGCGTCCGCGGCCCCCGCCAGGTGGTCGGCCAGGGCGGTCAGCGCCTCGCCGAGCGCCGGGGAGGTCTTGGCGGACAGCGCCAACAGGTAGGACGGGGAGGCGGGTTGCCGGTCCAGCCGCTCCCGTTCGGTGCGGGCCGTGACACCGGCCTCCAGCACCACATGGGCGTTGGTGCCGCTCATGCCGAAGGCGCTGACCGCGCCCCGCGCGGGCTGCGGGCCCTGCGGCCAGGCGCGCCGCTCCCGGTTGACGTAGAACGGGCTGTCCTGCCACCGGATGTAGTCGCTGGGCTGTTCGCAGTTGATGCTCGGCGGGATCGTCTCGTGCCGCATGGCCATCGCCAGCGCCATCACGCCGACCAGTCCGGAGGCCGCCTGGGTGTGCCCGATGTTGGGCTTGAGGGAGGTCAGCGCGCAGAACTCGCGGCGCTCGGTGCCGGAACTGAACGCCTCCGCCAGCGCGTTGATCTCGATCGGGTCGCCCAGCCGGGTGCCGGTGCCGTGGGTGACGACGTACTCCAGGGACTCCGGGGAGATCCCGGCGCGCTCGTAGACCTGTCGCAGCAGACGGCTCTGCGCGGCGCCGCTGGGGGCGGTGATGCCGTTGGTCCGGCCGTCGTAGTTGACGCCGCTGCCCAGTACGGTCGCGTGGATCCGCTGGCCGTCGCGTTCGGCGACACGGCGCTTGCGCAGGACCAGGACGGCGACCGCCTCGCCGGGCACCATGCCGTCCGCGCGCTCGTCGAAGGCCCGGCAGACCCCCTCGGGCGACAGCATCCCGGCGGCGGCCATCGCGTCGTAACTGCGGGGGTCCGCCAGGATGTTGGCACCCGCGACGATCGCGGTGTCACAGTCCCCGTAGCGCAGGCTCAGGCAGGCCTCGTGCAGGGCGACCAGGCCGGAGGAGCAGGTCGTGTTGATGGCCATGCTGGGCCCGGCCAGGTTGAGGAAATAGGCCAGGCGGGACGCGAGGATCGCGTTGCTGTTGGCGGTGACTCCGGCGTCCTCGCCGACCAGGTCGCGGAAGTCGCCCTCCTCGACGCCGACGAAGATGCCGACCCGGCTGTCGGTGAGCCGCCGGGAGCCGATCCCGGCGTCCTCCAGGGCGCGCCACATCTCCTGGAGCAGCAGCCGCTGCCGGGGGTCCATGGTCTCGGCCTCGCGGCCGGATATCTCGAAGAACAGCGGGTCGAACTCGGCGATGCCGGGCAGGGCGCCCATCCGGCGGCCGCCGCCCCAGGCGGGGCTGCGGTCGCCCGGCACCTCGCCGACCACGCAGTCGCCCTCGGCCAGGATGTGCCACAGCTCGTCGACGGTACGGGCGCCGGGGAAGCGGCCGCTCATCCCGACGATCGCCACCGGCTCCGGAGCGCTCCCGGTCTCCTGCTCCGCGCCTTCGGGCTCGGCGGCCCGCGCGGGGGCGCTCATGCGCAGCAGCCGCCGCCGGGGGCTGCGGCCGTCCTGCCCGGCCCGGGGCACCGTGCGCGGCCCGGGACCGGAGGTGGGCCGGGACGCCGCCCGTGGCGGCGCGGACTTCTGCCCCTCCCGGTAGAACGCCTCCAGCGCCGCGCGATGCGCGTCCATCAGATGGGCGCCGAGGCCGGTCAGCGTGGGGTGGCTGAAGAAGACGTCCGGGGTCAGCTCGATGCCGAGCCGCTCCCCCAGTACGCCCGCGAACTCGACCAGGCTGATCGAGTCGAAGCCGTAGTCCTGGAGGTTGGCGTCCTCGTCCAGCTTGGCCACCGGAAGCTTCAGCAACTGCGAGACGGAGTCCTTGAGTTCCCACTCCAGGCACTCCGCGACCGACCAGCCGGCCATCTCCACCCGCCGCCCCGGACCGGGCTCGACGGCCACGGCGGCGGCCTCGCCGGCGGAGCCGCCCTCCTGCGGCTGCGACGCGGCGGGGGTCTGCTCCTCGGCGGACACGCGCAGCCCGCGGAAGGCGACCAGGCTGGTGCCCCGCTCGTCCACCAGGTCGACGGAGAGCGTCGCCTCCCGGTGGCCCGACGGGACGATCTCCACGGCGCCCCGCACCGCCGCGTACCGGGCGAGTCCCGCGTAGGTGACCTCGTCGGCGCTCAGCAGCGCCACCTCGCGCCCGCCCCAGCCGCGGTCCCGCGCCACCGCGGCGAGGCACCGGGCGAACTGTCCGGGCACCACCACGGCGTCCGCGGGGCCGTCCGTCTCGCCGAGATCCACCAGGAGCGAGTCGGGGTGCGCGGGGGTCCCGTAGCGCTGGACGTCCACCCGGTCGGGCGTCGCCCCGGGCAGCACGGCGACGCTGCCGCCGCTGCCCGCCTCGTCGTTGGAGTCGGCGATCACCGCCCACCCGTCGCCGTCCGACCCGGGGTACAGGTCGACGTGGACCTGCTGGCCGGGGCCGACCACCACCGGCTCGCCCCACACCACGTTCGTCATCCGCACGACAGGGCCGGCGTCGCCGGTGAACTCCCCCTGTTCCTCGGCCGCGAGGATCACCGCTGCCCGCACCATCTCCAACTGAGCGGCACCCGGCAGAACTTTGGCACGCGAGGCGTCCATGGAGTTGAACATGTGGATCTCTTCCTTCTGCGTAAGGTGCCGCTGCTCAGCTGGAGGTGTTCTCGATGGGGATCAGCAGGTCGTTCAGGAAGGCCTCGCGGCCGGTGAACTGGGAGCTGAACCGCTGGATGAGCGTGCCGTCGGCGTCGTCGCCGCCGACCGCCGGCTGGGCGGTGCCCCTACCGCGCCGCTCCAGCTCCGCGCCTGACCCCGCGGACGGGACCCAGTAGCGGTCGGTGGCGAACGGATAGCCGGGCAGGCTCACCAGCGGCGGCCGGCTCTCCCAGATGCCGGCGAACGCCGCCGTGTAGCCCTGGCTGTAGAACTCCGCGAGCGCCGCCAGATGGTCCTGGTGCCGCTCGGCGTCGTGCCACACCGTCCTGCTGGCCCGCACCAGGCCGTCGATGAGCCGGCCCACGGTGCCGTTGGGCCGGAAGTCACGGCTCACCGTGCCGCGTACCAGGTTGGGGATCTTGGCTCCGGCCGCGGCCTCCCGCAGCAGGCGCACCGCGTCGTCCCGGTCCTGGACGATCACCGCGCAGCGGTGCGCGAAGTGGAAGCGGCCGGTGATCAGCGTGCGGCTGACCGAGGCCAGATAGCGGTCCTCGTCGTCCGGGCGCCCCTCCAGGTGGTCGGCCAGATCGGTCAGCCGCGCGCCGAGCGCCTCCTCCGTCTTGGCGGAGACCAGCAGCAGCTGGTGCTGCGGGGGCTGCTGTTCCTCCGGCGGCGTCCGGTGCACCGGGACTGCCGCGGGGGCCTCCAGGACGACATGGGCGTTGGTGCCGCTGACCCCGAACGAGCTGACCGCGCCCCGGCGGGGCCGGCCGGTCACCTGGGGCCAGGGCGTGGACTGCCGGTTGACGTAGAAGGGGCTCTTCTCCCATTCGATGTAGTCGCTGGGTTCCTCGCAGTTGATGCTCGGCGGGATGGTCTCGTGGCGCATCGCCGTCATCAGACAGATGAGGCTGACCAGGCCCGAAGCGGCCATGCTGTGACCGATGTTGGGCTTCACCGAAGTCAGCGCGCAGTAGCCGGTGCGGTCGGTGCGCTCGGCGAACGCCTCCGCCAGCGCGTTGATCTCGATCGGGTCGCCCAGCCGGGTGCCGGTGCCGTGGGTGACGACATGGTCCAGGGACTCCGGGGAGATGCGGTAGCGGTCGTAGACCGAGCCCAGCAGCCGGGTCTGGGCGGCGCCGCTGGGCGCGGTGATCCCACTGGTGCGACCGTCGTAGTTGATGCCGGTGCCCAGCACCGTGGCGTGAACGCGCTGCCCGTCGCGCTCGGCGGCCTGCTGCTTCCTCAGCACCAGCACGGCGACCGCCTCGCCCGGGACCATGCCGTTGGCCCGCTGGTCGAAGGCGTAGCAGGTGCGGTCGGGCGAGAGCATGTTGGCCTTGTCCATCACCACGTAGTCGTGGGCGGAGGACATCAGGCTGACCCCGGCCACGATCGCCGTGTCGCAGTCGCCGTGCCGCAGGCTCAGACAGGCCTCGTGCAGCGCGACCAGACCGGAGGAACAGGCCGTGTTGATGGTCAGGCTCGGTCCGGAGAGGTTGAGGAAGTACGCCAGCCGGGAGGCGAGGATGGAGGTGCTGTTGGAGGTGACCGTGTCGTCCCCGTCGACCAGATAGCGGTAGTCCCCCTCCTCCGCGCCGACGAAGATCCCGATGGTCTCCTCGGCGACGGTCGCCTCGCCGTAGCCGGCGTCCTCCAGGGCGCGCCACATCTCCTGCATCAGCAACCGCTGCCGCGGGTCGACGAGTTCGGCCTCGCGGGGCGACATCTCGAAGAACAGCGGATCGAACTCGGCGATGCCCGGCACGCTGCCGAAGGCGTACCGCAGGTCCGGCGTGCCGTCCTCGCCGGGCTCTTCGGCGCCGCTCCAGTCGGCGCGGCGGTCGTCGGGGACGTCCCGGACGACGCTGCGGCCCTCGGAGACGATCGACCACAGCTCGTCGACGTTCCGCGCGTCCGGGAAGCGCCCGGCCAGGCCGACCACGGCGATCGGCTCGTCCCGGGGGGCGGCCGCCGGGGCGGTGCGGGCGGTCGGCTCGGCGAAGCGGCCGGAGAGCCGCCTGCGCTCCCGGCGGGCGGCGGGCCGAGCCGCGGCGGCGGGCGAGCCCGGACGGTACAGGGCGTTCATCTGCTCGGGCTGGGCAGTGAGCAGATGCCCTTCCAGCCGGCGCAGCGTCGGGTGACTGAAGAAGCGGTCGGGAGTCAGCAGCAGGCCCAGCCGGCTGCTCAACTGCTGAGTGAACTTGGCGAGGTTGAGCGAGTCCAGACCGTAGTTGGCGAGGTTCTCCTCGGGGTCCAGCTGGTCCGCGGGGAGCTTGAGGACCTGGCCGGCGGCGTCCGCCAGCTCCCAGGCCAGGCACTGCGCCACGGTCCAGCCGCGCATATGGGCCCGCCGCCCGTCGCCCGCGGCCTCGCCGCCGGACGACGCCCCGGCATCCGCCGCCCGGGTGAGCACGAGGTCGCGCACGGTGGCGACCACCGTGCCGTCCTGCGCGGCGAGCTCGACGGTGAGCGAGCGGGTGTTGTCGTCGGCCGCCCCGCCCGGGGTGACCAGCGCCCAGCGGGCGGACCGCGCCGCGCCGCCGAGCCGGGCCTCGGCCACCGAGGCGGCGTCGCCCTGGGCACTCCCCCAGCCGAAGGCGCGGCGGGCCGCGACCACACAGAACTGGAGCTGCTCGGGCCGCAGCGCCAGCCGCTCGTCGCCCGACCCATCGGCGGGCAAGGGCAGTTCGAGCAGGAGACGGCCTGCGCCCGGCGCGTTCCGCAGCGTGGCGAGCGGCAGCACGACGTCACCGGTGGTGTCACCGGCGACCGTGGCGGCCCCGTCGCACACCAGGAACATCTCGCCGGTCTCGTCCGCCGCGTCCTCGCAGTAGACGGCCCAGTCGACGGTGTTCTCGCCGGACTGCCGCAGATCGATGCGGACCTCGGCGGTCGGGGCGCCACCGGCCGGCGGGGCGGCCTGCTCGTACCAGACCACATCGCGCAGGGTGACGTCCTGTTCGCGGCCGCCGAACCCCAGGACCACCGCGGCACGGGCCTGCTCCAGCAGCGCGCCGGGGGTCAGGACACCACCGCCCGGCTCGCCACCGGCGTGGGCTGCGGCGTCCTCGAACCAACTCTCCCGGCCGGTGAAGGCGGCGGCGAACCGCTGGCACGCCATGTCGGACACATTGCGGTGCACCAGCGGGTGGAGCTGTGCGGCGGCGGGAGGAGCCTCCGCGATGGTCGCCGCCGGCCTCGTCACCCAGTAGTCCGCGTTGTCGAACGCGTAGGTCGGCAGGTGCACCCGGCCCGGCGGAGTGGCACCCCACAGTTCGGCCAGGACGGCGGGCTCGTGGCCGAGGCAGTAGGCCCGCGCGAGCTGTAGCAGGCCCTCCCGGGCGCGCCCGCCGTCGGCCTGGGCGACCAGCGTCGACAGGGCGCGCGTCTCGGCCGCGGAGGGGTTGAACTCCCGGGGCACGGTGCCCCGTTCGGTACCGGGTTCGGGCTGCCCTGCGACGGCCGCGCGCAGCGCCGCCACGGCGTCCGCACGGTCGCGGACCACCAGCGCGCACCGCCGGGCGAAGTGGTGGCGGCCGGCGATCAGGGTGTGGCTCACCGAGGACATCAGGCCGGGACCCGTGTCGTCGGGGAGTCCGGCGAGATGGTCGGCGAGCTGCTCCAGCCGCCGCACCAGCGCCGTCTCGGTCTTCGCGGACAGCACCAGCAGCTGGCCGGACGCGGCGGGCTGGGCGCCGAGCCGGGCGAGTTCGCCGCGCGCGGTGCCCTCGCTCTCCACCACCACATGGGCGTTGGTGCCGCTGAAGCCGAACGCGCTGACCGCTCCGTGCCGCGGCAGAAGCCCGTCGTCGGGCCAGGGCCGCTGCTCGCGGTTGACGTAGAAGGGGGTCGTCCCCCAGTCGACGAAGTCGCTGATCTCCTCGCAGTTGATGCTCGGCGGGATGGTCTCCTGGCGCATCCCGGCGACCAGACTGATCAGGCTGACCAGGCCCGAAGCGGCCAGGCTGTGACCGAGGTTGGGCTTGGTGGAGGTCAGCGCGGCGAAGCCGGTGCGGTCGGTGTGCGGCCGGAACGCCTCGGTGAGGGCGTGGATCTCCACCGGGTCGCCGAGCCGGGTGCCGGTGCCGTGCGTCACGATGTGGCCGAGGGCGTCCGGGGAGATCCCGGCCCGCTCGTGCACATCCCTCAACAGGCTCGTCTGGGCCCGGCCGTTGGGAGCGGTGATGCCATTGGTGCGGCCGTCGTTGTTGATGCCGCTGGCGAGGATGGTGGCATAGCCGTGGTGGCCCCCGCGGGCCGCTCCGTCGCGCCGCTTGAGCACGATCGCGGCGACGGCCTCGCCGGGCACCATGCCGTCGGCCCCGCTGCCGAAGGCCCGGCACACGCCCTCGGCGGAGAGCATCCCGGCGCCCTCCATGCCGTCGTAGTCGCGCGGGGTGGCCATCAGGTTGGCGCTCGCCACGATGGCGGTGTCGCAGTCCCCGTGCCGCAGGCTCAGACAGGCCTCGTGCAGCGCGACCAGACCGGAGGAACAGGCCGTGTTGATCGCCAGGCTGGGTCCGGTCAGGTTCAGGAAGTACGAGAGGCGGGAGGCGAGTACGGCGTTGTGGTTGGAGGTGATGGCCTCCTCGGAGGCGGCCAGCAGACGGTAGTCGCCCTCCTCGACGCCGACGAAGACCCCGACCCGCTCCGCGGACAACTGCTGCCGACCGCAGCCGGCGTCCTCCAGCGCCTTCCACATCTCCTCCAGCAGCAGCCGCTGCCGGGGATCCATGGTCTCCGCCTCGCTGGGCGCGATCTCGAAGAACAGCGGATCGAACTCGGCGATGCCCGGGGCCCACCCGACGTGGCGCGTCCGGCCGTCGGCCCACTCGCGCCGCTCGGGCGGCATGGCCCCCACGGCTCCGCGCCCCGCCGACAGGTTCCGCCACAGCTCCTCGACGTCACGGGCGGCGGGGAAGCGCCCGCTCATCCCGATGATCGACACCGGCTCGTCCCGCGGCGCGGACCGCGAGGGCACGGCGCCGGGCGCGGACCGCTCGGCGCTCGCGGACCGCGGGTCGACGGGAGCCGGTGGGACGGAGGCCCGGGTCACGGGTTCCGGCTCGACGGTCGCCGCCGGATCGGGCGCCGGCTCGTCCGCCGGGGACGCCTTGGGGACGAACCGGCTGCCGTCGGCACGCCGGCTCCGCAGGGTGGCACGGCGGCGCGGTGCGGCGGGTGCGGTCCCCGCGTCCGCCGCGCTTCCGGTCTCCTCGGGGAGGGGAGCGGACGGTACGGGGGCGGGCGGCCGGGAGCCGGTGGGCTCGGCGGCGGGCTGCGCCGCCCGGGGGCGGTAGCGGTCGGCCAACTGGTCGAAGTGGCCGGTGAGCAGGTACTCGTGCAGCGTGCGCAGGGTCGGATAGCTGAAGAAGACGTGCGGTGTGACATCCACGCCGAGGCTCTCGGTGAGCAGGCCCGCGAACTCCACCAACGTGATGGAGTCGAAGCCGAACTCGCGGAGGTTCTCGTCCGCCGCCAGCTTGTCCGCGGGCACGAGCAGGATCTGGCTGACGATGTCGTTGAGTTCACGCCGCAGCCCGTCCGCGACGAGGTCGGCCGCGCTCTCGGCGGCACTCTGCCCGGCGATCCCTGCGGCGTCCCCACTGGCAGGGCGGGGCGGGTGGTCCTCCGGCACCCGGAGCATCCCGTGGATACGGTCCCGCTCCCCCGCCAGGGCCAGATACGAGGCGCCCGGCTGGGCCAGCAGCAGCCGGAACAGCCCGGTGCCCTCGGACGGCTCCAGATACCGCTGCCCGCTGGACCGCAGATAGAAGTCCCCGGCGGTCTCGTCGGAGAAGTTCATGCCGTCGCTGCGCCACAGCGGCCAGCTGATCGCCAGCCGTCCGGAGCCGGCGGGCTCGCTCCGCGCCAGCATCTCGGCGTACGCGACCTGGAACCGGTTGGCACCGGCGTAGTCGCCGCTGCCGAAGTCGCCCAGCACGGCCGCGCTGGAGGAGAAGTAACAGACGAAGTCGGGCGCGCCGCCCTGGTCGGCCTGGGCGGCACGCAGCGCGCTCTCCAGCGCGACGGTCCCGGCGACCTTGGGCGCGCGGACCCGTGCGAAGGTCGCCGCGTCCCGCTCGGCGATGCTGCCGTGCTGCTCCACCCCGGCGGCGTGCAGCACCCCGTCGATCCGCCCGAAGTGGCCCACCGCGGTGCGCACCGCCTCGGTCAGCGCCACCGGATCGCACACATCGGCCTGCCGGTACAGGACGGCGGCGGCCCCGGCCCGCTCCAGCTCCGCCAGCCGCGCCCGCACGGCCTCGTCCTCGGCCGGCCGGCGCCCCACGATCACCAGCCGAGCCCGGTACTCGCGCGCCAGCCAGGTCCCGAAGATCGCGCCGAGCCCGCCCGCACCCCCGGTGATCAGGTACGTGCCGCCGCCGCGCAGCCGGTCCCCGGCGGCGTCGACCGGGCGCAGCTCGGCCGGCCGCACCTGCTGCACCCAGCGCTGTCCGTTCAGGTGCAGGGTGCTGACGGGCCGCGCCCCGACCTCGTCGGCCAGGATCGCGGGCAGCCGGCCGGTGGCCTCGCCGTCCAGGCCGAGGACCGTCACGGAGGTGCCGGGGAGAACGAGGGGAATCGACCGTTCGAAGCCGAGCCAGGACTCGATCGCGCACCGCTGGCCGCCGTCGACGAAGGAGCCGCCGAGCAGGATGCGCCCCGGTGCGGGGGCCGCGTCGCGCTGCGCCTCCTGCGCGAGCGCCCGCAGGAACGCGCGCAGCGGTTCCGGGTCGGCGTGCGAGCCGTCGGCCGTACGCTCCGTGGCCCACAGATGGGCGACGGCGTCGATCGGGCCGTGGTCGGCGACCACCGTACGGAGCAGTTCGCGGAAGCCCTCCTCCAGGTCGCCGCCGACGGCGAAGCTGCCCCGGCCGGTCCGCCGGAACGCCGCACCCGGGGCGGCGAAGACCACGTCGAGGCCCGGGTGGCCGGCGGTCAGCCGGCTCCGGATCTCCTCCTGTCCACCGCCCTCGGGCAGCAGGACCAGAACGCGCCCGAGCCAGACGTCCGGGGCTTCGGGCGCCGGCTGTGCCGCCTCCCACGCCTGGGTGAACACATGCAGGTCGTCCGGCATGGACAGGTCCGGGTGGGTCAGCATGTCCCCTCATCTCCTCGGGCGAATCGAATGCCGGACAGACGGATCAGCAGGTGGCCGTCCCGGTCGCACAGGTCAAGATCGGTGGTCCCCGGGGCGGCGCCCTCGGTGACGATCGCGTAGCCGCCGTCCCCGCACGGGGCGTGGAAGGCGACCTCGGCGACCTCGGAGGGCTCCAGCGCGGCGGGGGCCCCGGAGCCGTCCCGTACCGCGGCGACCAGGAGCGCCGCGGTCAGCAGGGCGGGGTGGGTGACGAGGGCCTCCGGGTGCGGGCCCGCGGCCACCGGGGGGAGGCGCAGCTCGGCGAGCAGATAGCCCTCGCCGTGCCGCAGCTCCGCCAACGCCCGGTACGCGGGGCCCAGTCGCAGGCCCGCTCGGTCGAGGGCGGCCCGGTGCGCCGCAGGGGTGCCCAGGGGTGTGGAGCCGTCGAGGAGGCCGCGCAGATCGACGCGGTCGGCCGGGGCGGGCGGTACGAGGGTGGCATGCCCCTGGCAGAGAACCCGCACGTCGTCGCCGTCGGCGGACGCGTCGTCGGGCTCGTAGCAGTCGAAGTCCACCGAGCCGTCGGCGTTCTGCGCGAGCGCGATGTCGACCGGGCGGGGAGCACCGGAGCGGCCGCCGTGGGACTCGTGCCAGGCGAGGTCCGCGAGGCGCACCCCGGTGTCACCGGCGTCCCTGCCGTGGGCGAGGGCCACCGCGGCGCGGGCGGCCTCGATCCACACCGCGCCGGGCAGGCACGGGCGGCCGTCGACGCGGTAGTCGCCCAGCAGGGCGTCACCCTCGGACCAGCGGGACCGGAAGCGCTCCTCGGTGAAGTCCGAGACGTTCCGGTGCACCAGCGGGTGCGGGGCGGTGACGTCCGCCCCGGCGGCGGCCACCGCGGGAGCGGCCGCCGCCAACCGGTCGAGCAACGCCCTCGCCTGGTCGCCGGCAGCCGTCAACCCCTCCACCGCGCCGAGCAGTTCCCGGTCGTCCAGGTGGGGCGACGCCGCGTCGGACACCGGCACCGGGGCCTGCTCGGGCTCGCGCAGCCAGTGCCGTACCCGGGCGAACGGGTAGGAGGGCAGCTCGGCATGGCGCAGCGGTCCCTCGTGCAGGTCCGCCCAGCGCACGTCCGCTCCCGCGACCCAGGCCGCCGCCAGCCCGGCCAGGTCGCGGCGCTCCAGCGCGTCCCGCACCGTGGACTCGAACGACTCGGGGGCCGGGCGGGGGGCGTCCGGGTCGAAGGCGGTGATCCAGCAGCCCTCGGCGGGCGGGGCCCCGGCCGCGGCGGCGGTCAGCACATCGGCCAGCCGGTGCAGGTCGTCGACGAGGACCGCCATCCGGTGCGCCAGAGGCTGCCGCCGCAGCTGCGACTGGTAGGCCACCTCCGACAGCCGGAGGTCCCCGGTGCTGTCCTTGACCCGTGCCGCCAGGTCGGCGCAGTGCTCGGCCAGTCGGGTGCTGTCCTTGGCGGAGAGCACGACCAGGTGCGTCCCGTCGGCGGGACCGCGCGGCGGCTGCGGTCCGGTGTACTCCTCGACCACCACATGGGCGTTGACCCCACCGGCGCCGAAGGAGCTGATGCCGGCCCGCCGCGTCCCCTCGACCGCGTCCCAGGGCATCGGCCGGTCCGGTACGAAGAAGGGCGTGGCGTCGAACGCGATGTCCGGGTTGGGGGTCTCGGCGCCGGGCGTCGGCATGATGGTGCGGTGCCGCAACTGGAGCAGCACCTTGGTGAGTCCGGCGATCGCCGCGGCGGGTTCCAGGTGTCCGATGGTGGTCTTGACGCTGCCCACCGCGCAGCGCGCACGCTCCGGCGAGGCCGGACCGAACGCCTTGGTCAGGCCCGTGATCTCGATCGGGTCGCCCAGCGGGGTGCCGGTGCCGTGCGCCTCCAGCACACTGACCGTCGCCGGGTCGACCCGGGCGTCGCGCAGCGCGGCGGTGACCAGGTCGGCCTGGGCGTCGGGGCTGGGCACGGTGAACCCCTGCGTGCGGCCACCGGAGTTGGTGGCCGTACCGCGGATCAGCGCATGCACCCGGTCGCCGTCGCGCAGCGCCTGCGAGAGCGGCTTCAGCAGGACCGCGCCGACCCCCTCGCCCATCACCATGCCGTCGGCCCCCGCGCCGAAGGCCCGGCAGCTGCCGGTGCGCGACAGCATCCCCATGTGCGCGTACTGCACATGGCGCGAGGGGTGCAGGATCAGGTTGACGCCGCCCACCAGGGCGGCGCTCACCCGGCCCAGCCGCAGGTCCTGGGAGGCCAGGTGCAGCGCCACACCGGAGCTGGAGCAGGCGGTGTCGACCGAGAGGCTCGGTCCGGTGAAGTCGAAGGCGTAGGAGACCCGGTTGGCGATCTGGTAGTGCGCGGAGTACGGCAGCGTCGCACGGCCGTCGAGCGCCGCCTCCGCGCTCAGCACGGCGTAGTCCGGGGCCATCGCTCCGACGTACACCCCGACGTCACTGCCCAGGGTGTCGGGTGTGTGACCGGCGTCCTGCAAGGTCTCGTAGGCCACTTCGAGGAACAACCGCTGCTGCGGATCCATGAGTTCGGCCTCACGCGGCGAGATGCCGAAGAAGAGCGAGTCGAACCGCGCGACGTCGTCCAGCAGGCAGGCCCACTTGGAGTACGAGCCCGCCGGGTCGGTGCCCGAGGGGTCGAAGTACCGCGAGTGGTCCCAGCGATCCTCGGGAATCTCGGTCACGCTGCTCTGGCCGCGCAGCAGGCGGCGCGCCAGTTCGTCCAGGTCACGGGCGCCCGGGTAGCGTCCGGCGACCCCCACGACGGCGATCGGCTCGGGACCGTCGGCGGGCTCGGCGGACACCGTCGCGGTGCGGGCCGCCGGCCGGCGTACCCCGGTCGCGGCGCGGCCCGGGGCCGGGGCCAGGCCGAGTCGGTCCGCGACGGCCGCGACGACACCTCCGAGCGTGCGGTGCTCGAAGAGCAGCGTCCTCGGCAGGGAGCCGAACTCCCGCTCCAGGCGCACCGTCAGGTCGACGATGGTGAAGGAACTGAGCTGGAGTTCCTCCAGGGTCGTCGACTCCCGGAGCCGGTCCAGCGGCACCCGCAGCACCTCGTGGAAGGCCTCGCGCACCCCGGTGAGCACATCCGCGGCGTCCCCGCCGCGGGCGTCCGCGCTGCCGTCCGGGGCGTCGGTGGGGCGCTCGTCGGCGGTGATACGGGCGTGCACCTCGTCGATGCCGGTCAGCTCGGTGGCGATGACCACCAGGGACTCAGGACGCACGGCCACCGCAGCGGCCTTCGCCTCGTCCCCCGTCCCGTCCTTGTCCTTGCCGTCCCTTTCCTTGGGTTCCGCTTCCGCGCCGGACGGCTCCTCCTGCTCGGCCGGGTCCAGCGGCCGGAACGTCAACGCGGCCGCGTACTCCGCGGGCAACCGGTACACCAGGGCGCCGTCCGGACTGCTGGACCCGCCGCTCTCCCCGGATCCGGTGGATTCCGGTTCGGCGTGGTCCCCGGCGACGGAGTCCAGGAAGCGACGCACCGGGGCGTTGCGCTCGGTCGGGCGGAACGGTACGTCGAGCCGCTCGAAGCCGCCCCGCAGCGCCTGCTCGCCCAGATGCGCCAGCACCCGGTGCTCAACGCCGCGCCCCAGCACCCGGCAGCTCATCATCAGCCCGTCGACCACCAGCGCCTCGCCCGCCCCGCGGGTGAACGCGATGCTGACCAGCCCGTAGTCCCCGAAGCGGTCACTGACGGCGGTGGCCCAGCAGGTGCCGCCCTCGTCCGCCAGACCACGGATCTCGGACTCGGTGCGACGCACCGCGGTGGTGTTGAACTGGTTGGTGCGGTACGTGAGCTGGGAGACCCGCGGGGCCTGCTCGGCGGTGGCCTCCGCGATGGCGATGTCCAGGCCGAGACCCTCGATGAACGCCGAGTAGTCCATGGCCGACTCACGGAACCGGTCGCGCTCCTGCCCGGCCCGGTAGTAGTCGGCGCGGCGGCCGTCCTCGGCGGTCACACCGAGCTGGTCGAACACCCACAGATGGTCCAGGAGCGCCGGGAACCCGGCCGCGTCCCCGGGGAGGGTGAGGGTGAGCACCTGCGGGTGCGCGGCGGCCATCTCCGCGGTCTCCACCGGGTTGTCGTCGAGGAAGACGAACGCATCGAGTCCCAGACTGAGTTCCTTGCCCAGCGCCGCCATGTTGAGCGACTTGGGGTCCCAGTTGACCCGCCGTGCGGCGATGTGTTCCGGCCGCAGCACCATGTCCTCGCGCTCGAAGACGGCCTCGACGTCCTGCTCGACGTTCTTGCTCGCCAGGGCCAGCAGGACGCCGCGTTCCCGCAGCCCCAGCGCCCAGCGCTGGAGCCGCAGATGCCCTTCCTCCAGGACGACGCCGTCGGCCCCGTCCTCACCGCACACCCCACGCCAGAGGGTGTTGTCACAGTCCAGGACGAGCACCTTCGCCGGCGGCCGCAGCAGCGCCCGGACGGCGCGCATGGCGACGGTGGCGAGCGCGGTGTACGCCTGCGGGGTGTAGGGGATGTGCCCCAACTCCTCGCGCATGGAGTCGTGGTGGTCCGTCACCCGGTACAGCGGGCCGAAGTGGTCCCAGTCCAGCAGGTGCACCCCGGCCACCGGCTCCAGGGCGGCGCGGAGCGTGCGCTCGGCGTCGGCGAGATCGCCGGCGCGGGCCTCGTCCGCCAGGGCGTCCGGGGACGCGGGACACAGCAGCACGACCAGCGGGACCCGGCTGCGCCCGGCGAAGGACCGGACGGCGGCGGCGAAGTCCTCGGTGATGCGCGCAAGATCGTCATCCGGCCAGTCCTGCAGGCGCAGCAGCAGCAGGTTGCCACCCTGCCGGTTTGTTCCGAACTCACCGTTTACGTCCAGCAGTTGCTGGAAGATCTGTCCGTAGTCGGTGAACTCCACCGCGAGCGCCAGCCCGAGATGACCGCTCCAGAAGCGCAGCGCGCCCTCGATGGGCTGGGCGGTGAAGGTCGCGGAGACCACCAGCCGGCCGTCCACGGGCTCCTCGCCCTCGCCACCGCCGGACACCGCCGGCACGGACGACGCGGGCTCGGCGGCCGGGGTCGGGCCCCCGGTGACGGACACCGGGGACGCCGGGGACTCCGGGAAGTCCTCGACGAGTTCGACGTCCCGCCCGGACGCGGTGCCGGGGGCGCTCAGCCGCGCGACCAGGGTGGCGGCGACCACCTCCGGCTCCAGCGGCTGCTCCCCGCTCGCCGGGGCGTGGGTGAGCGTGGTGCGCAGTCGCGGCGGCCGGGCCACCACGCACCGTACGCGGGGCTGCTCGGCGACCAGCGAGCGCAGCAGACCCTCCAGCGCCGTCTTCGCGGCCACGTAGTGCGGCCAGCCGCGCGGTGGGTCGGTGACCGCGGCCGACGAGATGGCGAGGACGGTGCCGTCGTTCGCCGCGACGTCGGAGAGGAGGGCAGCCGTCGGGGCCTGCACCATGGCGAGCGATTCCCGCACGTACTCCACGAGACGGGCGCCGCCGTCGGCGCGGACGTCCATGTCGTGCAGCGGCGGGCAGGCGTTGAGCACCAGGATGTCGCAGCGACCCTGCTCGGCGATCACGCGTTCGCCCAGTTCACGGCACCAGTCGGGGTCGGCGCAGTCGCCCCCGGCGAGCAGCACGCGCCCGGCGGATTCCGCGAGCGCCTCGCGTACCTCCTCGGCGGCCTCGCGGCTCCGGTGGTACCCGAGGTAGACGGTGCAGCCCTGGGTGGCGAGGGCCTGCACCAGCGCGGCGCCCAGGCCGCGACTGCCGCCGACGACGACGGCGACCTTGCCGTCGAGCCGGTCCGAGGGCGGCAGCAGCTCGGTGAGCCGCTCGATCCGCGCCGAGGTCGCCTCGGGGCGGGCCCGCACCTGGATCTCGGCCTCGGCGACGGTCCGGGCGGTGCCGTCGTCCGGGTCCCCCGAGCGCAGCGAGCCCGTCACGGTGAGGGCGGCGAAGTCGGCGTGGAACGCGGTCACTTCGGCCGTGCCCCGCAGGGCGGGCCGGCCGTCGGTGCCGGTATCGCTCTCGTCGTCCGCGCCGGTGTCGTCCGCCTTCTCGGCGCCGGCGTCGTCCGCGTCGTTCTCATCGTCCGCGCCGGAGCCGTCCGCGTCGCCGGTGTCCGCTGCGGCCGGGAAGGTCAGCGCGATCCGGGAGAGCAGGGAGGCCTCGCCGGGGAGCTCCATGCCCGCGGTGTAGCTGCACCAGGCCAGTGCCGCCAACTGCGCTGCACCGACGCCCCGTTCATCGAGCTCCCAGTCGGCGACCAGCGCGTCCAGCTCGGCCCAGTCCGGCGCGTAGGGAGCCTCGACGGTCAGCCCGGTCCGGATCTCCGCGGCAGGGCGGGCGGCGGCCGTGGTGCGGCTCCACACCGCGCCGCCCCCGGTCGGGAGTTCAGCGGTCGGTCCCGCGGCATCGGCGAATCCCGCGTCCAGCGTCAGCACCGGCCGGTCGCCGTCGAACAGGGAGGCGCTGACACGTAAGCCGTCGCTCCCGGCCCCGGCCCCGTCCGCCTCCTCCGTGACCGCCCACCGGTAGGCGCGCCCGGGAAAGACCGGCGCGGGGAAGCGGATGTCCAGGCTCGCCAATCGCTGTCCGGGCCGGGGGCCGACGGCGGCGAGGGTCCGCAGCGCGGCCAGCACCCCGTGCGCGACGGGCTCCCCGAAGGGCGTACTCCGTGCGTAACCCGCGTCCGTGTGCAGGGGGTTGCGGTCACCGCTGGCACGGGCGAACCGCGCCACGTCACTGCTGTCGAGGCGGACGGTGACGACGGGCTCGTCACCGTGGCCACCGGCGGTCGCGGGCGTGTTCATGCGGTCACCTCGGCGCTGTTCGCACGCTCTTCCAGGACGTTGGCTGACGGACGGACGGGTTCAGCAAGCAGTACGGCGTACATGTCCAGGGTTCCTCGTCGCGGTTGGGCCGGGCAAAGACGTGAGGCGGGTGCCTCTGCCGGTCATGCCGGTGGCGGTGAGGGCAACCGCCGACAGCGGGGAGCCCGGCGCTGTCCGCCCCGGGCCGGGCCCGGAGTCATGAGGCGTCCCGAGCGGTGGAGGTCTCCCCGTGCGAGCCGTGACGCTCCCACGGGTAGATGCCGTGCTCCACGAAGCGGGTGATGCGCCGCAGGTTGGCCGGGTCGGAGAAGATCTCCCGGTTCGCGGCCACCGCGGGGTCGCGGTGCCTCTCCAGCGGGGCGATCTGCGTGCTCACGAACCGCTTGTACCGGGCGATGCCGTCGCCGGACAGCTTGCTCAACCGGCCCAGATGCCGGGCGAGGAGCGGGCCGCTGCGCTCGGCGCTGCTGTCGACGAGTCCCCACTCGGTGGCCTGCCGCGCGTCGACGGCCCGGGTCGTCAGCGTCAGGTAGTTGGCGCGCTGGAATCCGACGCGTCGCACCAGGAACGGCAGCACCATCGCCGGGTACAGGCCGAACAGCAGCTCCGAGAGGCCGAAGGTGGCGGTGGTGTCGGCGATCACGATGTCGGAGGCCGCGACGAAGCCGATGCCTCCGGCGTTGGTCCTGCCCCGGACGTGGGAGACCGTGATGTACGGGCCGGTGGCCATCCGCAGCCACAGGTCGTAGAGCGGCGAGGGGTCGTACTCGGCCGGGGCGCCGGTGGCGTCCGCCTCCGGCGCGGTGAAGGCGGTGAAGTCGGCGCCGACGCAGAAGGCCTCCTCGTCGCCCTCCAGCACCACGACGGTGGTCCCGTCCTTCTCGCAGGAGTCGAGCAGCGCGTGCAGCTCGCGGATCACGGCGTCGTTGATCGCGTTCTGCTGTTCCGGACGGTTGAACCTGACCCGGCACACCGACTTCTGACGGTGCACCACTATTGCTGAAGGTTCCATTCAGTCGGTCCCCACCGCGAGCAGTCGCCGCGCCATGAGGTCCGCGGCCTCCTGGAGGAGGCGGAGGTTGATCTCCGCGACCCGGCGGCGACGCCAGTCCTGGAGCTCGGTGCCCTTGACCCACTGGTTGAAGGCTCCGAGGGCGGGCCCGCAGTGCACCTGGTAGTCCACCCGGCCCTCGTCGGAGCCGCTGAGGGCGGCCTGCGTCGAGTAGCCGAAGTACCAGCGGAAGACCAGGGCCATCTTGTGCTTGGGGTCCTGATCCGCCTTCTCGATCTCGGCCGCGGGGTGGTGGGCGCGCACCTCCTGGTACACCTCGTCGAAGGTCCGGCCGAAGTACCGGGTCTGGAGCTGCCCGGCCGTCGTGGCGTCGATCTCGTCCAGCGAGTCGTGGCGTTTGTACAGCTCGTACAGCTTGTTGGCGCGGGCGGGGAACAGCACGCCCTTGCGCAGCACCTGCACACGGGAGCCGTACTCGAAGAGGTCGCCGGCCGGGGCGTAGTCGGTGTCCTGGATGTCGATGTCCTGGAGCAGGTCCTTGACCTGCTCGCTGGTCCCGGCCTCCGCGGTGCACTGGTTGATGGACCCGGTGGTGACGAAGTCCGCGCCCATCAGGAAGCAGGCCGCGGCGGCTTCCGGGGTGCCTATCCCTCCGGCTGCGCCGAGGCGGACCCGCTGCCGGTAGCCGTACTGGGCGGTCACGGTGTCCCGCAGGCGCCGGACGGAGGGCAGCAGGGCGAGCGCGACGCCCTGGTCGGTGTGGCCCCCGGAGTCCGCCTCCAGGCAGAGGTCGTCGGCGACGGGGAGGTCCGCGGCGAGTTCGGCCTCCTCGGCGGTGATCCGGCCCTGCTCCAGCAGTTGGCCGACCAGCCGGGCGGGGGCCGGGCTGAGGAAGGCCTTGGCGACCTCGGGCCGGGAGACCTTGGCGATGACGCGGTGGCGCGGTACGACCCGGCCGTCCGCCTCGCGGCGCAGCCCGGTCAGTCGGTAGCGGACCACGGCGGGCGTCAGCGTGATGAAGGCGGAGACCTCCGCGACGCGGATGTCGTGCCGCAGCAGCAGGTCGACGAGGCTGTCCTCCCACCCGGCGCGCCGCGGGTCGTGCACCAGGTTGACGCCGAACGGCGTGCCGTCGGTGAGGGTCTGCTTCAGCCGGCGGATGCCCGCCTCCGCCTGGTCGACGGTCTGGCCCGCGGTGCCGAGGAAGCCCAGCATTCCCGCGCGCCCCACGGCGGCGACCAGTTCGGGGGAGGCGATCCCGCGGTACATGCCGCCCGTGACACAGGCGTAACGCAGCCCGTAGTCCCGCCGGAAGCTCGCGCTGCCCAGGTCGGTCGCCAGGATGGTCCGGGCGGCGGCCGGTGCGGCGGAGGCGGTGTCGGCGGCGGTGACGGCGAGGGGGGCGGCGGCGGCCGGTGCGACGGTGGCTGCGGATGTGGTGGCGGGTGCGGTGACGTCCGTGCGCTGCGACGGCTCGTTGAGCAGGGCGGCCTCCCGCTCCTCCTCCGGCGTGACGATGAGGGGTTCGGCCTTGCGCCGGATGCTGCGCACCAGTCCGGTCAGCACCCGGCCGGGGCCGACCTGCGCCATCTCCTCCACATCCTTGCCCATCAGATAGCGCACGCTGTCGCACCATCTGACGGGGGACGAGATCTGCGAGACCAGGGTGTCGACGACGCGGTCACGGCGGTAGGGGCGCGCGGTGACGTTGGCGATGACCGGCACGGTGGGCGGACGCAGCTCGAACTGGTGGGCATAGGAAGCGAATTCGCGCTGGGACTCGACCATCTGGCGGGAGTGGAACGCCCCGCTGACCTTGAGTACGGAGTAGGACTGCGCGTTGGCCGCCATGAAGAGGTCCTTGGCCTGCTCGACGTCCTCGCGCGGTCCCGAAATGACCGTCTGGGTGAGGGAGTTGAGGTTGGCCACGTCGATGCTGTCGAGGCCGGAGTCCCGCAGGACGTCCAGCACCTCCTGCTCGCCGAGGCCCAGCACGGCGGCCATGCCGCCCCCGCTGACCTGCCCCATCAGCTCACCGCGCTTCTTGACCAGCCGCAGCCCGGTCATGAAGTCGAAGACGTCGGCGGCCAGCAGCGCGTTGTACTCGCCCAGACTGTGCCCGGCGACGTAGTCGGGGCGCGGCTTGCCCTCTTCGAGGAGCTGGTAATAGCTCAGCGCGTTGACGACGTACAGGGCCGGCTGGGTGTACTCGGTGTTGCCCAGGCGCTCCGGCTCGTCGAGACAGAGGGAGCGGATGGAGTAGCCGAGCACCTCGTCGGCGATGTCCGTGAGCTTCTTGAACTCATCGAACAGGTCGGCGCCCATGCCGAGTTGCTGCGATCCCTGCCCAGGAAAAAGGTAAGCGATCATGACGGTAAGTCAGTCCCCTCCGCGCGTCCCTGGAAGCCGGAGCGCCTGCCGTGTCACGGCCGGGATCGTCCAGCATCACTCGGGGTTACAAGAAAGGCGGAAAGCCAGGAATTCCTCAGATTCGACAGCCCGCCGGGCACCCCACTCGGAGAATTATCCATTCCAAGCGGAGTCAGCATGCAAACATGACCACAGGCGCATAAACGCAATCGCGGCACGCCATGCAGACAACACAAATAAGAGAGATTCGCTGCGCCCCCCGACTGACACTCCGTCACCAAAAAGTGAGGTCCCCGTTCCCCCCTCCGCCCACGAGAACTACATAGGAGGAGGTGGCGACCATTGCACCCCATGGGCTGACTCAAAATCAACCACCCCAGAGCTCGTTTACCGGATCGTAACGAAGCGCGGAGTTTCTGGACCGGCGGGACGATGGTATGCGCAGGTCACCGAATCATTCACACACCCCACCAAAGATGACCCACGCCCCGACCGGCGCCATCCGGTACACCGAATCCCTATTGCCATTTCCCCCGCATATCGACCACATCGGGCCAACAGCAGAGATATCCGACACCCGCGCCCGACCTGCGGTGTTCCCCGGACGAGCCCCCCAACGAGCCGCAAAATGAGCCGAGTTGACGAGGGCCGGAGCGGCCCGTAATCTTCTCCAGCCCTTCTGGTAAGCACAGGGCATGAGCGCCCGGCCAAACACCGGCGGCGCTACTCATCAGTAATCGACAAACCGCCGACAGCAGTTCACAACAAGTTTCCCGGGGGATCCATCGTGAGCAATACTGTGTACCTTCTCGGCGGTCAAGGTTCGCAGTACATAGGGATGGCTTCATCTCTCTATGAGCAGAACTCCGAGTTTCGCAGCACCATGGACCGACTGAATGCCGTGTGCCTGGATCACTACGGCTGGTCGGTCACGGCCGGCATGTACGATCCGTCGCGCGGGATAGCCGACGCATTCGACGACCTACCGAAGTCCAATGCCGCCATCTTCATGGTCGAGTATTCCCTCGCTGCGGCGCTCGCCGCAGAGGGTCTACGGCCCGACATACTGGTCGGTTCCAGCCTCGGAGAATTCGGCGCCCTCGCCATCGCGGGACATGTGGCGCCGGAGGACGGTCTGCGGTTCGTGATCGACATGGCACAACTGCTGGACCGCAGGCTCCCGCGGGGCGGGATGCTGGCCGTTCTCGGGGACCCCCGGCTGCACGAGGAACTGCCGATCCTGCACCAGCACACCGAGATGGCGTCCGTGAACCACGACGGCCACTTCGTGCTCAGCGGTGAGCCCCAGGGGCTGGAGCGGGCCAGGGTGGCCCTCAAGGAGCGCGGGCTGATGGCCGTGCCGCTGCCGGTCTCCAAGGCGTTCCACTCCTCCGCGCTGGACACGGTGCGCGAGGAAGTCACCGCGCTCGCCTCGTCGTTCTCCTTCGATCTGGCGGACGGCACGGCCCCCACGGCACCCGTGGTGGTCTCCGCCACCACCGCCGGCATCCTCACCCGATGGACCCCCGAGGACTGCTGGAACACCCTGCGCCGGCCCATCAGCTTCACCAGGTCGCTGGCCGCGGTCCCCGGCGCGAGCGAGGCCCGCTATGTCGACCTCACCCCGTCGTCGACCCTCTCCACCATCATGAAGACCAGCCACCGCGGCTACCGCACCTACCCGATCATCACTCCGTTCGGCAGCGAACTCGCCCACCTGAAGAGCCTGTTGGCGGACCTCCTGCCGTGAGTCGAGACAGCAGGGCCGTCATCACCGGGCTCGGGGTGCAGTGCGCCGGCGGCAGCGGCCTCGCGGAGTTCACCGGGTCACTGCGCGACGGCGTCCCCGGCGTGACGTTCCAGCCCCCGGACGACGGACTGCCGGCCGCCGTGGGCGTGACGGCCATCCCGCACAGCTCACCCCGCGACGTCCTCGACACGCTGCTGACCGGTACCGACCCCGAACTGCGGGGACGGCTAGGGTCGTTGATGCGCCGGGCGACCCGTTCCAAGCAGTACGCGCTGCTCGCGGCCGTCGAGGCGTGGTCGCACGCCGCCCTGCCCGCCGACCGGGACACCACCCGCACCGGGGTCGTCATCGCCGGGGGCAACCAGGCCCATGAGCTGTACCAGGACATGGGCCGCCGATTCCGCAAGTCGCCGTCCTACGTGCGCCCCAGCTACGCCGTCGAACTGTGGGACACCGACCTGCTGGGCACCGTGTCCGAGCTCCTCGGCTGCCTCGGCGAGGGGCTGAGCACCGGCGGGGCCTCCGCCGCAGGCAACGTCGGCCTCATCACCGGCCTGCGCATGGTGCGGGACGGATACGCGGATGTGTGCCTGGTCGTCGCCCCCGTCACCGAACTCTCCCCGGTCGAGCGGATGGCGCTGTTCAACCTCGGTGCGCTCGGGGCCAAAACGCAGCAGGAACCGGCTCCGGAACGCAGCCGCCCGTTCGACTCGCAGCACGACGGGTTCATCTACGGCGAGGGTGCCGCCGCCCTGCTGCTGGAGTCCCGGGAGCACGCCGACCGGCGCGGCGCCCGGCCGCTCGCCACGCTGCTCGGCGGCGCGTCGGCGCTGCACGGCAGCCGGCTCACCACGCCGTCCCTCGACGGGGAGGTGCGGGTGATGCGCCAGGCCCTCGCCGAAGCGGGCCGGGATGCCGACCAGGTCGATCTGGTCAGCGCGCACGCCACCTCGACGCCCCTCGGGGACGCCACCGAGGCCGAGGCGATCCGCACGGTCTTCGGCGAACGCACCGGCGAGGTCTGGGTGAACGCGACCAAGTCGCTGATCGGCCACTGCCTGGGGGCCGCCTCCGCGATCGAGGCGATCGCCGCCGTACAGCAGATCCGGTACGGCTTCATCCACCCCAACGCCAACATCGAGCAGCCGATCCCCGAGGCCGCCCCGCTGCGCCTGGCCCCCGCCACCGCCGTGGACGCACGGCCGCGGCTGGTGCTGAGCAACGCCTTCGGCTTCGGCGGGATCAACACCTCGGTGCTGCTGGGCGAGGCGGAGTAGCCCCCAACTGTCGTCTCTCACGCCTGGGTTGATTCGATACAGTCGCCCCGTGAAGCAGATCGACCCGCTCCCCGCGCGGAGCCTGGACTTACCTGCCCTGGCCGCCACCGCGGGCACCGGTGAACCGGCCCCGCCGCCGACCGGGACGCCCACGGTGTGGCTGTCGCCCGCAGCCGTGGTCCCTGAACTCCCCGCCGGGCTCGCCGAGTCCGTACTCAGCGACGAGGAGTCGAAGAAGGCGGCCCGCTTCGTCCACGACCGGGATCGGCACGCCTACGTGGCCGGCCACCTGGCGGTCCGGCTGCTGCTGGCCGCCCGACTCGGCCTGCCGCCACGGGAGATCACCCTGCTGCGCGAGGCCTGTCCGGGCTGCGGCAAACCGCACGGCCGCCCCGCGGTCGCCCCCCACCACGGGCTGCACTTCTCCCTGAGCCACACCCGGGAACTCGCCGTGGTCGCCATCGCCGGGCGTCCGGTCGGCGTCGACGTGGAGACGCTGCCCGCCGAACGCACCATCGAGCAGCTGGTCGACCAGTTCCACCCCGCCGAGACGGCATCGGTGCGGGCGCTGCCCCCCGCGCTCCGCCCGCAGGGCTTCGCCCGTGTCTGGGTGCGCAAGGAGGCCTATCTCAAGGGCCTGGGAATCGGCCTGGGCCGCCCGCTGGAGGCGGACGACCTGACGGGCGACCCGCCGGGCTGGAGCATCCGCGAGGTCGACCTCGGCGGCAGCCACCCCGGCCACCGCGCCGCACTGGCGGTCGCCGCCGGCTGACCGGCCGCGGCTCCCCGTCAGGCGGGGGGGGCGGCCCGGCACCGATCACCAGACCGGCGTGACCTCCACCGAGATCCCGGACGGTGACGGCGGCGTCTGGGGCGCACCGGCCCGGACCGAAGGATCGTTCACCCTGGCCTCCGGGGGCGTCTCCGACGTGGTGAAGTACAGCTACGGGCCGAACACCAACCCGCCCACCACCGAGGCCACTCCGTCATCGGCGGGCGGCTCCGTGACGGTCAGGCTCACCCCCACCCACACCGGCCCCCACATCCCGTACGTCGTCAGCCACGACGGGGCCGGCAACAAGTCCGACACCCAGGCGGTGCGGCCCCTTGCGCGTCACACGGGCCGCACCGCCCCGGGACTCGACGAGGGCGGGATGCCGGCACCAACACAGAAGAAACCCCAGGTCAGAGAATTGACCTGGGGTTTCGACGGGGCCGCCTTCGGGATTCGAACCCGAGACCTACGCATTACGAGTGCGTTGCTCTGGCCAACTGAGCTAAGGCGGCGCGGCCTGTCGCACTATGGTGCGATCAGCAGCGGGGCCAAGTCTACACAGTTTCCGGGGGTGCTCCGCACAAGGCGCCCCCGGAGGCATCTGCACAGGTCAGGGCAGGTCAGGGCAGGTCCGGTGGTCAGGGCAGGCGGTCAGGTCCTGCGGTCAGGTGCACTTCTTGCCGTCGGTGGGCGGGGTGCCCTCCAGGAGGTACGTGTTGATCGCCGTGTCGATGCAGTCGCTGCCCCGGCCGTACGCGGTGTGCCCGTCGCCGTCGTAGGTGAGCAGGGTGCCGGAGGAGAGCTGCTCCGCGAGGGAGCGGGACCAGGTGTACGGGGTGGCCGGGTCGCGGGTGGTGCCGACGACGACGATCGGGTCGGCGCCCTTCGCCTCGGTGCGGTGCGGGGTGCCGGTGGCCTCGGTGGGCCAGTAGGCGCAGTTCAGGGAGGCCCAGGCGAAGCCACGGCCGAAGACCGGAGAGGCCTTCTCGAAGTCGGGGAGGGCCTTCTCGACGGCGTCGGGGCCGTCGAAGGCGGGCGGCAGGTCGAGGCAGTTCACGGCGGCGTTGGCGAACATCAGGTTCGCGTACTTCCCGCTCGGCTCGCGCTCGTAGTAGCTGTCGGCCAGGGACAGCAGGCCGGAGCCGTCGCTGCGCTGCGCCCCCGCCAGCGCCTCGCGCAGCTGCGGCCAGGCCGCCTCGTCGTACATCGCGGCGATCACCCCGGTGGTGGCCAGGGCCTCGCCCAGCTCGCGGTCGTCGCCGGTCGGGATCGGGTTCGCGTCCAGGTCCTTGAAGAGCTGCTTCAGCGCGGTCGCCGCGTCGGCGGTGGAGGTGGTGCCGAGGGGGCAGTCCGGCTGCTTGACGCAGTCGGCGGCGAAGGACTGGAAGGCCCCCTCGAAGCCGGCCGTCTGGTCGCGGTTCATGTCGATGGCCTTCAGCGACGGGTCCATCGCCCCGTCCAGGACGAGCCGCCCGGCCCGCTCCGGGAAGAGGTCCGCGTACGTCGCGCCCAGGAACGTGCCGTACGACGCTCCGACGTAGTGGAGCTTCTCGTCGCCGAGCAGCGCCCGCAGGACGTCCATGTCGCGGGCCGTGTCGACGGTGGAGACGTACGGCAGGATCTCGCCGGACCGCTTCTCGCATCCCTGCGCGAACTTCTCGAAGGCCCCGCTGAGCCGCTGGATCTCCGCCTCGTCGTCGGGCGTCTGGTCGACCTGGGTGTAGGCGTCCATCTCCTTGCCCGTGAGGCACTCGACGGGCTCGCTGCGGGCCACCCCGCGCGGGTCGATGGCCACCATGTCGTAGCGGGCCCGCACCTGGGCCGGATAGCCGAGTGCCGCGTACCCCTGGAGATAGCCGATCGCGGAGCCGCCGGGACCGCCCGGGTTCACCAGGAGGGAACCGATTCGCCGGCCCGGTCCGGTGGCCTTCTTACGGGAGACAGCGAGGTCGACGTCACCGTCATCCGGCTTGTCGTAGTCCTTCGGCGCCTTCATCGTCGCGCAGGCGAACCCCTCCACCCCGCAGTCGCGCCAGCTCAGCTTCTGCGTGTAGTACGACGACAGCCCCTCGGGAGCCGCGGTGCCGGTGGCCGAAGCATGCGGCGACGAACCGCTGCCACTGCAGCCGGAGATGAGCAGGCCGGCAGTGCCGATCCCGATGGCGAAGGTGCGGAGCAGCCGCCTGGTATCCATCCTCGGAGCGTATCCGGCAGGTGACGAGTCGTCCGATTCCCTGCTCATTCGGGTGAACAGGGCCCGCACACCGGGGCCCTCGTCATCCCGCCCGCAGCGCCATCGTCATCGCCTCCACCGCGAGCAGCGGCGCCACATTGCGGTCCATCGCCTCCCGGCAGGCGATCACCGACTCGATCCTGCGCAGGGTCTGCGCGGACGTCGAGGACTCCGCGATCCGGTCGAGGGAGTCCTGCACGTCGACGTTGGCGATGGCGACCCGGGAACCGAGCTGGAGCGCCAGCACATCGCGGTAGAACCCGGTGAGCTCGGTCAGCGCCAGGTCCAGGCTGTCGCGCTGCGTGCGGGTCTTGCGGCGCTTCTGCCGGTCCTCCAGCTCCTTCATCGCCCCCGCCGTGCCGCGCGGCATCCGGCCACCGGCCACCCCGCCGAGCGCCGCCTTGAGGTCCTCGGTCTCCTTGACGTCGACCTCCTCCGCCATCTGCTTGGCGTCGTCGGTGGCCGTGTCGATCAGCTCCTGGGCCGCCTTGAGGCAGCCGCCCACATCGGCGATCCGCAGCGGAACCTTCAGCACCGCGGCACGCCGCGCCCGCGCCCGCTCGTCCGTCGCCAGGCGGCGGGCCCGGCCGATGTGCCCCTGGGTGGCCCGCGCCGCGGAGTGCGCGCGCTCGGGGTCGACGCCGTCGCGCCGGATCAGGACGTCGGCCACGGCCTCCACCGACGGGGTGCTCAGGGTCAGGTGCCGGCAGCGGGAACGGATCGTGGGCAGGACGTCTTCGAGCGAGGGCGCGCACAGCATCCAGACCGTGCGCGGCGCGGGCTCCTCGACGGCCTTCAGCAGGACGTTGCCCGCGCCCTCGGTGAGGCGGTCGGCGTCCTCCATGACGATGACCTGCCACCGCCCGACCGCCGGGGAGAGCTGGGCGCGCCGGACCAGGTCGCGGGTCTCCTTCACGCCGATGGAGAGCAGGTCCGTGCGGATGACCTGGACGTCGGCGTGCGTGCCGATCAGGCTCGTGTGGCAGCCGTCGCAGAAGCCGCAGCCCGGGATGCCGCCCAGCGCCCGGTCCGGGCTCGTGCACTGGAGCGCGGCGGCGAAGGCCCGCGCCGCCGTGGACCGGCCGGAGCCGGGCGGTCCGGTGAACAGCCAGGCGTGCGTCATCTTCGAGCCCTGCTCGACAGCCTCGCGGGGCTTTCCCTCGGCCACGACGGTGACCAGCGCATCGGCGTCCTTGGCGGCAGCGGCGAGCTGTTCCTGCACCCGGTCCTGTCCGACCAGGTCGTCCCATACGGTCATGGGTCACCGCCCTTCCGGTGGTGTCGTGCGGCGGTGGCACGGTGCGCTGTCCGTCGTCGCCCTCCATTGTGGGGGACGCCACCGACAGTCCGGCCCGCCCGCCCCCGGAGGGACGGACGGGCCGGGACTTCACCGTCGGCGGTGGGGCAGGGCGGGCGTCAGCCGCGCGAGCGGCGCCCCCGGCCCCCGGAGCCGTCGTCGTCCTGGCCTCCGAGCAGCTCGTCCGCCAGGGTCGGCAGATCGTCCAGCGGAGTCTCCTCCGCCCAGTCCGGGCGGGGGCGCTTGCGGCGGCCCTGCTGCCGGTCGGGCGTCTCCCCGGCGTTCGGGTCCTCGACCTGCGGCAGTTCCCGGGTCCGCTCGTTCTCGTTCTCCGCGGAGGAGGACGCCGGGCTCTCGTCCCGGAAGAAGCCCTGGGGCACCCGGTCGGAGGGCTGATCGGCGGGCACCGGCGGCAGCACGGCTGTCTCGTCCGCGTCCCGGACCGGCCGCCGGTCCGCCGGCCGCTGGTCCGTGACGCGCGGCAGCATCGCCGTCTCGTCGTCCCCCAGACCGGAGCCGGAACGGGAACCCGTGCCCGTACCCGTACCGGAGCCGGAGCCGGAGCCGGAGCCGGAGCCGGAGCCGGAAGGAGCGTCGCCTTCCGGTCGGGCCGTCGGGACCGGCTGCGTGATCTCGTTCGGGTTCACGATCGGTGTGGGCACCGTGAGCTCGTTCTCCGGGACGGACGGGCCGTCCGACCGCGAGGACAGGGGCGAGGACGTCTCCGTACGGGACGTGCGGGACGCCCGCTCGGCCTCGGCCCGCTCGGCCTCCGCCCGTGCCGCCTCCGTACGGGCGGCCGCCTCGGCCTCCGCCTTGCGACGGGCCTCCTCGGCGCGCATCAGGGACTCTTCGGCCTTGCGCTGCTTCTCCAGCCGCTGTGCCTCGGCCTCCTTGCGGAGCCGGGCCTCCTCCTCGGCCTGCCGGCGCAGCCGCTCCTGCTCGGCCTCGCGGACCCGCTCCTCGGCCTCCAGCCGGATCCGGTCCTCCTCGGCGCGACGGCGAGCCTCCTCGGCACGCTGCCGGGCCTCCTCCGCCTGGCGTTCGGCCTCACGGCGGCGGGCTTCCTCCAGCTCGCGCTGCTTGCGCTCCTCCTCCTCGGCGCGCAGCCGGGCGAGCTGTTCCTGGCGCTCCTTCTCCAGGCGCTCCTCCTCGGCCTTGCGCGCGGCCTCTTCCTCCGCCTTGCGCCGGGCCTCCTCCTCGGCCTGGCGCCGGGCCTCCTCGATGGCCTCGACCTCGGCCTCGGAGAGCGGCAGGAGCTGGTCGAGCCGGTGGCGTACGACCGTGGTGATCGACTCCGGCTCCTGGCCGGCGTCCACCACCAGATAACGCGTGGAATCGGCGGCGGCCAGGGTCAGGAAGCCGGACCGCACCCGCTCGTGGAACTCGGCAGGCTCCGACTCCAGCCGGTCCGGAGCCTCGGTGAACCGCTCCCTCGCGGTCGCCGGGTCGACGTCCAGCAGCACCGTCAGATGCGGTACGAGGCCGCTCGTCGCCCACCGCGAGATCCGGGCGATCTCGGTCGGGGCCAGGTCCCGGCCCGCGCCCTGGTAGGCCACGGACGAGTCGATGTACCGGTCGGAGATGACGATCGCGCCGCGCTCCAGCGCCGGGCGGACGACGGAGTCGACGTGCTCGGCGCGGTCGGCGGCGTACAGCAGGGCCTCGGCCCGGTTGGACAGCCCGGCGGAGGACACGTCGAGCAGGATCGACCGCAGCCGCTTGCCGACCGGGGTGGCCCCGGGCTCGCGGGTCACGACGACCTCGTGGCCCTTGGCCCGGATCCATTCGGCGAGCGCCTCGACCTGGGTGGACTTGCCCGCTCCGTCGCCGCCCTCCAGGACGAGGAAGAAGCCGGTGGCGGCGGGCGCGACCGCCGGGTCGCCCCCGCGCAGCGCCTCGCGCAGGTCCCGGCGCAGCGGCACGCCCGCCCGGTCGTCCGTCTTGGCGAGGACGAGCGCGGCGACGGGCAGCAGCAGCGCGCCGAGCAGCATCAGCGTGAACGCGGCTCCGCCGTGGGCGAAGACGAAGTCGCCCGCGACCAGGCGGTGCCGCCCGATCGCGGCGGCCAGCAGGGGCCCGGCGACCGCGCCGAGCGCGACGAGCACCCGGACGACGGCCTGGAGGTGCTCGGTGGTCCGGGCCTGCCGGAACACCTCGGTCTCCTGGTCGATCAGGGTGTGCCCGGTGTTCGCGGCGACCCCGGCGGCATAACCGGCGAGCAGTGCGACGCCCAGCCCGGTCGCGGTGTCCGGCACCAGGCCGAGCGCGAGGAGCGCGAGGCCCGTGACGGCGGTGGCCAGCGCCAGCAGGCGGCGGCGGGACAGGGCGGGCAGCACCTGGCCCGCGGTACGGATGCCGAGGGCGGTACCGCCGGTCAGTCCGAGGATCAGCAGCGCGAACGTCGCGGGCCCGCCGTCCAGGTCGTAGGCGTGCAGTACGGAGACGGCCGCGGCCGCGGCAACGACTCCGGCGACGGCCGCGCAGACCGCGACGAGCAGCGGGACGGCGCCGGTGCGGCCCTTGTCGGGGCCGTTGCCGGTGGCGGGGCGGCGCAGGCCCTCCAGCGGGGAGCGCGGCCGGGGCGTCTGGATGGCCGGGAACTCCAGGAAGTACAGGGTGGAGATGGAGGCGGAGAAGAGTCCGGCCGCGACGTAGGACCCCAGGGCCGCCTGGTGGAAGGAGAACCACTCCAGGCCCGAGCCGAGGAGGTTGCCGACCAGCGTGGCGGCCAGCAGGACCGCCGCGGCGGCGGGCACGGCGAGGAAGTCGGTCCGGAGCGAAAGACGACGCAGGGCGTCGAGGTGGTCGGGCAGGGGGCGTACGGCTGCGCCTTCGAGGGGCGGGGCGGGCAGCAGCGCCGGGGCGGCGCCGTCCTTGGCCACGGCCCACAGGCGCTCACCGGCGCCGGTCACGAAGACGGTGATGAGGATCATCATGAGCGCCTTGTCCGGCGTCCAGTCGATCCACAGCGGGGCGATGACCAGCAGCGCCAGGCGCAGCCCGTCCACCCCGATCATCAGCCATCGCCGGTCCAGCTTTCCGCCGGGCCCCGTGAGGGACGTCAGGGGCCCCAGGAGTACGGCTCCGAAGAACAGGGTGGAAAGGATCCGGGCACCGAAGACGGCGGCGACGGCGAAGGCCGCCCCGCGGTATCCGGTGCCGAATGAGCCCTCAAGGACCGCCGCTTGCAGCGACAGCAGCACCAGCACGAGAAGGGCGAGTGCGTCGCCGATACCGCCGACGAGCTGGGCGCTCCACAACCGCTTCAGCGGAGGAATACGCAACAGGGCCCGTACGGCGCGCTCGCGTGAGTCTGCGGCAAGTGTGTCGGAGGTGGGGCTCACGACCGTTGGCTGCTCGGCTCGCGTCATCCGCCCAGCCTATCGGCAGCGGTGCGGTGACTGTCGGCCCGTCCGAACATATGGACGCAGACAGCTTCCGGCCATGTCTCCCGCCCGCCCCTGACGCACCGCCGCCCGGCGTCCGGATCACGGGGATCAAGGCGCCGGGCGGCGGAGTGGTGCGTGCGACGGGACGGTCCGTGCGAGAGGGCCGTCAGTCGTCCGACGGGGCCGAGGAGGAGGCCGAAGCCGTCGTCTTCTTGGCGGCCGTCTTGGCGGTCGTCGCCTTCTTGGCCGTCGTCGTCTTCTTCGCCGCGGTCTTCTTGGCGGCCGTGGTCTTGGTGGCCGTCGTCTTCTTCGCGGCCGTCTTCTTGGCCGTCGCCTTCTTCGCCGGGGCCTTCTTGGCCGTCTTCTTCTTGGCGGGCCCCTTGGCGCGCTTCTCGGCGAGCAGCTCGTAGCCGCGCTCCGGCGTGATGTCCTCGACGCTGTCGTCGGTCCGCAGCGTCGCGTTGGTCTCGCCGTCGGTGACGTACGCGCCGAAGCGGCCGTCCTTCACCACGACCGGCGCACCGCTGACCGGGTCGGTGCCCAGCTCCTTCAGCGGCGGCTTGGCCGCGGCCCGCCCGCGCTGCTTGGGCTGGGCGTAGATCGCGAGGGCCTCGTCGAGGGTGATGTCGAAGAGCTGGTCCTCGGCGGTCAGCGACCGGGAGTCGGTGCCCTTCTTCAGATACGGGCCGTAGCGGCCGTTCTGCGCGGTGATCTCGACGCCCTCGGCGTCCTCACCGACGACGCGCGGCAGCGACATCAGCTTGAGGGCGTCGGCGAGGGTGACCGTGTCCAGGGACATGGACTTGAAGAGGGAGGCGGTCCGCGGCTTCACCGCGTTCTTGCCGGTCTTCGGCGTCCCCTCGGGCAGCACCTCGGTGACGTACGGGCCGTAGCGGCCGTCCTTGGCGATGATCTGGTGGCCGCTGACCGGGTCCGCGCCCAGCTCGAAGTCGCCGCTGGGCTTGGCCAGCAGCTCCTCGGCGAGCTCGACGGTCAGCTCGTCGGGCGCCAGGTCCTCGGGCACGTCGGCGCGCTGGTGACCCTCGGCGTCCTTCTCGCCCCGCTCGATGTACGGGCCGTAGCGGCCGACGCGGAGCTTGATGTCGTTGCCGACCGGGAAGGAGGAGATCTCCCGCGCGTCGATCGCGCCGAGGTCGGTGACCAGTGCCTTCAGGCCGCCGAGGTGGTCGCCGTCGCCGTTGCCGGCGTCGGAGGCCGCACCGACTCCGGCGGTGTCGTCGCCGGGCTGGGCGCCGAAGTAGAAGCGCTTGAGCCACGGCACGGACTGGGCCTCGCCCCGCGAGATGCGGTCGAGGTCGTCCTCCATGCGGGCGGTGAAGTCGTAGTCGACGAGCCGGCCGAAGTGCTTCTCCAGCAGGTTGACCACGGCGAAGGACAGGAAGGACGGGACGAGGGCCGTGCCCTTCTTGAAGACGTAGCCGCGGTCGAGAATGGTCCCGATGATCGAGGCGTACGTCGACGGGCGGCCGATCTCGCGCTCTTCGAGCTCCTTGACCAGCGAGGCCTCGGTGTAACGGGCCGGGGGCTTGGTGGCGTGCCCGTCGACCGTGACCTCCTCGGCGGACAGGGCGTCGCCCTCGGCCACCTGCGGCAGTCGGCGCTCACGGTCGTCCAGCTCGGCGTTCGGGTCGTCGGCGCCCTCGACGTACGCCTTCATGAAGCCGTGGAAGGTGATCGTCTTGCCGGAGGCGGAGAACTCGGCGTCCCGGCCGTCGCTCGCCCGGCCGCCGATCTTGACGGTGACGGAGTTGCCGGTCGCGTCCTTCATCTGGGAGGCGACGGTCCGCTTCCAGATCAGCTCGTAGAGCCGGAACTGGTCGCCGCTGAGCCCGGTCTCGGCGGGGGTGCGGAAGCGGTCGCCCGAGGGACGGATCGCCTCGTGCGCCTCCTGCGCGTTCTTGACCTTCCCGGCGTACGTACGCGGCTTCTCGGGCAGGTAGTTCGCCCCGTACAACTGCGTGACCTGGGCCCGCGCCGCGGAGATCGCGGTGTCGGAGAGGGTCGTGGAGTCGGTACGCATGTAGGTGATGAAGCCGTTCTCGTACAGCTTCTGCGCCACCTGCATGGTCGCCTTCGCCCCGAAGCCCAGCTTGCGGCTCGCCTCCTGCTGGAGGGTCGTCGTCCGGAAGGGGGCGTACGGGGAGCGGCGGTACGGCTTCGACTCGACGGACCGGACCGCGAAGGAGGAGTCGGCGAGCGCGGCGGCCAGGGCGCGGGCGTTCGTCTCGTCCAGGTGCAGGGTCTGGGCGGAGCCGGCCTTCAGCAGCCCGTCGGGGCCGAAGTCGCGGCCCTGGGCGATCCGGCGGCCGTCGACCGCGCTGAGGCGGGCGGTGAGGGTCGAGGGGTCGGAGGCGTCACCGGTGCGGCCGGTGGCGAACTTTCCGGTCAGGTCCCAGTACTCGGCGGAGCGGAAGGCGATGCGCTCGCGCTCCCGCTCGACGACGAGCCGGGTGGCGACGGACTGGACGCGGCCCGCCGAGAGCTTCGGCATGACCTTCTTCCACAGGACCGGCGAGACCTCGTAGCCATAGAGGCGGTCGAGGATGCGGCGGGTCTCCTGGGCGTCGACCATGCGCTGGTTGAGCTCGCGCGGGTTGGCGACGGCGGCCCGGATCGCGTCCTTGGTGATCTCGTGGAAGACCATCCGGTGGACCGGGACCTTGGGCCTCAGCACTTCCTGCAGGTGCCACGCGATGGCTTCGCCCTCGCGGTCCTCATCGGTGGCGAGGAAGAGTTCGTCGGACTCGGCCAGCAGCTGCTTGAGCTTCCTGACCTGGGCCTTCTTATCGGCATTGACCACATAGATGGGCTGGAAGTCGTTCTCGACGTCCACTCCGAGGCGGCGTACCTCGCCGGTGTACTCGTCCGGGACCTCGGCCGCGCCGTTCGGGAGGTCGCGGATGTGCCCGACGCTCGCCTCGACGACGTATCCGGGGCCGAGATAGCCCTTGATCGTCTTCGCCTTGGCAGGCGACTCGACGATGACGAGTCGGCGGCCGCCCTGTGCGGTCTCGCTGGTCGGGGACAACTTCGCTCTTCTCTCCGGTCGACACTCGATGGGCATCCGGGCAGCGTCATGACGCTGCCCGCGGTGCTGTCGCTGCGGAGTGTGACGGTACAACCCGCCCCCGTGTCAAACGGCAAAAGCCCGCAACGGCCACTCGAACGGTAACCCGACTTCCGCCATTCCTGCCGCCCGGACCGCCGGGTCCGGGCGGCGCGGAGGCTCGGCGCGGACGTTTTCCGAGGTGGTCGAGGTCGCCGCCGGGCAACCTGCCGGCAGGGCCCCGCCCGGCCGGGGGCGGGAATCAGACGAGCGTGAAGCACCACACGCCGAGGCCGAGGAAAACTACGCCGAAGAGCGTCGTGAGTGCGGTGGAGGCGACGGGGCTCACACCGTGCGCCACCGGCGCGCGGTGCAGGGCTCGCGCCCCTGTCCAGATCAGCAGGGCGGCACCGAACAGCGCCAGGGCCGTGCCGGCGAAGACTGCTGAGACGCTCTCCATGTCCTACCCCTAGCCCGTCGTGGCGAACCGCCCGGGACCGGCCCGCCGGGGCCCGGATCCGGACCTCGCAGGTCCGGCACGGGGAGGTTGTCACCCCGGGGCGTCGCCCACACGAACCCCGGGTGAACAGCACTCCCCCGCCGACCGGCGGAACACCATCGGCCGCATGCGGGAGGGCGGTGCGGGGCTCACGGACACCGCGCCCGGCCGGCTGACGGGCCACGGAGGAGTCCCCGGGCGGGTCGTGACCGGAATACGCGGACCGGGCGCGTCGGGGAGGAAACCGAACACGAACGCGCTGGTGACAAGGACAGCGCCGCCCGAGCGGGCAGCAACGTCGGCCGGTACCGGAAGAAGGCCGAACCGGCACGGCCTACCGGCTGCCCGGAGCCGTGCGGTCACCCCTCCCGCTCCCGGATCCTGCCGCCCGGAGCCGTGAAGCCACCGCTTCCGGATTCTGCCGCCCGGAGCCGTGCGGTCACCCCTCCCGCTCCCGGATCCTGCCGCCCGGAGCCGTGAGGCCGCCTCCTCCCGCTTCCGGATCCGGGCCGGCGACGCCGGCTCAGCGGTCGGCACGCCCCGACATCCGGGCCCCCGGCCTGACCCCGCCGAGGGGCAACGGCCCGACCACCCCAAGCCCCGCCCCGCTCCGCCGCGGCCCGACCGTCCCGGGCCCCCGCTCCCGCCCCCGCTCCACCGCGGCCTACCGCCAAGGGCCGCGGCCCGGCACCGTACCTCCGCGCCTTACTCGCCCTGCGATCCGGCGCCGGGCACCGGCTCCAGGAAGCCCTCCTCGACCAGCAGCCGGATCGCCTGCGGGGTGCGGTCGCGCAGGAGCACCGGGTCCTGCGACATCAACTGCGCGATGGCGTCCAGGATCCGCCCGGCGGGCAGCGAGCCGTCGCACACACCCGCGAACCCGGCGGCCACCGCGTCGACCTTGGTCGCCCGCATCATGCCGCGGTGCTGACGCAGCACCACATGCTCGGGGTCCTCCGCACCCGGCAGGCCGACCTGCTCCTGCACGACCTCGACGGCGAGGGCGAAGTGCCCGGCCAGCAGCGCCGCGTCATCCTGGTCACGGAGGTAGTCCTGGCGGGCGAAGTGCTCCTGGACGGCCTGTCCGAGCGGCTGCTGCACCGCGTGCGGCCATTCCTCGACGACGATCGAGGGATTCCCGGCCGCCGCCGCTGCCGACCTGCGCAGGGTGATCCAGCCGAATCCGACGGACGTGGTGCCCCGCGCCTCGAACTCGTCGAGCCACGCCTCGTACCGCTCGTCGTACTCGGCGGGATCGCTGCGGTGGTCGCCGCTGTCCCGCAGCCACAGCTCGGTGTACTGCGTGACGTCCTGGACCTCGCGCTGGACGATCCAGGCGTCGCAGCCGTACGGCACCCAGGAGCGCAGCCGGTCCTGCCACTCCTCGCCCTCCACGTGCTGCCAGTTGGCGAGGAACTGGGCGTATCCCCCCTCGTTCAGATGGTCGCCGGACTGCTGCACCAGCGTGCGGCACAGGTCGTCGCCGCCCATGCCGCCGTCCCGGTAGGTGAGGCGGGCGCCGGGCGAGATGACGAAGGGCGGGTTGGAGACGATCAGGTCGAACGTGTCGGAGCCCACCGGCTCGAAGAGGGACCCCTCGCGCAGGTCGGCGGGGGCGGCGCCGGACAGGGCGAGGGTGAGCCGGGTGAACTCCAGGGCGCGGGGGTTGAGGTCGGTGGCGGTGACCCGGGTCGCGTGCTGGGCGGCGTGCAGCGCCTGGATGCCGGAGCCCGTACCGAGGTCGAGGGCCGAGACGACCGGCGCCCGGACGGTGATCCCGGAGAGGGTGGTGGAGGCCCCGCCGACCCCGAGGACGACGCCCTCCTCGCGCGAGGCGATACCGCCCGCACCGCCGACCGCGCATCCGAGGTCGGACACGATGAACCAGTCCTCGCCGTCCGGCCCCCCGTACGGCCGTACGTCGACGCTCGCGCGGACCGTCCCGTCCACGTGGGTCACCCAGCCGTCCGCGACGCACTCGGCCAGCGGCAGGGCGGCGCGGGCCCGCTCCTCGTCGACGGGGCGCTGCAGGAGGAACAGCCGCACCAAGGTGTCGAGCGGGGTGTCGCCCCGGGTGGCCCGCAGGGCGGGCACCGTCTCGCTGCGGGCGAGGGCGGCATAGGCGGGCGCGCCGAGGCGTTCGAGGAGCCCGTCCGCGGTGAAGTCCGCGGCGAGGAGAGCCTCGCGGAGGGCGGCGGCGTGGTCGGATGTGGGAAGGCTGGTCTCACTCACCCACCCATTGTGTCCGGTCCCACCGACAACGGCAGCGGCCCGGACACCCACCGGGTGTCCGGGCCGGGAGAACGGCGCTCAGGCCTTCTACTCCGAGTCCTTCTCCGCCGAGTCCTTCTCGGTCGAGCCCTTCTCGGTCGAGTCCTTCTCGGTCGAGCCCTTGTCCGTCGAATCCTTCTTCTCGGAGGCCGAGCTCTCCGGGGACGCGGCGGCGTCGGCGGCTCCGGAGCCGGAGGGGCCGGTCGAGGCGGTCGGCTTCTGGCAGCCCTCCTGCTTCGACATCGCGACACCGACCTCGCCGGACTGGAGCTTCTTCAGAGCCTGGTCACCGCTGGTGCTGATCTTGTTCAGCTCGTCGGCGATGCCCTTCAGTCCGTCGGCGAACTTCGCCTGGTCCTTGGTGTCGAGCGCGTCGACCTTCGTCTTGAGGCCGGCGTACGCCTTGGAGGAGGCGTTGAGCTCCTTCACCGCCTCCTTCTGCGTGGTCTCGCCGTCGTCGACCGGCGGCGGGCCGGCCGAGTCCACGGCGGTGCCCAGGGACTTGTACGCCTGGGAGATCTGCTGGAAGGCGGCCGAGTCGGTCTTCTGGACGTCAGCGGGCTTGCTGTTGTCCGCGGTCTGCTGCTGGATGGAGGCGTTGGCGTTGGCGATCTTCTGCAGTTGCGGCTGAACCTGGTCGCAGACCTTCTTGGACCAGTCGTTGACCTTGTTGTCGCTGTCGTCACTGCAGCCCGACAGCGTCAGTACGAGTACCGCACCGCCGGACAGTGCGGCTGCAAGCTTCTTGTTCACCGGATTGGTCCCTTCCAAGGCTCTCGGCCCCGGAACTTACACGCCGAGGGGGCGAGAGCCGGGTGCCGGTCATCCGGTGTGCACCCTTTTGAAGCCATTTGCACCAAGGGAAATGAGGGAGATGCCACTCATGCAGGGAATCGGACGCCTGATCGGTCACTCACCCGAAGGGCTTCTGGCGATTCTCGGCACACCGCCGGTGCCCACACCGCCGGACGCCACCGGACACCGCCGGACGCCCGTGGCGGCAGGGGAAGAGGGCGGACGGCGCGTCAGTGCGCACCGCCCGCCCGTCACCTGATCGTGCGTCACGCCATGGAGCGGCCGACGCCCCTCCCGTACGCACGGATCACGGGGCCGCCGCGGGATCCGGTGCGGGGACCGAGGGACCCGCGCCCGCCGAGGCGTCGTCGTCGCCCACCGTGATGCCCCGGCGCTTGGAGATGTAGACCGCGACGACGATGATCCCGATGGAGACGACGGCCACCAGCGCCCGCACCCAGGGATTCGCGTCCGCTCCATAACTGAACTGCACGATCGCCGGAGCGATGAGCAGGGCGACCAGGTTCATCACCTTCAGGAGCGGGTTGATCGCCGGGCCCGCCGTGTCCTTGAACGGGTCGCCGACCGTGTCGCCGATGACGGTCGCGGCGTGGGCCTCGCTGCCCTTGCCACCGTGGTGGCCGTCCTCGACGAGCTTCTTGGCGTTGTCCCAGGCGCCGCCGGAGTTGGCGAGGAACACCGCCATCAGCGTTCCGGTGCCGATCGCGCCCGCGAGGTACGAGCCGAGCGCGCCGACGCCGAGGCTGAAGCCGACCGCGATCGGCGCCAGCACCGCGAGCAGTCCCGGCGTGGCCAGTTCGCGCAGCGCGTCACGCGTGCAGATGTCGACAACCCGCCCGTACTCCGGCTTCTCCGAGTAGTCCATGATCCCGGGGTGCTCGCGGAACTGCCGCCTGACCTCGTAGACCACGGATCCGGCCGAGCGGGACACCGCGTTGATGGCGAGCCCGGAGAACAGGAAGACGACCGCGGCGCCCAGGATCAGGCCGACGAGGTTGTTGGGCTGCGAGATGTCCAGGCTCAGCCCGAGCTCGCCCACTCCGGCCCCGACGTCGTCGACCGCCGTGGCGATGGCGTCGCGGTAGGACCCGAAGAGCGCCGCCGCCGCCAGCACGGCGGTGGCGATGGCGATGCCCTTGGTGATGGCCTTGGTGGTGTTGCCGACCGCGTCCAGGTCGGTGAGCACCTGGGCACCGGCCCCCGTGACATCCCCGGACATCTCGGCGATGCCCTGGGCGTTGTCCGAGACCGGACCGAAGGTGTCCATGGCCACAATGACCCCCACGGTGGTGAGGAGCCCCGTTCCGGCGAGCGCCACCGCGAAGAGCGCCAGCATGATCGACGTACCGCCCAGCAGGAACGCCCCGTAGACGCCGAGGCTGATCAGCAGAGCGGTGTAGACGGCCGACTCCAGGCCGATGGAGATGCCCGCGAGCACCACGGTGGCCGGGCCGGTGAGCGAGGACTTCCCGATGTCCCGGACGGGGCGGCGGTTGGTCTCGGTGAAGTAGCCGGTGAGCTGCTGGATGAGCGCGGCCAGGACGATGCCGATGGCGACGGCGACCAGGGCGAAGACGCGCGGATCGCCGCCGTGCGCGGCGATCGCCTCGTCGGTGACCCCGTCCAGCTCGGCGTAGGTGGACGGCAGATAGACGAAGGCGGCCACGGCCACCAGGGCGAGCGAGATCACCGCGGAGATGAAGAAGCCCCGGTTGATCGCGGTCATCCCGCTGCGGTCGGCGCGACGCGGGGCGACCGCGAAGATCCCGATCATCGCGGTGACGACGCCGATCGCCGGAACCATCAGGGGGAAGGCCAGACCGGAGTCGCCGAACGCGGCGGTCCCGAGGATGAGCGCGGCGACGAGCGTCACGGCGTACGACTCGAAGAGGTCGGCGGCCATGCCCGCGCAGTCACCGACGTTGTCGCCCACGTTGTCGGCGATGGTGGCGGCGTTGCGCGGATCGTCCTCCGGGATGCCCTGCTCCACCTTGCCCACCAGGTCGGCACCCACGTCGGCGGCCTTGGTGAAGATCCCACCGCCGACCCTCATGAACATGGCGATCAGCGCGGCGCCGAGACCGAATCCCTCCAGCACCTTGGGCGCGTCGGCCGCGTAGACGAGCACCACGCAGGAAGCCCCGAGCAGACCGAGCCCCACCGTGATCATTCCGACCACGCCACCGGTACGGAAAGCGATCTTCATCGCTTTGTGCGAGACAGCGGTGAGATCCTTTTCCGGTTCTCCCTCCGCCGGAGTCGCCTCACGCGCGGCCGCGGCCACCCGCACATTGCTCCGCACGGCGAGCCGCATGCCGATGTATCCGGTCGCTGCCGAGAAAATCGCGCCCACCAGGAAGAAGAGGGAACGCCCCGCGCGCTGCGACCAGTTGTCGGCCGGCAACAGGAACAGCAGGAAGAACACGACGACGGAGAAAACACCGACCGTGCGCAGTTGTCGGGCCAGATAGGCGTTCGCGCCTTCCTGGACCGCCGCGGCGATCTCCTTCATCCGTTCGGTGCCCTCGCCGGCCGCCAGGACCTGGCGTACGAGCAGCTGGGCGACGATCAGCGCGGCGACGGCGACGACCGCCACCACGATGATGATCATCCGGTTGCCGTCGGTGAGTACCGCCGCCGCGAGGGAGACGGGTCGGTCGGAAAGTGCGGATTCTTGCGTCAGTGCTGCCATTGGGGTGGTGAAGAACTCCGCCATACGTCCTCCTTGACGCTCAGCGCTCAAGTCGTGGACGGATTGTAGGGAGCGGAACCTGATCAAAACAGTGGGCGGGAGGAGAATTGATCGATCTCCCCTCAACGCCAAAGATCAGCGGAGAGATTCTGCTCGAATGCAGTAATGCGGCATACGCATTACCCCCGGCCTGGGGAGCGCCCCGCGAAAAGCCTCGACAAGAAGGTCAAGAAGCGGTTCACGAAGAGAAACAAGAAGAAAGGCCCTGCTCAGCAGGGCCTGGGAAAACGAAACATCGCCCGCACGCCTGGGCGCCCCCGCACCTCAGGGAGCGCGAAGGCGGTCCCGGCGCCTCAGCCCCTCGGGGTCGCGGGCACGGGCGGGAGCCTCAGGGCTGTGCCGCGACGCCGGCCGTCGGCCAGCTCATACGGATCACTCCGCCGCCCGCACCGGAGCGGACTTCCACGTCGTCGACGAGACCACTGATGACCGCGAGGCCCATCTCGTCCTCGCCCTCGCCGTCCGGCTCGTCCAGCCCCGCTCCGGAACCACCGGCGCCGTCACGCGCCCCCGAGGCGGCCGGCTCCCCGCCGGGGCCGGGAACGCTGTCCCCGACCTCGATGGAGAACATCTTCTCCTCCTCGGTCAACGCCACGCTGACCGGCGCGGTGATGCCGTGACTGCGGTGCAGCCCGACCGCGCGGCTGCACGCCTCGCCGACGGCGAGCCTGACCTCGTCGAGCACCGCCTCGTCGACGCCGGCCCGGCGCGCCACGGCGGCCGCCACCAGGCGGGCCGTCCTGACATGTTCAGGCTGGGCGCTGAAGCGGAGTTCAACGGTGGCCATGCCATCCCCCTCGAACGTTTGGGCGTACGCCTCAGAGGCCCCGGGCGTTTCGCCCGGCACCCCTGCTCTCCTCCTCCGGAAGCCGACAAAGCCGGCAGCCGACCCAAGGGTCGACCGCCTGCCCGTCACGGCCCAAGCACTGCCGCTGCCGGCCTGTTCACTGCCTGCCGACCGGCCCGGAGGCCAGTCCGCTCCGACCTCAGTCGGTGGCGGCGACAGCCTCGTCGACCGTGGTGTGAATCGGGAACACCTTGGTCAGACCTGTGATCCGGAAGATCTTGAGAATGCGCTCCTGGTTGCAGACCAGGCGCAACGAGCCCTCATGGGCCCGGACACGCTTCAAGCCGCCCACGAGCACGCCGAGGCCGGTGGAGTCGAGGAAGTCGACACCTTCCATATCGACAACCAAGTGGTAGCTGCCGTCATTCACCAACTCGACCAACTGCTCGCGCAGCTTGGGCGCGGTATACACATCAATCTCGCCACCGACCTCGACGACCGTACGGTCGCCACCAGGGCCGGACACATTGCGAGTCGACAGGGACAGGTCCACGGATCCTCCAGCACCTTGCTATCGAGCGGTCGCCCCTCGGTCTCCCCGACGGAGGCCAGGGGACGGATCGCCAGCCGCGA
Source organism: Streptomyces sp. NPDC020884 (assembly GCF_044333935.1). Classification (NCBI taxonomy): domain Bacteria; kingdom Bacillati; phylum Actinomycetota; class Actinomycetes; order Kitasatosporales; family Streptomycetaceae; genus Streptomyces; species Streptomyces sp. NPDC020884. Next base: position 140,567 of record NZ_JBIRRY010000015.1, on the reverse strand, counting down.
TGGCATTCAATCACTTACCAGCAGCCATGCACGACGCCTTGGGACCATTGTCCGTCACGCCAGTGACACACTCGGTGCCGATGGCCAAGAATCACCGTCCCGGACGACCACCCGAGAGTGGGGACTCGCGCCCCTCTCCCGCCATGATCCTCGACCGGCTCGCCGCAGGGGCGGGCCGGGCCGCGCGCATCACTCATACGGAGCACTTGCCCCCGCGGTCGGGAACCCATGCCATCTGGCCGGATCGCATCCGGCCAGAAGTGATCTCGGCGATCGAAAAAGCCGGGATCGACCATCCGTGGGCCCACCAGGCGACCGCGGCCGAGCACGCGCTGGACGGCGAATCCGTCGTGATCGCCACCGGCACGGCCTCCGGGAAGTCCCTCGCGTACCTCGCGCCGGTCCTCAGCGCCCTCCTGAGCGGCTCCGAGGCTCCGAACGGCCGCGGGGCCACCGCCCTGTACCTCGCGCCCACCAAGGCCCTGGCAGCCGACCAGCGGCGCTCGGTGAAGGCACTCGCGGCCCCGCTCGGCAACGCCGTCAGGCCCGCGGTCTACGACGGCGACACCCCGGTCGAGGAACGCGAATGGGTGCGCCAGTACGCGAACTACGTTCTGACCAACCCCGACATGCTGCACCGCGGGATCCTGCCGTCCCACCCTCGCTGGGCGTCCTTCCTGCGGGCCCTGCGATTCGTCGTGATCGACGAGTGCCACACCTATCGGGGCGTCTTCGGCTCCCACGTCGCCCAGGTCCTGCGCCGCCTGCGCCGCCTGTGCGCCCGCTACGGGGCCGATCCGGTCTTCCTGCTGGCCTCCGCCACGGCAGCGGATCCCGCGGTCGCAGCCGGGCGTCTGACGGGCCTGCCGGTCCAGGAGGTGTCCGACGACGCCTCCCCGCGCGGCGAGCTGGTGTTCGCCCTGTGGGAGCCCCCGCTGACCGACCTGCACGGCGAGAAGGGCGCCCCCGTACGCCGTACCGCGACGGCCGAGACCGCCGACCTGCTCACCGACCTGACCCTCCAGGGCGTCCGCTCGGTCGCCTTCGTACGCTCCCGGCGCGGCGCGGAGCTGATCTCGCTGATCGCCAAGGAGCGGCTCGCGGAGGTCGACCGCTCGCTGCCGAAGCGGGTCGCCGCCTATCGCGGGGGCTACCTCCCCGAGGAGCGCCGGGCCCTGGAGCGGGCGTTGCACTCCGGCGAGCTGCTCGGTCTGGCGGCCACCACCGCCCTGGAACTGGGCATCGACGTCTCCGGTCTCGGCGCGGTCGTCATCTCCGGCTACCCGGGCACCCGGGCGTCACTCTGGCAGCAGGCGGGACGCGCCGGCCGCTCGGGCCAGGGCGCCCTGGCCGTTCTCGTGGCCCGGGACGACCCGCTGGACACCTACCTGGTGCACCACCCGGAGGCACTCTTCCGGCAACCCGTCGAGTCGACGGTGCTGGACCCCGACAACCCCTATGTCCTCGCCCCCCATCTCTGCGCCGCGGCCGCCGAACTTCCCCTCACCGAAACCGACATCGCGCTCTTCGGCCCGGCCGTCCCCGAGCTGCTGCCGCAGCTGGAGGCTGCGAAGCTCCTCCGGAAGCGTGCCTCGGGGTGGCACTGGACCCGTCGCGAACGGGCCGCCGACCTCGCCGACATCCGGGGCGGGGGCGGCCGTCCCGTCCAGATCGTCGAGGAGGGCACCGGCCGCCTGCTGGGCACCGTCGACGCGGCCGCCGCGCACACGACCGTCCACGAAGGGGCCGTCCACCTCCACCAGGGCCGCACCCACCTGGTCCGGAAACTGGACCTGGAGGACTCCGTGGCCCTGGTCGAACAGGCCGACCCGCCCTACTCGACGGTCGCCCGCGACACCACCGCCATCACCGTGCTGGAGACCGACACCGAGATCCCCTGGGGTCAGGGGCGGCTCTGCTACGGCTCCGTCGAGGTCACCAACCAGGTCGTCTCGTTCCTCCGCCGGAAACTGATCACCGGGGAGGTCCTGGGCGAGACGAAGCTCGACCTGCCGCCCCGCACCCTGCGCACCCGCGCCGTCTGGTGGACCGTCACCGAGGACCAACTCGACGCGGCCCGGATCAACCCGGAGATCCTCGGCGGCGCGCTCCACGCCGCCGAGCACGCGTCGATCGGCCTGCTGCCGCTCTTCGCCACCTGCGACCGCTGGGACATCGGCGGCGTGTCCGTGCCGCTGCACCCGGACACCCTGCTGCCGACGGTCTTCGTGTACGACGGCCACCCGGGCGGCGCCGGATTCGCCGAGCGTGCCTTCCACACCGCAGTGACGTGGCTGACGGCGACCCGGGAGGCCATCGCCTCCTGCGAGTGCGAGGCGGGCTGCCCCTCCTGCATCCAGTCCCCCAAGTGCGGCAACGGCAACGAGCCCCTGCACAAGCGCGGAGCCGTACGCCTGCTCACCGAACTCCTCAGGGCCGCGCCCCCGGAGCCGGACGGAGCGAACACACCGGAGGGTTGATCCGCCGGATGCCCGGCGGTCGACGAGCGCGGTCAGGACGGCAGGAGCGGTACGACCAGCCGCTTCAACTCCGCCTCTCCGATCGCTCCGATCCGTGCGGCGGCGATCCGCCCCTCCGGGTCGACGATGATCGTGAACGGATATCCGGTGGTGTTCACCACACCCTTCGGGAGCCGGAGGAGCTGCCGACCCTGCGGGTCGTGCAGACTCGGATACACCAGCTCCGCGTCCTTCTCGAAGGCACGTGCATCGCCGATCGACACATCCGCGTTGACGCCCACGACCCGTAGCCCCCTGCTCCGCAGTTCCTCGTGCACCCGGGAGAGACCGGGAGCCTCCGCACGACACGGACCGCACCATGACGCCCACGCGTTGACCACGACGACCTTGCCCCGCAGCCCCTTCAGGCTGAACCGCCCGTCGCCGTCGACGCGTTCCCCCGCCATCTCCGGCATCGCCACCCGGTCTGCGGGGGCGTACGACGTCAGCGGCGCGGGCCCGCCGGCGTCGTCCGCGGGCAGGGGCGATGTCGAGCATCCCGCCGACGCGGCCAGCGAAATGGCCACCGCAGTCAAGGTCCGTAGCATCTTCACGTTCGTCGATAATGCCACCGGGCTCATGACCGACTACCCGTGCCCGCCCCGGGCCGGTCGGAACGCTTGGGCTGGTTGGGCTGGTTGGGCTGGTTGGGCCGCTCAGGCTGGTCGGGCCGGTCGGAACGCTCGGGCCAGGCTGGTCGGGACCGTCGGGCTGGTCGGGCTGACCGGGCTGGTTGGGCTGGTCGGGCTGGTCGGGCTGGTCGGGTTGGTTGGGCTGGTCGGGCCGGTCGGAACGCCCGGAACGCTCGCGCTGGTCGCGCTGGTCGCGCTGGACGCGACGCTCGGGCTGGTCGGCACGCTCGGGTTGGTCAGGCCGGTCGGGCCGCCCGGAACGCTCGTGCCACGGCGGCTGGCGCGCCCGCATTACCGCGGCGGCCGGCCGGACCCGGATGACCTTGTCGGCCGCCGTGGCGCGGGGAGCGGTCGGCGGGCCGGCTCGGGCCCTGACGGCGGGCTCGTAGGGCCCGAACCTCGAACGGGCGGTCACATCGGCGATCTCCCCGCGCACCGCGCAGCGAACGAGCACGGCGCCCTGCGCCAAGGCCACCCGCTGGGCCGCCCCGCAGGCGACGCCCGTTCCCTCCAGCGCCCGGTCCGCAGCCGCGAGGGCCGCTAAATCCGCGGCACCGCCCGCCCGGTGACGGGCCGCCACGGCCTGTCCCAGCGCCAGCACAACGGCGAACACGGTGCACAGGCCGGCCGCCGTGACAGCCACCCACACGGTCGCCATGCCCCGATCCCTGCCGCGGAGCACGCCTCCATCCACGCCAGGGACTGCGCTCCGATCCACGCCGCGGACCGCGCCCAGGTCCGCACAAGGGCCCACGCCCCGATCCACGCCCAGGTCCACACCACGGACCACACCCAGGTCCGCACCCTGAGCCCGGCCTCGCCGTCGGAGCACATCCCGACGGCACCGCTCGTCGCGCCCTCGGCCCTCGGGTCCCCTCTCCCTCATGGCCCGGCACCCCCCACCGTGTCCTCCGCCAGGGCGGCCGCCTCGGCGCTCAACGTCAGGGTCAGCGCGCCCGGCCCCGGGGTCGGCGCCTCCACCCGGACGCGCCACAGGTCTCCCGCCCGCCCCACCTCGATCCGGGCTCCCTGGGGCGCCGCGTCACGCGCGGCCTCCCGCACCGCGGCCTCCGGCTCCGAACGGGCCGCGGCCCGCGCCCCCGCACGCGCCGCGTCCACGCACCGGATCTGGTCCGAGGCCGCCATCAGCGCCCAGAGCAACGCCATCGTGAACGCCACCAGCACCGGGATCACCAAGGCCGCCTCCGCGGTCACCGCGCCCCGGTCACCACGCCCGTCGCCTCGCGTGGCCCGGCTCCGGTTCCGCCCCCGGGGAAGGTCGCGGGCCGACGCCACACACCCCTTCCCCGGACGAGGCCCCGCCTGGACCTCAGAACTTCGCATCGAGCGCGTCCTCGACCAGCGACTGCATCGCCGACAGCACCGGCCCGCTGTTCACGACCTTGTAGAGCACCGCCGCGAAGGCACACGCCGCGATGGTGCCCACCGCATACTCGGACGTGGTCATCCCCCGATCGGACCGGCCAAGCCGCCCCGCCCACCATGTGGACCACTTCGCTGGCCGGTCCGGCGCCCCTGTGGACAGCCGCCCCGCGCGCAGAGCGTCGACGGCCCGGTCCCAGAACTTCGTTTCCATTTCATCCCCCGATGAGCATCGATGACGAGCGGGTGCCCCAACGGAACACCCGTGAGTGACAGCGAAAATGACCGACCGGTCGCCGATGGTCCGACCCACGCGCAACGTCACGGGCCCGGACGGCCGTTCGCGAGCAGGTCGCCGGCCAGGCCAATGATCACCGGCGCCACCCCGACCGTCAGGAAGGCGGGGAGGAAGCAGAGCCCGACCGGCGCGGTGATCAGCACCCCGGCCCGTTGCGCCCGCGCCACCGCCGCACCGGCTCGCTCGGCGCGCATCGACTCGGCCAGCCGGGCAACCGGCTCCGCGGCCGGAGCCCCCGTCGAACCTGCCCGGTGCAGGCAGCGGGCCAGCGGGCCTGCGCCCGGTATCTCCCCGAACCGGCCCCATGCCTCGGCCGGTTCACCGCCGAGGCGGATCTCGGCGGCGGTTCGGGCGAGCCGATCGCCGACCGGGCCACCGATGGATTCACCCACCTCCTCGGCCGCCTCCCGGGGGCCCGCCCCGACCGCGATACAGGCGGCCAGCAGATCCGCGGCCAGGGGAAGCTGCTCGGCGATCACGGCCCGCTCCGGGCGCGTACCGCCCGGACGACGACGGGGCCGGGTCCGCTGCCACCGCCATATCCCGTACGCCACGGCCGAACCGACGGCGCAGCCCAGCACACCGCCGACCAGGATCCATCCGGTCAGCCAGGCCCCCGCCGGAGCCGCCCACCGCCGAGCGGCCTCGGAGAGACCCGGCCCGCCGCTCGACCGGAACGGTGCAGCCATCCGGCTCCACCTGCCGGGCCGTGCCGCCGTGACCATGCCCAGCAACAGTGCGCCCCGCCCGCGAACCGCCCGCTCCCGATGCCCGGCGGCAGTCATGGCGGCCAGCTGCGCCATCACGCCGAGCACCGCCGCCGACATCCCCAGGCTGTGGAGAACTTCTCCGCCCGGCGCGCTCACCCCGCCTCCCCTCCCCGCACGATCCGGCAGGCCCAGAAGAGCCCGGCCGCCTCCAGGAACGCGCCCATCGCCAGACAGACCAGGCCGCCCGGGGTGTGCAGCAGTACGCGCAGGGGGTCGGCTCCGAGGGCCGCTCCCAGCCCCAGGCCCGCGACCGGGAGCAGTGCCAGGACCACGACCGTCGACCACGCTCCCGCCAGTTGGGCGCGCAACTCCTCCCGTCTGCGCCGGTCCCCCCGCAGCGCCGCCTCCAGGCGTTCGAGCCCGGTCGCCAGCCCGGCCCCGCCGTCCACGGCCACGCGCCAGCACACGGCCATCCCGGACAGCCCCTCCAGACCCGGACCCGCCGCCGCCTGCCGCAACGCCGCCGGCACGTCACCGCCGAACCGCGCCGCCGCCAGCACCGCGGCCTCCGCCTCCCCCAGCAGGCCGCCGGCGGCGGACGTCGCCCAAAGGCCGTCCTGCGCCAGGCCCTCGCGCAGCGCGACCAGCAACGCCTGCCCCGGCTCGCGGCCGGCCCGCAGCTCCCCGACCACGGCTCCGCACAACGCCGCCACCCCAGCCGCCGCCCTCTCCGCCTCCCGCGCTCCGGCCCTCCTCCGCAGCCATCGACGCGCCAACGGGACCGCAACGGCTCCCGCGACCAGCGGCAGCACCGAACTCCCCAGCACCGCAAGCAGCACCGCCGGCGGAACGCACCACCACTCCCGGCGCACCCGGGCCGACTCCGTGACGCGCCACCAGATCTTCAGCAGACGTGGCCACCGGCCCCACGGCTGACGCGACGCGGGCGGAGCGTCCACGAACAACACCCGGGCCCGCCGCACACCCGGGTCCCGCATCATCGCGAGCCACACCGCCGAACCCGCGCAGAGAGCCACCGCGTGGGCCGTGTACGCGGGCGTTCCCCCTGTCACAACGCACCTCCGATCAGTGACCGCAGCCGCTCCCATCCCCGCTCCGGAACGAATCCGCCGACGCCCCAGCTCAGGGCCGGGACCGTGTGGACGAGTCCCGCCGCGTCCCGCTCCAGCAAGTGCACCTGGGCGACCCGCCGTTGCCCCGCACGGTCCCGCACGAGGTGCACGACCACCGAGAGCGCGGCCGCCAACTGGCTGTGCAGGGCGACACGGTCAAGACCGGCCGCGGTGCCCAGCGCCTCCAGTCGGGCGGGGACATGCTCGGCGGCGTTCGCATGGACGGTGCCGCACCCTCCCTCATGGCCGGTGTTCAGCGCGCCCAGCAGGTCCAGGACCTCGGCCCCGCGCACCTCCCCGACCACGAGCCGGTCGGGCCGCATGCGCAGCGCCTGGCGCACCAGATCGCGCAACGTCACCCGGCCCGCGCCCTCCTGATTGGCCGGGCGTGACTCCAGTCGGACCACATGCGGATGATCCGGCCGCAGTTCGGCGGAGTCCTCGGCGAGCACGATGCGCTCGTCCGCGCCGACCGCCCCCAGCAGACTGGCGAGGAGCGTCGTCTTGCCCGCCCCGGTGCCGCCACTGATCAAGTAGGAGATCCGCGCCTCCACGAGGGCGCGCAGGATCCGGTCGCCGCCCGGCGGCACCGTGCCCGCGTCCACCAACTCCATGAGCGAGAAGGCCCGCGGCCGCACCACGCGCAGCGAGAGGCAGGTCGAGCCGACGGACACCGGCGGCAGCACGGCGTGCATCCGTGTGCCGTCGGGCAGTCGTGCGTCCACCCACGGCCGCGCGTCGTCCAGCCTCCGGCCGGCGACCGCGGCGAGACGCTGGGCCAGTCTCCGGACCACCGCCGCGTCCGGGAAGGTGACGCCCGTCAGCTGGAGCCCGCCGCCCCGGTCCACCCACACCCGGTCCGGCGCGGACACCAGCACATCGGTCACCGCGGGATCCGCGAGCAACGGCTCCAGCACTCCCGTGCCGACGAGCTCGCCCCGCAGTTCCGCCGCGGCCCCGAGCACCTCGGCATCCCCCAACAGCCGCCCCTGGGCCCGCAGAGCGGCGGCCACTCCGGCCGGAGTGGGAGCGGCACCGCTGCGTGCCAGCCGCTGGCGTACGGCGTCGAGCAGTTCGTCCGTCATGCCGTCCCTCCCCCGTGCGGGCCGGTCACGGAACTTGGGTCACCGGCGGCCGCCACTTGGTCCCAGAAGGCCGAGCAGAACCGGGCCAGCGGGCCCCGGGCACTGCCGCCGGGCGGGGTGCCACCGTCCTGCGAGGCCAGAAGGCCGGATTCGGAAGGGAGTTCACCGACGAGCGGAAGGCCGACGGCCTGCGCGACCCACTGCCCGTCCAGGCCCGACGCATACGGGCCCCGGGGCACCACCCGCAGGTCGTCCAGGACCATGCCGGCCGTGGCCGCGACGCGCTTGGCCGCTGCGACCGCGCGCAGTTCGCCGGGCACCACGAGCAGGCCGAGATCGAGTTGGGCCAAGGCTTCCGCGACTCCCTCGTCGACCCGGCGCGGGAGGTCCACGATCACCACGCCGCCGAGTCGGCGCGCGGCCGCGAGCACCGCCCGCATCGCCTGCGGCGGGATCACCACCTCGTCGTCGCGACCCCAGCTCAGCACCCGCAGCCCGTGGAGCGCGGGCAGCGAGTCCTCAAGGGCTCCACCGCCGAGCCGCCCCTTCGACTGCGCGAAATCCGGCCACCGCATTCCTTCGGCGCGTTCGCCTCCGAGCAGGACGTCGATCCCGCCGCCCAGCGGGTCGGCGTCGATCAGCATCGTCCGCCGGCCGGACCTCGCCGCACTCACGGCCAGCGCGCAGGCCAGCGTCGATGCGCCGGAGCCGCCCCGGCCGCCCATCACGCCGACGGTGAGCGCGGGCCGCCCCACGCCTTCGGCCGCGTTGGCGATCTGATCGACGAGCCAGCCCTCGGAATCGGGCAGGCGCAGCACATACTCGGCCCCGATCTCCACCGCCCGCCGCCACACGTACGGGTCGTCCTGGTCCCGGCCGACCAGCATCACGCCCTTCCTGCGGCCGGCGCCCCGGCATCGCGCGGCGGCGTCATCGCCGACCAGCACCATCGGAGCCCGCTCCCAGCCGCCGCGACGTACGGGCGGCCCGTGATGGACCTCCGGCTCGGCTCCGGCCGCGGCGCACAGCCTCAGCAGATCGTCGAGCAGCTCCACGTCCTCGGTCACGATCAGCGGGCCTCCGCGCCGCCCATCGGCGACCGCCGCCCCTTCTCCCACAAGCGATCCACTCACGATCTCCGCCCCCTTCTCACTGCCCCTTCAGTGCGGTTCGCGGCGTTCTCGGAGCGTTTCCGAGATGCGCGATTCCGGCACCCGCGGACTTCGCGGGTGGAATCAACGTGCAGCACCGCGGAAAATCATGTGGATCTTGATGAAAAACTGTGGACAACCTCGGGGTTGTGAATAACTCCGTAACCCAAACCAGCGACTTCCGGAGCGCAGGCCTTTGGCTACACACTGTGACGAGACGAGTCGCACAACGCCCGGCTCGCACGATCAGGCCGAAGACGGCCGGACGGGAGGCTCAGGTGGTTCCCACCCCAAAAATGCGTCCGGACATGCGACGACCCCCGCCGGGGGGAGAGCGGGGGTCGTCCCCACGGCCGACTCGGGGGGGGGAGGAGTCGGACCGGGTTAGCACGGTCGCGAACGATCCGTGACTTCCATGGTGTACCCGAGGGCCTTCTCAGGCAAACCCACGCGCCGGAGTTTACGCCGAATGGTGGGCCCCTATGCTCAGCGTTGTGGAAAACTGCTTCTCGCCGCGCACAGCAGCCTTCTTTGACCTGGACAAGACGGTCATTGCGAAGTCTTCGACGCTGACCTTCAGCAAGTCCTTCTACCAAGGCGGACTGATCAACCGCCGCGCTGTACTGCGCACTGCGTACGCACAGTTCGTGTTCCTCGCCGGGGGCGCCGATCACGACCAGATGGAGCGGATGCGTGAGTATCTCTCCGCCCTCTGCAAGGGGTGGAACGTCCAGCAGGTCAAGGAGATCGTCGCCGAGACCCTGCACGACCTGATCGACCCGATCATCTACGACGAGGCCGCCACCCTCATCGAGGAACACCACACCGCAGGACGCGATGTGGTCATCGTGTCCACCTCGGGCGCCGAAGTCGTCGAACCCATCGGCGAACTGCTCGGCGCCGACCGTGTCGTCGCCACGCGCATGGTCGTCGGCGACGACGGCTGCTTCACGGGTGAGGTCGAGTACTACGCCTACGGGCCGACCAAGGCCGAGGCCGTGAAGGCGCTCGCGATCTCCGAGGGGTACGACCTCTCGCGCTGCTACGCCTACAGCGACTCGGCGACCGACGTGCCGATGCTGGAATCGGTCGGCCACCCGCACGCGGTCAATCCCGACCGCGCGCTGCGCCGCGAAGCGACCCTTCGCGAGTGGCCGATTCTCGTCTTCAATCGCCCGGTCCGGCTCAAGCAGCGCCTGCCCGCCTTCTCGATGCCGCCCCGCCCCGCTCTCGTGGCGGCGGCCGCGGTCGGCGCGGCGGCCGTCACCGCAGGGCTGGTCTGGTACGCCAGTCGTCGACGCACCGCCGACTCCGCCCTGCCGGGGTGAGGGCGGAGCGGGATGCCCCCGGAGCACCCGCGCCCGATTCGCCCCTGATTGAACCTAAAAGTAAAGAAGTGGGGCCAGGGGTTTCCCTTCCCCTGGTCCTGGAGTACAAAGGATTTAACGGCCCGCGAGACCAAGGACATCCGCGAGGATGACCTGTAACGCAGAACGGCCCCACGGACCGCGCACGAAAGCCGAGCACCCACGCGACGTCGACCCGTCGATTACGGGCCAGCCGCACCAGGTGACGGGCAAAGCACCCGACCTGATGGGCAATTTACGAGGACGCTTGGTAACTGGGCGGACGTGCCAGCGGCGGTACCGCACATCGGTACCGCCGCAACCCTTGCCCCGGGCCCTTGCCCCGGACCATCGCCCTTCCGTCACCCCGGGCCATCACCCTTCCGCCGCCCGGAAGTCGATCCCTCCCGCGCCTGCCGCGTACCGCCCTCAGGCCGCGCCGCGCTGAAGCGCCTCGCACACCGCGGTCGACTCGCGCACACCCAGCTCGATCGAGCGCCCGCAGTGGGCGATCCAGGCGGCCATGCCCTCCGGGGTTCCGGCCGTGTAGCCCGCGAACGCCGCGACATAGGCCGCCCGGCCCTGTTCCGCGTGCCCCACCTCGGCCGGGCAGATCGACTTCGGATCCAGTCCGCTGCCGATCAGCACGATGCGCTCGGCCGTCCGAGCCACCAGGCCGTTGTGCGAGCCGAACGGCCGGAGCGCCAGCAGTTCGCCGTGCACCACGGCGGCCGTGACCAGAGCGGGGGCGCTGCCGCCCGCGATGATCAGCTGAGAGAGGCCTTCGAGTCGTCCGGCGACCTCCTCGGCCCCGGGAAGCGGCGCCTCGATCAGCGGCTCGTCGACGGATTCACCCGCCAGGCGCGGACGCCCCACCGCGTCGTCGGGAGCCGCCCCGCCGGCCGCCACCAGATGCAACCGAGCCAGCACCCGCACCGGCGACTGCCGCCAGATGGAGAGGAGTTGGCCCGCTTCCGCCGTGAGTCGCAGCGCGGCGCCGACCATGCGCGCCTCGTCCTCACCACTGAAGTCGGTACGCCGACGCACCTCCTCGAGGTTCCAGTCGGCACCGGCCAGCGCGGCCGAACCACGAGAACCCCGCAGAGCGGCTTCGGCCGTGACCTCATTGCTGCGGCGCCGCATGACGCGATGGCCGTAGACCCGGTCGACGGCCTTGCGCACGGAGTCCACGGCATCGGGCGCGCCGGGCAGGGAACCGAGCGCGGCAAGCGGGTCTGAGGTAGTCGTACTCATAAGTAGCGAGGCTACGCGCCCGTCCCGCCGGGACCACCCTCAAGTGGCCTTCTTCACGGAACGATGACAGCACAGAGCGAGGAAACCGCTACCGTAGGTGAACATGAAGATCGCTTTCGTCGGGAAGGGCGGCAGCGGAAAGACCACGCTGTCCTCGCTCTTCATCCGCCACCTCGCCGCCAACGAAGCCCACGTCGTCGCCGTGGACGCCGATATCAACCAACACCTGGGGGCCGCTCTCGGCCTGGACGAGGCGGAGGCCGCCGCGCTGCCCGCCATGGGTGCGCACCTCCCCCTCATCAAGGACTACCTGCGGGGCGCCAACCCCCGTATCGCCTCCGCCGAGACGATGATCAAGACGACTCCGCCCGGCGAGGGCTCCCGACTGCTGCGGGTCCGCGAGGACAACCCGATCTTCGAGGCCTGCGCGCGTACGGTGCGGCTCGACGACGGGGACATCCGGCTGATGGCGACGGGCCCCTTCACCGAGTCCGATCTCGGAGTGGCCTGCTACCACTCCAAGGTCGGAGCCGTGGAGCTCTGCCTCAACCACCTGGTCGACGGTCCCGACGAGTACGTCGTGGTCGACATGACAGCGGGCTCGGACTCGTTCGCCTCGGGTATGTTCACGCGCTTCGACATGACGTTCCTGGTCGCGGAGCCGACCCGCAAGGGGGTGTCGGTGTACCGCCAGTACAAGGAGTACGCACGGGACTTCGGCGTCGCCCTGAAGGTCGTCGGGAACAAGGTGCAGAGCCCGGACGACCTGGAGTTCCTGCGCGCGGAGGTCGGCGACGACCTGCTGATCGGGATCGGCCACTCCGACTGGGTCCGGTCGATGGAGAAGGGTCGGCCGTCCAGGTTCGAGCTGCTGGAGGCCGACAACCGGATGGCCCTCCAAGCACTGCAGAACGCCGCCGAGGACTCGTACGAGCTGCGCGACTGGGAGCGCTACACGCGCCAGATGGTGCACTTCCACCTGAAGAACGCCGAGAGCTGGGGCAACGAGAAGACCGGCGCCGACCTGGCCGCCCAGGTCGACCCCTCCTTCGTGCTCGACGAGCGGCACGCCGGAGCGGGCGTCACCGCCCCCGCCTGACGCGACACGCGGGAGCCGCCACGTTCACCGCCCGCGCCCGCGGTCACCCGCCCCTGCCCCTGCGTTCGGCAACCCCGCACTCCTCGGCCGCCGTTCGCCGGTGGCCGGGCACAGGCGGCCGGGCACAGGCGGCCAGCCACCTGCCCCTGTTCGCCGATCGCTGATCGCTGATCGCCGTTCGCCGTTCGCCGTTCGCCGTTCGCCGTTCGCCGTTCGCCGGCCACGGGAAGGTGGCCGGCGAACGATGGGGTGCGATTCAGCCATTGTTCCGATGCTCCGACGGGTCGACCGGCTGCCCGGCCGCCCGGCTGACCGGTTACCCCGTCGACCGTCGGTGTGCCGGCTGGCGCTTGATCGACCGTCAGTCGGACCGTCGGCCGTCGGTGTTCCGGCCGACTGCTCGATCGACCGTCAGTCGGTGTTCCGGCCGGGTGCTCCCGCGGGAGCCGGACCCGCGGCGCCCTTCTCCGTGCCCTTGTCCGCGGGCGGCGCGGCAGCCGACTGGGTGCCGAGGTAGGACGACCAGCCCGTCTTGGGCGCCTCGCCGACGCCGAGCGTGGTGAGCTTGGCCAACGTCTTCGGGTCCTGCGCGTCCAGCCAGTCGGCGAGCTGCCGGAAGGACACGCAGCGCACGCCCTCCTTGGTGCACACCTTCGCGATGGTCTCCTCGATGGCGCGCATGTAGGTGCCGCCGTTCCAGGACTCGAAGTGGTTGCCGATGATCAGGGGCGCCCGGTTGCCGCCGTACGAGCGATCGAAGGCCTGGAGCAGCCCGTCCCGCATCTGGTTCCCCCAGTACTCGTGCTGGGAGGGGTCCCCCTGGGTGGCCGTGCCGGACTGGTTGACCATGAAGTTGTAGTCCATCGAGAGGGTCTCGAAGGCGCGGCCGGGCATCGGAACGAGCTGGAGCGGAATGTCCCAGACCCCGTCCTTCTTCTGGGGCCAGACCTGGTTGCCGACGCCACTGGAGTCGTAGCGGAAGCCCATGGTCCGCGCTGCGGCGACCATGTTCTTCTGCCCTTCGAGGCAGGGGGTGCGGGCTCCGACCAGTTCCTTGTCGTAGTCGAAGGGGAGCGGGGCCTCGCCCTTCAGCTCCGGAGTGTTGGTCTTCCAGCTCTTGACGAAAGCTTTCGCCTGGCTGATCTCGCTCTTCCACTCATCGACGGACCAGGTCCCGACGCCGCCGTCCTTGCCGCAGAAGTGGCCGTTGAAGTGGGTGCCGATCTCGTTGCCGTCCTTCCAGGCGGCACGAACCTCGGCGAGGGTGTCGCGGATGCCCTCGGTGTCGTTGAAGCCGATGTCGGAACGGCCCGGCGCGTGCTGGGGCGGGTTGTAGAGGTCCTTCTTGTCCTCCGGCAGCAGGTACACGCCGCTGAGGAAGTACGTCATGTTGGCGTTGTACTTTTTGGCCACGCCACGGAAGTGCGAGAAGAGCTTCTGGCTGTCCTCTCCGGCACCGTCCCAGGAGAACACCACGAACTGGGGCGGCTTCTCGCCGGGCGCCAGGCGTTCGGCGGCCGGCATCTTCGGCTGGACCCCGGTGAAGGCGGTGGACCCGTCCCCGATGAGCTTGACGGCGTTCTTCGGGGCGGCGGCCGGGGGGTTCTCCTTGGCGCCGTGGGCGCCCTTCTCCGCGTCGGCTCCCGCACCCCCGGACGCGGCCCCTCCGGATCCGGCTCCGGAACAGCCCGCGAGAACGGCGACCAAGGCCGTGGTCATGACGCCCAAGGCGATCCTCTTCGTGGCGGCCATCATCCGCCCACCCTCTTCCTTGCAGGTTATTTGCGTTGAAGTGCCGACACGGCGCGGCCAAATTCGCACGCGGTCCCGCACGGCAAGGGCGACATACCGAATGAAAAGCTGCTTATTCACTGATAAGAGTTATCAACTAGCCCGAACGCCCCCGGTCTGAACCGGACGAGCCCCGGGCCCGTGCAACCGAACGGCCCCGTTCCTCATCGCACCCCGGCGCACCACGAGGGACGGAACCGCCGCGCGCCACGCGTCGTACGGCGACCCTGAATCGCGGGGCGGGATCATGGCTCCATACACGAAGACACAGGTCTAAACCAATTCCCGGCAGACACTTGTCACCCGGCCTCGCGCCTGATGAGCTATGCCCCGGGACACAACGGACACCCTGGGACTGGGAGAAGTCGTGAGCAACGAGAGCCTGGCCAACCTGCTTCGGGAAGAGCGGAAGTTCGCTCCGCCTGCCGAGCTGGCCGCCAACGCCAACGTCACCGCAGAGGCGTACGAGCAGGCCGAGGCGGACCGGCTGGGCTTCTGGGCCGAGCAGGCCCGCCGCCTGACGTGGGCCACCGAGCCGACCGAGACCCTCGACTGGAGCAACCCGCCCTTCGCGAAGTGGTTCGCGGACGGCAAGCTGAACGTCGCGTACAACTGCGTGGACCGCCACGTCGAAGCGGGCAACGGCGACCGGGTCGCCATCCACTTCGAGGGCGAGCCGGGCGACAGCCGGGCCATCACCTACGCGGAGCTGAAGGACGAGGTCTCCCGGGCCGCCAACGCGCTGACCGAGCTGGGCGTCGGCAAGGGCGACCGGGTCGCCGTCTACCTGCCGATGATCCCCGAGGCCGCCGTCGCGATGCTGGCCTGTGCCCGCATCGGCGCCGCGCACTCCGTGGTCTTCGGCGGCTTCTCGGCCGACGCCATCGCCGCCCGTATCAAGGACGCGGACGCCAAGGTCGTCATCACGGCCGACGGCGGCTACCGCCGCGGCAAGCCGTCCGCCCTCAAGCCCGCCGTGGACGACGCCGTCTCCCGGTTCGAGAGCGTCGAGCACGTCCTGGTCGTCCGCCGAACCGGCCAGGACACCGCGTGGACCGAGGGCCGCGACGTCTGGTGGCACGAGATCACCGCCCGGCAGTCCGCCGAGCACACCCCCGAGGCCTTCGAGGCGGAGCAGCCGCTCTTCATCCTCTACACCTCGGGCACCACAGGGAAGCCGAAGGGCATCCTGCACACCTCCGGCGGCTACCTCACGCAGGCCTCGTACACGCACCAGGCGGTCTTCGATCTCAAGCCGGAGACCGACGTCTACTGGTGCACCGCCGACATCGGCTGGGTGACCGGGCACTCGTACATCGTTTACGGGCCGCTGGCCAACGGCGCGACGCAGGTCATGTACGAGGGCACCCCGGACACCCCGCACCAGGGCCGCTTCTGGGAGATCGTGCAGAAGTACGGGGTCACGATCCTCTACACCGCCCCGACGGCGATCCGTACGTTCATGAAGTGGGGCGACGACATCCCCGCGAAGTTCGACCTCAGCAGCCTCCGCGTCCTGGGTTCGGTCGGTGAGCCGATCAACCCCGAGGCGTGGATGTGGTACCGCAAGCACATCGGCGCCGACAAGTGCCCGATCGTGGACACCTGGTGGCAGACCGAGACCGGCGCGATGATGATCTCGCCGCTGCCCGGTGTGACGGAGACGAAGCCGGGAAGCGCCCAGCGCGCGCTGCCGGGCATCGCCGCCACAGTGGTGGACGACGACGCCAACGAGGTGCCGGACGGCGGGGGCGGCTACCTCGTCCTCACCGAGCCGTGGCCCTCCATGCTCCGCACCATCTGGGGCGACGACCAGCGGTTCATCGACACCTACTGGTCGCGTTTCGAAGGCAAGTACTTCGCGGGCGACGGTGCGAAGAAGGACGAGGACGGCGACATCTGGCTGCTCGGCCGGGTCGACGACGTCATGCTCGTCTCCGGACACAACATCTCGACCACCGAGGTCGAGTCCGCCCTCGTCTCCCACCCCTCGGTCGCCGAGGCCGCCGTGGTCGGCGCGGCCGACGAGACGACCGGCCAGGCCATCGTCGCGTTCGTCATCCTGCGCTCCACCGCCACCGCCTCCGACGAACTGGTCGCGGAGCTGCGCAACCACGTCGGCACCACCCTCGGCCCGATCGCCAAGCCCAAGCGGGTCCTGCCGGTCGCCGAACTGCCCAAGACCCGCTCCGGCAAGATCATGCGGCGCCTGCTGCGCGATGTCGCCGAGAACCGCGAACTGGGCGACGTCACCACACTCACCGACTCCTCGGTGATGGACCTGATCACCACCCAGCTGCCGTCCTCCTCCGAGGACTGACAGCACGCACCAGAGACATGAGTACGGCTCCGATGGGCATCCGGCGACGCGCCGGGTGCCCATCGGGCCTTTAGCCTGAAGTCCGCCCCTCCCGAAGATCGACCCTCAGCGCTTCTGAAGATCACCTCTTCCGAAGATCAGGTCATACGGTCCCGCCCCGCACGCCCCCGGTACAGTGGGCGCCGCATCCACAACTTCAGAGAACATCTCCACAGGGGCGCCGGGAAGTCTGGTCGGCACATCCATCAGTCCTGCCCTCATGCCGCCCTGACCTGGAGGTCTCTCTCGTGGCACCGTCCGATCCGCCCACCCCCGCCCCGCCCCGGCGTCCGCTGCTCGGCAGGCTCTCCCTCCCCGAGCGGAACTACGTCGCGGAGGCGCTCCGTACCGAGACGGTCGGCGGCGTGCTCCTGCTGGTGGCGGCGGTCGCCGCACTCGTCTGGGCCAACACCTTCGGCGGCTCGTACGAGACGGTCAGCGACCTCCACTTCGGCCCCGACGCCCTCGGCCTGGACCTCTCCGTGGCGCACTGGGCGGCGGACGGACTGCTCGCCGTCTTCTTCTTCGTCGCCGGCGTCGAGCTCAAGCGCGAACTGGTCGCGGGCGAGCTCCGCGACCCGAAGGCCGCGGCCCTCCCCGTGGTGGCGGCCCTCTGCGGCATGGCGGTGCCCGCCCTCGTCTACACCCTCACCGCGGTCGTCGGCGGCGGGTCGACGGACGGCTGGGCGGTCCCGACGGCCACCGACATCGCCTTCGCGCTCGCCGTCCTCGCGGTGATCGGCACCTCTCTGCCGTCCGCGCTGCGGGCCTTCCTGCTCACCCTGGCCGTCGTCGACGACCTCTTCGCGATCCTGATCATCGCGGTGTTCTTCACCTCCGACCTGAACTTCCTGGCGCTCGGCGGCGCCGTGCTCGGCCTGGCCCTCTTCTACCTCCTCCTCCGTTTCGACGTACGGGGCTGGTACGTCTACGTGCCGCTCGCCCTGGTCATCTGGGGCCTGATGTACAACAGCGGCATCCACGCCACCATCGCCGGTGTCGCGATGGGCCTGATGCTGCGCTGCACCCGGCGCGAGGGCGAGAAGCACTCCCCCGGCGAGCACATCGAGCACCTGGTCCGCCCGCTGTCGGCCGGCATCGCCGTCCCGCTGTTCGCGCTGTTCTCGGCCGGCGTCGCGCTGAACGGCGGGGCGCTGGCGGGCGTCTTCACCCGGCCCGAGACGCTCGGTGTCGTCCTCGGTCTCGTCGTCGGCAAGACCGTCGGCATCTTCGGCGGCACCTACCTCACCGCCCGCTTCACCAAGGCGGAGCTGAACAAGGACCTGGCCTGGGCCGATGTCTTCGCGGTGGCCTCGCTCGCCGGCATCGGGTTCACCGTCTCGCTGCTCATCGGCGAGCTCGCCTTCGAGGGCGACCCGGAGACGGTCAACGAGATCAAGGCCGCCGTGCTGCTCGGTTCGCTGATCGCGGCCGCGCTCGCCTGTGTACTGCTCAAGATCCGGGTACGCACCTACCGGGCGCTGATCGCGGCCGAGGAGCTGGACGAGGACGAATCCGGGGTACCCGACGTCTACGAGCAGGATGATCCGGAGTATCACCTGCGGATGGCCGCGATCCACGAGCGCAAAGCGGCCGAACACCACCGTCTCGCCGAAGAGCGGGCGGGGGCAGCGCGCAACAAGCCGAACAGTCCGGCATGATCTGACATCGGATGTGTCGAAGACGGAGAGGGAGTCAGGGATGAGCGACCCCGGCAACTACGTGGGCAGTGCGGACCGCAGCATCGGGCAGCTGGTCGCCTCGGCGACGGCCGAGATGTCCGCGCTGGTGCACGACGAGATCGCCCTGGCCAAGGCGGAGGTGCGGCAGGACGTCAAGCGCGGGGCGATCGGCAGCGCGGCGTTCATCGCCGCCGGCGTGCTGCTGCTGTTCACGATGCCGATGCTGAGCTTCGCGGCCGCCTACGGGATCCACAACCTGGGCCTGGGCCTGGCGTGGTCCTTCCTGATCGTGGCCGGCGCCTTCATCGTGCTGGCCGCCCTGATCGGGTTCATCGGTCTGCGGAAGTTCAAGAAGATCAAGCCGCCGGAGAAGTCCATCGCCTCCGCCAAGCAGACCGCCGCCGTCCTGCAGAAGGCCAAGCCGCACCCGCGCGCGTCCGTCGAGGCCGCCGCGATCATCGAGCGCTCCGGCGGCTCCGGCAGCAGCCTGGCGAAGAAGGGCATCGAAGGCGGCTCCGGTAAGGACAAGGCCGCCGCTGTGGCACGCTCGTCCACATGACGGTTCCCGATTCCAGCGCATTCGGCCCGACGGGTCCGGTGGACCCGGAGGGTTCGGCCGCCCCGGCCACGAGCCCGGCGGGCCGGACCGCGGCGGGGGGCCCGGTGCGCCTCGACGGCCCCTGGACCCACCGCGACGTGGCGGCCAACGGTGCGCGGTTCCACATCGCCGAGGCGGGCGAGGGGCCGCTGGTGCTCCTGCTGCACGGCTTCCCGCAGTTCTGGTGGACCTGGCGCCACCAGATCACCGCGCTCGCCGACGCGGGCTTCCGGGCCGTGGCGATGGACCTGCGCGGGGTGGGCGGCAGCGACCGCACCCCGCGCGGTTACGACCCCGCCAACCTGGCCCTCGACGTCACCGGGGTGATCCGCTCCCTCGGCGAGCCCGACGCGGCCCTGGTCGGCCACGACCTCGGCGGCTACCTCGCCTGGACGGCCGCCGTGATGCGGCCCAAGCTGGTCCGCCGGCTCGCCGTCTCCTCCATGCCGCACCCGCGCCGCTGGCGCTCCTCGATGCTGTCCGACTTCGCCCAGTCGCGGGCCGGTTCGTACGTCTGGGGCTTCCAGCGCCCGTGGCTGCCGGAGCGTCAGCTCCTCGCGGACGACGCCGCCCTGGTGGGCGGCCTCATCCAGGACTGGGCAGGCCCCCGCACCCCGGACTTCCCCGACGCGGAGACCCTGGACGTCTACCGGCGGGCCATGAGCATCCCCTCCACCGCCCACTGTTCGATCGAGCCGTACCGCTGGATGGTGCGGTCGATGGCACGTCCGGACGGAATCCAGTTCAACCGGCGGATGAAGCGCCCGGTCCGGGTGCCCACGCTGCACCTGCACGGGTCGCTCGATCCGGCGGTCCGCACCCGGAGTTCCGCGGGGTCCGGTCAGTACGTCGAGGCGCCCTACCGGTGGCGACTTTTCGACGGTGTCGGGCACTTCCCGCACGAGGAGGATCCGATCGGCTTCTCCACCGAACTCATCAACTGGCTCAAGGACCCCGAGCCCGACCGGTAGCCGCCCGCCCGACATGGGCACGCGTGTCCGACGAACAGCCAATTGCCTGCCGCATAGGCCAATTGGCTGACTCGCCCACGATTACCGACCTTGGCTCACGGGCAGAGGTCGGGGTATGGGCTGGACGCACGACTTCACTGACGAAGCACGCAACCGCCGCTCCACCGCGTCAGCCGGTGTGAGCACTCATGAGGGGGGCGGCCCCCGTGGCCGGGTGCACGATGTGCATGACCTTCACCGTTCCCGGCTCGGGATTCCGCGCATCCTCCGTCGTCGGGCCCGCTGGGTTTCGGCGCGGCTCCGCCATCCCCGTAACTGATCACCTGACGACTCCGTCGGAGGACGTCCGGCGCTGATTCGCCGGACGCCCCCACGGGCCTAGAGGGCGCAGCCCTGGCTGTCGACCTGCTGGTTGGCCGTGCGGCCGATCTCGATGTCCTCGCGGATCTCGTCGGCCGTCAGCGCGTAGCCGGTGTCCGGGTCGTCGAGCGACTTGGCGAACACCACTCCGTACACCTTTCCGTCCGGAGTGAGCAGCGGGCCGCCCGAGTTGCCCTGGCGCACCGTCGCGTAGAGCGAGTACACATCGCGGCGCACCGTGCCCCGGTGGTAGATGTCCGGGCCGTCGGGGTTGATACGGGCGCGGACGCGGGCCGAGCGCACGTCGTACGCGCCGTTCTCGGGGAAGCCCGCGACGATCGCGCTGTCGCCGGTGCCCGCGTCGTCGTCCGGGCCGGTGAACTGCAGCGGCCTGGCCCGGAGATCGGGGACGTCCAGGACCGCGATGTCGCGCTGCCAGTCGTAGAGGACGACCTTCGCGTCGTACAGCCGGCCCTCGCCGCCGATCTGGACGGTGGGCTCCTCCACGCCACCGACCACATGGGCGTTGGTCATCACCCGGCGCTCGGAGAAGACGAAGCCGGTCCCCTCCAGGACCTTGCCGCAGCTCGGGGCCGTCCCCACGACCTTGACGATCGACTTCTTGGCACGGGCGGCCACCGGACTGCCCACCAGGGCCGGGTCCGGGGCCTTGACCTCGGTGATCGGTTCGTTGGCGAACGGGCTGAAGACCTGCGGGAAGCCGTTCTGCGCGAGGACGGAGGAGAAGTCCTGGAACCAGCTGGGCGCCTGCTCGGGCATCACCCGGTCGACCCCGAGCAGGACCGAGGAGGTGCGGACCTCCTTGCCGAGGGTCGGCAGCGAAGTGCCCGCCAGCAGCAGGCCGATCATCCAGGCCACCAGCAGCATGGCCACCACGTTGACCAGGGCGCCGCCGGTGGCGTCCAGGGCGCGCGCGGGCGACCACGTGATGTACCGGCGGAGTTTGTTGCCGAGGTGGGTGGTGAAGGCCTGGCCGATCGAGGCGCAGACGATCACGATGACGACGGCACCGATGGCGACCGCGGTGGACACCTCGGCGTCCTCGGTCACCCGGTCCCAGATGACCGGCAGCACATAGACGGCGACGAGGCCGCCGCCCAGGAAGCCGATCACCGACAGGATGCCGACGACGAAACCCTGGCGGTAGCCGATGACCGCGAACCACACGGCGGCGAGCAGCAGCAGGATGTCGAGCACGTTCACCGTCTATAGCCTCGCAGTTTCGTCACCTGGCCCGTCGGTGGTGACGGGGTCCGGGCCGGTCCCGGGGCAGCGCAGCAGGACGGCAAGCGTGTCATGCGCGCCAGTCGAGCGGCACCTGCCTGGCCCTGTCCCAGGGGCGTTCCCATCCCGCGTAGTGCACAATCCGGTCGATCACTCCGGCCGTGAAGCCCCAGACCAGGGCCGATTCGACCAGGAATGCCGGGCCGCTGTGCCCGCTCGGGTGGACGGCCGTGGCCCGGTTGGCGGGATCCGTGAGATCCGCCACGGGCACCGTGAAGACCCGGGCCGTCTCGGCCGGATCGACCACCCCGACCGGGCTGGGCGCGCGCCACCAGCCGAGCACGGGCGTCACGACGAAGCTGCTGACCGGGATGTAGAGCCGGGGCAGCACGCCGAAGAGCTGTACGCCCCGGGGGTCGAGGCCGGTCTCCTCCTCCGCCTCGCGCAGCGCGGCCCGCAGGGGCCCCGTGGTGGCCTGGTCGCCGTCCTCGGGGTCCAGAGCGCCGCCCGGGAAGGACGGCTGCCCGGCGTGCGAGCGCAGCGTGCCGGAGCGCTCCATGAGCAGCAGCTCGGGCCCGCGCTCCCCCTCGCCGAACAGGATCAGGACGGCGGACTGCCGGCCCGCCCCGCTCTCGGGCGGCAGGAAGCGGCTGAGCTGCTGCGGCCGGACGCTGCGCGCGGCAGCGGCGACGGGGTCGAGCCACGCGGGCAGACCGTCCGTGGTGACGGCGACGGCCGGGTCAGGAGCACGGCCGTCGCCACCGCCGGGTCCCGGCCCCTCGGCGAGGTCGTTCCCGGCGTGCGCCGTGCCGTGTGTGTGCGTGTGCGTCATAGGCACCCCCGTCGATTCACAACGCCTGTCGTCGGCCATTTCGTTCCGAGCCGTTCCGTCCTGAGGGGTGAAAGTGAAGGGGTGCCGCGCGCGGGGGCTTCGCCCTCATCCGGCCCCCAGCGCGGGC
The DNA here is from genome assembly GCF_044333935.1 of Streptomyces sp. NPDC020884. Classification (NCBI taxonomy): domain Bacteria; kingdom Bacillati; phylum Actinomycetota; class Actinomycetes; order Kitasatosporales; family Streptomycetaceae; genus Streptomyces; species Streptomyces sp. NPDC020884. The sequence continues at coordinate 117,992 of NZ_JBIRRY010000015.1, read as the reverse complement.
GCGGGCTTTCCCGGGTAGTCGGCGGGCGGGCTGAGCCGCTGGCCCGGATAACCGCCCATCTCGTACTTCAGGAGCTTCCTGGCCTTCTCCGGGTCGGTCTCGCCCTCCCCGTACGCGGGGCAGAGCGGGGCGATGGGACAGGCCCCGCAGGCGGGCTTGCGGGCGTGGCAGATCCGGCGGCCGTGGAACACCACCCGGTGCGAGAGCATCGTCCACTCGCTCTTGGGGAAGATCCCTGCGACCACCGCCTCGACCTTCACCGGGTCCTCCTCGTCCGTCCACTTCCAGCGCCGCATCAGCCGCCCGAAGTGCGTGTCGACGGTGATGCCGGGGACCCCGAAGGCGTTGCCCAGAACCACGTTGGCGGTCTTGCGGCCGACGCCGGGCAGCTTCACGAGGTCCTCGAGACGCCCCGGGACCTCGCCGCCGAACTCGTCCCGGAGGGCGGCCGAGAGGCCGAGCAGCGACTTGGTCTTGGCCCGGAAGAACCCGGTCGGCCGGATGATCTCCTCCATCGCCTCCGGCACGGCCGCCGCCATGTCCTCGGGCGTGGGATAGGCGGCGAACAGCGCGGGGGTGGTCTGGTTGACCCTCAGGTCGGTGGTCTGGGCGGAGAGGACCGTGGCCACGAGGAGCTCGAAGGGGTTGCGGAAGTCCAGCTCGGGATGGGCGTACGGATAGATCTCGGCGAGCTCGCGATTGATCCGGCGCGCCCGGCGGACCATCGCGAGGTGCGACTCCGCTCGCGGCGCCCTGCGCGCCGACGCCTTGGCCGTGGCCCCCTCGGGAGCGACCGCCTTGCGCGCCGTCGCTGCCGTGGCCGTGGCTGCCTTGGCGGGTTTGCCGGGCGTTGACGATGACACTGCGGACCTCCTGGCCGACTTCCGGAGCGGGTTCCCCGGCTCTCCGGGGGAGCCGTGCGCGTCTTCGGGGGAGCCATTCGCGGCATTCTCCGGGCGCGGCCGAGGGTGTTCGCCCACAGCGGAATCGCCGCCCTTCCGTGCCCCGTCAGCCCCCTTGGCCTGCGCTCTCCCCGGCATTCTGGACACCCGGCCAGCCTAGAGCCAGGCACCGACAACCACCCCCGTCCCTGCGTATCCACCCCCGATCGGCCCCCTGCCGTAGGGTCCGGCACGCCCGTGCGTCAAACTGGTTTGTGATTGATCGCACTGTTTTACCGTCCGGCATGATGGGGACCACGGTTCCCTGAACAGGCCGACAAGGAGAGAACTCGTGGACGACGTTCTGCGGCGCGCCCCGCTTTTCGCGGCGCTCGATGATGAGCAGGCCGCGGAGCTCCGCGCCTCGATGAGTGAGGTGACCCTCGCGCGCGGAGACGCGCTGTTCCACGAGGGCGACCAGGGTGACCGCCTGTACGTGGTCACCGAGGGCAAGGTGAAGCTCCACCGCACCTCGCCCGACGGGCGCGAGAACATGCTGGCCGTGCTCGGCCCCGGCGAGCTGATCGGGGAGCTGTCGCTCTTCGACCCCGGCCCCCGTACGGCGACCGCCTCCGCGCTGACCGAGGTCAAGCTCCTCGGCCTCGGCCACGGCGACCTGCAGCCCTGGCTGAACGCCCGGCCCGAGGTGGCCACCGCGCTGCTGCGCGCGGTCGCCCGGCGGCTCCGCAAGACCAACGACCAGATGTCCGACCTGGTCTTCTCCGACGTGCCGGGCCGGGTCGCCCGCGCCCTCCTGGACCTGTCGCGCCGCTTCGGCGTCCAGTCCGAGGAAGGCATCCACGTCGTGCACGACCTCACCCAGGAGGAGCTGGCCCAGCTGGTCGGCGCCTCCCGCGAGACGGTCAACAAGGCGCTCGCGGACTTCGCGGGCCGCGGCTGGCTGCGCCTGGAGGCCCGTGCGGTGATCCTGCTGGACGTGGAGCGGCTGGCGAAGCGTTCGCGCTGACCCTCGCCCCCGTACGCGACGGACATGACCTGACGCGAAGGGCCCCGCCGACCGGAACACGTCCCAGGACGTCCGTCGGCGGGGCCCTTCGCGACGTACGGCCCCGGGGCCCCGGGTCAGCTCTGGATCAGCCCGTGCTCGGTCAGATACTCCAGCTGCGCCCGGACCGACAGCTCGGCGGCCGGCCACAGGGACCGGTCCACGTCGGCGTAGACCGTCGCCACCACCTCCGCCGGCGTGCGGTGCCCGGCCTCCACCGCCGTCTCCACCTGGGCGAGCCGGTGCGCGCGGTGGGCCAGGTAGAACTCCACCGCCCCCTGCGCGTCCTCCAGCACCGGACCGTGGCCCGGCAGCACCGTGTGGACGCCGTCGTCGACCGTCAGCGACCGCAGCCGCCTGAGCGAGTCCAGGTAGTCGCCGAGCCGCCCGTCCGGGTGCGCGACCATCGTCGTCCCCCGGCCGAGGATCGTGTCGCCCGTCAGCACCGCCCGGTCGGCGGGCAGATGGAACGAGAGCGAGTCCGCGGTGTGCCCCGGCGTCGGCACCACGCGCAGCTCCAGGCCGCCGGTGGTGATCACGTCGCCCGCCGCGAGGCCCTCGTCGCCCAGCCGCAGCGCCGCGTCCAGAGCCCGCACCTTCGTCCCCGTCAACTCCGCGAACCGGCCCGCGCCCTCCGCGTGGTCGGGGTGCCCATGGGTGAGCAGCGTGAGGCCCACGCGCCGCCCGGACCGCTCCACCGCCCCGATCACGGCCCGCAGGTGTACGTCGTCGAGCGGCCCGGGGTCGATGACGACCGCGAGCGCGGAGTCGGGCTCGGCCACGATCCAGGTGTTCGTGCCGTCGAGCGTCATCGCGGACGGGTTGGGCGCGAGGACGTTGACCGCACGGGCGGTCGCGGGCCCGGAGACCACGGCTCCGCGCGGCTGTCCGGGCAGTGCGGCTGCATCGCTCATGCGGCACCGCCTCCCGCGCCCGCCGTGGGCACGTGCTTGGTGAACTCGTCGTGCCCCGGCCAGCTCAGCACCAGCTCGTCGCCCTCCAGCCGGGCCTGCGCGAGCACCGGGGTCATGTCCTGCACATCAGCCGCCTCCAGGGCCTCGGCGGCCGTCCTGTACGGCGCGAGGGCCCGCAACGTGGTCACGGTGGGCGGCATCATCAGCAGCTCGCCCTGGTCGTAGCGGCGGGCCGCCTCGACGGGGGCGATCCACACCGTGCGGTCGGCCTCGGTGGAGACGTCCCGGGTGCGCTGCCCCTCGGGGAGCGCGGCGACGAAGAACCAGGTGTCGTACCGGCGCGGTTCGAACTCCGGGGTGATCCAGCGGGCCCAGGCGCCCAGCAGGTCCGAGCGCAGCACCAGGCCGCGCCGGTCCAGGAACTCCGCGAAGGACAGGTCCCGGGCGACCAGCGCCTCCCGGTCGGCCTCCCAGTCCGCCCCGGTCGTGTCGCCGACCACGGTCCCGGCGGTCGGCCCCGCGAGCAGGACGCCCGCCTCCTCGAACGTCTCGCGCACCGCCGCGCAGACGACGGCCTGCGCCTCGGTGACCGTCGCCACGCCGAGCCGGGCCGCCCAGTGCTCCAGCGGGGGCCCGGCCCACCCGATCAGCCGGTCGTCGTCGCGCGGATCCACTCCGCCACCCGGATAGGCGTACGCGCCCCCGGCAAAGGCCATCGAGGTCCGGCGGCGCAGCATGTGCACGAAGGGCCCGCCCGCCTCGGATCCGCCCGCGTCGCGGAGCAGCATCACCGTGGCGGCCCTCCGGGGCGTCACGGCCGTCAGCTCACCGGCGGCGAGGGCCCGGATCCGGTCGGGCCATTCCGGGGGGTACCACTGACCTTGGGACATGGCCGGAGGCTATCCGGAACCACGCCGATGTTCGAGAGGCACCGTGCTCCTCCGGACAGGCCGACATGCCCCGTACACACACGATCCCGCCCGGTCACGGGGACCGGGCGGGATCGGCACAGCGGTGTGCGCGGCACGCTCGACGCGCGGGAGGCGCGTGATCGGCTCAGGCCTCGACGAGCTCCACCTGGACCTCGACCTCGACCGGTGCGTCCAGCGGCAGCACGGCGACGCCCACGGCGCTGCGGGCGTGCACGCCCTTGTCGCCGAGGACCGCGCCCAGCAGCTCGCTGGCGCCGTTGATCACGGCGGGCTGTCCGGTGAAGTCGGAGGCCGAGGCGACGAAGCCCACGACCTTCACGACGCGCTTGATCCGGTCCAGGTCGCCGGCGACCGACTTCACGGCGGCCAGCGCGTTGAGCGCGCAGGTCTTCGCGAGCTCCTTCGCCTCGTCCGGCGTGACCTCGGCCCCGACCTTGCCGGTCACGGCGAGCTTGCCGTCCACCATCGGCAGTTGGCCCGAGGTGTACACGTACACCCCGGACTGCACGGCCGGCTGGTACGAGGCCAGCGGCGGCACGACGGCGGGCAGGGTCAGGCCGAGCTCGGCGAGCCGCGCCTCGACGGCGCCCGCCACTACGCCTTCTCCCGCTTCAGGTAGGCCACGAGCTGCTCGGGGTTGTTCGGGCCGGGAACGACCTGGACCAGCTCCCAGCCGTCCTCGCCCCAGGTGTCCAGAATCTGCTTGGTCGCGTGCACGAGAAGGGGCACGGTCGCGTATTCCCACTTGGTCATGGGCCCGACTGTAACGCCTGGCACGTACGGTCCCGTGCGTAGGCCGTGGCCGGACTGGTTAGGCTCGAATACGTGAGCAGGTTCCAGGTCGTCAGCGGCAAGGGCGGCACCGGTAAGACCACGGTCGCCGCCGCCCTCGCGCTCGCCCTCGCGACCGAGGGCAGGCGCACTCTCGTCGTCGAGGTCGAGGGCAGGCAGGGCATCGCCCAGCTCTTCGATTCCGACGCGCTCCCCTACGAGGAACGCAGGATCGCCGTCGCGCCGGGCGGCGGCGAGGTCTACGCGCTGGCGATCGACGCCGAACGCGCGCTCCTCGACTACCTCCAGATGTTCTACAAGCTCGGCAGCGCCGGCCGCGCCCTGAAGAAGCTCGGCGCGATCGACTTCGCCACCACCATCGCGCCCGGCGTCCGGGACGTCCTGCTGACCGGCAAGGCGTGCGAAGCCGTACGCCGCAAGGACAGGCAGGGCCGGTTCGTCTACGACCACGTGATCATGGACGCTCCGCCGACCGGCCGGATCACCCGCTTCCTGAACGTCAACGACGAGGTCGCCGGGCTGGCCAGGATCGGCCCCATACACAACCAGGCCCAGGCCGTGATGCGGGTCCTGAAGTCCCCGCAGACCGCGGTCCACCTGGTGACCCTCCTGGAGGAGATGCCGGTCCAGGAGACCGCGGACGGCATCGCCGAGCTGCGCGCCGCCGAACTTCCCGTGGGCCGCGTCTTCGTGAACATGGTCCGCCCGCATCTGCTGGACGAGGACGCCCTGCGCACCGCCGCGGGCGGCCGCCGCAAGGAGATCGCCAAGGCGCTGACCCGGGCCGGAGTCACCGGTTCCGCCGCCCTCGTACGCCCCCTGGTCGAGCAGGCGGCCGAGCACGCCGGGCGGGTCGGCCTGGAGCGGGAGCAGCGCGCGGCGCTGGCCTCGCTCGGCCTGCCGACGGCGGAGCTCCCGCTGATCGGCGACGGGGTGGACCTCGCCGCCCTGCACGACCTGGCCACGGAGCTCCGTAAACAGGGCGCGGGCGAAGAGGGGGACGCATGACAGCGGACACACGGGGCACGGAAGCGGCCGGTGCCCGGCTGGACACGGACGCGCTGCTGGACGATCCGGGCATCCGGATCATCGTGTGCTGCGGCTCTGGCGGGGTCGGCAAGACCACGACCGCCGCCGCCCTCGGTGTACGGGCCGCCGAGCGCGGCCGGAAGGTCGTCGTCCTCACCATCGACCCGGCCCGCCGGCTCGCCCAGTCCATGGGCATCGACCGGCTGGACAACGTCCCCCGGCGGGTCGACGGCATCGTCGGCGCGGGCGAACTGCACGCCATGATGCTCGACATGAAGCGGACCTTCGACGAGACCGTCGAGGCGCACGCGGACGCCGAGCGGGCCGAGGCGATCCTGGAGAACCCCTTCTACCAGTCCCTGTCGGCCGGGTTCGCCGGTACGCAGGAGTACATGGCGATGGAGAAGCTCGGGCAGCTGCGGGCGCGCGACGAGTGGGACCTGATCATCGTCGACACCCCTCCCTCGCGCTCCGCGCTGGACTTCCTGGACGCTCCGAAGCGGCTCGGGTCGTTCCTCGACGGGAAGTTCATCCGGCTGCTGATGGCGCCCGCGAAGGTGGGCGGCCGGGCCGGGATGAAGTTCCTCAATGTCGGCATGTCGATGATGAGCGGAACGCTGGGCAAGTTGCTCGGCGGACAGTTCCTGCGGGACGTCCAGACGTTCGTCGGCGCGATGGACACCATGTTCGGCGGCTTCCGCAGCCGCGCGGACGCCACGTACAAGCTCCTCCAGGCGCCCGGCACGGCGTTCCTCGTGGTCGCGACCCCGGAACGGGACGCGCTGCGCGAGGCCGCCTATTTCGTGGAGCGGCTGGCCGCCGAGGAGATGCCGCTGGCCGGTCTCGTCCTCAACCGCGTGCACGACAGCGAGGCCTCGCGGCTCTCCGCCGAGCAGGCGCTGACGGCCGCAGAAAATCTTGACGACGCCCGCATTGTGGATCAGAGGGCCGGGAAAGCTGGCCTTGGTGACCAAGAAGCCCCCGACCCGGCGGTCACCGCTCCCGGAACGACCGAGCCGCCCCTCTCCCCCGAGGCCGGGCAGGCGTCCGGCCCCGCGACCACAGCCGAGCACCAGGACACGACGGAGAACGAGCCGCCCCACGAGAGCATCGCGACATCCGCGAACACCCCTGCCGACGCGGCCACCGACACGACCGATGTCACCGACGTCACCCATGCCACCGACGCCATCGGCGTCGAGGAACTGACAGCGGGTCTGCTGCGTCTGCACGCCGAGCGCATGCAGGTGGTAGCCCGCGAGCACCGCACCCGCGACCTCTTCACCGCGCTCCACCCCGAGGTGCCGGTCACGGCCGTGGCGGCGCTGCCCGGGGACGTACACGACCTGGACGGCCTCCGGGCCATCGGCGACCGCCTCGCGGACGGTTCCGCCCCGGCGCCGGCCGGAGCGGCGTAGAGACCCTCCGGAGCGACGGCGTCCCGGCCCGGCTACTGCCGGTGCCGACCGGGTCGGCCGAGCGACCGCAGGCGCCGACCGGGCGACGGCACCCCGGCCCGGCGACGCACGGGCCTCGGCGTAGCGCCCGTATGCACCGGACCTGCTCCGTCCTGCCCGCGCCTACCCCACAGCGGCGTACGTCTCGTGCAGCTCCTCGTCCTCCAGCCCGATGACTCCGGGCAGAATGCCGGTGGACCGCTCGTATTCGCTGCGCGCGGTCTCCAGCAGTCGGCGCCAGGACGTGACGGTCGGCCGGCGGCGCAGCAGTGCGCGGCGCTCCCGCTCCGTCATTCCGCCCCACACGCCGAATTCGACGCGATTGTCCAGCGCATCGGCCAGGCACTCGGTCCGCACCGGGCATCCGGTGCACACCGCCTTGGCTCTGTTCTGCGCTGCCCCTTGTACGAACAGTTCATCCGGATCGGTAGTGCGGCAGGCTGCCTGCGCACTCCAGTCGGTTACCCAGCCCATGCCGGCGCCGTCCTCTCCCGAATCGAGGCTCCCCCACGGCGGTAGCGGCATATTCACCGCTGCCAGTTGAGGACGTTACGGAAGGTGGGGACAGCACAACACCCCCTTCGGGCCCAATCTTGAATGGTCCGAACGGACTATGCGTATGCGGCAGATCACCCAGGGGAGTGAGCGGAGGACATGCGCGACTATCTCCATGAAAAGGGGACAGTGCACTCAAGTTGCAAAGGACTTCTCGCGACATACAGGGCGATTTCGGGAGCGCCCCGATGTGTGCGTGAAGGGCAATGCGGTTACTCATCGGCCGGGTGAAGAATGACCAGAAGATGCGCATGGAGCAGCAAGGGGCTTGATACGGAACCGGACTGCTGTGACAGTTGAGAACAGCTTAGGCCAAGGCCTGTCCGCCTGTCCGGCGAATGAGAACGTAGCCGCCCCGCGTCCGCGTACCCGCGCCGCAGGGCCCCGGCACGCTCTCGCCCGGTGCCCCGGGGCACTCCCGACGGACAGCCGGCCCGCCCGGATGTCACGGTCCGGTACGCGAACGCTCCGAGAGACCCCTGCTCCTACGACACGTTCATCACTACGGATTAGGCTGCCCCCATGCCAAAGAAGCGCTCGGGAGGCGGCGGTCTCACCACGACCCAGCAGGCCGCCAAGTTCGTCGGTGTCGCCGCGCTCTCCGGAGCTGTCCTGGCAGGCATCGCGCTGCCCGCGGCCGGAGCGCTGGGGCTCGCCGCGAAGGGGACGGTCGAAGGGTTCGACGAGATCCCCTCCAACCTCAAGACTCCGCCGCTCAGTCAGCGGACCACGATCCAGGACCGCGACGGCGGCACCATCGCGACGGTGTACTCCCGCGACCGCACGGTCGTCCCGCTCAAGGACATCTCGCCGTACATGCAGGACGCGATCATCGCGATCGAGGACTCCCGCTTCTACGAGCACGGCGCGGTCGACCTCAAGGGCATCCTTCGCGCGATGAACCGCAACGTGCAGGCGGGCGGGGCCGCGCAGGGCGCGTCGACCCTGACCCAGCAGTACGTGAAGAACGTCTTCGTCGAGGAGGCGGGCGACGACCCGGAGAAGGTCGCGGAGGCCACCCAGCAGACGCTCGGCCGGAAGGTTCGCGAGCTGAAGTACGCGATCCAGGTCGAGGAGGAGCTGGGCAAGAAGAAGATCCTGGAGAACTACCTCAACATCACGTTCTTCGGGCAGCAGGCGTACGGCATCGAGGCCGCGTCCCAGCGCTACTTCTCCAAGCACGCCAAGGACCTCAAGGTGGAGGAGGCCGCGCTGCTCGCCGGCATCGTCCAGTCGCCGAGCCGCTACGACCCGGTCAACGACACCGAGGAAGCGACCAAGCGCCGCAACACCGTGCTGGCGCGGATGGCAGCGGTCAAGAGCATCTCGCGGGCCGAGGCCGAGAAGGCCATGGACACCCCCATCAAGCTGATGGTCTCCCGGCCGAAGAACGGCTGCATCACCGCGGTCAGCGGCTCCGGCTTCTTCTGCGACTACGTCCGCAAGACGATCCTCACCGACCCCGCCTTCGGCAAGACCGACGAGGACCGGGCCAAGCTCTGGAACCTCGGCGGTCTGACCATCCGGACCACGCTGGACCCGCGCGCCCAGAAGGCCGCCAACGAGGCCGCCACCGCGAAGGTCAACAAGGACGACAAGTTCGCGGCGTCCGTGGTGCAGGTCCAGCCGGGCAGCGGCAAGATCCTCTCCATGGGCCAGTCCCGCCCGTACGGCCTGGACCAGAAGCAGAACGAGACCGTGCTGAACCTCGCCGTCAACAACAAGATGGGCGGCAGCACGTACGGCTTCCAGGTCGGCTCGACGTTCAAGCCGTTCACCGCGGCCGCGGCGCTGGAGAAGGGCATCAGCCCGGCGACGACGTTCTCGACGGACTGGAAGATGACGCTGAAGGAGCGGGACTTCCGCAACTGCACCGGCTCTCCGGCCGGTTACGCGGACTGGCCCCTGCAGAACGAGCTGGAGTCCGAAAAGGGCACCTGGGACATGACGAGCGCGCTCGGCAAGTCCATCAACACCTACTTCGCGCTGCTGGAGCAGAAGGCCGGCCTCTGCGAGACCGTGGAGATGGCCAAGAAGGTCGGCTACGAGCGCGGCGACGGCAAGAAGGTCGACGAGTACCCCTCGATCACCCTCGGCGGCGAGGTCAGCACCCCGCTCTCCATGGCCGGCGCCTACGCCGCGTTCGCCAACCGGGGCACCTACTGCACGCCGATCGCCATCGAGTCCATCAAGGACCCGCAGGACAAGAAGATCGCCGTACCGAAGACGTCCTGCTCGCGGGCGATGAGCGAGAAGACCGCGGACACGATCAACCAGATGCTCAAGGGCGTCGTGGAGGACGGCACCGGTACGCAGGCCGGACTCAGCGACCGGGACAACGCGGGCAAGACCGGTACGACCAACGACCGCAAGGACGCCTGGTTCGTCGGGTACACGCCGAACCTCTCCACCGCGGTGTGGGTCGGCGACGACGTCGGCGAGAAGAGCTCGATGTTCGGCGTCACCATCGGCGGCCAGTACTACGACAAGGTCTGCGGCGGCTGTCTGCCCGGTCCGATCTGGCGCATCGCGATGACCGGAGCCCTGGACGCGGCCGAGACTCCCGGGTTCAGCCCGGTCGCCGTCCCCCGGGGCAAGGAGAAGAAGGACAAGGACAAGGAGAAGGGCGACCGGGACCGCGACCGCGGCGACGAGGACCGCGAGGACGGCAAGCCCGGCGGCAACAAGCCGTTCCCCGGCATCGAGCTCCCGGACGGTGTGATCGGCGGTGGCGGCGGGCGAGGCCAGGACGGCGGCCAGAACGGCCCCTGACCCGCACCGGCACGCACAGCGGAAGAGGGTGGGCGCCCGGTCCAGGACCGGGCGCCCACCCTCTTCCTCGCTTCACCCCACCTGCGTGCCTCAGCCGGCGAGGAGCTTCTTCACCGCGGCGGCGACGCGGCCGCCCTCGGCGAGCCCGGCGACCTTCGGGTTGACGATCTTCATGACGGCGCCCATCGCGCGCGGCCCCTCGGCCCCGGCGGCCTTCGCCTCCTCGACGGCGGACCCCACGATCGCGTTCAGCTCGTCGTCGGAGAGCTGCTTGGGCAGGTAGCCGTCGAGCAGCTCGCCCTCCGCCTTCTCCCGCTCCGCCTGCTCGGCCCGGCCGCCCTGGGCGAAGGCCTCGGCCGCCTCACGGCGCTTCTTCGCCTCCTTGGCGATCACCTTCTGCACCTCGTCGTCGGAGAGCTCGCGCGCCGACTTGCCGCTGACCTCTTCCTTGGTGATCGCGGTGAGGGTGAGCCGAAGGGTCGACGAGGTCAGCTCGTCGCGCGCCTTCATGGCCGTGTGGAGGTCTTCCTTGAGCTTGGACTTGAGCGTGGTCATGCCGCGATTGTGACAGGTGCGGGGCCTGGGCCGCCCACCGGTTTTCCGGTCACGGCGCCGCTTCTGCGACGATGGGCACATGCGCGCACGCTACGGAGTACCCCTGAAAGTCACGGCAGTCGGCGCGGCGGTCGGCGCCGCCGGACTCGCCTACGCCGCCGGGTTCGAGGCCCGCTCGTTCCGCCTGCGGCGGGTCACCGTTCCCGTACTCCCGCACGGGGCGCGCCCGTTGCGCGTGCTCCAGGTCTCCGACATCCACATGGTGCGCGGCCAGCGCAAGAAGCGCGCCTGGCTCCAGTCGCTCGCCGGGCTGCGCCCCGACTTCGTCGTGAACACCGGCGACAACCTCTCGGACCCGGAGGCCGTGCCCGAGGTGCTCGACGCGCTCGGCCCGCTGATGGAGTTCCCCGGGGTGTACGTCTTCGGCTCCAACGACTACTACGGCCCCAAGCTCCGCAACCCGGCGCGCTACCTCCTGGAGAAGGCCCGCGGCAACCACGGCCTCAACGGCAACGCCCCCGCGGTCGGCGTCGTCCACAACCCGTGGGAGCCGATGCGCGACGCCTTCGACGAGGCGGGCTGGCTGGACCTGTCGAACACCCGGGGCCGGCTCAAGCTCGACGACCTGGAGCTGGCGTTCACCGGCCTGGACGACCCGCACATCAGGCGGGACCGCTACGCCGAGGTCCAGGGCGGCCCCACGAGCGACGCCGACCTCTCCATCGGCGTGGTCCACGCCCCGTACCTGCGCTCCCTGGACGCCTTCACCGCCGACGGCTACCCCCTGATCCTGGCGGGCCACACACACGGCGGCCAGCTGTGCATCCCGTTCTACGGCGCCCTGGTCACCAACTGCGACCTGGACACCGACCGGGTCAAGGGCCTCTCCAGCCACACGGTCGGCGACCGACGCGCCTACCTCCACGTCTCCGCAGGCTGCGGCACCAACCGCTACACCCCGGTCCGCTTCGCCTGCCCGCCTGAGGTCACCCTGCTGACGCTGACACCGAAGGCCTGAGCCGGGGGGGGGGAGCAGAGGAGCGGGGGCCCGGCAGCGGCACTGGGCGACGAATCGCGGGGGTCTTCCCACCCGCTTACGGTACGAATCATGACCGCGCCCCGGACCACCCTGCTCCCCCGCCCCCGGGCGGCAGAGGCGCTTCCGGACCCCGTCAGATCCCGTCGCCCCTGGGCCGCGGCCCTGCGCACACCGGCCTGCGGGGCGGCGGCCGCGGGCCCGCTCATCACGGTGCTGACCGGGAACCCGCTGACGGCCTTGGTCCACTTCACGGTCCTGGCGAACCTGCTGGTCGCGGGGGCTTTCGGCTGGTCGGCGGTACGTTGCTGGCGGGGCAGCCCGCCGCTCTCGCCGCGCCTGACGGGCGGGGTGCTCCTGCTCGCCGCGATCACCGGGCTGATGCACCACCTGGTGCTGGTGAACTACGGCGGCCACCCGGCGAGCGCCCCGGACACGGACCCCGCCTGGTCCGCCACCGCGAGCCTCCTGCTCCACACGGTGACCCCGGCGGCCGTCGCGGCGGACTGGCTCCTGCTGACGGCACCCCGGACCCTGCGCCTGGCCCACATCCCGCTGTGGCTGTCGGCCCCCCTGGCCTACCTCGCCCTCATCCTGACCCGCGGAGCCCTGCTCTCCCCCGGTTCCCCGGACCGCTACCCGTACCCGTTCCTCGATGTCGACACCTACGGCTACGCCGGAGCCCTCACCCAGGCCCTCGCCCTGGGCCTCCTCTTCGCGGCCCTGGGCGCCCTGATCACCGCCGTGGACCACCTCCGGCCGAACGTGACGAGGTGGTTCCCGCCCGGGAGAAACCGGATTTCGCCTCCGGCCGCCGGTGGGCTAAAGTAATCGATGTCGCCGGGAGTCCGGTGGACATCGGGGTGTAGCGCAGCTTGGCAGCGCGCTTCGTTCGGGACGAAGAGGTCGTGGGTTCAAATCCCGCCACCCCGACAGCTAAGTAGCAGGTCAGAGGGCCGGTACTGTTTTCAGTACCGGCCCTCTGGCGTTGTGCGTGTCTATCTGCGTGACTACCGCTCCGGAGGCGCAGGAGTGCCGAAGATGCCGTCCATGGCCGTCGCGCCGGTCTGGATCACCGGGCGGATCTGCTTCCGGTAGACCTCCTCCGTGACGGCTGTGCTGGAGTGGCCCACCAGCCGGGAGATCTCTTCGAGCGGGATGCCTCGGTCGGACAGGATCGAGACGAACGACGTCCGGGTTTCCCGGGTGGTCCACTCGTGGGGCTTGAGGTCGACGCCCGGCATCTGCGCGGCCCCAGCCAGGACCTTGCGGAACTCTCGCCGGACGTTCGCCGCGTCCAGCTCCGTGCCGACCGCCGAAGTGAAGACGAGCCCCGATTCCTGCCACTGATCACCAGCCGCGACACGCTGCCAGCCCTGACGCTCACGCTGGACCTTGAGCGCGTCGACGGCCCGACCCGGCAGCGCGAGCGTACGGCGGGACTTCCTCGTCTTGGTGTCACCGGAGCTGCGGACCGAGCGCCAAACGGCGATGTGCGGCGGGATCTCCGGAGTGACGGTCGGATCTCCGTCGAGGTCGACATGATCCCAGCACAACGGACGCATCTCCTCGGTACGGCCACCGGTGAGGAGCGAGACCACGACGTACGCGTAGAGCGGTGAGTCCTCTGCAGCCACGAGCACGGCGTCTGCCTGCTTGAGCGTGAGCGACTTGGACGGCCGACCAGGACGGCCGGCGGGGACCGAGCACAGCTCAACGACGTTGCGCTTCACCTTGTCCCGGGCCATGGCTCGCTTGACCGCACGGTTGAGGCACGACCGGATGGCTTCCAGCGATCGCGTGCTGAGCACCTTGGCCTTGTCCGCAAGCCACCTGTCGACGTCATCAGCGCTCAGGTCCCGGAGTTTTCGAGCGCCCAGGGAAGGAATCACATGGGTGTTGCAGAGGGTCGTGTTCGTCTCGACGGTCGACTTGTCGCGGCCCGAGAGCCCGTACGCAAGCCAATCCGTCACCGCATCCCTGACGGTGTAACCCGTTGGCGCGATGGCAAGGCCATCCTCGAAGTCCCGCAGCACCTCTTTCAACTTAGCCTTGGCCGCGGTCTTAGTCGTGCCGCTCGCCCGCTTCACGATCCGTTTGCCGCTGGGGTCATAGCCGAGGCTGGCCGTGGCAATCCATCGTTGCCGCTTCTCATCCCAGTGCAGACCACCATCACCACGACTACGCCGCTTAGTCACTGCTCAGCCCCAGCTTCCCGCTCCAGCAGCGCAACGTAGTCAGTGATGGCGGAAGCCGGAACGAGGCGGGTCCGCCCTTCCTTGACGGTCCGGAGACGACCAGCACGGATCAAGTCGTAGACGACGCTTCGGCTCAGCCCCAGCACCCTCACAGCGTCGGGAACGCGGTACAGGGCCGGAAGGATCGCCGGTCCCCCAATGTCGAGTACGGTCACAATTCCTCCTCAGCGCTCAGCAGTTCGGCGCGGTGTTCGCGGGCGGTTTCGCGGTTGTGTTGGATGTCGCGGTGGATGTTGGCGGCGAGCCAGGATTCGCCGGGGGTGTGGCCGTGTCCGGCGTAGGCCCAGTGCGCGAGCGTGAGCGTGGTGGCCTCCGGATGGTCATCCGGATCGGGAAGTCCGAGGGCGGCGCGTTGCTCGGCGGCGCGGTAGTCGGCACGGACCTGGCGGAGGGCCCCGAGGGTCGTGGAGTAGGCGCGGGACTTGGTGGAGAAGTGGCCCCGGAAGCCGAGCATGTGGGCCCAGTCGCGGAGCTTGCGTTCCGGGTAGGCGTGGTGCAGGTCCAGGCACGCTTCGATCAGCCGCCGCGGGTGCTCGGGAACGTCGAGGAGGACGAGCGCTTCCTTGTTGCCGATCCGGTGGTCGACGGTGCCGGTGGTCTCGGCGGCTTTGGTGGCGTACTTGGCGACGTAGGAGGCGACCGCCTGTTCGGTGAGGTCCTCACCGTTGCCGAACGCCCCGATGGGCTGCACATCGAGCTGCGTGCCCCACCGCAGCGTCCACCCCTGGGTGATCCCCGCTTCCGGAACGGCCGGCACAACCACTTCGACCCGTGCGGCGGCGGCGCGGATCGCGTCGTCCAGAAGGCCGAGGGTGGCCCAGGCCGGGGGCGAGGTGTCCGGCCCGTCGGGTCCGTCGAAGCGGATGACCGCGTGGAAGTGCACGGCCCCGCGCTTCTGGTACTCCGCCACCTTCCCGAAAGACACCTTGGACTGTTCGCGGGCCGCTTTCTGGGTGAGTCCCGCTCGCTTGGCGATCTCGCGGCGGAGGTAGATCGTGAAGTAGCGCCAGAGGTCGGAGGCGTGGTTGTTCCACAGCACCGCCCCCGCGTAGTCATACGTCTCCGGATCGAGCGGCGTGCCCAACTCCGGGGCGTCCTCAGAGTGCCGGGTCCCGCAGCGGCAGGTGCGGTTGCCGGGCCGGTTGTGGACCGGGCCGAACGAGGGGGCCGTCAGGGTGGCGAAGACCCGGGGGTGATCCCGGATCGTGGTCGGGGTGCCCTTGTCGGGGTCGCCGGTGAGTCCGGCGCGGATGAGGTGATAGGTGTCGCCTGCGTAGGTCCAGGCGCAGGCGGGGCAGCGGGAGGCGCGGCGGTTGCCGCAGGCAATCCGTAACCGGCCGCCGGGCTCGGTGTCGGTCGAGTAGTGGTGGAGCAGGGTGCCGGTGGTGCGGTCGGTGGTCTTGGTTGCTCCGGTGAGGTGGATGGGCTGGGAGCAGCCTCCGGTGCGGCGGAGTTGTTCGGTGAGGCGGTCGAAGCCGGGAGACCCGGCCACCCGGAGCAGATCGCCCAGGGTGGCCGGGTCCAGGCCCGCCGCGGTGGCAGCGGTGGTCATGGTCAGCGTCCTGTCCGGTTGTGGGCGGGGCCGTGGTTCGCGGTGTAGCCCTCGACCAGGGCACGCACCTGGATGTCGCCCGTGGCGGTGGCCGAGGCTCCGCAGTGGCAGACGGCCGAGCCGGTGGCCGGGGCATTCGGGGAGGGCTTGCTGACGTGGAGGCCGGGGCGGTCCGGAGTGGGGGTCAGGTCGGCCATGGCGCTCAGGCCCCGATCCGGGTGCGGGCGCGGGCGGGGGTGGTGGTGTGGCCGGTGCCGCGGCAGGCGGGGCAGTTCGCGGTGATGGTCTGGCGCTGGCCGTCAGGGGTGGTCTGGCCGGTGGTGATGGTGACGGTGGGGAAGCCGTCGCAGTGGCCGCAGATCGGCCGGGGCAGGGTGTGCTGGGGCATGATGGGATCTCCCTTTCGGGTCCGTTGGATCTGGAAGTGGAATGGGCGCCCGGGGCGGCGGAAACTTGGCGGTTGAGGCCGTCCCGGGGGCTGTCAGCGGTTGTTCGGGCGGTTGAGCAGCGAGCGCAGGACCACGGCGCAGATCGCGACGGACGCGGCGGTGATCGCGGTCGCGAGGAGCATCGAGACCAGGACCGTCCCGATGATCAGGACCATGGCGGTCCCGCCCGCGGCGGCGGCGATCAGCGATCCCGGGGTGAGCTGAACGGCCGGCCGGGAGACCGGAGCAGCCGGGGCGGGCGCCGGAGCCGGGGCGACGCTGGTGCTGTGGTGGCAGGTGCAGGCCGGGGTGTGGGTGATGCCGGTGAGCGGCTGGACGAGGGACGTGCCGGGGGCGGGGGCGGTGTCCGGCGGCGGGATCTTCGGGGTGAACACGAGTAGGCCTCCTGTCAGGGGTTGCAGCGGTGGGTGCGGGCGGCGAGTTCGGCGGCGGAGCGGTTGAGGTAGTCGGCGGAGAAGTTGCAGCCGGGGGCGGTGCAGGCGGCGGTGTGCTTCGTCCGGCCGCGGCCGTCGTGGTGGGTGCCGACCTGGACGGGGCCGATACGGAGCACGTTCGTGAAGTGATTCGGGCGCGCCATGACATGAACCTCCTTATGGACTAGGCGAGTTGGGCGGTGATGGCGTCTGCGAGGGGTGCGGGGACGCCGAGGCGGGCGCGGAGGGTGGCGGAGTCGATCCGGCTGCCGGTGGTGGCGTGGTGGGAGTCGGCCACCTTCCGGGCGTGATCCAGAAGGGCCGGAGGAACGGCCGCGGCCGGAGCGGACACCGGAGCCGGAGCAGGTGCCGCGGCTTCCTCAAGAGCAGGCGCGGGCGGCAGTTCGGGAGCGCGCTCCACCGTCACGTCCGGGACCGGTTCGGGCTCGGAAGGGGCGGGCAGCGGTGCCGCGGTGACGGGTGCGGTCTCGGCGGGCGCAGCCTGGGGACTGTGGACGAGGAGGGTTCCGCCGAGGAAAGCGAGGGCGGGCCATCCGGCGACGAGGATGCGCAGCCAGGCCGGGACGTTGCCGAGGTCGAGGAGTCCGGCGGTGGCGACGTTCGCACCGAGCGAGGCGGTGAGGGCGATGATGAACCAGGCCCAGGCGGCGCGGTTGTCTGCGGTGGTGCGCATGCGGCGCCAGGCGGCGACGAGGAGCAGGTCGACGCTGACGGGGTAGGCCCAGGCTTTCCAGCCGTCCTGTCCGGCGGCTGCGGCCAGGTCATGCAGGTGGGCGAAGGACAGGGCACCGGCAATGACGGCCTGGATGAGTACGGCGTCGATACGGATGCGGGACACGAGTTCACCTCCTTTCGAGGGGGCGGGGCCGGGGCCGGGCGGGATACGGGTTCACCGCCCGGCACCGGGGCGAAGGGGTCAGGCGTCGGGGTCGGTGCCGGAGCCCAGGCAGTTGAGGCAAAGCCCGTCCTGCTGGCCGACCGGGCGGCGCTTGCGACCGACCCGCACCGTGATCGCGACGTTCCCGGACCCGCCGCACGGCTGGCATGCCGGTTCGACCGGGGCGGGGGCGGGGTTCTTCAGGGTCTTGGTGGTGGTCCGTTTGGTGGCCATGGCGGGGGTTCCTTCCGGTTCCGGGCATGGGCGGGGTAGGGACCTGGCGCGAGACAGTCACGCCAACTGGCCTTGCTTGGTGGGGAGTTAGCTGGTTGCCGGGCGGGGCTTGAGGAGCGGGGAGCCCGGGGCCGGGGCGGCGGAAACGGCCGGCCGGAACGGTGCCAGAGCGGCAATGTGCGGGGTGAGGTGCGTGTACTCCCGGCAGACCGCGACCGCTTCAACCGGGGTCATAGCGGGGGTGCGGATGCGGGACCAGCCGCCGGAAGAGTCCCCAGCCACCGCGACGCCGGGGCGGTCCGGGGGGATGGTGGTGGCGGCGAAGACGGCTTCGGGGGCGATGTCCCCGAGGGCCATTTCGGCGGTCTGCTTGTCGTTGACCCGGTGCACCACACGCCCGGTGAGCTGGGCGCGCAGGGCTGTTGCTCCCTTGCCGAGGTCGGAGCCGAAGCGCTGCCCGCACACCTCCAGGAAGATCCCGACCGCGCGGGCCATCTGCGCGAGCCGGATCATCCGCATCACCATCCGGTCCCGGCGTTCCTCGTCCTTCTTCGCGGCGACGAGGAACAGTTCCGCGACCTCATCGACCAGGACCACCAGCGGCACCGGGCGCACCGTGACAGGCAGACCCCAGATGTCCGCGACACCGTGATCGCTGAGGAGGTCGAAGCGCTCTTCCATCTCCCCCACGAGGGCTTCCAGCAGCCCGTCCGCCTCATCCGGAGTGACCGCCAGGGCGGAGAGGCGGGGCGCATACCCGCGCTGTTCGACACCCCGCTTGCAGTCGATCCCGACCAGACCGACGGGGAGCTTGGCCAGTCCGGAGATGAGGTTGCGCTGATACATCGACTTGCCCGACTGGTTCGCGCCGACCGTCAGGGCGTGCGGGACCTTCTGGTAGTCCCGGACGAACGCCGTACCGTCCTCCCGCAGCGCCACCGGCACGACCAGCGGACCAGCGGTGACGTTGCGGGGCAGGCGGCGGGGCATCTTCACGCGGCGCAGAACGTCGTAGCCGGTCATCCGCAGTTCCACGAACCCCGGCTTCACCTCGACCACGTGGACGGAGTGGACGCCCCAGGCGTGGCGAAGCCGTTCGCAGGCGGCGGACACGTCGGCAGGCTCCAGGCCAGCCGGGAGGCGAAGCGTCGCCCGCATCCCGGTCGAGGAGTAGCGGACCCGGCGGACCTGCGGGGGAACGGGCTGGACTTCCTGGCGGGCCACGTTGCGGACCATGAACGCCCGCAGGCGGGACGGCTGGACCGTCAGCCCGCACACATCCATCGTCGCCCGATACGTCACCGAGAACCGGACCCGCGCGACCGGGGCACCCACCAGCGACCAGAACACCCGCGGAGACCGGGCCTTCGCGTAACCGAGGCCACCGACAGCCGATAAGGCCCCCGCAACCTCGATCACCGTGGACAGGTCGGACATGATCAGGCCCCCAGCGGGGTCACAGCGACCGCGCGGAAGCTGATCCCGTGCCGGGTCTGGCCGTTGAACGTGTTCTCCCAGTCCCGGGCCTTGAGACCGATCACCGTGACCGGGGTACCGGGGGCCAGGTTCTCCGGGACACCCGTGTTCGGCACGGTCACCTGGTAGAGGTTGCCCTCCCCGTCGTCCGCGACCAGCAGACCCACCGTCGCGAGCGGGGCACCGGTCTCCCGGTCGATCGCGATCTCACCGGTCTGCTTGCTCACAAGCTTCGGCGTCGGAGGCGTCGCAACGAACACAACAGCGGTCGAGACATCGATCTTGAAGGACGGCATGAGCTTGCTCCTCAGACAGAGGTGACTGACTTGGCTAGCCTTCTTGGCTGCATGACCAACGTAAGCAACATGGCTAGTCATGTCAACACCTGACTGTCTTGGCTGTCCCAATGTCGGGGCCGCCGCGTACCATCGCCCCATGACCTTCGTTCCCGATCCCCTCGACCCCGACGATGACCGGCCGCCCTACGAGCAGGTTGCGAGCAGCCTCGGAGCAGCAGTCCGGACGAGGAAAATCGCACCAGGGGAGAAGCTGCCGTCGCAGAAGGAGCTGACGGAGCACTACGGCTTCGCGCGCGCAACCATCCAACGCGCACTGCGGGACCTCGAAGACGAAGGGCTAGTGGTCTCCCGCAAGGGAAGCGGAGTTTTCGTCCGCAGCCGGACGGAACGGCCGGCGGGGCTACGTCCTTACGTAGAGCAGGCCTTTGGCGCCACGAACGTCACCATCGACTTCGCCGGGTTCTCCAGCGAAACCCTGCACGGAGCACTGCAAGAGCCGTTGGACAAGATCCGGATCGGCAGGCTGACACCGGCAAGCATCAAGGTCCGCATACTCGTTCCGGACATGGCTGTCCCCCAGGCGGCTCCGGTCCGCCGTGAGGACTGCGGCGATGACGAACGGCTCCGGTCCCGCATGCACGACATCATGGTCGGGTACGCCCGCAGCATCCGTGACTCAATGGCGGAGCTGAGTCACCTGGGCTTGGTCCCCGAGACGAACGTTGACGTGCGAGTCCACAGTGGTACGCAGTTCTTCAAGCTGTACGTGATCAACGGAGTAGACGCGTTCTTCGGCTACTACCCGATCAAGCCCAACAAGGTTGTGGCGCAGGGCGAGTCCATCGAAATCTACGACCTGGTTGGCAAGGACACCGTCCTCTTCCACCACTCCGTCAACGACAGCGAGTCATCTAGCGGCACGCAGCAGGTCCAGCAGGCTGGCATGTGGTTCGACAGCGTCTGGAACAGCATCGCGAGGGGATTCGACCTTGATGGACACTGACGACCTGGCCGCAGCACTTGCCAGCACTACCGTGGTGCTTTTCGACTTCGACGGCCCCATCTGCGATGTGTTCGCTGGCCGACCCGCGGATCAAGTCGCCAGGGAACTTGCCGCACTTGCGGCCAGGCACAACCCGGAGCTGGAAGAGAAGCTGTCTGGAATCGACGACCCCCTCGAAGTCCTGCGCCTGGCCCACGAGGCCGATGACGCCGCAGGTCTGGAAGTCGAGAAAGCCCTCACCGCAGCCGAGATCGAAGCGGTAGGAGTGGCAGGAGCCCCTACTCCGGGAGCCGTCGCGTCCCTGGAGGCGGTGCGAGCGTCAGGGAGGGGGGCCGCGGTAGTGAGCAACAACTCTGCCGAGTCCGTCCGGACATTTCTTGATCAGCATGAGCTGTCGCAGTACGTGCTCACGGTGGTGGGCCGACCTGAGCAGCATCCCGAACTCATGAAGCCGAACCCGCATTCACTGATCACGGCAGCCGAGTCCTTGGACGTCGACGTGACCCGGTGCGCCCTGATTGGCGATTCACTGACGGACATCCAAGCCGCTCACGCGATCGGTAGCACGGCCATCGGGTACGCCAACAAGCCGCACAAGCACCAACTCTTCATCGAGGCCCAAGCAGAAGCGGTGACCGACTCCATGCAATCCATCGCGCAGGCGATCCACCCCCAGCCGGGACCCTAACGCTCTGCTCCTCCCCGGAGTTGTTACAGGTTTCTCTACCTCATCAAGGCACCCGGCTGCGCTCCGCTCCGCCGGGCGCGCTTCCCGGCTCTGGCTGCGCCCGCGCTCCTGCCTTCGGCCCGCTCGGCGCTGCCGCCGCCGACGCGCGCCCGCAGTGGATAGGCCCGTGGGGCATGAGACGAGAACCAAGCCCGCGGCTTCAAGAGGATGCCTCCGGCGGGGGCGCTCAGACTCCGGGATGGACGGGGCACCGTTCGCGAGTGCCGGCCGGAGTGTGGTGAGCGTCGTGGGGCTCCCATCCCGACCACCTTCGACCCAGGCAGAGCCGAGCAGTCGCGGCCCAGGGCGTCAAGGTCGTTCGTACAGTGGCGCGCTCCACCTTGACGCCCTGAACCACGACCGCTCCACGACGTGTGGGTCGAAGGCGGACGGGATGGGAGCTGGGGTTGGGTGGTGGGTTGTTGGTTCGGGTTGAGAACTTCGACAAACCACCTTCATCGGCCTACCTGGCCTGCGACGATGTGGGATGACCTTGTCGGAGGGGGCCGGGGATGACTTCCCTCGTTTTATCCATTGCCAGTCTCATTGTCTCGATTGCGGCGGTCGCGATCAGCGTGTCTCAAGCGCGCCTTGCCAAGCGTGAAATCGAAAGATCCAGACCCAACGTGCAGTTGAGCGCGATCTTCACTGAGCACCTCATGAGAGGCAGCGCCCATGAGACGGCGCGAGCCGTTCTCATCTCCGTCAGTAATACGGGACGAGAGGAGACAGAGATTGCCTCTCTCTTCATCACCTCAGAGCGAGCGCTTCTCGTCGGCGCCAACAATCGTTTCCCTGATGGAGGGCCCCCGCTGCCGTACCGCATCGCTGGCCACTCTCAGCAACACTGGGAGATTGATGCGTCAGCCGTGGAGGACACGGCTACTGCCGTAACGATCACCGCCCGGTTTGGCCACGGGGAGCATCAGTCGCTTGTGGTCACGAAGGATTAGCGAGCCTCGAAGACATGGACCTAGGCAACCGGGACCCTGTCAAGAGGGGCACCGATGTCTGACATCAGCTACTGACACCAACAGGGGCGAACAACGGCAGCCGACGCCGGACCGTGGCGACTGAACGCTCCAGGGAGGAAGCCGACTGATCCAGGATGCTGAGCCGCAGTGATCGACCTGACAAGGATGAGGCCAGACCTCAGAGTCGGGACGGAGTGACGTCCTCCGTTGATGGGCCGCAGCCTGCCGCTGTGAATCGACCCATTGAGACTCCAAAGACGTTGTCAGTGGCTGCCGGTAGCCTGAAAGGTTCGCAGCTACCCCCACATTTAGTAGCTGGGTCGCCTGGCGGGCCCACAAGTTGTGGTTCTCGTACCCCATTTGAGCCACAGGAGGCGCTATCCTTCTCGACAGCACGAAAGACCCCAGTTCAGAAGGACTGACGCGGGGTCGGTGCCTGCTCGAACTGGGGTCGTGATGCGTTCCTAGGCGCCCAACGACCCTACACGGCTCTACCCTTCACCCAGAAGGGCGGGATCAACATCGAGCGGCATCCAGCTCGAAGGGTAGGTGATCAGGATGGCCAAGAAGCTTACGCCGGGTACGCCGGCGCCGGAGTCGGGGCAGTACAAGGTGCCCGGTTCCAAGACCGAGGTCACGGCCGTGAAGGGCAAGCCCCTTCCGCCGACGCCCAAGGCTGGCCAGGGTTACAAGCTCGTTGACCCGACCAAGCACAAGCCGAAGGGCAAGTGATAGGCGGGGGCAGGCTTCTCGGAGCTTGCCCCCTTGCCCGGCGTTGCAGTACAGCAGCGAAGTACAGCAACCGGCCACAGCCGTCGGTACCCCTCATCCCCTGCCCGGCAACCTGTATGACCGCTGATGAGTGATCTGGCTAGAGCTACGGATCAGGTGGTACCCCCGAGGGGAGGTGGTGCGCGGTCGGCTCTGGCAGGTCATCTGCTGGCCATCGACAAAGCCCGACCGTCGGTTAGGTCCCGGCGATTCTCCGGGCCACCCCCAGACAGGCCGGGGATGCAACCATTCTCTTCAGAGCTGGAACCCCCGGAAGCCGACCGCGCGTTTGAGACCATAGACGCCAGCACTGACAACCGACTCGCCGACGATCAACCGTCGAGCGTTGAGTGTCTAACTGCGTGACAACGCCGACGAACAACGGCGGACGAGCGCGGACGTCAGCGGACCATCAGCGCAGGTTAGAGCCGTGCCAGACCAAGGCAGTACCAGTACCCGAGTTGCTTCGGGACGAAGAGGTCGTGGGTTCAAATCCCGCCACCCCGACAGAGAAACACCAGGTCAGGCCCGGTACTGAGGAATCAGTACCGGGCCTGATGCGCGTTCGAGGGCCATTCGGGGAGCCATTTGGGAGCCGACTTCGGGATGCGGCTCCCCACGACCGCCTAGCGCCGGCCTCCTCCCCGGCAACGGATGCTTCGGATGGAAACGCGGGCTCACTGTCAGTGGCCACGTCTAGCCTTGAACCACCACCGCCCCATAGGAGACCGGATTGGTCGGGTTCAAGATCGACAAGCGCGCGATCGCGAAGATGCAGAAAGAGATCGTCAAGGAGTTCGAGCGGGCGAACCGCAAGCACCCCGTGCGCATCCCCATCGAGGGTGAGCCTCCATCCATGGGCATGCTCACCCTCGCGAGTGCCAGTGGCCTCGAAAGCGACCCCCAGCTGTCCCGCTTGCTGCTCTGGTTGTACGACTCGGTCCAGCAGAATCCGAGCCACTACGTAGACGTGCGGGTCTTCGCGCGGGACGAGGGACTACCGGAAGACGACAGCGACAACATGGCGCTGCAGCTTGAAAAGCTCGGTCTCGTCAAGATCGCGCGAAGTCTCGCCGGCGGACTCTCCGATGTGTTCCCCACCGACGACGGACTGCTGGAAGCGCGCCGCCTGCTCGCTCTCCGCACCGACGCAGTCGAGCGCTTCAGACACGCCTGCGATGTGTTGTTGCGCTGGGTCCTACGTGTGGGCGGAAGGCAAGCCTCGGTTCCGGCGCTGGCTTTCCTACAAGACCCGTTGTGCAGCTTTGCCGGGGAGCCACTGACCGAGGCAGAAGTTCTCAGCGCGCTCGACTACCTGCGCGAGCACGCTCTTGTCGAGCGGGTGGTCACAGATGCCGAGGTCGCAGTCTTGACCACGGCGCAAGGTACCCGCTGCGTACTCGCTGGAGGCACCGTGAATGACTTTCTGAGCCGTCAACCAACTGGCGGCGACACCTACAACATCACCGGCTCCCACGGCTTCGTTGCTGGCTCGCAGCAGCACGTCGTACAGAACAACTCCTTCGGCCTGGACGCATCCAAACTCGCTGAGTTCGCCCAACAGGTCCGGCAGTTCGCGCCGAGCCTGGGCATCTCCGCAGAGGAGCAGGGCCAGTTGATTCTGGACGCGGAGGTCCTGGAAGAAGCTGCCACCACCGACGAGCCTGAGCCGGGGCGTGTGCGGGCGGCATTCGATCGGCTGAACGCGACCCTCACCGCAATCGGTACGGCTACCCCTGGCCTGAACATGCTCGTCGGGGCAGGACAGAGCGCATACCAAGCAGTGTTTGGCGCCTGAATTGCCTGGAGCCAGCCGTCGAGGCTGGCTCCAGGTATCGCTCTCGGCCGAGCGCTCTCTTCCGCGCTTGGCCAGGCCGGTCATGAGGCCCCGGTAGCGACGGAACCATCCACAGCAGCTGCCACGTTGATCACGGCAAGAAGACTTGAGCGCTGAGACGAAGGCGGCGACATGGCGGAGCGTGGAGGGCAGGCTGCCGCCTTCGGGTTTCAGTACCAGTATCTGGTCACGCTGGAGGAGCTGCTTGCTGCCGCCGAGGGGCTCCGACCTGGCGTACACGCTGCGGTCATCGAACCGACTGAGACCGACGCAGAGGGAGTGGACGACCCGGACGCCATCGACTTCGATCTGGTAGATGGCGACCGGTCCCCCGTGCTGGCCGCGCAAGTGAAATCAGGAGGACCGGGTACCGAGCTGTCTGCTCCGACTGCTTTCGCTGTGCTGATGCGGATGATCAAGGCCAGACCAAGCGCCAAGGCTTACAGCTTGATCACTAATATGAGACTGCACTCCAAGGCAGTTCACTTGAACCGGGTTCTGCGCCTCACTGATCCCGATGAGCTCCAACAGCAGCTGGCTGCGCTCCTGGAGCGGAGCTCGAGACAGGAAGAGAACGCCAAGGGCCTTAACCACGACGAATTGTTGCGGTTGCGTCGAGCACGCATCGTGCCGGATACCCGCGAGCCACATGAGCTGCGCGAGCAGCTAAGGGAACGCATCAGGAAATTCCGTTCGCAGCAGCGCAGCGGCCTTGGACTTCGCTCGGCAGGGCGCATGACCAATCACCTGGTCTCGGAGATCTTCCGTAGAGCCTGTGGCGAGTTCGATGGAGTTCTCACCTTGACGGACTTCCGTTCCGAACTGTTGACAGAGGCCACTCACCTCGCCCATGACCTTGGCAGCTTCGACTGGGGCATCATGGTGGGGCCCGTCCCGTCGCCGCCGGATCTCCCCAGGCCCGACCTGTTGGCGCACATTCACCGGGCACTCACGGAAGCACCCGAGGATCGAGTGGTGCGGGCCTGCGTACTGCTGGGATTGTCCGGTATCGGAAAGACCAGTGCAGCAGCTGCGTATGCTCACGATGTCGCGGATTCCTACGACCACATCTTCTGGGTTGATGCGGAGAGCGACGCCAGCCTGGCCGCCTCCTATCACGCCTTGCACGACTGGCTCGCCCCGCAGCAAGCGCAGGCGAACATGGACTCCTCTGCCCTACGTCATCGAGTGCACGCGCTCCTGAGCGCGTTCCCGGGCCGCTGGCTCATGATCATCGATAACGCCTCAGACCGTCGCCGTCTACTTCCGTGGCTGCCCACCAGCGGGCGTGGGCACCTGATCATTACATCCACCAATCAGAGCAGTTGGGCCACCCACCCCCGACTAGTACCCGTCACTCACCTCACCACCGACCAGGCCGTGTCGCTGATCCGCCTGCGGCTGTCCAACGACGGCTCCGTCTGGGACAAGGGGAGCGAACAGGCAGCAGTCGAGCTGGCGCAGAACCTGGAGTACTGGCCTCTAGCCATCGAGCTGGCCTGTGGCTACCTGGCCAGTTGCGGGCTCGGCCTTGCAGAAGTGTCGCGCTATCTGGAACTCATCCGCGATCGCGCATTGGACGACGAGCAGTCCGTCCCGCCTGGGTATCCGCGCACACTCGTCGCGGCCATCCGGGTAGCGCTGCAACGGATCGGCCGCGCCGCGAGAGGCGTTCGGCAGCAGGACATATCAAGCGCGGCAATCGCTTCGATCACCACCGCCTCGTATCTGGCCTCTCGCCAGATTCCGCTCCAGCTCCTGGTCGCCGCAGCCGTGGTACCCAAGGAGTCCGTCATGCGCAGCGGCCTGAAGGGGCCGCTGATCATGGTGGAATCAAGCCAGAACCCTCTCAGCGTCTTGGAGATCCACCGTGCCTTGCGGACCGAGTCCCTCGTGCAGCGGAGTGAGCCGCTCAGCGCGGGCGGGCCTCACCGGCAGGCGAAGTCAGAGCATCCTGACGAGCTCGACGAGACGATCAGCATCAACGAGATCGTGCAGCACGTAGTGCGGGACACCCTGGAAGGCTCCGGAGACGTGGAGCCGATCCTCAGCCGCGCCGCCTTTCACACCCAGGGCTGGCTCGCTGAGTTCATCGATGATGAGGATGAGCACCGCATGCATCGGCTGGTTCCACACGCGCAGAGCCTCGCCGGCCATGCCCTGCGACTCGGGATCAGCTCCGACGACCTTGCAGTCCTTTACGGCAACCTCGGCGGTGCCTACTTCCGCATCGGGAGTCTGGCAGGAGCACGATCCTGCTTCGAAGCGGAGCTCAATGTGATCAGGGCCCGCACCGCTCCGGCACCCGTACTTGAGATCAAGACGCTGTTTCCGCTCGTTGCTGTGATGCGGGAGCAGGGTGCACCGCTGGACCGCTTGTTCCCCCACCTGAAGCGCGTCCACGAGCTAGCTCTCCAACTCGCTGACTCTCATCCAACCGATGCAGCAAGCGCGGTCGCTAACGTCCTGACCACACTCCGTATGGCAACGCATCGTGAGGTTCCAGGTGAAGCGGTCATCTGCCTTATCGCCGACCTGCAAGCACTCGGCGCACGACTGCCGGATACAGATGTTTCCAAGATTCTTGCTGAAATCGGGTATATAACGCAGGCGTTGAGCGATAGAAGCGTCGATGACGCTGAGATCGAGATTCGGTGTCGGGCGATGTTGGACAACGCCCAATTGCCCATTGCTCAACGGATCAACGTTATTGCCCTCTTGGCGGAAGCGCTCGCATTCCAGGGCAGCTGGACCGATGTCGCCGTCGAGCTCGCGACGCTCGACGGCTACGCGACCACGTCGAAGCTGAACCCTCAGACAATCGCAACCGCCGTGCACAACGTTGGCCTGCAGGTCGGCATGGCCCTCATCCAGAACGAGACCCATGCTCTCCCTTCGCTATACAGGCTGACGGAGATCATCGCCCATGTCGACGAGGAGCACCTGGACAGAGCGGCTGACGGGCCATTGAAGCTGCTGGTTCTCCGCCTCCTCGATGCTCTGTATCGCAGCGACCGTACCGAGACCGAGGCACTCCTCACGGAGTTCGAAACGACGGATAACTCCGTGCTCGACGCGGCACACGAAATTGGATGGCGGCTGCTCACATTCCGTACCGTCGCGATGGCCACTGCGGCTCTCCCGGGCTGAAGAGGACGCAGGTGCAGTTGAGCGACGAGGACCATCGGCAGTCCGCGCGAGCGAGTTGGCTCGAGTCGGGGGCGCGGCGGTGATCGGTGCATGGATGGGCGCTCAGGTGGATGGGGCAGCGTGAAGCTGGGGGTGCGCAGTTCGCGTAGGGCACTGGCTGCTTCGAGTTCCTGTCAGCGAGGGCGTCCAGCTAAGTGGGGCTCAGCGGCGACGGTCGCCGTCTCTTCTTAAAACTCGGGGCGACTGAGACCAGGGCCTTCCCACGTAACACCGTCTGTCCCTTTTCGAGACAGCGCGCTTGTCCCCCTACGGGACGACGTGCTTGTGCCGAACAGGGATAGACCCAGGTTTCGTCCTCGTAGGCGCCGAGGTCCGCTCTGTCCCCGCAACGACGCCGCGAGAACAGAATGGAGCTACCTCAGGGCGACCGCTCGTGTGAGGAGGAGGTCGTTGAGCACGCGTGTCGGCGACGTCGGGCACATCGCGAGCCGAGCATCGAGCGCCGCCTCCCACTGCTCGGTCAGGCCGGCCATGAGGCGCTTGCGCATGCCGGGCGTGACGTGGGCGTATCGGGCCGAGACCGAGCCGTCGATGTGGCCCATGCGTTCGTCCATAAGGACCTTCTCGGTGCCGAGGTCCTCCATCATCGTGCGGTGGGTGTGGCGGAGGCCGTGGGGTGTTAGGCCCTTGGCGATCGGGAGCCAGCAGGTATCCGCCCGAGCAGCAGCACCTCGGCCTCGGGCCGGGATGCCGGGCCACGGCTCGCCGAGGATGGGCACCGGGCGGGCTTCCTGTGGCGCCTTCTTCGGGTACCAGCCGGAGACTGCCGGGGTGAACAGCCAAGTGGCGAAGCCGTTTCGGCGCCAATGGGCCGCGTGTTCTGACGTGATGCCACCCCGCACGAACCCGAGCTCTGCGATGGCGAGTTCGACGCGCACGCGGGTGTCCTCGCGTACGAGCTCGGGGTGGTTGAGGACGTTGGAGACCGTACCCGTGGAGACCAACAGATCAAAGCGCTTGCCGCACACAGCGGCCGTGCGGAGGTGCATCTCGCTTTCCACGGCCCCTACACGATGGCTCTACTCGTAGGGCGATACCTCAACACACTGCGCACCGTCGTCTACGAGTGGGACAGTGCGACCCCTGGGAGGCCCAGCTACACCCCAGCTCTCGTGCTTGAGCCAGGTGTCAGCGGCGGACCAATCACCGAGATTCTGCTCAGGGACGCACACGCAGCGTGCCAGCCGGTCTTGCTCTGCCTGGCTGAAGTTGTAGCAGTGCACCACGGGATGTTGCTGAGCCAGGCGGTGATCCAGTCGAACTGGGCGACAGGGCGGCGAACGCAGCGGGCCTGCCGGCCTGAGCCACAGGCCAGGACGTGAAAAGTCTTCGTCAGACCGAGTCATCAGATGGATCCACCACGCCGGCGGCCTCAGCGGAGGTCAGCACGACGCACCCGCAGTGGGACGTACCCGCTGAACGCGCCGTCTTCCTGTCAGTGCCGAGCCATATCGTCGTTTCTCTGGACTCCAACGATCGAGACAGATTGAGGACGGACACCGCCATGCTGGCTGAAAAGACACCCTTCGCCGACCATATCGAGGGTGCCCGATGATTCCCCGTGGACCGGACTGCACGGTGACCACTCTGATCGAGCTGCAAGGCGGCAGGCCGCAATGGGACAAAGCCATGCAGCGGATACGGGAGCTGGGCTGGACGTGCCACGAGCTCAGCCCAAAAGAGCGACGCACGGTCCTCCGGGCGTTCGACTCCGATGTCAATATCAGCGAGTTCTGGTGGGTGGAAGTACCGATCATGGGCTCCACCTGGCGTGCCGACCGCGAAGCAGCTTGGCAGATCACAGAGTTGAGCCGGTCGGTACAGACTGTGATTTACGGTCGGCTGTTCCGGCGCGAGGAGATCGATCGGGTCCTTGAGCCCGAATGGCAGGTGCACTCGGCAGATCACGAATCCGAAGGCACCGTCACACCGGGCTTCCGTCGGCTTTGGCGAACAGCCACGCGTTGGTGCGCGGCGCACACTGGGCTGCTCGACGTCCGCGTGCGCATCCATGCGAGCAAGGACGCCGCCCGACACCTGGCCCGGCATCTGCGAACGGACGGGCCCCGAGCGGACCTCGACGTGCGGCCGCTAGACGGACGGGGGCGCACCGGGACTCTCCGTCATGGAGAGGACGCCCTCAACAGGGCTGTGGCGCTCTTCGGCGGGCCACTGCTCGCCATGTCCCTCTTCCTGTCAACAGCTCAGCACTTGATTCCCGTTGCGGCCGCAGTGTGCTGGTTCCTCGCTGTCGTCTGTGCCGTCCCAGCCTGGTGGACGGCTTTCGCCGTGCCTTTGGCTCGTTCTCGGCTCCAGTGTCTAGTGATCTGCATCATCGCAACACTCGTAGTGGCCGTCTACACGCTGGGCATCCCTGGGCTCTTCGACGGCGTCGACTCCCGGTCCGCCTGGGCGACGGCAGCAATCGGCTTCTACGTGACTGGTCTGATCCTGCTGGGGCGCCGCTGGCGATGGCAGATACTGGCCGCGACGGCGCTTCCCCTACTCGCCACATTGCTCGTGGCGGCTCTGCCCCTCACCGGTAGGATCCTGCAGGACGGCTATGCGGACGAGCTGTCTCTGTCACCGGAAGAGACGGCGGTCAGCGGGGCATACCAGCTCATCGCGGCGGTGAAACTGCTGTGGCCCACCCTTGCGGCGATCCTGTTCATAGCAGCCGTTTGGGGCGTCCTGCGCTACTTTCACTTCATACGGCCGCGGAGCGTCTCCGCTGGCACCCTGGCCGCACTCTTCCTAGCCCTTGGCTTGCTCACAGCCACCGAGTGGACCTTCGCGTCACCGCAGCATGCGGCCGACAAGCTGAAACGAGCAGCGACTCATCACACCAAGGCCCCACCGTATTTCGGTATTTCAGCGGACTGGGTCTGCGTCCGTCCCACAGTCTCGGTTCACGCCCTGAACGAGCAGGGTGGCGCGCTTGTACCAAGCACCCCCTACCTTTCGTTCGGCGTCGCCGATGGCAACGTGGTCCTGTGGAACGCCGCCGCCGACCGCCCACTGCGTGTTCCGGCTGGACAGGTGAAGCTGCTTCCTGCCGGGAACCCCGGGCACTCGTGCGTCACATGACTGGACAACACAGCCGAGAGAGGACCGAGCAATTTACTTGTGCTATGCAGCTCGGAACCAAGACTTCGAGAGCACTGCACCCCTCGCTGGGAAATTCCTGGGAGATGATCTTCCCTCAGAGGCCAACCGGAACCTCTCCGCGCCGCTTCAGACCAATCACCTGACCTGCAGTTTTACAAAATTCGCAGGTGTCGATCCCACCCGACCCTCATTCGGGACGAAGAGGTCGTGGGTTCAAATCCCGCCACCCCGACAGCTGAAACACCAGTTCAGGGGCCTGATCCACTTAGTGGATCAGGCCCCTGAGTGGTTTCCGGTGGCGCCTTGGGAGCCGGCAGGGAGCCGGGTCTGCATATGGCTCCCTGCCGGAGAGTCCGGCGTCACGACCCCTGGACCCGTACTGCGAAATGCCCCGACGTGCTCCGTCGGGAGACGTCCGGCGTGTCGCCGCGACGGCTGCCTGCGGCTGGACACGTCACCAGCCCACCACGGCCCGCCCCGGAAGCATCAGATCGGGCGGGCCGCATGGTGACCGTCATGATGCGCTGTTGCGCGGCGGCGCACGTGTCGGGTGAGAACGGTCAGCAAGTAGACCTCCACCGCGAGGGTGACGGCTCCGACGCATACGGCGCTCACCGAGCCGTACATCATGAACGCGGTGTGCGACACGAGAATCCCGCCGATCAGCCAGATTCGATGCCGGTCGCTCCAGTCGGCGGCAGCCTTCCAGCGCAGTACGAGAAGGCCGAAGGGCACGGCGGTCAGGGCTGCGACGAACAGGCGCTGCAGGGGCGACATCAGGTCGCCGAGCAGCAGTTGGGATCCTAGGCCCAGCGGGAGCAACGTGGTCAGGAAGGCCATCGTCAGGTACATGGACACGAACCCGACCACCCCGGGGCGGGGCACGGACCGGGCCGGGCGAACGCGCCTGGTGCGGCGGTGGGGCAGCACCACCAGCGCGAGTACCCAGCACACGGCGATGAGGGCGAGGAACACCGCCGTCCAGCCCCACGGCGTCCGATACCCGGGATCCATGAGCCCGGAGATGAAGACGCGCAGCCCGAACACACCCACGATCGCCAAGGCGATGGTGCCGATCAGGCCCTTGTTGCTCAGGTACGGCCGGTCGCGCTGTGCCGGGAAGAGCAGGTTGGTCAGGCCGATGGGCACGAGGACGCTGAGTACGACGTGGACGCCGATCTGCGATTCCCAGTAGGTCAGGTTCACGCCGAAGGCGCGCAGGCCCCAGTCGGCGGCGTCGTACATCTGGGGGCTGGTCAGGGCCTGCAAGCCCAAGCCGTCTTCTGCCAGTTGATAGGCCACGCCCAGGAGCACGAGGCTCGGCCAGCCGCCGCCGACCCGTACGACGGCCTCGCGGATCACCAGGACGCCGGCCCCGTACATCACCAGGAGCAAGGGCAGGAGCAGCCACGTCTTCGGCACCGCGACCGCGGTGAACGTCAACTCCGCGCACAGAGTGGTCATCAGTGCGAGCACCCAAGGGGCGCGATTCCAGGGCCGTTTGCCGCGTCCGTGCATCGCTTTGGTACTCCTCACCGCGTTCGGGTTCCGCGACTGCGGCAGATCAACGTTCCTCATGGGTCCTCAGAAGTTCTTCGAGTTTCGTGTTCTGGGCCTGTGCCACGGCCACGGCCTGCTGCTCGAATGCCGCGCGTTCCGCCGGGTCCTCCGGCATCGGCGGGGCCATGTCGGGGTGCAGTCGTGAACTGTCCAACCAGGCACCGATATCCGTGTTGCCCGCCCAACGCAGCTGTTCCGAGTTCCCGGACAGCGTGTAGCGGAGCCAATCGACGTCGGTCCTCGGGTTCGGCGTGACCGGGCAGAGTTCGTTCTTCGCGGTGTCGTCGGAACCCGTGGCCTCGACATGGGCGATGAGGGCGGCGCTGAACACCGGCTGGCACACCCGGACCGACTGCAGGGTGATCACGTCGTCCTGGAAGACCGGAACGACGGGGAGTTGTCTGATGGCGTCCGCCGTACAGTCCACATGCAGCACACGAGGGCCGGTCGGGATCGTGCCGCCGTCGAGTTCGATGTCCGTTTCGTTGATCCGCTTCACCCGGCCGAGACGGACGACATCCTTGATCTTGCGCAGTTCCCGCAGTTCCGCCTGCGATACGGTCGCGCAGCGGAACGCCGTCGGCCGGTCCTCCGGGGAGATCCGCAGGAGGGCGCCGGCAGCTTCCAGCCGCTCGAAGAGGTCGGGCACGGATGCGGCGCCCATGATGGCTTCGTGCTTGGCGGCGTAGTCCCTCGTGAGATCCGTGACGCGGCGCAGGGGAAGCGGTTGCACCTGCGCCCGATCGAGGAGCCACGGCGCGCGGGGCATGATCCAGGTCAGGTCCGCGGGTGCGACCCCTTGCTCGAGGAGCCACAGGCAGGCGTCGATCCCGGTCTTGCCTGCGCCGACGACGACGTACCGGTCGTAGGGTTCGCGAACACCGGGCAGGTCGTTCGGCGGAGCAAGGGAGATGCCGGGCGCGACCTGGAACTCCGGCGGTCGCATGGCCGGCACCGTCACGCCCTGATACGTGGTGTCCACGATCCTCCGGTGTACGGCAACCCGGTACTCCGTGCCCGATGTCGTCAGACGGAACCGTCCCTCGCCCTGGTACTCGGCCATGGGGAAGTAGGAGACACGTCCGGACTGCAGAAACGTATGGCGCATGACCTGGTCGTAGTAGCCGCAGATCTCGGCCGCGCCCGCCAGTTCGTACAACCCGGCGTTCCAGCCGTCCTGATCGACCCGGCCGTCTCCGAGTGGGCGGGAGTTCACGCCGTACATGGTGGAAGGCTGGTGGAGCCGTACGTAGGGATAGGCGATGGTCCAGTGGCCGCCCGGCCGGTGGTAACGGTCGACCATGGTCACCGTCGCCTGCGTCTCGCTCAGCAGGGTGTCCACAAAGGCCATCGCCGTCGCACCCGCGCCGATCACCAAGTAGTCGGTCTCTATCTCGTTCACCATCGGGTCTTTCCTCTTCTTCCTCAGTCGAGCTCAGGCTCGACGCTGTGGTCGGTCTTGGAGCGGGCTCAGCCGCTGCTCGCCGCTGCCGCCATCGCGGTGATGGCCCCCTGTGTCCGGGCGATGGCCTTGCGCACCGCGGGGCTGATGGACTGGCCAGCCGCGATGTCGGACATCCGCCGCCGGACCTGCTTGCGTCCGCCGGAGGGCACCGCCCGGCGCCACAGCTTCGAGGCGTGCAGCACGCCGATCAGGGCGGCGGTGCGCTCGCTCGGCTCCTCTCCCGCGAGGACGGTCGCGTGGAGTCTGGCGCGCACTGCGGCCTCGGCCGACGGGTCGCTCATCGGGTAGCGATGCACGGGGAGCATGCCGAGCACCCAGGTCCGCCTGCGGTGCAGCACACCGCGTTCGACGAGTGCGGTGAGGGCGCGGTCGGGTGCGCCGCCACGCGTCCGGCGCAGCACCTTCGAGACCTTGACTCCGTCGGCCACCTCGGCGAGCACGGCGTCCAGGTGCGCGATCCCGGTCGGAGTCGGATCCAGCACGGTGACGATGTCCTTTTCGCCCACGGTGATCTTCTGGGCGAGGGCCAGTTCGACGACTCCCGCGCCGGCCACCGCCCAGTCGAGGCCGAGACGCGTCTTTCCCCTGCCGGTCACGTGGTCGAGGGCGACCAGGAGAACTTCTTCGGAGATGGTGAGTTCTGACATGGCGTTGCTCTTTCGCTGGTGCTTGCGCTGGTGCTTGCGCTGGTCATTCGCGCCGACGGCTTGCGCGGGGCCGCATGACCACCCCCGGGGTGCGTACGGTGTATCGATCCGATGCGTACAGCGTATTAGAGCGGTCCGCGCAGTCAACAGATTCGGCTTGAACGGCTGACATAAGTGCACTACTCTGCGCAGAGTGAACTAGTTCACTTGAGGTCCTTGAAAGGGCTACGAAGAGATCGGGAGATGCGCATGCCTGCCATGGCCCAGCCGGAGCCGCTCTACCTGCGTATCGCGCAGGAGATCGAAGCCAGGATCCGGTCCGGCGATCTCCGGCCGGGGGAGCGCCTGCCGTCGATCCGCCAGATCGCGGACCGCTGGGGCGTCGCGATCGCGACAGCCACCAGGGTGGTGGCCACCCTGCGCGAAGGCGGACTGGCCGAAACGAAGGTCGGCTCGGGCACGGTGGTCAGCTCCTCGCCGGACCTGCCACGGCCGACCAGGCGGGTGCGGGCACCGGCCACCCGGCTGCCGACCGGTTCGCGCGGTGCCAGACAGGCGCTCAGGCGGGAGGATCTGCTGCGGACGGCCATCGCGATCGCAGACGTCGAGGGATGCGACGCCGTCTCCATGCGCCGGGTCGCCGCGGAGCTGGAAGTGGGGCCCATGTCGCTCTACCGGCACATCGCGAGCAAGGATGATCTCGTGACGCAGATGGCCGATCTGGTCTTCGGCGAAGCGCAACTACCCCACCCAGGGCCTGCGGGCTGGCGGGCCAAGCTCGAACTGGTCGCGCGACGGCAATGGGCGTTGTGCTGCCGGCATCTCTGGCTGCCCCAAGCCGTCTCGTTCACCCGCCCGTCGCTCGCGCCGAACATGATGGTGCACACGGAGTGGATCCTGCGTGCGCTCGACGGTCTCGACCTTCCGCTGCGGACAAAAATGCAGGAAGCGCTGGCACTGCACTCACTGGTCCTCCACGTCGCCCTGTCGACGTCGAACGAAGCGGAGGCGGCACAGGAGACCGGGGTGACGCTCGCCCGGTGGCTGCAGGCACAGCAGGCACGGACCGAGGAACTGTTCGCGAGCGGTCGGTTCCCGCTGCTCGCGCAGGTGCACGAGGAATCGGCCCCTGACCTCGACGAACTGTTCGAGTACAGCCTCGCCCGGCATCTCGACGGTTTCGCGATCCTCGTGGGCGAGCGATGAGGGCCACGGCCCCGCCGAGACATCCACGGCAGGGCGTGGATGTCTCGACGCCCCCCAGGAGCGCTCGGTCACGCCGGCGCGGGGTCCGGTAGGGGTGGATGGGTGGAGCGGTGTCGACGATCGGAGTCCGATGGCCGCGGCGGAATCACGCTTGTCTTCCCCGGGCCGGACACCTCGGCCCGGGGGACCTTCCCTGCCCTAGAGTGCCCCCGTGCCGACGTACAGCATCGGCCGGGCCGCGGAGCTGCTCGGCGTCAGTTCGGAGACCGTCCGCCGGTGGGCCGACGGGGGGCAGCTCGCCATGGAGCGGGACGGGTCGGGGAACCGGGTGATCGACGGGGTCGGGCTCGCCGCGTTCGCCAAGGACCGGGCCGCCGGGTTGCATCCCGTGCCCGGGGAGACGCGGACCTCGGTGCGGAACTCGTTCGCCGGGATCGTCACCGCGGTCACCGTCGACGACATCGTGGCCCAGGTGGAGATCCAGTCCGGGCCGCACCGGATCGTCTCCCTGGTGAGCCGCGAGGCGGTCGACGAGCTGGGCATCGAGGTGGGCGTGACGGCCACGGCCCGGGTGAAGTCGACCAACGTCCATATCGACCGGCCCTGATCGACGAGACACCCCCGGCCGCCCGTCAGCGGCAGAGCAGCGCCGCCCTCAGGTCCAGTTTGTGGTCGAGGCGGGCCAGGTCACGGCCGGTGAGCACCTCCACGCGCTGGATGCGGTAGTGCACGGTGTTGACGTGCAGGTGCAGCGCCTCGGCGGTGCGGGCCCAGGAGCCGTTGTGCGCGAGGAAGACGTCGAGGGTCTCCAGGAGCATCCGGTGCGAGGGGTTCGTGTCGTCGGCGAGCGGGCCCAGCGCGTGGATGCCGAAGGCGGTGCGTACGTCGGCGGGGATGCCCGCGAGGAGGGCGTCGAGGGTCGTGAGCTCCTCGATCGCCGTGAGCCGGGCCCGGTGGTCCGCCGAGGCGTCGGGCCCCTTCGGAGAGTTGGGCCCCCTCGCCGCGCCTGCCGGCCCCGTACCGGCTGCCGGCCCCGTACCGGCTGCCGCTTCCGGGCGGGCGTCTCCCGGGCGGGCGTCTCCCGGGCGGGCGTCTCCCGGGCGGGCCGTCACCGAGGTCAGTCTTCCCGCGCGGGCCGCCGTCAGTGCGTAACGCGCCTGTGTCAGAGCGCCCTTGAGGTCCTGCGGGGCGGCGGCCGGGGCGCTGATCCCGCCGTGGAGAGGGACCTTCGCGTTCCGGGCCTGGAGTGTCGGCCACAGGTTCTTGAGGGCGGCGACCGGATGGGACGCCCCTGCGACCGGGTCCGTGGTCGGGTTGGCGGCCGTGATCGGGTTCGTGGCCGTGGTCGGGTTCGCGGCCGTGATCGGGTTCGTGGCCGGGTTCGCGCGGGGGCCGATCACCGCGCCCGGCTCCCCCGTCGGCAGGCGGCCCACCGCGAACCCGCAGCCCGTGAGGTGGCGCAGCGCCTCGGTCAGGGCGTCGAGGCCCCCGTCGTCGTCCGCCGTCCCGTCCGTCGTGATCACGGTGTACGGGCCCTGATCCGCGAGGCCGCACCTCCCCAGCGCCCGCCGGAGCGGGGCGGGGGCGGAGCTCGACGGGGCGTCGGCCAGGGCGAGGAGGTCCGAGGCCAGGACGCGGGAGGCGCTCTCGCGGCGGAGCGTCCCCTGGCGGTGCTGGGCGAACACCTCGGCTATCTCGTGCAGCATGCGCGGCGGGGCCTCGACCTGCTCGGGCAGGTGCAGATGCCACTGGCCGTACACGGAGGCGTCCGGGTCGATGCTCAGGGTGGTGGCCGGGGCGGTGGACGAGGGCGTCAGGGCCTGCGCCGCCCGCCCGGCCGGGAGCCGCGGGGCCGTCGGGGTGCGGGCGATCGTGCGGCCCGTGGCGCTGAGCACGTAGGCGGGCGGGGCCCCGAGGTGGGCGACCGCGCGGGTGAGCAGCGTGTCCGGGTCCGCACCGTCCGCGAGGAGCCGGCTCAGCTCCGCCCGGACGTTCTCGGGCAGCGCGTAGTGGTCGGCGGGCCGCCTGCTGAGGTCGCCCCACTGGCGCAGGTACACCGTGTCGGTGACAGCCCGGAAGGAGGTGTGCACCGGCACCGAGAGGATCGCGATCCCGTGCCGGCGGCACGCGTCGACCAGCACCTCCGGCACGCCCCCGTGCGTCTCCTCGCCGGCCAGCAGCGCGGCCGCGCCGGCCTCGTGCAGGGCGGCGACGAAACGTTCCGTCTTCGCCTCGTCGTTCGCCGGGGCCCACCACACCAGGCCGCTGAGGACCAGCTCGCCGCGCTGGAGGAAGCGCCCCGGGTCCTCCAGGTCGGTCGCGGTCACCCCGCTGATCTCCCGGGTGAGCTGCGGGCCGTCGCCCCAGAGCAGGGTCAGGTCCAGGGACTCCAGCCGGAGGAGGTCTTCGACGTGCATGGGCGGTCTCCTTGCGGGGCTGCCGGGCACCACACCCGGCATCTCACATTCACTAGGCCAATGCGAGTCAGTGCATCGTAAATGCCAGGTCAGATGACGCAAACACCTCTTGGTTGTTCCTCCAGTATCGCGGCCCCGTCCTGGTGTATTTCCGTACGGTGAACCAGTCGTGCGGGCCCCCGCAGCAGGGCTTCACTGGCGGCATGGACCTCAACACCGTGCTCGACGTACGGGACGCCCGCAGCCCTGCTCCCTGGCGGCCGGGCGATGCCTGGCTGGGCGGGGGCACTTATCTGTTCTCCGAGCCGCAGCCGCGGCTGCGCCGCCTGGTCGACCTGGGGCGGATGGGCTGGGAGCCGGTGCGGGAGCTGCCCGACGGCTCCCTGGAGATCGCGGCGACCTGCACGATCGCGCAGCTCTCGCGGTTCGGGAAGACCTGGAGTGCGCCGGCGGCTCCCCTCGTCGAGCAGTGCTGCCGTGCCTTCCTCGCCTCGTTCAAGATCTGGAACATGGCGACCGTCGGCGGCAACCTCTGCAACGCGCTGCCCGCCGGTCCGATGATCTCGCTGACCGCCGCGCTGGACGGGGAGTGCCTGCTGCGGGCCCAGGACGGTTCGCTGCGCCGGGTGAAGACCGCGGACTTCGTTCGCGGGGCGGGGCGCAAGGACCTGGCCGAGGGCGAACTGCTGCGCTCGGTCACCCTGCCCGCCCGCGCCCTGGCCTCCCGTACCGCCTTCCGCCAGGCGTCCCTGTACGGGCTCGGGCGCTCGGGGGCCCTCGTCGTCGGGGTCCTGGATCCGGTGGACGGTTCGCTCGCCGTGACGGTGAGCGCGGCGACGGTCCGGCCGTTCCGCTTCTGGTTCCCGCTGCCGCCGGACCGGGAGGGGCTGCTCGACGTGATCGACGCGGCGGTCGGGGCGGACGACTGGTTCGACGACATCCACGGACTGCCCGCGTGGCGGCGGCACATGGCCCTCCGCTTCGCCGAGGAGATCCGCCGCGAGCTGACGACCGTACGAGCATCGGATTCCGCCTCGGGAGGGGCCCTGTGAGTTACGCGATCCAGGTCAACGGGCAGCCCTTCGAGGACGAGCCCCGGGCCGGTCAGTGTCTGCGCACCTATCTGCGCGAGCGCAGCTGGTTCGGCGTCAAGAAGGGCTGCGATGCCGGGGACTGCGGCGCGTGCACCGTGCACGTCGACGGCGAGCCGGTGCACAGCTGCGTCTATCCCGCCGTGCGCGCCGACGGCCGGGCCGTCAACACCGTGGAGGGGCTCGCGGACCCGGACGGCGAACTCCATCCCGTACAGCGGAAGTTCCTCGACGCCCAGGGGTTCCAGTGCGGGTTCTGCACCGCCGGCTACCTGATGACGACGGCCGCCCTCGACGAGGAGCAGCTCGACGATCTGCCCCGGGCGTTCAAGGGGAACATCTGCCGCTGCACCGGCTATCGGGCCATCGAGGACGCGGTGCGCGGCGTACGGCACACCGAGGAGCCCGGGGCGGGACAGGCCGTCGGCCGGAATCCGGGGGCGCCCGCCGGGCCACTGGTGGTCACCGGCACCGCGCGCTACACCTTCGACGTCGACGTTCCCGGCCTGCTCCACATGAAACTCCTGCGCTCCCCGCACCCGCACGCCCGCATCGTCGCCCTCGACACCGCCGCCGCCCTGCGCGTCCCCGGCGTGCACCTGGTCCTCACCCATCACGACGCCCCCGAGCGCCTCTACTCCACCGCCCGGCACGAGCACCCCACCGAGGACCCGGACGACACCCGGCTGCTGGACGACACCGTCCGCTACGTCGGCCAGCGCGTCGCCGCCGTCGTGGCGGACAGCGAGGGCGCGGCCGAGGAGGGCTGCCGCCGCATCGAGGTGACGTACGAGCGCCTCCCCCATGTCACCGACCCGGAGGAGGCGATGGCGCCCGGCGCTCCGGTCGTCCACGACAAGGGCCCCGAGTCGCGCATCGCCCGCCCCGAGGACAACGTGGTCGGCGAGGTGCACGGGGAGATCGGCTCGGTCGAGGACGGCTTCGCCGAGGCGGACGTCGTGTACGAGGAGACCTTCCGCACCCAGCGCGTGCAGCACGCCAGCCTGGAGACGCACGGCGCGGTGGCCTGGTACGAGGAGGGCGAGGACGGGCAGGAGCGGCTGACCGTGCGCTCCAGCACCCAGACCCCCTTCCTCACCCGGCGGGCGCTGTGCGCGCTGTTCGACCTGGAGCTGAAGCAGGTACGGGTGTTGGCGGGCCGGGTCGGCGGCGGCTTCGGCGGCAAGCAGGAGATGATCGTCGAGGACATCGTGGCGCTCGCCGTGATGCGGCTGCGGCGGCCGGTGAAGCTGGAGTACACCCGCCCCGAGCAGTTCTACGGGGCGACCACCCGCCATCCGTTCATCGTCCGGGTACGGGCGGGGGCACGGGCGGACGGCACGCTGACCGCGCTGCAACTGCGCGTGGTCGCGAACACCGGGGCGTACGGCAATCACGGTCCGGCGGTGATGTTCCACAGCGTCGGCGAGTCGATGGCCGTCTACCGCGCCCCGCACAAGAAGGTCGACGCCTTCTCCGTGTACACCAACTCCGTTCCGGCGGGCGCCTTCCGGGGCTACGGGCTCGGGCAGGTCGTCTTCGCCGTCGAATCCGTAATGGACGAACTGGCCCGGCGCACCGGCGTCGACCCGCTGGTCTTCCGGGAGCGCAACATCATCGGGCCCGGCGAGCCCATGCTCAGCCCCGGTGGCGAGGAGGAGGACCTGGAGATCGCCAGCTACGGGCTCGACCAGTGCCTCCAGGTCGTCCGGGACGCGATCGGGAAGTACGGGGACGGGGGCGACGGCAAGGGCGGGGACGCCGGGGACGACGTGCCGGAGGGGTGGCTCGTCGGTCAGGGCACCGGGATGTCGATGATCGCCACCGGTCCGCCCGGCGGCCATTTCGCGGACGCCACCGTCAAGCTCCTCCAGGACGGTACGTACGACATCGCCGTCGGGACCGCCGAGTTCGGCAACGGCACCACGACCGTCCACCAGCAGATCACCGCCGGGGCGCTGTCCACCACGGTCGACCGGATCGTGATCCGGCAGTCGGACACCGATGTCGTCCGGCACGACACGGGCGCGTTCGGCTCGGCCGGGACGGTGGTGGCGGGCAAGGCCGTGATGAAGGCCGCCGACGCGCTGGCGGTCCAGCTGCTGGACTTCGCGGCGGACCACCTGGGGGCGGCTCCGGGCGACTGCCGGCTGACGGTGGACGCGGTGGAGTGCGCCGGGCACGCGATCAGCCTGAAGGAGCTGTTCCAGGCCGCCCGCGCGGCGGGCCGGGAGCTCTCGGCCGACGGGCACTGGGGCGGTTCGCCGCGCTCGGTGGCCTTCAACGCCCAGTGGTTCCGGCTCGCGGTGGACCCGGGCACCGGCGAGATCCGCATCCTGCGCAGCGTGCACGCCGCCGACGCGGGCAAGGTGATGAACCCGATGCAGTGCCGGGGACAGGTCGAGGGCGGGGTGGCGCAGGCGCTCGGCGCGACGCTCTTCGAGAACGTACGGCTGGACGAGCACGGCGCGGTCACCACGGCCGCGTTCCGCCGCTACCGGCTGCCGCAGTACGCCGATGTGCCGCGCACCGAGGTGCACTTCATGGAGACCTCGGACGCGATCGGGCCGCTGGGGGCGAAGTCGATGAGCGAGAGCCCCTTCAACCCGGTCGCCCCGGCCTTCGCCAACGCGCTGCGCGACGCGACGGGCATCCGGTTCACGGAGTTGCCGGTCACCCGCGACCGGGTGTGGCTGGCACTTGACGAGGCCTCACGGAAGTCACAGTTGCGATGAGATGGCCTGCCTCTTGTTGTTGTTTGCCATGGATATAGTGATTTTCCCTGGCTTTTGAGGTGCCCGGAGATTTCCGGCCACCGTCCGCGGGCATCACGTAGGGCGTGGATCGCTCGCCGAGACAGCCAGGGGGAAGCCCATGCCGGTGGACCGGCTCGGAACACGGGACGCGGCGGTACGGGCGTTCGCCCTGGTCGGCGAGTTGCACCGGCCCGTGACGCTCACGGTCAGCGATCTGCGCGGGGGCTGGGAGCAGCACCGCGCCGAGGTGACCTTCGACTGCGCGACGGAGGGCCCGCAACACCACACGTTCGAGGGGCCCTTGCTGCGGGAGGTCGTCTCGGACGCGGGCCCCGCCTTCGACGCCCGCCGGCGCAAGGACCGTTCGCGTTTCCTGCTGGCCGTCACCGGCGGGGACGGGCACCACGCGGTGCTGTCCTGGGCGGAGATCGACGCGGACTTCGGCGACGCACCCGTCCTGCTCGCCACCCGGATGGACGACCGGCCGCTGGAGCCGGACGGCAGCCAGTTGGTGGTGCCGCGGGACCGCTGCGGAGCCCGCTACGTCAGCGCCATCACGCGCGTGTGGGTCGGAGCCGCCCACCTCCCGGCGCACGCCGGGGGCCGGCCGGGGTGACCACCCCTTCCCCGCGCGCCGGGAGTTGGGCCGTCCGGATGAACTCACCGGACCGCCCGGATGCCGAACGCAGCAGCCGAATGCCGAGCGACCAGGCCGCCGGAGGCTGAACAAGGCCCTCGGGCGTCGTGCGTCACCGGTCGGCGAGGCCCGCCACCGGGCATCGCCGACCGCGGCAAGACGCCCGGTGGCACCTCGAACTTGCCTTTACCTACACGCAGTTGAGGGTTTATCTACGCGCGGAGCATCGCCCCCCGAACGATCATTCGGGCATATCAGACGACTTCTTGCGCGGGCATTACCGGCGGGTACCACGAGCTGCTAGAAACTGCATCGCTACCCCAATCCCCCACTGCCCCACAGCTCGTCCCCCCATCCCCCCACGCTTCGAAGGGCTGGCAGCCATGTCAGTACGTAGGATTTGGGCATCCCTCTCCACTCTCGCGATCGCCGCCGTGGCCGCTCTCGGCGTCGCCGGGCCGGCTTCCGCGGCCGACTCCGCCGCCGCGGGAGGCTATGCCGCGCTCGGCGATTCCTACTCCTCGGGCGTCGGTGCCGGAAGCTACATCTCCGACAGCGGCGACTGCCGCCGCAGCACCAACGCCTACCCGTACCTGTGGCAGGCCGCGAACTCCCCCGCCTCGTTCGACTTCGTCGCCTGCTCGGGAGCGACCACCTCGTCCGTGGTGAGCAGTCAGCTCGGTGTGCTCAACGCGTCCACCTCGCTGGTCAGCGTCACCGCCGGAGGCAATGACGTCGGGTTCGCCGACGTCATGCAGGACTGCGTGCTGTCGAGCGAGGCCACCTGCATCAACAGCGTGAACGCCGCCATCGCGCAGGTGAACAGCACCCTGCCCGGAAGCCTCGACTCGCTCTACGACAACATCCGGGCCCGCGCCCCGCAGGCCCAGGTCGTGGTCCTCGGATATCCCCGCTTCTACCAGCTGTCCGGCAGCTGCATCGCCGGGCTCACCGAGGCCGAACGGGCCGCGATCAACAACGCGTCGGACGTGCTGAACGACGTCATCGCCAAGCGGGCCGCGGACGCCGGGTTCACCTTCTCCAGCGTGGTGGACGAGTTCACCGGACACGAGCTGTGCTCCGGCGACGCCTGGCTCCACAGCGTCTCGATCCCGATCTACAACTCGTACCACCCCAAGGCCGCGGGGCAGTCGGGCGGCTACCTGCCCGCCTTCCGCTCGGCGGTGTAGGCGGCGCGAACGGCGGTTCACCGGGCGACCGGTGGGCCGCCGTTCTCAGTAGCGCTCGACCAGGTGCTCACGGCCGGCCGGAGGCTCGTACGACTCGGGCCAGAAGTCCGTCACCCCGGTGATCAGCCCCTGCTCGTCGAACGTGAAGAAGTGGATGGCGTCCATCTCCTGCGGCTGCTCCCCCGGCCGCTCCCCCGCCACGGTGAACCCGGTCCGGGCGGCGGCCTGCCGGCCCTCCGCGTCGGCGACGATCCGCTCGACCCGGACGTGCCAGTCGCCCGGGTACTCCTGGTTGAACCGGAGATACCGCTCCTTGCCGCGGATCCGCTCGCGCGTCTGCGGCAGGTCGTACACCACGGCTTCGGCGAGGGTCGC
Source organism: Streptomyces sp. NPDC020884 (assembly GCF_044333935.1). NCBI lineage: Bacteria > Bacillati > Actinomycetota > Actinomycetes > Kitasatosporales > Streptomycetaceae > Streptomyces > Streptomyces sp. NPDC020884. The sequence goes on along the minus strand of NZ_JBIRRY010000015.1, from coordinate 73,450 downwards.
CCCGAACGCGCTCCAGTCGCGCGCCTCGGCCGCCGTCCAATACGCCTCCACCGCCCCGCGCAGCGCGGCCGTCGTCGCCCCGGGCGTGGTGCCGGAAGCCGTCCCTGGCGTGGTGCCGGGAGCCGTCCCGGGCGTGGCTCCGCCCGCCGTTCCGTCTGTCGTCTCGGTCATGGAATCGAGTGTGGCCCCCATCACTGACAATCGGCCGGAGAAGCCCCGCGGGGCGGCGGCGACCTGCGGTTATCCCTGATGCTCCACGGGGCGCGACGCCTTGATCGAGTACATCAGCGGGATCCGCGGCCGGTCCGCCGGGAAGCGGTAGTGACCGTCCGCGTGACGCTCCAGCGCGCCGAACCGCTGGAAGAGCGAGGAATCGTGCTCGTGGAGGAACTCGATCCGCAGTCCGGCCGCGGCGAGCGCCGTGACCACCCGGCCCAGCGGGTGCTGCCACTCGACGCTGCGGTTGTGCACCGTCGGCGCGTCGAAGTCGGCGTACGTGCCCGGCGTCTCGTCCACCCAGGCCTCACGGCTGAAGTAGTCGTCGGTGATCACCGAACCGGTCCCGGCGTCCATCGAGTCGGTCAGCGGATGGAACTCCGCGAGATAGAGGAACCCGCCGGGGGCGACCAGCGAGGCGGCGGTCTCGGCCCAGCGGTCGATGTCGGGGAGCCAGTTCAGCGCGCCGACGCCCGTGTAGACGATGTCGTACGCGGAGTCGGGGACGGCGGCCGGTGCGTCGTACACGTCGGCCGCGACGAACGCCGCCCGGTCCGGGCCCAGGCCCAGCGACCCGGCCAGGCCCCGGGCGGTCTCGACGGCGGGCTCGGAGAAGTCGAGGCCCACGACCTGCGCCGCGCCGTGCCGCGCCCAGGACAGGGTGTCCAGGCCGATGTGGCACTGGAGGTGCAGCAGGGTCTTCCCGGTGACGTCGCCGACCTCCGCCAGCTCGAAGGCGCGCAGCGCGTCCTTGCCCGCCCGGAACGCTTCCAGTTCGTAGAACTCGCTCGCCACGTGGATCGGCACGCGCTCGTCCCAGCGCGCGCGGTTGGCGTCGTGCCAGTCGTCCGGAACCGGGGAGTACATGACCGGCAAGCTACCCACAGGCCGGGACGGGCGCGAGTGGTTATCCACAGATCCGGGAGGGTCGGCGGGGTTGTCGGCGGGGTCGGTGGACCGGTTGTCCACAGGTTCCCCGGCGAAGCGGCCGATCGGGTTGGATGGAGGGCATGAGCGAATCACAGAACGCCTCGACCACGCCGGAGTGGGAGCAGCGGTTCCGCGCGCCCCGGGTGTCCCTGCCCGACTGGGCCGAGGACGCGCCTGACCGCTCTCTGTTCGTCTCCAACGCCACCGGGACCTTCGAGCTGTACGCCTGGGACCGGGCGAGCGGCAAGCAGCGCCAGGTCACCGACCGGCCGAACGGGACGACGGACGGCGTGCTGACGCCGGACGGCGAAGCCATCTGGTGGTTCAGCGACACCGACGGCGACGAGTTCGGGGTGTGGATGCGCCAGCCGTTCGGCGGTGGGGAGGACGAGCCGGCCGCCCCGGGCCTCGCGCCCTCCTACCCGGCGGGCCTGGCCATCGGACGCGACGGTTCGGCGGTCGTCGGCCGCTCGACCGACGAGGACGGCACGACGGTCCACCTGGTGCGCAAGCCGGGCGGCGAGCCCGTGGAGATCTACCGGCACCGGGAGTCCGCGGAGGTCGGGGACCTCTCCGACGACGGGACCCTGATCGCGCTGGAGCACACGGAGCACGGCGACGCGATGCACTCCGCGCTGCGGGTGGTGCGCCCGGACGGCTCCACGGTGGCCGAGCTGGACGACACCGAGGGCGGCACGAAGGAGCTGGGGCTCACCGTGCTGGGCTTCGCCCCGTCGGCCGGTGACAGCCGGCTGCTCGTCGGGCATCAGCGCCGGGGCCGCTGGGAGCCGATGATCTGGGACCCGGTCGCGGGCACCGAGACCGCGCTCCCGGTCGACCTGCCGGGCGACGTCGGGGCCGAGTGGTATCCGGACGGCTCCGCGCTGCTCATCCAGCACAGCTTCGAGGCCCGCAGCGAGCTGTGGCGGTACGAGCCGGGGGCGGCGGAGCCCGTGCGCGTGGAGACCCCCGCCGGCACGGTGTCGAGAGCCACCGCCCGCCCGGACGGCACGGTGGAGTATCTGTGGTCCTCGGCCGCGCACCCGCTCGTGGTGCGGTCGACGAGCGGGGCGGTGGTGCTGGACCCGCCGGGAGCGAAGGCCCCGCCGTCGGTGCCCGTCGAGGACGCGTGGGTGGAGGGGCCGGGCGGCCGGATCCACGCCCTCGTGCAGCGGCCCTCCACCGGTGAGGGCCCCTTCCCCACGATCTTCGAGATCCACGGCGGGCCCACCTGGCACGACAGCGACGCCTTCGCCTCCGGGCCCGCCGCCTGGGTCGACCACGGCTTCGCGGTCATCCGGGTCAACTACCGGGGCTCCACCGGGTACGGCCGCGCCTGGACGGACGCACTGAAGCACCGGGTCGGCCTGATCGAGCTGGAGGACATCGCGGCCGTGCGGGACTGGTCGGTCGAGTCCGGGCTCGCGGACCCGGAGCGCCTGATCCTGGCCGGCGGGTCGTGGGGCGGCTATCTGACCCTGCTCGGGCTCGGCACCCAGCCCGACTCCTGGGCGCTGGGCCTGGCCGCGGTGCCGGTCGCGGACTACGTCACGGCGTACCACGACGAGATGGAGGCCCTGAAGTCGATGGACCGCACGCTGCTGGGCGGCACGCCGGAGGAGGTCCCCGAGCGCTTCGAGGCCTCGTCCCCGCTGACGTACGTCGACGCGGTGCGCGCCCCCCTCTACATCTCGGCGGGCGTCAACGATCCACGCTGCCCCATCCGTCAGGTGGAGAACTACGTGGACCGCCTGGCGGCCCGCGGCGCGGTCCACGAGGTGTATCGGTACGACGCCGGGCACGGCTCGCTCGTGGTGGAGGAGCGGATCAAGCAGGTGCGGCTGGAGCTGGAGTTCGCCCTGAAGCACCTGGGAGGCGGCGGCGCACCCGGCCCGGAGGGTGAACGCGGGCCGGACACGGGCGTAAAGGCCGGATAAATGGCGGACCCCGCTCCGGGCGGCCGGAGCGGGGAACCGTACCTTTGAGGGGTGTACCGGTTCCTGCTGACCCCGCGATGGTGGGGGATCAACCTCTTCGTCGTGCTGGCCATTCCGTTCTGCGTGTTCATGGGCACCTGGCAGCTCGGCCGCTTCGAGGACCGTGTGCAGTCGCACGAGCAGGCGGAGAAGCAGCCCGATCCCGGCACCCGGGCCGCGAAGCCGCTGGCCGAGCTGCTGCCCGTCGACAAGGTGACGTCCGGTCGCCCGGCCGTCGCCACCGGGACGTACGCCGACCAGTTCCTGGTGCCCGGCCGTGAGCTGGACGACCGACAGGGCTTCTACGTCCTGAACATGCTGCGCACGGACGGCGGCAAGGCCCTGCCGGTGGTGCGGGGCTGGCTGCCCGGTTCCCCCGGCGACGCCCGAGTGCCCGCCGCGCCCCGGGGCGCGGTCTCGGTGACCGGCGACCTCCAGGCCTCCGAGAACACCAACAGCGACGGCGTCGACGTCCGGGGCGGGCTGCCCGAGGGCCAGGTCGGCATGATCAGCGCCGCGACCCTGGTGAACCTCGTCCCGTACGACGTGTACGACGCCTGGGTGACGCTTCCCGAGGTCGAGGCGGGCGGTACGGGCGGTGCGATGAAGCCCGTGCCCGCGGCGGCCCCGCAGGGCAGCGGCCTCGATCTGAAGGCGTTCCAGAACCTGGGGTACACCGGCGAGTGGTTCGTCTTCGCCGGCTTCGTGCTCTTCATGTGGTTCCGGCTGGTGCGCCGCGAGGCCGAGGCCGTGCGCGACATAGCGCTCGGCCTCGTGCCCGAGGGGCCTGAGGGAGCTGGCGGGCCCGAGGGACCTGACGGGCCTGAGGGACCTGACGGGCCTGAGGGACCTGGCGGTCCTGAAGGCTCCGACGGGCCTGAGGGTCCGGAGCGGGCTGACGGGCCCGGGGGCCCTGCCGCGGTCCCGGAGGACCCGTCCTCGCCGGACTACGACGTGGCCAGCACGCCCGTGCGGTAGATCGTGCCCGAGCAGGCGTTGGGGATCTTCGTCTCCGCGGTGGGCGCTCCCGTCTCCGGGGTGTGCGTCACGGTGACGCTGCCCTCCACGGTGCCCCCGCCGTCCTCGCGCAGCGACTGCGCGGCGACGCCGGAATCGCCGGTGCCCTCGCCGACCGATCCTCCCGCGGCCTCCGCCGACGGGGTCGGCGTCGGTGAGGGGCCCACGGTCGGGCAGGTGTCGGTGGGCACCCAGGCGAACCGCACCTCGTACGCCATGGACGGCTTCAACAGCACCGTGCCCGGCTCCTGCGAGGGGTCGGGCAGACCGGGGGCCGCGTCGCCCGCGGCGTGCTGGACGACGCCGATCCGGAGCGGGTCGGCCGCGCCGAGGGCGGTGAAGCCCACCGTGCCGTTGCTGCTGACCGTGCAGTCCGTGCCGGACACGTTGGCGATCTTGAAGCTGCCGTAGACCGTGCCGTCGGCCCCCGGTGCTCCGGCGCCCTCGGACGCCACACCGAGCTGGCTCGGGTCGCAGACCGGCAGGGCCGCGAGATCCACGCTCGGGGAGTCGGGCTTCGCGCCCGGCACCGCCCCGTCGGGGTCGCTGCCCGAGCCTTCGGAGGGGCTGGGATCCGGGTCGGCCTCGCCGGCGCCGCCCTCGCTCTCGCGCTCGGTGGGCTCCACGGTCCGGCGGCCGGGCTCCTGGGGGCCCGTCTCGTCCCCGTTGCCGCCGTGGGCCTGCTCGCCGTGTCCGGCGATGGCGGGGCGGGCGGTGGACGAGCCGTCCGAGGTCGCGACGTGGACGAAGGCGGGGACGGCCGTACCGATCAGCAGGGCCGCGGCGGCCGCCCCGACGACGGCTTGCCGCCGCTTGGCCCGGCGGGCGGGGACGGCACGGTGGAGATGGTCCAGGGTCGCCTCGGAGGGGGCGAGATCCCGCACCGCGCCGTGCAGCATGCGGCGCAGGGCCACCTCGTCCAGCTCGTCGGAGGCGGGTGCGGCGCGGCCACCGGCGAAGAGGTCGGTCAGCGTGCCGGCGATGTCGTCGTCGGACGCTCCGGGAGCCGCGCCCGCAGGCGTGCTCACCCCGGCGTCCGCGTCGGCCCCGTCGTCCAGCCGCGCGGTCGGCGCGGGTTCCGGGTTGTCGCCCGGTTCGGGCTCCGCGCTCGCGTCGTGCGGGCGGTCCCGATCGGTGTGCGGAGTCTTCTCCGGCCCGTGGCTCACAATTCCGTTTCCCGTCGGGTCATTCTCGTGCCTGCGCTCGTCGTGCTGTCCGGGCCCGCTCATGCCTGGGCCTCCATCACGACGCGCAGCGCCGCGATACCCCGGGAACCGTACGCCTTGACCGACCCCAGCGAGACGCCCAGCGTCTCGGCGACCTGGGCCTCCGTCATGTCCGCGAAGTACCGCAGGACCAGCACCTCGCGCTGGCGTCGCTGCAGCCCCTTCATCGCCTTGATCAGCGCGTCCCGCTCCAGCTGGTCGTAGGCGCCCTCCTCCGCGCTCGCCATGTCCGGCATCGGCTTGGAGAGCAGCTTCAGCCCGAGGATGCGGCGGCGCAGTGCGGAGCGCGAGAGGTTGACCACGGTCTGGCGGAGATACGCCAGGGTCTTCTCCGGTTCGCGGACCCGGCTGCGCGCGGAGTGCACGCGGATGAACGCCTCCTGCACCACGTCCTCGCAGGACGCCGTGTCGTCCAGCAGCAGGGCCGCGAGGCCGAGCAGGGAGCGGTAGTGGGCGCGATAGGTCTCGGTGAGATGGTCGACCGTGGTTCCAGCTGCCACCGTCTCGTCAGCACCCCCGCGCTGCGAGGGCAGCTGGGCCGGGCGCGCAGCGGGCATGGGCGCGATCACCGGCATACCGCCGGGCGCGCGGGGCCGCCGGAGCGGACGCACTGACGCGCCTCGCAACGGGCCCACCACTGTGATGTCGAGAACCTCTGCCACGCCTGTTGGACACGCTGCCCCCCGTCAGGGTTGTACGCGTACGGCGCCACGTTCGGCACTGTGCGACATGCCCTCATACGTACCTGCTCTTCCCCAAATGCCCCGTAATCGCGTCTGGCCACACAGAAGTGACCGCATAGACGCAGCCCGGCCGACGTGCGGTTGCAGAAGGCCGGGAGATCATCGTCGGATACGACAACGCCCCAGCTCAAGAGGTTCAGACCAGCAAATTACTCATAGCGCGTTCACAGATCCTACAAAACAGGTTCGATCAGCCCCGGGGAAATTCGGCAGCGACCGATTCGGCGATCTGCGCCACGTTCAAAGCCGCACCTTTTCGGAGATTATCGCCGCAAAGAAACATTTCCAGGGCATGCGGATCGTCCATCGACCGCCGGACGCGGCCCACCCAGGTGGGATCGGTGCCCACCACATCGGACGGCGTGGGGAAGTCCCCGGACGCCGGGCTGTCGAAGAGCACCACGCCGGGAGCGGTCGCCAGGATCTCGTGCGCCTTGTCGACGGCGACCTCGTTCTCGAAGCGCGCGTGGACGGACATCGAGTGCGTGGCGATGACGGGAACGTACACACAGGTCGCGGTGGTCTTCAGACCCGGCAGGCCCAGCACCTTGCGGCATTCCTCGCGGAGGGCGATCTCCTCGGACGACCAGCCGTCCCCGGCGTCCGTACCGGCCCACGGCACGACGTTCAGGGCGACGGGTGCGGCGAACGGGCTCCCCGCCGCCGCGCTGTCCCCCAGGGCCCGGCGCACATCCCCGGGCTGGGTGCCCAGCTCCGTGCCGGCCACCAGCGACAGCTGCTCGCGCAGGGCGGCGACGCCGTCCCGGCCCGCGCCGCTGACCGCCTGGTAGGAGGAGACGATGAGCTCGCGCAGCCCGAACTCGGCGTGCAGCGCGCCGACCGCGACGATCAGCGACAGCGTGGTGCAGTTCGGGGACGCGATGATGCCGCGCGGCCGGAGGCGCACGGCATGGGGGTTGATCTCCGGGACGACCAGCGGCACGTCGTCGTCGAGCCGGAAGGCCGCCGAGTCGTCGATGACGACGACGCCCTTGGACGCGGCGATCGGGGCCCAGCGGGCGGACACCTCGTCCGGCACCAGGAAGAGGGCCACGTCGATGCCGTCGAACACGTCCTCGGAGAGCGCGAGGACCTCGCTCTCCTCACCGCGCACGACCAGCTTGCGGCCGGCCGAGCGCGGTGAGGCGACGAGTCTGACCTCGCCCCAGACGTCCGCGTGCTGCGAGAGGATCCGGAGCATGACACCGCCGATCGCCCCGGTCGCACCGACGACCGCGAGCGAAGGGCGGTGTTCGGTCATCGGCCGGTGCCTCCGTAGACGACGGCCTCGTCGGAGTCGCTGTCGAGACCGAAGGCCGTGTGCACGGCGCGCACGGCCTCGATGACGTCGTCGGCACGGGTGACCACCGAGATCCGGATCTCGGATGTCGAGATCAGTTCGATGTTCACACCCGCGTCGGACAGCGCCTCGAAGAATCCGGCCGTGACGCCCGGGTTCGTCTTCATGCCGGCGCCGACCAGGGAGATCTTCGCGATCTGGTCGTCGTAGCGGAGCGAGTCGAAGCCGATCGTCCCCTTGGCCCGCTCCAGGGCGTCGATGGCCTTGCGGCCCTCGGCCTTGGGCAGGGTGAAGGAGATGTCCGTCAGGCCGGTCGACGCGGCGGAGACGTTCTGCACCACCATGTCGATGTTGACCTCGGCGTTGGCGATGGCGCGGAAGATCGCGGCCGCCTCGCCCGGCTTGTCCGGGACGCCGACGACGGTGACCTTGGCCTCCGAGACGTCATGGGCGACTCCGGAGATGATCGCGTGCTCCACCTGCTGGTCCCCTTGCGGCTCGTTGCTGACCCAGGTGCCGCGCAGTCCGGAGAAGGACGAGCGGACGTGGATCGGGATGTTGTATCGGCGTGCGTACTCCACGCAGCGGTGCAGCAGCACCTTGGAGCCGGATGCGGCCAGCTCCAGCATGTCCTCGAAGGAGATCCAGTCGATCTTCTTCGCCTTCTTCACGACCCGGGGGTCCGCGGTGAAGACGCCGTCGACGTCGGTGTAGATCTCACAGACCTCGGCGTTCAGCGCGGCGGCCAGCGCGACGGCGGTCGTGTCCGACCCGCCGCGGCCGAGGGTCGTGATGTTCTTGCCCTCCTGGCTCACGCCCTGGAACCCGGCGACGATGGCGATGTTGCCCTCGTCGATCGAGGTCCGGATGCGGCCCGGTGTGACGTCGATGATGCGCGCTTTGTTGTGGACCGAGTCGGTGATGACACCGGCCTGGCTGCCCGTGAACGACTGGGCCTCGTGGCCCAGGTTCTTGATCGCCATCGCCAGCAGGGCCATGGAGATCCGCTCACCGGCGGTCAGCAGCATGTCGAACTCACGGCCGGCAGGGATCGGTGAAACCTGCTCGGCAAGGTCTATCAACTCGTCCGTCGTGTCGCCCATCGCGGACACCACGACAACCACCTGGTTGCCGTTCCTCTTGGCGTCGACGACTCGCTTGGCGACCCGCTTGATGCCCTCGGCATCGGCTACGGAGGAGCCTCCGTACTTCTGCACGACAAGGCCCACGTGCGCTCCTCGCTCAGTCATTACTGCGGTCGGCTCAGTTTAACGAGCAGTCCGGAATCGACCCGTCCATACCAGATGATGAGATGTCCCGCTCATCACCCGGAACGGCGTGTCGCCCCGAACTGCTCGTACCGGGCTGTTGCCCACCCAGCCCGGGAGCACTCCCGTTTGTGTCCCAGCCCACACCGTCCGTAAGGAAAGCGCGAGCCGGGACACGTCCCGCTACGGCAGCTGCCTGATCTCCGTCTCCGACAGCACGCCCTCGTAGGCGTACACGCTGTCCACCACGCCGTTCAGCCGCTCGCCCCAGCCGTCGGCGGTGCGGCCCCGGCCGAGCTGGAGCCCGCCGGTGCTCTTCCAGGCCGCGTCGAAGCCGGCCGTGCCGCCCTCCGCGTACTTCACCCCGTCGAGGTAGAAGGACACCTGGTTCGCCGAGGCGTCGTGGACGACGGTGACCCGGTGGCCCGCCCCGAGGTCGCCGTCGGGCGACTCGATCCGGCTGAGCACCGTCTCCGGCGCGCCCGGCTCGTCGGCGTGCGCCAGCACCAGGTCCCAGCTGGAGTTCTCCGGGTCGAAGCGCACCTTGAAGGCGTCGCCGTGCTCACCGCCCTGGGAGATCGCCGTCATCGGCGTCGCCGGGGCGTCGTCGGTGAGCCGGACGCGGGCGCTGACCGTGTAGCTCCCGGCGGTGTCCACGACGGGCGCGTCCGTGGCCGCGTGGCCCGAGACACCGTCCAGGCGCAGATGCCCGTCGCCCTCCAGCGGCCAGTCCTGGACGCAGTCCGGGTCGAAGATGTCGCAGGGGTCGTCGAGGCGGAAGACCGACGCGCCGGCGCCCAGCTTCAGAGGTGCGCCCCCGCCCGTCTCCGGGGCGAGACCGTCCGGGGCAGTGTCGAGCGCCCAGTGGCCGACCCGTCGCGCGGCACGGGTGGCGAGGGCCGTCAGCTCCTCCGGCACCACGATCCGGTCGTACGCCCGTGCGTCACCGATCTCGCCCTGCCAGCGGTCCCGGTAGCCCTGCGCCCCGCGCGCCCGGCCGATCTGGAAGTCGCCCTCGCCCGCCACGGGGACGGCGGCCGTCTCCTCGCCGACCGCGCGGCCGTTCACGTACAGCCGGGCCGTGCCGGTCTCCGCGTCGTACTGGCCGAGCACGTACGCCCAGCCGCCGGTCTCGGGGAGCCCGCCCGTGACCCGCGCTCCGCCGACGGAGAACGACCAGGCGGGGCCCGACCCGGCGGGGGCCAGGCCCAGGGTGAAGGCGCGTGCCGTGCCCGCGTCCTGCGAGAGGACCGTACGGGTGCCGTCCACGCGCTCCGGACGCACCCAGCCGCCGACGGCGAAGGTCTTCGCGGTGTCGCCGACGACCGGGGCGCCCGGGGTCAGGAAGCCGTGTCCCGATCCGTCGAGCGAGGCGGTGGAGGTGAGGGGGGTGCCGGACGGCGCGGGCGCGCCGAACGTGACCCCCGCACCGGCCCGAGCGGCGACGCCGGTCTCGGCGGCGGCCGACCGGGAGCCCGCCGCGTCGGCGAGCTTCCACTGCGCCACCGGCGCGGGGCCCTCCCCGATCCGGAAGGTGTAGTCGGTGCGCGGGCCGCGGTTGCCCGCGCGGTCCTGCGCCTGCACCGAGAGGACCTGCACGCCGGACTTCTCCGGAAGGAAACGGATCTCGGCCGACCCGTCGGGCCCGGCCTCGACCGTCTTCGGCGGTCCGCCGATGAAGGAGTAGACGTAGGCGACGACGTCCTCGGCCCGCGCCGCGAAGCGGAAGGTCCCCCTGACCCCGGCGCCCGGCGTCCAGGTGTCGTCGTCCGGATAGTCGGAGGAGGTGACGACCGGGGCGTCGGGCAGGGTGCGGTCGTGGACGAACTCGCAGGGCGCGCCCGGCCCTTCGCTGCTCCAGGCCGACGCCCCGTCGTCGTTGACGGCGCGCACCCGCCAGGACACGACGGTCCCGTCCGGAACGGTGCTCGGCAGCTGCCAGCCGAACGGGGCGGTGTCGGCCATCGTGGCGCTGGTCATGGTCACGCGCTCCTCGGCGCCGCCCTCGCCCTGCCACCACGCCTCGAACTCGCCCCGGACCCGGTTCGCTTCACCCGGCTGCCCGCCGTCGGGTCCGTACAGCCGCGCCGTCACCTGCGGAACGGACCCCACGTACGGCCGCCCCTCACCGGTGACGCACGACGCGCCCCCCGTCGTCAGATCGGCGGTCTGCGGCTGCTTCGGCGGGCCCCCGCCGGCCGCCGCCAACACGGTGCCCGGCGTCGCCAGCACCGTCCCCGCGGCGATCACCGCCGCTACCGCCGCCCGTCTCGCTCGTCCATGTCCCGTACGTTCCCGCATGCGCGTACCCCTCCCCGGTTCGGCCCTCGAAGATCGGAGATCAAGGGCTGGGGGAGATTAACAACCGGGTGGGACAACCGCCCCGGAATATCGGCGGTGTTCGGGCGGACGGGCCGCTCGGCCCGGCGCCCGGTCGGCGGCGGGAGCGGCCGCGACCCTCCCAACCGGCTTGATCTCAAGGCCGGTTGAGGTTCTAGCGTTCCCGTATCGAACAGACTGTGACCGGGCAGTGCGACCGGGCAGCGCGACGGGCAGCGTGACGGACAGAGGAGCGCTCAGCGATGATTTTGGTGACCGGTGCGACCGGGAACATCGGCAGGGAGCTGCTGCGGCAGCTGGACGCGGACGGCCTCGGGGCCGACGTCCGGGCGCTTACCCGCGACGCGGTGCGCGCCGGGGCCGTGGTGCCCGACGGGTTCGAGGTGGCGGAGGGCGATCTGGGACGCGCCGGGTCGCTGAAGTCCGCTCTGGGCGGGGTGCGTTCGATGTTCCTGGTCTCGGGGGTCGGCGACGACGCCGGAGTTCTGGACGCCGCCCGGGACGCGGGGGTGGAGCACGTGGTGCTGGTCTCCTCCATCACCGTCGTGACCCATCCGCACCTCGGCCCGGCGCGGGCGAATCTCGCCGTCGAGCGCCGGTTGCGGGAGAGCGGGATGGCGTGGACCGTCCTGCGGCCGACGCAGTTCGCCTCCAACACCCTCTGGTGGGCCGCGTCCGTGCGCGAGGAGTCCGTGGTGCGGGTGCCGTACGCGGACGTCGGGCTGCCGGCCGTCCACCCCTCCGACATCGCCTCGGTGGCCCGCGCGGCGCTGACCGGGCCGGGGCACCGGGGGCTGACCCACCCGCTCACCGGGCCGGAGCGGATCACTCCGCGGCAGCAGGCGGGTGAGCTGGGGCGGGTGCTGGGCCGGGAGGTGGCCTGCGTCGGGATCGCGCGGGAGGAGGCGTACGGGCCGATGGCCGCGATGATGGGGGCCGAGGTCGCGGACAGCGTCCTCGACCTGATGGGCGGCGACGTCAACGACGCACTGCTGCACGTGCACGACACCGTGGCCAAGCTCACCGGTTCACCGGCCCGTCCCTACCGCCGCTGGGCCGAGGAGAACGCCGACGCGTTCCGGTGAGACCGGGCAGGGGTCCCGGCTACTTCACCGGGCGCAGGCCCAGCGGCGCGGCGATCTCCTCCAGCATCACGCGGCCCGCCTCCTCGGCGAGGTCGTCCTCGCCCGGGTCCTGGTCGGTGTCCAGGCCGTCCAGCTCCTCCAGGGGCTGGCCGAGGCGGATGTGGGCGACCAGGGACTGCAGGGCGCGGAGGGTGGCGGAGGCGGTGGAGCCCCAGTTGGAGAAGTACGAGAACTGCCACCACCAGAGCGCCTCGGCGGTGCGCTCGGCGTCGTAGTGCGCGAGGCCGTGGCCGAGGTCGGTGACCAGGTCGGCCAGGTCGTCGGAGATGCGGTGCGGGACCGGGGCCTTGCGGGGCTCGTACGGATCGAAGACCTCGGAGTAGACGTCGATCGGCTCCAGGAGCGCGGCGAACCGCTCGCGCAGGCCGTCCGCGTCCGGCTCCGCGCCGAGGTCCGGCTCGTAGCGCTCGTCGGGCAGGACGTCCTCGTACGCACCGAGGCGGCCGCCCGCGAGCAGGAGCTGCGAGACCTGGAGGAGCAGGACCGGAACGGCCTCTTCCGGCTCGTCGACCTTGGACACCTCGGTGACCGCGACGATGAACGTCTTGATCTGGTCCGCGATCTGGACGGCGAAGTCGCCCGGGTCCTGCGTGACGGTATTCAGCGTGGCGTCAGACATCGAGGGGACCTCCCGTGGGCACGGTCACAGACGGTGAAGCGGACGACGAAGCGGACGGTGAAGCGGAGGACGGTACGCGAAGGGGGCCGGGGGGTACGGCGGTGGCGTCAGACATCCAGCAGCCGCCTCCCCTCGAAGGCGCGTCCCAGGGTGACCTCGTCGGCGTACTCCAGGTCGCCGCCGACCGGCAGACCGCTGGCCAGCCGGGTCACCCGGAGGCCCATCGGCTTGACCATCCGCGCCAGGTACGTCGCGGTGGCCTCGCCCTCCAGATTGGGGTCGGTCGCAAGGATCAGCTCCGTGATGGAGCCGTCCGCGAGCCGCGCCAGCAGCTCGCGGATGCGCAGGTCGTCCGGGCCGACGCCCTCGATGGGGCTGATCGCCCCGCCGAGAACGTGGTAGCGGCCCCGGAACTCGCGCGTCCGCTCGATCGCCACGACGTCCTTGGGCTCCTCGACCACGCAGATGACGCTCCGGTCGCGGCGCGCGTCCCGGCAGATCCCGCACTGCTCCTGCTGCGCGACATTGCCGCACACGGCGCAGAACCGGACCTTGTCCTTGACCTCCAGGAGCGCGTGGGCGAGCCGGCGGACGTCCGTGGGCTCGGCCTGCAGGATGTGGAAGGCGATCCGCTGCGCGCTCTTGGGACCGACGCCGGGCAGCCTGCCCAGTTCGTCGATGAGGTCCTGAACAACGCCTTCGTACAACGGAACGCCTTTCCTTGCTTCCTGCTCCGTACCGTAGTGGGTACGGGTCGGTACCAGTAGGCCCCGTGGGCCTGCCTGTGGGACGGTCAGGTCAGAACGGCAGGCCGGGGATGCCGCCCCCGCCGCCCAGCCCCTGAGCCAGCGGGCCGAGCTTCTCCTGCTGGAGCGTCTGCGCGTTCTCGTTGGCCGCCTGGACGGCCGCGACGACGAGGTCGGCGAGCGTCTCGGTGTCCTCCGGGTCCACCGCCTTCGGGTCGATCACCAGGGCACGGAGCTCGCCGGAACCGGTCACGGTGGCCTTCACGAGACCGCCACCCGCCTGTCCCTCGACCTCGGTCCTGGCCAGTTCCTCCTGGGCCGCCGCGAGATCCTGCTGCATCTTCTGGGCCTGCTGGAGCAACTGCTGCATATTGGGCTGGCCACCACCGGGAATCACGGTCACTCCAGGCATTTCGACGACAAATGTTTCGGTAAGCCGAGCCTACGTGCTCCCCGGTCACCGCGCTCCACCCACCGGGGACCAACTCTTTCGAGTGAGATCTCGGAACCGGCGTGAGTGCTCCTATACCTGACCAGCGGCCCTGCGCAGGCGGGAATCCCGCGATTTCGACCCCACGGCCCACCATTCGGCGGTAGGAAGGGCATGCACATCGGCACACGAGCGTGCATGTGCGGTGACGCAGAGTTACCCCGCGGGGATCGTCGGTCGTGCGGACCGCCCCGCCCCCTCCGGGCCGGTCGGGTCCGGTTCCGGGAGGCCCTACGCGTCCGTCCCGTCCGTCAGAGTGCAGAGGAGTGCCCCGGTGAGTCAGCCGGAGATGCAGCCCGAGGGGCCGCCCCGCAAGGAGTCCGACGCGGGATCCGGTGAGAACGGAGCTGAGCATTCCGCCTCCGGCCCCGCAGCCGGGCCAGGAGGCCGGGCCGGGGGCCGTGCCGGAGGGCGGGCCGGGGGCCGTGCCGGAGGGCGGGCCGGGGGGCGCGATCTGACCGGGCGCCCGTTCCCCCTCGGCGACTGGGGCGAGCCGGCCGAGCGGCTCGACGAGCTCTACCGCTGGGTCGAGACCGGCGCCCTGGAAACCGCCGACTGGTATCTGAACGACCGGATCTGGAAGCGGCGGGCCGCCAGAGCCCTGCGGATGGGCACCGCCGCCGGGGTGGTCGCCGGGGCCGCCCTGCCGCTGCTCGACCTGACGGGCGCGCTGAGCGGCTCGGCGGGGTGGGGGTATCTGTCGCTGCTGCTGGGGGCCGCCTGCATGGCCTGCGACCGCTACTTCGGCCTCACCTCCGGCTGGATAAGGAACCTCGCCACGGCCCAGGCCGTGCAGCGGCGGCTCCAGGTGCTCCAGTTCGACTGGGCCTCGGAGTGCGTACGGGAGATGCTCGGGCCGACCGAGGGCACGGCCAGCGAGGCGGCCGAGCGATGTCTGGGGGTGCTGCGGAGGTTCTCCGAGGACGTCACCGACTTGGTGCGGTCGGAGACCGCGGACTGGATGGTGGAGTTCCGGGCGGGGCCCGCGCCGATGGGCATGCAGGCCCTGGCGGCGGGGGGCGCCGGGGGGCGTGGCGAGTCGGGGGCGGTGCCGGGGCGGTTCTCGATGCCGTCGGTGGCGGCCCGGCCGAACATGCCGCGGCAGCGGCCGCCGGAGTCGCCGCCTCGGTGAGGGGCCGCCTGGGCGGCGGGGTGCGGGTGCGGGTGGAGGGGGCCGGGGGGGTACGGGGGTACGGGGTGACGCTTTGGGGGGGGGGGGGCCCCCCCCCCCCCCCCCCCCCCCCCCCCCCCCCGGGCGGGGGGGGGGGGGGGGCGCCCCCCCCCCCCCCCCGGGGGGGGGCCCCCCCGGGGGGGCGGTGCGGGCGTGGGGGGGGGGGGGGGGGGGGGGGGGGGGGGGGGGGGGGGGGGGGGGGGGGGGGGGGGGGGGGGGGGGGGGGGGGGGGGGGGGGCGGGGGCGCCCGCCCCGACGCTTTCGGGGGCGCTGCCCCCGGACCCCCGGTCCTCAATCGCCGGACGGGCTGAGAGGTGGGCCCGGTCCGCGCGGGTGGGGGTTCTGGTCAGCTGAAGATGATCATTGAGCCCTGGGCCAGGCTGCGGGTCGCCGCCGCGTGGAGGCCGAGCCAGACGTGGCGTTCCCGGGCGAACGGGCTGTCGTCGTAGGGGATCGGGCTCGCCGGCTCCTCCAGGGTGGTGGGGCCGGAGGGGGGTTGCGGGGCGGCCGGCGGGTTGGCCGGGTCGATGCCCAGGGACGGGGCGACGAACTCCAGCTCCCGCAGCAGCCCGTGCGAGGAGCCCAGCGGGCCGCCGCCCGCCAGGAGCGCGTCGTCGGAGAGCGGGGCCGGGAAGTCCACCGGGACGTACGCCCCGGCGTGGTCGTAGTGCCAGACCAGGTGCGACTGCTGCGCGCCCTGCTCGAACATCTCCAGGAGCTGCTCGTAGTCGCCGTCGAGACCGGCGACGGGGGTGACGGCCAGGCCGCTCAGCTGGAGCAGGTAGGCGCGGCGCAGGAAGTGCAGGGCGTCGTAGTCGAAACCGGCCACGGGGGCGACGTCCCCGGTGAGGCCCGGCATGTACGCGTAGACGGGGACGGGCGGCAGCCCGGCGTCGTTCAGCGCCTTGTCGTAGACGGCGATCTCTTCGGCGAACGGATTGTCGGCGCTGTGGCACAGCACATCGACGAGGGGGACCAGCCACAGGTCACAGGCCACGAAGTCTCGCTTTCAGACGGGTTCGGGCGATCGTCGGGACAGCGTAATGCGGGGCGAACCTCACGCACAGTGCCCCGGTGGCTCCGGTGGCTCCGGGGACTCCGCCGACCCCGGGACGTCCCCCGCGGTCTCCCGCGCCTCCAGCCGGTCCGCCCAGGCGAGCCCGTGCGCGTAATAGGAGTCCATGGCGGCCTCGACCTGCGGGAGGTCGCCGCAGGCGATGGCCTCGACCAGTTCCTCGTGGCCGAACCACAGCACGTTCTCGTCCATGCCGTCGCGGCGCAGCCGGTGCACGGCGAACACCCAGGCCTGGACGCGGAGTCTGGTGAGAAAGTGGGCGAGGTAGGGGTTGACGACGAACTGCCCCAGCTCCCGCCAGAACCGCAGGTCGTACCCGATCAGTACGTCGAGGTCGCCGCCCTTCGCCGCGCGGACCACCTCCGCGGCCCGTCGGCGGATCGAGGCGAGCCCCTCGGGCCGGACGGCGACCCGCTCGGCGGGGTTGCGGAAGAGGCCCTCGACGACGAGGGCGCGGGCCCCGATCATCGCGCGGTAGTCGCCGACGGTGAACTCGCGTACCTGGAAGCCGCGGTGCTGGTCGGAGGCGAGCAGCCCCTGTGCGGAGAGGTCGAAGAGCGCCTCGCGGACAGGCGTCGCGGAGACCCCGTACTGTTCGGCGATCTGCTTGACGGTGAACTCCCGGCCCGGCGGAAGACGCCCTGCGAGCACCTCGTCACGCAGCGCGTCGGCGATCTGCTGGCGCAGGGTGTTGCGCGTCACGCCTCCGCTCGAACGCATGCCGGCCCCTCCCGTTCGCCCCCGTTCACCGGCCGCTTCCGGCGGAGGTCACTCCTGGCTCGGGTCACTTTAGGCCAGGGCCGCCGCCGTGCCCGATTCCGGGCACGGCGGGGAGGCTCACGGGGTCGTTCACGCAAGGAAGCGGCGCATCCGGTTACCCGGGGTACGTGCGGGGCGCGGCGACACGCGCCCCGCACCGGGTACGGAGCGCGGCATCACGCACCTCGCGCCGCGCACCGGGAGTGGCGTCACGCGCCCCGCGCCGCGCACAGCGAGCGGCGTTACGCGCCCTGCACCGTGTAGGAGTCGGCGACAGAGAGCGCGACGTCCAGGGCCGCGAGCCCTTCCTTGGCCTCGGCCTCGGAGACGTTGCAGGCGGGGACGGCGTGGGTCCGGTTCATGTTGATGAACGGCCACAGCCCCTGCTTCTTCGCCGCCGCGCCGAACGCCGCCATCGGGGCGTTGGCCTCGCCCGAGGCGTTGTACGGGACGAGCGGCTCGCGGGTCTCCCGGTCGCGGACCAGCTCCAGCGCCCAGAACGCCCCGAGGCCGCGGACCTCGCCGACCGAGGGGTGGCGTTCGGCGAGTTCGCGCAGGCCGGGGCCGAGGACGGTCTCGCCGATGCGGGCCGCGTGCTCGACGACCTTCTCGTCCTCCATCACGCCGATGGTGGCGACCGCCGCGGCACAGGCCAGCGGGTGCCCGGAGTAGGTGAGGCCGCCGGGGTAGGGGCGGGTCTCGAAGGTGGCGGCGATCTCGGCGCTGATGGCGACGCCGCCGAGCGGTACGTAACCGGAGTTGACGCCCTTGGCGAAGGTCAGCAGGTCCGGCACGACGTCGAAGTGGTCGGCGGCGAACCAGGCGCCGGTGCGGCCGAACCCGGCCATCACCTCGTCGAGCACGAACACGATCCCGTACCGGTCGCAGATCTCGCGGACACCGGCGAGATAGCCCGGCGGCGGCGTCATGATGCCGGCCGTGCCCGGAATCGTCTCCAGGATGATCGCCGCGATGGTGGACGGGCCCTCGAAGGCGAGCGTGTCCTCCAGGTGCTGGAGCGCGCGGGCACACTCCTCGGCCTCGGTCGCCGCGTGGAACGGGGACCGGTAGAGGAACGGGGCCCAGAAGCGGACGACGCCCGCCGAGCCGTTGTCGGAGGGCCAGCGGCGCGGGTCCCCGGTGAGGTTGATCGCGGTGGAGGTGCCGCCGTGGTACGAGCGGTAGGCGGAGAGCACCTTCGGACGCCCGGTGTGCAGCCGGGCCATGCGGATGGCGTTCTCGACGGCCTCGGCCCCGCCGTTGGTGAAGAAGATCTTGTCCAGGTCGCCCGGGGCGCGCTCGGCGATGAGGCGTGCGGCCTCGGAGCGCGCCTCGACGGCGAACGCGGGCGCGAAGGTGACGAGTTTGCCCGCCTGCTCCTGGATCGCGGCGATCACGGTGGGGTGCTGGTAGCCGATGTTGGTGTAGACGAGCCCGCTGGTGAAGTCCAGGTAGCGGTTGCCGTCGTAGTCCCAGAAGTAGGACCCCTCGGCGCCGGCGACGGCGAGCGGGTCGATGAGGCCCTGGGCGGACCAGGAGTGGAACACGTGCGCGCGGTCCGCGGCCTTCACGGCCGCACCGGCCGCGGGGTCGGCGTACGGGGCATGAGGGGCATGAGGGGTCATGCGGCGAGCGTAGGCGCTGCCGGGGGCCGCCTCCATGGCCACCTTGTACGGACTGGGGCGGATGGGTCGGCAGGGTGTCGGGTCCGGCACCCGGCTCGCCTTGACAGCACACTGTCGACATGACAGCCTTCTGTCATCGAGTCGAGGAGGTCATCATGACCAGCACCAGGACCGGCAGCACGACCAACGGCAGCACCGGCGGCACCGGCGGCAGGACCGTGCATCTCGCCGTGTACGACACCTTCGCCGACTGGGAGACCGGGCACACCACCGCCCATCTCGCGCAGAACGGCTACACCGTGCGGACCGTGGGGCCCTCCCGGGAGCCGGTCACGACCATGGGCGGCCTGCGCGTCCAGCCGGACCTGGCCCTGGACGAACTACAGCCCCAGGACAGCGCGTTGCTCATCCTGACCGGGGCGGCCGCGTGGGACTCCGGGGACGGGCTCGCCCCCTTCGCGCGGGCGGCCCGGGGCTTCCTGGACGCGGGGGTGCCGGTCGCGGCGATCTGCGGGGCGACGGCCGGGCTGGCCAGGGAAGGGCTGCTGGACAGCCGGGCGCACACGAGCGCGGTCTCCTTCTACCTCACGGCGACGGGGTACGCGGGCGGCTCGCGGTACGTCGAGACGGACGCGGTCACCGACGGCGGGCTGATCACGGCCGGACCGACGGAACCGGAGGCCTTCGCGCGGGAGGTCTTCGCGCTGCTCGGGGTGTACGGGCCGGAGAAGCTGGACGCGTGGTACCGGCTGTTCCACGACTCGGACGCGAGCGCGTACGAGGTGCTGCAGGGTGAGTGACGGCACGGGTGCGGTGGGCGGTGCGGAGGGCGGCGCGGTGGCCGATGCGGAGGGTGTCCGGTCGCGGCAGGATCTGCTGAGCCGGACGGCGTTGACGGTGTTCCGGCTGAACGGGCAGTTCCTCGGGGTGGCCGATGAACTGGCGCGGCCGGGCGGTCTCACGGCGGCGTGGTGGCAGGTGCTGGGGGCGGTGCTGCCGGAGCCGTTGCCGGTGGCGGGGATCGCACGGGCGATGGGGATCACCCGGCAGAGCGTGCAGCGGATCGCGGACCTGCTGGTCGAGCGGGGGCTCGCGGAGTACGCGGAGAACCCGGCCCACCGCCGCGCGAAGCTGCTCCTTCCGACGGAGGCGGGGCGCGAGGCGGTGTCCCGGATCAACCCGTCCCACGCGGAGTTCGCGGCGCGGTTGGCGGGGGAGTTGGGGGAGGTGGGGTTGGCGGAGGCGGTGGGGGTGCTGGAGCGCTTGTCGGGGGCGATGGAAAAGCTGACCGCTCCGGACCGGGCCAACTCCAGCCCGTCCGGCACACCTTCCAGCCCGTCCGGCGCTTGAGGACGTCGGGCCTCGGCCCACCCAGCCCGTCCGGCCCACCCAGCCCGTCCGGCGTTTGAGGACGGAAGCCTGCGGATGTCGGACCTCGGCCACCCCCAGCCCGTCCGGCGTTTGAGGACGGAAGCCTGGCGGTGTCGGGCCTCGGCATAACGACGTGGTTGCTCCGGGCAAGGCCCCTGTTGCGTGCACCCGACACGTCCGATCAAGGGTTCCGTCCTCAAACGCCGGACAGGCTGAAAGGGGTGCCGGGCAGGCTGGAGGGTGTGGGACCCTCGGGCGGCGTTATCCTCGTGCGGGCCGGACGGGGGAGGATGCGCACCATGGACAAGCTCGGGCCCGACGACCCGCACCGCATAGGTGCGTACCGTCTTCTCGGCCGCCTAGGCGAGGGCGGCATGGGCCAGGTCTTCCTCGCCCGCTCCGACCGCGGCCGCACCGTCGCCCTCAAGCTCGTCCGCCGCGAACTCGCCGAACAGCCCGAGTTCCGCGCCCGCTTCCGCCAGGAGGTGCGGGCCGCGCACCGGGTCGGCGGCGCCTGGACCGCACCGGTGCTGGACTCCGACACCGAGGCCCCCGTCCCCTGGGTCGCCACCGGTTACGTCGCCGGGCCCTCCCTCCAGCGCATCGTCTCGGGCCGCCCCGGCGCGCCGGTCGCGGCCTCGGGGGCGTACGGTCCGCTGCCGTTGCGTTCCGTACGGTTCCTGGGGGCCGGGCTCGCCCACGCCCTCCAGCACATCCACGGGGCCGGGCTCATCCACCGGGACCTGAAGCCCTCCAACGTCCTGATGACCATCGACGGCCCCCGGGTCATCGACTTCGGCATCGCCCGCGCCCTGGAGTCCGTGCCCGACGGCGATCTGACCCGCACCGGGGCCCTGGTCGGCTCGCCGGGCTTCATGGCCCCGGAGCAGGTCCGCGGCGAGCGGGTGACCACCGCCTGCGATGTGTTCTGCCTCGGAGCCGTCCTCGCGTACGCCGCTTCGGGCCGGCTGCCGTTCGGCACGGCCGAGAGCGGCGGGGTCCATGCCCTGATGTTCCGGATCGCGCAGGAGGACCCGGACCTGGCCGGGCTTCCGGAGGAGCTGGCGGGCGTCGTCCGGGACTGCCTGGCGAAGGCCCCGGAGGCCCGCCCCGGCACGGGCGAGATCCTGGCGCGCCTGGGCGAGGCGGAGGCGGACGAACCCTGGCTGCCCGGCACCCTCATCGCCCAACTCGGCCGCCATGCCGTGGGGTTGCTGGACGCGGAGGACCCGGAGGACCCGCGCGGCCCGGAAGCCGCGCACGGCCCGCAGGCCCCCCGGAGCGCGCAGGCCGCCCCGGCGGGACCGAAGCCGCCGCAGAGCCCGATACGGCCCGCCGCCCCGATACCCCCGGCCCCGGCCCCCGCCCCACCGCACCCCCACCCGCACACGCAGCACCACTCCCCCCACCCGCACGCGCAGCACCACTCCTCCTATGCGCGGCCCCACTCCCCCTACGGCCCGGCCGCCGAACAGCCCCTCCCCCCGGCCTACTTCGCCCCCGTACCGCCTCCGCCCGCCCGGGAGCGCCGCTCCGCCGGGGCCACCGTCGCGCTCATCGCCGTCGCCGTGGTCGTGGCGATAGGGGCGGGCGGATCGGTGTACGCGTTCATGAACAGCGACGCCACGGGGAAGACCGCCTCCCCCGGCCCGTCGGGCTCCGCCGGGGCCGACGGCGGGCAGCAGGGCGAGGACAAGGCCGTCCCCGAGGACTTCCTGGGGACCTGGTCCGGCTCCATACCCGGCGAACAGGGCGCGTCCTCACGGACGTTGACCATCCGGCAGGGAGGCGTGGGCGACCCGGTCCTCGCCCTCACCGCCGAGGGGCCCCTCGCCTCCGGCTCCACGTACCACTGCGAGTTCACCGCCCCCCTCTCCGGCAAGCCCGCCGCGGACGGCCCGGTCCGCATCGGCCCCTCCACGGTGGCCTCCGGCCGCCCGGCCTCCTCCTGCTCGCCCGGCAAGCCCACCGAGCTGACCCTGCTCCAGGACGGCAGCCTGCGCCGGTCCATCTCCGGGACGGGCGAGAGCCTGATCTACACCAGGTCCGACTGAGCGGACGGCCGCTCCTCCTCCGCGGCAGCCGCCCCGGACCCGGACCCCTTCCCCTCCGGCGTCCGCAGCGCCCGGGTGATCAGCGCCGCGCCGCCCAGCAGCACGAGCACCACCACCATCGCGTTCCGCAGCCCCACGTGGTCGGCCAGGAAGCCCAGCGAGGGCGGGCCGACCAGGAACGCCGCATAGCCCGCCGTCGAGACCGCCGCGACCCGGGCCGAGGCGTCCTTCGCCCCCTCACCGGCCGCCGAGATGGTGACCGGGAAGCCCAGGGAGGCCCCGAGCCCCCACAGCACGACCGCCGCACCGGCGAGCAGCGCACTGGAGGAGAAGACCACCAGCGCCACGCCGGCCGCCGCCACCAGCGCGCTGGCCCGGACCACGGCCGCCGGGCCGAAGCGCACCAGCAGCGGCCCGCCCGCGAACCGGCCCGTCGTCATCGCCACCGCGAACAGCATGAACGTCAGCGAACCGGCCGTCGCGCTCGTCCCGTGGCCGTCCACCATCAGCAGCGGCAGCCAGTCATTGGCCGAGCCCTCCGCGAAGGCCATGGCCAGCACGATCAGGCCGATCAGCACCAGCCGCCGGTCCCGCCAGACCTCCACCTGCGCGCGCAGTCCGCCGGTCCGCTGCCCGCCGCCACCGGCGTCCGCCTCCTCGCGCCCCGTACCCGCAGGAACCGCGCGTACGGTCCAGACCCCGGCCGCCGCGACGGCGACCGAGACCGCCGCCAGGTGCCAGCCCACCGGGAACCGGACCGCCGTCAGCCCCATCCCGAGCAGCGCGCCGACCACGGTCCCCAGACTGAAGCAGCCGTGCAGCACCGGCAGGACCGGGCGGCCCAGGGTCCGCTCGACGGCCGCGCCCTCGATGTTGAACGCCACCTCCGCCAGACCCATCCCGGCCCCGAACAGGGCCAGTCCGCCGAACACTCCGGCCGACGCCTCCAGCGCCGCACCCCCGGCGATCACCAGCAGCCCGGCCACCAGCAGCCCCGCCCCGACGGCGATCACCGGCCGCCCGCCGTGCTTGCGCACCAGACCGCCGGAGGCCAGCACGCCGGCCATCGATCCGACGGACAGCCCGAACAGGACGAGGCCCATCGATCCGGTGGTCACGTCCAGGGCGTCCCGCACGGCGGGGGTCCTGGCCACCCAGGACGCCATGCTCACCCCGGTGGCGAGCATGAAGAGGAAGAGCGCGGCGCGCCAGCGGCGGGTGCGGGCGTCCATGACCGGCAGGGACTTCATCAGAACAGCGCCTCGGCAGACGGGAGAGAGTGGGAGGTGGGGTCGAGCGTACGATCGTACGCTCCAGGCGTACGTTCGTACACACCTCAGGCCACCGAGGTCGGGCCGCGACCGGCGCACGTCACGGGCGGTGCACGTCACGACCGGCGCGCGTCACGGCCGGCGCGCGTCACGGCCGGCGCGCGTCACGGCCCGGATCCCGGAGCCTCCTCCGCCGCCCCGCCGGTACGCCGCCGGCCGCTGACCCGGGAGGCCGGGAGCCGCCCGGCCCGGGAGGAGCCCGCGAGGGTGTCGCCGGTGACGGTCACGTCGAAGGCCAGGTTCAGGCGCATCGGCCGGGTGACGGCCTGCCTCCAGGTGAGCCGGTCACCGGTGAGCGCGAGCGCCTCGAGCGGCACCTCCTCCCCCGCACCCCGGGCCGTGCCGGTCAACACCCCTTCGTCGTACCGTAGTTCGATCACCGCCGCGATACGGCCGACGGGTGTGACGATGGTCAGGTCCCAGGTTCCCGCGACGGTTTCTTCGGTGGACATGCGTGTTCTTCCTTCGTTCGGTGTACGGGGAGGGGGCGGGTTCAGAACGCGGCCGGTACCGGCCCCCGGGCGCGCCAGACCGTGCCACGGCGTTCGTAAGCGAACATCTCCTCGACGGCATGGGCGATCCGCGGACCTGCCTCGCGCTCCAGCAGGTACAGGGCCAGGTCGAGTCCTGAGGTGACGCCCGCTCCGGTGACGAGGTCGCCGTCGTCGACGACCCGGGCGCGCACCGCGTGGACGCCGGTGGCGTCGAGCAGGTCGAGGCCGAGGTGGTGCGTGGTGGCGTGGCGGCCCTCCAGCAGCCCGGCCAGGGCCGGCACCAGCGAGCCGCCGCACACCGTCGCGACCGTCACCGAGGGGTCGTCCAGCGCCGCCCGCAGCAGATCGGGCAGCCCGGTCGCCAGCGTGCGGGCCAGCAGCACGGGGATGGTCGCGCCGCCCTCCGCGTCGCCACCGTCGCCCTCCGCGTCACCGCCGAGGCCCTCTCCCTCACCGCCAAGACCCTCACCGCCGGGGGCCTTTCCCGGGTCGCCGACCCGGCCCGAGGCCCCGGGCACCAGGACCAGGTCCGCCCGCGTGGGGTCGAGGGCCGCCGTGGCACGCAGCGTCAGTCCCCCCGTGCCGCTGACCACCTCGCGCGGGCCCTCGGCGGAGACCAGCTCGACGGTCACCGCGCCGCCGGTGGCCGTGCCTCCGGCGTGCAGCACCTCGAAGGGGGCGACGACGTCGAGCGGGTCGAAGCCGTCGAACAGGACGATCTGGGCGTGCATGGCAGGTCCCTCCAGTCATGACGGTCCCGGAGCAGGCCGGGCGTGACGGTCCGGGTGCGCCCCGGGCATGACGGTCCCGGACCGAGCCGGGCGTGACAGTCCGGGTGCGCCCCGGGCATGACGGTCCCGGACCGACCCGGGCGGGAACGTCCCGGTGCGATCCAGGACGCTCCCGACGCTATGCGGCCGCCCCGCCGCCTCCCAGTGGCAGGAGTGACACCTTTCAACGGGATAGCGCCAGACCCGCAGCGACGCCTGTTCTCCCAGCTCAGCGACCGGACACCGGGCGCACCAACACCCGATCACGCACCGTGGAGCGGTACCTTCTGGCCATGCATACCGTCGCCGTCCTCGCGCTGGACCAGGTGATCCCCTTCGACCTGTCCACGCCGATCGAGGTCTTCACCCGCACCCGCCTCCCGGACGGCCGGCCCGGCTACCAGATCCGCGTCTGCGCCGAGCGGCCCGAGATCGACGCGGGCGCCTTCACCCTGCGGGCGCCCTGGGGGCTCGACGGGATCGTCGGCGCCGACACGGTCATCGTGCCCGGCACCGCCGCCCCCACCGCCCCGCTCTCCCCCGCCGTCCGCGACGCGCTGCGGGCCGCCGCCCGGGACGGCACCCGCATCGCCTCCATCTGTTCCGGCACCTTCCCGCTGGCGGCCACCGGCCTCCTGGACGGGCTCCGCGCCACCACCCACTGGATCGCCGCCGACCTGCTGGCCGCCACCCACCCGGACATCGAGGTCGACCCGGACGTCCTGTACGTCGACAACGGCCGGATCCTCACCTCCGCCGGGGCCGCCGCCGGACTGGACCTGTGCCTGCACATGATCCGCCGCGACTACGGCTCCGCCGTCGCCGCCGATGCGGCCCGGCTCTCCGTAATGCCCCTGGAACGCGAGGGCGGGCAGGCGCAGTTCATCGTCCACGACCACGCGCCCACCCCGCAGGGCCACACCCTCGAACCGCTCCTGTCCTGGCTGCGGGACAACCTGGCCGCCGAGCTCACCCTCGCCGACATCGCGGCCCGCTCCGGCACCAGTACCCGGACCCTGATGCGCCGCTTCCGCGAACAGACCGGCACCACCCCGCTTCAGTGGCTCCACCGGGCGCGCGTACGCCAGGCCCAGCATCTGCTGGAGACCACCGACCACTCCGTCGAACGGATCGGCGCCCAGGTCGGATTCGGCTCGCCCACCGCCTTCCGCGACCGGTTCCGCAGGACCACCGGCGTCAGCCCCCGGACCTACCGCCGCACCTTCGGCTGACCCCCGCCCGGACGCCCCGCCCGCAGCCGCCGCCCGGAACCATCCGGCCGCCTCGCGCGTCCCCGGGCCCGTACCGTCGCCGCCGTCACCGCCCCGGTCCGAGGAGCCTCCGTGTGGTCCGTGCTGTCTCCCTCCGTCACCACCGGCTTCCTCCTGTGGACGCTGCTGGGACTCCTCTTCGCCGCCGTACCGCTCATCGTCTGGACCCGCATCGCCCGCACCCGGGGCGCGGGCATCGCCGTCGGGGCCGCCCTGTTCGCCGCCGGGGCGCTGCTGGTCGCCGTCCAGCACGGCGGGGTCACCGCGATCCCCCGGGCCGACGGCCACCTCCTCTTCGCCGTTCTCACGCCGCTCCTCGTCATCGTCGGCGTACGGCTGGAGCGCGCACAGGCAGGGCCCGCGCCCGAGACGTGGGAACGCCGCCGCAGTACGTCCGTCGGCGTGCTGGGCACCCAGTTCGCCCTGACCCTGGCGGGCTCCCTGCTCGCCTTCCTGCTCGCCGGCGAGGCGTCCGTCCCGTCCGCCGAAGACGTGCCCGAGCTGCCGCCCGGCCTCACCGTGGTGTCCGAGGGCTCCGGCTGCGGGTCGTCGAGCTGCGCCCGCTCGGTGACCGTCGGCAGCCGGGACGGGCTCACCGCCGCCGAGATCGTCCGCAGGCTCGACCGCCCGCACGAGACCTGCCGGGCGAACGGCTGGCTGCTCGACCGGCGGCCCCTCTGCGTCGGTGTGCGCGAGGCCAACGGCAAGGTGCAGCTCTACGTCTCGCTCGGCAACCTCATCGACTGACCGGCGCCCGCCCCCCGCGCTCTATGCTGCGAGGAGGACCGAGCCGGCCGAGGAGGCGACGCATGGCGACAGGGCGCACCGACCCCGAGCGGCGGGACCGCATCATCGACGCGGCGCTGGACCTCATCGTCGACGAGGGCGTCGCGGGCGTCTCGCACCGCAAGGTCGCCGCCCGCGCGGGCGTGCCGCTCGGCTCGATGACGTACCACTTCTCCGGCATGGACGAGCTGCTGCACGAGGCGTTCACCCGCTTCTCCGGCACGATCGTCGCCGTCTTCGAGGACCGCCTCGGCGCGGCGAGCACCCCCGACGAGGCGCGCGAGGCCGTCGCCGACCTCGTCCACCACCTCTCCGGCGGCAACCAGCGCGAGCTGATCCTCACCCACGAGCTCTACACCCTCGCCGCCCGCCGGCCCGCCTACCGCGAGCTCACCCGCACCTGGATGGGCCGCAGCCGCCGCGCCCTGGAGTGGCACTTCGACCCGGCCACCGCCCGTCAGCTCGACGCGCTCATCGAGGGCCTGTCCATCCACCGCGCCCTGGAGACCGAGCCCCACGAGCGCGCCCTCACGGTCGAGGCGATCGGCCGGATCACCGCACCGCCCCCGGCGGCGGCCCAGCCGTCCCCGCCGCCGGGACCCTGACGGAGCGCGACCGATCAACTCAGGAGCGCGTACGCCGCGTTGAACAGGATCAACGTGTGTACGAAGCGTCCCGCGGACGTGGGCCGGTACCGCCACATCAGCGGCCAGGTGTCGCCCCCGAGCGCCGGTACGGGTACGTAACTGATCCGGCCCGTCGCCCCGTTGAACGTCGTCACCCCGCCCGGCCACGGCCGCCCGGCCGTCGATCCCGCCGGGACGAGGAAATACACCCCGCGCCGCCCGTTCGACTCGGTGACGACCGGGCCCGGTTCGCCCCCGACCAACTCCTCCATCAGGTCGGCCAGTCGCCGCCCGTCGTCACCGTCCACGCGGACCGCGTCGAATTGCACGCCCGCCTTGCGGAGTTGGAATCCGGAGTCCGGAATCCACTCGGCCCTCAGTCCACCATTAAGTGCGTTCACGGGACGATTGTGACCCGGATCACCTAGCGTTATCTCTACCTGCCGAGGTGCGTCGGACAGTCGTTGACCTGCACGAACTCCGCTGGAGTGGAGTTGAGTTCAGCGGCTTGGAGTAGTGACCGGTTGAGTTCGGTTGAGTCGAAAAGAGAGCGCGTAATGGCGAGTGCTGAAAACAAGGAAACCGCGAGCCCGATGGCCCTCATGGTGGCCGAGGTGGCCCGGACGCTGCGTATCCAGCGCGGCTGGACCCAGGAACAGCTGGGCCACGAGATCGGCTATTCGGCGGCCGCAGTGAGCGCGATGGAGACCTGCGCGCAGCCCGCCAGCGACGCCATGCTGGTCGAGCTGGAACGGGTCCTGGGCAACGACACCGGCATCTTTGTGACGGCCCGGCGGTACATGCGGATGGAGCGGCTTCCTCAGCAGTTCCAGGACTACGCGCTGCTGGAGGAGGCCGCGATCAGCCTCCAGCTGTTCGTCACCAACGTCATCCACGGGCTCTTCCAGACGGAGGCCTACGCGCGGGCGCTGATCGGCGGTGGATACCCGCCGCTCTCCGACCAGCGGGTGGATGAGCTGGTCCAGCTGCGGATGGAGCGCACGGCCCTCTTCGACCGGAACCCGCTCCCGATGATCGAGATCATCATCGACGAGGCCGTCCTGCGCCGCGTCATCGGCGGCGAGGAGGTCATGCGGGAGCAGTTGCTCCATCTCGTGGAGTGCGCCCGACGCCGCAATGTCACGCTGCTGGTGCTGCCGCTGGATGCCGGGAAGTATGGGGAGTACGCGGCCGGTCACGGTCAAATGACCTTGGTGGAGACCCCGGCACACGAACATCTCGTCTACCTCGAGGCCCAGGACGAAAGCCTGCTGATCAGTGACCCGGCAAAGGTGAGCACGTACGCTCAACGCTATGCGAAGATCCGGTCACAGGCCCTGGGTCCTCGTGAATCGCTGGACCTCATCAAGCGGTTGGCAGGAGTGACAGAATGAGCAGCACCCTCCGATGGTTCAAGTCGAGCTACAGCAATGCGGGCGGCGGCGAGTGCATCGAGGTCGCCTTCGACTGGCACAAGTCCACGTACAGCAGCGACAGCGGCGGCAACTGCATCGAGGTTGCCACCTGCCCCCACTCCGTCCACGTCCGTGACTCCAAGGTGCTCGACGGTCCCGCCTTCGCCGTCGCGCCGGACGCCTGGTCGGCCTTCCTCGGCTGGCCGGGCTGACCGGCATCCGAAGGATCGTCGTCGTCGCCGGAGCCGCTCTCGTCATCGGCTCCGTCGGCGCGTGGTTCCTGTGGGGCGGCAGTCCGCAGCCGGGCGACCACGCTCCCCTGGCGATCTGCGCGGTCGCCGACACGACCCTGCGCGCCGACGTGGACGCGGACGGGCGCCTGGACCTGGTCCGCGATCCTCGGCGCAACGGCTCCAGCCACGTGGTCTTCGAGGATGGCGACGACCGCACCACCGTCGACCCCGGTGCCGCGCGCGGGTTCTGGCAGAAGCTGC
The DNA here is from genome assembly GCF_044333935.1 of Streptomyces sp. NPDC020884. Lineage (NCBI taxonomy): Bacteria > Bacillati > Actinomycetota > Actinomycetes > Kitasatosporales > Streptomycetaceae > Streptomyces > Streptomyces sp. NPDC020884. The sequence goes on along the minus strand of NZ_JBIRRY010000015.1, from coordinate 44,192 downwards.
GCAGCTGGTCGAAGGAGGACATGGTCACCAAGGGAGCCTTCGGCGACTTCGACGGCGACGGCTATCTGGACCTGGCCCTCTTCTACAGCCAGGCGCACCAGGGCGACGACCCGATCCACAACATGGTGACGCACGAGGTGCACTACGGGCCGCTCGCCCGGGATCTGCGCGGCCGGCGGACCGGCACGGTCGACGTGACGTCCACGACCGTCGTGTACGGGCTGCGCGCCACCGACCGGGACCGCGACGGCCGCTCGGAGCTCCACCTGTTCCAGTCGGAGGGCGACGGCGTCGTCGGCCACTCCACGGGACTCCGGGGCGAGAACGACCGGATCACCATGCGCGACGAGCTCGACGACTGGTCCGACAAGGCCAACTGGCCTCAGTACAAGCACGGCTGGCGCGACTTCGGCGTCTGCTGACCCCGCCGCCGTCGGGCCTCCCGGCGTGGTGATCACGCCAGGAGGCCCTTCACCGAAGGTGCGAGTCCGTCACTTCGCCAGCTTCACGGAATTGATCGGCGTGAAGTTGTAGTCGTAGTACGTCCCGGCCTTCTGGTTTCCCCCGCAGTTGGTGCCGTTGGCCCCCTTGCACCGGTACGCCTTGGCGTTGCCGGTCTGGTTGTTGAACCAGCGCTTCGTGCCGTACTGGTTGTAGATCTTGTAGGTCCCGTACTTGTAGAACTTGTGGCTCGGCTTGTCGCCGTTCCAGCTCGCCTTCGGGTACAGGCAGACGTAACCGGACGGGCAGCCGTGGGTGGCTGCCGCCTCCGCCGCGTTGGCCGATCCCCCCAGCGTGAGCACGGCTCCGGTGGCGAGCGCGGTGGCTGCCATGGCTGTTCGCGTGATGGTGCTCCGAATCTGGCGCATGCGCCTATTCCCCCTTCAGGTCGTTCTCTCGGTCGTTTACCGCTCGTTTACGAGCTACTCCGATGATGGGGATGCCCGTGAAGACGGGTCCAAGGGTTTTCAGCACACGGAAAACGGATCCGTTCATTCGGGGGATCTATGGCACTCCGTATCCATTTCACTGCAGACGACTTGGCACGCATCACCGTCGTTCCGCGTCCCGACCCCATGTGGGAGCTCGTCAACAGCCTGCACACCCTGCAAGTCCGGCAGCCCGCCTCCACGTATGCGCCGTGGCTGCGGCACGTACGAAAACGGCTGGCCAGAAGCGACCTCAGAGGCCCGATCCGGCTGCTCACCACGCTGGTGCCGGCCCGGGGGGACTTCCCGGACTTCCTCACCCCACCGCACCGGGGCGGGCTGGAGGTCGCCCGCGACCTCGTTCTCGCCACACCGGCGGGCCGCCTCCACGCCGATCTCGCCGCCTGCTTCCGGCAGCGCACGCCGCCGCCGTGGCTCCGGCAGCTCGCGGCAGGCGACCGCGCCGCCCGGCAGGAGCTCGACGGCGCGGTCGCCACGTACTTCCGCGAACTCCTGGCCCCACAACTGCACCTGATCGACGCTGTGGTGCACACCGACCGCGCCCACCACAGCCGGATCGTGCTGGGAGGCGGAGCCGAACAGCTGCTGAGCACGCTGTCGCCGTCGATCCGCTGGGAGCCGCCGATGCTGGTCGCCGACTATCCGCGCAACGGCGATCTGCACCTGCGCGGCCGAGGCATCTCGCTGGTCCCGTCCTTCTTCTGCACGGGGCGTCCCGTCACCCTCATCGACCCCGACCTCCCGCCGGTCCTGGTCTACCCCGCGAGCCGTCGCGCCGGATGCGCGGACACCCTCAAGGGCCTGCCGGAACTGCTGGGGCGGACCCGGGCCAGGGCGTTGTGCGCGCTGGCCTCGCCGTGCGCGACGGGCGAACTGGCGCGGCGGATCGGGGTGTCGATCGGGAGCGCGAGCAAGCATGCGACGGTGCTGCGCAAGACGAAGCTCATCACCAGTACGCGCAGGGGCGGCGAAGTGGTGCACGCCCTGACCCCGCTCGGGCGCGAGCTGGCGCAGGGGCGGAAGGGCGGCTCGTGGTGCTGCGGTGAGTGACCGCCTCCGCGCCCCTCTCCAGGGTGGTGCGGAGGGGGGCGGTGCCCGCGGCCCGCCGGGGACGACGGGACAGCCCTCAGCCGCCCGCCCCCAGGTCGCGGGAGCGCAGCGCCAGCCACAGGTCGTAGCGGGCGCTCGGGGGCCGGAGCAGCGAGCGCTGGAGGACCGATTCGAGTCGGGTGAGGCGCTTGCGGGCGCCGGGCACGGAGATGCCCAGCTCGGCGGCGGCGGGCCCGAGGCGGCCCTCGCAGCGCAGCCAGGTGCGCAGGGTCTCCTCGGCGCCCAGGACGGCGGCCAGTTGCTGTTCGGCCCAGTCGCGTACGGCGGGGCGGCGGAGGATCTCGTCGAGGTCCCGCGCCTCCTGCGGCGCGCCGGATCCCAGGACGTACGGGGCGGGTTCGGGGGTGCAGGCCGGGGCGGGGGTGGCGCGGACGCGCAGCGCCAGGTCGAGCGCGGCCTGGTCGGCGAGCCGGTGCAGGTCGAGGCCGAGCAGCTCGCCGATGAGCTTCAGCCGGGCGGCGAGGGTGTTGCGGTGCACCTTGAGATGGTCGGTCGCGTGCGACGAGAACGCCAGCCAGGAGGCGGCCGTGGCCGCCAGCTCCTGGCTCCCGGGGTCCTGCGCGCGGCGCGGCACATGGGTCAGGAGCGGGGTCAGCAGGGCGTTCGCCCACTGCCGGCCGGCCGGTCCCACGACGAGCGCCGGATCCTCCGAGACCCCGAACCGGGCATGCCGGGCGGGCAGTTCGCGGGCGACGGCCAGGGCGTGGAAGGCCTGGCGGTAGCCCGTCGCGGTGTCGGCCAGCGGCACGGGTTCGCTGACGCCCACCACGCAGTCGCCCACCCGGGCCGCGACGGCCTCGTCGGTCGGGACGGCCTCCTCCGGCCGCTGCCCCTCCCCGGGCATCACCGCGGGCATCACGAGGATGAGGTGGCGGGCGTAGACGGGGCACCGCACGATCCAGGACCGGCCCCCGTCCGCGTCCACGCAGACCCGGGCCACCTCGTCGCGCCCGCCGCCGGAGCACTCCACGACGCACACCCGCACCGGATCGGGAAGCCGGGGGCGCAGGGCGCCGGCGACCTGCTGGGCGATGGAGAGCTGGCCCGTCATCAGCAGGTGCAGCACCGCCTCGCGGCCCCGGGACTCGGCGAGATCCACCCGGCGGCGCTTGCGCTCCAGGGTCTCGGCCTGCCGGCACAGGGACAGCGGCATGACCACGTCGGCCAGCAGCGTCGCGAGCCCGGCGGCCACGGGCCGGGGGGTGACGACGGTGAGGACGGGGGCGGCCCGGTCCTCGACGCTCAGCGGGAACAGCAGGGCGGTGTGCGCGCCGGTGTCGAGGGAGTACGCCCGCGCGCCGCGCTCCGTCGGGGCGCTCGCCCCCTCGGCGACCAGCCCGGCTCCCTCGGCGACCAGCCCCGCGACATCGGGGATCACCGCCCGCGCCGTACGGGCCGCCGCGTGCAGCACCGTCCCGTCCGGCCCGACGAGCCCGGCCCAGCCGTCCGCCCGCCCGGCCAGCCAGCGCAGCAGCTCGGCCGTTCCGCCCGTGCGGGCCAGCCGGTGCATCTGCAGAAGATCGTCCGCACGCTCCCGTGCTCGCACCCGTTCCCCGTTTTCTGCCCAGGACACGGACGCGGTGCCGGTGGACCGCCCGCCCGACTGTGCGGACCGATACCCCCGTGGCCGCCCCACTGGGCGTATTGAATCTCCCGGTCTCCCTACCCTCCGTTCTATCGTCCGAACGTGTCCCGGCACGTCGAGGACGACGGGGGAACGCCGGGACACGGAACCGCGGGAACACGGCGGCAGCGGCTCACGGGGGTGGTCGCTGTCGCCGCTCCCGTCCTTCCCCGCGCCGGATCCGCCCCGGCTCCGCCCCGCGCTCTGCCCGGGGCCGATTGTCAGTGGTGCCTTCTAACGTCGTTCGCAGGAGTCGGTCTCCGGCTTCTGGTCTCCGGTCTCCGGCTTCCGGCTTCCGGCTTCCGGCTTCCGGCTTTCGAGGAAAGGCGCCCCATGGAGTTCCGCATCGAACGCAGTGCCCTGACGGACGCCGTGTCCTGGGCGGCCCGGGTGCTGCCCGTGCGGTCGCCCGTTCCCGTGCTGGGCGGGCTGCTGCTGGACACCGGGGGCGAGGGCGGCCCGCTGCGGATCTCCGGGCTCGACTACGAGGCGTCGGCGCGCATCGACGTGGACGCCGAGGTGCTGCGGCCCGGGAGGGTCCTCGTCATGGGGCGGCGGCTGCTGGACATCTGCAAGGTGCTGCCGGACGGGCCCGTGGAGTGCGCGGTGGAGGGCTCGCGGTTCACGGTGTCGGGCGACGGGGCCCGGTTCGGCCTCTCGGTGCTGCCGCTGGACGACTATCCGGCGCTGCCCCCGCTCCCGCGGCTGCGGGGCGCGGTGGACGCGGAGCTCTTCGCGGCGGCCGTGGCCGATGTGGCGGTGGCCGCGGGGCGCGACGACACCCTGCCCGCGCTCACCGGGATCCGGCTGGGGCTGGACGGCGACACGATGACGCTCGCCGCGACCGACCGGTACCGCTTCGCCGTACGGACCGTCCCGTGGCAGGCGACCGCCCCCGGCGAGCCGGCCGACGTCATCGTCTCCGCCCGCCGGCTCACCGAGATCGCCCGCTCGCTGGGCCGGTCCGGGCTGGTGAGCGTCGCCCTGGACGCCGGTTCGGCCGGCTTCGAGCACGCCGGGATGCGGACCACCGTGCGGCTGCTGGAGGGCCGGCTGCCGCGCCACGAGAAGCTCTTCGCGATGGCGGACCCGGCCGTCGCGGTGGTGGACCGGGTCCGGCTGACGGAGGCGGTCAAGCGGGTCTCCGTCGTCGCCGACGGGGACAGCCCGGTGCAGATGACGTTCTCCCGCGCCGACGCCTCCGTACTGCTCCGGGCGGGTTACGAGGACGATGTGGCGTCCCAGCGGCTGCCGGCCGCCCTGGAGGGGGCCGAGGAGCTGACCGTGGCCTTCAACCCCGGGTATCTGGCGGACGCCCTGGCCTCCTTCGGGGGGCCGTCCCTGCGGCTCCTGCTGCTGGGGGCCGGACAGCGCGCGATGATCACGGACGAGGCGGGCACGGACGCCCACCGGCACCTGCTGATGTCGGTGAAGCCGCAGTTGGGGTGAGCGCCGAAACGGGGGGCGGGCCCGGCGTGAGCCGGACGCACCCCCCGTTCGGGTGGGGATCAGAGGTCCTCGTGAGGACCGGGGATCAGCAGCTCAGGTTCGAGCCGGTGGTGGTGCCGAGGACCTGGGTGAAGGCGGTGAACTTGTCGATCCGGCTCTGGACCTGCGCCGGGTTGCCGCCGTTGCACTCGATCGAGCCGTTGATGGAACGGATGGTCTCACCGAAGCCGGCGCCGTTGACGATGGCGTTGTGGCCGGTCATGGTGCCGGGGCCGGACTGGGTGTTCCAGTACCAGAGGCCGGTCTTCCAGGCGATGGCGGCGTTCTGCTCGACCAGGTACGGGTTGTTCAGCAGGTCGATGCCGAGCGCGTCACCGGCCGCCTTGTAGTTGAAGTTCCAGCTCAGCTGGATGGGGCCCTTGCCGTAGTACGCGGACTGGCCGGCCGGGCAGCCGTAGGGCTGGCTCGCGTCGCAGTAGTGCGGGTAGTTCGCCTCGTTGACTTCCTTGATGTACACCAGCCCGCCGGTCTCGTGGCTGACGTTGGCGAGGAAGGCAGCGGCCTCCCGCTTCTTGATCTCGTCGCTGCCGGTGTTGGCGAAGGCCGGGTAGGCGCTCAGGGCGTCGGTCAGGCCCTGGTAGGTGTAGAAGGAGTTCCGGTTCGGGAACATCTGGTTGAACTGGGCCTCGCTGACGACGAACCCGTTGCTCTGGCCCGGGTCCTCGCCGCCGCCGCCGCAGGCGCCGTTGTCGGCCCAGACGTCGGAGCTGCCCGGCGTCTCGTTCTGGGTCCACCACTTGGCGGTGTAGTTGCGGCCGTTGTGGGAGGCGGTGCCGCCTCCGGTGTAGACCGATGAGGAGTTCCAGGCCGTGGCGCAGGTGGCGGCCTGCGCGGTGGCGGCGGGGAGGACGACGAGCGCCGCGACGATCGCGCCGAGCGCGACCAGCAGGGCCATGACACGTCGAATCACGTGATCACACTCCTTAGACGCGGCGCGACGTCCGGCCGTGCGCCGCCGTGGGGGTGCCCGACACTCAAGCGAGGATGGTCTGGACCTGTCAAGGTCTAGACCATCCTCGGAAAAGGCACAGGTCCCACCGGCGCCGGCCAGGGCCGCCCGGGGCGGTCGCGTCAAGAGGGCCCTCAACAGCCCCTATTCCGGAAGGAGTCCATCCGGATCACTCGCGGACCGGGGCGGGCCCGAAGGTAAAATCTTCCGGCCCGCCCAGCATGCGGACGGTTCCGGCCACCCGGCGGACGCGCCCACGCAGGCTCAGCAGGTGAGCCCGGACCCCGGGGCCACTCCGACGATGCCGGTGATGCGCTCGTACCGCTCCACCCGCGCCGCGACCGAGGCCGGGTTGCCGCCGTCGCACTCCAGGGCCCCGTTGAGCGAACGGATCGTCTCGCCGAAGCCCGCACCGCCGACCATCGCGTCGTGCGAGGTCATGATGCCGGGGCCGTTCTGGGTGTTCCAGTACCAAAGGGCGGTGGCCCAGGCGACGGACGGATCCCGCTCGACCAGCCAGGGGTCGTTCAGCAGGTCGAGCCCGAGGGCGTCCCCGGCGGCCTTGTAGTTGAAGTTCCAGCTGAACATGATCGGGCCGCGCCCGTAGTACGCCTCACGCCCCGCCGGGCAGCCGAAGGGCTGGGTGTCGTCGCACTTGCGCCAGTAGTTGGCCTCGTTGATCTCCTTGACGTACTTCAGCCCCACCGACTCGAAGTCCGCGTGCGTCAGGAAGGCCGCCGCCTCCCGGGCCCGGGTCCCCGGCGTACCGACGTTGGCGAAGCGCGGGTAGGCGTGCAGCGCGTCGATCAGGCCCTGGTACGTGTAGAAGGGGTCGCGGTCCGGGAAGATCTCGTCGAACCGCTCCTCGCTGATGACGAAGTCGGACACCCCTCCCGTACAGGCACCCCGGTCGGACCAGGCGGCCCCGGCGCCCGGATTCTGGCCGTGGTTCCACCACCGGGCACTCCAGTTGCGGCCGTGGTGGGAGACGGTGTCCCCGGCGCGGTAGTCGGCCGACGCGCTGTGGAGCGGCGCGCAGGGCTCGGCGGCGGGGGCGGGGGCCGACGCGGCGGGGGTCGCCGTGACGAGAGCGGCGGCGAGGGCGGCCAGCGCGGCCGGCACGGTCAGGAGCCTCGTGAAGCGGTCGATGCGATACAGAGCTGCTCACTCCTTCGGCGCGGCACACCGAGCGCCCCGGCGGGCCGACATGGGGATCACCAGCCAAGACCTATTGGTCTGGACCTGTCAAGGTCTGGACCATCAACCGCCTGGTGATGCGCCTAGGGTGAGAAACCGTGAACGACACCCCTGACGACTCCCGGCGCTTCTCCTGGCAGACGGCCCAACAGCGCGCCGCACAGGGCGACTCCCGCCAGGTGGCCGACCTGGCGTTGGAGCTGACGGACCGGATCGAAACGGTCACCAGCAAGAAGCGCGAGCACGAGCACCAACTGGCCATGCTGGTAAGAGTCCTGGCCATCACCACCGGCCACGACAGCCTGACCCAGCTCCTGCGGCTGTTCACCCGGGATCAAGCCCCGGGGGTCGACCTCGCGCCCCGCTTCGTGGCCTCGCTCCTGGCGGAGCACCGGGAGGCGGCCGACCTGGTCGGCCCGCTCTCCGAGCGCGACGCGCGGGGCCGCCTGGACGAGCTGCGCAGCTGCCTCCTCCACGAGCTGATCCTGCGGGACGTGGACGTGGACGCGTTCGTGAAGACGAGAGACTGGACGCGCGTGCTGTACGGCGGTCACCCGCTGGCGTGGCTGCCACGGCACCGCAGCGCGCTGGAGACCCGGCTCCACTTCCCCAGCCGCTCGGTCAACGGCAGCGCACGCTCCGCCGGGGTCACCCTGCCGACCGAGGGCCGGGTCGACCCGCCGACACCCCGTACGAAGGAGCGGTCGGCGCTGGTGGACTCGGCCACTCTCGATCTGCACAGCACGATCATCGCCGCGCCGAAGGCAGGCGGCTGGGGGGACTCGGAGGCCTGGGTCTTCCGGACGGCCGAGGAAGTGGAGCCCGGCCGGGTCCCCGCACTGCTGCCGACCCTGCCGATGGGATGCGTCGAGGGGCTCGGCGCCACGGGCCGCTTCGAGATCGCCCGCCGCCCCGCCGACGAGATCTGGAACCTGCTCTTCGCCACCGCGTCGATGGGCGGCATGTACCACCACGGGGCGCACGGCGCGTACGGGCGGCTGTGGGCGTGGAAGTCCCTGGCCGCCCTCAGCGACGCCCCGGCGGAGGCGAGCGCGGAGGAGGTGGAGCAGCACGCCCGGCGGACGACGTGGTTCCACTTCGAGTCGGACGCGGAGTGGTTCCACAACGAGGCCTGCACCGACTACGGCATCGCCGCCCTCTCCCCCGACCGCCGCCGGATCGCGGTGCTCGCGGCGACGGACACCGACTGAGGCGGGCCCCACGGCCCGCGGAAAAGCCGTGGGGCCCGGGATCATTCCGATCCCGGGCCCCACGGACAGCTGCTGTCTACAGGAACGAGTTGATCTCGATGGTCTCGGTCCGGCCGGGGCCGACGCCGATCGCGGAGATCGGTGCGCCCGACATCTCTTCCAGGGCCTTCACGTACGCCTTCGCGTTCTTCGGCAGGTCGTCGAAGGTCTTGGCCTTGGTGATGTCCTCGGACCAGCCCGGGAGGTTCTCGTAGATCGGCTTCGCGTGGTGGAAGTCGGTCTGGTTGTACGGGAGTTCCTCGACGCGCTTGCCGTCGATCTCGTACGCCACGCAGACCGGGATCTGCTCCCAGCCGGTGAGGACGTCGAGCTTGGTGAGGAAGAAGTCGGTCAGGCCGTTGACCCGGGTCGCATACCGCGCGATCGGGGCGTCGAACCAGCCGCAGCGACGGTCACGGCCGGTGGTGACACCGCGCTCGCCGCCGATGCGCCGCAGCGCCTCGCCGTCCTCGTCGTGGAGCTCGGTGGGGAACGGACCGGCCCCGACCCGCGTCGTATAGGCCTTGAGGATGCCGATGACGCGGCTGATCTTCGTCGGGCCGACGCCGGCGCCGGTGCAGGCGCCGCCCGCGGTCGGGTTCGACGAGGTGACGAAGGGATACGTGCCGTGGTCGACGTCGAGCAGGGTGCCCTGGCCGCCCTCGAAGAGGACGACCTTGCCCTCGTCGATGGCATCGTTCAGGATCAAGGTCGTGTCGGCGACGAACGGCTTGATCTGCTCCGCGTACTGGAGCATGTCCTCGACGACCTTGCCGGCCTCGATGGCCCGCCGGTTGAAGACCTTGGCCAGGAGCTGGTTCTTCTGCTCCAGGGCCGCCTCCACCTTCTGCTCCAGGATCGACTCGTCGTAGAGGTCCTGGACGCGGATCCCCACCCGGTTGATCTTGTCGGCGTACGTCGGACCGATGCCCCGGCCCGTCGTGCCGATCTTGCGCTTCCCCAGGAAGCGCTCGGTCACCTTGTCGAGCGTGACGTTGTACGGAGTGATCAAATGAGCGTTGCCGCTGATCAGAAGCTTGGACGTGTCGACGCCTCGCTCGTTCAGACCGCTCAGCTCGGAGAGCAGGACCGCCGGGTCGACCACGACACCGTTCCCGATGACCGGGGTACACCCCGGCGACAGGATTCCGGACGGGAGGAGATGCAGTGCGTACTTCTGGTCGCCTACGACGACCGTGTGACCGGCGTTGTTGCCGCCTTGGTAACGCACCACATAGTCCACGGATCCACCGAGGAGGTCGGTGGCCTTCCCCTTGCCCTCGTCACCCCACTGAGCACCGAGCAGCACAAGTGCGGGCACAGGCGTACACCCCTTCCGGGCGGGGCATGTCCAAGGTCAGGGGGCGTACGTAAAGGTCGTACCTGCCGCACGACGATGTACGGCAAAGCCTGAGCCGTCGAACCGGGTGCCCCGGAATAGACGAAGCCCCTGGCGCAATAGCGCAAGGGGCTCTTGCACCAAGATGCTACCCGAGGAAGGACCGAGGTGTCGGCTGCAGAGCCCCCCGGCGACGGCGACGACCAGCTCCTGGTGGTCATCGACCCGGTCGCCCGCCGGACCGACGGCGAGTCCGTCCGTATCGCCAAGGACGTGCTGAGCGCCGGTTCGCACGCCAAGATCTGCCTTCCGGACACCCCCGAGGAGTTCGCGCGGGCCCTGTCCCGGCGGGGTTCGCGCCGGCCCGTGGTGGTCGGCGACGATCACGCACTGCTGCGCGCGGTGGCCCAGCTGCACCGTGAGAGGGAGCTGGCCGATGGCGTCCTCTCCCTGATCCCCGTGGGCGCGGCGCACGCCCTGGAGGTGGCCCACGCCCTCGGCGTCCCCCGGGGCGCGGTGGCCGCGGCACGGACCGCGCTGGACGGCGCCGCGCGCCGGCTGGACCTCCTGGTCGACGACAGCGACGGCGTCGTCCTGGGCCGCCTGCGCATCCCCGCCCCGGTGCAGCCGCCCGGCGCCGGACCGCAATCGGGCGTCACGGCCGTCTGGGACACCTGCCGCTCGCTGATGACGTCCCTGGTCCGCCCGGCCCCGGTCGCCGCCGCCGCGCACCCGGGCACGCACCGCCTGCGCATCGAGGCGGACGGGGTGCTCCTGAGCGACCTGGACACGCCGGTGCGGGGCATCTCGGTGACCTCCCAGGGCGGCGGCGGCCTGGCCGACGTCGTCGTGCGCACCGCAGCGGGCGAGGACGTCACGGCGGAGGCCAAGGCCGTCACGGTCTCCGGCGCGGACTTCCGCTACCGGGCGGACATACAGACCGGGGGGCCGGTGCGCACCCGGACCTGGACGGTCCGGGCGGGCGCCTGGGGGCTGATGCTGCCGGGCCCGGCGAGCGCGGACGGGGCGGCGGGCGCACGCTGGTAACAGACGCCCGGAACGTCCCGGAGGTGTTCGTCATGACCAGAATCGCTGTCGGATGGCACATCGACCTCGCCTTCGAGGAGGACACCCACCGCACCCGCGCGGCGGCCCTCGTCCGCCTCTCCGACGGAACGGAGATACGCGCCCACGGCTACGCGAGCCGCCATCCCTCCGACTCCGACCAACAGCGGGTCGGCGAGGAGATCGCGGGGGCCAGGGCGCTCAACGAGCTGGCCATGAAACTGCTGACCAAGGCGCACGGGGAGATCGACGAGGTGTCCGGCAGGTCGTCCTACCCGCTGACGTGACGCCCTCCTCCCGGGGCGCGAGGCTCCGGGCGGGCCCCCCGGAACCGCGCCCGCACCCCGCCGCGTCCCCCCGGGCATGGACACCCAGAACCCGCGGCGCGAAGCCCTCCTCGGAACGGCCGGCTGCCTGACCGCCTTCACCGGCGCCCTCGCCGGCATCGCGCTCTGGGCCCCCTACGGCAAGGACGGCCTCGTCGACGGCTTCGAGGGGGCCACGAACTGGGACGTGGTCTGGTTCGGCCTGCCCCTCATGGTCCTCGGCGGGATCGCGGCGGCGCTGGCCGTCCTGTCCCTGGTCCGCGGCCGGTGGCGGTGGGCGCTCGGCCTCGTCGCGGCCGTGGCGGTGCTCGCCGCGACCGGATACGGCCTCGACGCGCTGGAGGGCCCGCCGAGGCCGGAGTGCTCCGGCCGGCAGCCCTGCTGAGACCCGCAGTCGCGGCCCCTACACCTCCGCCCGCAGCTCCTTCAGCCCCCGGATGACATACCCCGGCTGCCACTCCGGCTCGGCCGTCATCCGCAGCGCGGGCGCCTTGCGGAGCAGCTCCCCGAAGGAGGCGGCCAGCTCCAGCCGGGCCAGCGGGGCGCCCAGGCAGAAGTGGATGCCCGCGCCGAAGGTGACGTGCGGGTTGTCCGGCCGGGCCAGGTCCAGCGTGTCCGGCCGCGCGAACCGCTCCGGGTCCCGGTTGGCCGAGCCGAACAGCAGCGCCACCTCCGCACCCCGGCCGATCACCTGGCCGTCGATCTCGATGTCGTCCAGCACCCACCGCTCGAACATCTGCAACGGGGTGTCGTAGCGCAGGACCTCCTCGATCGCGCCGGGCAGCAGCCCGGGGTCGGCGCGCAGGGCGGCCAGCTGCTCCGGGTGGTGGAAGAGCGTGCGCCAGCCGTTGACCGTGGTGTTCACCGTCGCCTCGTGGCCCGCGTTCAGCAGCAGCACACAGGTCGAGATCATCTCCTGCTCGGTCAGCCGCTCGCCCTCGTCGTGGGCGGCGATCAGGGCCGAGACCAGGTCCGCTCCGGGGTGCGCGCGCCGCTCGGCGATGAGCCCGCGCAGATACCCGGAGAACTCGACGGAGGCACGGACGGCGGCCTCCGCCGTGGCCTCGGAGGGGTTCAGCTCGAACATCCCGCAGATCGCCGCCGACCAGGGCCGCAGCAGGCCCCGGTCCGCCTCCGGGACGCCCAGCATCTCCGCGATCACGGCGACCGGCAGCGGTTCCGCGACCTCCGCGAGGAGATCGCCGCCGCCCTTGGCCACGAAGGCGTCGACCAGCTCGGCCGCCAGCCGCCGGACGGTCGGGGCGAGGCCCTCGACCGTGCGCGGGGTGAACGCCTTGGAGATCAGCCGCCGGATCCGGGGATGGTCGGGGGCCTCCAGATCGAGGATGCCCTGCCCGTTGAGCGTGGTGAACGGCTCGTGCGCGGCGGGCGGCGGGGTGCGGCCGAACTCCTCGTGGCTGAAGCGGTGCAGATACGTACGGCCCAGCCGCCGGTCGCGCAGCAGGGCCGAGACGTCGGAGTGGTGCGGGATCAGCCACTGCCCCGTCGGCTCGAACCAGTGCGCCCGGCCGGTGGCGCGCAGCGCGGCGTAGGCGGGGTAGGGATCGGCGACGAACGCGGGCGACCAGGGGTCGAAGGACACGTGCATGACCCGACGCTACCCGTGTCCGCCCGCGCCGCAAGGGGTGCGGCGAAGCTGTGCGCGTACGCCGCCCGACCGCGCCGCCGGGGATCCCCTACCCCGGCGTGACCAGCCGCGCCTCGTACGCGAACACCGCCGCCTGGGTCCGGTCGCGCAGCCCCAGCTTCACCAGGATGCGGCTCACATGCGTCTTGATCGTGGACTCGGCGACGATCAGGTGCGAGGCGATCTCCGCGTTGGAGAGCCCCTGCGCGATCAGGACGAGCACCTCCGTCTCGCGCTCGGTGAGATCGCCGATCCGGGCCAGGGCGGGCGGGCGCGGGGTCTCCGCGAGCTTGGAGAACTCGGTGATCAGCCGCCGGGTCACCGTCGGGGCGAGCAGCGCCTCGCCCGAGGCCACCACCCGTACCCCGTCGGCGAGCTGCCGGGCGGAGGCGTCCTTGAGGAGGAAGCCCGAGGCCCCGGCCCGCAGCGCCTGGTAGACGTACTCGTCGAGGTCGAAGGTCGTCAGCACCAGCACCTTCGCGTCGGCGTCCTGCGCGACGATCTCGCGGGTCGCCTCGATGCCGTTCATCTCCGGCATGCGGATGTCCATCAGGACGACGTCCGGGCGCAGGGCGGCGACCTGGGCGAGGGCCTGCCGCCCGTCCACCGCCTCTCCCACCACGGTGATCCCCGGCATCGCGTTGAGCAGGACCGAGAAGCCCTCGCGGACCATCATCTGGTCGTCGACGATCAGGACCCGGATGTCGGTGTCGCTCATGCGCTGCCGTCCCGTTCGATGACGGCCGTCTCGGCGCCGGCCGCCGCGTCCCGTGCCTCCGGCTCCTGGGACGGCGGCACGGGCAGGAAGACGGCGATCTCGTACCCGCCGTCCGCCGTCGTGCCGGCCGTCATCTCGCCGTTCAGCATCGCGACGCGCTCCCGCATCCCGGTGATCCCGTGCCCGGCCCCGGGCGAGGGCTTGACCAGGCCCCGTGGGGGTCCGTTGACCACCCGCAGCCCCAGCCCGCCGAGGACATAGCCGAGCTCGACCCGGGCGGAGGCGCCCGGCGCGTGCCGCAGGCTGTTGCTCAGGGCCTCCTGGACTATCCGGTACGCCGACAGCTCGACGCCCTGCGGCAGCTCGCGGACGGCCCCGGTGATCACCTTCTCGGTCTCCAGACCCGTCTCGCGGACGTTGTCCAGGAGCCCGTCGAGGGCGGCGAGGGTGGGCTGCGGGGCGTCCGGGGCCTCGTAGTCCTCCGCCCGTACGACCCCGAGGACGCGGCGCAGCTCGGTGAGGGCGGCCACGGCGTTCTCCCGGATGGTGACGAAGGCCTGCTCCAGCTCGGGCGGCGGGTTCTCGACCCGGTAGGGGGCGGCCTCGGCCTGGATCGCGACGACCGACATGTGGTGGGCCACCACGTCGTGCAGCTCCCGGGCGATGGTGGTGCGCTCCTCCAGCAGGGTGCGCCGGTCGCGCTCGACGGCGGTGACGGTGCGCTGCACGGTGACCTCGTGCTCGGCGTCGCGCCGGATCTGGACCACGGCGACGACGAGCAGCGCGAAGGCGGAGAGCGTCGCCAGGGGTGCCGTGATGGACGGGTCGCCGCCCTCCAGCATCATCCCGAACAGCAGGGTCAGCAGCCACATCCAGGCGGCCGTACGGGGCCGGGTGCGGGCGGCCACCACCACCATGACCACCACCTGCGCCGCGAAGGCGCTCGGCCCCCACAGCCCGTCGTTGCCCAGGACCCCGCAGAGGACGGTCGCCAGCATCGAGCCCCAGAACGCGGCGACCGGCCGGACGAGGGTCATCGCCACCGCGATCGCGGGCACCAGGCCCATCAGCAGGCGGAACCGCCACTCGGCGAAGCCGGCCATCATCACGAGGAAGGCGGCGAACAGCACCAGGGCGTGCGGGGTCCAGACGACGACCCGGCGCATCCCCTCGGGCAGCCGCCGGACGAGCCGTCCGTCGGGGTTCAGCGGCGGCAGGGGCCGGTAGGCGAGCACCTGGCGGAAGAGGTCCTCCCGCAGGCCGTCCAACGCCCCTGCGGCTGCCCGGAACTCCGGGCCACTGGTCTTTGTCTGGGTCTCGGTCACGCCTCCACGGTAGGCGGCGGCGGACGGCGGGTCGTCAGCATCACTACGGATTCCGGCGTATCCGCCTCAAGGACTACCCGCCTCCGCCGTGCCGCCCCGGGGACCGGAAAACCCCTGGCGGGGGCCCGGTCGGGCCCCCGGGCGAGGGCGTCGCTCAGGCCCCCGCGCGGAAGTGGTCCGCGTGCTCCCCGGCCCACTGCGCGAAGGTCCGCGCCGGACGCCCGGTGACCTTCTCCACCGTGTCGGTCACG
The DNA here is from genome assembly GCF_044333935.1 of Streptomyces sp. NPDC020884. NCBI lineage: Bacteria > Bacillati > Actinomycetota > Actinomycetes > Kitasatosporales > Streptomycetaceae > Streptomyces > Streptomyces sp. NPDC020884. The sequence goes on along the minus strand of NZ_JBIRRY010000015.1, from coordinate 28,931 downwards.
GTCCGGCCCTCCGGCGGGGTGTTCCGGTAGACGTCGATCAGGAACGCGATCACGTCCTCCGGCATGCCCCGGCCCCGCCAGGTCTCCAGCGCCTGCTCCTCGGTCAGCTCGACCAGCTCCACGGCCGCGCCCCGCGCCGCCGCGATGGCCGCCGTCCTGTCGCCGACGGTCAGCACCTGCGGGCCGGTGACCAGGTAGGCCCGGCCGCCGTGGCCGTCCTCGGTGAGGGCCGCGGCGGCCACCGCCCCGATGTCCGCCTCGTGGACCATCGCGCTCAGCCGGCCGACGAACGGCTCGCGCACCACGCCCTCGCCCGTGATGCCGGGCGCCCACTCCAGGGCGTTCGCCATGAACTCCACCGGCATCACGACGGTCCAGGCGAGCTCGCTCGCGCGCACGGCCGTCTCCATCGGGGTGCCCTCGCCGCCGTGCAGGACGGTCACCCGGCGTACGCCCGCCTTCCCGGCCAGGGCGAGGATCTCCGGGCCGGTCTCCAGCGGGGCGAAGTACGCTCCGCCGAAGGTGATGAGGTGCAGCCCGGTCACCCCGTCCAGCGCCGGGACCAGCGACGCCGGGTCCGTGAGGTCACCGCGGACGACGTCGACCCCGGCCGGGAACTCGGCCCGCGCCGGGTCCCGGGTCAGGGCCCGGACCCGCTCGCCGCGCTCCAGCAGCTGCTCGACCACGCGGCGGCCGACCGTTCCCGTGGCTCCGGTCACCAGGATCGTCATGAGGGTCTCCTTCGTCGGTTCCGACTCCGTGTGAGCGGCAACAGAACCAACGTAGAGACCCTTGCGGACACCTTCCGTCCGCAACCGGGCCCGCGGGGACCGGCACCCCGGGGGGCGGGGGTTCACCAGGCGAGCTGGGTGATCTCCTCGGCCACGACCGCGCAGGCGTCGGCGGCCGGATCGATCAGCGGGAAGTGCCCGACGCCGCCGAGCAGCGTCAGCCCGACCGTCTCGCCGGACTTGGCCGCGGCGTCGACGTACGCCTCGGAGACGGCCTGCGGGACGACGATGTCCTCGACGCCCTGCACGATCGCGGTGGCGATGCCGGTCGGCAGCAGCACCCCGGGGTCGGCCTGTGCCGCCCGTTCCCCGACGTCGCCTTCGCCGCCCAGGAGTTGGGCGACCGCACCGTCGCACACCCCCAGCTCGATCGCCGTGCCGAAGTCCGCGATCGGGGCGAGCGCGACGACCCCGCGCAGCGGCGGCGGGGCGGGCAGCCGCCACGGCGAGCCCTCGGGCAGGACGTGCCGCGCCGCCGCCCACAGGGCGAGGTGCCCGCCCGCCGAGTGCCCGGTGACCACGATCCGCCGCACATCGGCCCCCGGCAGCTCACGGGCGGCCAGCGCGGGCAGGGCGTCCAGGGCCGCGGCCACGTCGTCGAGGGTCTCCGGCCAGCGCCCCGCGACGGGGCCCGCACCGGCCGGCCGGGCGCCCTCCTCGCCGCCGCGCTGCTGCGGGATGTCGTCACCGCCGCGCCGGTACTCCACGCTCGCCACGGCGAAGCCCCGGCGGGCCAGGAAGTCCGCGAGCGGGGAGACATGGGCCCGGTCGTACGGGGCCCGCCAGGCGCCGCCGTGCAGGAGGACGACGAGCGGGGCGCCGGTGCGGCCGTCGCGCGGCGCGTAGAAGTCGACGACCTGGTCGGGGTGGTCCCCGTAGGCGGCGGACCGGTCGGGGGCGACGGCGGGATGGGCGAACGCCGATGCGCTCTCGACCGCGTCCCGATCACGCGCGGCAGAATCCGGGGAACCCGGGGAATCCGACATGGTGCTCAACCGTCCTCTGCCCGTGGCCTATGCCTGTGCTCTGTCCCAACTGGGTTGACCTGCGGGGACGGTACCAGCACTCGGCACCGTCCCCGCCCGCCCGAACCCCTGTTGACGAACTGTCAGGAAGCGGGTTCCCCGGCGAGCACCTCGGCGAGGATCCGCGCCGCCCGTTCCACGTCGGCGAATCCCACGTACAACGGGGTGAAGCCGAACCGCAGCACGTCCGGCCGCCGCAGGTCGCCGACGACGCCCCGCTCGATCAGCCGGCGCATCACGGGCTCCGCGTCCTCGCAGCGCAGGGCGACCTGACTGCCGCGCTCCGCGTGCGCGGCCGGGGTGACGGGGACGACCCGACCCTGCGGCACGTAGGCCTCGACGCACTCCAGGAAGAAGTCCGTCAGCGCGAGGGACTTGGCCCGCACCAGGTCGACGGACACCCCCTCCCACACGTCCAGCGCCGCTTCCAGCGTCAGCATGGAGACGATGTCGGGCGTGCCGACCCGGCCCCGTACGGGACCCTCCCCCGGGGCGTAGTCGGGGGTCATCCCGAACGGGTCGGCGTGCGAGTTCCAGCCCGGCAGCGGTGAGTCGAAGGCGTCCTGGTGGCGTTCGGCGACGTACAGGAACGCGGGCGAACCGGGGCCGCCGTTCAGGTACTTGTAGGTGCAGCCGACCGCCAGGTCCACCCCGTGCTCGTCCAGCCCGACCGGCAGCGCGCCGGCACTGTGGCAGAGGTCCCAGACCGCGACCGCGCCCGCCGCGTGGACGGCGGCGGTCAGTCCGGGCAGGTCGTGCAGCCGGCCGGAGCGGTAGTCGACATGGTTGAGCAGCACGGCGGCGGTACGCGGGCCGAGCGCGGCCGGGACGTCGGCCGGTGCGACGGGCACGATCCGGTGACCGGTCAGCCGGGCGGCGGAGGAGGCGATGTACCCGTCCGTGGGAAAGGTCGTCGCGTCAACCAGGATCTCGTCACGTCCCCCGCCCGCGAGCCGGCTCGCGGCGACGACGGCCTTGAAGACGTTCACGCTCGTCGAGTCACCGACGACGATCTGCCCCGGGGAGGCCCCGACGAGCGGGGCGATCCGGTCACCGATCCGCTCGGGCGCGGTCCACCAGCCGCTCTCGTCCCAGGACCGGATGCGCAGCTCGCCCCACTGCCGGGTGAGGACGTCCCGTACCCGGGCGGGGACGTGGACGGGCAGCGCGCCCAGCGAGTTGCCGTCGAGGTAGACCCCCTCGTCGAGGGCGAACAGCCCCCGCCGGTCGGCGAGCGGGTCGGCGGCGTCGAGCTTCAGCGCCCGCTCGACAAGGTCGTCGCGGGTGGTCTCAGACATGGCTGCGCGCCGTCCACAGCTCCGGGAACACGTTCTTCGTGGCGCGCTTCTCCAGCCAGGCCACCCCGGCGGAGCCGCCGGTGCCGGTCTTGGAGCCCATCGCGCGCCGGGTGGCGACGAGGTGGTCGTTGCGCCAGCGCCAGACGAGCTCACCGACGTCGGTGAGCACCTCGCCGAGACGTACCAGCTCGTCGTTCTGGTCGTCGGAGGCGTAGATCTCCGCCCACACGGCCTCGACCTCGGGCGACGGCACGTACCGCTGGGTCAGGTCCCGGCCGGTGACCGCCTCGGGAACGGCGTATCCGCGCCGGGCGAGCAGGGCGAGGGTCTCGTCGTACAGGCTGGGCTCGCCGAGCGCCTTCTCCAGCTCGGCGTACACGCGGGGCGCGCCCCGGTGCGGCACCAGCATCGAGGCGGACTTGTCGCCGAGCAGGAACTCCATCCGCCGGTACATGGCGGACTGGAATCCGGATCCCTCGCCGAGGGATCCCCGGTAGGAGTTGAACTGGGCGGGGGTGAGTCCGGCCAGCGGCCGCCAGGACTCGTTGAGCGCCTCCAGCTCACGCAGCGAACGCTTCAGGGCATCGCGCGCGACGGGTATGCGGTCCTCGCGCAGGGCGCGGGTCGCGGTCTCCCACTCATGGACGATGACCGTGAACCACAGCTCCATGACCTGGGTGGTGACCAGGAAGACCATCTCGCCGGGATCGTCCGAGCGCAGGTGCTGGAGGTGGGTCAGGACGTCCGCCTGGACATAGTCCTCGTACGGGGTCGTTCCCGCGAAGTCCAGGTGCGGGGTGTCCGCACCGGTGGCTTCGGGGCCGGGGTGATTCGTCGACATCGCTGTCTCCTCGACACGAGCTTCCGGGTAGCGGTCCGCCCCTTCCATGAGGTGATGGGCTCCGGTCCCCTGCCTCGCATACTAGAGCCTTCGTTCGGACCGGGCCGGAATCAGGGAGCCGGGTCCGGAGCGAGGGCCTCCGCGCCTCCCCGCCCGGCGCACCGGGGCGGGGAGGGGCCGGGAAGTCAGCTCAGGATGTCGGCGGCGGTCGGCGAGGAGTCCCGCAGGAACGTCGAGCAGCGCTCGTGCTCCTCGGTCTCCCCGATCGACCCGGCGGCCCGCGCCAGGGCGTGCAGGGCGCGCAGGAAGCCGCGGTTCGGCTCGTGCTCGAACGGGACGGGGCCGTGGCCCTTCCAGCCGGCCCGGCGCAGGGAGTCGAGGCCGCGGTGGTAACCGGTGCGGGCGTACGCGTACGACTCGACGACCCGGCCGCCCTCGTACGCCTCGTCGGCGAGCTGCGCCCAGGCGAGCGAGGAGGTGGGGTACTTCGCGGCGACCTCGGCGGGCGGGGTGCCGGCGGCGAGCAGCTCGCGCGGCTCGGGATCGTCGGGGAGGTGGGTCGGGGCGGGGCCCCCGAGCAGGTTCTCGTGGATGGACATGGCTCAAGTGTGCCTGCCACGACGGCCCGGCCGCACCACACCCCGGGCTCGCGGCACAGCCCGTTCACACGGGCCGCGGGGCCCGGCCGGACGCGTACGTCACCGCTCGGCGCCCGGCCGGCGCTCCGGCTCCAGCGGTGGGGCGACGACCCCGCAGTGCACCGCGCACTCGGGCCGCTCGCCCCGGGCGGCGGCGGCCGGGCGGCGCACCGTCCACCAGGCGATGACCGCGCCCGCCACCAGCAGCCCGGCGCACATCGGCATCGCCCGCCGGAAGGTCGAGGCGAACTCGCCCGCGTCCCGGTACGCCTCGGGCCCCATCCCGGCGAGCAGCGGCAGGGCGGCCACCGCGATGAGGCCGGCGGCCCGCGCGGCCGCGTTGTTGATGCCGCTGGCCAGCCCGGCCCGCCCGGCGTCCACGGCGGCCAGGACCGTCGCGGTGAGCGGGGCGACGACCACGACGAGACCGGCCCCGAGCACCAGCACGGCGGGCAGCACCTCACTGACGTACGAACCGACGGACGGGGTGCCGGGCCCCACCCGCAGCATCAGGAGCATCCCGGCGGCGGCCAGCAGCGGCCCCACGGTGAGGGGGATGCGGGGCCCGATCCGCCGCCCCAGCTCCCCGGCCGACGCGGAGAAGAGCAGCATGAGCACCGTGGTCGGCAGCAGCGCGGTACCGGCCCCCAGCGCGGAGTACCCGGCGACGACCTGGAGCTGGATCGCGGAGAGGAAGAAGAAGCCGCCGAGGGCCGCGTAGACGCAGAAGGTCACCAGGTTGACCGAGGTGAACAGCCGGGAGCGGAAGATCGACGGCGGCAGCATCGGATCCGCCCGCCGCCGCTCGACCTGCACGAACGCCACTCCGAGGAGCACTCCGCCGAGCGCCGACCCGATCACCAGCGGCGACGCGCCCCGCCCCGGGGCCTCGATCAGCGCATACGTCACCCCGGCCAGCGCGAACGCCCCGAGCGCGGCCCCCAGCACGTCGAACCGGCCGTGCGCCGCCGGATCCCGCGACTCCGGTACGTGCCGGAGGGCGACGGGTACGCAGATCGCGGCGAGCGGCAGGTTGAGCAGGAACACCCACCGCCACCCGGGCCCGTCGACGAGCCAGCCGCCCACGAACGGCCCGACCGCCGCCCCGACCCCGCCGAACCCGGACCACAGGCCCACCGCGCGGGCCCGGTCGTCCGGATGGAAGCTCGCCTGGATGAGCGCCAGCGACCCCGGTGTGAGCAGCGCCCCGCCCACCCCCTGAAGGGCCCGCGCCGCGATGAGGACCCCCGCGTCCGGCGCGATCCCGCAGAGCAACGAGGCCAGCGCGAACCACACCACCCCCACCACGAACACCCGCCGCCGCCCGTACCGGTCCCCGAGCGCCCCACCGAGGAGGATCAGCCCGGCGAGCGTGAGCATGTACGCGTTGACGGTCCACTGGAGCGCGGCCAGGTCGGTGCCGAGGTCCTCGCCGATGCGGGGCAGCGCCACGTTGATGACCGTGGAGTCCAGCATCGCCATGCTGGAGCCGAGCACGGTGGTCAGAACGACCCAACGCCCGACGGAAGAAGCGACCCGGATCTCCCCGGGCGCGGGGACAACAGCCATGAGAGCAGCTTGCCCCAGCCCAGCCTTTCCGGCGAGACACGACCAGCCTGTCCGGCGCATGAGGAGCAGGCCCGCCTCTCAAGCCCCTCCGGCGATTGAGCGGGCCCACCTCTTAAGCCCCTCCGGCGATTGAGGAGCGGGCCCACCTCTCAAGCCCCTCCGGCGATTGAGGAGCGGGGGTCCGGGGGCAGAGCCCCCGCAACGGGGCCGGGGGGGGGGGGGGGCCCCCCCCCCCCCCCCCCCCCCCCCCCCCCCCCCCGCCCCCGCCCCCCCCCCCCCCCGCCGCCCCCCCCGGGGGGGGGGGGGGGCGGGGGGGGCGGGCGCGGGGGCGGGCCGGCCCGGCCCCCCCCCCCCCCCCCCCCGCAACGGGGCCCCGGGGGCCCCGCCCCCGGACCCCCTACCGCACGGCCCCCACCCCCCGCACCAACGCCTCAACCCCCCGCACAACCTTCTCCCGAGGACACCCCACGTTCAGCCGGACGAACCCCGGCGCCCCGTACACGGAACCCCCCATGATCGCCACCCCCTCCCGCTCCACCAGCACCCGCTGCAACGCCCCCTCGTCGACCCCCAGCGGCCGCAGGTCGATCCACGCCAGGTACCCGGCCTGCGGCGGCGTCCACCCCAGCTCCGGGAAGGCCCGGCCCAGCCGCTCCGCGACGAGCGCCAGGTTCCCCGCCACATACGCCCGCACCGCGTCCAGCCACGCCGCACCCTCCCGGTACGCCGCGATGTGCGCGGTCAGCGACAGCACGGCCGGAGACGCCAGCCCCTCCGCCGTCTCCATCCGCCGCAGGTACTCCGCCCGGTCGGCCGGATCGCCGATCAGCCCGTACGAACCGGTGAGCGCGGGAAAGTTGAACGCCTTCGACCCGGAGGTGATGAGCGCCCAGCGCCCCGCGCCCGCCACCCGCGTCCACGGCACATGGCCGCGCCCCGCCCACTCCTCGTGCACGAAGTCCGCGTGGATCTCGTCGCTGATCACCGCGACCCCGTGCCGCTCCGCGAGCTCCGCCGTCCGGGCCAGCTCATCGGCCGTCCACACCCGCCCGGTCGGGTTGTGGGGCGAGCACAGCACCAGGACCTTCGCATCGGGCCGGGACAGCTCACGCTCCAGCGCCTCCTCGTCCCCCACCGGCACCCCGCGCAGCTCGCGCCCGAGCCCGGTGACGGCCTTGCGGAAACCGTCGTACGTGGGGGTGTGGACGACGACGCCGTCCCCCTCCCCCGTCCACATCTGGAGAAGCTGGGAGAGCTGGTTGAGCACGGACGGCCCGTAGACGAGCTGCCCGGTGTCGATCGTGGTGCCGTACCGGGTGGCGTACCAGTGGGCGATCGCCGACCGGAAGTCGTCCTGCTGCCAGCTGGTGTAGCCGAACACTCCGTGCTCCAGCCGGGCCCGCAGCGCGGCGAGCACCTCGGGGGCCGTGGCGAAGTCCATGTCGGAGATGGTGAACGGCAGCAGGCCGTCGACCCCGAACCGGTCGGCGACCCCGTCCCACTGGACGCACCAGGTGCCCCGGCGGTCGATGACGGCGTCGAAATCGTAGGGCGCACCCACAACAAGCTCTCCTTGCTCGGCTCTCGGCACGGCAACGGGCCCGGCCCCCTGAGGGAGGGCCGGGCCCGCGACCGTACGTCCGTACTCGGTCGTGGCTACTTCAGCTTCGTACCGGTGGAGCGCAGGTTCGCGCAGGCCTCGGTGACGCGCTTGGCCATGCCGGCCTCGGCGGCCTTGCCCCAGGTGCGGGGGTCGTAGGTCTTCTTGTCGCCGACCTCGCCGTCGACCTTCAGGACACCGGCGTAGTTGCGGAACATGTGGTCCACGACCGGGCGGGTGAAGGCGTACTGGGTGTCGGTGTCGAGGTTCATCTTCACGACGCCGTTCTCCAGCGCGGTGGCGATCTCCTCGGCGGTGGAGCCCGAACCGCCGTGGAAGACGAAGTCGAACGGCTGGCTGCCGGCCGGCTTGCCGTACTTCTCGGAGACGCCCGACTGAAGGTCCTTCAGCAGCTCGGGACGGAGCACGACGTTGCCCGGCTTGTAGACGCCGTGGACGTTGCCGAAGGAGGCGGCCAGCAGGTAGCGGCCCTTCTCGCCCAGGCCGAGCGCCTCGGCGGTGCGCAGCGCGTCGTCGACGGTGGTGTACAGCTCGTCGTTGATCTCGTGCGTGACGCCGTCCTCCTCACCGCCGGTCGGGGTGATCTCGACCTCAAGGATGATCTTGGCGGCGGCGGCCTTGGCCAGCAGCTCCTGGCCGATGGCCAGGTTGTCGGCGAGGGTCTCGGCCGAGCCGTCCCACATGTGGGACTGGAACAGCGGGTTCAGACCCTTGGCGACGCGCTCCGCGGAGACGTCGAGCAGCGGACGTACGTAACCGTCCAGCTTGTCCTTGGGGCAGTGGTCGGTGTGCAGCGCGACGGTGACGTCGTACTTCGCGGCGACGATGTGCGCGAACTCGGCCAGGGCGACCGCGCCCGTGACCATGTCCTTGTTGTGCTGGCCGCCCAGGAACTCCGCACCACCGGTGGAGATCTGGACGATGCCGTCGCTCTCGGCCTCCGCGAAGCCGCGCAGGGCGGCGTGCAGGGTCTGGGACGAGGTCACGTTGATGGCCGGGTAGGCGAACTTGCCCGCCTTTGCCCGGTCGAGCATCTCGGCGTACGCCTCGGGGGTTGCGATGGGCATCTGACCGCTCCTTGGGATGTGCGGGTGTGCAGGCTTTGAGTCCCTGACCTGGGGGCGACGTCATCGTCGCCCCCATCTTCCCAGACTCCTCATCCGGCTCCACTCGGCGGACCCGGTTTCACGTGAAACCGTCCGCCCGGGGCTCAGCCCAGGTCGAGATCGGCCACCGAGTAGACGTGGACATACGGCAGACCGGCCTCGGCGATGGCCGGGGCAGCCCCGCGTTCCACGATCACGGCGACGGCGACGACCTCGCCGCCCGCCTCGCGCACCGCTTCGACGGCGGTCAGCGGCGAACCGCCCGTGGTCGAGGTGTCCTCGACGACCAGGCAGCGGCGGCCCTTCACCTCGGCGCCCTCGATCCGGCGCTGCATCCCGTGCGCCTTCTGCGCCTTGCGGACGACGAACGCGTCCAGGCTCTCACCGCGGGCGGCGGAGGCGTGCAGCATCGAGGTGGCGACCGGGTCGGCGCCGAGCGTCAGCCCGCCGACGCAGTCGTAGTCCAGCTCGGCGGTGGCGTCGAGCATGACCTGGCCGACCAGCGGCGCGGCCGTGCCGTCCAGCGTGATGCGGCGCAGGTCGATGTACCAGTCGGCTTCCAGACCCGAGGAGAGGGTCACCTTGCCGTGCACCACGGCCTTGTCCTTGATCTGCTGGAGCAGGTCAGCGCGTACGTCAGTCATGTCCACGAGGGTAAGCGGTGCCGCACCGGCCCACTCCCGGGCACCGGCTCAGAGCCGCACCCAGCTCCAGGTCGTCGTCAGCTCCAGCGGGTCGATCGGGGTCACCAGCCGGGGCGCGGTGTTCAGCCCGTTGGGCGGCCCGGACTGCGGCTCCACACAGACGGCCTCGTCCTGCTCGTCGTAGACGACCACCCAGGGACTGCGGCTCTTCACGGTCAGCTCCAGCTGCTCCGGCCAGGTGAGCTTCACGTCCACGCCGTCGGGCATGCCGAAGCAGTCGTCCCACGGTCCGGGCAACGGATCGATGCGCCGGCCGGTGGGCAGATGGTCCGCGCCGCGCTCCTCCTGCCAGTCGGCGTCGAAGGAGAGCTCGGCGTTTTGACCGCCCAGGTCGCGGTTGAACCAGGGGTGCCAGCCGGCCTGGGCCGGGAAGGAGTTGCCGTACGTCTCGACGGCGAGGCCGAGCGTCAGCGCGTCCGCGGTCAGCTCGAAGGTCTGCGTCACCCGGCCGGGGTAGGGCCAGGGGTCGGCGAGGTCGTAGTAGAACGACGCCTGGCCCCCGTCCGCGTGGGCGGTGTGCCAGGAGGTGTCCCGGCCGGTGCCGTGGATGGCGTGCGGCGGGGAGTTCAGCGGCAGTTCGTGGAGCGCGTCGCCGTTGCGGAACCGCCCGTTCGCGGTGCGCCCGCACCACGGCACCATCGGGAAACAGCCGTACCGATCGCCCTGCCGGAGCAGTTCGGCGTCCCCGATCCGCAGGCTGCTGATCCGGCAGCCGTGCCCGGGGTCGACGATCAACTCGGCGTCGCCGACGGTCAGCCTGACGTTCTGTTCGCTGCTCACCCGACGACCCTACTGGCGGCTCAGGGCCTCCGGCGTCGCAACGCCCGGCCCAGCACGACGGCGGAGGCGAGCGCGAGGGCGGCGGCCGGGGCGACCCACCGCAGGGCGGTGCTCGCACCGCCCGCCTCCGGGGAGGGCACGGGGGCGTAGCGGCCGCGCGGGGGCGCGTGGTCGACCTCCTCGGCACTGCGGCCGATCATGGTGCGGCGGGCGTGCGCGGCCTCGGCGGGCGGTTCGTCCGGAACGGTGAACTCCACACCGGCGACGGGGTCGAGCGAGGGCGGAGGCACCGGCGAGTCGAACACGGACCCGGAGTCACCCCCCGCATCAAGATCACGCTCAAGATCGACGTCGGCGTCAACTTCGGCGTCGACATCAGCTTCGACTTCGGCTGCGACTGCGGCTTCGGCTTCGGCGGAAGGGCCCTCGTCCTCGTCGCCCTCAAGCCCTTCGGCGACCACCGCGCCGCCCTCGTCCCCCGCCGCACCGCTCTCGTCCTCGGCCGGCGCGGCCAGTGACTCCGTCACCAGCTGCTGGGTGAAGCGGTCCAGGAGCCGGTGGGCGGCCGCGAGGGCCGCGCCCTCCTCCAGCTCGACCAGCCGGCCGTCCCCGCTCGCCGTACCGCTGTAGAGGAGCGTCGTCCCGCCGTCCGCCTCGCTGAGGCCGAGGGTCAGGGCCAGCTCGACCGTACCGGTGCCCCGGGCCTCCACGCCCTTCCCGGTCACCGCGTAGCGCTGCCCGTCCGAACCGCCGCCGTCCTCCGGGCCGGTGAACCGCAGCTCGCCCCGGTAGGTGATGGTGTGGCCGCCGGCCCGGAGCTTCAGCCGGCCCGCCAGGGGCGACGCCGACGCGTCGGCGTCCCGCTGGAGGCCGGGAACGCAGCGGGCGACCCGGACGGGATCGGCCAGCGCGCGCCGCAGGGTCGGTACGGGAACCGGAACGAACACCTCATGCTCCATGGAAGCCGAGCCTAATCGGCCGCGGCCCGCGCGTCAGCGCTTCGGCCCGCCGAGGGCCCGATGACCGCGCACCGGCGGCCTCACGCGTCTTCCCAGTACCGCGGATGGATCAGCGTCGAGGGGACCTGTCCCGGCAGCCGGGCGTCGTCCGCGGCCCGCGCCCCCTCACGCAGCTCCCGGTCCCCCAGCGAGCGCGGTACGGGGCCTCCGACGGCCAGCGCGGGCCGCGGCGGCCTGCCCGGTCCGGCGAGGAGGAAGCCCCAGTCCTCCCGCTCCCCCGCACCGCCGCCGCGGTCCGGGCTCGCGGCGAAGCCCGCGTACCGGCCGGTGACGCGGTACGGGCGGGTCGCCAGGCCCCCCGCGCGCACCGAGGCCTCCACCGTCCAGAAGGTCTGCGGCCGGGTCCCCAGCGGCCCGGCGTGCACCACGAGCCGCCCGTCCGGCGCGAGGGCCTCCGCGACCAGCCCGTAGAACTCGGCGGAATACAGCTTCGTACTGGCGGTGATGCCCGGATCCGGAAGGTCGCAGATCACCACGTCGTAGCGGCCGCGGTCGGCCCGGAGCCAGGGGAACGCGTCCGCGCCGACCGCAGTGAGGCGCGGGTCGCGGTAGGCGTGGCCGTTCAGCTCGGAGAGGGCGGGGTCGGTGCGGGCCAGTCGGGTGACGCCGGGGTCCAGCTCGACGAGGGTGACCGAGCGGACGTCCGGATAGCGCAGCACCTCGCGGGCGGCGAGTCCGTCGCCGCCGCCCAGGATGAGCACGCGGGCGCGGGGCCCGTTCATCGCGGGGTGGACCAGCGCCTCGTGGTAGCGGTACTCGTCGCGGGCGCTGACCCGAAGCCGGCCGTCCAGATAGAGGTCGAGGGAATCGCGGTCGGCGCCGGTCAGGACGACCTCCTGCACCCCGGTCTGCACGGCGACCCGCACCTGGTCCCCGTACACCGCCCGCCGCGCCGCCCGCTCGAAGTCGTCGACCAGCACCGTGGCGGTGGCCAGGACCGCGATCACCAGGACGTTGACCAGGACGAGGAGCCACCGGGAGCGGGAGCTGAGATCGCGCCGGAACAGCCACAGCACCAGCGCGCCGCCCGCCGCCGCATTGACCACGCCGGTGAACAGCGCGCCGGTCAACTGCCCCAGCGCCGGCAGCAGCAGGAAGGGGAACGCCAGCCCGCCGACCAGCGCGCCCACGTAGTCGGCGGCGAACAGGTCGGCGACGGCCCCGCCCGCGTCCTGCCGGTCGACGCGCTGGATCAGCGTCATCAGCAGCGGGATCTCCGCGCCGATCAGCACCCCGATCGCCAGCGAGAACCCGACCAGGGCGTACTGCGACTCGCCGAGCCAGGCGAACGAGGCGTAGAGCACCAGCGCCGAGGATCCGCCGATCAGGGCGAGGGCCGCCTCGATCATCCCGAAACCGACGGCGGCATGGCAGCGCAAACGTTTCGCGAGAAGGGAGCCGATGCCCATCGCGAAGACCATCACGGAGAGCACGACGGAGGCCTGGGTGACCGAGTCACCGATCAGATAGGAGGCGAGCGCGACCAGTTCGAGCTCGTAGACGAGGCCGCAGGCGGCGCAGACGAAGACCGAGGCCAGCACGAGGAACCGGCCGGTCCTCGGACGTACGGGAAGTGCTGCCGCGCCCCCTCGCAGCGACATCTGCTGGTCGATCATGACGCGAACGCTACGTCACTGCACCGTCGCGGCTTGTCACCCACACGGGTGTAAGTGCCCTGGCCACTCAGGCCGCGGGCGCGGGAATCCGCACCCCCACTCTGGTCCGGGTCACCACCAACTGCCCTTCCTGCGGGTACGCGTGCCAGGTGCGCCACCGCACCTGGCCCTCGATGCGCTGGGCGAGCATCGCGGTGAAGGCGTACGGGCTGCCGGGGAAGGTGCCCGCCAGGCCGTGCGGGTGGTCGCTCACGAGTGCGAGCAGTTCTTGCGCCCGCCCGGCGAACTGCCCCTGGGTCAGGGTCTCGACGCGGGCGGCGAATTCGTACTCCCAGTCCCCGAGCCGCTTCGCGACGCCGAGGGGCAGGGGGGTGCTGCTGCCGGGCATACAGGCCACGGTCTCGGAGCAGACGCCGCGGTCCTCCTGGAGGAGGACCTGGTGGGAGGCGCCGAGCAGCCTCAACTGGAGTTCGGCGCCGTCGAGCCGGAGGTCGAGGACCGCCAGGGCGGGCAGCGGCTCCCGCCCCAGCATCCAGGCCAGGTCGGCGGCGCGGGTATCGGAATAGGCCGTCTGGAGGGTGGTGAGCATGGGTGGGCTCCGCAAACACGCATGGACACCTGGACAGCGGGACACCCCCTGACGACTGCGCGTGGGAGGAGGGGGCGCCCGATCTGGTCCAACTGGGGTCCGAGGGCTGAATGTTCTCTTCCATGAGGGAATCACGAAGTACGCCGCACTCACAGCGTTTTCGACCAACTTGCCGTGGTTTCCATCCCCCCGGGGGCCCCACGGTTCAATTGTTCAAGCGAAAACGTCCGCGTCGCTCAACGAAAAGGCGTCCGGAGGGAGTTCACCCTCCGGACGCCCGGTGTCAGATCACTGTCGGTGACCGGGCCACGGCCCGGCCGACCGCGGCCCGGTCAGCTGCCGCCTCCGCCGCAGCCGCCACCGCCGCCACACGACGAACCGCCACCGCAGGACGAACCGCCGCCGCAGGAATGGCCCCCGGAGTGCCCGCCGGAATCGCCGCCGGTATGCCCGCCGGAGTCGGCGCCGCCCACCCACCAGCCTCCGCCGGCTCCCCCGGCCGAGGCCCCGCTCGCGGAGCGCCGGCGTCCGGCGCCCTTCTTCGACGAGCCGCCCCCGCCGAAGACCCCTCGCAGCACGATCAGCAGTGCGACGACGACGGACACGACGATCACTACCGTGATGAAGACGCCCATGCTCCCCACCCGCCCTTCTTCCCCCGAAGCGAGGTCCCCCGTCGCTTCCCCGTTGTTGTGTGACAGGGGGATTCCCCCGGCCCCCGCATGCCAAAGCAGACTTGAGCAACTCCAGAGCTTCGGCACAGGATGGCACGCATGACACAGGGACGACCGCTGCTCAACCGCCGCCTCGCCGCGTTCGGCACGACGATCTTCGCCGAGATGTCGGCGCTGGCCGTGCGGACCGGCTCCATCAACCTCGGCCAGGGGTTCCCCGACACCGACGGCCCCGAGGAGATCCGGGAGGCGGCGGTCCGGGCGCTGCGCGCCGGGCACGGCAACCAGTACCCGCCGGGCCCCGGCGTCCCGGAGCTGCGCAACGCCGTCGCCGCCCACCAGGAGCGCTTCTACGGCCTGACCTGGTCGCCGGAGACCGAGGTCCTGGTGACCACCGGCGCCACCGAGGCGATCGCGGCCTCCCTGCTCGCCCTCCTCGAACCGGGCGACGAGGTCATCGCGTTCGAGCCGTACTACGACTCGTACGCCGCCTGCATCGCGATGGCGGGCGCGACCCGCGTCCCGCTGACCCTCCGGGCGCCCGCCTTCCGCCCCGACCTCGACGAACTGCGCACCCTGATCACCCCGCGCACCCGCCTGCTGCTCCTGAACACCCCGCACAACCCGACCGGCACGGTGCTCACCGCCGACGAACTGGCCACGATCGCGGCCCTCGCGGTGGAACACGACCTGCTGGTGGTCACCGACGAGGTGTACGAGCACCTGGTCTTCACGGGGGCGCACCACCCGATCGCCGCCCTCCCCGGGATGCGCGAGCGCACGGTCTCCATCTCCTCGTCGGGGAAGACGTTCTCGTACACCGGGTGGAAGATCGGCTGGGTCACCGGGGCCGCGCCGCTGGTGGCCGCCGTGCGCTCGGCGAAGCAGTATCTGACCTTCGTGAGCGGGGGCCCGTTCCAGTACGCGATCGCCGAGGCGCTCGCCCTGCCCGACGCCTTCTTCACCGGGTTCCGCGAGGGCATGCACCGCAAGCGGGACCTGCTGGCGAAGGGCCTGCGCGCCGCCGGGTTCCAGGTGTACGAGCCGCAGGGGACCTACTTCATCACCACCGACATCGCCCCGTTCGGCGACGAGGACGCGTACGCCTTCTGCCGCGCGCTCCCCGAGCGCTGCGGGGTCGCGGCCGTGCCGAACTCGGTCTTCTACGACGATCCGGAGGCGGGGCGGCGCCAGGTCCGCTTCACCTTCTGCAAGCGGGACGACGTGCTGGAGGAGGCGGTGGAGCGGCTGGGGCGGCTCGGCTGAACACGGCGACGGCCCGGGAGACGGTCGTGCTGACCGTCTCCCGGGCCGTTCCCATCGCTGGGGGGGACTAGGCGCCCTCGGGCTCCACGTCGTCCGTCTTGCCCTCGGCGGGCTGGATGCCGAGGCGCTCGACGAGCCACTTGTCGAACTCGATCGAGGCGCGCACCCAGCTGACCGTCGAGGAGACGAAGTGCTCCAGGCTGACGCCGGTGCCGATGAGCATCTGCGCCTCACCGATCAGCCGGACGGAACCCGCCTCGCCCTCCTCGCCCTCGTGGGCGTGGGTGTAGACCTTGGGCCACAGGGTGCGGCGGTTCCAGTCGTCGATGGCGTCCAGGAGGACGGGACGCTGGTCGAGCGCGTGGGGGCGGTCGTAGAACGTACGGACCGAGAAGACCTGCTGCTCGTCCTCGCCCCGGAACATGAAGTACGTCCGGAACTCTTCCCACGGCGCCGCGAGGTCGCCCTCGTCGTCGACGACGTACTTCAGCTCCATCTGCTCGAGGAGCTGCTTGACGAGGTCCTGGTCAGGGACGACGGGGCCCTCCGGTCCTGCCGCCTGCGGTTCGGGCTGGCCCCCGAAATTAGGAATCGAGGACGGATCGATGCTCACCGTTATTTCCCTTCGTGCGGTTGCGGCCATCCTCTCCCATGGCGGGCGGGGCATGGCAAGCCCGGCGGCCGCTATCCGCCACAAGCTGACAGACAGCGCGTGAGGACGGGATCCGCCGGGCCTTCGCCCACAGAGTGCGACACTCGGTGACCGGTGGTCACGCGCCGGGGCCGACGACCAGCCCGTCCTCGACCCGGTCCACCCGTACGGTGTCACCGTCGCGGACCTCGCCGGACAGGATCTCCTTGGCGAGCCGGTCGCCGATCGCCGTCTGGATGAGCCGGCGCAGCGGCCGCGCCCCGTACGCCGGGTCGTTGCCCTTCTCGGCGAGCCAGGCCAGCGCCTCGGGCGAGACCTCCAGGGTGAGCCTGCGGTCGGCCAGCCGCTTGGCGAGCCGGTCGATCTGGAGCCCCGCGATGTGCGCGAGCTCGTCGCCGGACAGGGCGGAGAACACCACCAGGTCGTCGAGCCGGTTGACGAACTCCGGCTTGAACGAGGCCCGCACCACGTCCAGCACCTGCTCCTTCTTCACCTCGGGCTTGACCAGGGGATCCATCAGGAACTGGCTGCCGAGGTTGGAGGTGAGGACGAGGATGGTGTTGCGGAAGTCGACCGTGCGGCCCTGGCCGTCGGTGAGCCGGCCGTCGTCGAGGACCTGGAGCAGGATGTCGAAGACCTCGGGGTGGGCCTTCTCGACCTCGTCCAGGAGCACGACGCTATACGGGCGGCGGCGGACGGCCTCGGTGAGCTGGCCGCCCTCCTCGTAACCGACGTAACCGGGCGGGGCTCCGACGAGGCGGGCGACGCTGTGCTTCTCGCCGTACTCGCTCATGTCGATGCGGATCATGGCCCGCTCGTCGTCGAACAGGAAGTCCGCGAGCGCCTTGGCCAGCTCGGTCTTGCCGACACCGGTGGGGCCGAGGAAGAGGAACGAGCCGGTGGGCCGGTCGGGGTCGGCGATCCCGGCCCTGGTCCGGCGTACGGCGTCGGAGACGGCCTGCACGGCCTCGCTCTGCCCGATCAGCCGCTTGCCCAGCTCGCTCTCCATCCGCAGCAGCTTCTGCGTCTCGCCCTCCAGCAGCCGTCCGGCCGGGATGCCGGTCCAGGCGCCGACGACGTCCGCGATGTCGTCCGGGCCGACCTCCTCCTTGACCATGGTGTCCTTGGAGGCCTCCTGCTCGGCCTCGGCCGCCTCCTCCAACTCCCGCTCCAGCCCCGGGATCTCCCCGTACAGCAGCTTGGAGGCGGCGTCGAAGTCGCCGTCGCGCTGGGCGCGTTCGGCCTGGCCGCGCAGCTCGTCGAGACGCTCCTTGAGCTCACCGACCCGGTTGAGGCCCTGCTTCTCCTTCTCCCAGCGGGCGTTGAGGCCGCGCAGCTCCTCCTCCTTGTCGGCGAGGTCGCGGCGCAGCTTCTCCAGGCGCTGCTTGGAGGCGGCGTCGGACTCGTTCTTCAGCGCCAGCTCCTCCATGCGCAACCGGTCGACGGAGCGCTGGAGTTCGTCGATCTCCAGCGGCGAGGAGTCGATCTCCATACGGAGCCGGGAGGCGGCCTCGTCGACCAGGTCGATGGCCTTGTCCGGGAGGAAGCGGGAGGTGATGTAGCGGTCGGAGAGGGTGGCGGCGGCCACCAGCGCCGAGTCCGCGATCTGCACCTTGTGGTGGGCCTCGTAGCGGCCCTTGAGCCCGCGCAGGATCGCGATGGTGTCCTCGACGGAGGGCTCGGCGACCAGCACCTGCTGGAAGCGGCGCTCGAGGGCGGGGTCCTTCTCGATGCGCTCGCGGTACTCGTCGAGCGTCGTCGCGCCGACCATGCGCAGCTCGCCGCGGGCCAGCATCGGCTTGAGCATGTTGCCCGCGTCCATCGCGGAGTCGCCGCCCGCGCCCGCGCCGACGACGGTGTGCAGCTCGTCGATGAAGGTGATGATCCGGCCGTCGCTCTCCTTGATCTCGGAGAGGACGGTCTTCAGACGCTCCTCGAACTCGCCGCGGTACTTCGCGCCCGCGACCATCGCGCCGAGGTCCAGGGAGACCAGCCGCTTGTTCTTCAGGCTCTCGGGAACATCGCCCTTGACGATGCGCTGGGCGAGCCCCTCGACGACGGCGGTCTTCCCCACGCCGGGCTCGCCGATGAGAACGGGGTTGTTCTTCGTCCGGCGCGACAGCACCTGCACGACGCGGCGGATCTCCTGGTCCCTGCCGATGACCGGGTCCAGCTTGCCCTCGCGCGCGGCGGCCGTGAAGTCGGTGCCGAACTTCTCCAGGGCCTTGTACTGGCCCTCGGGGTCGGGTGTGGTCACTCGGCGCCCTCCCCTGCTCGTCTCGAATGCGGCCAGCAGCTTCTTGGCGCCGGCGCCCTGCCCGTCGAGGATCTCCCCGGCGCGGCCCCCCTTGGCGGCGATGCCGATCAGCAGGTGCTCGGTGGAAATGTAGTCGTCGCCCAGCTCCTCGGCCCGCTGGGCGGCGTCCTGGATGACGGCGAGCAGCTCGCGGTTGGGCTGCGGCGGGGCGACGGTGGAGCCGGTGACGCTGGGCAGTCCCCCGAGCAGCCGCTCGGCCCCGGCCCGTACGGCGGCCTGGTCGGCCTCGACGGCGGCGAGCAGGTCGATGATGTTCTCGTTGGCCTCGCCCCCCAGCAGCGCGAGCAGCAGGTGCGCCGGCGTGAGGTCGGCGTGCCCGTCCTTCACCGCCCTGCTGGTGGCCGCGTTGATGGCATCCCGGCTCTTGTTGGTCAGCTCGGCGTCCACGTGTGGTTACTCCTCCTCGCAGCTGGCGGGTCGCGCCTGTGTCCTGTGTTGACTTAATCAACGTACACAAAGTTGAGTCTATTCCACTCAAGGGCATGCGCGCACGCGCTGCGGGCCTCCGATGGGAGTGCTCGTACGCTGCCTCCATGGCAGACGTACACGATCCCGCTCCCGCATACGTCGCGTTCTGGCGCGAGAGCCACCTGTCCACTCTGACGACACCCCGCCCCGACGGCACGCCGCACGTGGTGCCGGTGTGCGTGACGTACGACCCCCGGGCCGGGGTGGCGCGCGTGATCACCGACGGCGGCAGCCGCAAGGTCGCCCACATCCGGGCCGCGGGCCCCGGCGGGGCCCGGGTCGCCGTCTGTCAGATCGACCGGGCCCGCTGGGCGACCCTGGAGGGCCGCGCGGTCATCCGCACCGAACCGGAGGCCGTCGCGGACGCGGAGGCCCGCCACGAGGAGCGCTACGGCCGCGCGCCGCGGGTCAATCCGACCCGGGTCGTCATCGAGATCACCCTCGACCGGGCGCTCGGCAAGGCCTGACCCCGCGGACGAGGACAGCGGCCCCTGAACGGGAACAGCACAACGGCGCCACCGTGTTCAGGTCACGGTGGCGCCGCTGTGTGGGGGAGCGCCGGAGCGATAGGTGACGACGGGGGAATCGCTCAGGCACTGCGGGGGGTGGCAGAAAGGGGTTCCGCGTCGAACAGCTCGTGGTCCCGCTGATCGAGGTTGACGAAGATCATGCCGTACCTGACGGCGCAGCGAACCGGCTGCGGCGCCCCGCGAGGCCGACGGAGGCAGCGATAGGCGCGGACGTCCTCGTCCTCTTCCATCACCACGACGATCGGCTCTCCGAACAGGGTGACCATCAACGAGTCGCCACGGCGGGGGAGGGCCGTGAGCAGATCGATGAAATGCCACCCTGAGCGATAGGCGGTTGCCATCTCGCGCCGGAAGGTGCGGTCGTCCGGCGGGGTGCTCATGCGTCCGTGCGGGCCGGAGTGACCCAACCGATGTCACCTGGGACCGCGGCGGGCGCGATCCAGCCTATGTCGCCGGGCGCTGCCGCCTGAACAGCCTTTTCCTCGCCGCTGCCGCCCGTGACGCCGACGCCCGTCAGCCCGAGTCCAAGGGCCGCGACGAACGAGGCGGCAAGCGCCGAGCGAAGCATTCGCTTGTACATAGTCGGCTTCGTCCTCACTTGTGGATTCTTCTCCCCCGCACCTAAGACGATGTCCCACCTGGGCACGCGAACACCACTGGGTCGATGCATCATGTTCCTGAATGTTCAGGAACCTGGGGGGTGGAGAAATGACCACAAGCCACACAAAGACGACACATCCTCACGGGATCACCGAACTATGCGAAGCAGGGGGGCGTCTTTACGCCACCGCGCTCCGGTCCGGCCGTATCGCCCGATCCGAACTGGAACCCGCTCCGTGCCTGATGGAATTCGCGTTGCTCCATCCCGACCCGGACGACCCGGGCTGGCTCCGGCCGGTGCCGCCGTCAGCGGCGCTGGCCCAGCACCTGCATCCCATAGAACGCGAGATCCAGGAACGCCGACGGCATTCGATGGAACTGACCGAGTCCTTCGAGCCTTTCATGGACATCAGCGCCCAGGGTCCGCCCATGACGCATGCCATCACCGTGCTGGAGGGCGTCAACCGGATCAATGCCGCCCTCGATCTCGCGACCACGGAATGCCGGACCGAGGTGCTCACCGTCCAACCGGGCGGCGGACGGAATGAGGACCAGCTCAGCAAATCCCTGGAACGCGGGCTCTCGGTCGTCGACCGCGGGGTGCGCATCCGCACCCTCTACCAGCACACGGTGCGCCACAGCCCCAGCACGCTGGCCTACGCCGAGCGGATAGCCAACGACAACGTGGAGATCCGGACCCTCGAGGAACTCATAGAGCGCCTGATCGTCTTCGATCGCACGGTCGCCTTCATCCCCGCGCAGGACGACCGCCAGGTCGCCCTCGAACTGCGCCACCCCGGCCTCGTCGAATATCTTGTGAAGGTCTTCGAGCAGCTCTGGACCCGTGCCGCGCCACTTCTCGAAGAGGTCAAGTACGACCCGATGCCGCAGGGAATCAGCGGCGTCCAGCGCTCCATCGCCCAACTGCTCATCGAAGGACACGTCGACGATTCCATCGCCCGCCGGCTCGGCATGAACGTCCGGACCTGCCGTGCGCACGTGGCCAAACTCTCCGCCGCCCTGGGGAGCAGCAGCCGCGCCCAACTCGGCTATCTGATCGCACGTTCGGGAATCCTGGACCAGAGCCACTGACCCGCCGGATCGCCCGGCCGCGGGGCCGGGCGGACTCCCCCGCGTCCCGAGAGAATCCCCTACGTCAGTCCTGACCGACCTGACGAACACCTTCCGCGCGACAGAAGGACCACGAAGCCCAGATGACCGACACCACCCCCCTGCCCGCCGCCGTCGAGGACGACCACCACGGGGACATCCTGGTCGAACTCGTCGGCGAGCACGGCGAGATACTCGTCGTGAGCGGCGAAGGAATCCCCCGCGTCACCCTCACCCGCGCACCCGGCGCCGCGATCGACGACCACATCGCCATCGGCACCCGCGACCCCCACCGCCTCACACTCACCGTGGACGGCCGGGACGCGACGATCGCGCCCGGCAAGGGGAAGCTCCGCCGCCGCTCCTACCGGGTCGACGTCCGCTGCGCGGGTACGTCCTACCGGCTGGTGCCCGACTCGATCCCGAGCAGCCGGCTGACCCGCGACGGGACCCACCTCGGGGACTTCTCCTCGGACGGCGACCGGCGGGTGATCGCCGAATGGCGGGCCGACGCCGCCGTCGAGCCGACCGACGCGGCGATCGGCTACGCCCTGGCCGCCGCGTTCGGCACCGGCGGCCAGCCGATGTGGATGATGGCGGTCGACGCGGTCAGCACCGCCCTGCCGTAGGAACGGGGCCCGCCCGCACACGCCACGGGGCCGGGAGAGCGCGTGAACGCTCTCCCGGCCCCGTGGGCGTACCCAGGGTCCCGCCGGGGGACGGCCCTCAGTCCGTCGGCCGCTTCGGCTTCGGCCGCCAGACCACCAGCGCGCTGGTCTGCTGCACGTCCTGGTAGGGCACCAGGTCCCGGCGGTACGAGGCGTGCACCTGGGCCTCGCGCTGCTGCATGGCGACCGCCGCGCCGTCCACCGCCGCCGAGAGCTCGGCGACGCGCTGCTGGAGGGCTGCCACCTGGTTCTCCAGCTCGATGATCCGCTTGATGCCCGCGAGGTTGATGCCCTCGTCCTGCGACAGCTGCTGCACGGTGCGCAGCAGCTCGATGTCGCGGGTGGAGTAGCGCCGGCCGCGCCCGGCCGTACGGTCCGGGGAGACCAGGCCGAGGCGGTCGTACTGGCGCAGTGTCTGCGGGTGGAGACCCGAGAGCTGGGCCGCGATCGAGATCACGTACACCGGCGTCTCATCGGTCAGCTGGTACGGATTGCGTCGACGGCCGTCCATCTCAAGCTCCCTTCGCAGCCTGGAACAGTTCCGCCCGCGGGTCCTCGTCCGCGGTCGCCTTCCGGTAGGCCTCCAGGGCGTCCCGGGCCTCCTGGCCCAGGTCCCTGGGAACCGCGACCTCCACGGTGACCAGGAGGTCGCCACGGGTGCCGTCCTTGCGCACCGCGCCCTTGCCCCGGGCGCGCATCGTACGCCCGTTGGGGGTGCCGGCGGGAAGCTTCAGGGTGACCGGGGGGCCGCCGAGAGTGGGGACCTTCACCTCGCCGCCGAGCGTCGCCTCCACGAAGGTGACGGGCACGGTGACCGTGAGGTTGTCGCCCTTGCGGCCGAAGACCGGGTGGGCGTCGACGTGGACGACGACATAGAGGTCGCCGGCCGGACCGCCGCGCTCGCCCGCACCGCCCTTGCCGCGCAGCCGGATCCGCTGACCGTCGGAGACGCCCGCCGGGATCCTCACCTGCATGGTGCGCGCCGACTTCGCCCGGCCGCTGCCCTTGCAGACGTCGCAGGGGTCCTGGGCGATGAGGCCCCGGCCCTTGCAGTCCACACAGGGGTCGGTGAGCGAGAAGCCGCCGCCGCTGCCGCGCGAGACCTGGCCGGTGCCGACACAGGTCGGGCAGACCCTGGGGGTGCCGTTCTTGTCCCCGGTGCCGGAACACGCCTTGCAGGGCGCCTGGCTGGACATCCGCAGCGGGACCGTGGCCCCGTCGACCGCCTCGGTGAAGCTGAGCGTCACCTCGGACTCGATGTCCTGGCCGCGCCGCGGCTGGACGCGGGTGCCCGTGCCGCCGCGGTTGAACAGCCCGCCGAAGACGTCGCCGAGACCGCCCCCGCCGCCGAAGCCGCCGCCCGCGCCGCCCTGTCCGCCACCGCCGCCCGGGGCGCCCCCGCCGAAGAGGTCGCCCAGGTCGAAGTTGAAGTTGCCGCCCGCACCACCGGGACCGGCACGGAAGCCGCCGTTGCCGAAGAGGGCGCGCGCCTCGTCGTACTCCTTGCGCTTCTTGGGGTCACCGAGGATGTCGTTCGCCTCGGAGATATCCTTGAAGCGCTCCTCCGCCTTGGCGTCGCCCTTGTTGGCGTCCGGGTGGAACTCGCGGGCGAGCTTCCGGTACGCCTTCTTGACCTCGGCGTCCGTGGCGTCCTTGGGGACGCCGAGGACCTTGTAGTAGTCCTTCTCGACGAAGTCCTTCGTGCTCATCGACGTCCCTCCTTCCGGACGATCGGCCGAGCGGCCGGCCCGTGGGCCGGCCGCCGGACCGGTCGGTGTGCACCGTGGTGATCGGACGGGTTGCCGTCAGACCTCCTCGGTGCCACCGCTCTCCTCGTCGTCTGTCTGCTCTTCCTTGGCCGCGGCGGGCGTGGCGCCCGGCTGCGGCTCGGCGACGGCCACCCGCGCGGGGCGGATGGTGCGCTCGCCGATGCGATACCCCGGCTGCAGGATCGCCACGCAGGTCGTCTCGGTGACGTCCGGCGCGTAGCTGTGCATCAGGGCCTCGTGGATCGTCGGGTCGAAGGGCTCGCCCTCCTTGCCGAACTGCTGGAGGCCCAGCTTCGCGACGACGGTCTCCATCGATTCGGCCACCGACTTGAAGCCGCCGACCAGCTCGCCGTGTTCCCGCGCGCGGCCGACGTCGTCGAGCACGGGCAGGAGCTCGGACAGGAGGTTCGCGACGGCGATCTCCTTGACCGTGACCCGGTCCCGCTCGACGCGGCGACGGTAGTTCTGGTACTCGGCCTGGAGCCGCTGGAGGTCCGTGGTGCGCTCGCCGAGCGCGGTGCGTACCTGGTCCAGCTGCGCGGTCAGACCGACGGTCGGGTCGGTGTCCCCGGCCGGGGCCGCCGCCTCCTCCTCGGAGGGGGCGGCAGCCTTCGGCTCGGCGTCATCAGGGGTGGCGCCGGAGGGGACGTCGGGCTTCTCCTCGAAGCCCGGAGTCTCCTCGGTCACGCCGCACCGCCCTTGGTGTCCTTCTCGTCGTCCACGATCTCGGCGTCGACGACGTCGTCGTCGGCGGCCTTGGCCTGGTCGTCGCCCGGAGCCTCGGCGCCCGGGGTGGCACCCTCGGCCTGGGCGTTGGCGTACATCGCCTGGCCCAGCTTCTGGGAGACGGCCGCGACCTTCTCGGTGGCCGTACGGATCTCGGCGGAGTCCTCGCCCTTGAGCTTCTCCTTCAGCTCGCCGACAGCGGTCTCCACCTCCGTCTTCACGTCACCGGGGACCTTGTCCTCGTTGTCCTTGAGGAACTTCTCCGTCTGGTAGACGAGCTGCTCGCCCTGGTTGCGCGACTCGGCGGCCTCGCGGCGGGCGTGGTCCTCCTCCGCGTACTTCTCGGCCTCTTCGCGCATCCGGTTGACCTCGTCCTTCGGCAGCGAGGAGCCGCCGGTGACGGTCATCTTCTGCTCCTTGCCGGTGCCGAGGTCCTTGGCGGCGACGTGCATGATGCCGTTGGCGTCGATGTCGAAGGCGACCTCGATCTGCGGCACACCGCGCGGGGCCGGCGGCAGACCGGTCAGCTCGAACATCCCGAGCTTCTTGTTGTACGCCGCGATCTCGCGCTCGCCCTGGTAGACCTGGATCTGCACGGACGGCTGGTTGTCCTCGGCCGTCGTGAAGATCTCGGAACGCTTGGTCGGGATCGTGGTGTTGCGCTCGATGAGCTTGGTCATGATCCCTCCCTTGGTCTCGATGCCGAGGGACAGCGGGGTGACGTCGAGGAGCAGGACGTCCTTGACCTCGCCCTTGAGGACACCGGCCTGGAGCGAGGCGCCGATGGCGACGACCTCGTCCGGGTTCACACCCTTGTTGGCGTCCTGGCCACCGGTCAGCTCCTTGACGAGCTCGGCGACGGCCGGCATACGGGTCGAGCCACCGACGAGAACGACGTGGTCGATCTCGGAGAGCTGGATGCCCGCGTCCTTGATGACGTTGTGGAACGGGGTCTTGCAGCGGTCCAGGAGGTCCGAGGTCAGCTGCTGGAACTGCGAGCGCGTGAGCTTCTCGTCCAAGTGCAGCGGGCCCTCGGCGGACGCCGTGATGTAGGGCAGGTTGATCGTGGTCTCGGTCGAGGACGAGAGCTCGATCTTCGCCTTCTCCGCGGCCTCGCGGAGACGCTGGAGAGCCATCTTGTCCTTGGACAGGTCCACGCCGTGCCCGTTGGCGAACTGCTTCACCAGGTAGTCGACGACGCGCTGGTCCCAGTCGTCACCACCGAGGTGGTTGTCACCGTTGGTGGCCTTCACCTCGACGACGCCGTCGCCGATCTCCAGGAGGGACACGTCGAAGGTGCCGCCACCGAGGTCGAAGACGAGGATCGTCTGGTCGTCCTTGTCGAGGCCGTACGCCAGGGCGGCGGCGGTGGGCTCGTTGACGATGCGCAGGACGTTCAGGCCCGCGATCTCACCGGCCTCCTTGGTCGCCTGACGCTCGGAGTCGTTGAAGTACGCCGGGACGGTGATGACCGCGTCGGCCACCTTCTCGCCCAGGTAGGACTCGGCGTCACGCTTCAGCTTCTGCAGGATGAAGGCGCTCATCTGCTGCGGGTTGAAGCCCTTGCCGTCGATCTCGATCTTCCAGTCAGTGCCCATGTGGCGCTTGACGGAGCGGATGGTCCTGTCGACGTTGGTGACCGCCTGGCGCTTGGCGACCTCGCCGACGAGCACTTCGCCGTTCTTGGCGAAGGCGACGACGGACGGCGTGGTCCTGGCGCCTTCGGCGTTGGTGATGACGGTGGGCTCGCCGCCTTCGAGAACGCTGACGACGGAGTTAGTCGTGCCCAGGTCGATGCCGACCGCACGTGC
The DNA here is from genome assembly GCF_044333935.1 of Streptomyces sp. NPDC020884. Classification (NCBI taxonomy): domain Bacteria; kingdom Bacillati; phylum Actinomycetota; class Actinomycetes; order Kitasatosporales; family Streptomycetaceae; genus Streptomyces; species Streptomyces sp. NPDC020884. The sequence goes on along the minus strand of NZ_JBIRRY010000015.1, from coordinate 2,743 downwards.
CATTTCAATTCCTCCAACTGACTACTTGAGTGGATCTGACTCAAGGATGCATGACGCCGGTCCCTGAGTCAACAGACCTGAGTCGGGCGGGCTCAACTTAAGTGCTTATCCGGAGCACATCTCGGCCCCGGGGCCGCCCCACGGCCGCCTCACGAGCGCACCGACGCACGCCACACCCCTCGCGCACCCCCCACCCCACCGTCCCACCATGGGATCGTTCTGTCACAAATTGCCGCGAGACGGTAGCAACCGTCACCGACCGGCAGGTTTCACCGTGGATCGCCACACCATCGAACCTCGAACCCCGGGCGGGCGCGATGCAGAACGCGAGGAAGCCGCGCGTACGGCAGAAGAACACGAAGAACCAGAAGCCCCTGAACGATCGGAAGAACGACCGGCAGAACGACCGGAAGCAGAACCACGGGAACCAGCGCCCCCAGGAACCCGGGCAGACCGAACTCCAGCCCCGGCCCCAACCCCGACCGGAGCCGGAACCTCAGCCGGAGCCGACCGCGACGCAACCGGATCCGCCCGAGGCGCAGCCACATCACCCGCCCCCGCGCCCCCACCTGCCCCTGCCCTCGTCCCCGTCCCCGTACAGGACAGTGGCAGGGACGACCAGGAGCCACTTCCCCTCCCGCCCCGCGGCACGCCTGGCGGGCCTGGCCGACCGGGCCGGGCGGCTGACGGACCGCTTCGTCCCCCGCACGACGGCCGAACGGGCACTGGACCTGGCCCTCGGCACCGTCCTGCTGGTCCTGACCGCCCCCGCCGTCGCCGTGGCGGCCCTCGTCCTGACCGCACGGCACACCCCGGGCGGAGCCTGGGACCTGCGACGCCGGACCGGCCTCGGCGGCCGGGTCTTCGAACTGCGCACCCTGCGCACCCGGAGGCTCCGGCTGGACCTGTTCTCCCGGCTCCCCCACGTCGTACGGGGCGAGCTGTCCCTGGTCGGACCCGCCCCACTGGCCCCGGGCGACCCACGGGCCGCGGGGCCCGGCGCCCGGCAGTGGCGGCAGGAGCTGAGGCCGGGCCTGACCGGGCTGGCGCAGGTGCGCGCCCGCTCCGGCATGCCGTGGGACGACCCCGCCCTGCTGGACCAGCACTACGCAGAGCACCATGGAGTGGTGCTCGACCTGGCGATCCTGGCCGAAGCCGCACGCGGCCCCCTGCGGGCGAAGCTACGGAAGGCCCGCCGAACCAAGGCATACCTGAGCGACACAGATCACCGGCACCCCGGCTACAGCACGGCGGAATAAGTGGATAGTGTCAGCACAGACTAAATAAGTTACCGCTCAGTAGTAGTGGGCAGTAGTAACCGGACCCCGCTCTCGCAGGCTCGAGGAGCCCCCAAAATGCAACTCGCCGCGATCATCGTGTCGCTGGTTCTGATGGTGGTCGGCGCGGCGCTGTTCGTCCGAGCCATCGCGCAGATCTACCGCTTCGTGCGACTCGGTCAGAACGTCCCCGCCGGCACCCGTACCGACGAACCCGTGCAGCGCACGGTGACGGTGGCGAGGGAGTTCCTCGGCCACACGAGGATGAACCGCTGGGGCATCGTCGGAGTGGCGCACTGGTTCGTCGCCGTGGGCTTCTTCTCGCTGTTGCTGACGATCGTCAACGCCATCGGCCAGCTCTTCCAGGCCGACTGGCTGATCCCGATCATCGGCGACTGGCTGCCCTACGAGGTCTTCACCGAGTTCCTCGGCCTGATGACGACGGTCGGCATCCTGACCCTGATCGTCATCCGGCAGCTGAACCGTCCGGGCGGAGCCGGCCGCAAGTCCCGGTTCTCCGGGTCCAACACCGGCCAGGCGTACTTCGTCGAGACCGTCATCCTCATCGTCGGCCTCTGCATCATGACGCTCCGCGCGCTGGAGGGGGTGCAGCACGGCGTCGACAGCTGGGAGCTCGGCTTCTTCGCCTCGTACCCGCTGATCGCCGCGCTGAAGGGCCTCGACCTCAGCACCATCCAGAACCTGACCTACCTGGTCGCCATGATCAAGATCGCGACGTCCTTCATCTGGATGATCACGGTCTCGCTCAAGACGGACATGGGTGTGGCCTGGCACCGTTTCCTGGGCTTCCCGAACATCTGGTTCAAGCGGAACGCCGACGGCGCTGTCGCGCTCGGCGCGCTGCTGCCGATGACGTCGGGCGGCAAGGAGATCGATTTCGAGGATCCGGGCGAGGACGACACCTTCGGTGTCTCCCAGGTCGAGCAGTTCTCCTGGAAGGGCATCCTGGACTTCTCCACCTGCACCGAGTGCGGCCGCTGCCAGTCGCAGTGCCCCGCCTGGAACACCGGCAAGCCCCTCTCGCCGAAGCTCCTGATCATGTCCCTGCGCGACCACGCCCACGCCAAGGCCCCCTACCTCCTGGCCGGCGGCGGCAAGGACATGGAAGGCAACGAGAAAGCCACCGCGGAGCAGCTCGCCCAGGTGCCCGCGGCCGCTCTCGCCGAGGCCGAGCGCCCGCTGATCGGCACCGCCGAGGAGAACGGCGTCATCGACCCCGACGTCCTGTGGTCCTGCACCACCTGCGGCGCCTGCGTCGAGCAGTGCCCCGTCGACATCGAGCACATCGACCACATCGTCGACATGCGCCGCTACCAGGTCATGATCGAGTCCGCGTTCCCCTCCGAGGCGGGCACCATGCTCAAGAACCTCGAGAAGAAGGGCAACCCCTGGGGCCTCGCCAAGAAGGCACGCGTCGAGTGGACCAAGGAAGTCGACTTCGAGGT
>NZ_JBIRRY010000014.1:0-206357 GCF_044333935.1 Streptomyces sp. NPDC020884 | reverse complement strand
CAGGGGGGACCCTGTGGGAGAGTAGGACGCCGCCGAACAATTTTTCCGGGAAAGCCCCGTGCCATTGGCACGGGGCTTTTCTGCGTTCCGGACCCGGTCGGCAGCGCGGCTGCCCGGCGGCCAACCGGGGCCCGCTGAGTCCTTGTAGGGGTCCGGGACGTCGTGCCCGCCGTGATTGTGAGCAGCTCCGGATCCCGTGTATGGTTTACCTCGTTGCCACAGCGCAGCGAGGCCCCAATAGCTCAGTCGGTAGAGCGTCTCCATGGTAAGGAGAAGGTCTGCGGTTCGATTCCGCATTGGGGCTCAGGACACAACGAAAGGCCCCCGCCATCTGGCGGGGGCCTTTCGCGTGGAATAGCGGTATCGGTGCTCCGGCCTCAGATGTGCGGCGGTTCCGGGACGCGCATGGCCAGGATCGCCATGTCGTCCGAGGCCGGCTCGGCCGCGAAGCGCTCCACGGCCCGCAGAATGCGTGAGGCGACCGCTCCGGCCGTCAGGCCCGTACAGGTCGACAGGACGTCCGCCAGGCCGTCGTCGCCCAGCATGCGGCTTCCCTCGCGGCGTTCGGTGACGCCGTCCGTGACGCACAGGAGGACGTCACCCGGATTGAGGACGACCTCCTGCTCGTACAGGTCGAGGTCCTCGATGACGCCGAGCAGGGGCTGCGGTTCCGCGGCGGACTCGACGGAGCCGTCCTGGCGCAGGCGCAGCGGCAGCGGGTGGCCGGCGCAGACGACCTTCAGGAGGGCGCTGCCGTCCTCCTGGGGCCACAGCTCGCCGTACAGGAGGGTCAGGAAGCGGCTGCGTGCGCCCTCGTCGAGGATCGCCGCGTTGAGGCGCTCCAGGACCGCGGGGCCGCCGAAGCCCTCGCGGGCGAGCAGACGCAGCGCGTGGCGGGCCAGGCCCGTGACGGCGGCCGCCTCCGGTCCCGTACCGCACACGTCGCCGATGGCGAAGCCGTACGCGCCGTCGCTGATCGGGAAGACGTCGTAGAAGTCGCCGCCGACCTCGTTGCCCTCGCCCGCGGCGCGGTAGATGACCTCGATCTCGACGTTCGGCACGTCGGGGAGGCCCGGGGGCAGCAGGCTGCGCTGGAGGGACTGGCTGATCGCCATGCGCTCCGAGTACAGGCGGGCGTTGTCCAGGGCCAGGGCGGCCCTGCGGGAGAGGTCCTCGGCCAGTTCCAGGATCTCCTGGCGGAAGTGGTCGTCCGAGGGCTTCCCGAGCGTCAGCATCCCGATCACGCGGTTGCGGGCGACCAGGGGGAGGACCACCGTCTCGCCACCGACGGCCTGGGCCGTGGCGAGCGTGGTGCGGGTGGCCGTGCTCATGCTCAGGGGCGCGTCCCGCTGCAGGCTGCGGGTCGAGGTGCTCAGCGCGGCACGGTGACCGGCCTCCGAGGGGGCGGCCCACACCCGGGCGCCCGGGGTCGGTACCGGATCCGGCGGGGCGATCTTGGAGAGAAGGGCCTTGAGCCCGTCGATGAGGTCCTCGTCCTCGTGGAGCACGTACGAGAGGTACGGGTCGGAGGACTGGTCCGCGATCGTGTAGACGGCGCACCAGGTCGCCAGGGTCGGGACCGTCATCTGGGCCATCAGCGCCAGGGTCTGGTCCCGGTCGAGCGTGCCGGCGAGCAGGTCGGAGGCCTCGACGAGGAAGGACAGGGAACCGCGGCGCAGCCGCTCCAGCTCGCCGAGGCGGGCGGACTCCACGGCGAGCGCGATGCGGTCCGCCGCGAACTGGAGGCGCAGGGCCTCCTCGTTGGAGTAGCGGCCCGCGGCTTCCGCCGCGACGCCGAGGGAGCCGGTGAGGCGGCCCTCGACCTTCAGCGGGACCGTGACGACCGAGCGCATTCCGGTGTCGGTGAGCAGGGGCACGGCGCCGGGGACGGCGGTGAGGTCCTCATGGACCGCCGGCATCCGGGCGGAGCCGTAGCGTCCCGTGCCGGCTTCGACGGGGACCCGGGCGAAGCGCTGGCGGGCCGAGGGCAGGCCCGTCGTGGCGCGGACCTCCAGCTCCGTCTCGTCGTCCGTGGCGAGCAGGAGGAACGCCGAGTCGGCGTCGAGCATGTCGCGTGCCCGCTCGACCGTGCGCTGGAGGAGGCCGTCCAGGTCGTCGGGGGCCGGGGATCCGATGAACACCTCGAACGGGTCCGCGGTGCGGTTGTCGGCCGAGGAGTCGGAGACCGGGGCGCGGACCGGGGACTGCAGCACGGCGCGCTCGTCGTCGCGGACGAGGAGACAGACCGTGGAGGGTTCGCCGTCGGTGTCGCGGACCCGCAGGTGCGAGGAGTAGACGGCGATGGTCCGGCCGTCGGCGCCGCGGATCCCGTAACTGCCCTCCCAGCGGGAGAGCTGGAGGGCGTCTGCGATGCCGGTGTTGGTCCCGGGGGTGTGCGGCCAGGCCACGAAGTCGGTGAACTGCTTGCCGGTGACCTGCTCCGCGGTGTGCCCGAAGACATAGGCGGCGTCGTCGTTCCAGGCGCTGATCGCGCCGGTGCTGTCGATCTGCACGACGGCGACCCGGACGCGCTGGTCGGTGACGGGAAGAAGCGACGTGGGCAGGACCGGACCCGCGGAGCGGATGCCCACCGGCCGGTCGGGCAGGTCCAGCTGGAACCAGACGTGCTTGCGGGTGGGGGAGTACTCGACGCCCCAGCGGGAGGCCAGGGCGGCGCAGAGCAGCAGACCGCGGCCGTTCTCGCGGTCGGGGCTGCCGAAGTCGAGGCCGTTGCTCTGGAGCGGGACCTCGCGTTCCGGATAGTGGTCGGAGACCTCGACGCGGACGCCGTCCTCGGTGCGCAGGCACAGCACGTCGGCCGCCGTCCCCGCGTGCACGACGGCGTTCGTCACGAGCTCACTGGTGAGCACGACGGCGTCGTCGACGACATCGTTGTAGCCCCACCCCTGGAGCGTGTCCCGGACAAAGGCGCGGGCGGTCGCGACGGAGCGCCCGACCGGTTCGAAGGTGGCGGCCGCGCGCGCGGTGATCACAGCACTCCCCATATGGTGTCTCGTCGCTTCCCCGAGTCCTGTGCCCGTTTATCGCCGCTTCGATTCGCTTGCCAGGCTAGACGTTCGTCAAGGGTGCCGGATACACGAGGGCCGAGTTCGGGACAGACCGCTCCGGCCGTGTGCGGGGGCGCACAAGTATGGACTCCCCGTGGAAGGGAAGGGGGGCAACCGGGGGAGGTTGCCCGCCGACCGGTTCCGGCCTGGTACGTTGCAACGATTTGACGTCCGCCCGGTCGCCCGTTGACGGTGTGCTGTGGCGGTGAGCCAAAGTGGAACTGGGCAAGCTTCCGGATAGGCCCGAGTGAAACGGTCAACCCCTGCGGGAGGGACACGGTGGAGTCTGGCGTGGCGGCGCAGGGTTCGAAGGCGCGTACAAAAGGCGGACAGTCCGTGAAAAAGCAGCGCAATGGCACCGTCGAAGTGGACGCGGCAGCTCTGAACAGACTGCTCGCGGGCCTTGTGGCGATGCGCGACGGCAATTTCCGCCGGCGGCTCACCGTCTCCGGCGACGGTGTGATGACGGAGATCGCGGCGGTCTTCAACGAGGTCGCGGACCGCAATCTCCACCTCACCGGTGAGCTGGCGCGCGTACGGCGTGTGGTCGGGCGCGAGGGCAAGCTCACGGAGCGGCTGGAGACGGGCGCCTGCGAGGGCTCCTGGGCGGCCGCGATCGACGCTTCCAACGAGCTCGTGGACGATCTCGCGCGACCGGTCTCCGAGGTGGGCCGGGTCCTGTCGGCGGTCGCCGACGGTGACCTGGAGCAGCGGATGGAGCTGCGGTCGCACACGACGGACGAGACGGTACGGCCGCTGCGCGGCGAGTTCCTGAAGGTCGCGCGTACGGTCAACAACCTGGTCGACCAGCTGTCGGTCTTCACCGAGCAGGTGACCCGGGTCGCCGTCGAGGTGGGCACCGAGGGCAAGCTCGGGGGTCAGGCGCAGGTGCGTGGGATGTCCGGGTCCTGGAAGGACCTCACGGACTCCGTGAACACCATGGCGTACCGGCTGACCGCCCAGGTGCGGGACATCGCGCTGGTGACGACGGCGGTCGCCAAGGGTGATCTGTCGCGGAAGGTCACCGTCCATGTGGCCGGCGAGATGCTCCAGCTGAAGAACACCGTCAACACGATGGTCGACCAGCTGTCCTCGTTCTCCTCCGAGGTGACGCGCGTCGCCCGTGAGGTGGGCACCGAGGGCGAGCTGGGCGGTCAGGCGACCGTGCCCGGCGTGGCCGGCGTGTGGAAGGACCTGACCGACTCCGTCAACACGATGGCGGGCAACCTCACCTCCCAGGTGCGAGGGATCGCGGAGGTGACGACGGCGGTCGCCAGCGGTGACCTGACGCAGAAGGTCACGGTGAGCGCGCGGGGCGAGGTCGCCCAGCTCGCCGAGACGATCAACCAGATGACCGAGACGCTGCGCACCTTCGCGGACGAAGTGACGCGCGTGGCGAGCGAGGTCGGTGGCGAGGGGCTGCTCGGCGGCCAGGCCCAGGTGCCGGGCGCCGCGGGGACGTGGAAGGACCTCACCGACTCGGTGAACACGGTCTTCCGGAACCTGACGACGCAGGTGCGCGACATTGCGCAGGTCACGACGGCGGTGGCCAGCGGCGACATGTCGCAGAAGGTCACGGTGGACGTGGCCGGGGAGATGCTGGAGCTGAAGAACACCGTCAACACGATGGTGGACCAGCTCCAGTCCTTCGGTTCCGAGGTGACCCGTGTGGCCCGGGAGGTCGGCGTCGAGGGACGGCTCGGCGGCCAGGCGGAAGTGCCGGGCGCCGCGGGGACGTGGAAGGACCTCACCGACTCGGTGAACACCGCGTTCCGCAACCTCACCGGTCAGGTCCGGGACATTGCCCAGGTCACCACAGCGGTCGCGAACGGTGATCTGTCGCAGAAGGTCACCGTGGACGTGGCCGGGGAGATGCTGGAGCTGAAGAACACCGTCAACACGATGGTGGCGCAGCTGTCCAGCTTCGCCGACCAGGTGACGCGGATGGCCCGGGACGTGGGCACCGAGGGCCGACTCGGCGGCCAGGCGCGCGTGGACGGCGTCTCCGGTACGTGGAAGGAACTCACGGACTCCGTCAACTTCATGGCCGGCAACCTCACCTCCCAGGTGAGGCAGATCGCGCAGGTGACGACGGCGGTGGCGCGGGGCGACCTGTCGCAGAAGATCGACGTGGACGCCCGGGGCGAGATCCTCGAGCTGAAGAACACCATCAACACGATGGTCGACCAGCTCTCCGCCTTCGCCGACCAGGTGACCCGGGTGGCCCGCGAGGTGGGCACGGACGGGCGGCTCGGCGGTCAGGCCCAGGTGCCCGGGGTCGCCGGAGTCTGGCGCGATCTCACCGACTCGGTGAACGGCATGGCCGGAAACCTCACCGCTCAGGTGCGCAACATCGCGCAGGTCGCCACGGCGGTCGCGCGCGGTGACCTGTCGCAGAAGATCGACGTGGACGCCCGGGGCGAGATCCTGGAGCTGAAGAACACCCTCAACACGATGGTGGACCAGCTGTCCAACTTCGCGGAGCAGGTGACGCGGGTCGCCCGCGAGGTGGGTACGGAAGGCATCCTCGGCGGTCAGGCCGAGGTGCAGGGCGTGTCCGGTACGTGGAAGGACCTCACCCAGTCCGTCAACGGCATGGCGAACAACCTGACCCTCCAGGTCCGCAACATCGCCGAGGTCACCACCGCGGTCGCCAAGGGCGATCTCTCCAAGAAGATCACCGTCGACGCCAAGGGCGAGATCCTCGAACTGGTCACGACCGTCAACACGATGGTCGACCAGCTGCTCAACTTCGCCGACGAGGTCTCGCGCGTGGCCCGCGAGGTGGGCACCGAGGGCATTCTCGGCGGGCAGGCACGGGTGCGCGGGGCGACCGGCATCTGGAAGGACCTCAGCGAGAACGTCAACCTGATGGCCAACAACCTCACCAGCCAGGTGCGCAACATCTCCCGGGTCTCCTCCGCGGTCGCCAACGGCGACCTGACGAAGAAGGTCACCGTGGAGGCGCGCGGCGAGGTCGCGGAGCTGGCCGACACCGTCAACACGATGGTGACGACGCTGTCCTCGTTCGCCGACGAGGTCACACGGGTGGCCCGCGAGGTGGGCACGGAAGGGGAGCTGGGCGGCCAGGCCAGGGTGCCGGGGGTCGCCGGTACGTGGAAGGACCTCACCGAGTCCGTGAACTCGATGGCCTCCAACCTGACCGGTCAGGTGCGGCAGATCGCCACGGTCACCACCGCCATCGCCAAGGGCGACCTGACCAAGAAGATCGACATCGACGCGCGCGGTGAGATCCAGGAGCTGAAGAACACCATCAACACGATGGTCGACCAGCTGTCCTCGTTCGCGGAGCAGGTCACCCGGGTGGCCCGCGAGGTGGGCACCGAGGGGCAGCTGGGCGGCCAGGCGCGGGTGCGGGACGTCGACGGCACCTGGCGCGACCTCACCGAGTCGGTGAACGAGATGGCCGGGAACCTGACCCGTCAGGTCCGTGCCATCGCGGCCGTCGCGACCGCGGTGACCCGCGGTGATCTGAATCTCAAGATCGATGTGGACGCAGCGGGCGAGATCCAGGTCCTGCAGGACAACATCAACACGATGATCGCGAACCTGCGTGACACCACCCTCGCCAACAAGGAGCAGGACTGGCTGAAGGGCAACCTGGCCCGGATCTCGGGTCTGATGCAGGGCCGCCGTGATCTGGACGACGTGGCCTCGCTGATCATGAGCGAGCTGACGCCGGTGGTCTCGGCGCAGCACGGCGCGTTCTTCCTGGCCATGGCCGCGGGCGACGCGGCCGAGATGGGTCCGGACAACGGCGCGGCCAGTGCGTACGAGCTGCGGATGCGGGGGAGCTACGGCTACTCCGCGGGTTCGATGCCGACCTCCTTCCGGCCCGGTGAGACGCTCATCGGGACGGCGGCCGAGGAGAAGCGGACGATCCAGGTGGACAACGTCCCGCCGGGGTATCTGAAGATCTCCTCCGGGCTGGGAGAGGCCCCTCCGGCGCATGTGATCGTGCTGCCGGTGCTCTTCGAGGGCAAGGTCCTCGGCGTGATCGAACTGGCCTCCTTCCAGCCGTTCACGCACATTCAGCGGGACTTCCTCAACCAGCTCGCCGAGATGATCGCGACGAGCGTCAACACCATCAGCGTCAACACCAAGACCGAGAAGCTCCTGGAGCAGTCGCAGGAGCTGACCGAGCAGCTTCGCGACCGGTCGCAGGAGTTGGAGAACCGGCAGAAGGCACTCCAGGCGTCCAACGCCGAACTGGAGGAGAAGGCCGAGCTGCTGGCCCAGCAGAACCGCGACATCGAGGTGAAGAACACCGAGATCGAGGAGGCCCGGCAGGTGCTGGAGGAGCGCGCCGAGCAGCTCGCGGTCTCGATGCGCTACAAGTCCGAGTTCCTGGCGAACATGTCGCACGAGCTGCGCACACCGCTCAACTCGCTGCTGATTCTGGCCAAGTTGCTGGCGGACAACGCCGAGGGCAATCTCTCGCCGAAGCAGGTGGAGTTCGCCGAGACGATCCACGGGGCCGGTTCCGACCTGCTCCAGCTGATCAACGACATCCTCGACCTGTCGAAGGTCGAGGCGGGCAAGATGGACGTCAGCCCGACCAGGATCGCGCTGGTCCAGCTGGTCGACTACGTGGAGGCGACCTTCCGCCCGCTCACCGCGGAGAAGGGTCTCGACTTCTCCGTACGGGTGTCGCCGGAGCTGCCCGCGACCCTGCACACCGACGAGCAGCGCCTTCTCCAGGTGCTGCGCAACCTGCTGTCCAACGCGGTGAAGTTCACCGACGGCGGTGCGGTGGAGCTGGTGATCCGGCCGGCCGGCCCCGATGTGCCGAACGCGATCCGGGAGCACCTGCTGGAAGCGGGTTCGCTGCGGGACGCGGACGCCGATCTGATCGCCTTCTCGGTCACCGACACCGGGATCGGGATCGCGTCCAGCAAGATGCTGGTGATCTTCGAGGCGTTCAAGCAGGCGGACGGCACGACGAGCCGGAAGTACGGCGGCACCGGTCTCGGCCTCTCCATCAGCCGGGAGATCGCACGGCTGCTCGGCGGTGAGATCCACGCGGCGAGCGAGCCGGGACGCGGTTCCACCTTCACCCTGTACCTGCCGCTGCACCGGGCAGAACTGCCGCCCCAGGGCTACCCCCCGGTGGGTTCCGGTTCCGCCGAGGTGCTGGGCGGTGCGGGCGAGCTGGGGCAGGGGCAGTCCCCGCAGGGGCAGTCGGCTCCGTTCGGCGACCCGGCCAACTCCGCCGGGATGTTCCGGCGGCGGCGCAAGGCGCTGGGGGACGCGGCCCGCAAGCCCGCCCTGCCGGCCGGCCGGGCCACGGCCGACAGCGCCCCGCAGCAGGAGGAGTGGGTGCAGTCGAGTCCGGGCGAGAACCAGGCCGCGGCGGAGGAGCCGGAGCCCCGGCGGACATTCCGCTTCCGCGGCGAGAAGGTGCTCATCGTGGACGACGACATCCGCAACGTCTTCGCGCTCACCAGCGTGCTGGAGCAGCACGGGCTGGCGGTGCTGTACGCGGAGAACGGCCGCGAGGGCATCGAAGTGCTGGAGCAGCACGACGATGTGACGGTCGTGCTGATGGACATCATGATGCCCGAGATGGACGGTTACGCGACGACGACCGCGATCCGGCGGATGCCGCAGTTCGCCGGGCTGCCGATCATCGCGCTCACCGCGAAGGCGATGAAGGGCGACCGGGAGAAGGCCATCGATTGCGGGGCTTCCGACTATGTGACGAAGCCGGTCGATCCTGATCACCTGCTCGCGGTGATGGAGCAGTGGATGCACGGAGAGTGATCGAAGATTGAATGAATTTGCTTGAGTTGTTGACCGACTGTGCGCGAACGGGTGTGAACGCGCTGCATCCGGGGAACCTTCTGTTCTCCCACCGCGTTTGGGGTATGTGCACAGTGACATCGCGGTGACAGGGTGTGGTGACGGGCGGGGTGCGGCTACCATGACCGGCACAAGGACGGACGGCGCAAGGGAGTCGTCCCCTGGGGCGGCACCCGGTGCATTTCCGGGGCGAGGAGGGCGGGCCATGGTACAGAAGGCCAAGATCCTCCTGGTCGATGACCGGCCGGAGAATCTGCTGGCGCTGGAGGCCATCCTCTCTGCGCTCGATCAGACACTGGTCCGGGCATCGTCAGGGGAGGAAGCGCTCAAAGCGCTGCTCACGGACGACTTCGCGGTCATTCTGCTGGATGTCCAGATGCCGGGCATGGACGGTTTCGAGACCGCCGCGCACATCAAGCGGCGGGAGCGGACCCGGGACATCCCGATCATCTTCCTCACCGCGATCAACCACGGTCCGCATCACACCTTCCGCGGCTACGCGGCCGGTGCGGTGGACTACATCTCGAAGCCGTTCGACCCGTGGGTGCTGCGGGCCAAGGTGTCGGTCTTCGTCGAGCTGTACATGAAGAACTGCAAGCTCCGCGAGCAGGCCGCTCTGCTGCGACTCCAGTTGGAGGGCGACGGCCACGCGGGCGGCGACCACGAGAAGGAGCCGGCCGGTCTGCTGGCCGAACTCTCCGCGCGGCTCGCGGCGGTCGAGGAGCAGGCGGAAGCGCTCTCCAAGCAGCTCGACGACGAATCCGCGGACGCCGCGGCCGTCGCCACCGCCGCCCACCTCGAACGCAAGCTGACCGGTCTGCGCCGTGCGCTCGACGCGCTGGAGCCGGGCACCGGCGGCAGCGCGGGCGTGCTGCCCGCACAGAGCTGACGTCCTCCGCCCCCTCCGGCTCCGCGCCCACCGGCCGCTGTCGTGAGGTGGCGTCAGTTCCCGGCCGCGGGAAGGCGACACGGTCGGGTGAACCCGTAGGCGAACGTGTTCACGGGCGACGACAGCGGTAACCTCGGCACCATGGCCTCACGTACGTCCGGCAAGGGTTCCCAGGGCACGGCGGGCACCGCGAAGCGCGTCGGCCGTACCGCGGGCCCGGCGAAGAAAGCCGCGCCCGCCAAGAAGACCGCGCCGAAGAAGGCGGCGGCTCCGGCGAAGAAGGCTCCCGCGAAGAAGGCGGTGGCCAAGAAGCCCGCGCCCAAACCCGCGCCGTCACCCACCGGAGGCGTCTACCGGCTGGTGCGGGCGGTCTGGCTCGGGACGGCGCACGGCGTCGGTGCGGTGTTCCGCTCGATAGGGCGTGGAGCCAAGGGACTTGACCCCGCCCACCGCAAGGACGGGCTCGCGCTGCTGCTGCTCGGCCTGGCGCTGATCGTCGCCGCGGGCACCTGGTCCAATCTCCAGGGGCCGGTCGGTGACCTGGTGGAGATGCTGGTGACCGGGGCCTTCGGCCGGCTCGACCTGCTCGCGCCGATACTGCTGGGCGCGATGGCGGTGCGGTTGATCCTCTATCCGGAGCGGCCGGAGGCCAACGGCCGCATCGTCATCGGGCTGTCCGCCCTGGTCATCGGGGTTCTCGGACAGGTCCACATCGCCTGTGGTTCGCCGGGCCGGGACGCGGGCACCGAGGCGATGCAGGACGCGGGCGGGCTGGTCGGCTGGGCCACCTCCAAGCCGCTGATCTTCATGATGGGCGAGGTGCTCGCCGTGCCGCTGCTGGTGCTGCTGACCCTGTTCGGGCTCCTCGTCGTCACCGCCACCCCGGTCAACGCCATTCCGCAGCGGCTGCGTCAGCTCGGTGTCCGCCTCGGCATCGTGGAACCGGCGCCCGAGGCAGGCGAGGGGTTCGAGGACGACGACGAGCGCTACGACGACCAGTGGCGCGAGGCGCTGCCCGAGCGGCACCAGCGGCGCGGCGCGCGTCGCACGGACCCGGACGCGGACCCGGTCTACGACCACGACCAGGCCGAGGCGGAGGCGCTCACCAAGCGCAGGAGGCCCCGCAGGCCGTCCGCCCAGCCCGCGATGAACCGGCCGCTGGACGCCGTGGACGTCGCCGCCGCCGCTGCCGCCGCGCTCGACGGGGCCGTGCTCAACGGGATGCCGCCCTCGCCGATCGTCGCCGATCTGACCCAGGGCGTCTCCGTGGACCGCGAGCGCACCGGGACGCCCGTGCCCGGGGCCCGGGAGGCCGAGCGGGACGGTGCGGGGAAGGCCGGGGCGGGCGCGGGGCGCCGGTCGGACCGGCCCGATGACGCGACCGGCGGTGACCGTTCCGGTGACACCTCCGGCCGGTCCGGTGCCGTGCCCGACCTGACCAAGCCCGCTCCGGAGCGGTCCGAGGGCCTGCCCGCCCGCGCCGAGCAGCTCCAGCTGTCCGGCGACATCACGTACTCGCTGCCCTCGCTCGACCTGCTGGAGCGCGGCGGACCGGGCAAGACCCGCAGCGCCGCCAACGACGTCGTCGTCGCCTCGCTGACCAACGTCTTCTCCGAGTTCAAGGTCGATGCCGCCGTCACCGGCTTCACCCGGGGCCCGACCGTCACCCGCTACGAGATCGAGCTCGGCCCCGCCGTGAAGGTCGAGAAGATCACGGCGCTGGCCAAGAACATCGCGTACGCCGTGGCGAGCCCGGACGTGCGGATCATCTCGCCGATCCCGGGGAAGTCCGCCGTCGGCATCGAGATTCCCAACTCCGACCGCGAGATGGTCAACCTCGGTGACGTGCTGCGTCTCGCGGATGCGGCCGAGGACGACCACCCGATGCTCGTGGCGCTCGGCAAGAACGTCGAGGGCGGCTACGAGATGGCCAACCTCGCGAAGATGCCGCACGTCCTGGTCGCCGGCGCGACCGGCTCCGGCAAGTCCTCCTGCATCAACTGCCTGATCACCTCGATCATGGTGCGGGCCACCCCGGACGACGTGCGGATGGTCCTCGTCGACCCCAAGCGCGTCGAGCTGACCGCGTACGAGGGCATCCCCCACCTCATCACCCCGATCATCACCAACCCCAAGAAGGCCGCCGAGGCGCTCCAGTGGGTCGTGCGGGAGATGGACCTGCGCTACGACGACCTCGCCAACTTCGGCTACCGGCACATCGACGACTTCAACCACGCGGTGCGCAACGGCAAGTGCAAGGCGCCCGAGGGCAGCGAGCGGGAGCTGTCCCCGTATCCGTACCTGCTGGTGATCGTCGACGAGCTGGCCGACCTGATGATGGTCGCCCCGCGCGACGTCGAGGACTCGATCGTCCGCATCACCCAGCTGGCCCGCGCGGCCGGTATCCACCTGGTGCTCGCCACCCAGCGGCCCTCGGTCGACGTGGTGACCGGTCTGATCAAGGCGAACGTGCCCTCCCGGCTCGCCTTCGCGACCTCCTCCCTCGCCGACAGCCGGGTCATCCTCGACCAGCCCGGCGCCGAGAAGCTCATCGGCAAGGGCGACGGGCTCTTCCTCCCGATGGGGGCCAACAAACCCACCCGTATGCAGGGCGCCTTCGTCACCGAGGACGAGGTCGCCGCCGTCGTCCAGCACTGCAAGGACCAGATGGCCCCGGTCTTCCGGGACGACGTCGTGGTGGGCACGAAGCAGAAGAAGGAGATCGACGAGGACATCGGCGACGACCTGGACCTGCTCTGTCAGGCCGCCGAACTGGTCGTCTCCACCCAGTTCGGGTCGACCTCGATGCTCCAGCGCAAGCTCCGGGTCGGCTTCGCCAAGGCGGGCCGGCTGATGGACCTGATGGAGTCCCGCAACATCGTCGGGCCCAGCGAGGGCTCCAAGGCGCGCGACGTCCTGGTGAAACCCGACGAGCTCGACGGGGTGTTGGCCGTCATCCGCGGGGAACCCGCTCCGTAAAGGTTTTGTGGGCAACCGTTTCGTACGGTCGTACGTCCAGTTGAAGGGAGGGACGGAACCTTGCTCCTCCCCGCAGTCGGCTCCGTCGATCCCTCACCCGTTCTCCCACCCCGTTCGGCCCACTACAGGTTGCCCAGTCCTCGATCGGGGCTGTGCTCCGTCCCCACTCCGCCCCGGAGTCGGTGGCGGGGCCGTCCGGCGAACCCGATGGCGTACAAAGTCGTCCCTCCCGGTTGCCCCTCCCTTTCGTACCCCCCCTAGACTGAACATCCAGCAGGTGGCTCACGCTCGAAAGGCGCCCCCGTGTCCATCGGCAACTCCCCCGAAGACGACCGGCCTTCGATCGGTCGTGCCCTTCAGCAGGCTCGTATCGCCGCAGGTCTGACGGTCGAGGAAGTCAGCAGCTCCACCCGGGTGCGCATCCCCATCGTGCACGCGATCGAGCAGGACGACTTCTCCCGCTGCGGCGGCGACGTCTACGCCCGCGGCCACATCCGCACGTTCGCCCGTGCCGTCGGCCTCGATCCGGAACCGCTGGTCGAGGAGTACGACGCCGATCACGGCGGCCGTCCCGCACCGACCCCCGCGGCACCGCTGTTCGAAGCCGAACGCATCCGCTCCGAGCCGAGGCGGCCCAACTGGACCGCCGCCATGGTCGCGGCCATCGTCGCGGTCATCGGGTTCGTCGGCTTCACGCTCTTCAGCGGCGAGGACGAACCCTCGAACACCGCGCAGATCGCGGAGGGCTCCAAGCCCGACAAGACGGCGGCGAAGCCCACCGCCACCAAGCCCTCCGACCCCAAGCCCGTGCCTTCCGAGAGTGCCATCGCCGCCGCCCCCCGGGACAAGGTGACGGTCAAGCTCAGCGCCGAGCGCGGCAAGAGCTGGATCTCGGCCAAGGATCACAACGGACGGCTGCTCTTCGACGGGCTGCTGCTCCAGGGCGAGTCCAAGACCTTCCAGGACAAGGAGCGCATCGACCTCGTCCTCGGCGACGCCGGGGCGATCGAGCTCTTCGTCAACGGCAAGCAGGTCCAGGACCGCTTCGGTCCCGGCCAGGTCGAACGGCTCTCCTACACCAAGGGCGACCCCGAGGCCGGCTGATCCGCGGCCCCCGGTTTTCCCGCACGCGTCCCGACGGGCGTCCGGCCTCGCGCCGGGCGCCCGTCGGCGTTCCCGGCCGGGACTCGGTCACTCCCCGTAGCAGGGGAGGGGCGGTGAGCGGCGTCGGTAACCCTGCACGGTAGGGAGGCCGCCGGGACAAAGTAGTCTTGAGTCCATGCCCGAACGCCGTACCGTCGCCCTTGTCACTCTTGGCTGCGCCCGTAACGAGGTGGACTCGGAGGAGCTTGCAGGCCGCTTGGCAGCGGACGGCTGGGACCTCGTCGAGGATGCCTCCGACGCGGATGTCGCAGTCGTCAACACCTGTGGGTTCGTCGAAGCCGCCAAGAAGGACTCCGTCGACGCCCTGCTCGAAGCCAACGATCTCAAGGACCACGGCCGCACCCAGGCCGTCGTCGCCGTCGGCTGCATGGCCGAGCGCTACGGCAAGGACCTCGCCGAGGCCCTGCCGGAGGCGGACGGCGTCCTCGGATTCGACGACTACGCCGACATCTCCGACCGGCTCCAGACCATCCTCAACGGCGGCGTCCACGCCTCGCACACCCCGCGCGACCGCCGCAAGCTGCTGCCGATCAGCCCCGCCGAGCGGCAGGACGCCGCCGTGGCGCTGCCCGGCCACGCCCAGGAGACCCCCGCCCCGGCCCCCGAGGACCTCCCCGAGGGCGTCGCACCGGTCTCCGGGCCGCGGGCGCCGCTGCGCCGCAGGCTGGGCACCAGCCCCGTCGCCTCGGTGAAGCTCGCCTCCGGCTGCGACCGCCGCTGCTCCTTCTGCGCCATCCCCTCCTTCCGCGGCTCGTTCATCTCGCGGCGTCCCTCGGACGTGCTCCAGGAGACCCGCTGGCTGGCCGAGCAGGGCGTCAAGGAGGTCATGCTCGTCTCCGAGAACAACACCTCCTACGGCAAGGACCTCGGCGACATCCGCCTCCTGGAGACCCTGCTGCCCGAGCTCGCCGATGTGGACGGCATCGAGCGGATCCGGGTCAGCTACCTCCAGCCCGCCGAGATGCGCCCCGGCCTCATCGACGTCCTCACCTCGACGCCGAAGGTCGCTCCGTACTTCGACCTCTCCTTCCAGCACTCCGCCCCCGGGGTGCTGCGCGCGATGCGCCGCTTCGGCGACACCGACCGGTTCCTGGAGCTCCTGGACACCATCCGGAGCAAGGCCCCCGAGGCCGGCGCCCGGTCCAACTTCATCGTCGGCTTCCCCGGCGAGACCGAGGCGGACCTCGCGGAGCTGGAACGCTTCCTCACCGGCGCCCGGCTGGATGCGATCGGCGTCTTCGGCTACTCCGACGAGGACGGCACCGAGGCGGTCGGCTACGAGAACAAGCTCGACGCCGACGTCATCGCGGAGCGCCTCGCCCATATCTCCCAGCTGGCCGAGGAGCTGACCTCGCAGCGGGCCGAGGAGCGCGTCGGCGAGACCCTCCAGGTGCTGGTGGAGTCCGTGGAGTCGGAGGAGGACGGCGAGGTCGCGATCGGGCGTGCGGCGCACCAGGCTCCCGAAACGGATGGCCAGGTGGTCTTCACCACACGCGAGGGGCTCGTGCCGGGCCGTATGGTCGAGGCGAAGGCAGTGGGCACCGAGGGCGTCGACCTGGTGGCCGAACACCACGAGCTTGCGGAGGTAGCCAGATGACCGGAGTCCCGGCATCCGCGGCAGGCGGTTCCGGCGCGAAGCCGGTCCGCGGCGGCAAGCTGGGCACTGCGGCCGTCAACCAGGCCAGCCTGTGGAACATCGCCAACATCCTGACCATGGTGCGGTTGCTGCTCGTACCCGGTTTCGTCCTGCTGCTGTTCCACGACGGCGGATACGACCCGGTCTGGCGCTCCTTCGCCTGGGCGGCCTTCGCCATCGCGATGATCACCGACCTGTTCGACGGTCACCTGGCGCGGGCGTACAACCTGGTCACCGACTTCGGGAAGATCGCCGACCCGATCGCCGACAAGGCGATCATGGGTGCTGCGCTGGTCTCCCTCTCCGTCCTGGGCGATCTGCCGTGGTGGATCACGGGCGTGATCCTCGCCCGCGAGCTGGGCATCACGCTGATGCGCTTCTGGGTGATCCGGCATGCGGTGATCCCGGCCAGCAGGGGTGGCAAGCTGAAGACGCTCGCGCAGGGGACGGCGGCCGGGATGTACGTCCTGGTGCTCACCGGCCCCCTGGCGACCCTGCGCTTCTGGATGATGATGGTCGCCGTCGTGCTGACGGTCGTCACGGGACTCGATTACGTACGTCAGGCCGTCGTCCTGCGACGCCAGGGACTGGCCGCCGAGCGCGCCGTCGCCGCCGAGCGGGCCGCCAGGGCCGTGGAAGCCCCGCAGGCCCCCGCCGCGACGACGGCCGGCGCCGGTCCTGCCGCGGGCGCTGTGGCCGGGGTGACGGACGTACGGACCGCCGCCGAGGCGCGCGACGCCGCGGATGCCGAGCGGTGACAGCCGCTGCCCGGGTGCTCCGGCTGCTCGGAGCGCGGGGCGAGACGCTCGCCGTCGCCGAATCGCTGACCGGCGGCCTGGTCGCCGCCGATGTCACCTCCGTACCCGGCGCCTCCCGGTCCTTCCGGGGGTCGGTGACGGCGTACGCCACCGTCCTCAAGCGGGACGTCCTGGGCGTCGACGGGACGCTGCTGGCCGAGCGCGGAGCCGTGGGCCCCGAGGTCGCGGTGCAGATGGCGGCCGGTGTGCGCCGGGCCCTGGACGCGGACTGGGGGATCTCCACCACGGGCGTCGCCGGGCCCGAACCGCAGGACGGGCAGCCGGTCGGAACGGTCTACGTCGCCGTGGCCGGTCCCTCCGGCATCGAGAAAGTGACGGGTCTGCGGTTGAATGGTGAGAGGGCGGACATCCGTAGAGAGAGTGTGCGAAGCGTCCTCGAACTGCTCGCGAGCGAACTCGGTCGGAACGCGCGGGCACAGGATACGGAACAGATCGGGGGGAATTGATGTTTGCAGCCCTGAGTGAACACGACATCGCTCCCCGCACGGCCGCAGCACAAGGCGGTACGGTAGGGCGTGAAGGATGCGGCTACGCGGTCCGAGGAGGGAGCCACCGATGATTCTGCTCCGTCGCCTGCTGGGTGACGTGCTGCGTCGGCAGCGCCAGCGCCAAGGCCGTACTCTGCGCGAAGTCTCCTCGTCCGCCCGGGTCTCGCTCGGTTATCTGTCCGAGGTGGAGCGGGGGCAGAAGGAGGCATCCTCCGAGCTGCTCTCCGCGATTTGCGACGCGCTTGACGTACGGATGTCCGAGCTCATGCGGGAAGTGAGCGATGAGCTCTCGCTCGCCGAGCTGGCCGAGTCGGCAGCTGCCAGTGATCCGGTCCCAGTACCGGTTCGTCCCATGCTCAACTCCGTCTCCGTCTCGTCGGTCGCAGGTGTGCCGTCGGGCCGGGTGACCATCAAGGCGCCCGCGGAAGCGGTGGACGTCGTCGCCGCCTGATCCACGCGGCACTGTGCTCGACCGGAGTCCCGGTCGGCCCCGATCGGGGCCGACCGGGACTTCTGCGTGTGCGGGCCGAGGCATCCGGGCGACGGGTCGGTCATGTGTGAGCCGTCGGTCAGTGGGCACACGGAGGACGAGGCCCACATGACCGTTTTGCTTCATATGTGCCATCGTGGGTGATGCACCGAGACGGTCAGTGAAGCGGCTGATGGATGGGAGTAGCGCACATGTCTGTGGTCAGGAGCACGTTGTCCGAAGGTGATCTCAAGGTCGTGGGAACAGCGCTTCAAGGCGCTCTGGTCGACCTCGTCGACCTCTCCCTGGTGGCCAAGCAGGTCCACTGGAACGTGGTCGGTCCGCGCTTCCGCTCCGTGCATCTTCAGCTCGACGACGTCGTCGTCACGGCCCGTCAGCACTCCGACACGG
Organism: Streptomyces sp. NPDC020884; assembly: GCF_044333935.1. Lineage (NCBI taxonomy): Bacteria > Bacillati > Actinomycetota > Actinomycetes > Kitasatosporales > Streptomycetaceae > Streptomyces > Streptomyces sp. NPDC020884. The sequence goes on along the minus strand of NZ_JBIRRY010000014.1, from coordinate 188,612 downwards.
TCGCCGAGCGCGCCTCCGCGGTCGGAGTGAATCCGGACGGACGCTCCGGCACGGTCTCCAAGGAGACCGCCATCGCGTCCGTGCCCGAGGGCTGGATCAAGGACACCGACGCCGTGCGGATCCTGGTGGACGCGCTGGGCGTGGTCGTCGGCCGGATGCGGGAGCGCATCGGGGTGACCGACGAGCCGGACCCCGTCACCCAGGACCTGCTGATCGCGCTGACGGCGGATCTCGAGAAGCACGCCTGGATGTTCCAGGCGGAAAGCGCCTGACAGGCGCCCGACGGACGTCCGAGTGAAAGGGAGCGGCATCGTGAGTGGTGACAGCGCCATGGACAAGCTCAAGGGCAAGGGCAAGGAAGCGGTCGGCAAGCTGACCGGCGACCACCGCAAGGAGGCCGAGGGCAAGACCGATCAGGCCAAGGGCCGGGCCAAGGACGCGGTGGACGAGGCCGGCGACCGTGCGAAGGGCGTCAAGGACTCCCTCCGCAGGGATGACGAAGGCTAGTCCCGCGGTCGCCGAGGCTCCTGCGAGCCTTGTGCATCCCGCACGCCCGGTGCCGTGCGCGCCCCGCGCGATCGGCCCCCCGGGGTTCGAGTGCCCCCGCCGTTTCGGCGGGGGCGCTCCCGTGCGGGTGGCTCCTCGCCCGGACGTTCTGGATGCACCGCCGGGGCCGGCAGGGGAAACTGCCGGAAAGGACGTCGGCCGCAGGAGGCAGCGATGAGACGGCGATGGGTGCCGGCGCTGGTCCTCGGCGGACTGTGGTGGTGGGCGGTGCTCCGGCTGGTGCTCCATCCGGAGCAGGCGGGGCTGGTGGAGGGGGCGGTCGCGGCGGGCGGCTGGGGGCTGAGCCTGTTGCCGGTCCATGTCGCGTCGGTGGTGCCGATGGGCCCGTCGGCGTGGCGGCGGACAGATCCCGGGCCCGGGGCCGGGGGCGGCCGGGGGCGGTCGGCCGGGGCGCTCACCAGGGCATGGCGACGCCGCCGTTCGGCCGGAGGATCTGACCGGTCATGAAGGCCGAGGCGTCCGAGGCCAGGTGCAGCACGGTATGGGCGACATCCTCGGGTTCGCCGACCCGGCCCAGCGGGGAGATCCGGGCCATCGTCGCCTCCGCCCGGTGCTGACCTGCGGCATCGTGCCGGTCGGTCATCGGTGTGCGGATCCAGCCGGGCGCGACGGCGTTCACCCGTATGGCGTGGGGGCCCAGCTCGGTGGCGAGCGTCCGGGTGAGCTGCACCACGGCGGCCTTCGCGACGCTGTAGCAGAGCAGGCCGGCGCTCGCGGAGTCCACGGCACCGGATGCCATCGTGATCAGCGACCCGGGTGCGGAGCGGGCCGTCATGGAGCGGGCCACTTCCTGGCAGGCGTACAGCACCCCTTTGAAATTGACCGCCAGCACCCGGTCCAGGTCCTCGTCCGCCGTCTCCAGCACGCTGCTGGTGTGCATGATCCCGGCCACGGCGACCAGGACGTCGAGATGCCCGGCCGCGCCGACGGCGGCCCGGACCTGGGCGCGGTCGGTCACGTCGAGGGGGTGGGTCCGGGCGCTGCCGCCCGCGCCGGTGATCAGGTCGTAGGTACGGCGCAGGCCCGTCTCGTCGCGGTCCGCGCAGTGCACCGTGGCTCCGGCCTCCGCGAGCAGCAGGGCGCTCGCCCGCCCGATGCCGCTCGCCGCACCGGTGACGAACGCGGCGCGGCCCGTGAGGTCGTACGCGGAGAGAGCCATGCCCGGACCGTACGACCGTATCTGACGGGTCGTCAACTAAGGGCTGTCCCGTAATCCCTGGTGGATCAGCGCGCGGCGTCAGATGCGGTGCATCGCAAGGCGGAGGGACGTCCGCATACTGGATGTATTCGGGCGTTCCGACAACGCGGCGAGGTGCCGTAGCTGTCGTCGTGCGCCCGCCAGGGATTGCGGGACAGCCCTCAGGGGGTCGGTCCTGATTGGCAGCCGGGGCACCAGTAGGTGGGCCGGTCGTCCTGGTCGGCGAGACGGATGGGTGTGCCACAGCGCAGACAGGGGCGGCGGGCCCGCCCGTAGACGTACAGCCGTTCCTGTACGCGGACGGGCGGCCGGGTGCGGGGGCCGGTGGGGCGCCGGACCGGGCCCGGGGCGGGGGAGGGGCCCGGGGCGACCGGCGGGGTGACGGCCTCGGTGCTCGGCCCGGCCGCCTCGGCGGGGCCGCGCGGCGGGGTGCGGAGTTCAGATCTGATGGTGGTGGTGCGGGTGGGGCGGTCGCGGTTGGCGTGCAGCAGCCGCTCGGCCAGTGTGACGAGCAGGGGGAGCGCGCCGTCGGGGAGGGCGCCCACGGGGAGCCAGGGGGTGACGCGGGCCAGGAAGCACAGCTCGCACTTGTAGACATTGCCGATGCCCGCCAGATTGCGCTGGTCCAGGAGCGCCTCGCCGAGGGGGCGCTCCGGCGCAACGAGCAGCCGGTCCAGGGCGAGGCCGGCATCCCAGTCGGGGCCCAGCAGATCAGGGCCCAGATGGCCCACGGCCCGGCTCTCCTCGCCGGTGCGCAGCAGTTCCAGCACGGGGAGCCGGTAGCCGACCGCGGTGTGTCCCGCGTTGGCGAGGATCGCGCGGATCTGGTGCCCCGGGCCGCCCCGCCAGCGTTCCTGCGGTGCGTACACCCGCCAGGCCCCGTCCATCCGGAGATGGCTGTGCAGGGTCAGACCGCCCTCGATCCGGGTCAGCAGGTGCTTGCCGCGCGCGGTGACGTCCAGGACGGCGCGGCCGGTGAGGTCGGCGGTGGCGAAGCGGGGGACGCGCAGGTCCGACCGGGTCAGCACCTGACCCGCCAGCGCCTCGTGCAACCGGGTCGCGGTCTGCAGGACGGTGTCTCCTTCGGGCATGCCTCCATGATGGGCGCGCCGAGGGGCTCGTGCGTCGGCCCGCGCCCGCCGAGGCGCCGGGGCGTGGTCCGGGCGACCCGGATCAGGCGCGCAGGCGCAGGCCGCGCGGAGTGGCGAGGAACCCGGCCGCCTCCAGTGTCCGGCCCAGCGGCGAGGTGAGGGAGGAGACGCCGTTCGTCCGCTCCACCGTCACCGTCCCCAGGGCGCCGGCACGGGCCGAGGCGGCCAGGGCCTCGGCCGCCGCTCGCAGGGCCGGGGCCTCGGGATCGGACGGCCAGGCCAGGAGGGTCTTGCCGCCGCGCTCCATGTAGAGCGTCAGCTCGCCGTCGACGAGGACCACCAGCGCCCCGGCCTTGCGGCCCGGTTTGTGTCCGGCGCCGTCCGGGGACTCGGGCCACGGCAGGGCCGCGCCGTACGCATTGGCCGGGTCGGCGGCGGCGAGCACCAGGGCCTGGGGGGCGGTGTCCGGATCCCGGCGGTCCCGCGCCGTGGAAGCCGCCCGCAGACGGTCCACCGCGCCGTCCATCGCGAACTGGGCGGCCCCCAGCCCTTCGACCACATAGCCACGCCGTGCCTGCCCGTTGTCCTCGAAGGCGGCCAGGATGCGGTACGTCGCGGAGAAGCCGCCCTCCACCCCCTCGGCCTGCACCGCGCCGCGGGTCACGACGCCGTGCCGGTCGAGGAGGGTCCGGGCCAGGGCGTGCGCACGGTGGGTCGGTTCCGGCTCCGCCGGGGGCAGCAGGGACCACCGGCCGGAGACCGTCGGCGGGCCGGTGCGGGACGCGGGACGGGCGGCGGCGGTGAGCGAGCCGTAGCGCCCGCGCGGGACGCTGCGCCGGGAGCGGTGGGCCGTCGATCCCGCCGTCCTCCCGGAGCCCAGGAGCGAACGCAGCGGGGCCAGGGTGTCGTTGGTCAGTCGCCCGGACCAGGCCAGGTCCCACAGGGCGTCGGCCAGCTGCTGGTCCGTGCAGTCCGGGTGGGTGGTGGCCCGGACCTGGTCGGCGATCTGGCGGAAGAAGAGGCCGTATCCGCCGGAGAGCGTGGTGAGCGCGGACTCGTGGAGCGCCGACAGCTCCAGCGGGTGCGGGGGAGGCAGGAGCAGCGGCGCACTGTCGGCGAGGTGCAGGGAGACCCAGCCGTCCTTGCCGGGCAGCGCCCCCGCCCCGGCCCAGACGACCTCGCCGGTGGTCGTCAGCTCGTCGAGCATCGCCGGGGTGTACCCGAGGACCCGGCTCGGCAGGATCAGCTTCTCCAGCGCCGACGCGGGAACGGGCGCGCCCTGGAGCTGTTCGACGGCGCGGGCGAGCCCGTCGATGCCCCGCAGGTTGTTGGAGCCGAAGTGCTGCCACTGGGGGAGGAAGGAGGCGAGGGCCGCGGGCGGCACCGGCTCCAGCTCCTGGCGGAGCGCCGCCAGCGAGCGGCGGCGGAGCCGGCGCAGCACCGTGGCGTCGCACCATTCCTGGCCGATGCCCGCCGGGTGGAATTCGCCCTGGACGGTCCTGCCGGAGGCCGACAGCCGTTGCAGTGCGCCGTCGGTGACGGCGGTGCCGAGTCCGAAGCGCTCGGCGGCTCTGGCGGCGGTGAACGGGCCGTGCGTCCGCGCGAAGCGGGCGAGGAGGTCGCCGAGCGGGTCCTTCACCGGCTCGGTGAACGCCTCGGGCACCCCGACGGGCAGCGCGGTCCCCAGGGCGTCGCGCAACCGGCCCGCGTCCTCGATCGCCGCCCAGTGATCGGCGCCGGCGATCCGGACCTGGATCGCCCGGCGGGCCGACGCCAGCTCCCGCGCCCAGGACGGCTCCGCGCCCCGCTCGGCCAGCTCGGCGTCGGTGAGCGGACCGAGCACGCGCAGCAGGTCGGCGACCCCCTCGACGTCCTTGATCCGCCGGTCCTCGGTGAGCCACTGGAGCTCCCGCTCCAGCTCGGTGAGGACCTCGGGGTCGAGCAGTTCGCGCAGCTCCGCCTGGCCCAGCAGCTCGGCGAGGAGATGGGAGTCCAGGGAGAGGGCTGCGGCGCGCCGCTCGGCGAGCGGTGAGTCGCCCTCGTACAGGAACTGGGCGACATAACCGAAGAGGAGCGAGCGGGCGAACGGCGAGGGCTCCTGGGTGGTCACCTCGACCAGCCGGACCCGGCGGGCCTCCAGATCACCCATGAGTTCGGTGAGCCCGGGGACGTCGAACACGTCCTGGAGGCATTCGCGGACCGCTTCCAGGACGATCGGGAACGAGCCGAACTCCGAGGCGACCTGGAGCAACTGGGAGGCCCGCTGGCGCTGCTGCCAGAGCGGTGTGCGCTTGCCGGGCGAGCGCCGGGGCAGCAGGAGGGCGCGCGCGGCGCACTCCCGGAACCGGGCGGCGAACAGAGCGGATCCGCCCACCTGGTCGGTGACGATCTGCTGGACCTCGCCCTGGTCGAAGACGACGTCGGCGGCCGCCACCGGGGGCTGGTCGCTGTCGTGGGCCGCGGCCCCCGGAGCCGGTGTGCCGCTCCCGGTGTCCGGGGTCTGCGGGGCGTCGAAGTCGAGCAGGTCCAGGCCCATCATGTCCGCGTCGGGCAGCCGCAGCACGATGCCGTCGTCCGCGTGCATGACCTGGGCGTCCATGCCGTAGCGCTCACCGAGGCGGGCGGAGAGCGCGAGCGCCCAGGGGGCGTGCACCTGGGCGCCGAAGGGGGAGTGCACGACGACCCGCCAGTCGCCCAGCTCGTCCCGGAACCGCTCGACCAGGATCGTCCGGTCGTCCGGCACATGGCCGCAGGCCCGGCGCTGCTCGTCCAGGTAGGCCAGGATGTTGTCCGCCGCCCAGGCGTCCAGCCCGGCGGCGAGCAGGCGCAGCCTGGCGTCCTCGTCGGACAGGCCGCCGATCTCACGGAGGAAGGCCCCCAGGGCGCGGCCCAGCTCCAGCGGGCGGCCCAGCTGATCGCCCTTCCAGAACGGCAGCCGGCCCGGAACGCCCGGGGCGGGCGAGACGAGGACCCGGTCCCGGGTGATGTCCTCGATCCGCCAGGACGTGGTGCCCAGGGTGAAGACATCGCCGACGCGGGACTCGTAGACCATCTCCTCGTCCAGCTCGCCGACCCGGCCGCCCCCCTTCTTCGGGTCGGCTCCGGCCAGGAAGACCCCGAAGAGCCCGCGGTCCGGAATGGTGCCGCCCGAGGTGACGGCGAGCCGCTGCGCGCCGGGGCGGCCCGTGACCGTGCCCCCGATCCGGTCCCACACGACCCGGGGGCGCAACTCCGCGAAGGCGTCGGAGGGATAGCGCCCGGCGAGCATGTCGAGCACGGCGGTGAACGCCGACTCGGGGAGCGAGGCGAACGGGGCGGCCCGCCTGACCAGGGCCAGCAGGTCATCGGCCTGCCAGCTGTCCAGGGCCACCATGGCGACCAGCTGCTGGGCCAGCACGTCCAGGGGGTTGGACGGGATGCGCAGCGCCTCGATGGCCCCTTCGCGCATCCGCTCCGTGACCACGGCGGCCTGCACCAGATCGCCGCGGTACTTCGGGAAGACCACCCCGGTGGAGACCGCGCCCACCTGGTGCCCGGCCCGGCCCACCCGCTGGAGGCCGGAGGCGACGGAGGGCGGGGACTCGACCTGGATGACCAGGTCGACCGCGCCCATGTCGATGCCGAGCTCCAGGCTGGAGGTGGCGACCACGGCGGGCAGCCGGCCCGCCTTGAGGTCCTCTTCGACCTGGGCCCGCTGTTCCTTGGACACCGAGCCGTGGTGTGCGCGGGCCAGCAGGGCGGGGGCGCCCCTGCCCGCCCCGGACTGGGCCATGATCTCCGCGGGGGCGTGGGCTTCCGGGAGCGCGGGGGCCGGGTCGTCGGGGTCGAACGCGGTGCCGGTCGCCCGCTCGTACGCGATCTCGTTCAGCCGGTTGCACAGCCGCTCCGCCAGCCGCCGGGAGTTGGCGAAGACGATGGTGGAGCGGTGCGACTGGACCAGATCGGCGATGCGCTCCTCGACATGGGGCCAGATCGAGGGCTTGTCCGCCTGGCCGGAGTCGCCGTCCGTGGCGGGGGAGCCTCCGAGCTCGCCCAGATCCTCGACCGGGACGACGACCGAGAGGTCGAACTCCTTGGTGGACCGGGGCTGGACGATCTCCACCTTGCGCTGCGGCGACAGGAAGCGGGCCACCTCGTCGACCGGCCGGACCGTCGCGGACAGGCCGATGCGCCGGGCGGGGCGGGGCAGCAGCTCGTCGAGACGCTCCAGGGACAGGGCGAGATGGGCGCCGCGCTTCGTCCCGGCGACCGCGTGCACCTCGTCGAGGATCACCGTCTCGACGCCGGCCAGCGCGTCCCGGGCGGACGACGTCAGCATCAGGAACAGCGACTCGGGCGTGGTGATCAGGATGTCCGGCGGTCTGGTCACCAGGGAGCGCCGCTCGGCGGGCGGGGTGTCTCCGGACCGGATGCCGACCCGCACCTCCGGCTCCGGCAGGCCCAGGCGCACCGACTCCTGGCGGATGCCGGTCAGCGGTGAGCGGAGATTGCGCTCGACGTCGACCGCGAGGGCCTTGAGCGGGGACACATACAGCACCCGGCAGCGCTTCTTGGCCTCGGCGGGCGGCGGCTCGGCCGCCAGCCGGTCCAGCGAGGCGAGGAACGCGGCCAGCGTCTTACCGGAACCTGTCGGCGCGACGACCAGAACATCGCTGCCCTCGCCGATGGCCCGCCAGGCACCCTCCTGCGCCGCGGTGGGCGCGCTGAAGGCCCCGGCGAACCAACTGCGGGTCGCGGGCGAGAACGCGTCGAGCGCGGATCCGGTCATGTCCCCCATCGTGCACCCCGCCACTGACAACCGGCCGAAGACACCGCCCGCAGCGGTCCGCTCACCCGTGGCACGCGGCCGGGACCTGCGAGAATGGGCCCATGGCGGGAGCGGGCGGCAGCGAGGAATGGGCGCGGCACTGGCAGTACGCCGCGCTGCCCGACCTCGACCTGCTGCGCGCCCGGTACGTCCGCCACACCTTCCCCCGGCACAGCCACGAGGGCTACGTCTTCGGAGCGGTCACCGGCGGGGTGGAGGACGTGGGGCTGCCGGGCGGCACGGTCCACGCGGTCCCCGGAACCGTCGTCATGATCAACCCGGAGGTGCCGCACACCGCCCGCTCCGGGGCGCCCGAGGGCTGGGCGTACGCCACGCTCTACCCGTCGTCCCGGGTCGTCAACGACATCGCGGCCGAGGTGACGTCCCTGCGCGGCACGGTCGGCTTCGCCGAGACCCGGGTGACCGACCCCCACGCCTCCCGGCTGATCACGGAGGTGCACCGGGCCGCGGAGGAGGGCAACGCACTGGCGGCGGACAGCCTGCTGCGGATCCTCGTCGCCCGGTTGCTCAGCCGCCACGGCAGCCCGCTGCCCGGCCTGACCGCGAACGCCGGGAGTACGCGCAACGCCGTGCGCGCCCGCGCGGTGCTGGAGGACCGCATGGCCGCCCCTCCGACGCTGGAGATGCTCGCCGCGGAGCTGGGCACCGGATCGTTCGCGCTGCTGCGGGCCTTCAAGAAGGCGTACGACATGCCGCCGCACACCTGGCTCACCGACGCCCGGGTGCGCAGGGCCCGCCGCATGCTCGACGCCGGTGTCACCCCCGCCGAGGCCGCGACCGCCGTCGGCTTCACGGACCAGCCGCACCTCAACCGGCACTTCACCCGGATCGTGGGTGTGCCGCCCGGCGCATATCAGCGCGAGCGTGGAGTGCTCCGGCCCGGCCGGTGAGGGGTGCAGGAACAGACGGGTAAGGGTGCAAGAACGTACAAGACCGGGCCCGAACGATCCGCGTAGCGTACGGGGCGTGCCAGAACAGACAGCATCCCCAGAGAGCACCGGCGCGACCGGTGCCCCAGCCGCCGGGCCGCCCGGTACGGCGACCCAGGCTCGACCCGCCAAGCCGGACGCGGCCGTCGTCCGCGACGCGCTCGGCGTCGGCATCGCCGTAGGGCTCTCCGGCTTCGCCTTCGGCGTCACCTCCGCCGGCTCCGGCCTCACCCTGCTGCAGACCTGCGCCCTGAGTCTGCTCGTCTTCACCGGCGCCTCGCAGTTCGCCCTGGTCGGGGCGCTGGCCGCGGGTGGCAACCCCTACACCGCGGCGGCCGGGGCGTTCTTCCTCGGCGTCCGGAACGCGTTCTACGGGCTGCGGCTCTCGCAACTGCTCGCTCTGCCGCGCGCGGTACGGCCCTTCGCCGCCCACTGGGTCATCGACGAGACGACCGCGGTCGCCCTGTCCCAGCCCACCCGGCGGGCCGCGCGCATCGGCTTCACCGTCACCGGAGCCACCCTGTACGGGCTGTGGAACCTCACCACCCTGGTGGGCGTCCTGGGCGCCGAGGCGCTGGGCGACACCGATGCGTGGGGCCTGGACGCGGCTAGTCCCGCGGTGTTCCTCGCGCTGCTCGCGCCGATGCTCAAGAGCACCACCGAACGCCTCACGGCGGGGCTGGCCGTCCTGCTGGCCCTGACGCTGCTGCCCGTTCTGCCGGCGGGCGTCCCCGTCCTGCTGTCGGCGCTCGCGGCGCCCGTCGTTCTCTTCCTCATGGGACGGGCGAAGCGGGGACCGGACACCAAGGACGGCGTGGCGACCCGGCCGAAGAAGGGGGAGCGGCACTCATGAACGTCTGGATTGCCATCGGACTGACCGTGGCGGGCTGCTACCTGGCCAAACTCCTGGGCCTGCTGGTGCCCGCGGGCATGCTGGAGCGACCGCTCGTCCAGCGGATGTCCGCCCTGCTGCCGGTGGCGCTGCTGGCGGCTCTCACCGCGCAGCAGACCTTCGGCGACGGCCAGCAACTCGTCCTCGACGCGCGTGCCGCCGGTCTCGGGGCCGCTGCGCTCGCCCTGGCCCTGCGTGCCCCCTTCCTGGTCGTCGTCGGCGGGGGTGTCCTCGTCACGGCGTGCGTACGCGCGCTGGCCTGAGAGCCGGGCGCCTGGAAGGAAGCCGGGAAGACCCGCGGTCAGCCGAGCGGGCGACCGTAGGAACGGAGCGTCCCCAGAGCCCGGAGCGTCACCAGGGGCCGTCCTTCCAGCGCGGTTCCCGGGGCCCACTGGCGCCAGGTCACGGGCCAGCCGCCGTCGTCCCGCTGCTCGGCGGCGAGATGGTCGAGCGAGCGCTCCAGCTCCTCGTCCGTGAACCAGCGGCGGGCCAGGGACCCGGGCGTACGGGCGTAGTCGTGCGGGAAGTGGTGCTCGCCCGGTGCGTAGCCCGTCGCCACCGGGTACTCCGCCCGCCGGGAGGGATCGAGCACCACCAGCCGCTGTTCGCGCACCAGACGGCCGAGCCGGTCGGCGACCGCCTCGGCGCGGGCCCGGTCCGGGGCACCGTCCAGGAAGGCGACGGCGGCCTCGACCTCGTAGGGATGGGACTGCTCCAGCGCCTCGACGGCACTCCAGCAGAAGTCCGTCGCCCGGAACAGCCAGGCGTGCCACACCTGATTGCCGTGCAGCAGACCGACGACCGGGCCGGTCGCGAGCAGCTCCGCCGGCGGGTCGTCCACGATCGGGATGAACGGCGCCGCGGGATAGCCGCGCTGTGTGGGAAGCAGAGCGGGTAACGCGCCTTCCTTGGTCGATACATCGGTCAGATAGCGGCAGATCCGTTCAACACGCTGTCCGTCGCAGCGGCCGATCGAATCAAGAACGCTCAGCGCGTGGGCGGTGTGCAGCGGTTGGCTGACCGGACCCCGGAGATCGGGCTCCAGCGCGTGACCGTAGCCGCCGTCCTCGTTCAGATAGGCGTTCAGGGCCGTCTCGACGACGTCGGGATCTCCGCCCAGGAAGTCATGGGCGAACCTCCGCTGTTCCAGGACACGGGCCGTGAGCCAGATGAACTGCTCGGCGCGGGCGAGGGTGTTTGCTCCGGTTCCAGCCATGGACCGACCGTAGAGGGGAAAGGCGGCCCGCACATGACCTGCGGACCGGCTGCACTCTCAGGAGCGGGATACTGGTGGCATGCGGTTGACGATTTTCTGGGAGCGGATGGCCGACCACTTCGGTGCGACGTACGCGGACTCCTTCGCCCGTGACCATGTGATGGCCGAACTCGGCGGCCGCACGGTGCACCAGGCCCTGGACGCGGGCTGGGACGCCAAGGACATCTGGCGCGGCGTCTGCGTGGCCATGGACGTCCCGAGGGACAAGCGCTGAACCCCGTGCCCGTCCAGGCGGAGGGGCACGGAACCCCTCGCGAGGTCCGGAGGGCAGGGGGCTGAACCCCGCCGGAGCCCGATCCGGGCCGGAGCGGATCCGGAACCGTCGGCTCGGGGCGGGGGACCGGCGGTCATCGGCATAAGCCAGACTTGTCCCGTGTCATCGACAGACGAGACCGTCCCGGTCCAGCCGTCCGCCTCCCCGCCCGCCCCGCCGGTCGCACCTCCCGTGCCGCCGTCCGGCGCCGGCGGGCTCCGCATGCCCGGCTGGCTGCCGCGCGCGATGGTGCTGGCCCTGGCGCTCTACGCCTGCTTCCAGCTCAGCAGCTGGGCGTTCGACCAGCTCATCGGGTTGCTGACGAACGTGCTGATCGCGTTCTTCCTCGCGCTCGCCATCGAACCCGCGGTCGACCGGATGGCGCGCCGCGGCATCCGCCGCGGGCTGGCCACGTTCCTCGTCTTCCTCGGCCTGATGATCTTCGGCATCGGATTCGTGGTGCTGCTGGGATCGATGCTCGCGGGCCAGATCGTCGACATGGTCGACGAGTTCCCCAAGTACATCGACTCGGTGATCAACTGGGTCAACCAGACCTTCCGCACCGAACTCTCCCGGGTCGAGGTCCAGGACAGCCTGCTGCACTCCGACTGGCTGCAGAAGTACGTCCAGAACAGCGCCACCGGAGTGCTCGACGTCTCCACCACGGTCCTCGGCGGACTGTTCCGGCTGCTGACGATCTTCCTGTTCTCCTTCTACTTCGCGGCCGACGGCCCCCGGCTGCGCCGCGCCCTGTGCTCCGTCCTGCCGCCGGCCCGGCAGACCGAGGTGCTGCGCGCCTGGGAGATCGCGGTCGACAAGACCGGCGGGTACATCTACTCGCGCGGCCTGATGGCGTTGATCTCCGGCGCCGCGCACTACATCCTGCTGGTGATCCTCGGGGTGCCCTACGCCCCGGCACTGGCGGTCTGGGTCGGACTCGTCTCGCAGTTCATCCCCACCATCGGCACCTATCTCGCGGGCGCCCTGCCCATGCTGATCGCCTTCACGGTCGACCCCTGGTACGCGGTGTGGGTGCTCGGCTTCGTCGTGATCTACCAACAGTTCGAGAACTATGTGCTCCAGCCCAAGCTGACCGCGAAGACCGTCGACATCCACCCCGCGGTCGCGTTCGGGTCGGTCATCGCCGGCACGGCCCTGCTCGGCGCGGTCGGCGCGCTGGTGGCCATCCCCGCCGTCGCCACGCTCCAGGCGTTCCTCGGCGCCTATGTGAAGCGGTACGACGTCACCGACGACCCGCGCGTGCACGGGGGAAGCAGCCGCGCGCCCAGGAGGCCGCTGCCGTCACGGATACGGCGCCTGGTGAACGGGCCCCGCGCCGCCGGCCCCGGGGAGGCGGAGGGCACATCGGACGGGTCGCTTCAGCGGTAGCCCGTCACATCGGCCGGCAGGCCCGGGTCCTGGACCTCGGTCAGATACCGCCAGGCGTCGGGCCGGCTCCCGTCCACATCGGTGAAGCCGTACACCTGGGCGAGCTGCCCGCTGGAGAGCGACCTGCCGTTCCAACGGGCCACCTCGGGGTCGCCGGCGAGGGCGGCCACGGCCCGGCCGACGTACGCGGGGGACTCGGAGATCGCGAAGTGGGGCGCGTGGGCGACGGCGTCGGACCAGGTGGCCTCGGTGACCCCATGGGCCTGGAGCATGGCCTCGGACCGGAGCCAGCCCGGGGTGAGCGCCACGGCCGTCGCCCGGTGCGGTGCGAGTTCATGGCCGAGGGCGAAGGCCATCCGGTTCACCGCGGCCTTGGCCAGGTCGTAGAAGAACGAGACCCGGTAGTTGGACGCGTTGTACTCGTCCGTTCCGTCGGTCATCTCGACGACCAGGCCGCCCGGTGTCTCGATCAGCAGGGGCAGCGCGAAGTGACTGGTGATGGCATGGGTGTCGACGGCCAGCCGCAGCGTGTGCAGCCCGGTGTCGAGCGACGACTCCCACACCGGCTTGTCCCACTCGATCTCGGCGCCCCAGATGTCGTTCACCAGGACGTGCAGGGCCCCCTGCTCGCTCGCGATGCGGGCCACGAGCGCGCTGACCCGGTCGGGAACCAGATGGTCGACCTGGACGGCGATGCCCCGTCCGCCCGCCGCGTCGACCAGGGCGGCGGTCTCCTCGATCGTTTCGGGCCGGTCCATCTCGGAGCGCTCGGACCCGCTCGTGCGACCGGTCACGTACACGGTCGCCCCGGCGGCGCCTAGCTGGACGGCGATCCCCCGGCCGGCCCCGCGGGTGCCTCCGGCGACGAGGGCCACCCGGCCGGCCAGATCAGGTCCGGCAGTCTGCTCGCCGTCGGGCGCTCCGGGCTGCGTCATCACTCCCATACCGACCGAATATAGGGCGATGTATCAGGGAATGTCGTATCGCGTGAGGGCCTTGGCGGTCGATTCGCCGCTGCGCTGGGCGTAGATCATCCGCTCGCGCACCTCCCGGAGGGTGCGGGGCCGGTACCCGGGGCCGCCGCAGCAGCTCTTGTGGAAGCCGACGCCGGCGTTCAGCAGTACGGCGAGGGTCCGCCATGCCGAGACGTCCCGTCGGCGAGGCGCGGCGAACGCCGACCCCGCGTGAATCATCGGCTCCGCGCAGCGCGGACAGGCCCGCGGCCTCGTGGGGCCGTAGGGCTGCTTGTACGAGCTCCGGCACGGCAGGCAGACGTACGAGGTCTTGGCAGGGGGCATGCGCCGATCCTAGGGATCGCGCCGTGGGCCGGCCAGCGGTTTCCGACCGGGAGGCGTGTGGGCCGCAGGCGGGTCGCGGCGGACCGATGTCCCCCGTACGGGACCGCGTGGTGCGCTTGACACCAAAATCGAACATCCATTCTGATGGAATTCCGGCCGGGTTTTTCCGGGCCCGACTGTGGAGTTGTCCACAGGCCGGGAGGACGTCGAGGCCCATTGTCAGTGGCAGGGGTTAGCGTCTGTGACGTGAAGCGATCGACTCAAGCAAATCGGGTGGAACCCATGGCAGGAACCGACCGCGAGAAGGCGTTGGACGCCGCACTCGCACAGATTGAACGACAGTTCGGCAAGGGCGCGGTGATGCGCCTCGGTGAGCGGCCGAACGAGCCCATCGAGGTCATCCCCACGGGATCGACCGCGCTGGATGTGGCGCTCGGCGTCGGCGGTCTGCCGCGTGGCCGTGTGGTGGAGGTGTACGGGCCGGAGTCCTCCGGCAAGACGACGCTGACGCTGCACGCCGTGGCGAACGCGCAGAAGCTCGGCGGCTCGGTGGCGTTCATCGACGCCGAGCACGCGCTGGACCCGGAGTACGCGAAGAAGCTCGGCGTCGACATCGACAACCTCATCCTGTCCCAGCCGGACAACGGTGAGCAGGCGCTGGAGATCGTCGACATGCTGGTGCGCTCCGGCGCCCTGGACCTGATCGTCATCGACTCCGTGGCGGCCCTGGTGCCCCGCGCCGAGATCGAGGGCGAGATGGGCGACTCCCACGTCGGTCTGCAGGCCCGTCTGATGAGCCAGGCGCTCCGCAAGATCACCAGTGCGCTCAACCAGTCCAAGACCACCGCGATCTTCATCAACCAGCTGCGCGAGAAGATCGGCGTGATGTTCGGCTCCCCGGAGACCACCACCGGTGGCCGGGCGCTGAAGTTCTACGCCTCGGTGCGCCTGGACATCCGGCGTATCGAGACGCTGAAGGACGGGACCGACGCGGTCGGCAACCGCACCCGCGTCAAGGTCGTCAAGAACAAGGTCGCGCCGCCGTTCAAGCAGGCGGAGTTCGACATCCTCTACGGCCAGGGCATCAGCCGCGAGGGCGGCCTGATCGACATGGGCGTGGACCACGGCTTCGTCCGCAAGGCCGGCGCCTGGTACACGTACGAGGGCGACCAGCTCGGCCAGGGCAAGGAGAACGCCCGCAACTTCCTCAAGGACAACCCCGACCTCGCCAACGAGATCGAGCGGAAGATCCTCGAGAAGCTGGGCGTCGGAGTCCGTCCGGACGCCGAAGTGGGCGAGCCTGCCGCGGACGCCGGGGCGACAGCGGCTGCGGCGCCTGCGGCCGACGGGGCGGCGAAGCCGGCGACCACTGCGGCCGCCAAGGCCAAGCCGGCCAAGACCGCGGCGGCCAAGAGCTAGACCGTGACGCGTCGTACGGAATGGTCGGACGGCCCTGCCGAGCCCGGCGGCTTCGAACCCGGACCTGAATCCGGCTACGGACCCGCCGACTCGTCCGCCTCCGAGCCGGGGGCGGAGGCCGGGACGCGGTCCGGGCGCCGCTCACGCGGCCGGGCGGACGGCGGGAGCGGATTCGGCGAAGGGGCGGGCCGCCGTGCCCGCTCCGGCAGAAGCAGCGGCTCCCCCTCCTCGTCGAGGGCCGGGGCGGGGGAGCCGCGTGACCCGGTCGAGCAGGCGCGCAACATCTGCCTGCGCCTGCTCACCGGGACGCCGCGAACGCGCAAGCAGCTCGCGGACGCCCTGCGCAAGCGGGAGATCCCCGACGAGGCCGCGGAGGAAGTGCTCGCACGTTTCGAGGACGTCGGGCTGATCGACGACGCGGCGTTCGCCGGGGCATGGGTGGAGTCCCGGCACCACGGCCGGGGGCTGGCGCGCCGCGCCCTCGTCCGGGAGCTGCGGACGAAGGGCGTGGACTCCGCCGTGATCGACGAGGCGGTCGGGCAGCTCGACACGGATCAGGAGGAGGAGACGGCACGCGAGCTCGTGGCGCGCAAACTCCGCTCCACGCGGGGCCTGGACCGCGACAAGCGGCTGCGCCGTCTGGCGGGGATGCTCGCACGCAAGGGATACGGGGAGGGCATGGCCCTGCGGGTGGTGCGTCAGGCGTTGGAGGAGGAGGGCGAGGACACGGAGGGCCTGGACGAGCCTTTCTGAAGTCGGGACGAGCCCGGTGAGTCGAGGGCTCCGGCATCTGCTGCCCGGTGTGGTCCGGCGTCTTGTGGAGCGGCCGGGGGAGCGGCGGTCAGCGCCCGGAGGTCAGGGTCCGATGGCCCCGGTCCCTGTCACTGTCCGGCCAGGGACGCGCGGCGGATCGTGGCGTCGACGAGGGCCAGGGCGTCCGTTGCGGTGCGGCCGGGATGGCGGTTCCAGGGGCCGATCAGCCCCGGCCACCCCTGCGCGCGCAGCTCCGTGATCAACCAGGCGCCGGCCCGGTCCACGGTGTCGAGGGAGCCGTAGCCGAGGCGGTGTGCGGAGATCAGGGCGCCGCAGAGGCAGCGTGCGCCCCGGATGTTCCGCAGCCGGTACGGAGTGTTCTGCCAGCCCCACTCGACCAGGATCTGCCGTGCGTAACCGAGGTGGGTCGAGGGCCGCAGGTCGCCCTGCCCGACCCGCCGCCACAGGTGGACGCGGTCGGGCAGCATCGCACCCAGCCGACCGGGCAGGGGACGCTCGTGCGGGGATGCCGCGGGCAGTGACCGCAGGGTGTCGTCGACCAGTCGGTCCACGGGCACGGACAGCAGATCCCGCCAGTCGGAAGGCTCTGCGGGAGAGGGCCGTGCGAGCGCGGGCTCCCTCGGTGTCGCCGGGGTGAGCGCGGGCTCGGGGGTGGTGTGCTCCCAGCCGGTGACGATCTGCTGCCACGCCTGGGTGTCGTGCAGTCGCGAGGCCTGGCCGTCGAGCTGTTCGGGGGTGAGGACAGCGATCACCATGAATGCGTCATCTCCGTACATTTCGGTCCTCTGTGTGAGGCGAATGTCGGTCACGCACGGCGATTGCTCTAGTGGAACGTGGCGTTCGGGTGTGTGGGCAGGCGTCGGAGAACGGCTGGACGTCGAGATCATGGGGGGCCGGTGACCTGACACCCGACGTCAGGTCACCGGCCTCAGGCCGCGGCAGGCATCAAAGCCTCAAGGCCTCAAGGCCTCATGCCTCGGACGCAGAGGCGACCGGGAGTCCCGCGGCGCGCCACGCCTGGAAGCCGCCGATCAGGTCGGTGGCCCGGTGCAGTCCCAGCTGTCGCAGCGAGGCGACCGCGAGGCTGGAGGCGTATCCCTCGTTGCAGATGACCACGACGTGGAGGTCATGGCCGACCGCCTCGGCGGCGCGGTGGCTGCCTCGGGGGTCGAGCCGCCATTCCAGCTCGTTGCGTTCGACGACCAGCGCGCCCGGGATCAGCCCGTCCCGGTCGCGGAGCGCCGCGTACCGGATGTCCACCAACAGGGCCCCGGACTCCGCCGCCGCGGCAGCCTCGAGCGGGCCGATCCGGTCGTAGCCGGACCTGACCCGCTCCAGCAGTTCGTCGATGCCCACGGGCGGCGGGTCGTCCGTCACGGCCTCGCTCCGGTTCCTGCTCGGGTCCTCGCTCACTGCCAGTCCTCCGGGCTCTCGGTCTGCTCCAGCCGGAGCACCGGGCCGGTGCGGCTGAACCGGCGGATCCGCGGCAGAGGCGGGTAGTAGGCGTGGACGGAGACGGCGTGCACGCCCTCGGACTCGTTGAGGACCTCATGGACGTGGTGCTGCCCGAAGGCCCTGCCCTGACCGGTCGTCAACTCTCTCGACCGGTCCACCCCCTCCGTCAGCTCCAGCGTCCGCCAGCCGTCGGTGGGCAGCCGCACGGCCAGCGAGTGCTCCTTGAGGGCGCCGGCCGCCGTGGTGAACGCGCCGAACGAGTCGGCGTGGTCGTGCCAGCCCGTGCCGGTGCCCGGCGGCCAGCCGATCAGCCAGGCCTCGCTGCCGCCCGGACCGTCGAGCCGGATCCAGGTGCGGCCCTCCGGATCGAGGGGGAGCGAGGCGATGAGCGCCTCGTCCCGGGCCGTACGGCGGACGAAGTCCAGCAGCTCCGCGACCGTCGGCGCGGCGGAGGACGGAGCGGAGACCCCGGCCACGGGGGCGGCGGGGGAGGGAACGGAAGCAGCCGTGGGCACGGCGGAGTGAGGGAAAGACACGAGGACCGTCCTGAGAGTTCGCGCGGGGCTCCGGCCGTGCGGAAAGCGGCACGGACCGGCAGAGGGAGGCGATTCAGCAGGACGGGCGACACACGCAGCCCGCGTAACGGACGAGGTCCATATGGACCCTCCGCCACAGGCGCACATCGGTGTCGGTCATGATCTGGAGTACACCATGTGCGCCCGTGGCGGTCAATTGATCCCGGCGGTCCCGTCGGCGTGGACCCGGGCCCGGGGCCGCTGCTCGCGCCCCGCGCCCTGCTCGCCCCCGCGCTCCGTCGGCTCCACGGGCTCCCGCTCACCGCCGGGCGCACCGCCCAGCGCGGCCCGTGCCGCGGTGAACAGCTCCGCGGGCCGTACGCCGCCGAAGGCCGCCACCAGATGCCCGTCCGGCCTGACCAGCAGGACGGTATGGGCCGAGGCCCCCGGGTAGCTCTCGGTGACCAGCAGCTCCGTCGTACCGGGGAGCGCCGCCACGGCCTCGGTGAGGCGGGGCATCACGCCCGCGGTCTGCCAGTGCCGCCGGTCCCAGACGCCGGTCCCCGGCGCGACCAGGACCACCAGCGGATGACCCTGCCCGAGCCGCTCCCGCAGCCGCGCCGTCGTTCCGTCCGGCGCGGTCACCGTCACATCGGCTACCGGCGCACCGGGGGGCGTACCGACCGCGGTGTGCGCCTCCGCGTGTGGCGGTGCAAGGGGGGAGTGCGAGTACGAGGGCGGCGCACCGAGTGCTCCGCAGCCCAGATGACCGTCGGAGAGCAGGGTGTCGTGTCCGCGTGCGGAGCCCGGGACCAGGGTCCGCAGGCCGCCTCCGCCGCGCAGTATCGGCAGCGACTGGTCGGCGGCGCGCAGCCGGGCGGCCACCGCTGCCCGGCGCTCGGCCTGGTAGCTGTCGAGCAGCCGGTCGGCGGGGCCGTGGTGCCAGGCGTGGGCCAGCTTCCAGGCGAGGTTCTCGGCGTCCCGGAGGCCCTCGTCGAGCCCCTGCGTGCCCAGCGCGCCCAGCAGGTGCGCCGCGTCCCCCGCCAGGAAGGAGCGCTGCTTGCGCCAGCGCCGGGCGAGCCGGTGGTGGAGCGTGTGGACGCCGGTGTCCAGCAGTTCGTACGCCGGGGTCTCGCCGCACCAGCCGGCCAAGGTGTCCCGGATACGGGCGATCAGGGCTTCGGGGGTGACCAGCTCACCGCCCGCCGGCAGGAGCCAGTCCAGCCGCCAGACGCCGTCCGGCAGCGGCCGGGCGGAGACCTCGGCCCCGCCGGTCCGCCAGGGGGGCTGCCGGTGCAGGACGGCCTGGTCGGGCCAGGGCAGTTCGGCCCGGAGGGCGGCGACGGCGTGCCGCTCCACCGCCGTACGGCCGGGGAATCTGATGTCCAGCAGCTTGCGCACGGTCGACCGGGCGCCGTCGCAGCCGACCAGATAACTCCCGCGCCACCAGGTCGATCCCGGCCCCCTGGTGTGCACGGTGATGCCGTCGGGGTCCTGCTCCAGCGTGTCGATCCGGCTCACCGGCACCAGCTGGATCAGCGGCGCCCGGTCCACCGCCGCCCGCAGGGCAGCGCTCAGAGCGTGCTGCGGAAGATGGAGCGGCGCGGGAAGCAGCCCGGGGAGCGGGGCCCCGTCCTCATCCGTCCGGCCCTCGCCCAGCGGGACGTTCCGGACCAGCTGCTTCCGGCGCATCGAGCGCCAGCCCGCCCAGCGAAGACCGACGCGGTCCAGCTCCCGGCAGCCCAGGCGGCCCACCAGGTCGGCGGTGTCCTCGCGCAGCACGACCGTGCGGGCGGGACGGGGCTCCTCCGCGCCGGGGCCCTCGTCGAGGACCACCGAGGGGACGCCCTGGGCGGCGAGGGCCAGTGACAGCGTCAGGCCGACGGGCCCGGCGCCGACGACGATCACCGGGTCCACGGCGCGTACCCTCCGGCCCGTACGGTCATGCGGAGCGTGGCTGGGGAAGCCGGGTGCGTGATCACAGAACGTATGCAACCCACTGGTGGTGCTTGCGTCAAGTGACCGAGGCAGCGACGCGTGCGCCGCTGCCTCGAATGCTCCTGCCGGGAACGTCCCGGGGAGGTCAGTCCTTCGTCACCCCGGCCCCACCGGCACCGTCGGCCGTCGAGCCCGCGCCCCCTGCGCCCCCCGCGTCGGGGGCCGTCATGGCCTCCACCGTGGGGATGCCGGCGGCCGGGGCGCCGGGCGCCACCTTGATGCCGGTCTTGGCGCGGCGGCCGCGCTTCTCGATCCACGTCGCCAGTGCCGAGAGCAGCAGGCACATGGTGATGTAGATCGTGCCGATGACGGCGATCGTCGAGACGTACGGGTACTGGCCGTTCACCTGGGTGTTGGAGGCGATCAGACGCGCGGTCTGCAGCAGCTCCGGGTACAGGATGATGAACCCGAGCGAGGTGTCCTTGAGGGTCACCACGAGCTGACCGATGATCGTCGGCAGCATGGACCGGACGGCCTGCGGCATCAGGACGCTGACCATGACCTGCGTCTTGCTCATGCCGAGCGCGTACGCCGCTTCGCTCTGTCCCTTGGGCACCGAGTTGATGCCGGCCCGCAGCACCTCGGCCTGGACGCAGCCGTTGTAGACGGACAGGCCCGCCGCCAGCGCCCACATCGAGTAGTCGGTGAGGAAGCCGACCCAGATGGCGTAGATGGTGATCAGGAGCGGGAGCGAGCGGAACAACTCGATGAAGGTGGTCGCCGCCCAGCGCACCGGCTTGTGGTCGGAGAGCCGGCCCACCACCAGGAGCACACCGAGGACGAGCGAGCCGATCGCGGCCAGCCCGAACGCCTTGAGCGTGGCGACCAGGGCGTCGGCGATGTTCTGCCGGATCCCCGTGTAGTTGAAGATGTCCCACATCTCGGGGGCGAGGTGCCCCTTGTCGGCGAGCCGCACGATGCTGACGGCGATCAGCGCCGCGATGGCGAGCGTGCCGACGACGGCGTAGATCCGGTTGCGGACGACGGCCTTGGGACCCGGGGCGTCGTAGAGAACGCTGGCGCTCATCGGGCGACCTCCATGCGACGCTCCAGCAGCCGGAAGAGGCCGCTGATGGTAAAGGTGACGACCAGATAGCCGAGGGCCACCCAGATGAAGACGGGGACGATGTCGTAGCCCTTGTCGCTCATCAGCTTCTGCCAGCCGAACAGCTCGGCGACGCTGAAGGCGCCGGCGATCGCGGAGTTCTTGGTCAGCGCGATGATGATGCTGCTCAGCGGCGGGATCACGGTCCGGGTCGCCTGGGGGAGCACCACGATCTGGAGCGTCTGCGCGAACGTCATGCCGATCGAGCGCGCGGCCTCGGCCTGTCCCAGCGGCACGGTGTTGATGCCGGAGCGGACGGCTTCGCACACGAAGGAGGAGGTGTAGAAACCGAGCGCCAGCGAGCCGAGCACGAACGGGCTCATCCCCGGGAAGAGGATCTCGGGCACGACGAAGAAGAAGATCAGGAAGAGCAGCGTCAGAGGGGTGTTGCGCATGAGCGTCACCCAGGCGGTGCCGAAGTACCGCAGCGGCGGCACCGGCGAGACGCGGAATCCGGCGATGACGACACCGAGGACCAGGGCGATAACCGAGCTGATGGCGGTGATCGACACGGTTCCTATGAAGCCGTCGCGGAACTCTGGAAAATTGTCGAGCAGTACGTTCATGAGGTCTCCGCGTCGGCGGTCAGCGGCATCAGGGCAGGGGAAGGGGCGCCCCGTACGGCCGCCGTACCCGAGGACTCCGGGACAGCGGCGGCGTACGGGACGCCTGGGTCACGCGGGGCGTCGGTGACGGAGTGCGTCGGCCGGCGGACGGCGGGCGTGAGCCGGCCGTCCGACGGCAGGCTGCGTCAGTAGCGCTCGATGGCCGGCGGGTCGACGTACGCCGAACCCGACAGGCCCAGCGTGGCCTCGTAGATCTTCTTGTACGTGCCGTCCTTGACGCGCTCCTCCAGCGACTTGCTGATGGCCTCGCGGAGCACCTTGTCGCCCTTGTCCAGGCCGACGCCGTAGGGCTCCTCGGTGAACGGCTCGCCGACGACGTGGAGCTTGCCGGAGTTGGCGGCCGCGTAGCCCTTGAGGATCGAGTCGTCCGTGGTGACGGCGTCGATCTGCTTGGTCAGCAGCTGCTGCACGCAGTCGGAGTACTTCGCCAGCTCGACGACGCTCGCGCCGTACTCGGGCTTCTTGATCTCCTGGAGCGGCGTGGAGCCGACGATCGAGCAGACCTTCTTGCCCTTCACCGACTCCTTGCCGGTGATCGACTTGTCGTCCTTGCGCACCAGGAGGGCCGCGCCGGCCTTGTAGTACGGCCCGGCGAAGCCGACCTGCTTCTTGCGCTCGTCGTTGATCGTGTAGGTGCCGACGTAGTAGTCGACCTGGCCCTTGGAGATGGCCGTCTCACGGACACCGGAGTCGACGGTCTTCCACTCGATCTGCTTCTCCGTGAAGCCGAGGTCCGCCGCGACCATTCTCGCGACCTCGATGTCGAAGCCGGAGCGCTCCTTGGTCGACTGGTCCTCGAAGCCCAGGTACGGCTGGTCGGCCTTGGCGCCGATGATCAGCTTGCCGCGCTCCTTGGCCTTCTTGAAGACCGGGGAGTCCAGGGTGACGTCCTTGGCCACGGTGTACGTGGGCAGCTCGGGGGCCTCGGAGGAACCGGGCTTCGTGCCGCCCGGTTTGTCACCGGCGGAGCCCTCCTTGCCGCCACACGCGGTCGCGGTCAGGGCGAGGACGGCGATGGCCGCGACGGCGGCGGACTTACGGAGCTTCATGTGAACAATCCTTAGGTCGTAGGTCGTTGTCGTCAGTGGTGAAGGATCTTCGACAGGAAGTCCTTGGCCCGGTCGCTGCGCGGATTGCTGAAGAACTGGTCGGGCGTCGCCTCTTCGACGATCTTCCCGTCGGCCATGAACACGACGCGGTTGGCGGCGGAACGGGCGAAGCCCATCTCGTGGGTGACGACGATCATCGTCATCCCGTCCCGGGCCAGTTGCTGCATGACCTCCAGGACCTCGTTGATCATCTCCGGGTCGAGCGCCGACGTGGGCTCGTCGAAGAGCATGACCTTCGGGTCCATGGCCAAGGCCCGTGCGATCGCGACGCGTTGCTGCTGGCCGCCGGAGAGCTGCGCCGGGTACTTGTCGGCCTGTACGCCGACGCCCACCCGGTCGAGCAGGGTCCGGGCCTTCTCCTCCGCCGCCTTCTTGTCGGCCTTGCGGACCTTGATCTGGCCCAGCATGACGTTCTCCAGCACCGTCTTGTGTGCGAAGAGATTGAACGACTGGAAGACCATGCCCACGTCGGCACGCAGCCTCGCCAGCTCCTTGCCCTCCTGGGGCAGGGGGTTGCCGTCGATCGAGATCGCTCCCGAATCGATCGTCTCCAAGCGATTGATCGTGCGGCACAGCGTGGACTTGCCGGACCCGGAAGGCCCGATGACGACCACGACCTCGCCACGGGCGATGGTCAGGTCGATGTCCTGGAGCACATGCAGCGCGCCGAAGTGCTTGTTGACGTTGCTCAGTACGACCAGGTCGTTCGCCGCAGGCGCGGCACCCTCGGCGTCCTTGGTCACTGAAACTCCGCTCATCGGCTTCTTGCTCCGTCCTCCTCGGTTGACCAGGACCCTAATGACGCAGTGCGACCAACGTCATTACATCTGAGCGGAAATTGAGCATAACGATCCGGCGGCAACCGGACACTCCGTGTGAACGGGACGCCTCGCGCATCCCCGGGGCGTACCGGGTGCATAACGGAAACCCTGCTGTAACCGGCAGGGTCTTGACTGGTGGGCCGCTCATCGGCGTGGATGCCTTGAGCGAGGAAGACGTGAAGCGCCGGCGAACGGGCAGCCTCGACGGGGATCCCGTGGATGAAGCGCGGGTTAATGTCGGGCTTCACCCGGTGACGCCGTGCGACGGTGATGCCTGCGAGGCGGCGACGCGAACGACCCGAGGGCCTCAGGGCCCTGGGAGACACGGAGAGGAGGGCCATGAGACTGCTGCTCGTCGAGGACGACGACCATGTCGCGGCGGCCCTGTCCGCCGTGCTCGCCCGGCACGGATTCCAGGTCGTGCACGCCCGCAACGGCGAGGAGGCCCTGCGTGCGCTGCTGCCCGCCGAGAAGGAGCCCTTCGGGGTGATCCTCCTCGACCTCGGCCTGCCCGACCAGGACGGCTACGAGGTCTGCGGGAAGATCCGCAAACGCACCGCGACCCCCGTGATCATGGTCACCGCCCGCGCCGACGTGCGCTCGCGCATCCACGGACTCAACCTCGGCGCCGACGACTACGTCACCAAGCCGTACGACACCGGCGAGCTGCTCGCCCGTATCCACGCGGTCGCCCGGCGCACCACCAGCGGTGAGGACACCGCGCCGACCCCCGCCGCCGCCCTGCGCCTGGGCCCGGTCGCCATCGAGCTGCCGACCCGCCGGGTCAGCGTCGGCGGCGAGGAAGTCCAGCTCACCCGCAAGGAGTTCGACCTGCTGGCCCTCCTCGCCCAGCGCCCCGGCGTCGTCTTCCGCCGGGAACAGATCATCAGCGAGGTCTGGCGCACCAGCTGGGAGGGGACCGGGCGCACCCTGGAGGTCCACGTCGCCTCCCTGCGCTCCAAGCTGCGGCTGCCCGCCCTGATCGAGACCGTGCGGGGCGTCGGCTACCGGCTCGTCGCGCCGTCCGCGTAACCGACGGGTACGTTTCCCCGGTGCGCTCCCGTCTGCTCCCGCTGCTCATCGTCCTGATGGCCGCCGTCCTGCTCACCCTCGGCTTTCCGCTCGCGGTCAGCGTGGCGGCGGCCGAACAGCAGCGCCTGGTGATCGACCGGATCGACGACACCGCACGGTTCGCGGCCCTGGCGCAGGCCATCACCGACACCTCCCCGGAGAGCGAGGAGCGCCGCCGCACCCTCCAGACCGACCTGGAGGTCTACGCCTCGGTGTACGACATCCGCGCCGGCGTCTTCTTCCGGGACGACCGGGCCCTGGCCAAGGCCCCCGGCTTCTGGAGCCTGCCCGCCGAGGGGGAGGGGCGCACGGCCTTCAACGAGGCGCTGCTGGGCCGCCGCTCGCACGACCCGCCGCAGGTCTGGCCCTGGCGCGACGGCCGGGTCGTCGTCGCCTCGCCCGTCGTGCGCGACGGCGACGTGGTCGCCGTGGTCGTCATCGACTCGCCCACCGGGGAGATGCGGTCCCGGATCCTGCGCAGGTGGCTGTTCATCGGCCTCGGCGAGGCGCTGGCCATGCTGGTGGCCGTCGGTGCGGCCGTCCGGCTCACCGGCTGGGTCCTGCTGCCCGTACGGACCCTGGACGCGGCCACCCACGACATCGCCGGCGGCCGGATGCGCTCCCGGGTCGCCGCCTCCGCCGGGCCGCCGGAGCTCAGACGTCTGGCGCGCTCCTTCAACGAGATGGCGGACAACGTCGAGGACGTGCTGGAGCAGCAGCGCGCCTTCGTCGCCGACGCCTCGCACCAGCTGCGCAACCCGCTCGCCGCCCTGCTGCTGCGCATCGAGCTCCTCGCCCTGGAGCTGCCCGAGGGCAGCGAGGAGATCGCCGCCGTGCGCACCGAGGGCAAGCGGCTGGCCCGGGTCCTCGACGACCTCCTTGACCTCGCGCTGGCCGAGCACGCCGAGGCGGACCTCCAGCTGATCGACATCGTCCCGCTCACCGCCGAGCGGGTCGCCTCCTGGCGACCGATGGCGGAGCGGGAAGGCGTGGGCCTCACCCTGGACGGGGCCCTGGCGGCCACCGCCTGGGCCGACCCCATCGCGCTCTCCAGCGCCCTGGACGCGGTGATCGACAACGCCCTGAAGTTCACCCCCGCCGGTCAGGACGTCCAGGTCACCGTCGCCGCCGGAGCCGCCATGGCGACCGTCGTGGTCGCCGACCGGGGCCCCGGCCTCACCGAAGCGGAGCTGGCGCGGGTCGGGGACCGCTTCTGGCGCAGCACCCGCCACCAGAACGTCAGCGGCTCGGGCCTGGGCCTCTCCATCTCCCGGGTGCTGCTCGCGGCGGGCGGCGGCTCGATCGCGTACGAACACCACGAGCCGAACGGTCTGCGGGTGACCGTCTCGGTGCCCCGCGACCTGCCGGGCGGCGGCTGAGCCCAGGGGCCGCCGGGGGCCGCGCCGGGGCCGCCGGGGGCTCAGGAGGAGCGACCCCTCACGGCCTCACCGGGGGTTCCGGCTCACCGGCTCACGGCTTCACCGAGCGGTAGTAGTCCTTCGCCCCGTCGTGCACGTCCAGCGGATCCGTGTAGATCGCCGTCCGCAGATCCACCAGCTGCGCCGCGTGCACCTCGCGGCCGATCCGGTCCCGGCTGTTGATCACCGTCCGGGTGAAAGCCTCGGTCATCGCCGCGTCCGTACGGTCGGTCGTGACGAGCAGGTTGGAGACGGCGACCGTGGGAACCGACTGACCCTGCTGGGCCTGTGGATAGGCGTCGGCGGGCATCATGGCCGACCGGTAGAAGCGGGTGGGGCCCGTCGCCGCCTGCAGATTCGCGACCAGGGCGGCCTCCAGCGGCACCAACCGGATGTCGAAGCGCTGCGACAGCTCCTGCACCGCGGCGGTCGGCAGCCCGCCCGACCAGAAGAAGGCGTCGAGCCGGCCCTGCGTCAGCCGTACGGGCATGGTGTCGATGCCCACCGGCACCGGCGTGATGTCGTCGGCCGGATCGAGCCCTGCCGCCGCCAGCAGCCGGTCCGCGACCAGCCGCACCCCGGAGCCCTCCTGGCCGACGCCCACCCGCTTGCCCCGCAGGTCGGAGACCTTGCGGACGTCGGAGTCGCGCGGGACGACCACCTGCACGTAGTCGTCGTACAGCCGGACGCAGCCCCGCAGCCGCTGGGCCCCCGGCCGGCCGTCGCGCAGATAGGTGGCCACGGCGTCGGCGGTGGCGATGGTGAAGTCCGCCTCGCCCGTCGCCACCCGGGCGAGGTTCTGCTGCGATCCCTCACTGGTCCGCAGCCGTATGGACACCTCCGGCATGTCCTTGGCGAGCGCGCCCTCGAGCCGCTCCCCGTACCGCTGGTAGACGCCGCTGGGCACGCCGGTGGAGAAGGTGAGGGACCCGCTCGGGTCCCCCGCGTCCCTCTGGGGCTGCAGCCACCACGCGAGCAGCCCGAGCACGACCGCGAGGACGGCGCCCGTCTGCAGGGTGCGTCGGCGGCCGAATCGGGACAGAGCGTGGAACATGCGCGCGATCCTGCCAGCTCACCCGCCTCCCTGGCCAGGTCTCCCCGTGAGGCCCGGCCCACAGCGCCCGGGAAGGGGACGGGAGGGGGCCGCCCGGCAACCGCCTACCCTTGTCCCATGAGCAGCGGCAACCGGAGCGAAGCAGTGGACGTCCAGAAGAGCTACGAGGTGCGCACCTACGGGTGCCAGATGAACGTCCACGACTCCGAACGGCTGTCGGGTCTCCTGGAGGGCGCCGGTTACGTCCGGGCGCCCGAAGGCTCCGACGGCGACGCCGACGTCGTCGTCTTCAACACCTGCGCGGTGCGGGAGAACGCCGACAACAAGCTGTACGGGAACCTCGGCCGCCTCGCGCCCATGAAGACCAAGCGCCCCGGGATGCAGATCGCCGTCGGCGGCTGTCTCGCGCAGAAGGACCGCGACACCATCGTCAAGCGGGCCCCCTGGGTCGACGTCGTCTTCGGCACCCACAACATCGGCAAGCTGCCGGTCCTCCTGGAGCGCGCCCGCATCCAGGAAGAGGCGCAGATCGAGATCGCCGAATCCCTGGAGGCCTTCCCCTCCACCCTCCCCACCCGCCGCGAGTCGGCCTACGCCGCCTGGGTCTCCATCTCGGTCGGCTGCAACAACACGTGCACCTTCTGCATCGTCCCGGCGCTGCGCGGCAAAGAGAAGGACCGCCGCACCGGCGACATCCTCGCCGAGATCGAGGCCCTGGTCGCCGAGGGGGTCTCCGAGATCACCCTGCTCGGCCAGAACGTGAACGCGTACGGCTCCGACATCGGCGACCGCGAGGCCTTCTCCAAGCTGCTGCGTGCCTGCGGGGCCATCGAGGGTCTGGAGCGCGTCCGCTTCACCTCGCCGCATCCCCGGGACTTCACCGACGACGTCATCGCCGCCATGGCCGAGACGCCGAACGTGATGCCGCAGCTGCACATGCCGATGCAGTCCGGATCGGACAGCATCCTGAAGGCGATGCGCCGCTCCTACCGCCAGGAGCGCTTCCTGGGGATCATCGAGAAGGTGCGCGCCGCGATGCCGGACGCCGCCATCTCCACCGACATCATCGTGGGCTTCCCCGGCGAGACCGAGGAGGACTTCGAGCAGACGATGCACGCCGTCCGCGAGGCACGGTTCGCCAACGCCTTCACCTTCCAGTACTCCAAGCGTCCGGGGACCCCGGCGGCCGACATGGACGGCCAGATCCCCAAGGAGGTCGTCCAGGAGCGGTACATGCGCCTGTCCGCCCTCCAGGAGCAGATCTCCTGGGACGAGAACAAGAAGCAGGTCGGCCGCACCCTGGACGTCATGGTCGCCGAGGGCGAGGGCCGCAAGGACGGCGCCACGCACCGCCTCTCCGGTCGCGCCGCCGACAACCGCCTGGTCCACTTCACCAAGCCCGCCCAGGACGTGCGCCCCGGCGACGTGGTGACCGTCGAGATCACCTACGCCGCCCCGCACCACCTGCTCGCCGAGGGCACGCCGCTCGCCGTGCGCTCCACCCGCGCGGGCGACGCCTGGGAGAAGCGCACCACCGAGGCCGCCGCCAAGCCCGCCGGAGTGATGCTCGGCCTCCCCGGCATCGGCGCCCCGGACCCCCTCCCGGCAGTCGCGGCCCCGGCTTGCGGCATCGGCTGACGGCTCGGCATCGGCCGGCTGCTCGAGCGCGGCCGGCGGCTCCGGTGTGACTCGAGGCTCCGGTGCGGTCGGCGGCTCGGCATCGGCTGACGGCTCCGGTGCCGCTGGTGGCTCCGGAGCGACCGGCGGGCCGCCGCCTGCACGGGGCTTCCCGGCCGCACGCCTCCTCGCGGCCGACCGGCCCCGCTCACGGCTCCTGCCCACGCCGTCGGCCCCGGCTCCCGGCCAGTACGCTGACCGGCATGCTTGTCGCCGCCGCCGTGTGCCCCTGCCCGCCGCTCCTGGTGCCCGAGGTCGCCGCCGGGGCCGCCCCCGAACTCGAAGCCGCGCGTGACGCGTGCCTCGACGCCGTGGGCGTGCTCGCCGCCTCGCGCCCGGACCTGCTCGTCGTCGTGGGGCCGGGCGACGACCGGTCCGCCGGGCCCTACCCGGCGGGTGCGCACGGCACCTTCCGGGGCGTCGGCGTGGACCTCGACGTGAGGCTCGGCGACGCGCCCCCGGACGCCGCCGCCCCGGACCGGCCGCTGCCGCAGTCCCTCACGGTGGGCGCCTGGCTGCTGGGCCGGGCCCACTGGGCGGGCGCCCCCGTGGAAGGGCTCGCGGTGGCGGAGAGGGAAGCCGCCGAGGAGTGCGCGGAGGCCGGACGTGCCCTGGCCCGACGGGCCGAGCGCGTCGCGCTCCTGGTGATGGGCGACGGCAGCGCCTGCCGCACCCTCAAGGCACCCGGCTATCTCGACGAGCGGGCCGCCGCCTTCGACGTACGGGCCACCGAGGCGCTCGGCTCGGCGGACCTCGACGCCCTCGCGGCGCTCGACGCCACGCTCGCCCACGAGCTCAAGGTGGCCGGGCGGGCCCCCTGGCAGCTGCTCGGCGGCGCGGCGCGGGGCAGCCGTCTGGCCGGACGGCTGCTGTACGAGGACGCCCCGTACGGAGTGGGCTACACCGTCGCCGCCTGGTCCTGAACAGACCGGCGACGGGTGCGGGGCACGCGGCCTCCGCACCCGCCGCCGGGGCACGACCGCCGCGTCAGGAAGCGGGCGGCGGCGGAGGAGGGGTGCCCCCGTCCTTCTGGCCCAACTTGTCCACGGCCTCCTTGGCCTTGCGCGTACCCGAATCGATCTTGTCGCTGTACTTGCCCTTGGTCTTCTGGTCGACCGTGCGCGCGGCCTTGTCGAGGCCCTGCTCGATCTTGCCCCCGTGCTGCTGCGCGAGGTCGCCGACCTTGTCCTTGGCCGGTCCCAGCTTGGCCTTCAGGTTGTCCAGGAACCCCATTGGGTCACCTTCCGTGCAGTGAGGACTGTTCGCGGGAGCGTTCTCCCGCCCCCATTGTCCGTCACCTGTCCGTTCCTGCCGTTTTTACTCGCCCTATAGCGTTTCCGAGCGCATCCTTGACGTCGCCCTCCGTGCCCGGAACGCGTCTCCCACGACAGTCGGCGTGTGCGGGAGGGCCCCGGATATTTGGGAGACTGTCCCGGTGACCCCTCCCGCTCCCGCCCCCCGCGTCATCACCGTCGTAGGCCCCACCGCAGCCGGAAAATCGGATCTGGGGGTCTTTCTCGCCCAGCGGCTCGACGGCGAGGTGATCAACGCCGACTCCATGCAGCTCTACCGGGGGATGGACATCGGCACCGCGAAACTGACGTTCCCCGAGCGCGACGGCGTGCCGCACCGACTGCTGGACATCTGGGACGTCACCGAGGCCGCCAGCGTCGCCGAGTACCAGCGGCTGGCCCGCCTGGAGATCGACCGGCTGCTCGCCGAAGGGCGCACGCCCGTCCTGGTCGGCGGCTCCGGGCTGTACGTGAAGGGCGCCATCGACGCCCTGGAGTTCCCCGGTACGGATCCCGAGGTGCGCGCCCGCCTCGAAGCGGAGCTGGCCGAGCGCGGCTCGGGCGCCCTGCACGCACGGCTCGCCGCCGCCGACCCGGACGCCGCCCGGTCCATCCTGGCGACCAACGGCCGCCGCATCGTCCGTGCCCTCGAAGTCATCGAGATCACCGGCAAGCCCTTCACCGCCAACCTCCCCGGCGACGAGCCCGTCTACGACGCCGTGCAGATCGGCGTCGACGTGGACCGCCCCGAACTGGACGAGCGCATCGCCCTGCGCGTCGACCGGATGTGGGAGGCGGGGCTCCTGGAGGAGGTGCGCGCCCTGGAGGCGTCCGGGCTGCGCGAGGGCCTCACCGCCTCGCGGGCCCTCGGCTACCAGCAGATCCTCGCGGCGCTGGCGGGGGAGTGCACCGAGGAGGCCGCGCGGGCCGAGACCGTGCGCGCCACCAAGCGCTTCGCCCGCCGCCAGGACTCGTGGTTCCGCCGCGACCCGCGTGTCGTGTGGCTCGGCGGCGGACACCGTGACCGGGCGGAACTCCCGCACCGGGCGCTGACGTTGGTCGAACGGGCGGTCACAGCCTGATCACGTGATGGCATCGGGAAGCTCCGCCCGTCAATTCGGCACCCGTGATCGTGCCATCATCGAGCATCGATCCACCAGTGGAGTCCGAGTTGGGAGGGCGCGTGGCGATGGAGGCCGGCCCTCGCAACACGGAGCAGCGCGACACGGAGCACGACGTGCCGTCACCGCGGGAGACCGCGGGACGGCTGAGCCCGGACGGGCCCGACGAGCAGGACGTGACCCCCGAGGTCGAGGTCGAGCTGCGGCCCACCCGCAAGCTGCGGATCTGGCAGCTCGCGCCCATCGTCGTGCTGGCCGCGGTCGGTTCGCTGATGTTCGCCTTCCCCCTCGCCTTCGAGTTCGGTGACGGTGGAGCCATCGTCGCCATGCTGGGGCTCCTGATCAGCTGCTGCGCGGCCGGCTGGGGCATGATGGCGGCCCGCCGCGTCGGCCACACCTGGCCGGGACTGCCCTCCCGCGGCTCGGGCGACCGCCCCGACTGGCGGGTGATCGCGCTGTACGCCGCGACCGGCGTCGCCCTGGTCGCCCTCGCCGTCTGGCGCGTGGCCCGACTGCGCTGACGGCCTCGCGCCCGGACGCCGGAAACCGGTGGCGCCGCCCGCGGACCCCGGACCTCCGGTCCGATCGTGCGGGTTGTCGGCGCCGCCTCGTACAGTTGGCGTGTGAGCACCTCCCAGATCGCCTTCCTCAAGGGTCACGGCACCGAGAACGACTTCGTGATCGTCCCGGACCCGGACAACGCCCTCACGCTGCCCGCGGCCGTCGTGGCCCGGCTCTGCGACCGCCGGGCCGGCATCGGCGGGGACGGCCTCCTGCACGTCGTGCGGTCCGCCGCCCACCCCGAGGCGCGGGACCTGGCGGACGCGGCCGAGTGGTTCATGGACTACCGCAACGCGGACGGCTCGATCGCCGAGATGTGCGGCAACGGCGTCCGCGTCTTCGCGCACTACCTCCAGCGCGCCGGGCTCGTCGAGGAGGGCGACCTCACCGTCGCCACCCGGGGCGGCCCCAAGCGCGTCCACCTGGCCAAGAACGGCGACATCACGGTCTCCATGGGACGCGCCCTGCTGCCCGAGGAGAGCGTCACGGTCAGCGTCGGCGACCGCAGCTGGCCCGCCCGCAACGTCAATATGGGCAACCCGCACGCGGTCGCCTTCGTCGACGACCTGGACCATGCGGGCGACCTGCTCACCGCCCCGCCCGTCCGACCCGAGGCCGTCTACCCCGAGGGCGTCAACGTCGAATTCGTCGTCGACCGGGGCCCGCGCCACGTCGGCATGCGCGTCCACGAGCGCGGCTCCGGCGAGACCCGCTCCTGCGGCACCGGCGCCTGCGCGGTCGCCGTCGCCGCCGCCCGCCGGGACGGCGCCGACCCCGCCGGGACCGGCCTCCCCGTCACGTACCGGGTGGATCTCCCCGGCGGCACTCTCGTCATCACCGAACATCCCGACGGCACGATCGACATGACCGGCCCCGCCGTGATCGTCGCCGAGGGCGTCATCGACCCGGCCTGGCTCGACACCGTGACCGGCTGAGAACCGGCCGTCGAGGGGTGTGCGAAGCGGCCATCGGCCGGTTTCGCTCGAAACGGTGATCGGCTCGAGCTTCGCTCGAATGGGTGATCCGTTTCACGCTGGGCGAGAGCTGGACTGCGCCACGTGGTGGGGTCGATAGCATCAAGCACCGGCCCCGAAGGGCATCCGCTCCTCCCCAGCGCCGGTCGACGTCGCCGGAGGTGCCCATGAGTGCAGAGGCCGCCGATCCGGGCGCTCCCCTTCGCAGGCGGAGCCGCCCCCGGATCGATCTGCGCAGACTGGGCCGGGTGGCGCTGCGCGGCCCGGTCTCCCGCGACCGGCTGCCCGACGCCATCGGCCATGTCGCCGAGGCGCACCGGGCCCACCACCCCGATGCCGACCTGACCATCCTGCGCCGGGCCTACGTCCTCGCGGAGTCCTCGCACCGCGGCCAGATGCGCAAGAGCGGCGAGCCGTACATCACGCACCCGCTGGCCGTCACCCTGATCCTCGCCGAGCTCGGCGCCGAGACCACCACGTTGACCGCTTCGCTGCTCCACGACACCGTCGAGGACACGGAAGTGACGCTCGATCAGGTACGCGAGCAGTTCGGTGACGAGGTGTGCTATCTCGTCGACGGCGTCACCAAACTGGAGAAGGTCGACTACGGCGCCGCCGCCGAACCGGAGACCTTCCGCAAGATGCTCGTCGCCACCGGCAACGACGTCCGGGTCATGTCGATCAAGCTCGCGGACCGGTTGCACAACATGCGCACCCTCGGTGTGATGCGCCCCGAGAAGCAGGCCAGGATCGCCAAGGTCACCCGGGACGTCCTCATCCCGCTCGCCGAACGGCTCGGCGTGCAGGCGCTCAAGACCGAGCTGGAGGATCTGGTCTTCGCGATCCTGCACCCCGAGGAGTACGAGCACACCCGCGCCCTGATCGCCGCCGCCGCGGGCCCGGACGCCCCCCTCGAAACCATCGCCGACAACGTGACGCACACCCTGCGGGACGCGGGCATCAGCGCCGAAGTCCTCATCAGGCCGCGCCACTTCGTCTCCGTGCACCGGGTCCGCAGGAAACGCGGCGAGCTGCGCGGCACCGACTTCGGACGGCTGCTCGTGCTGGTCGGCGAGGACGCCGACTGCTACGCCGTCCTCGGTGAACTGCACACCTGCTTCACCCCGGTGATCTCCGAGTTCAAGGACTTCATCGCCGCCCCCAAGTTCAACCTGTACCAGTCGCTGCACACCGCGGTCGTCGGCCCCGAAGGCGCCGTCGCCGAAGTCCTCATCCGTACGCACCGGATGCACAAGGTCGCCGAGGCGGGCGTCGTCGCGCTGGGCAACCCGTACGCCCAGGACGGCACCGCCGCCCAGCAGACCGAGCCGTCCGACGAGCGCGCCGACCCGACCCGGCCCGGCTGGCTCTCCCGGCTGCTGGACTGGCAGGAGTCCGCCACCGACCCGGACACCTTCTGGACCACCCTGCGCGACGACCTCGCCCAGGACCGCGAGATCACCGTGTTCCGCACGGACGGCGGCACCCTCGGCCTGCCCGCCGGGGCCAGCTGCGTCGACGCCGCCTACGCGCAGTACGGCGACCGGGCCCACACCTCCATCGGGGCCCGGGTCAACGGCCGCCTCGCCACCCTGAGCACGGCCCTCAGCGACGGCGACACCGTGCAACTGCTGCTCGCCCAGGACACCGCGTCCGGTCCCTCGCCCGACTGGCTCGACCATGTCCGCACCCCCGCCGCCCGGATCGCGATCACCGGCTGGCTCACCGACCACCCCGACGAGGCGAAGCCCACCCCCTCGACGATGACGTCCGTGGTCGCGGGCGGACCGGGCCAGGGCGAGCCCCCCGCCGGCGCCCCGGAACGCGACGCTCCGGGGGCTGCCGCACCGGCGCGCACCCGCTCCGGCCCCCGCGCCACCGGCGTCGTCGTCGACGGGCCGGGCGCTCCGGTGCGGCTGGCCGGCTGCTGTACGCCGGTGCCTCCCGACGAGCTGGCCGGCTTCGTCGTCCGCGGCGGCGCGGTCACCGTGCACCGCCGGGAGTGTCCCGCCGTCGCCGCGATGCAGGAGATCGGCCGCGCCCCGGTCGGGGCCCGCTGGGCGGACGCCGGGGGCCGGGAGGCCGACGCGGGCTGCCGGGTCACCCTCGTAGCCGAGTCCTTCGGCCGCCCCCGGCTCCTCGCCGACCTCACCGAGGCCATCGCCACCGCCGACGCGGCGATCGTCTCCGCCACCGTGGAGCCGCCGAGCGAACAGCGGGTCCGCCACACCTACACCCTCCAGCTCCCCGACGCGGCGGGCCTTCCCGCCCTGATGCGCGCCATGCGCGAGGTCGCCGGGGTCTACGACGTCAGCCGCGCCCAGCACCCGGCCCCGGCCGGCTGAGCCGCCCCCGGAGGCGACCCGCCCCGGCCGGCCGCGTCGCGCCCCCACGGGCGGCGCGTTCTCGTTCGAGTGGTGCGGCGCGCGGCTCCCCGCCGGGGCGGCGATGCGCTGATAGCGGTAGTCCATGCCGCTCCTCACCCGCCGCCTGCGCGCCGCCCTGCTGGCGACCGCCTCGGCCACCCTCGTCGCCGCCACCCTGCCCGCCCCCGAGCCCCTGGGCATCGGCGACCGCCTCTTCCCCGAGCTGGGCAACCCCGGCTACGACGTGTCCGCGTACGACATCGCCCTCACGTACCACGGCAGCAACACCAAGCCCCTCGACGCCGTCACGAAGATCAGGGCCCGCACCACCGCCCCGCTGGACCGGATCAACCTCGACTTCGCCCGGGGCACCGTCCACGCGGTCGAGGTCAACGGACGGGCCGCCGACTTCGCCGGCAAGCGCGAGGACCTGGTCGTCCGGGCCCCCCACCGCCTCCCCGCGGGCGTACCGCTGGACATCACCGTCCGGCACACCAGCGACCCGAGCGGATCCGGGGACGACGGCGGCTGGGTCCGCACCGCCGACGGGCTCGCCATGGCCAACCAGGCCGACGCCGCCCACCGTGTCTTCCCGAGCAACGACCACCCCTCGGACAAGGCGTACTTCACCTTCCGGATCACCGCGCCCGAGAAGCTGACGGCGGTCGCGGCCGGACTGCCCGCGGGGAAGACCCGGCACGGGGCCACGACCACCTGGACCTACCGCACCGAGCACCCCATGGCCACCGAACTGGCCCAGGTCTCCATCGGCAGCTCCGCCGTCCTGCACCGCACCGGCCCGCACGGACTGCCGGTGCGCGACGTCGTCCCGGCCGCCGACCGGAAGAAGCTGGAACCCTGGCTGAAGAAGACCCCGGCCCAGCTGGAGTGGATGGAGAAGCAGGTCGGCCGCTACCCCTTCGAGACGTACGGGGTGCTCGTCGCCGACAGCCCCCTCGGCTTCGCCCTGGAGACCCAGACCCTCTCGCTCTTCGGGAAGTCCTTCTTCACCGAGCCCGGCTACCCGGAGTGGTACGTCGAATCGGTGATGATCCACGAGCTGGCCCACCAGTGGTTCGGCGACAGTGTCTCGCCCGCGACCTGGTCCGACCTGTGGCTCAACGAAGGACACGCCAGCTGGTACGAGGCCCGGTACGCCGAGGAGAACGGCGGCGGGACCCTGGAGCGGCGGATGCGCGAGGCGTACAAGCTCTCCGACGGCTGGCGCGCGGACGGCGGTCCGCCGGCGCACCCGGACGGCCCGGCCCCGGGGCAGAAGCTCAGCCTGTTCCGCCCGGTCATGTACGACGGCAGCGCGCTGGTGCTCTACGCCCTGCGCCAGGAGATCGGCGCGGCCGCCTTCGACCGGCTGGAGCGCGCCTGGGTCCGGGTGCACCGGGACTCCACCGCGACCACCGGCGACTTCACCCGGCTGGCGTCCGGTATCGCGGGACGGGACCTGACCGCCTTCTTCGACGGCTGGCTCTACGGGAAGAAGACCCCGTCGATGCCCGGACACCCGGACTGGAGCAGCGCGAAACCCGCGTGACGGGCCGGGCGGGGCCGTGCCAGTATCGACACGTCGGCGCGGCGGACCGCACCGGAGTTCCCGGCAGGGAATCATCCGGGAAGATCACACGTTGTGACCGACGTAAAGACTTCTCTCGACGTAAGGATCCAATGACCTCCTCTTCTTCCCTTCCCCAGGACGCGCAGGACGCGCAGAGCGCCACGGAGAACACCCCCGAGAGCCTCACCGAGAGCCTTCGGGCCGACGCCCTGATGGAAGAGGACGTCGCCTGGAGCCAGGAGATCGACGGAGCACGGGACGGCGACCAGCTGGACCGCTCCGAGCGTGCCGCGCTGCGACGCGTGGCCGGTCTCTCCACGGAGCTCGAGGACGTCACCGAGGTCGAGTACCGCCAGCTGCGCCTGGAGCGCGTCGTGCTGGTGGGCGTCTGGACCTCGGGGACGGTGCGCGACGCGGAGATCTCCCTCGCGGAGCTCGCCGCACTCGCCGAGACGGCGGGCGCCCAGGTGCTGGACGCGGTGTACCAGCGGCGCGACAAGCCGGACCCGGCGACCTACATCGGCTCGGGCAAGGCGCTGGAGCTGCGGGACATCGTGCTCGAGTCCGGTGCCGACACCGTCATCTGCGACGGTGAGCTGAGCCCCGGCCAGCTGATCCACCTGGAAGACGTCGTCAAGGTGAAGGTGGTCGACAGGACCGCCCTGATCCTCGACATCTTCGCCCAGCACGCCAAGTCCCGAGAGGGCAAGGCGCAGGTCTCGCTGGCCCAGATGCAGTACATGCTGCCGCGGCTGCGCGGCTGGGGTCAGTCGCTCTCCCGTCAGATGGGCGGCGGCGGTTCCAGCGGCGGTGGCGGCATGGCCACCCGTGGACCCGGTGAGACCAAGATCGAGACGGACCGGCGACGGATCCGCGAGAAGATGGCGAAGATGCGCCGGGAGATCGCGGAGATGAAGACCGGCCGCGAGATCAAGCGGCAGGAGCGCAAGCGCAACAAGGTGCCTTCCGTCGCCATCGCGGGATACACCAACGCGGGCAAGTCCTCGCTGCTCAACCGCCTGACCGGGGCCGGCGTCCTGGTGGAGAACTCGCTGTTCGCCACCCTGGACCCGACCGTCCGCCGGGCCGAGACGCCGAGCGGCCGCATCTACACCCTGGCCGACACCGTCGGGTTCGTCCGGCATCTGCCGCACCACCTCGTCGAGGCGTTCCGCTCCACCATGGAGGAGGTCGGCGAGTCCGATCTCATCCTCCACGTGGTGGACGGCTCCCACCCGGTGCCGGAGGAGCAGCTCGCCGCGGTGCGCGAGGTGATCCGGGACGTCGGCGCGGTGAACGTACGAGAGATCGTCGTCATCAACAAGGCGGACGCGGCGGACCCCCTGGTCCTCCAGCGGCTGCTGCGCAACGAGAAGTACGCCATCGCCGTCTCGGCCAGGACCGGCGCCGGCATGGACGAGCTGCTCGCGCTCATCGACGCCGAGCTGCCCCGCCCGTCCGTCGAGATCGAGGTGCTCGTGCCGTACATCCAGGGGGCGCTGGTCTCCCGGGTGCACGCCGAGGGCGAGGTGCTCTCCGAGGAGCACACCGCCGACGGCACCCTGCTCAAGGCCCAGGTCCACGAGGAGCTGGCCGCGGAGCTCGGGACGTTCGTCCCCGCCGCGCACTGACGGCGGCGCGACCGCGCGAAAGCCGAAGGCCCGGCCCCGGAAAGGGCCGGGCCTTCGGCGTGGTCGGCGGCCGGGATCAGCGGCCGGCGAACTTGTCGGTCATCATCGTGAAGGTGCTGCGGGCGTCCTCACCGAGCTGGGGTCCGGCCAGCCAGCCCGAGGTGACCGGGCCGATCGAGGTGTTGGACACCAGCATCGACTTCCCGTCCGGCCCGGCGACGAACCAGCCGCCGCCGGAGGAGCCGCCGGTCATGGTGCAGCCGATCCGGTACATGGTCGGGGTGCCCGGGGCGATCGAGAGCCGGCCGGGACGGTCGACGCACTGGTGCATCAGCAGGCCGTCGTACGGCGGACCGGCCGGGTAGCCCCAGGCGCCCATGCCGCTGATCTGCTGGACCTCCGGAGCGTCGAAGGAGACCGGCAGCGCGTTGCCCACCGTCTCCTCCAGGGACTTGGTGCCGCTCTCCGGCTTCACGTGCAGGATCGCGTAGTCGTACGGCGCGCCGTCGCCGCCCGTCGGGCCGCCGCCGGAGATCCACTCGCCGGAGGACGCGGCCCAGTCGGCCCAGTAGGTGCCGTAGGGCGCGATCTCCTGCGGCTGCGCGGTCCGCAGCTGGGCCGCGGACTTGCCCTGGTCGTTGTACGAGGGCACGAAGACGATGTTGCGGTACCAGCCGCCCCCCGCGCCCGCGTGCACACAGTGCCCCGCGGTCCACACGAGGTTCGACCGG
Organism: Streptomyces sp. NPDC020884; assembly: GCF_044333935.1. Taxonomy (NCBI): domain Bacteria; kingdom Bacillati; phylum Actinomycetota; class Actinomycetes; order Kitasatosporales; family Streptomycetaceae; genus Streptomyces; species Streptomyces sp. NPDC020884. Next base: position 149,603 of record NZ_JBIRRY010000014.1, on the reverse strand, counting down.
CCGGGGTTCTTCGGGTCCTTCACGACCGTGCCCGAGCACACCATGGAGCCCTTGGGGGAGTCGAAGAAGACCTTGCCGACCGGGGCGGCGTGCTGGTGGTAGGGCAGCTTCTCGGGCTTGGCCTGCACCGGCGCGGGCTCCGGGTCGCTGACGTCCTGCCCGGCGGAGAGGTCACCGGCCGCCATGGTCTTGGCGGGTTCCTCGGCCGAGGACATCCGGTCCGGCTTCCAGAGGCCCTCGATGACCGGGTTGACGAAGTCCTCGGCCTTGCGCAGCCAGCCGTCCTTGTCCCAGTTCTTCCATTCGCCCTTCTTCCACTTCTCCGGGTCCACCCCGTGCTTCTCCAGGGCGTCGCCCAGATCACCGGGAAGACCGGCGGCGGGGCCCTTGTCGGCCGCCCCGTCGGTGGCGGACGGCTTGGGAGCGGCGGCGTCCTCGTCCGGGCCGCAGGCCGTGGCCGTCAGTGTCAGCGCCGCCAGGAGGCCGGTCGCGGCCAGCAGCGGACGTATCGATCGCATGGAAGAGATCCCCCTGAATGCCTGAGTCGTGCGGTGGTACGTATCTGTATGCGTGGGCAGTCTGTCATGTGCTTGTCATGCGCGGTCCGGGGTCCGCCGCCGGTCATCCGCGGCCCCCGGCCGGCGACTGCCGTGCCGGGGGCCGCGGAGAAGATCCGATCCCGTGCGGAGGAGCCGCCGGTCCTACTGACCCGCGTACTTCTCACTGACCGAGCGGTAGACGCCCTCGGCCTCCTTGCCGAGCCGCGGACCGGCCAGCCAGCCCGCCGTGACCGGGCCGATCGAGGTGTTCGAGACCAGGGCGGGCTTGCCGTCCTGCCCCGCCGCGACCCAGCCGCCGCCGGAGGAGCCGCCGGTCATCGTGCAGCCGATGCGGAACATCGTGGGCTGGTCCTTGGTGAGGGACAGCCGGCCCGGCTTGTCCTTGCACTGGAGCAGCTTCTGACCGTCGAACGGCGGCGCGGCCGGGTAGCCGGTGGCCGTCATGTCGGTGATCTGGGGAGCGGCGGGAGCGTTGAACTCGACCGGCAGCGCCGAACCGACGGTCTCCTCCAGCGACTTGCCGCCCGCGCCCTTCTCCGGCGTCACGTGCAGCACCGCGAAGTCGTACGGGGCGCCCTGGCCGCCGACCGCGGCGCCCTCGGCGATCCACTGCTCGGAGGTCTGGGCCCACTGGCCCCACCACACGCCGTAGGGAGCGATCTTCTCCTTGGGCGCGGTCTCCAGCTCGCTCAGGGACAGGCCGTCGTTGTTGTACGCCGGGACGAAGGCGATGTTGCGGTACCAGCCGCCCTTCTTGCCCGCGTGCACGCAGTGCCCGGCGGTCCACACCATGTTGGACTTGCCGGGGTTCGCCGGGTCCTTCACCACGGTCGCGGAACAGACCATCGACCCCTGCGGGCCGTCGAAGAGCAGCTTCCCGGCCTCCGGGGCGTTGTCGTGGTACGGCGTCGCCACACCGGCGGCCTGGACCGGAGCCGGGGTCGGGTCCGTCACCCCGTCGTCGCCGGAGATGTCGTTGTCGACCGGGTTCTCCGGGGGCTTGTCGGCCTCCCGCATCCGGTCCGGGTCCCACAGGCCGTCGATGATCGGGTTGACGAAGTCCTTGGCCTCACGCAGCCACTTGTCCTTGTCCCAGTTCTTCCACTCCCCGTCACGCCACTTGTCGGGGTCGATACCGTGCTCCTTGAGCCGGTTCTTCAGATCGTCCGGGATGGCGACCTTGCCGTCGGACGACTGGTCGGCCGAGGCGCTGGGCGTGGAGCCCGCGTTGTCCTCCTCCGGGCCGCACGCGGTGGCGGTGAGCGCCAGCACGGCGGCGACGGCCGTCGCGGCGAGCGCGCTGGAGGGCATGCGCCGTGCGCGCCTCCCGCGGCGTGCGGTATCGGTCGGGCGAATGGGTCGCATCTGGTGATCCCCCTGGGACTTCGTCACTCGGTACACGTGCTGTATTGCGGACACTTCGGGCGCCGGAGCAGGTGCTTGCGCGCCGCTGTGCGGCCCCCACTATGCCGGTGCCGATGGTGACGGTACGCGGCAGGTCCGCGGTTCCGTCGCCGCGAGGATGTTCCGATTTACCCGTGATCCATCGCGGTCGGCGTCGTTGGTACGTACGGGGGACACCAGGACAGCGTTCACTCTCCCGGTGCGTCCGCGCGGAATCGTACCGACGTGCAACGCAACTGTTACCGCAGGAGGATCAAGAGCCGTGTCCGTGACCGAACCCGCTCCGGTGGCGCCGCCCTCCGCACACGAAGGCATCCTCCGCCGCCAGTCCCTGCGCGAATCGGCGGCCCGCACCTACGCGCGGTCCCTGCCGATCGTCCCGGTGCGCGCCCGCGGGCTCACCATCGAGGGCGCGGACGGACGGCGCTACCTCGACTGTCTGTCGGGAGCGGGCACCCTGGCGCTCGGGCACAACCACCCCGTCGTGCTCGAAGCCATCCGGAAGGTCATCGACTCCGGCGCGCCGCTGCACGTGCTGGACCTCGCCACCCCGGTCAAGGACGCCTTCACCACCGAGCTGTTCGCCACCCTGCCTCGGCAGTTCGCCGACAACGCCCGCATCCAGTTCTGCGGCCCCGCGGGCACGGACGCCGTCGAGGCCGCGTTCAAGCTGGTCCGCGCGGCGACCGGGCGCACCGGCCTGCTGACCTTCACCGGCGCGTACCACGGCATGACCGCCGGGGCGCTGGAGGCCTCCGGCGGCGCGACCGACGTACGGGTCACCCGGCTGCCCTTCCCGCAGGACTACCGCTGCCCCTTCGGGACCGGCGGCGAGCACGGCGCCGCACTCGCCGCCCGCTGGACCGAACACCTGCTGGACGACAGCAAGGGCGGGGTGCCGGCCCCGGCGGGGATGATCGTGGAGCCGGTCCAGGGCGAGGGCGGCGTCAACCCCGCCCCCGACGCCTGGCTGCGCCGCATGCGCAGGATCACCGAGGAGCGGTCCATCCCGCTCATCGCCGACGAGGTGCAGACCGGGGTCGGCAGGACGGGCGCGTTCTGGGCCGTCGAGCACAGCGGCATCGTGCCCGACGTCATGGTCCTGTCCAAGGCGATCGGCGGTTCCCTGCCTCTCGCTGTGATCGTCTACCGCGCTGAGCTGGATCTTTGGCAGCCGGGCGCGCACGCGGGTACGTTTCGTGGCAACCAGCTCGCCATGGCGGCGGGCGCGGCCACGCTCGCGTACGTCAGGAAGAACCAACTGGCCGACCGTGCGGCGGTCCTGGGGGCCCGGATGCTCGCCCGCCTGACGGAGTTGCGGGCGCATCACCCGGGAATCGGTGACGTACGGGGGCGTGGACTGATGATCGGCCTGGAGCTGGTGGATCCCGAGCGCGCACCCCTGCCCGCCGAAGCCGGCGACCCCACCCCGGCTCCGCCGCCGGACCCGGCCCTCGCCCTCGCCGTCCAGCAGGAATGCCTGCGCCGCGGCCTCATCGTCGAGCTGGGCGGCCGGCACGGTGCCGTGGTCCGTCTCCTGCCGCCCCTCACCCTCACCGACGAACAGGCCACCGCCGTCGTCGACCGTCTCGCCGACGCGCTGGCAGCCGCGACACGCTCCCCGCACCGTCGGACCATCGCCGGGCCGACCACCTGAACCCGGAATCCCCACAAGGAAGAACGCCGTGAACCCCACCCCCGCGTCCGAGGCCGACGGCCACGGCACCCCCCAGCACCGAGGGCAGGACGGACCGGCCGTCCCCGGCACGGTCGAGGCGACGACGGTGCCCCGCCAGAAATCCGCGCACCACGGCGACCCCAACCCCTCTTCCTACGGGCCGGGTTCGGCCCCCGGGATGCCGACGGACCGGGACCAGGGCCGGGACCGGGTGCCGGACGCCCTCGACGACCCGGACCCGCTGCGGGCCGCCGACGCGGCGGGCACGGAGAACCTTCTGCGCTGCTGGACCCGGGAGAGCGACCTGCCCCGCCCCGACGGCGACACCCTGCGGATCGCCTTCCCCGCCAGCGGCACCGCCCTGCTCGTCCCCGTGCGCTACTGGTCCGCCACCGGGGCCCACCGCTTCGGCGCACCCGTCCTGGAGAACGCCCCCGCCGACGCCCCGCCCGCCGACGCGGCCACCGTCGCCGTCCTCATCGGCCGCGAGGGCGGCGAGAGCGGCGCGGGCGATCTGGTCGGCCGGGTCGCCGACTCCGTACGCCACACCGCCGGCTTCATCGACCAGCGGCGGCGCAGCCCGGCGGACCCCGCCGAGGCCGATCTGTTCCTCACCGCCGAACAGTCCCTCCTGCTCGGCCACCCCCTCCACCCCACGCCCAAGAGCCGCGAAGGCCTCTCCGACGCGGAGTCCCGCCGTTATTCGCCGGAGCTCCACGGGTCCTTCCCGCTGCACTGGTTCGCCGTCGACCGGTCGCTGATCGCCACCGACTCCGCCTGGACCGAGGGCGGTCCGGCCACCGCCGAGGAGCTGCTCGCCCCGCACGCCGAGGGGCTGAGCCTGCCCCCCAACACGGTCGCCGTCCCCGTGCACCCCTGGCAGGCCGCCGACCTGCTCCACCGCCCCCAGGTACGGGCCCTCGCCGAGACCGGACTGCTCCACGACCTCGGCCCGCACGGCGAGCCCTGGCACCCCACCTCCTCCATCCGCACCGTGCACCGGCCCGGGGCGCGCGTGATGCTCAAGCTCTCCCTCGGCGTACGCATCACCAACTCCCGCCGGGAGAACCTCCGCAAGGAGCTGCACCGGGGCGTCGAGGTCCACCGTCTCCTGTCGACCGGGCTCGCCGAGCGCTGGCAGCGCGAACACCCAGGCTTCGACATCGTCCGGGACCCCGCCTGGCTCGCCGTCGACGACCCCGAAGGCGCTCCCGTCACGGGGCTCGACGTGATGCTCCGCCACAACCCCTTCGGACCGGGTGACGACGCCGCCTGCATCGCGGGACTCACCGCGCAGCGCCCCCGGCCCGGACAGCCCGGCATGCGCTCCCGGCTCGCGGAGGCCGTATCCCGGCTGACCGCCCGCACCGGCCGCACCTCCGCGGCCGTCTCCGCCGAATGGCTGCGACGCTATCTGGACCACGTCGTGCGCCCCGTGCTCTGGCTCGACGCCCACGCCGGAGTCGCGCTCGAGGCCCACCAGCAGAACACCCTCGTCCTCCTCGACCCGGACGGCTGGCCCGTCGGCGGCCGCTACCGGGACAACCAGGGCTATTACTTCCGCGCATCCCGACGCGCCGAGCTGGAAGCGCGCCTCCCCGGCATCGGCGCCGTCAGCGACACCTTCGTCTCCGACCCGGTCACCGACGAGCGGTTCGCCTACTACCTCGGCATCAACAACGTCCTCGGTCTCATCGGGGCGTTCGGGTCCCAGCACCTGGCAGACGAGCGGGACCTCCTCACCGTGCTGCGCCAATTCCTCACCGAAACCGCGGAACTGGGCTCGCCCCTGCCCGCGTATCTCCTGCAGAACCGCCAACTGCGCTGCAAAGCCAACCTGCTGACCCGGCTGCACGGCCTCGACGAGCTGGTCGGACCGGTCGACACCCAGTCCGTGTACGTCACCATCGCCAACCCCCTCTACAGCTGAGCCCCCACACGGGGCAGACTCCGAGCGCACCGCACCGACGACGCCCACCGACCGCACCCGGTCCAGAGAGGAGAAGGCCACCGTGCCTCCCGCCGACGCCTCAGCGGAATCCGGCGCAGCACCGGTAGACCGGCGCCCCGCCGCGCCTTGCGGCGGGGGCGCGGGCGAGGACGAGGGCGCCTCCGCCGGGGGCGCCCCCGACGGCCGAAGCACCGGCACCGAGGACACCCTCGACCTGAAGCTCACCGAGGAACTCCTCGCCCTGATCGCCGAGGAGCGAAGCGCCCCGGCGGCCCGGCCCCCTGGACCCGGCGAGCTGCTGGGCGACCCGGGAGCCTGGCCGCCCGCGGTCACCGAAGCGGGGGAGCTCCGGCTCCTCCCCGTCCGGCCGGAGCGCGACATCCCCCTCCTCAGCCGCTGGATGAACGATCCTGCAGTGGCGGCCTTCTGGGAGCTCGCCGGACCGGAGTCCGTCACCGCCGACCATCTCAGGACCCAGCTCGAAGGGGACGGACGCAGCATCCCCTGCCTCGGCGTGCTCGCCGGCACGCCCATGAGCTACTGGGAGATCTACCGCGCCGACCTCGACCCGCTGGCCCGTCACTACCCCGCCCGCCCCCACGACACCGGCATCCACCTCCTCATCGGAGGCGTGGACAACCGGGGCCGGGGCGTGGGGACCACCCTGCTCCGCGCCGTCGCCGACCTCGTCCTGGACAACCTCCCGCAGTGCGGGCGGGTCGTCGCCGAGCCGGACCTGCGCAACACCCCGTCCGTATCCGCGTTTCTCAGCGCCGGCTTCCGCTTCTCCGCCGAAGTGGATCTCCCCGACAAACGCGCCGCGCTGATGATCCGCGACCGAACGTGCCGAGCCCAGCTGTGACTTACTCGCCGCACTTTCCACACCGCTCGAACCTCATAGGTTCCCATCGGAGGAGTCCCCGTGCCGACATATCCCGCGAGCCGTGATTCAGCCGAGTCCCCCCAGCTGTTCAGCCCTCCGGAGCTGACCCGACAGGTCTGGGACCGGGCCGCAGCACGGCTCCTCGCCAAAATGCTCGGCGAGTTCGCCTACGAGGAGATCGTCGAGCCCGTGCCGGGGCCCGGGACCGGCGGACGCCACCGCCTGACCCTCGACGACGGGTCGGTGCTCGGCTTCACGGCCCGGCGAGGCGTCTACGGCAGCTGGCGCGTCGACCCCGACTCGATCGAGGTGACCGCACACCCCCCGGCGACCCACGACAACGGCTCACCCACCGCCGCGACCGACAACGGCTCACCCACCAGCGCGCACGGGGACGCACCGTCCAACGGCTCACCCACCGGCCCCCGGCCCTTCCGCGACCCGCTGACCTTCCTCACCCGGGCCCGGGACCTCCTCGGACTCGACGGCACGACCCTCGGCCATCTCATCCGCGAGCTGACCCTGACCCTGTCCGCCGACGCCCGGCTCGACCACACCGCCCTCACCGCGGACCGGCTCGCCGCCCTGGACTACGCGGAGCTCGAAGGCCATCAGACCGGCCACCCCTGGCTGGTGGCCAGCAAGGGCCGGCTCGGCTTCTCCGCCGCCGACGCCGCGCGCTTCGCCCCCGAGACCCGCAGCCCGCTCCGGCTGCCGTGGATCGCGGTCAGCAACCGCATCGCGCAGTACCGGGGCGTGGGCCGCCTCACCACCCCCGACCAGCTGTACGGCGGGGAGCTCGACCCGAGCGTCCGGGACGCCTTCGGCGAGGTGCTGCGGGCGCGGGGCCACGCCCCCGAGGACTACCTCTACCTCCCCGTACACCCCTGGCAGTGGGACGAGTGGATCGTGCCGCTCTTCGCCCCGGCCATCGCCGACGACGACATCGTGGCCCTGCACACCGACGGGGACGCCCGCCTCCCGCAGCAGTCGATCCGCACGTTCGCCAACGTGGAGCGGCCCGAGCGGCACAGCGTGAAGCTCCCGCTCTCCATCCTCAACACCCTGGTCTGGCGCGGCCTGCCGACCGAGCGGACCCTCGCCGCCCCCGCGGTCACCGCCTGGGTGCAGGGACTGTGCGCGGACGACCCGTTCCTGCGCGACACCTGCCGGGTCATCCTCCTCGGCGAGGTCGCCTCCGTCACCGTCGAACATCCGCTGTACGACCACCTCCCCGAAGCGCCCTACCAGTACAAGGAGGTCCTCGGCGCGATCTGGCGGGAGCCCCTGCCGCCCCGCCTCGACCCGGGCGAGCGTGCCCGCACCCTCGCCTCCCTCCTCCATACGGATCCGGCGGGCCGCGCGTTCACCGCGGAGCTGGTCGAGCGCTCCGGGCTGAGCCCGGAAACCTGGCTGAAGCGGCTCTTCGCCGCGCTGCTGCCGCCTCTGCTGCACTTCCTCTACCGCTACGGCACCGTCTTCTCCCCGCACGGCGAGAACGCGATCGTCGTGTTCGACGAGAACGACGTGCCCGTACGGCTCGCCATCAAGGACTTCGTCGACGACGTCAACATCAGCGCCCGCCCGCTGCCGGAGCACGACACCATGCCCGACGAGGTGCGCGCGGTCCTCCTCACCGAGGAGCCGTCCTTCCTCACTCAGTTCATTCACTCCGGCCTCTTCGTGGGCGTCTTCCGCTATCTGTCCCCCCTCTGCGAGGAGCAGCTCGGGGTGTCCGAGGACGCTTTCTGGTCACTCGTCCGGGCGGAAATCGTGCGCCATCACGCCCGCTTCCCCGAGCTGAAGGAGCGGTTCGAGATGTTCGACATGCTCACCCCCGAGATCGAACGCCTCTGTCTGAACCGCAACCGTCTGCATGTCGACGGCTACCGGGACCGTGCCAGCCGTCCGCACGCGGCGATCCACGGCACGGTTCCCAACCCCCTGCACCCCTCCGTACGCGTCCGGGAGTGATCGCCGTTGTCGGTGGTGCGCCGTAGGGTGGTCGGGCTATGACGAAGCCATCCCTCCCCGAGCTCCTGCACGCCGCCGTCACCGCCGTCGGCGGTACGGAACGGCCCGGCCAGGTCACCATGGCCGAGGCCGTCGCCGAGGCCGTCGACCACCAATCCCACCTGCTCGTCCAGGCCGGCACCGGTACGGGCAAGTCGCTCGGCTATCTGGTGCCGGCCCTGGCGCACGGGGAGCGGGTCGTCGTGGCCACGGCCACCCTCGCCCTCCAGCGGCAGCTCGTGGAGCGTGATCTTCCGCGTACGGTCGACTCCCTGCATCCGCTGCTGCGCCGGCGTCCGCAGTTCGCCATGCTCAAGGGCCGGTCGAACTACCTCTGCCTGCACCGGCTCCACGAAGGGGTTCCGCAGGACGAGGAGGAGGGGCTCTTCGACCAGTTCGAGGCGGCGGCCCCGTCCAGCAAGCTGGGGCAGGACCTGCTGCGGCTGCGGGACTGGTCGGACGAGACGGAGACGGGCGACCGGGACGATCTGACCCCCGGCGTCTCCGACCGGGCCTGGGCGCAGATCTCGGTCTCCTCGCGCGAGTGCCTCGGCGCGACGAAGTGCGCGTACGGCGCGGAGTGCTTCGCCGAGGCGGCCCGCGAGCGCGCGAAGCTCGCGGACGTGGTCGTCACCAACCACGCACTGCTCGCGATCGACGCCATCGAGGGCGCGCCGGTGCTGCCGTCGCACGAGGTCCTGATCGTCGACGAGGCCCATGAGCTGGTCTCCCGGGTCACCGGCGTCGCCACCGGCGAGCTCACTCCCGCCCAGGTCAACCGGGCGGTCCGGCGGTCCGCGAAACTGGTCAACGAGAAGGCGGCCGACGCCCTCCAGACAGCGGCCGAGGGCTTCGAGCGGGTGATGGAGCTGGCGCTCCCGGGGCGTCTGGAAGAGGTGCCCGAGGACCTCGGGTACGCGCTGATGGCGCTGCGCGACGCGGCGCGGACGGTGATCTCCGCGATCGGCGCCACCCGGGACAAGTCGGTCGAGGACGAGAACGCCGTACGCAAGCAGGCCCTGGCCTCGGTCGAGTCGATCCACGGCGTCGCCGAGCGCATCGCCCAGGGCTCCGAGTACGACGTCGTCTGGTACGAGCAGCACGACCGGTTCGGAGCCTCCGTCCGGGTCGCCCCGCTCTCCGTCTCCGGGCTGCTGCGCGAGAAGCTCTTCGCCGAGCGGTCCGTGGTGCTGACCTCCGCCACCCTCAAGCTCGGCGGGGACTTCAACGGGGTGGGCGCCTCCCTCGGCCTGGCCCCCGAGGGCACCGCGGGCGAGGACGTCCCGCAGTGGAAGGGGCTGGACGTCGGATCCCCGTTCGACTATCCGAAGCAGGGCATCCTCTATGTCGCCCGGCATCTGAACACCCCGGGGCGCGAGGGATCGCGTACGGACATGCTGGACGAGCTCGCCGAGCTGGTGGAGGCGGCCGGCGGGCGCACGCTGGGGCTGTTCTCCTCCATGCGCGGGGCCAAGGCGGCGGCCGAGGAGCTGCGGGGCCGCATGGACAGGCCGATCCTGCTCCAGGGCGAGGAGACCCTCGGCGAGCTGATCAAGAACTTCGCGGCGGACCCGGCGACCTGCCTCTTCGGCACCCTGTCCCTCTGGCAGGGCGTCGACGTCCCGGGACCGAGCTGTCAGCTGGTGGTCATGGACCGGATTCCGTTCCCCCGGCCGGACGATCCGCTGATGAGCGCACGGCAGAAGGCGGTCGAGGAGGGGGGCGGCAACGGCTTCATGGCGGTGGCGGCGACGCACGCCGCGCTGTTGATGGCCCAGGGCGCGGGCCGGCTGGTCCGGGCGACGGGCGACAAGGGCGTCGTCGCCGTGCTCGACCCGAGGCTCGCCAACGCGCGGTACGGAAGTTATCTGCGCGCCTCGCTGCCGGACTTCTGGTACACCACGGACCGGAACCAGGCGCGCCGCTCACTGGCCGCCATCGACGCACGGGCGAAGGAGGACGGGGCCTGAAGGCCGTCCCGTCGTCGCCCGCGGGCACGGCAAAGCCCCGGGACCGACATCATGATCGATGTCCTAGGCAGGGATCCCGGGGCGGGCACGCCGTGACCGACGCTCTTCCTCAGACCCGGCGCAGCACCGCCACCACCTTGCCCAGGATGGTCGCCTCGTCGCCGGGGATCGGCTGGTACGCGGCGTTGTGAGGGAGCAGCCATACGTGGCCGTCCTCCCGGCGGAAGCGCTTGACCGTCGCCTCGCCGTCGAGCATGGCGGCGACGATGTCACCGTTCTCCGCGACGGGCTGGCGGCGGACGGTGACCCAGTCGCCGTCACAGATCGCGGCCTCGATCATCGAGTCGCCGACGACCTTCAGGACGAACAGCTCACCGTCGCCGACGAGCTGGCGGGGGAGCGGGAAGACGTCCTCGACGGACTCCTCGGCGAGGATCGGGCCACCGGCGGCGATCCGGCCGACCAGCGGCACATAGGACGCGGCGGGCTTGCCCGTCGTGTCGGTCGGCTGGGTGCTGGGCTGGTCCGATCCGCGCACCTCGTAGGCGCGGGGCCGGTGCGGGTCGCGGCGGAGGAAGCCCTTGCGCTCCAGCGCCATCAGCTGATGGGCGACGGACGAGGTGCTGGACAGGCCCACCGCCTGACCGATCTCCCGCATCGACGGCGGGTATCCCCGCCGCTGCACGGAGTCGCGGATGACCTCGATGACCCGTCGTTGCCGGTCCGTGAGTCCCGAGCTGTCCGCCCGGATTCCGGGGGGCCTGCCGGGCATGGAACGTCCCGGGCGTGCGGGCTCGGGGCCCTCCGTGTTCGTGACTGAGTCATTCATGGCATGCACCGGCTCAAGTCGGCTCTGGGAGCGGTGGTCCCGGGCGGTGATGGTGGCACTGTCTGCGGTGGTGGTCACGTCGGCCCCTCTCGAATGTTCTCCCTAGCTGGACAACGGTAGTAGCTTTCGAAAGGTTGCGCCAAACACACGTTCGAGTGAAAAACGAATAAAGGGGTGCCGCGGTGCTTCCGGCAGGTGTATGAGCACTCCCGTGGGCGCTGCGCGCGGCCTCCGTGGAGGCGCTCGCCGCGGTCCCGGTCCGAGTCTTTCATCCGCTTCCGCGCGCCGGAGCCCCGGCGGCTCGGCGGCCCCGCGTCTCCCGTACCCTCTTCCCTGGCCCACGCTCCCCCGGGCGGCCTCCGACCGAGGTCCGGCGCGCGACACGCGACAGGGCCGAAAACGCGACCCAACCCTAGATCTAGTGGTTGGATTGCTCCAGTCACCCAGAAGTTGTGGTCTCGGTTCAATCGCGCCGTGGTCATCGCCTATGCTGGGGACTGCTTCCCAGGGGCCCGGACAAGGCCCTGAAGAGGCTATTCAGTCGTGCGTGTGAAGGAGGGTTGGGAGCCATGCACTGCCCCTTCTGCAGGCACCCCGACAGCAGGGTCGTCGACAGTCGCACCACCGACGACGGGACGTCGATCCGTCGCCGCCGGCAGTGCCCCGACTGCTCCCGCCGTTTCACCACGGTGGAGACCTGTTCGCTGATGGTGGTCAAGCGCAGCGGCGTGACCGAGCCCTTCAGCCGCACCAAGGTCATCTCCGGCGTCCGCAAGGCATGCCAGGGACGGCCCGTCACGGAGGACGCCCTCGCCAAACTCGGCCAGCGGGTCGAGGAGGCGGTGCGCGCCACCGGCAGCGCCGAGCTGACCACCCACGACGTGGGACTGGCCATACTCGGCCCCCTGCAGGAACTCGACCTCGTCGCGTACCTGCGCTTCGCGTCCGTGTACCGGGCGTTCGATTCCCTGGAAGACTTCGAGGCCGCGATCGTGGAGCTGCGTGCGCGACGGCCTTCCGCAGAGGACTGCGGGAGCGGCGAGACCCTTGAGGTCCCCGCCCCCGCCATTGCCGCCGACTGAGAGCGGTACCCGCCCGGGACGCCCGTGCCCGCAGACGTATCTCTGCGGACCGGCGGCAGGGCGACATGAGATGTGCTTCCGGCTGCCGAGTGCGGCTTCCGGAGCATCGGACACACATTGTGCCTGGGAAGATCTGGGCACTTCAGGGCGTTTTCGCCCACATATGGGAGGCGGCATGACAGAGACGGCGAGCGGCCCGGCACGAGGTTCCCGCACCAAGGGCGCCAAGGCGAGCAAGGGTCTGCGTATCGAGCGCATCCACACCAACCCCGGCGTGCATCCGTACGACGAGGTCGTGTGGGAGCGCCGTGACGTCGTCATGACCAATTGGCGCGACGGCTCGATCAACTTCGAGCAGCGTGGCGTCGAGTTCCCCGACTTCTGGTCGGTGAACGCGGTCAACATCGTCACCAGCAAGTACTTCCGCGGCGCTGTCGGCACGCCGCAGCGCGAGACCGGTCTCAAGCAGCTGATCGACCGGATCGTGAAGACGTACCGGAAGGCCGGTGAGGAGAACAGCTACTTCGCCTCTCCCGCCGACGCCGAGATCTTCGAGCACGAGCTGGCCTACGCCCTCCTGCACCAGGTCTTCAGCTTCAACTCCCCGGTCTGGTTCAACGTCGGAACGCCCCAGCCGCAGCAGGTCTCCGCCTGCTTCATCCTGGCCGTCGACGACTCCATGGAGTCGATCCTCGACTGGTACAAGGAAGAGGGAATGATCTTCAAGGGCGGCTCCGGCGCCGGCCTGAACCTCTCCCGTATCCGCTCCTCCAAGGAGCTCCTCTCCTCCGGCGGCAACGCCTCGGGACCGGTCTCGTTCATGCGCGGCGCCGACGCGTCCGCCGGAACGATCAAGTCGGGCGGCGCGACCCGCCGTGCGGCCAAGATGGTCATCCTCGACGTCGACCACCCCGACATCGAGGACTTCATCGAGACCAAGGTGAAGGAAGAGGAGAAGATCCGCGCCCTGCGCGACGCGGGCTTCGACATGGACCTGGGCGGCGACGACATCACGTCCGTCCAGTACCAGAACGCCAACAACTCGGTCCGCGTGAACGACGAGTTCATGAAGGCCGTCGAAGCGGGCGGAAAGTTCGGGCTGCGCGCCCGGATGACCGGCGACGTCATCGAAGAGGTCGAGGCCAAGTCCCTCTTCCGCAAGATGGCCGAGGCGGCCTGGGCCTGCGCCGACCCGGGCATCCAGTACGACGACACCATCAACGCCTGGCACACCTGCCCGGAGTCCGGCCGGATCAACGGCTCGAACCCGTGCAGCGAGTACATGCACCTGGACAACACCTCGTGCAACCTCGCCTCGCTGAACCTGATGAAGTTCCTCAAGGACGACGGCCTGGGCCACCAGTCCTTCGAGTCCGAGCGCTTCGCCAAGGTCGTCGAGCTGGTCATCACCGCGATGGACATCTCGATCTGCTTCGCGGACTTCCCCACGCAGAAGATCGGCGAGAACACCCGCGCCTACCGTCAGCTGGGCATCGGCTACGCCAACCTCGGCGCCCTCCTGATGGCGACCGGTCACGCGTACGACAGCGACGGCGGCCGCGCGCTGGCCGGCGCCATCACCTCGCTGATGACCGGCACCTCCTACCGGCGCTCCGCCGAACTGGCCGCGGTCGTCGGCCCGTACGACGGCTACGCCCGCAACGCCGAGCCGCACCAGCGCGTCATGAAGCAGCACTCCGACGCCAATGCCAAGGCCGTCCACGTCGACGACCTGGACTCGCCGGTCTGGGCCGCCGCGACGGAGGCCTGGCAGGACGTGATCCGGCTCGGAGCGAAGAACGGTTTTCGCAACGCGCAGGCCTCGGTCATCGCGCCCACCGGCACCATCGGTCTCGCGATGTCCTGCGACACCACCGGCCTGGAGCCCGACCTCGCCCTGGTCAAGTTCAAGAAGCTGGTCGGCGGCGGCTCCATGCAGATCGTCAACGGCACGGTGCCGCAGGCGCTGCGCCGTCTCGGCTACCAGCCCGAGCAGATCGAGGCGATCGTCGCCCACATCGCCGACAACGGCAACGTGGTCGACGCCCCCGCCCTGAAGACCGAGCACTACAGCGTCTTCGACTGCGCGATGGGCGAGCGCTCCATCTCCGCGATGGGCCACGTCCGGATGATGGCGGCCATCCAGCCGTGGATCTCCGGCGCGCTCTCCAAGACGGTGAACCTCCCCGAGACGGCCACCGTCGAGGACGTCGAAGAGGTCTACTTCGAGGCGTGGAAGATGGGCGTCAAGGCGCTCGCGATCTACCGCGACAACTGCAAGGTCGGCCAGCCCCTCTCCGCCAAGACCAAGGACAAGGAGAAGGAAGAGGTCACCGCGAAGGCCGAGGAGACCATCCGCACGGCGGTCGAGAAGGTCGTCGAGTACCGCCCGGTCCGCAAGCGCCTCCCCAAGGGCCGCCCCGGCATCACCACCTCCTTCACGGTGGGCGGCGCCGAGGGCTACATGACCGCCAACTCCTATCCGGACGACGGTCTCGGCGAGGTCTTCCTGAAGATGTCCAAGCAGGGCTCGACCCTCGCGGGCATGATGGACGCCTTCTCCATCGCCGTCTCGGTCGGTCTGCAGTACGGCGTCCCGCTGGAGACGTACGTCTCGAAGTTCACGAACATGCGCTTCGAGCCGGCCGGTATGACGGACGACCCGGACGTGCGGATGGCGCAGTCGATCGTCGACTACATCTTCCGCCGCCTGGCGCTCGACTTCCTGCCCTTCGAGACCCGCTCCGCCCTCGGCATCCACTCCGCCGAGGAGCGTCAGCGCCACCTGGACACCGGCAGTTACGAGCCGTCGTTCGAGGTGGACGGAGTGGACGCGGACAGCCTGGCCCAGTCGGCCCCGGTCCACGCCGAGCCCCTGAAGGTGGTGGCGGCTCCGCAGGAGCCCGCCGCGAAGCCCGCACCGAGGACGGCGCACACCTCGGCCGAACTGGTCGAGATGCAGCTCGGCATCAGCGCCGACGCCCCGCTCTGCTTCTCCTGCGGCACGAAGATGCAGCGCGCCGGCTCCTGCTACATCTGCGAGGGCTGCGGCTCGACGAGCGGCTGCAGCTGAGAACGGGCGGAGCCGGGTCGCACGCCACGTGCGACCCGGCTCCGCACCCGTAGCCGACGTGCGGCTCACGAAGGGGACCGGCCACCGGCCGGTCCCCTTCGGCATGCCGCATACGGAGGGGAGTCGCCCCGAACCGGCGGGCGCACACCCGAGCACCGCCCTCCGGCAAGTCCCCCGGACCCATACCGGGTTGTCCGGAACTGGCCGATGTCACGCCCCGGCGGCCCGGTTTCCCATCACCGCGGCGAACGCGCCGGGGGCGTCGTCGAATCCGCGTACGGCAGACCGGAATCCCCAGGACCCCGAGCCCTCCCGGGAGAACTCCCCGACGACCGCCGCGGTCGCCCACGCCACGCCGGAGAAGTCGTCCTCGGCCAGGCTCGTGTAGCCCTCGCGGATCTCCATCGCCGTGTTCCCTATGTCGCCGAAGGTCTTGTGACCGTCGCGCTGCTGGATGGCGACGCCGACCACGACCCGCCCGTACCGCTCCGCCAGCCGGTCCAGTTCGATGGTCATGACCTCGTCGAAGCCGAAACCCTGGCCGGTCCGGCTGTCCCGGTTCAGCGTGATGGTGCCGTCGGGCGAGCGGCTGTCGAAGTGCACCAGGTAGGCGGGTGCCCCGTACGGCTCGTCGGCCGGGTAGGTCGCCGCGATGATGTCGAGGTCGTGGGCCGCCGCCCCGTGCGGGCTCGGGTCCCATTTGACCCGCACTTCGACCTTCTCGATTTCCTTGTTCGGAGTGCTCAAGGGGCTTCCCTCCCGGCCGACGGCCCACGGACCGTCCTCATCACCCGATACACGATTCACCCGATCATGTACGGAACCGGCGGCGCAGCCAACTGCCCCGGCCACAGACGGCGGATTCGGGCCATCCGCCGGCTGCCGGTCCGGCGCCCGCGTCCTCGTGATGATCATTGAGCGAGGGGAACGACCGGTTCGGGTGCACCCCTCGGGACCGTGACCCGTGCCACGTTCCGCGCCGTACGATGGCGCCGTGCTGGTGAAGTGGATTCGCTGTTCCGTGGTGGACCGTCATGGTTTCGAACGGGGCCAGCGGAAGTGGGCGGGGCTGCTCGGCGAGCCGGGGTTCAGGGGACAGGCGGGCGGGTGGAGCCGAACGCGCCCCGACGTCGCCCACGTCTTCGCGTTCTGGGAGAACCGCGTCTTCTACGACTCCTTCATGGCCCGTGGGCACGACCGGCTGGCTGCCGGGCAGGCGGGCATGTTCCGCGACATGCAGGTCACGCTCTTCGAGCGCCGCTTCGACGTGAAGACGGGCTTCGAGCCCCACTTCGAGGAGGCCGACGTCGTGCGGGTCGCGCACAGCCGGGTGCACGAGGAGCGTGCCGAGCACTTCGTGCTGATGCAGAAGCAGGTGTGGAACCCCGCCGTGGCCGGATCCCCCGGCATACTGCGCGGCATGTTCGGCGAGGCGCCGGGCCATGAGTTCCTGGCGCTGTCCCTGTGGAAGTCCAGCGCCGAGCGCGGGAAGTACCGCGCGGACGGGGCCGAGCGGCTGGCGGCCCGCGCGCAGACCGAGACGGATGTGATCGCGCTGACGGGAGACGTCGTGGACCTGGAGCCGTCCTGGACGGTGTGACCCGCGCTCCGGTGCGTACGGCTTCCGCCGTCGTCTCGTTGGTCACATCCGCCGGATGGAGGCCGGACGACCGCCCGGACGGACCGGACTCGATCTAGGGTTCGGTGCATGGCACGACCGCAGCGCATTGTCCTCGTCCGGCACGGTGAGTCCGAGGGCAACGCCGACGACACGGTGTACGAGCGGGAGCCCGACCACGCGCTCCGGCTCACCGCCACGGGCCTGCGGCAGGCCCGGGAGACCGGGGAGGGGCTGCGCGAGCAGTTCGGCGGGGAACGGGTGAGCGTCTACATCTCGCCGTACCGCCGCACCCATGAGACGTTCCGGGCCTTCGACCTCGACCAGGAACGCGTCCGGGTCCGCGAGGAGCCCCGGCTGCGCGAGCAGGACTGGGGCAACTGGCAGGACCGGGACGACGTACGGCTGCAGAAGGCCTACCGGGACGCCTACGGGCACTTCTTCTACCGCTTCGCCCAGGGCGAGTCCGGCGCCGACGTCTACGACCGGGTCGGGGCGTTCCTGGAGAGCCTGCACCGGAGCTTCGAGGAGCCGGACCACCCGGAGAACGTCCTGCTGGTCACCCATGGGCTGACGATGCGGCTGTTCTGCATGCGCTGGTTCCACTGGTCGGTCGCCGAGTTCGAGTCGCTGTCCAACCCGGGCAACGGCGAGACGCGGACCCTGCTGCTGGGCGAGAGGGGCCGCTACACCCTCGACCGGCCCTTTCAGCGCTGGCGGACCCCTGAGCCGTACGGCCGAACCGGTTAGAGTGGCAGGGCGATGACCGCTGATTCTGCTTCCGCGCGGCGCTTCGAACGCGCCCTGGCCAGCCTGCGTGGGCTGTCCGTGGGAGACGCCCTGGGCTCCCAGTTCTTCGTTCCGGCCAACTATCCCCTGCTGAAACAGCGGGCCCTGCCGCCAGGGCCCTGGCAGTGGACCGACGACACCGAGATGGCCTGCTCGGTCCTCGCCGTGCTCACCGCGCACGGCCGCGTCGACCAGGACGCGCTCGCCCACTCCTTCGCCGAGCACCATGACTTCGACCGGGGGTACGGCCCCGCCGTCAACCGGCTCCTCAGGCTGGTGCGGGAGGGCGGCGACTGGCGGGAACTGTCCTCGGCGCTGTTCAAGGGCCAGGGCTCCTGGGGCAACGGTTCGGCGATGCGCATCGCCCCGCTCGGGGCCTGGTACGCGGACGATCCCGAGCAGGCCACGCACCAGGCGGAGATCTCCTCGTACACCACGCACCAGCACCGTGAGGCCGTCGTCGGCGCGATGGCCGTGGCCGCAGCCGCGTCGCTCGCAGCCGCCCCCGGCGGACCGCCGAGCCCCGAGGACCTCCTCGACGGTGTCATCGCGCTCGTGCCGCGCAGCGCCGTCGGCGCCGGGCTGCGGCGGGCCCGCGACATGCTGGACTACCGGGACGCCGGAACGGTCGCCGCGGTCCTCGGCAACGGCCGCCGGACCAGCGCCCACGACACCGTGCCGTTCGCGCTCTGGTCGGCCGCCCGGAGCCTGGGGGACTACGAGCAGGCCTTCTGGGTCACGGCCCAGGCGGGCGGCGACGTCGACACGACGTGCGCCATCGTCGGCGGCGTCGTCGCCTCGGGCGAGGCGGGAGCGCCACCGGCCGACTGGCTCGCCCGGACGGAGGAACCGCCGGCGTGGCTGGCCCCGTTCCTGCGCTGATCCCGCCCCCGCGCTGACCGCCGACCGCCCTTCGCGCCGGGGGCGGCGGTCGTCTGTCACGGTCCTGCCACAGGACCACCCTGCGTGTCTGCGAACGCGAGTTCGGGATTACTCTTTCGGCCACGCCGTCCCTGGTTGATCTTGAGGGCGTGCGCCGAATGAGACGCCGGGACGCGCGTACGGCCTCGGGCCGCGGGTGGACCCGGTGGGGGAGGGGTCCCATGTCCGATCAGCCGTCCGAGGCGTCCAGACCGCCGCAGAAGTCCCAGGAATCCGGTGCGCCCCGGCCACCGGAACCACCAACGGTCTCCGAGCCCGCCCAACCGCCGCCTGCCGGAACGCAGGCCGGAGCACGTCAGCCGGCCGGCCGGTCGGACAGCCCCTGGCAGTACGCCGCGGGGGCGCCCGGCGCCAAGGACGACGGCCCGACGGCCCGGCTCCGCCCGCCCGCTCCGCCCCTGATCCGGCCCGCCGTCCTCTGGGCGGTCCTGGCCACCGCCGTCCTGAGCGCGCTCCTCCTGGGCGACGGACTCGGGGCGAATCTTCTGATCGTCGCGGTGCCCGCCGCGCTGGCCGCGTTCTTCGCCGCACAGTCGGCCGGCCGCCGGCTGCGGCCCTGGACCGCCACCTGGGCGGTCGGCGGCCTCGCGCTGCTCGCGGTGCCCGCACTCCGCGACGCGGGCTGGCCCACCTTCCTCGCCGTGGTGTCGGCCTTCGCGCTCGGCTCGCTCGCGCTGCACGGCAGCCGCAGCTGGCCGGGCGTGTTCATCGGCTCGCTGGGCCTGTTCGACTCGGTCGTCCCCGGCATCATCTGGGGCGTGCGGGGCGTACGGGAACGGGCCGACGGCTCCCGGGCGCGCTGGGGCGTCGCCCTGCGCACCACGGCGGTGGCCCTCGTGCTGCTGGTGGTGTTCGGGACCCTCTTCGCCGGCGCGGACGCCGCGTTCGCCGATCTGCTGGGCAGCCTCATGCCCGACGCGTCGGTCGGCGAGGGGCCCTGGCGGATCTTCCTGTTCACCCTCGGGCTGGCAGGCGCCCTCGCCGCCGCGTACGCGGCAGCGGCCCCGGTGCGCTGGGACGGGATCACCGTACGGCCCGGCAAACCCCGGGGGCGGGCCGAATGGGCCCTCCCGCTGATCGTGCTCAACCTGCTCTTCGCCGCGTTCATCACGCTCCAGCTCGTCGTCCTCCTCGGCGGCTACGACAAGGTGAGGAAGGAGACCGGGCTCGACCACGCCGAGTACGCCCGCCAGGGCTTCTGGCAGCTGCTGTGGGCCACGTTGCTCACCCTTCTCGTGATCGCCCTGGCCCTGCGCTGGGCGCCGCGCGGCGGCACCCGGGACCGCACGCTGGTGCGCGCCGTCCTCGGGACCCTCTGCGTGCTCACCCTCGTCGTCGTCGCCTCCGCGCTGCGCCGCATGGACCTGTACGTCCACGAGTACGGCCTGACCAGGCTCCGGATATCCGTGGCCACGATGGAACTCTGGCTCGGGGTGGTGCTGGTCCTCATCCTGGCGGCCGGGTTCTTCGGCGCCCGGTTCCTGCCACGGGCCATCGCGGTGAGCGCGGCGGCCGGGGTCCTGGCCTTCGGGCTGCTCTCGCCGGACGGATTGATCGCCGAACAGAACGTCCAGCGCTTCGAGGACCGCAACGCGGCGGGCATCGACATCGACTACGTCAAGGACCTGTCCGCCGACGCCGTACCGGCCCTGGACCGGCTGCCCGAACCGGAACGCTCCTGCGCACTGCGGATCATCCAGAACGACGTGCTCCACGCCGACTCCCCCTGGTACGCGACGAGCTGGGGAGAGGCACGGGCGAAGGAGATCCTGGAGAAGCGTCCGGTGACGGGTGACGGCCGCGAGTGTTACGGCCTTGGCCGGGACGGGCGCCGCGACGGGTATGAGCCGGACGACGACGGGTACGACCCGTACTGATCCGCCGCATGGAGCCCGCGGGCCTGTTGAGCCCGCGGGTTCAGGGTCCGCGAGCTCGGGATCCGGGGCCCTGTGGGGCCGCGAACCCGCCTCCGGAGGGGGATTCGCGGTACGCACGGCGCCCCGGGGTGTTGTTGCCGTGGCTCTCGGCGTACGCTGGCTGGCGCCATGCCGTACGAACCACCCACGCACACCGTCGAGCGCTCGCTTCGCGCTACCACCGGTGCCAGGACCGTCGCCGGAGTCGACGAGGTCGGACGCGGTGCCTGGGCCGGACCCGTCACCGTGTGCGCTGCGGTCACCGGCCTGCGCCGACCGCCCGAAGGCCTCACCGATTCCAAGCTGTTGACCCCCCGTCGGCGCGCCGAGCTCGCACCCGTCCTGCGGAGCTGGGTCACCGCCTACGCGCTGGGCGACGCCTCGCCGCAGGAGATCGACGACCTCGGTATGACCGCCGCGCTCCGGCTGGCCGCCGTGCGGGCCCTGGACGGGCTGCCGGTACGGCCCGACGCGGTGATACTCGACGGCAAGCACGACTACCTGGGCGTTCCCTGGAAGGTCCGCACCGTGATCAAGGGCGATCAGTCCTGTATCGCGGTCGCCGCGGCCTCGGTGATCGCCAAGGTGCACCGTGACCGGATGATGGCCGAGCTGGGCGCCGCGTCCGAGGACTGCACCGACTTCGCCTTCGGTGCCAACGCGGGGTATCCCTCGCCCGTGCACCGGGCCGCACTGGAGGAGCGGGGGCCCACGGCCCATCACCGCCTCTCCTGGGCGTATCTGGACGCGCTGCCCCGGTGGCAGCACCTGAAGAAGGTCCGTATTTCCGCCGAGGCGGCCGCACTCGAAAGCGGGGGCCAGCTCGGCTTCGAATTCTGATCGCGCACAAGCGCCCCTTTTACCGACGCCGACGACATCGGCGTCGAACACAGACCACCGTCATGCCTCTGATCCCCGAGGAGCCTCAGATTCCCGAGAGCGCCCAGGGTCCCCGCGTCACTCCGGCCGCCGGCCGCACCGCGCCGACCCCTCGTCCCGTACCCGGTCCGCGTTCCGCGGCCACCCCGCGTCCCGGCCGTCCGGGTCCCGGACCCGCGCGTCCCGCGCCCCCGGCGCAGCGCGCCCACCCCGCCCCCGCAGCTCCGGCGCCCGTGCGCCCGGAGCCGACGGAGGACCGTTCCGCGCCGCAGATCCAGCTGATCCCGGCCCCGGCGGCCGGCGCCCTCGACGCAGCCGAGGAAGCCGTCGACCTGCTGCTGGACTCCGGTCGTGCACCGGGCGACATCCTGGTGCTCACCACCGGCGAACAGCACCCGTGGGCCGCCCACGAGCTATCCTTCGGCGAAGCCGCCTACTGGGCCCAGCACGACGCGGGCGACGACGTCTTCTTCGCCGACGTCTCCGCGGCGGACCGGGCCCGATCCCGGCCCGTGGTCGTCGTCGCGGTCAACGGCGACGCCGACCCGGCCGTGGCCCGCACCCTGCCCGCCGCTCGTGACCGGGCGGCCGCGCTGCTGATCGTCTGCGGAGACCCGCAGACGATCAACTCCGCACTCGGCGCCGGGGTCTGAACGTGCCCCACCGGCGCCCCCGGCCGCCCGCGAGGGCAGCCGGGGGCGCCGCCGTCGGTCCCCTCCCGGCCACGACGAGGGCCGACCGGCAGCTGATCGGCGTCCCCCTCGGCGGGGCCGGCTGATCAGCGCCCGCTCAGCGGGCCGCGGTGCGGCGCAGTGCCTCCACCGAGCCGCCGCCCGACCGCGTCGGGGTGGTCAGGTGGTCGGCGACGGCGTCGGCCAGGGGTGAGGGCTCCGACAGCGAACTGGGCCGCCGCCCGCCCCTTCCCTCGCCGAGCACCTGCCAGCCCCCGCGCGTGAGCGTGATGTAGGCGCCGCAACGGAGCCCGTGCAGGGTGCAGGCGTCCCGGAGACCCCACATCCAGGCACCGTCCTCCTCGGTCCACCGCTCGTCGCCGTCGCGGCAGTACAGCAGGACGGCCGTACGGACCGGAGTGCGGCGGCGCAGATCGTGCGGGATCACGCGCCGCAGATGCGCCAGCAGGGCATTGCGGAACTCCCAGCCGTCCGCGGCCACCGTCGCCCGGCGGGCGAACGAGGCGCTCGCCGTGAGTCGTTCCTCGTGGTCGAGGACCGCGACCACGGCGGTGGCCGGCGTCGGCCGGTGCCGGGAGTGCAGCCCGCTGACGACCTCCCGCGGACTCCGGAGCAGGGGTATGCCCGCCGAGGCCCACTCCGCTGGTTCGAGCATCCGGGCAAGGCGGTTGACGGAGTCGGCGGAAACCGCGGACGCCGCTGTCGAAGTGGCTGCGGACGGGGCGAATCCGAAGGTCACGGTCCTCCCTTCGCTACGCGCCCATGGTGCGGGCAGGGTCGAGTGAGGGCGCGCCGCGACACAGCCCTTCCGGGCCCGATGAGGAACTGTGCGGGGGCAGCCCCAATTCTCCCTGGCCCACCGGCAGGCGGCAACGAGCAATTGCTGTGGCTGACGGGAATCAGCCGGAATGACACTGATATCCCTGCCCAGACCCGCCCGGGATGACTCCTTCCGTCACCCCTGAACCGCGAGGACCAGCGGAAACACCCCAGGTGCTCCGGCCCGTCGCAGCAGCCGCCCGGCCACGGCCAGGGTCCAGCCGGTGTCCGACAGGTCGTCCACCAGCAGAACGGGGCCGCCCGCGGACGCCAACGCCTGCGCCAGCTCCGGCTCCACGACCAGGGTCTCGTGCAGCGCCCGCACCCGCTGCGCGCTGTTGGTCTGGGACATCCGCACCTCCTCGGAGCCCGGTGCGTAGGAGACCGTGCCGAGCAGGGGCATCCGGCCGATCTCCGAGATGCGCCGGCCGAGCGACTCGATCAGGTGCGGCCTGCGGCGGGAGGCGACGGTCACCACGCCGACCGGCCGCGGAGCGGCGTCCGCCGCCCCGGAAGCCCAACCGCCGGGCCCCTTCGCCCAGTCGGCGAGCACGGTGACCACGGCGTCCGTGACATCGTCCGGCACCGGAGCGTCCGGAGCCTGCGCCGCGAGCATGGGACGCAGCCGGTTGCCCCAGCCGATGTCGGAGAGCCGGCCGAGCGCCCGGCCGGTGAAGGACAGCTCGCCCGCGGGGATGCGGCCCTTCAGATCGACGCCCACGGCGGGCAGCCCGGTGGGCCACATCTTGCGGGGATCCACCTCGACACCGGGCCGCCCGAGCTCGTTGCGCGCTCCGTCCAGGGCGGCGGTGGAGACCTTGTCGTCGAAGCGGGCGCCAGCGCAGTTGTCGCAGCGCCCGCACGGCGCGGCCTCCTCGTCGTCGAGACGCAGCCGCAGGAACTCCATCCGGCACGCCGTCGTCGAGGCGTAGTCGCGCATGGCCTGCTGCTCGGCCTCCCGCTGCCGGGCGACCCAGGCGTACCGCTCGGCGTCGTAGACCCAGGGGGCGCCGGTGGAGATCCAGCCCCCCTTGACGCGCTTCACCGCACCGTCGACGTCCAGCACCTTGAGCATCGTCTCGAGCCGGGTCCGCCGCAGATCCACCATGGGCTCCAGAGCGGGGAGGGAGACCGGCCGTTCCGCGTGGGCCAGGACGTCCAGGGTGCGCCGCACCTGCTCCTCGGGCGGGAAGGCGACGGAGGCGAAATACTGCCAGATCGCCTCGTCCTCCTTGCCGGGGAGCAGCAGCACCTCGGCGTGCTCCACGCCGCGCCCCGCACGCCCGACCTGCTGGTAGTAGGCGATGGGGGAGGAGGGCGAGCCCAGGTGCACGACGAAGCCGAGGTCGGGCTTGTCGAATCCCATGCCCAGTGCGGACGTGGCGACCAGGGCCTTGACCCGGTTCGCCAGCAGATCGTCCTCGGCCTGCTGCCGGTCCGCGTTCTCGGTCCGCCCGGTGTAGGAGGCGACCGCATGGCCGTTCTGGCGCAGATAGGCCGTGATCTCCTCGGCCGCCGCCACGGTCAGCGTGTAGATGATCCCGGAGCCGGGAAGCTCGCCGATGTGGTCGCCCAGCCAGGCCAGCCGGTGCGCCGCGTTGGGCAGTTGCAGCACGCTCAGGCTCAGGCTCTCCCGGTCCAGCGGTCCCCGCAGGACCAGCGCGTCGGTGCCCGCGCCGGTGCCCAGCTGCTCCGCTACGTCCGCCGTCACGCGGGCGTTGGCCGTGGCGGTGGTGGCGAGCACCGGGACGCCCGTCGGCAGATCGGCGAGCATCGTCCGCAGCCGCCGGTAGTCGGGCCGGAAGTCATGCCCCCAGTCGGAGATGCAATGGGCCTCGTCGACCACCAGAAGGCCGGTCGCCGCCGCCAGCTTCGGCAGCACCTGGTCGCGGAAGTCGGGATTGTTGAGCCGCTCGGGGCTCACCAGCAGGACGTCGACCTCGCCGGCCGCCACCTCGGCCTGGACGCTCTCCCACTCCTCCGTGTTGGAGGAGTTGATCGTGCGGGCGCTGATTCCGGCCCGTGCCGCCGCCGCGACCTGGTTGCGCATCAGCGCCAGCAGCGGTGAGACGATCACGGTCGGACCGCTGCCCTGCGCGCGGAGCAGCGAGGTCGCCACGAAGTAGACGGCGGACTTGCCCCAACCGGTGCGCTGCACGACCAGGGCTCTGCGCTTGTCGGCGACGAGCGCTTCGATGGCCACCCACTGGTCCTCGCGCAGCACGGCCGTACCGGTGGCATCGCCCACGAGGCGGGCGAGGACGGAATCGGCCGAAGCCCTGAGTGCCGCACGATCTGTGTTGGTCATGCCCCCATGCAACCCGATGGCTACGACAAACCGCGAACGACAGGGCGAGCCTGTGGATAACGTTATCCACAGGGGTCGCGGGATTCGGCGGGCCGCGGGACCGTCGAGCCATGAACAAGCACCACGAATCCACCGGCCCGGCCGGGGAACAGCAGATCACCCTGCGCGGCCCCGCCGAGCTCGCCGACGCCCTCCCGTATCTCATGGGCTTCTATCCCAACGACAGCGTCGTGATGGTTGCCCTGCACGGCGGCAGGGGCCGGTTCGGCGGCCGGCTCCGGCTCGGAATCCCGCAGGCGCCCGGCGAATGGGGGCCGGTCTCCGATCAGCTGGCGGAGTGCCTGGTCGCGGGCAGTGAGCGCCGTGAAGGACGGCCCGACGCGATCGTGATCTTCCTCTGTCAGGACTCGCCGGACGGCTCGGGCGGCCGGTCGACCATGGAGCGCCTCAGGCCGTTCGCGCAACGTCTGCGCACCGCGTGCGGGGCGCTCGACGTTCCCGTCCTCGAAGCGCTCTGCATCTCCGACGGCCGCTACTGGTCCTACTGCTGCCCGGACCCCCGGTGCTGCCCCGACCAGGGAAATCCCCTGGTCATGCCCGGCACCACGGTGATGGCCGCGGCCGCCGCCTACGCGGGCGTCCACGTCCGGGGCACGCTGCGCGACATGGAGGCGCGGCTCGGGCCCTGGCAGGCCCCGGCAGCCGTGGCCGCGCAGCAGAAGGCCCTGGACACGGCTGTACCAGCGCTGGTGCCCAGGCTTCTGGACGAGCGGGCCAGGCACGAGGTCGCGGCGGAGACGCTCCGGCTGGCGCGCACGCTCATGGGCCGCATCGCGGCGGCACAGCCCGCCCCACCGGTGCTCTCGGACGCCGGGGACGACCAACTCATCGGCCACGACGAGGCCGCCGCCGTCATCCTCGGGCTCCAGGACCGGGAGACCCGGGACAAGGCCGCCGCCTGGATGGAAGGGGCCGAAGCGCAATCCGCCCTGCGGCTGTGGCGGACGCTGGCCCGGCGCTGCGTCGGACCGTACGGGGAGCACGCCGCCGCCCCGCTCACCCTGGCGGGCTGGGTTTCCTGGTCGACCGGCGACGAGCCGGGCGGGCGGGTCGCCCTGACGCTGGCGCTGCGCGCCGATCCCGCCTACACGTTCGCCCAGCTGCTGCACCGGGCCTGCAACGAGGGGCTCGACCCGGAGGCCCTGCGTCGTTGCCTGCGCGAGGCCACGGACGAGGGGACGGGCGCCGGCGCCGCGGCCGCGGCGGAGGTGGTGGACACCGCCGCCGGGCGGAGCACCGCCGGGCTGCACATCCGCAAGGTCCGCCGACTGCCCGACGGGGGCCGACGACGAGGACGCGTTCCCCGGCCGCCGGGGACCGAGCGGGTGAAGGCGTCACCCGGCGCCGTGCGTCCCCGGGCGTCAGGGGCCGGGCGGCGGCCGCACGAGGCCCGGCGGTACGGCCGGCGTGGCAGCAGGCCGCGCCGATGACCCGGGAGGGAGCGGCGGCGACCGAACCCCCCTGCGTCAGACGGTCACCTCGGGGTGCATCGGACGGACTGATCACGAGCATGCTGAAGGGAGTGTTTATCGTCAGGCAGACGACTATGATCGCGACATGCCGCCCTACGACCCGTCGACCTTTCCGCCCTTCGCTGTCACCGTCGACCTGGTCGTGCTCACGGTGCGCCGTCACGCGCTCTGCGCGCTGGTCGTCCGCCGCGGAGAGACCCCGTTCCAGGGCCGATGGGCGCTGCCCGGAGGCTTCGTCAGGATGGACGAGGACCTGGGATCCGCGGCAGCGCGTGAGCTCGTCGAGGAAACCGGCCTCTGTGCGCACGATCCGGCGAAACCGGCTGTGGGCAACGGCGCACACCTGGAGCAGTTGGCCACCTACGGAGACCCGGCGCGCGACCCCCGGATGCGGGTGGTCAGCGTCGCCCACCTCGCCCTCGCGCCGGACCTGCCCGCGCCCCGGGCGGGCGGCGACGCCAACAGCGCGCGCTGGGCGCCGGTCGAGGATCTGCTGCACCCCGGCGCCGGGCGGGAGGGCGAGCAGGCCGCGCCGCTGGCCTTCGATCACGCGCGGATTCTGGCCGACGGAGTGGAGCGCGCCCGCTCCAAGATCGAATACTCCTCGCTGGCCACGGCGTTCTGTCCGCCGGAGTTCACGGTCGGAGAGCTGCGCCGGGTGTACGAAGCGGTGTGGGGCGTGGTCCTCGATCCCCGTAACTTCCACCGCAAGGTCACCGGGACGCCCGGATTCCTGGTGCCCTCCGGCGGAACGACCACGCGGCAGGGCGGCCGGCCCGCGCAGCTGTTCCGGGCCGGGGCGGCCACGGTGCTCAATCCGCCGATGCTGCGGCCCGAGGTCTGAGCCCCCGGGCGTTCCGCTGTGATGGCCCCGCGGAACGCCTGTCGACCCACCCCTGCGCCAAAAGTCGGAAATGTCGCGTTATGTTGCTGCGGTACCCCTCTGCCGCCGAGCGGTCTCACCTTCCGCGAGAGACGCGAGAGAAGCGATGCTCCAGGCCATCGGACTCACCAGCACCCCCCGTCGCGACGCTCCGCCCGCCGTGAACGATCTGACCTTCGAGGCTCCGTCCGGCCGGGTCACGGCCCTGCTGGGCGCCCCGGGCTCGGGCAGGACCACCGCCCTGCGCCTGATGCTCGAACTGGACGCCGGGCGGGGCGTCGCCTACTTCCGGGGGCGGCCGCTGCACCGCATCGCCCACCCCGCACGGGAAGTGGGCGTCCTGCTCGGCGACGTGCCCGGCCATCCCTCCCGGACGGCCCGAGGGCAGCTGCGTATGCTCTGCGCGGCCGCGGGCGTGCCCGCCGCCAGGGCCGACGAGGTGCTCGAGGTCGTCGGTCTCGCCGGGCTCGGGGATCAGCGCCTGGGCACCCTCTCGGTGGGGATGGACCGTCGGCTCGGCCTCGCCTGCGCGCTGCTCGGAGACCCCCACACCCTGATCCTGGACGAGCCCGCGGAAGGGCTGTCCCCGCGGGAGAACAGCTGGCTGTACGGGCTGTTGCGCGCGCACGCGGCCCAGGGCGGCACGGTCCTCTGCGCCACCGGCGACCCCAAGGAGGCGGCCCGCACGGCCGACCGCGTCGTCACCATCGGTGGCGGGCGCCTCATCGCCGACCAGGACGTCGCCGACTTCGCCCGCACCCGGCTCCGGGCCCGGGTCGCCGTCCGCACCCCGCACGCGGCCCGGCTGGCCGCAGTGGTCAGCCGGGAGGCGCGCGCCGCCCAGCGCTCCGTCGAGGTCGTCGAGGAAGCGAGCGGCCGGCTGACGGTGTACGGCAGCAACTGCGCGGAGATCGGCGACACCGCCTACCGGCACGGTGTTCCAGTGCACCAGCTCGCCGACGAGATCGGTGACACCGGACCCGCCGCCCCCGTGGAGGCCGGCAGGGGGCGACGGGACGACGCGGCCGCCGCGCTGTCCGAGCTGCCGCCCCCGATCCGGGTGCGCCCCGCGCGCGGCCCCCTGCGCCCGTTCCGGTACGAACTGCGACGCTCCCTCGGCGTCAGGACAACGGCCATGATCATGGCGGCCGTTCTGGTGGTGTCGGCCGCGGCGTCCGTCCTGCTCGCCCGCACCGACGGCACCGCGCTGCCCCGCACCCTCGCCGCCTGGCCCGCTCTGCTGCCGCTTCCTCCCGCCGCGCTCGGCGCGGGCCTGCTGGGGGCGCTGTCCTTCGGGGACGAGTTCCGCTATCCGGCACTCGCCGCCGCTCGCGGCACCGTGCCCCGGCGGATCGGGCTGCTGCTGGCCAAGCTCACGGTGACCGCGGGCTTCGCCCTGCTGCTCGCCGGCCTAGCCGTGGCGTGCGGCGCGCAGAGCCTCCGGCTCGTGTACGGACCGGACTTGGTCGAGGTGCCGGAGAACGCCGTGGCGCTGGGTGCGAGTTGGGCCGGGCTGACCGTCGGCTGCGCCTGGGCGGGGCTGCTGGCGGCCGGCGTCTTCCGGGTGGCGGGCGCGGGTATTGCCGCGGTGCTGGCCGTTCCGGTGCTCGTCGTCCCGCTGGTGCAGAAGATCTTCGCGGCGTCGTCCGCGCGTTCGGTCGCCGGGCTCCCGGCCCGGCTGCGCGAACTGGCCTGGTGGCAGCTGCCGCAGGAGGCGGACCACTGGGTCCTGGCCGTCGCGCGGGTGGTGGCGCAGCCCGTCGGGACCGCTCTCGCCCTGTCGTTGTCAGCCCTGATCTGCGCGTATCTGTTCACCAGCCTTCGAGGAAGGGCGCGTTGGTGATCGCCGTCGCACCGCTTCGAGGACAGGGGCCCGCAACTCCCTGAGAAATGGCTGCTTTGTAGGGATATGGCGTCAATTGCGGAGTGGACGCCGATCACCCTTTCGTGTGCTTTTCACCAAAGACCTCAAGGGGTGGGCGCGCCGCGCCGACAAAGGATGCGTGAGTACCCTTGCGCACACCATGATGACCGCCGCCCGCACCGTCGATTCCGGCCTGGCCGGCTCGGGCGAACTCGACCGCTATCCCTATACGGAGGCGCAGGCCGGCGAGCGTGCCGCGGCCCGAGCCTGGGGCGGTTCCGACTCCGAGCTGGGACGGGCGAGCCGACGGGGGGCTGCCAGCCGGGGGCGCGGTCTCCACGGCCAACTCGTCCAGCAGCTGGGTCAGATGATCGTCTCCGGTGACCTCGGCGCGGACCGCCCCCTCGTTCCCGAGGAGATCGGCCAGCGGTTCGAGGTCTCCCGCACCGTCGTCCGCGAATCCCTGCGCGTCCTCGAAGCGAAGGGGCTGGTCAGCGCACGCCCCAATGTGGGCACGAGGGTCCGCCCGGTCAGCGACTGGAACCTGCTGGATCCCGACATCATCGAATGGCGGGCCTTCGGTCCGCAGCGTGACGACCAGCGCCGTGAGCTGGCCGAGCTCCGTTGGACCATCGAACCGCTCGCGGCCCGCCTGGCGGCCGGGCACGGCCGGGACGACATTCAGCAGCGGCTCGGCGACATGGTGGAGATCATGGGGCACGCGATGGGGCAGGGGGACGCGATCACCTTCTCCCGCGCCGACGCGGAGTTCCACTCCCTGCTCATCCAGGCAGCCGCCAACCGGATGCTCGAACACCTTTCCGGCATCGTCTCGGCCGCCCTCCATGTCTCCGGTGGTCCCGTCACCGGCTGTGACCGGCCCGGTGAGACCTCGCTCGCCCACCACGCGCGGATCGCCGACGCCCTGGCCGCGGGCGACGCCGGGGCCGCCGAGTCGGCCATGCGTCAACTGCTCGTCGTCCACCCCGACGTCGAGCGGGTGGTTCCCGCCCCGCGCGAGCACTGACCCGGGCGCGGCCGGGGTGCGTGGGCCCGGTGCCGCCGGACCGCCCGGTCCGGCGGCACAATTGTGGGGGGATGCCACCCTTGGCCCCGTTCATCGCAAATGAGGTGTGACTCGGGCCACGCGGATTGGCCGTAACACTCCTCGAAGCAGCGCGATGACTTAAGAGGTGACCGTCGCGGAAGGAATACAGCAACCCATGGGTGCGCTGTGCAGTTCTGAGGCCAAACCCGCGCCGTCGACGACATCCCCAGTCGACGGTCGTCGGTTCCAGCCCCCTCCAGGGCAGGGCCGGAAGCCGTTTCCATCGTTCCGAGAGGTTGTTCGTGTCGGCCAGCACATCCCGTACGCTCCCGCCGGAGATCGCCGAGTCCGAGTCTGTGATGGCGCTCATCGAGCGGGGAAAGGCTGATGGGCAGATCGCCGGCGATGACGTGCGTCGGGCCTTCGAGGCTGACCAGATTCCGCCAACCCAGTGGAAGAACGTTCTGCGCAGCCTCAACCAGATCCTCGAGGAAGAGGGTGTGACGCTGATGGTCAGTGCCGCGGAGTCGCCGAAGCGCGCCCGCAAGAGCGTCGCAGCGAAGAGCCCGGTCAAGCGCACCGCCACCAAGACCGTCGCGGCGAAGACCACCGTGACCAGGACCGTCGCGGCCACCGCCGCCCCGGCGGCCGAGGGTGCGGACGCGGTGGCCGACGACGCCGTCGCGGTCGCTCCCGCCAAGAAGGCGGCAGCCAAGAAGACGGCTGCCAAGAAG
Organism: Streptomyces sp. NPDC020884; assembly: GCF_044333935.1. NCBI lineage: Bacteria > Bacillati > Actinomycetota > Actinomycetes > Kitasatosporales > Streptomycetaceae > Streptomyces > Streptomyces sp. NPDC020884. Next base: position 118,136 of record NZ_JBIRRY010000014.1, on the reverse strand, counting down.
ACCGCCGTGAAGAAGACGGCGGCCAAGAAGACCGCCGCGAAGAAGTCCGGCAAGCAGGACGAAGAGCTTCTCGACGGTGACGAGTCCGCCGAGGAAGTCAAGGCCGGCAAGGGCGAGGAAGAGGAGGGCGAGGGCGAGAACAAGGGCTTCGTCCTCTCCGACGACGACGAGGACGACGCACCTGCCCAGCAGGTCGCCGTCGCCGGCGCCACCGCCGACCCGGTCAAGGACTACCTGAAGCAGATCGGCAAGGTTCCCCTCCTCAACGCCGAGCAGGAGGTCGAGCTCGCCAAGCGCATCGAGGCCGGTCTCTTCGCCGAGGACAAGCTGGCGAACGCCGACAAGCTCGCCCCGAAGCTCAAGCGCGAGCTGGAGATCATCGCCGAGGACGGCCGGCGGGCCAAGAACCACCTTCTGGAGGCCAACCTCCGCCTGGTGGTCTCCCTGGCCAAGCGCTACACCGGTCGCGGCATGCTCTTCCTGGACCTGATCCAGGAGGGCAACCTCGGTCTGATCCGCGCGGTCGAGAAGTTCGACTACACCAAGGGCTACAAGTTCTCCACGTACGCCACCTGGTGGATCCGTCAGGCGATCACCCGCGCGATGGCCGACCAGGCCCGCACCATCCGTATCCCGGTGCACATGGTCGAGGTCATCAACAAGCTCGCGCGCGTGCAGCGCCAGATGCTCCAGGACCTGGGCCGCGAGCCCACCCCGGAGGAGCTGGCCAAGGAACTCGACATGACCCCCGAGAAGGTCATCGAGGTCCAGAAGTACGGCCGCGAGCCGATCTCGCTGCACACCCCGCTCGGTGAGGACGGCGACAGCGAGTTCGGTGACCTGATCGAGGACTCCGAAGCGGTCGTCCCGGCGGACGCGGTCAGCTTCACGCTCCTCCAGGAGCAGCTCCACTCGGTGCTCGACACGCTCTCCGAGCGTGAGGCGGGCGTGGTCTCGATGCGCTTCGGCCTCACCGACGGTCAGCCGAAGACGCTCGACGAGATCGGCAAGGTCTACGGAGTGACGCGCGAGCGCATCCGTCAGATCGAGTCGAAGACGATGTCGAAGCTTCGTCACCCGTCGCGCTCCCAGGTGCTGCGCGACTACCTCGACTAGATCGCCGCACACGCACCGGCCGAGGGCCCGGAACCCCCAGGGGATCCGGGCCCTCCGGCGTGTCCTCGGGTGCGGACGCGGACCGGCTGGATCACGCTGGGTGGATCCATCGTCACCTCAGCGTCAGGAGCCTCCATGCCCCGTCCCGTCGTCCGTGCCCTGACCGGGGTGCTCGCCCTGACCGCCGCCGCGGCCGTGATGCCCCTCGCCCCGCCCACCCCGGCGCACGCGGACAGCATCATCGTCGGGGGCGGGCCCGCCCCCGTGGCGGACAGCCCCTGGGCCGTGGCGCTGTCGAGCCGGGACCGGTTCGGGGGGGCGCGCTCGGGCCAGTTCTGTGGCGGCGTCGCCGTGGCGCCCACGAAGATCCTTACGGCCGCCCACTGTCTGAGTGACGAGGCGCTCGGCGGACCGGCGGACCGGGTGAAGGACCTGCTGGTCATCGCCGGCCGGGAGCGGCTGAGCGATTCCGGCGGCCAGGAGATCCCGGTCCGGGGCATCTGGGTGAACCCGGCGTACGACCCCGTCTCCAACGCCGGCGACCTCGCGGTGCTGACCCTGTCCCGTGCGCTGCCCAAGGGCGGCGCCATCCCGATGGCCAGGAGCGGGGACGCCGCCTACCGGGCCGGGACCGCCGCGGCGGTCTACGGATGGGGCGACACCACGGGAAACGGCGCGTACGCCTCCGTGCTGCGCTCCGCGCGGGTCCAGGTCCTGCCGGACAGCGACTGCGCGCGGGCCTACCCGGGCGGCCAGGAGGGTACGTACAAGGCCTCGGCGATGCTCTGTGCGGGCGATCCGGCGGGCGGCCGGGATGCGTGCCAGGGCGACAGCGGAGGGCCGCTGGTGGCCCGTGGGCGCCTCGTCGGCCTGGTGTCCTGGGGCAGCGGCTGCGGGCGCGCGGGCAGCCCCGGGGTGTACACGCGGGTCTCCGCCGCCCTGGAATGGGCCGCGGGCCGCATCTGAGCCGTCCCGGGGCGGCGCGGCCGGTCCGGCCGCTACGACGAGAACGGGCGGCTCCCCCGGTGGGGGAGCCGCCCGTCGGCCGGTCCTGGACCGGCCCCTGGCTCGTCGTGGATGCGAGGTGTCAGTGTTGTTCCTCGTCGGCGGCGGCCGCCTGCACGGCCGTGAGCCGATCTGTCTCATCCTGTATTTCCGCGGCGATCTTCTTGAGTTCCGGCTCGAACTTGCGCCCGTGGTGGGCACAGAAGAGCAGTTCACCGCCGCTGATCAGGACGACGCGCAGATATGCCTGGGCGCCGCAACGGTCACAGCGGTCTGCTGCGGTCAGCGGGCTCGCGGGGGTCAGAACAGTAGTCACGTCGCCTCTTCTCTAGCTCGACGAGCTGTCGTACCAGGGTCAACATCCAACCAGGCCGAAAACGTTCCCGCTCGTGGCTTTTCTTCGAAACTTCTTCTCGGTGTGGCTGTCTGTTGCCGGTTGGCGGCGAATGTGCCGTATGCGGAGCGCTACGGTTTCGCATTGCTTGTCTAGGGGGTTGGTCCCGCCGGCCGGCTTGCCGGTTTGTTCAAGAGGACGTGCCCGGAGCCTAAATGGTTCATGCCTCGAAGGGAACGTGATGTGCACGTCACTCCAACGAATGATCGAACACCCATACGAGCCCGGATGAGGCTCGACTAGCATGAGGATTCCCCGAGGGTGGCGTTACAACCGCTCTACCAGGCCTCTGTAGGCTCTCAGCGGCAACCGAAGCCCAGCCCTGTACCCACGGGGGCCCAGATGAAATTCAGCGAGGAGCGAACCGCGTGACCGCCGAAACATCCGTGCCGTCCACCGCGATGCTGACCGGAGCAGGCGGCGACCGGGACAGTTCCAACTACACCGCGCGGCACCTTCTCGTCCTCGAAGGGCTCGAGGCGGTCCGCAAGCGCCCCGGGATGTACATCGGGTCCACCGACAGCCGTGGCCTGATGCACTGCCTGTGGGAGATCATCGACAACTCCGTCGACGAGGCCCTCGGCGGCTACTGCGACCAGATCGAGGTCATCCTCCACGACGACTCCTCGGTCGAGGTCCGGGACAACGGCCGGGGTATCCCGGTCGACGTCGAGCCCAAGACGGGCCTCTCCGGCATCGAGGTCGTCATGACCAAGCTGCATGCCGGAGGCAAGTTCGGCGGCGGCTCCTACTCCGCGTCCGGCGGCCTCCACGGCGTCGGCGCCTCCGTGGTCAACGCCCTCTCCGCCCGTCTGGACATCGAGGTGGACCGCAACAGCGCGACCCACTCCATCAGCTTCCGGCGCGGCGTCCCGGGCATGTTCACCGAGCAGGGCCCCGACAGCCCCTTCGATCCGGCCAACGGCCTCCGCAAGGGGAAGCGGGTCCCCAAGACCCGCACCGGTACCCGTACCAGGTACTGGGCGGACCGCCAGATCTTCCTCAAGGACGCCAAGCTCAACCTGGAGACGCTCTACCAGCGGGCCCGCCAGACCGCCTTCCTCGTCCCCGGCCTCACGATCATCGTCCGCGACGAGCGGGGGCTCGACGGCGAGGGCAAGACGGAGGAGACGTTCCGCTTCGACGGCGGCATCAGCGAGTTCTGCGAGTACCTGGCCCAGGACAAGGCCGTCTGCGACGTCCAGCGCCTCAGCGGCACGGGCACCTTCAAGGAGACCGTCCCGGTCCTCGACGACCGCGGCCACATGACCGCCACCGAGGTCACCCGCGAGCTCGCCGTCGACATCGCCCTGCGCTGGGGCACCGGCTACGACACGACCGTACGGTCGTTCGTGAACATCATCGCCACCCCCAAGGGCGGCACCCACGTCAGCGGGTTCGAGCGCTCCCTGACCAAGACGGTGAACGAGGCGCTGCGCTCCGCCAAGATGCTGCGGGTCGCCGAGGACGACGTCGTCAAGGACGACGCCCTCGAAGGGCTCACCGCCGTCGTCACCGTACGGCTCGCCGAGCCGCAGTTCGAGGGGCAGACCAAGGAGGTGCTCGGCACCTCGGCGGCCAACCGGATCGTGGCCAATGTGGTCGCCAAGGAGCTCAAGGCCTTCCTGACCTCGACGAAGCGGGACGCCAAGGCTCAGGCCAGGGCGGTGCTGGAGAAGGCCGTGGCGGCCGCCCGCACCCGGATCGCGGCCCGCCAGCACAAGGACGCCCAGCGCCGCAAGACCGCGCTGGAGTCCTCCTCGCTGCCCGCCAAGCTCGCCGACTGCCGCAGTGACGACGTCGAGCGCAGCGAGCTCTTCATCGTCGAGGGCGACTCGGCGCTCGGCACCGCCAAGCTGGCCCGGAACAGCGAGTTCCAGGCCCTGCTGCCGATCCGCGGCAAGATCCTCAACGTCCAGAAGTCGTCCGTCTCCGACATGCTGAAGAACGCCGAGTGCGGCGCCATCATCCAGGTCATAGGAGCCGGGTCCGGGCGGACCTTCGACATCGACGCCGCCCGCTACGGCAAGGTCATCATGATGACCGACGCCGATGTCGACGGCTCCCACATCCGGACCCTGCTGCTGACCCTCTTCCAGCGCTACATGCGCCCGATGGTCGAGGCCGGACGGGTCTTCGCCGCGGTCCCGCCGCTGCACCGGATCGAGCTGGTCCAGCCCAAGAAGGGCCAGGACAAGTACGTCTACACCTACTCCGACAACGAGCTGCGCCAGACCCTCCTGGAGTTCCAGCGCAAGAACGTCCGGATCAAGGAATCGATCCAGCGCTACAAGGGCCTGGGCGAGATGGACGCCGATCAGCTGGCCGAGACCACGATGGACCCGCGCCACCGCACGCTGCGGCGCATCAACATCGGCGACCTGGAATCCTCCGAGCAGGTCTTCGACCTGCTGATGGGCAACGAGGTCGCGCCCCGCAAGGAGTTCATCACCAGCTCCGCGGCCACCCTGGACCGCTCGCGCATCGACGCCTGATCCCGTACGCCCCCGGCCCCCGCTCCCGTCCCACCGGAGCGGGGGCCGGGGGCGTTTCCCGGAGTTCGCGCAGCCGTCCGGGACTTCTGTCACCTGAAGGGGTGAAGTCGGGCGAATGGCGCGCCCGTGATCTTCCCGAACCGCCCATGGTTGGCCGTGCGGCCGAAAAGGTCCGCGGATCAGGGGAGTTGTTCGGTGGAGAAGGAAGCAGGGCCGGAGACCGCGGGAGTGCGGCTCGACGACCCGTGGGACGACGTGCCGCCCACCGGCTGGGGCGACGGGGACGGTGCGGGAGGCGTCGCGAGCCCCGACGCGTCCGGAGCGGCGGAGCCGGAGCCGGCCCCCCGTGCGGCCGACATCTATCTGGAAGTGCACCGCAGCGCCGCCTTCCGCGAGGTGCGCCGCCGCTACCGCCGTTTCGTGGCCCCCGCCGCTCTCGCCTTCCTCCTCTGGTATCTCGCCTATGTGGTCGCCGCGACCACCGCGCCCGAGCTGATGGCCCGCCCGGTCGCCGGCGCGGTCAACGTCGCGATGGTGGCGGGCCTCGGCCAGTTCCTCACCACGTTCCTGCTCACCTGGGCGTACGCACGGCACGCGCGGCTGCGCAGGGACCGGGCCGCGCTCGATCTGCGCTGGGACACCCAGGAGATGACGAGAGGGCTCGGACGTTGAGAGGCGACCACCAGACACTCGCCCTGCTGCTGTTCAGCGCGTTCATCGCGGTGACGCTCTTCATCACCACGTGGGTCGGCCGCAACCGGCAGGGCTCCGCCGAGGAGTTCTACGCCGGCGGACGGCTGTTCTCGCCCATGGAGAACGGATTCGCCATCGCCGGCGACTACATGTCGGCGGCCTCCTTCCTCGGGATCTCCGGACTGATCGCCCTCTTCGGCTACGACGGCATGCTCTACTCGGTCGGCTTCCTGGTCGCCTGGCTCGTCGTCCTGCTGTTCGTCGCCGAACTCGTCCGCAACTGCGGCCGGTTCACCCTGGCCGACGTGGTCGCCGCCCGGATGGCGGAGCGCCCGGTGCGCACCGCGCTCGGCACCTCGTCCGTCACCGTCTCCGTGCTCTACCTGGTCGCCCAGATGGTCGGCGCGGGCAGCCTCGTGGCCCTGCTGCTCGGCGGCACGAGCGACGCGGCCCGGTCCTGGACGGTGGTGGGGGTCGGCGCGCTCATGGTGATCTACGTGTCCTTCGGCGGCATGCGCGCCACCACCTGGATCCAGATCGTCAAGGCGGTCCTGCTGATGGCCGGGGCCGTCGCCCTCACCGTCCTCGTCCTGGTCCACTTCCACGGGAACATCAACCACCTCCTCAACACCGCGGCCGAACGCAGCGGCCACGGCAAGGACTTCCTCGCTCCCGGCCTCCGCTACGGCGGGGACTGGACCTCACGCGTCGACTTCATCAGCCTGGGCGTCGCCCTGGTCCTCGGCACGGCGGGGCTGCCGCACATCCTGTCGCGCTTCTACACCGTGCCCACCGCCCGCGCCGCGCGCCGCTCCGTCGTCTGGTCCATCGGCCTGATCGGCAGCTTCTACCTGATGACGATCGTGCTCGGGTTCGGCGCCGCCGCCCTGGTCGGCTCCGCCGAGGTCCGCTCCTCGAACGCGGCGGGGAACACCGCGGTCCCGCTGCTGGCCCTCAACCTCGGCGGTGGTGAGGGGTCCACCGGCGGAACGATTCTCTTCGCCGTGGTCGCCGCCATCGCCTTCGCCACCATCCTGGCCGTCGTCGCGGGCATCACCCTCGCCTCGTCCGCCTCCGTCGCCCACGACCTCTACGCCTCGCTCCGCCGTCCCGGGCGCAAGAAGCGCGGCGAGGTCGCCGTGGCACGCGTGGCCGCCGCGGGGATCGGCGTGGTGGCGATCGGCCTCGGACTGCTCGCCCAGGACCTCAACGTCGCCTTCCTGGTGGGTCTCGCCTTCGCCGTGGCCGCGTCGGCGAACCTCCCGGCCCTGCTCTACTCGCTGTTCTGGCGCGGCTTCACCACCCGGGGCGCGGTCTGGGCCGTGTACGGCGGGCTGATTCCGGCGGTCGTCCTGGTCCTGGTCTCGCCCGTCGTCTCGGGCAGCCCCACGTCCCTCTTCCCCGGCGTCGACTTCCAGCTGTTCCCGCTGGAGAACCCGGGCCTGGTCTCGATCCCGCTCGGCTTCCTGGCCGGCTGGATCGGTACGGTCACCTCACCCGAGCAGCCCGACGAGGCCAAGCACGCCGAGAGCGAGGTCCGGGCGCTGACGGGGGCCGGGGCGGCGTAGCGCGGGCCCGGGTGAGGCCCCGCCGGTGCGGCACGGTGCACCGGCCCGCGCGGGGCTCAGACCCCGGTCCAGGCGTAGCGGTGTTCGGGGCGGCCCGTCTCGCCGTACCGCAGTGTCAGCCGGACCTTGCCGGTGCGCTCCAGCAGCTTCAGATAGCGCTGGGCCGTCTGCCGGCTCATCCCCGCGCTGTCCGCGATCTCCTGGGCGGAGAGCGGGCCCCCGGCCCCGCGCAGGGCCTGCCGGACGAGCTCGGCGGTGGTGGGGGAATGGCCCTTGGGGAGGTCCGGCTCGCCCGCCGCCCACAGCGCGCCGAAGAGCCGGTCCACCTCCGCCTGCTCGGCCTCCCCGCCCCCGTCGAGCGTCTGCCGCAGCGCCGCGTACGCCTCCAGCTTCGAGCGCAGACCGGCGTACGTGAACGGCTTCACCAGGTACTGGAGCGCGCCGTGCCGCATCGCGTCCTGCACGGTCGCGACGTCCCGGGCGGCCGTCACCATGATCACGTCGACCTGACGGCCGAGACGGCGCAGTTCCCGTACGACGGCGAGGCCGTTGCGGTCGGGCAGGTAGTGGTCCAGCAGGATCAGGTCCACCGGGACCTCCTCGACCTTCGCCAGGGCCCCGGCCGCCGAGTGGGCCTGCGCGGCCACCAGGAAGCCCGGGACCTTGGCGACGTACGCCGCATTGATCTGCGCGACCCGGACATCGTCGTCCACGATCAGGACCTGGATCACCGCTGCTCTCCCGTCGTGGCCGGCTGCGCGGGGGGCGGAGCGCCGCCGGACCCCGTGGCGGGATCGGCCAGCGCCTCCGGCAGCACGACCGTGAACACCGCGCCGCCGCCGTCCGCCCCGGACACCGTCACACTGCCTCCCTGGCGCTCCGCGAGCCTGCGGACGAGGGCGAGCCCCAGGCCGCGTCTGCCGTGCGCCGGAAGGTCCTTGGTGGACCAGCCCTCCGTGAAGATCGACGCCTGCTGCTCGCGGGGGACGCCGGGGCCGCTGTCGTGCACCCCCAGGATCACCGTACGGCCCTCGGCCCGCAGCCCGACCTCGATCCGCGCGCCGTCCGATCCGGCCGCCGCGTCCGTGGCGTTGTCGACGAGGTTGCCCACCACGGTGACCAGGCCCCGGGGATCCACCACCCGGTCCGGCAGCAGGGCGCCGGGGGCCAGCCGCAGCGATACGCCGCGCTCCGCGGCCACCGTGGCCTTGCCGACCAGGAGAGCGGCCAGCAGCGGGTCCTGCACCTTCTCGGTGACCTGCTCCGCCGTCGCCCGGTGGACGCCCACCACCTCCGTGACGAACTCCATCGCGTCCTCGTGCATCTCCAGCTCCAGCAGCCCCAGCAGGGTGTGCAGCCGGTTCGCGTGCTCGTGGTCCAGGGCGCGCAGCGCGTCGATCAGCCCCGTGGTGGAGTCGAGCTCACGGCCCAGGTGCTCCAGCTCGGTCCGGTCGCGCAGGGTCACCACGGCCCCGCCGTCGTCCGTGGGCATCCGGTTGGCCAGCAGCACCCGGCTGCCCCGGACCGTCAGCAGGTCGTCGCCGACCACCCGCCCGGCCAGCACGTCCGCGGTCCGCCCGTCGCCCAGCACCTCCTCCAGCGGCCGGCCCGCCGCCTCCGGGCCGACGCCCAGCAGCCGCTGCGCCTCGTCGTTCAACAGCCGGACGCGTCCGGCCCCGTCGAGGGCGACGACCCCCTCGCGGATGCCGTGCAGCATCGCCTCGCGCTCGGTCAGCAGCGCCGAGATGTCGGAGAAGGCCAGGTCGTGCGTCTGCCGTTGCAGCCGCCGGGAGATCAGATACGCGGCCAGCGCCCCGACGGCCAGGGCCCCGCCCGCGTACGCGAGCAGCCCCGGGATCGCCCCGAGGAGGCGGGCGCGGACGCTGTCGTACTCGATCCCGACCGAGACCGCGCCGACGACCTCGCCGGACGGGTTGAACAGCGGCACCTTGCCCCGTGCGGAACGGCCGAGGGTCCCGCTGTCGATCTCCATCACCTCGCGGCCGCGCAGCGCCTCACCGGGGTCGGTGGAGACGACCGCGCCGATCCGGTCGGTTTCGGGGTGCGACCAGCGCACCCCGCGCCGGTCCATGACGACGACGTACTCCGCCCCGGTCGCCCGCCTGACCCGCTCGGCGGCCGAGTGGACGGGCCCGCGGTCCGACGGGTCGGTGGTGCTCAGGTCCTCGACGATCCCCGGCTGGGCGGCGGTGCTCTGGGCGATGGCCAGCGCGCGGCGCATCGCCTGGTCGTCCAGCTGGTCGCTGAGGGGGGCCAGGAACAGGCCGGTGACCAGGACCGTCACACCGGTGATGATGGCCAGCTGCATCAGCAGAACCTGGGAGAAGACCCGCTGGGGCCAGCCGAACCGGCGCGGTCCCCGGCCCGGGGTCGGTGGGGGGTTCATCGTACGAACGGTAAAGGGCCCGGCGGCCGGGGCGGAAATTCGGCCGTGTATCACCGCGTATCGGCGCCTCTGCCGCAGGCGGATCCCGCCTCGCGGTGCTCCGTCCGCGAGCGTTCCGGAGGAGTTCTCCCTCGACGCAATCTTCTTGCGCTTTTTTCGCTAATCTTGCGCGCATGACGCGACGACTTGCTCAAGTGGCCCAGAAGGTGGGAGTCAGCGAAGCGACGGTCAGCCGGGTGCTGAACGGCAAGCCGGGTGTCTCCGACGCCACCAGGCAGGCCGTTCTCTCCGCGCTGGACGTCCTCGGCTACGAGCGCCCGACCCAGCTGCGCGGCGAACGGGCCCGGCTGGTCGGACTCGTTCTGCCCGAGCTGCAGAACCCGATTTTCCCGGCGTTCGCCGAAGTGGTCGGCGGCGCGCTCGCCCAGCAGGGGCTGACCCCGGTGCTCTGCACCCAGACCAAGGGCGGCGTCTCCGAGGCCGACTACGTCGAGCTGCTCCTGCAGCAGCAGGTCTCCGGCGTGGTTTTCGCGGGCGGCCTCTACCACCAGGCCGACGCCCCGCACGACCACTACAAGGTGCTCGCCGACCGCAAGATCCCCGTCGTCCTGATCAACGCGGCCATCGCCCACCTCGGCTTCCCCGGCGTCTCCTGCGACGACTCCGTCGCCGTCGAGCAGGCCTGGCGCCATCTCGTCTCGCTCGGCCACGAGCGCATCGGACTCGTCCTCGGCCCGTCCGACCACGTGCCCTCGCAGCGCAAGCTCGCCGCCGCCCGGGTGCTCGCCGAGGAGGCGGGCACGGCCGTGCCCGACGAGTGGGTGGCCCGCGCGATGTTCTCGCTGGAGGGCGGGCAGGCCGCCGCGATGCGGCTGCTCGACCGGGGCATCACCGGCATCATCTGTGCCAGCGACCCGCTCGCGCTGGGCGCTGTGCGGGCCGCCCGCCGTCGCGGTCTCTCGGTGCCCGGCGACGTCTCGGTCGTCGGCTACGACGACTCGGCCTTCATGAACTGCACCGAGCCGCCCCTCACCACGGTCCGCCAGCCCATCGAGGCCATGGGGCGCGCGGCCGTGGAGCTGCTCTCCGTCCAGATCGGCGGACGGACCGTGCCGTCCGACGAGCTGCTCTTCGAGCCGGAACTGGTGGTGCGCGGATCCACCGCCCAGCCGCCGCGCGAGAATTCCCGGTGATCCGTAGCTAATTTGCGCAGTCGGAGCCCCTTGGTCCGGACCTGAGGGCCGTCCCGTCGGCCCTCAGGGAGCGGGCAGGGGCCGCGGCGGCCGCGGCCCTGTGTACTGCCCGCTCGGCCGGATGCGGAGCGGGCGCTCCCCGTACTCCTCGAGCGCGTGGGCGATCCAGCCCGCGGTACGGGACACCGCGAACACGGTCTCGCCCGCGTCCGCCGGCATCCCCCGGGAGACGGACAGGACGGCCAGGGCCAGATCGACGTTGGCGTGCAGCGGGGCGTGCCGTGCCGTCGTGCCGACCACCTCGCGGGCCGCCGCCAGCGCCCCGGCCGCCTGGGGCACCTCCGCCAGCAGCGCGAACAGGGCGGTCGCCCGGGGGTCCTCGCCCCGGTACAGCCGGTGGCCCAGACCGGGCACCCGCCGCCCGGTCCGCAGGTGGTCGGCGACCACGGGGACCGCGCTGCCCCGGTCCACCGCCTCCCGCAGCATCCGGTGCGCCAGTCCGCTCGCCGCGCCGTGCAGCGGTCCCTCCAGCACGCCGAGACCCGCCGAGACCACGGCGTACGGGTGGGCCCGCGCGGAGGCGGCGACCCGGGCGGCCAGGGTGGAGGCCGCGAGGTCGTGGTCGATCAGCAGGGCCAGGGCCGCGTCCAGCACGGCGAGGGAGGGGGCGTCGGCCGGCTCCGCGGTGAGCCGTGACCACAGCCGCCGGGCCAGGGAGCCCTCGTCGGCCTCCGGCGCGCCCAGCGCCGGCAGCGCGCCCACCAGCGTCGGGATCAGGCCCCGGGCGCTGCTCAGCACCGCCTCGGGCGACAGGTCGAACCGCAGCGGATCCGTGGCCGCGGCAGCGGTCACCGCCACCCGCAGCCGGTCCGTCGACCCGCTGTGCGCGGGCAGCGCGCCGACCGTCCGGCGGGCCGCGGCGAGGGTCCCCGGGGACGCGGTGAACCGGACGCCGGGCCGCAGCTCCCCCGTCCACAGCCACTCGGCTACCTCCTCGTAGCCGTACTGCCGGGCCAGCTCCGTCGCGTCGACCCCGCGGAAGTAGTAGCGGTCGCCCTCGATGAGCGTGATGCCGGTACGGAAGACGAGGTCGCCCCCGGCCGGGGAGGGGTCCCGCCGCCCCGACCGCCGGACCAGCGCCCGCACCTCGTCGGCGTCGAAGGTGCTGCCCCGCCCCCCGGCGGCCCGCGCGCTGCTCAGCTGGCCCCGGCTGACGTAGGCGTACACCGTCTCCGGCTTCACCCCCAGCAGCTCGGCGGCCTCACGGGTGGTCAGCCGGGGTGCGTCGGGCCGGCCGGGCTCTGGTTGATCCGTCATGGAGACCACCGTATCCACCGCAGGTTCACCTTGATTCAATCAACATTGACAGATCTCAAGTCAAGCATGGACAGTCAAATCAATGTTGCTTGCACGGAGGAGAGACGGACATGACCACCACCCCTGTCGTCCCTGACGTCCCCCGCGGTCTCGCCGGCGTCGTCGTCACCGACACCGCCCTCGGCGACGTCCGCGGCCGCGAGGGCTTCTACCACTACCGCCAGTACTCGGCGATCGAGCTCGCGCGGACCCGCGGCTTCGAGGACGTCTGGTACCTGATGGTCCACGGCGAACTGCCCGACCGGGCGGCCGCCGCCGACTTCGCCGCCCGCACCGCCGCGCTGCGCACCCTGCCCGCCGAGGTCCGCGAGGCGCTGCCCGCCATCGCGCGTGCGAGCGCCGTCTCCGGCCCGCTCGCCGGACTGCGCACCGCGCTCTCCCTGCTGGGCGCCTCGGCCGGCTTCCGCCCGGTGTACGACATCGGGGCCGAGCGCCGACGCGAGGACGCGCTCGCCGCCTGCGCGGCCGTCCCCACGATCCTGACCGCCCTCCACCGCCTGGGCCAGGGGCTGGAGCCGGTCGAACCCCGCGAGGACCTGCCGCACGCCGCGAACTACCTGTACATGCTGACCGGCTCGGAGCCGGAGCCCGACCGGGTCCGGGCCGTCGAGCAGTACCTCATCTCGACCGTCGACCACGGCTTCAACGCCTCGACCTTCACCGCCCGCGTCGTCGCCTCCACCGGAGCCGACCTGGCCGCCTGCCTGGTGGCGGCGGTCGGAGCGCTCTCCGGACCGCTGCACGGCGGAGCCCCCAGCCGGGCCCTGGACACCCTGGACGCCATCGGCGCCCCGGACCGCATCGACGGCTGGATCCGCGAACAGGTCCTCTCCGGCCGCCGCATCATGGGCTTCGGCCACCCCGTCTACCGCACCGAGGACCCGCGCTCGCGGATGCTCAAGTCCCTCGCGCAGGGCTTCGGCGGCCCGCTCGTCGACTTCGCCGTGGAGGTGGAACGCCAGGTCGAGGCCATCCTCGCCGAGCTCAAGCCGGGCCGGGAGCTGCACACCAACGTGGAGTTCTACGCCGGAGTGGTCATGGAGCTGTGCGGGCTGCCGCGCGCGATGTTCACCCCCACCTTCTGCGCGGCGCGCGTGGTCGGCTGGAGCGCCAATATCCTGGAGCAGGCGGAGGACTCGAAGATCATCCGCCCGGCGGCCCGTTATGTCGGCGCACCCCCGCCGCAGCCGGTCCCGGCACCCTGACGACGCCTCCAGGAAGGTCCCCGTTGACCCCGCCCCGTACCCCGCAGATCCCGGTCGTCGTCCTGGCGGGCTTCCTCGGCTCAGGCAAGACCACGCTCCTGAACCATCTGCTCCGCAACCGGGCGGGCACCCGGATCGGCGTGATCGTCAATGACTTCGGGGCCATCGAGATCGACGCCATGACGGTCTCGGGGCAGGTCGGATCGACGGTCTCGCTGGGCAACGGCTGCCTGTGCTGCGCCGTCGACGCGAGCGAACTCGACACCTTCCTGGAGACTCTGACCCGGCCCTCCGCCCGGCTGGACGTGATCGTCATCGAGGCGAGCGGGCTGGCCGAACCCCAGGAACTCGTCCGCATGCTGCTGGCCAGCGACAACCCGCACATCCGGTACGGGGGTCTCGTCGAGGTCGTCGACGCGGCCGAGTTCGGCGGCACCCGCCTACGGCATCCCGAGCTCGACCGCCATCTCGCCGTCGCCGACCTCGTCGTCCTGAACAAGACCGACCGGATCGGAGCGGCGGCCCATCAGGAACTGCGCGAGAGCGTCGCGGCGCTCAGCGGCCCGGCCGTCGTCGTCTCCGCCGCCTACGGCCGGATCGACCCCGAGCTGCTCTTCGACCCGGCCCTGCGGCCGGACCACGAGGAGAAGGTCCGCCAGCTCACCTTCGAGGATCTGCTGAGGGAGGAGCAGCACGGGGGAGCGGGCGACCCCCACGGGGACGGATCGCCCGGGGGCGCAGCCCACGAGGACCATCTGCACGCGGCGTACGAGAGCGTCGACTTCACCTCCGACCTCCCCATGGACCCGCGCCGCCTCATGGCCTTCCTCGACTCCCGGCCCGAGGGCCTCTACCGGATCAAGGGGTTCGCCGACTTCGGAACGGGGGACCCGGCGCACCGGTACGCGCTGCACGCGGTCGGCCGGTTCCTGTGTTTCGTCCCCCGGCCGTGGGTGCGCGGCGAGCAGCGCCTCACCCAGCTCGTCATGATCGGCGCGGGCCTCGACGCCGGGGCGCTGCTGGACGGACTCGCCGCCTGCCGGACCGACCCCGCGACCGCACGGGCGACGGACGCCGAGGAGACCGAGCGCGCCATGTGGGGCGTGCTCCGCTACGTACAGGAGCCGGCCCCGGAACGGGAAGCGGTCGCGGAGGCGTAAGGCCCCCGGCCGCTCCCCGTCGTACGGGGAGGCGTCCCGCCTACAGCGGCGGTCCCGCGATCACGGCCACCGGCTCGAGCAGCGGCGTGCCCGAACCGTCCCGCCTCGGGTCCGGCTCCGGCAGCTTCGCCGGGGTGCCGTTCTTCTGGGCGGCCCGTGCCGGGACGGGTCCCGCCCAGGCGAACACCAGGACGTCCTCGCCCTTCAGGAACCGCTGGCAGCGCACTCCGCCGGTCGCCCGGCCCTTGCGCGGATACTGGTCGAACGGGGTGAGCTTGGAGGTCAGCACCGAGTCGTCCAGGGTGCCGTGCGAGCCGGCCACCGTGAACACGATCGCCTCGGCCGCCGGGTCCACCGCCGTGAACGACAGCACCTCGGTCCCGGCCGTCAGCTTGACGCCCGCCATGCCTCCGGCCGCTCGCCCCTGCGGGCGCACCTGGGCCGCCGGATAGCGGAGCAACTGGGCGTCGGAGGTGATGAACACCAGGTCCTCCTCGCCCGTACGCAGCTCGGTCGCGCCCACGATGCGGTCACCGTCCTTGAGGGAGATGACCTCCAACTCGTCCTTGTTGGCCGGGTAGTCCGGCACGACGCGTTTCACCACGCCCTGGAGCGTGCCGATCGCCAGGCCCGGCGAGGACTCCTCCAGGGTGGTGAGGCAGACCAGCTCCTCGTCCGTCTCCAGACTGAGGAACTCGGAGATCTGCGCCCCGCCGGAGAGATTCGGCTCCGCGTGCGTGTTCGGCAGCTGCGGCAGGTCGATCACCGAGAGCCGCAGCAGCCGTCCCGTGGAGGTCACCGCCCCGACGTCGCCGCGGGCTGTCGCCGCCACCGCCGAGACGATCACGTCGTGCTTGGTCCGCCGGGCGTCCTCGGAGACCTCGACCGGATCCGCGTTGGCGGTGCGGGCCAGCAGGCCCGTCGAGGAGAGCAGCACCCGGCACGGGTCGTCCGCCACCTCCAGCGGCACGGACGCGATCTGCGAACCGGCCGACTCCAGCAGCACCGTGCGCCGGTCCGTGCCGAACTTCTTCGCCACGACGGCCAGCTCCGATGAGACCAGCTTGCGCAGCTCCGCGTCCGACTCCAGGATCGCCGTCAGCGCGTCGATCTCGCCGGTGAGCCGGTCCCGCTCGCTCTCCAGCTCGATCCGGTCGAAACGGGTGAGCCGGCGCAGTGGCGTGTCCAGGATGTACTGGGTCTGGATCTCGCTCAGCGAGAAGTGCGCCATCAGGCGCTCCTTCGCCTGCGCCGAGTTGTCGCTGTCCCGGATGATCCGGATGACCTCGTCGATGTCCAGCAGGGCGACGATCAGGCCCTCGACCAGGTGCAGCCGGTCGCGGCGCTTGGTGCGGCGGAACTCGCTGCGCCGGCGCACCACCTCGAAGCGGTGGTCGAGATAGACCTCCAGCAGCTCCTTGAGGCCCAGGGTGAGCGGCTGGCCGTCGACCAGCGCCACGTTGTTGATGCCGAAGGACTCCTCCATCGGCGTCAGCTTGTAGAGCTGCTCCAGCACCGCTTCCGGCACGAAGCCGTTCTTCACCTCGATGACCAGACGCAGCCCGTGCGCCCGGTCGGTGAGGTCCTTGACGTCGGCGATGCCCTGGAGCTTCTTCGCCGAGACCAGGTCCTTGATCTTGGCGATCACCTTCTCCGGGCCGACGGTGAAGGGCAGTTCGGTGACGACGAGGCCCTTGCGGCGGGCCGTCACGTTCTCCACGGCGACGGTGGCGCGGATCTTGAACGTGCCGCGGCCCGCCGTGTACGCGTCCTTGATTCCGCCCAGACCGACGATGCGGCCGCCGGTGGGCAGGTCGGGGCCGGGGACGAAGCGCATCAGCGTCTCGACGTCGGCGCCCGGGTGCTTGATCAGATGGCGGGCGGCCGCGATGACCTCGCCCAGGTTGTGCGGGGGCATGTTGGTGGCCATGCCCACGGCGATGCCGGACACCCCGTTGACCAGGAGGTTGGGATAGGCGGCGGGGAGGACGACCGGCTCGCGCTCCTGGCCGTCGTAGTTCGACTGGAAATCGACGGTGTCCTCGTCGATCGCCTCGGTCATCAACGACGTGGCGGGGGCCATCCGGCACTCGGTGTACCGCATGGCGGCCGGCGGGTCGTCGTTGCCGAGGGAGCCGAAGTTGCCGTGGCCGTCGACCAGGGGCAGCCGCATCGAGAAGGGCTGCGCCATGCGCACCAGGGCGTCGTAGATCGAGGCGTCGCCGTGGGGGTGCAGCTTGCCCATCACCTCGCCGACGACGCGGGCGCACTTCACATAGCCGCGGTCGGGGCGCAGCCCCATCTCGTTCATCTGGGACACGATGCGCCGGTGCACCGGCTTCATGCCGTCGCGGGCGTCGGGCAGGGCCCTGGAGTAGATCACCGAGTACGCGTACTCGAGGAAGGAGCCCTGCATTTCGTCGACGACGTCGATGTCGAGGATCTTCTCCTCGAAGTCGTCCGGCGGCGGGGTCTTCGTGCTACGGCGGGCCATCGCGGCTGCGACTCCTTCACAGATTCTGTTCGGACAACCTGAGCTTGTTCGGGACAACACGAGCTACTGACGCGGTCCATTGTGGACCGCCGCACTGACAACGCCGACCTCGACCCGTCCGAAGCGGGCCAGGCGGCTCCGTCCGCAGCGCCGACGACACCCATGACAGGAAACATCCACGGCACGGGAACTTCGCCAGGTGCCGCCGCGCTTGCTTAGAGTGGCAGGTCTGGCAGGAAGTCCAGTATCGCGATCGAAGGGACGTACATGCCCATGGGTCACACGGCCACCGCACAGGCCGGCTCCGGCGGCTTGACAGCGACCGAGCACCGCCTGGCCAACGGCCTGCGTGTGGTGCTCTCCGAGGACCATCTGACCCCGGTCGCCGCGGTCTGCCTCTGGTACGACGTCGGCTCGCGCCACGAGGTCAAGGGACGCACCGGTCTGGCTCACCTCTTCGAGCACCTGATGTTCCAGGGCTCGGGCCAGGTCAAGGGGAACGGTCACTTCGAGCTCGTCCAGGGAGCCGGCGGCTCGCTCAACGGGACGACCAGCTTCGAGCGGACCAACTACTTCGAGACCATGCCCACCCATCAGGTGGAGCTGGCTCTCTGGCTCGAAGCCGACCGTATGGGCTCTCTCCTCGCCGCCCTCGACGAGGAGTCCATGGAGAACCAGCGCGACGTCGTCAAGAACGAACGCCGCCAGCGCTACGACAACGTGCCCTACGGCACCGCGTTCGAGAAGCTGACCGCCCTCTCCTACCCCGAGGGCCACCCCTACCACCACACCCCGATCGGCTCCATGGCCGACCTGGACGCGGCCACCCTGGAGGACGCCCGCGCGTTCTTCCGTACGTACTACGCGCCCAACAACGCGGTGATCTCGGTGGTCGGCGACATCGACCCCGAGCAGACCCTCGCCTGGATCGAGAAGTACTTCGGCTCCATCCCCTCCCACGACGGCAAGCAGCCGCCGCGCGACGGGACGCTGCCCGAGACCATCGGCGAGCAGCTGCGCGAAGTGGTCCACGAGGAGGTCCCGGCGCGCGCCCTGATGGCCGCCTACCGGCTGCCCCACGACGGCACCCGTGCCTGTGACGCCGCCGACCTGGCGCTCACCGTGCTGGGCGGCGGCGAGTCCTCCCGGCTGCACAACCGCCTGGTCCGCCGCGACCGTACGGCGGTGGCGGCCGGCTTCGGACTGCTGCGGCTCTCCGGCGCGCCCTCGCTGGGCTGGCTGGACGTGAAGACGTCCGGCGGCGTCGAGGTGGATCAGATCGAGGCCGCGGTCGACGAGGAGCTGGCCCGGTTCGCCGCCGAGGGGCCCACCCCCGAGGAAATGGAGCGGGCCCAGGCGCAGTTGGAGCGCGAGTGGCTGGACCGGCTCGGCACGGTCGCCGGCCGTGCCGACGAACTGTGCCGCTACGCGGTCCTGTTCGGCGACCCGCAGCTCGCCCTGAGCGCCGTGGGCCGCGTCCTGGACGTCACCGCGGACGAGGTGCGAGCGGCGGCCGCGGCGGTCCTGCGCCCCGACAACCGGGCGGTGCTGGTGTACGAGCCCACCGAGCCGGCCGACGAGGCCGACGGGGGCGAAGACGGCGCCGAGGGCACCGACGCGCACGAGGGGGCGGACAAGTGAGCGACGCCGCCGTGACTGGAGTAGCCATGGAGTTCCACCCGCAGCCCACCGCCGGCACGGCCCGCCCCTGGGCCTTCCCGGCGCCCGAGCGGGGCGCCCTGCCCAACGGGCTGACCGTGCTGCGCTGCCACCGCCCCGGCCAGCAGGTCGTCGCCGTGGAGATCTTCCTGGACGCGCCGCTGGAGGCCGAGCCCGAGGGCCTGGACGGCGTGGCCACGATCATGTCGCGGGCGCTCTCCGAGGGCACCGACAAGCACAGCGCCGAGGAGTTCGCCGCCGAGCTGGAGCGCTGCGGCGCCACGCTCGACGCGCACGCCGACCACCCCGGCGTCCGGGTCTCCCTGGAAGTTCCCGCCTCCCGGCTGGCCAAGGCCCTCGGGCTGGTCGCCGAGGCGCTGCGGGCCCCCGCCTTCGACGCGAGCGAGATCGAGCGCCTCGTCGGCAACCGCCTCGACGAGATCCCGCACGAGCACGCCAACCCGTCCCGGCGCGCCGCCAAGCAGCTCTCCAAGGAGCTGTTCCCGGCCACCGCCCGGATGTCCCGCCCGCGCCTGGGCACCGAGGAGACGGTCCGGCGGATCGACGAGGTCGCCGTGCGCGCCTTCTTCGACGCCCATATCCGCCCGTCCACCGCGACGGCCGTGATCGTCGGCGACCTCACCGGCATCGACCTGGACGCGCTGCTGGCGGAGACCCTCGGCGACTGGTCGGGCAACGCCGGTCAGACCCGCCCGGTGCCGCCCATCACCGCGGACGACACCGGCCGCGTGGTCATCGTCGACCGGCCCGGCGCGGTCCAGACCCAGCTGCTGATCGGCCGGATCGGCGCCGACCGGCACGAGAGCGTGTGGCCCGCTCAGGTGCTCGGCACGTACAGCCTGGGCGGCACCCTCACCTCCCGGCTGGACCGGGTGCTGCGCGAGGAGAAGGGCTACACCTACGGCGTGCGCGCCTTCGCCCAGGTGCTGCGCTCCAGCGGCCCCGACTCGGGCGGCGCGGCCATGCTCGCGATCAGCGGATCGGTGGACACGGAGTCCACCGGACCGGCGCTGGAGGACCTCTGGAAGGTCCTGCGGACGCTGGCGGCCGAGGGGCTGACCGACGCCGAGCGCGAGACGGCCGTGCAGAACCTGGTGGGCGTCGCCCCGCTGAAGTTCGAGACCGCCGCCTCCGTCGCGAGCACGCTGGCCGACCAGGTCGAGCAGCACCTCCCCGACGACTACCAGGCCCACCTCTACGCCCGGCTCGCCGACACGGGCACCGTGGAGGCGACCGCCGCCGTGGTCAGCGCCTTCCCGGTGGACCGGCTGGTCACGGTCCTCGTGGGGGACGCGGCACAGATCGAGGAGCCCGTGAAGGCGCTCGGCATCGGAGAGGTGTCGGTCGTCACCGGCTGACGCACCGCCCGCGGCACACCGCCGCGAACAGGACCCCGACGGACGAAAGTTCGTCGGGGTTCTCCATTTTTGTCACTTTGATCCCCTTTGTGCCTCTTTGTTGGAGAGGTTGCCTGTCTGCCCTGTGGGATGCGCGACAAATCGCCTGGTCCGTTTGGTGATGGGAAGTCGCCCCGCCTAGCGTCGGCCCGGCTGTCCGTCACCCGTATGCCGCATCCGCGGCGCCGGGCAGTCATCGCCGAGTCCCCGTCAGGCGCGAGCCTGGGGAGCCGGGGACCCACGCAGTCCCTGGGGTGAATCGGAGGCCCGTGCCGCAGCCCGGCGCGGGAATCCGTAGGAGACCTTCCTGCTCCGAACCCGTCAGCTAACCCGGTAGGCGAGAAGGAAGGAAAGGATCAACCCCTCCATGGCGTTCACCCGTGCCACCGGGAAGCACCGTGCCCCGAGCCGCCTCACGCGCCGGAGCGCGCGGGCCGCCGGCATCGCGGCCCTGGCCACCACCGGAGTCATCGGCTCGCTGGCCTCCCCGGCCATCGCCGCGGACACCGAGGCCGCCCAGGTCGCCGACACCGGCCTCACCCAGGCCGTCGCCCTCGACGCCACCCTCGCCGACCGGATCGGCGCGCAGGCCCACGCCCAGAAGCAGCAGGCCGACGCGATCGCCGAGGCGAAGGCCAAGGCCGCCGCCGAGGCCCGCGCGAAGGCCGCCAAGGCCAAGGCGAAGGCGGAGGCCGAGCGCAAGGCCGAGGCCCGCGCCAAGGAGGTCCGCGAGGAGAAGGCCCGTGCCGCCCGCGCCGCCGAGCGCGCCCGGCTGAACGCCTTCCACCTCCCGGTCTCCGGCTCCCACGTCACCACCGGCTACAACACCGGCGGCGCGCTCTGGTCCTCCGGCAGCCACTCCGGCGTGGACTTCCAGGCCGCCTCCGGCAGCTCCGTCGTCGCGGTCGGCGCCGGTACGGTCGTCGAGGCCGGCTGGGGCGGCGCGTACGGCAACAACATCGTGCTCCGGATGACGGACGGCACCTACACCCAGTACGGCCACCTCTCCTCGATCGGCGTCTCGGTCGGCCAGAGCGTCTCCTCCGGCCAGCAGATCGGCCTCTCCGGCTCCACCGGCAACTCCACCGGCCCGCACCTGCACTTCGAGGCCCGCACCACCCCCGACTACGGCTCCGACATGGACCCCGTCGGCTACCTGCGCTCCCACGGTCTCAGCGTCTGACCCCACCGCGCGATCCACCGCCCGAAGGCCCCGGCTCCCCGCCGGGGCCTTCGGTAATTCCGGCGTGAAGATATCCATGGATTCCGACCTGCCATCGGAAATTCCGGCGGATTGCAATAGAGTCACGGAACAGACGTCGGGCGGCCGCGTTTCGCGGGGATCAAGGCGGAGGTTCGGACATGCGCATTCCCGCGCATTCGGTATGCACGGCAATTCGTGACGACATCGTCTCCGGTGTCTTCGAGCGCGGCAGCCGCCTCACCGAGGAGGTGCTGGCGCGCCGGTACGGGGTCTCCCGCGTCCCGGTCCGCGAGGCGCTGCGCACGCTGGAGTCCGAGGGCTTCGTGGTCACCCGCAGGCACGCCGGCGCCTGTGTCGCCGAGCCCACCGAGCAGGAGGCGGCCGACCTTCTGGAGGTGCGGATGCTCCTGGAGCCGCTGGGCGCCGCACGTGCCGCCCAGCGGCGCACGGAGGCCCATCTCAAGGTGCTCCGGGGCCTGGTCAGGCTGGGTCAGGAGCGGGCCCGCCGGGGCGAGGGCGAGGATCTGCGCTCCTTGGGCGGCTGGTTCCACGAGACCCTCGCCCAGGCCTCCGGCAGCCCCGGACTCATCGCGCTGCTCACCCAGCTCCGGCACAAGATCGCCTGGATGTACGCGGTCGAGCAGCCGGCCCGCCCGGTCGACTCCTGGGCCGAGCGCGGGGCGATCGTGGACGCCGTGGCGCGCGGCGACGCCGAGCGGGCGAGGGCGCTGACCGCCCAGCACGCGGAACGCGCCACCGGGGCCCACCGGCTCCGCCGCCCCGATCGGACCGGGCGGCGCACCGCCCCCGTCCCCCGCGTGAGCACTTCGCAACATGGCGTAAACACCGCGGGCGTCCGCCATTAACAGGAGAGCCGTATACAAAGAGAAGTAATTCCGGGAATGCGGTCTGTGCTGCCCGAATTATCGAGGCGCCGCTCTTTCCGGAAAACGAAAGAGCCGCGATCCCTTCCAGGGTCGCGGCTCTCGCACCTCGGGTATCCGGCAGAGCCGGAAGCCCTCGGATCAGACGGTCTCGGGGAGTTCTTCCAGGCCCTCGGCGACCAGCTTGGCCAGCCGGTCCAGAGCGGCCTCGGCGTCGCCCGCCTCGGACGCGAGCACGATCTCCTCGCCGCCCTGTGCGCCCAGACCGAGCACCGCGAGCATGGAGGCGGCGTTCACCGGGTTGCCGTCGGCCTTGGCGATCGTCACGGGGACGCCGGAAGCCGTGGCGGCACGGACGAAGATGGAAGCGGGGCGGGCGTGCAGGCCCTCGGCCCAACCGACGTTTACGCGGCGCTCAGCCATGGTTCTGCCCTTCACATATCAACGGTTGTCTAGACCAGTCTCTCATGCAGTGCGCAATGCTGTGCCCGGCCTTCCGTCCGGTCCGGTCCTCCGGCTGCCCAGGTCCGGGCCCCCTCAGACTGCCCCGGCACCGATCCCTCCGCGACCGGTGTCCCCGCCGTAGGCTTTGCCCATGGAGCCCACGCCGGAGCAGAGTCCGCCTCACGCGTACCCCGACCACTGGGAAGCGGACGTGGTGCTCCGCGACGGTGGCACCGCGCGCATCAGGCCGATCACCACGGACGACGCCGAGCGACTGGTCAGCTTCTACGAGCAGGTGTCCGACGAGTCGAAGTACTACCGGTTCTTCGCCCCGTATCCCCGGCTATCGGACCGGGACGTGCACCGCTTCACCCATCACGACTACGTCGACCGGGTGGGACTGGCCGTCACGATCGGCGGCGAGTTCATCGGAACCGTCCGCTTCGACCGCATCAACGACCAGGGCCGCCCCGCCTCCGCGCCCGCCGACGAGGCCGAGGTCGCCTTCCTCGTCCAGGACGCCCACCAGGGCCGCGGGGTCGCCTCGGCACTCCTCGAACACATCGCCGCGGTCGCCCGCGAGCGCGGCATCCGGCGCTTCGCCGCCGAGGTGCTCCCCGCCAACAACAAAATGATCAAGGTGTTCCGGGACGGCGGCTACACCCAGCGCCGCAGCTTCGAGGACGGCTCCGTCCACCTCACCCTCGACCTCGAACCCACCGAGAAGTCCCTCGCCGTCCAGCGCGGCCGCGAACAGCGCGCCGAGGCCCGCTCGGTGCAGCGCCTGCTCGCCCCCGGCTCCGTCGCCGTCATCGGCACCGGGCGCACCCCCGGCGGAGTGGGCCGCACGGTCCTGCGCAACCTCCTGGCCTCCGGCTACACCGGCCGTGCGTACGCGGTGAACCGCGCCTTCGACGAGGAGCTCGCCACCCTCGACGGGGTCCCCGCCCACCGCTCGCTCGGCGAGATCGACGAGCGGATCGACCTCGCGGTCATCGCCGTCCCCGCGCACCGGGTCCCCGAGGCCGTCGCCGACTGCGGCGAACACGGCGTCCAGGGCCTGGTCGTCCTCTCCGCCGGATACGCCGAGCGGGGCGCCGAGGGCCGTGAGCTCCAGCGCGAACTGGTCCGCCAGGCCCGCTCGTACGGCATGCGGATCATCGGCCCGAACGCCTTCGGCATCATCAACACCGCCGCGTCCGTCCGGCTGAACGCCTCGCTCGCTCCCGAGTCGCCCGCCCGCGGCCGGATCGGCCTGTTCACCCAGTCCGGCGCGATCGGCATCGCCCTGCTCTCCGGCCTCCACCGGCGCGGCGCGGGCCTCTCCTCCTTCATCTCCGCGGGCAACCGGGCCGACGTCTCGGGCAACGACTTCCTGCAGTACTCCTTCGAGGACCCCGACACCGACGTCGCCCTGCTCTACCTGGAATCGCTCGGCAACCCGCGCAAGTTCACCCGGCTCGCCCGCCGCACCGCCGCCGTGAAGCCCGTCGTCGTGGTGAAGGGCGCCCGGCACAGCGGCTCGACCCCGCCGGGCCACGCGGTCCCGGTCAGCCGCATCCCCGACGCCACGGTCTCCGCGCTGATGCGCCAGGCCGGAGTCATCCGGGTCGACACCGTGACCGAGATGGTCGACGCCGGGCTCCTGCTGGCGGGCCAGCCGCTTCCGGCCGGCCCCCGGGTCGCCATCCTCGGCAACTCCGAGTCCCTCGGCCTCCTGACGTACGACGCGTGCCTCGCCGAAGGCCTGCGCCCGCGCCCGCCGATCGACCTCACCACGGCCGCCTCCCCGCAGGATTTCCGGGACGCGCTGGCCGAGGCGCTGGCGGACGGGACCTGTGACTCCGTGATCGTCAACGCCATCCCGTGGGTGGGGGAGAACGGGGAGGCCGAGACCGGCGACGGCGAGGTGCTGGCCGCCGCCCTGCGCAAGGCGGCGGCCGGGGGCTCGGCCAAGCCCGTGGCCGTGGTCCACGTCGAGATCGGCGGCCTCGCCGAAGCACTGGCCGCCGCGTCGAGCACGGCCGCCCCCCGCCCCCGCACCGTGACGCCCACGCCCCAGCCCTCCGGGGCGGCCCCACCGCCGACGGGCCCGGAGCGGCCCACTGCGCTGGACGGGTCCACCGCCCCGGACGGGTCCACCGGCCCGGACGGGTCCACCGGCCCGGCTGCGGGCACCGCCCCGGAGAGGCCCACCGGCCCGAACGGGTCCACCGCCACAGACGGCCCCACCGCCCAGGACGGCCCCACCGCCCCAGCTGCGGGCACCGCCCCGGAAGCCGCCATCGGGCCCGGCCGCATCCCCGCCTACCCCGCCGCCGAACGCGCCGTGCGGGCCCTCGCCGAAGCCGTGAAGTACGCCCAGTGGCGCCGCCAGGCGGCCGTGCCCGGCAAGATCCCCGAGTTCCTCGACGACACCATCGACGAGCCCGGCGCCGCCGCCCTGATCGAGGCGCAGCTCACCACCGCCCCCGACCCGCGCGGGCGTCCGCTCACCCATGACGAGGCCCGCGAACTGCTCGGCAGCTACGGCATCGCCGTCCGCCCCACCCGGCCCGCCCCGGACCCCGAGGCGGCCGTCGCGGCGGCGGCCCGGCTCGGCTACCCCGTCGCGCTCAAGACCACCGCGCCCCACCTGCGCCACCGCGCCGACCTCGGCGGGGTCCGCCTCGACCTCGCCGACGAGGAAGCGCTGCGGCGCGCGTACGGAGAACTGACCGACCTCCTCGGCAAGCCGGCCGAACTGCTCCCGGTCGTCCAGGCGATGGCCCCGCGCGGTGTGGACACCGTCGTCCGCGCCTCCATCGACGCGGCCGCCGGGGCCGTCCTCTCCTTCGGCCTCGCGGGCGCGCCCTCCGAACTGCTCGGCGACACCGCGCACCGGCTGGTCCCCGCCACCGACCGCGACGCCGCCGAGCTGATCCGGTCCATCAGGGCGGCCCCGGTGCTGTTCGGCTGGCGGGGCTCGGCCCCGGTCGACACCTCCGCGCTCGAAGAGCTGCTGCTGCGGCTGTCCCGGCTGGTCGACGACCACCCCGAGGTGGTCTCCGTCGCCCTCGAGCCGGTCGTCGTCGCCCCGCACGGGCTGACCGTGCTCGGCGCGAGCGTCCGGCTCGCCCCGCCGCCCGCCCGCGGCGACCTCGGCCCCCGCCGCCTTCCGAACTACTGAGACCCACCGGGTGCCGGGGGGCGGGTCCGACCGACGGTGGCCACCGGGGCGTCCCCGGCAGCCACCGGCCCGCCGTAGGATGGTGCTCATGGCAAAGACCGGTACGACGACCCAGGGGCTGCGCGCGGCGATCGAGCGCAGCGGCTACTACCCGGCCCTCGTGGCCGAGGCGGTGGAGGCCGCCGTCGGCGGAGAGCCGGTCGCTTCGTATCTGGTGCACCAGGAGACCACGTTCGACTCCAACGAGGTACGCCGTCATGTGACGGTCCTCGTCCTGACCGAGCACCGGTTCATCGTCAGCCACACCGACGAGCAGGCCGCCGACACCAGCTCCCCGACGCCGTACGCCACCACCTCCACCGAGTCCGTGAAGCTGGGCCGGATCTCCTCCGTCGTGGTCAGCCGCGTGGTGGCCAACCCGGAGAAGTACGTCCCGGGCTCCCTGCCCCGCGAGGTCGTCCTCACCATCGGCTGGGGCGCGGTCTCCCGGATCGACCTGGAGCCCGCCGCCTGCGGCGACGCCAACTGCGAGGCCGACCACGGCTACACCGGCAGCTCCACCGCCGACGACCTGAGCCTGCGGGTCAGCGAGGCCGGAGACGGCCCCGACGCGGTCCGCCAGACCCTCGCCTTCGCCCAGTCGCTCTCCGAGGCCACGGCCGCCACCGCGGTGACCGGCCGCTGATGGCCCAGCCCGCCTGGCAGGACCCCGTCCTGCTGCCCCTGGACACCGCGCCCGTGCCCGAGTACGGCAGCGGCTCGCTCGCCGACCTGCTGCCGACGCTCGTCGCCGGACAGGAGGTGCCGGGGTTCTCCGCCACGATCCCCGAGCTCACCCCGGCCGACCGCAACTGCGTCTTCCTGATCGACGGCCTCGGCTGGGAGCAGATCACCGCGCACCCGGACGAGGCGCCCTTCCTGCACTCGCTCCTTTCGACCTCGCGCGGCGGCACCGGCCGCCCGCTGACCGCGGGCTTCCCCTCCACCACCGCGACCTCGCTCGCCTCGGTCGGCACGGGGCTGCCGCCCGGAGAACACGGCCTGCCCGGCTACACCGCGCGCAACCCGGAGACCGGCGCGCTGATGAACCAGCTCCGCTGGAAGCCGTGGACCGCGCCGAAGGTCTGGCAGCCCTATCCCACGGTCTTCCAGCTCGCCGACGCCGCGGGCGTGCACACCGCGCAGGTCTCCGCGCCGACGTTCGAGCAGACGCCGCTGACCAAGGTCGCCCTCAGCGGCGGCTCCTTCCTCGGCCGGCTCTCCGGCGAGGACCGGATGGACGTCGCCGCCCAGCGCCTGGCCGCCGGCGACCGCTCGCTGGTCTACACGTACTACAGCGAGGTCGACGGCAAGGGCCACCGCTTCGGCATCGACTCCGACGCCTGGCGCGGCCAGCTCATGTACGTCGACGGGCTCGCCCGACGCCTCGCCGAGCAGCTCCCGCCGCGCTCGGCTCTCTACATCACCGCCGACCACGGCATGATCGACATCCCGTTCGACGAGCAGTCCCGGATCGACTTCGACGAGGACTGGGAGCTGCGCGCGGGCGTCGCCCTCCTCGGCGGCGAGGGGCGCGCCCGCCATGTCTACGCGGTGCCCGGCGCGCAGGCCGACGTCCTGGCCGTCTGGCGCGAGGTGCTCGGCGAGCAGTTCTGGGTCGCGAGCCGGGACGAGGCCATCGCGGCCGGCTGGTTCGGGCCGACGGTCGACGAGCGGGTGTACGGACGGATCGGCGACGTGGTCGCCGCCGCCCACGACGACGTGATCATCACGGCCTCCGTCAACGAGCCGCACGAGTCGGCGATGACAGGCGTGCACGGCTCCCTGACCCCGGTGGAACAGCTCGTCCCCCTCCTCGAAGTACGCTCGTAACCCCTCCCGCCGTGCCCCCTCCGAAAGGTGCTCGACCCCTCATGCCCGAGCTGGTGTTCTTCTCCGGAACCATGGACTGCGGAAAGAGCACGCTGGCCCTGCAGATCGGCCACAACCGCTCGGCACGCGGGCTCCAGGGAGTGATCTTCACCCGGGACGACCGCGCGGGGGAGGGCAAGCTCTCCTCCCGGCTCGGTCTGGTGACGGACGCGGTCGAGGCCGAGGAGGGCATGGATCTCTACGCCCACATCGTCGACCGGGTCAGCCGGGGCGGCCGGGTCGACTACGTGATCGTGGACGAGGCGCAGTTCCTGGCCCCGGTCCAGATCGACCAGCTCGCCCGGGTCGTCGACGATCTGGGGCTCGACGTCTTCGCCTTCGGCATCACCACGGACTTCCGCACCAAGCTCTTCCCTGGCTCCCAGCGGCTGATCGAGCTGGCCGACCGGATAGAGGCCCTCCAGGTCGAGGCGCTCTGCTGGTGCGGGGCCCGCGCCACGCACAACGCCCGTACCGTGGACGGCGAGATGGTCGTCGAGGGCGCCCAGGTCGTCGTCGGCGACGTCAACCGGCAGGCGGGCGAGGTCGGTTACGAGGTGCTGTGCCGCCGGCACCACCGCCGCCGGACGACCGGCGGGACGGCCCGCGCGGGCAGTCTCTCCCCGGACGTCCTGCCGGTCGCCTCCGAGGCGTAGGGGCCTCTCCTAACCCGCCGCGGACCCGGGCCCGGCGGCGGACCTGATGACCGTGAACACGGCCCCCTCCGGATCCGCGACCGTCGCCAGCCGGCCGCTCGACCCCTCGCGCGGCGGTTGCAGCACGCGCCCGCCCAGCTCGACCACCCGGGCCGCGGCCCGGTCCGTGTCGGCGACCTCGAAGTACGTCATCCAGTGCGGCCCCCGGTCGCGCGGCAGCGCGTGGCCGACCCCGTGCAGGGCCGCCACCGGAACGCCGTCCAGGTGCAGGGTCTGGTAGTCGAAGTCGGCCGAGACGACCGCCTCCGTCTCGTAGCCGAAGACCGTCTGGTAGAACTTCGCGACCATCGAGGTCTCCCGGGTCACCAGCTCGTTCCAGACGGGCGTGCCGGGGACGCCCGCCGCCATCGTGCCGATGTGCTCCGAGCCCTGCCAGATGCCGAAGACCGACCCGCCCGGGTCCGAGGCGATGGCGAGCCGTCCGGCCTCACCCGCGTCGAGCGGGCCGACCGCGACTGTACCGCCGCAGGAGCGGATGGCCTCGGCGGTGACGTCCGCGTCGTCCGTGGCGAGGTAGGTGGTCCAGGCGATCGGGAGGTGCCGGTCGGGCGGCAGCTGGCCGATGCCCGCGACCTCCCTGCCGTGCAGCAGTCCGCGGACGTAGGGGCCCAGTTGTTCGGGGCCGGGCCGGAACTCCCAGTCGAACAGGGCCCCGTAGAACTCCTGGGTCGTGGTCAGGCCGTGCACGATCAGACTCACCCAGCAAGGTGTTCCGGGCGTACGCCGGGCGGCAGCCTCGGTCATCGTCTTCTCTCCTCGGACCGTTGTGGTGGCCGTGCGGGGGAACGGGACAGGTACGCCGTCCCGGGTCAGGACGTGGTCCGCGTGCCCCGTGCAGATGCTTGCACCCCCCGACGCCCCAGGCGCACCGGCCGCGCCGCGTTGTCCGGGTTCTCGACGAAGGACGACCGGATTCCCGCCGGTCGTCCCTTCCGATGCTGTTTCGGGCGCCGGGGCCGCTGCGCGAGGATGGCCCCATGAAGCCCATCATTACCGCATCCGAATGTGCGAGCGAGTCGGCCGGGCCGCGGCCTCCGGTGCTCCTGGACGTCCGCTGGCAGCTCGGCGGCCCCCACGGCCGTCCCTCCTACGAAGCAGGCCACCTGCCCGGCGCGGTCTTCGTCGACCTCGACACGGAGCTGGCAGGACCGGCGGGCGACGGCGGCCGCCACCCCCTCCCGGACCCGGAGGCGTTCGGGGCCGCGATGCGCCGGGCCGGGGTCGGCCAGGACACCCCCGTGGTGGTGTACGACGGCGGCCTGGGCTGGGCCGCTGCGCGGGCCTGGTGGCTGCTGCGCTGGACGGGACACCGGGACGTACGGGTGCTGGACGGCGGCCTCGCCGCCTGGACGGGCGACCTCTCCACGGAGATCCCGCACCCCGTCGAGGGCGATTTCCGGCCGAAGCCCGGGGCCCTGCCCACCCTGGACGCGGAGAGTGCCGCGGCCTTCGCCCGGTCGGGTCTGCTGCTGGACGCGCGGGCGGCGGAGCGCTATCGGGGCGATGTGGAGCCGATCGACCGCGTCGGGGGTCATATCCCCGGGGCCGTCTCCGCGCCGACCACGGGGAACGTCGACACGGACGGGCGCTACCTGCCGGCCGAGCGGCTCGCCGAGCGGTTCGCCGGGCTGGGGGCGGCGGGGAGCGCCGACGGCGTGGGCGTCTACTGCGGATCCGGCGTCTCCGGTGCGCAGGAGGTGCTGGCCCTGGAGATCGCGGGCTTCACCGGAGTCCTGTACCCCGGCTCCTGGTCCGAGTGGTCCTCGGACCCCGCCCGGCCGGTCGCCACGGGGCCCGAGCCCCAGTAGTCCCACCGCGCCGCCCCGGTGGGGCGGGCGGCCGAACGATAAGGAAGCGGGGCCCGTACGCGACTGCGTACGGGCCCTGCTCCCACCGGTGGTCATTCCCGGTCAGTCCTGCTTCTTGCGCCGGGTGCCGAAGACGATCTCGTCCCAGCTCGGCACGGCGGCCCGGCGGCCCGGCCGGACTCCGTCCGCCTCGGCCTGACGGTCCGTCGTCCCGGTCAGCCGGTCGCGGTGACCGGCCACCGCCCGGGGCATCAGCACATCCGCGTACGCGGACCCGGCGCCGGCCGAAGCGGCGGCGGCGGGCGGCTCGTCCGCCGCCGTCTCCTCCGCCGGTTCGAGCGCGGGCGGCTCGGGCTGCGTGGGCCGCTCGGGCACGACCATGTCGCCGCGGAAGCTCGGCACCGCCTCCAGCAGGCTGGTCAGCGAGTCGCGCTCACCGGCCGATGCGCTGCTCACGTACTCCTCCGGCTCGGCGGCCGGTGCGGGCCGCTCGATCTGCCGGTCGCGCTCGATCTGCCGGTCCAGGGCCCGGTCCAGCGGCCGGTCGCGCGGCAGCCGGGCGATCCGGGGCACGAACGGGAAGCTGGGCTCGGGTGCGGCGACGTCGTCGGTCTCGCCGATCAGCGAGCGCGCCTCGTCGTCCAGGGCCTGGACCAGCCGCCTGGGCGGGTCGTACGTCCAGCTCGCCGAGTGCGGCTCTCCCACGACCCGGTAGACGAGTAGGACTTCCCAGGTGCCGTCGTCGCGGCGCCACGAGTCCCACTGGACGGTTTCCTTGTCGGCGCCGCGCAGCAGGAGACGCTCCTGCACCGCCTCGCCGAGCTGGGGGCCGGTGTTCTCGCCGGGACGGCGCACGGGAGTCTTCCGGGCCCGCTCGGCCATGAAGGCGCGCTCCGCGAGCACGGGGCCCTCGAAACGGCGTACCCGGTCGACGGGGATGCCCGCGAACTGGGCGACCTCCTCCGCGGAGGCACCGGCCCGTATGCGGGCCTGGATGTCGCGGGGCCGGAGGTGGCTCTCCACCTCGATCTCGATCTGGCCGAGCCGGGCGCGGTCGTTGCGCACGGCGGCGCGCAGCCGCTCATCGATCGGAAGCGTGTACTCCGTGCTGTCCGCAGCCTTGAGCACCAGTCGTGTGCCGTCGTTGGAGACGGCCACGACACGCAGTTCGGGCATGGGAACCTCCCGGGTGGTGCCTGCCGACGTCACGTGCGTCGCTGCTTCCGCTAGTCGAGTGTGACCTGCCCGGGTGCAGCCTGCCACAACCTTGCCGAGTTGCCCGGCGTGTCGGGCGCTCGTCCTGGAGCGCCGCCATGACACGGTTACCCGTTGCGACCCAAAGTGACCGATTTGGCCGCTCTGCGTAGCAAGCGCCGGTGTGATGCCTTGACGCCGCCGGTGCGAGTGCCGCCGTCGGCCCCCTTCGGTGGCTGCGGATTCCCACGTCGGAGTCCGCCCCAGGGCTCGTCACAGTACTCCATTCGGGCCACCGGGGTGGACCGGCACGCCGCCGAAGTTCTCGCGGGGCGCGGGAGTTGAGATACCCAGTTCTCCGTGAAATGCCCCTGATGCGTGTTGTGCTTCACACAATCACCGGAAACGGAACTATCCACTTCGCTCATTTGTCTCTTCCTGTTGCATGGTGGGAGAGATGTCAAGCAGGGGCTGGTAATGGTTCAGAAGCCGGAAAGTGACACAGAACCCAAGGAAAGGCGCATAGATCTGAGTCTCCCGCAGGTCGCCGGGAGTGCCGTGGCGGCCGTCGCGGCAGCCGTGCTGGCCTCGCAGCTGGGCGTGTACGGCACGATCGCCGGCGCGGGCGTGATGAGCATCGTCGCCACCTGCGGCGGTTCGGTCTTCCAGCACTTCTTCCGCCGCACCGGCGAGCAGATCCGCGAGGTGACGGTCCAGGTGACCCACCCGGAGGGCCGTCAGGTGACGGTGCACACCAGGGAGACGACGCCCGCGGGGCACCGGCCGGCCGAGCAGCGGCACGGGCCGGAGCCGGCCGACGACGCCACCACGGTGCTGCCCACGGTCGACCCGGGCACGGTCCCGCAGGTGGTCCCGGACGCGGAGCGCACACAGCTGCTGAAGCCCGTCGACACGGACCGGACCCAGCTGCTGGATCTCGGCGACGCGCGGACCCGGATGCTCCGCGTCCCGCCGGCCGGAGGCCCCGCAGCCGCAGCCGGCCCCGACGACGAACGTACGCGGATGCTGCCGCGGGTCGGAGCGGCCTCGGCCGGCGTCGACGAGGCGTTCGGCGAGGGCGTCACCCACGGCACCCGGATGCGCGGCTGGAAACGCCCCGCGCTCGCGGCCGCCGCGGTCTTCGCCGTCTCCATGGCCGGGATCACCGCGTTCGAGATGATCTCGGGCAACGACCTCAGCGGCGGCCGGGGCACCACCCTCAGCTCCGTCGTGCGCGGCGGCGGGGACCGGGACTCTGGACCCGCCGACCCCGCGCCCTCCGGGGACACCGGCCAGGACGGGGGAGAGGACGACCACGAGCCGACCCCCGGCGACGGCACCGGCTCCCCGCGCGCCACGGACGACGGCGGCAGCGGGAGCCCGGACCCCGGTACGGGCGGGGGCGACGAGAACCCGACCACCGGGCCCACACCCACCCCGACGCCCTCCGGCTCCGGCGGTGAGACCGCGCCCGACCCGACGCCGCCCACCCCCTCGGCCTCCGGCGACGCCGGGACCGGCGCACCCTCGACCGGCACGGGCATCGCCCCCGGGCAGGGCGAGCAGGCACCGCCCGGCGCCGACGCCGGGTGACCGGCGTACCGGCGGCGGCGGACTTCAGTCGCCGAGCACGCGCCGCAGGTAGTCGTTGCCGAACAGACGGTCCGGGTCCAGCCGGTCGCGCAGCGCCGTGAACTCGCCGAAGCGCGGGTAGACCTCCGCCAGATAGGCCGCGTCGCGGGTGTGGATCTTCCCCCAGTGCGGCCGGCCGGAGTGCGCCGTCATGATCCGCTCGACCGCCGTGAAGTACGAGCGGTGGGGCGTGCCCCGGTACAGGTGGACGGCGAGGTAGGCGCTGTCCCGGCCCGAGGCGGTCGACAGGGCCATGTCGTCGGCGGGAGCGATGCGTACCTCCACCGGGAAGCTGATCTTCAGGGGCGACCGCTCGACCATCGCCTTCAGCTCCCGCAGCGCCGCCACCGCCTGCTCGCGCGGAACGGCGTACTCCATCTCCACGAACCGCACCCGGCGGGGGCTGGTGAACACCTTGTACGGGATGTCGGTGTACGTGCGCGCCGACAGCGCCCGGCTGGAGAGCCTGGCGATCGAGGGGATCGTCGCCGGGACCGCGCGGCCGAGCGAACAGGCGACCTGGAAGACCCCGTTGGACAGCAGCTCGTCGTCGACCCAGCTGCTCACCCTCCCGGGCGGGGCGGCCGGACCGGCGCTGCGGTTGTTGCGCTTGGTGTTGCAGTTGCCGGTGTGCGGGAACCAGTAGAACTCGAAGTGCTCGTTCTCGGCGACCAGGGCGTCGAAGTCCGCGGTGACCCGGTCGAAGCTCATCGGCTCCTCACGGGCCGTCAGCAGGAAGATCGGCTCCACGGCGAGCGTGACGGCGGTGATCACCCCGAGCGCCCCGATCCCGACCCGGGCGGCGGCGAACACCTCGGCGTTCTCCTCGGCCGAGCAGCGCAGCACCGTGCCGTCGGCGGTGACCAGCTCCAGCGCGCGGATCTGCGCGGCTATCGACGCCGAGTCCCGGCCCGTGCCGTGCGTACCGGTGGAGGTCGCCCCGGCGATCGTCTGCTCCATGATGTCGCCCATGTTCGTGAGCGAGAGACCCTCGCGGGCGAGCGCGGTGTTGAGCCGCTTGAGCGGAGTGCCCGCCTCCACCGTCACCGTCATCGCCGTACGGTCGATGTCCCGGATCCCGGTGAGGAGGTCCGGGCGTATCAGCACCCCGTCGGTGGCGGCCGCCGCCGTGAAGGAGTGGCCCGCGCCGACCGGCTTCACCTTCAGGCCCTCCGCGCCCGCCCGGCGCAGCACGTCCGCGAGCTCGTCCACGGACGCGGGGGACTCGGCTCGGGCCGGCCGGGCGGTGACGTTGCCCGCCCAGTTACGCCACGCGCTCGTCGTCGTCCGTGCGTAGGTGTCGGTCATCTTCCCCGCGCCCTCCCGTCGCAGCCGGCCCGGCCAGCCGGCGATACCCCAGGAACGCCACCGCCGCCGCGAGAGCTCCCGCCACGGCGGGCACCGCGTACCCCGCCTCGGCCCCGGCGGCGTCGACCACCCAGCCGGCGGCCGAGGAGCCGAGCGCCACGCCGACGGCGAGCCCGGTACTCGTCCAGGTCATGCCCTCGGTCAGCTTGGTGCGCGGTACGTGCGCTTCGACGAGGGCCATGGTGGTGACCATCGTCGGTGCGATGGCGAGGCCCGCGACAAAGAGCGCCACGGCCAGCAACGGAAGGTTCCCGGCCAGTTGGAGGGGGATCATACTCACGGCCATCGCGCAGACACCCACCAGCCACCTGGTCCCGGGGTTCCCCCTGAGGTGCAGCAGCCCGAACACGGCCCCCGCGAGACACGAGCCGAGCGCGTAGACGGCCAGCACCAGGGAGGCCGCGGCCTTGTGGCCGCGCTCCTCGGCGAAGGCCACCGTCACCACGTCCACGCCCCCGAAGATCGCGCCCGTCGCCACGAAGGTGGCCACCAGGACCTGGAGCCCCCGCGAGCGCAGCGCGGAGCCCCCGGTGTGCTGCGACTTCGGGTGCGGCACCGGTTCGGTCGCGCGCTGCGCGGTCAGCCAGAACACGCCGACCAGCAGGAAGGCGGCGGCGATCAGCGGTCCCGCCTCCGGGAACCAGGCGGTGGACAGGCCGATGGAGATGATCGGGCCGAAGATGAAGCACACCTCGTCGACGATCGACTCCCACGCGTAGGCGGTGTGCAGATCCCGGCTGGAGCCCCGGTAGATCTCCGCCCAGCGCGACCGGACCATCGACCCCACGCTCGGCACACAGCCCGCGCCCACCGCGAAGACGAACAGCGTCCACTCCGGCAGGCCCTGCTGGGCGCAGATCAGCAGCCCCGCCACCGCCGCCACGGCCACCAGCGTGACCGGCCGCAGCACCCGGCGCTGCCCATAGCGGTCGACCAGCCGGGACACCTGGGGGCCGCAGGCCGCCGCCGACATCGCCAGCGTCGCCGAGAGCGCCCCGGCCAGCCCGTAGCGGCCGGTGAGCTGGGAGATCATCGTCACGACGCCGATGCCCATCATGGACAACGGCATCCGTCCGAAGAAGCCTGCGGCGGAGAACCCCTTGGAACCGGGGGCGGCGAAGATGGCGCGGTAGGGGCTGGGCAAGAGGTACTCCGGTCGTGCCTGTCAGGCGTATAGCTGGCCCATACAGCTTACGGCCGGGCGGACGTGCCGGACACCGGATTCCGGGCGGCCCGGGGGAGTGCGCGGGCCCGCGGCTCCCGGGGTTCCGCGGTCTTCCCGACGGGGCGTCGGATGTCGGTTGCCGCCCTGTCGGAGGCGGGTGGCAGGATCGATGTCATGTCCGATCTGCGCGATCCCGCTCCCTACGACGCCCTGTTGCTGCTCTCCTTCGGCGGCCCCGAGGGCCCGGACGACGTCGTCCCGTTCCTGGCGAACGTGACCCGCGGCCGCGGCATCCCCGAGGAACGCCTCAAGGAGGTCGGCAAGCACTACTTCCTGTTCGGCGGGGTCAGCCCGATCAACGCGCAGAACCGCGCCCTGCTCGACGCGCTGCGCAAGGACTTCGGCGAGCACGGCCTGGACCTCCCGGTCTACTGGGGCAACCGCAACTGGGCCCCGTATCTGACCGACGTCCTGCGTGAGATGACCGCCGACGGGCACCGGCGCATCGCCGTCCTCGCCACCAGCGCCTACGCCTCCTACTCCGGCTGCCGCCAGTACCGCGAGAACCTCGCCGAGTCGCTGGCCGTCCTGGCGGCCGAGGGGCTGCCCGTGCCCCGGGTCGACAAGCTGCGGCACTACTTCAACCACCCCGGCTTCGTGACGCCCATGGCGGACGGCGTCCTCGCCTCGCTCGCCGACCTCCCCGAGGACGTCCGCGCGGGCGCGCACATCGCGTTCACCACCCACTCCATCCCGACCTCGGCCGCCGACGCCTCGGGCCCGGTGGAGGCGCACGGCGAGGGCGGCGCGTACGTCGCCGAGCACCTCGACGTGGCCCGGCTGATCGTCGAGGCGGTGCGCGAGGCGACCGGCGTCGAGCACCCCTGGCAGCTCGTGTACCAGTCCCGCAGCGGCGCCCCGCACATCCCGTGGCTGGAGCCCGACATCTGCGACCACCTGGAGACCCTGCACGGGGAGGGCGTCCCCGCGGTCGTGATGGCGCCCGTCGGCTTCGTCTCGGACCACATGGAAGTCCTCTACGACCTCGATACCGAGGCCACCGCGAAGGCCGCCGAGATTGGCCTGCCGGTCCGCAGGTCCGCCACGGTGGGCGACGACCCGCGCTTCGCCGCCGCCGTACGCGACCTTCTCCTGGAACGCGCCGAGACCGAGCGGGGCCGGCCGGTGGAGCGCTGCGCACTGGGGTCCCTGGGCCCGTCCCACGACCTCTGCCCGGTCGGCTGCTGTCCCGCCAGGGCCCCGAAGCCGGCCGCGGCGGGCGCCGACAGCCCGTTCGCCTGATCCGTCGTCCACCCCAGAGAGCGCCTGTCCCGTCGAGTCCCCATGGGAGCACCGTGACCGACCCCGACCTGTCCGAACTGCTCGACCTCGCCCTGGAGGCCGCCCGCCGCGCCGGAGCCCTGCTGCGCGACGGCCGCCCGGCCGACCTGGGGGTGGCCGCGACCAAGTCCAGCCCCATCGACGTGGTCACCGAGATGGACATCGCCGCCGAGAAGCTGATCACCGGATACCTCTGCGACTTCCGCCCCGACGACGGCTTCCTCGGTGAGGAGGGGGCCAGCTCCCCGGGCAGCACCGGCATCCGCTGGGTCATCGACCCGCTGGACGGCACGGTGAACTACCTCTACGGCCTGCCCACCTGGGCGGTCTCCATCGCCGCCGAGCGCGACGGCCGGCGGGTCGTGGGTGTCGTCGAGGCCCCGATGCGCCGGGAGACCTTCCGGGCGGTCCTCGGCGGCGGTGCGTTCGCGAACGGCGAACCCCTGCGCTGCCGGCCCGCTCCGCCGCTGGACCAGGCCCTCGTCTCGACCGGTTTCAACTACGTCTCCCACGTCCGGACCCACCAGGCGGACATCGCCCGGCAGCTGATCCCCAGGCTCCGGGACATCCGGCGCGGCGGCTCGGCCGCCGTCGACCTCTGCGACGTGGCGGCGGGCCGGCTGGACGGCTACTACGAGCGGGGGCTGCACCCCTGGGACCTGGCCGCGGGCGACCTCATCGCCCGGGAGGCGGGCGCGCTGACCGGCGGCCGTCCGGGGCTGCCCGCCGACGGCGACCTGACGGTGGCCGCCACCCCCGGCGTCTTCGAGCCCCTGCAGGCCGCCCTCGACGAACTGGGCGCCTGGCACGACTGACGGGAGGCCCGCACAAGGCCCTGACGAGGGGCCTGAGGCCGCCGCACACGCCAGGGGGCCCCGGACACCATGACGGTGTCCGGGGCCCCCTGGCGTACGGCTCAGACGCTGGTGACGCCGATCTCCACGCCGTGCTCGGCGGCGAGACGGCGCAGATCGTCCAGCTCGCCCTGCTCGACGTCCGCGAGGAAATCGTCGCCGTCCTCGCGCGCCCGCGTGAGGTCGGACTCGGTCGTCCTGATGCGTTGCAGCAGACCTGCGGTGAAAGCGTCCATGATGCGCCCCCTCATCGTGGGTCGGTGGCACGGGGGTGTGCCCGGGATGCCCCCGGCCAGGGGAGCCGGAGGAGCGGGTGATCGCGCCGCCGCTCCGGGGAAAAGAAGCGGGCCGTGGCATGCCACGTGACAGGCGTGATCGCGGGTGTGAACCCCTCTTCCCCACGCCCAGGCTCAGAGAAACCTCAACTGACCCGGAAATCCGCCGGTTTCCCGGCCGGAAGCCGCCGATCGGTCCGGCCCGCCGCCGCCTTACCGCCGGTTTATACGCGTTGCGGGCAGGATGGAAGCGCACAGTCGGCATTGCTGCCCGTGTCCGAGCGGCCCCTGCGTGGGCCGCTCGCTCTGTGAACCCATCGAAGGACCGAAGGAAGGACTGCGCCGTGCGCGTACTCGTCGTCGAGGACGAGCAGCTGCTCGCCGATGCGGTGGCCACCGGACTGCGCCGGGAGGCCATGGCCGTCGACGTCGTCTACGACGGTGCCGCGGCCCTGGAGCGCATCGGGGTCAACGACTACGACGTCGTCGTGCTGGACCGGGACCTCCCGGTGGTGCACGGGGACGACGTCTGCCGCAAGATCGTCGAGCTCGGCATGCCCACCCGGGTGCTCATGCTCACCGCGTCCGGTGACGTCAGCGACCGGGTCGAGGGCCTGGAGCTCGGCGCGGACGACTATCTGCCCAAGCCCTTCGCCTTCAGCGAGCTGACCGCCCGGGTGCGCGCGCTGGGCCGCCGTACGACGGTGGCGCTGCCGCCCGTCCTGGAGCGCGCCGGCATCAAGCTCGACCCGAACCGGCGCGAGGTCTTCCGGGACGAGGTGGAGATCCAGCTCGCCCCGAAGGAGTTCGCGGTGCTGGAGGTCCTGATGCGCAGCGAGGGCGCGGTCGTCTCGGCGGAACAGCTGCTGGAGAAGGCCTGGGACGAGAACACCGACCCCTTCACCAACGTCGTACGGGTCACGGTCATGACGCTGCGACGCAAGCTCGGCGAACCGCCCGTCATCGTCACCGTGCCGGGCTCCGGATACCGGATCTGAGGACCATGGCCACCACCCCGGGGCCCTCCGCGGCGCCTCCGAAGCCCACCTGGGAGCCCAAGCAGCAGGATCCCCCGTACCCCTGGCTGCGCCCGACCATCCGGATACGGCTCACGCTGCTGTACGGCGGGATGTTCCTGATCGCGGGCATCCTGTTGCTCTCGATCATCTACATGCTGGCCGCGCAGGGCCTGCACGTGGGCAACGAGCTGCCGTTCAAACTGCTGCCCGAGAGCAAGATCCAGCTCACCAACAACGCCTGCCCGGCCCTCACCCCGGGCCTCTCGGCGGACGAGGCGAACGCCGCGCTCAAGGCATGCAACGGGGAGCAGCGCCAGCAGGCGCTGGACACCCTGCTCAACCGTTCGCTCCTCGCCCTGGTCGGGCTCAGCGTCATCGCCTTCGCCTTCGGCTACGCGATGGCGGGACGCGTTCTGTCCCCGCTCGGCCGGATCACCCGGACCGCGCGCCGGGTGGCCGGGACCGACCTCACCCGGCGGATCGAGCTGGACGGCCCGGACGACGAGCTCAAGGAGCTGGCGGACACCTTCGACGACATGCTGGACCGGCTGGAGCGGGCCTTCACCGCCCAGCAGCGGTTCGTCGGCAACGCCTCGCACGAACTGCGCACCCCGCTGGCGATCAACCGCACCCTGCTGGAGGTCCATCTCTCCGACCCGGAGGCGCCGCCGGAGCTCCACCAGCTCGGCAAGACCCTGCTGGCCACCAACGAGCGCAGCGAGCAGCTGGTCGAGGGCCTGCTGCTGCTGGCCCGCAGCGACAACCAGATCGTCGAGCGCAAACCGGTCGACCTCGCCGAGGTCGCCGAACGGGCCATCGACCAGACCAGGGCTGAGGCGCTGGCGAAGAAGGTCGAGATCCGCGGTGAGCGGGGATCGGCCGTGGTCCAGGGCAACGGGGTCCTGCTGGAGCGGATCGCGCTGAACCTCGTGCAGAACGCCGTGCGCTACAACGCACCCGAGGACGGCTGGGTGGAGGTCACCACCGAGGTGGAGCACGGGCAGGCCCTGCTCGTCGTCTCGAACACCGGCCCGGTGGTCCCGGCGTACGAGATCGACAACCTCTTCGAGCCCTTCAGGCGGCTGCGCACGGAGCGCACGGGCAGCGACAAGGGGGTCGGTCTCGGCCTGTCGATCGCCCGGTCCGTCGCTCGGGCCCACGGAGGCCGTATCATCGCGGAGCCCCGCGAGGGTGGCGGTCTCGTGATGCGCGTCACTCTGCCGGTCTGAGAGGCTGCACGAAGTGATTCTTCACCGAATCTCCATGTTCGCTTTGGGCGGAATTTTCAGGACCCGTTCCCGGGCGTGCCGTGTGTGATCGATCACAAGGCGGATTTTCGGGCCATCTACTCTCCGTGA
Source organism: Streptomyces sp. NPDC020884 (assembly GCF_044333935.1). Taxonomy (NCBI): domain Bacteria; kingdom Bacillati; phylum Actinomycetota; class Actinomycetes; order Kitasatosporales; family Streptomycetaceae; genus Streptomyces; species Streptomyces sp. NPDC020884. The sequence goes on along the minus strand of NZ_JBIRRY010000014.1, from coordinate 77,610 downwards.
TCACGACTCTGTCGGAAAGCCGGTAATCACCCGGGTTTTCGGCGATCGTTATCACGGGAAGTACACGGGGTGGCACCCGTGAACTGCGCACTCGGGACCGTGTACGGTCCCCATCGCCACCCAAGCCGAGTCTCGCCGAGGCGCCCGGTTGGGTGTCGATTGAGTAACAGACCTTGATGTGAGGCAAAATCTCCGCCTCAGGTCGGGCACAAGTCCGGCCTCTCACGCGTTACGTGCGCTGAGACACCCGTAGATACCCAAGAGGGGGAGAGCGACATGGCAACGGATTACGACACCCCACGCAAGACTGACGACGACGTGGACCAGGACAGCCTCGAAGAGCTCAAGGCGCGTCGGAGCGACAAGACGGCATCCGCCGTCGACGTCGACGAATTCGACGCGGCCGAGGGACTCGAGCTGCCCGGCGCGGACCTCTCCAACGAGGAGCTGGCCGTCCGTGTGCTGCCCAAGCAGGCCGATGAGTTCACCTGCATGAGCTGCTTCCTGGTGCACCACCGCAGCCAGCTGGCCCGCGAGAAGAACGGTCAGCCCATCTGCCGCGACTGCGACTGAGGTCGGGTCGGCCGTGACAGGCGAGACACCGTTCAGGAAGCGGCGCCCCTGGCGTCGGCACGGCCAGCAGGCCCATCAGGACGGTACAGGCGGCACAGGCCCGGCAGAAGGCGGTAACGCGTCTGCCGAGCGGTCCGCCGCCCTGCCGGATCACTCCGGCAGCTCCGACGACGAGCGAGGCCGTTCGGCCTCGCTCGAAGTGGCCGGGTCGGCAGCGCCGCCGGACCGGGCCGGAGAGCAGGACCAGCAGGACCGGGCGGAGCCCACGACCGGGGCAGGCCGCCTGCACACAGTGAAACGGGGCGTGCGCAGGAGCAGGGAGAGCGCGAAGGCACTGGCGGTACAACTGGCCGACCGCATCATCGAGACGGCTCCCCGCGTGCCGGTGCGCGACCTCGCCACCCTGCGGAAGCAGTTCCCCGGGCTGGGGCCCGAGGAGCTGGCCGACAAGCTGGTGACGGGAGCCTGCCGGGGCACCGCGACCGTCGGCGCAGGCATCGGGGCCGCCGCCATGATGCCCGTACCGCCCGCCATGCTCGCCGAGCTGGCGGCGGAGGTGACCGGCGTCGCCGCGATCGAGATGAAGCTCGTCGCCGAGCTCCACGAGGTCTACGGCCGCCGCCCCCCGGGCAATCTCGGCCAGCGCAGCACCGCGTATCTGACGTCGTGGACGGAGGAGCGCGGCATCGACGTCACCCGGCCCACCACGCTCAACGCCGCCCTGGGCGGCCAGATGAAGCGTGAGCTGCGTCAGCAGATCATGAAGCGCATGGCGCGCAATCTGCCCAACCTGATCCCGTTCATGATCGGTGCCGCAGTCGGCGCCACGATGAACCGCCGTGACACCCGCAAGCTCGCCGACCGGATCAGGGACGACCTGCGCACCCAGCAGATCACCTGGGACCACCTCGACGAGCTGCCCCCACTGGAACAGCCCGCGCTGCCAGCCGTGCTGCCCAAGGAGATCGAGGGCTTCTGAGCGGGGCCCGAGCGCGCGCTCAGACCGTCGGCACGGCGCTCAGCGCCGCCGCCAGGCCCCACGGGTCCCGGGTGGAGAGATAGACGTACGGAGTCGGATCCTCCGGATCGGTGACCTCCACCCGCACCGCCGTCTCCACATAGCTGCGCAGCAGCATGAACGCGCGGGCGTCCGCCTTGTGCGTGCGCCAGGCCCGCGCCTCCTCGGCGTCCAGCACCTCGGGCTTGCCGAGCGCGGACAGCGGGATCCGGGCGTCGCCGGCCACGAGCGCCCCCGCCACCACCCGGATCCGGGCGGAGCCGTAACTGCTCACCAGGACCGCGGCCGCCGCCGTGCCGCCGACCAGCCCGGCGAGCAGCGGCAGGGTGCCCAGCGGCAGCAGCATCAGCGCGCAGGCGATACCGATCCCGAAGGCGATGAACCACCAGGAGCGGGGAGCGGTGAGACGTTCGTCGAAGGGCGGTGCGGAAGGCTGCATGGAACCAAGCTTGGCACGGCGCGACCGGCGCACTGCCGCGCGGGTAAGGTCTGCGCCTGTGAGTGGAACATCAGCAGCTCTGACACCTCCGGCCGACGCCGTCGCGCCGGTCCGGCACCCCGACGCGCCCGCCCCCGGCGAGCTCCTCGGAGCGCACTACGAACACTGTTTCGGCTGCGGCGGGGGGCAGCCGCACGGACTGCACCTGATGGCGCGGGCCGGTGAAGGCGTGAGCGTCACCGCCGAGTTCACCGTGCAGCCCGCCCACCAGGGCGCCCCCGGCCTCGCCCACGGCGGTGTGCTCGCCACGGCGCTGGACGAGACCCTCGGCTCGCTGAACTGGCTGCTGCGCACGGTCGCGGTGACCGGACGGCTGGAGACCGACTTCGTCCGACCCGTCCCCGTGGACACCGTGCTGCACCTCGACGCCCGGATCACCGCCGTGCACGGCCGGAAGATCTACTCCACCGCCACCGGCCGGATCGGCGGCCCCGAGGGCCCCGTCGCGGTCCGGGCCGACGCCCTCTTCATCGAGGTCAAGCTCGACCACTTCATCGACAACGGCCGGCCCGCCGAGATCCAGGCGGCCATGTCCGACCCCGACCAGGTCAGGCGCGCCCGCGCCTTCGAGGTGAACCCGTGATGCGCAACCCCGTCGACGTACTGATCCGCCTCCTCGACCCGGACGTGCCGCTTCCCGCGTACGGACACCCGGGCGACGCCGGGGCCGACCTGGTGACCACCGAGGCCGCCGAACTCGCCCCCGGCGAGCGCGTGGTGCTGCCCACCGGTGTCTCGATCGCCCTGCCCGACGGGTACGCCGCGTTCGTGCACCCCCGCTCCGGCCTCGCGGCCCGCTGCGGAGTGGCCCTCGTGAATGCCCCAGGGACCGTGGATGCCGGGTACCGTGGGGAGATCAAGGTGATCGTGGTCAACCTCGATCCGCGCGAGAGCGTGCGATTCGAACGGTTCGACCGGATTGCCCAACTGGTTGTCCAGCAGGTCGAGAAGGTGCGCTTCCACGAGGTGGCGGAACTTCCCGGCTCGGCGCGGGCCGAAGGGGGCTTCGGGTCCACCGGCGGCCACGCGTCGGTGGACGGCGCCGAGGGCGGGATCACCCACGGTGGGAACAGCTACGCTTCGGTCGTATCCGACCGGGAAGGACAGTGACGTGTTCGGACGTCGCAAGAAGAGTGGTTCCGCCGAGGACGCGGCGGACGAGGTGCGCGAGGCCGAGCAGGTCGCCGACGAGCCCGAGGGCAGCGACGGGAGTGCCAAGGGCACCCGTCGGATGAACCTTCCGCCGGCCCCCCGGCCGGACGGACCCTGGGACAGCACCGAGGTCTCCCAGCCCGGCGAGGGCCGGGTCGACCTGGGCGGCATCTTCGTCCCCGGGGTCGAGGGCATGGAACTGCGCGTCGAGGTGGCCGGGGACGCGATCGTCGCCGCCACCGTGGTGCTGCGCGACAGCGCGGTCCAGCTGCAGGCCTTCGCCGCCCCCAAGAAAGAGGGCATCTGGGGCGAGGTCCGCGACGAGATCGCCTCGGGCATCACCCAGCAGGGCGGCATCATCGACGAGGTCGAGGGCCCGCTGGGCTGGGAGCTGCGCGCGCAGGTCCCCGTGCAGCTCCCCGACGGCACGGGCGGTGTGCAGCTCGTGCGCTTCGTCGGCGTCGACGGGCCGCGCTGGTTCCTGCGCGGCGTGATCTCCGGCCAGGGCGCCGTCCAGCCGGAGGCCGCAGGCCTGCTGGAGACGGTCTTCCGGGACACCGTGGTCGTCCGCGGCGACGGACCGATGGCCCCGCGCGACCCGATCGTCCTCAAGCTCCCCAACGACGCCCAGATGGTGCCCGAGGGTGTTCAGCAGGAGGACCAGGAGAACTCGAAGTTCTCCGGTGGCATGGGCCAGCTCCAGCGCGGCCCCGAGATCACCGAGGTCCGCTAGCGGCACCCCGCGGTACTTCACAGCGATCGGCCGGTGGGCCGCACCCTCTTCGCGGGTGCGGCCCACCGGCCATTGCCCGGCCGTGTGCCGGATGCACATACTGGCGGGCGACGACGCGGATCACGTGATTACGGGGGAGCAGCATGACCGAGAGCACCAGCGGGCAGCCGGGCACGGCCCTCGCCGAGGACCCGGCCCGTACGGCCATGGTCCGGGTCGAGGACCTGCACCGCTCGTACGGCAGCGGAGCGGCCGCCGTGCACGCCCTGCGCGGGGTCTCCTTCGAGATCCCCCGCGGTGAGCTGGTCGCGCTCAAGGGCCGCTCCGGCTCCGGCAAGACCACCCTGCTCAATCTGGTCGGCGGCCTGGACACCCCGGACGAGGGCCGGATCACCGTCGACGGCACCGAGCTGGCCGGCCTCGGCGAGAAGGGGCTCCTGGAGCTGCGCCGGGACCGGGTCGGCTTCATCTTCCAGTCCTTCGGTCTCATCCCGATCCTGACCGCCGCCGAGAACGTCGGCGTACCCCTGCGGCTGCGCAGGGCCGACCCGGCCGAGCGCGACGAGCGGGTGGCCCTGCTGCTCTCCCTCGTCGGCCTCGCCGACCACGCCGAGCAGCGTCCCGGCGAGCTCTCCGGCGGCCAGCAGCAGCGGGTCGCCATCGCCCGAGCCCTCGCCAACCGCCCCGCCCTCCTGATCGCCGACGAGCCCACCGGACAGCTCGACGCCGAGACCGGGCTCGCCGTGATGGAACTGCTCCGCGCGGTCGTCCGCAGCGAGAACGTCACCGCCCTGGTCGCCACCCACGACCCCCAGCTGCTGGGCCTGGCCGACCGCGTCCTGGAGCTGAGCGACGGCCACATCGTCGAACAGACCTGAGCCACAGCTCCGCCCACGGCGCGCATCAGAGTTCCGTCAATACGCCCCTCACCTGCGCTCCCGGACCCGAACCACCCCCCGGAGCGGAGTAGCGTCGAGTGCGGCAGCCGCACCGGGCGCCACCGGCCGTCGACATGACGCCGCCGGACGGAAGAAGACAATGGGGCCATGGGACGCGGCACACTCCGGATCTACCTGGGCGCGGCACCGGGCGTCGGCAAGACGTACGCGATGCTCTCCGAGGCGCACCGCAGGGTCGAGCGCGGCACCGACTGCGTGGTCGCCTTCGTGGAGCACCACGCCCGGCCGCGCACCGAGGTGCTGCTGCACGGCCTGGAGCAGGTCCGGCGCAGCGAGATCAGCTACCGCTCGGCCGTCTTCACCGAAATGGACGTCGACGCGGTCCTGGAGCGCGCCCCGGCCGTGGCCCTGGTGGACGAGCTGGCCCACACCAACGTCCCCGGCTCCCGCAACGCCAAGCGCTGGCAGGACGTCGAGGAGCTGCTCAAGGCCGGGATCGACGTCATATCCACGGTCAACATCCAGCACCTGGAGTCGCTCGGCGACGTCGTGGAGTCGATCACCGGCGTCCGGCAGCGGGAGACCGTCCCCGACGAGGTGGTCCGCCGGGCCGACCAGATCGAGCTGGTCGACATGTCGCCCCAGGCGCTGCGCCGCCGGATGGCGCACGGCAACATCTACCAGCCCGACAAGATGGACGCGGCCCTCTCGAACTACTTCCGCCCCGGCAACCTCACCGCCCTGCGCGAGCTGGCCCTGCTCTGGGTCGCCGACCGGGTCGACGAGTACCTCCAGCAGTACCGGGGCGAGCACAACATCCGCACCACCTGGCAGGCCCGCGAACGCATCGTCGTCGGGCTGACCGGCGGGCCCGAGGGCCGCACCCTCATCCGCCGCGCCTCCCGGATGGCGGCCAAGGGCTCCGGCAGCGAGATCCTCGCCGTCTACATCGCCCGCAGCGACGGCCTGACCTCCGCATCCCCGAAGGAGCTGGCCGTCCAGCGCACCCTGGTCGAGGACCTCGGCGGCACCTTCCACCACGTCATCGGCGACGACATCCCGGCGGCCCTGCTGGAGTTCGCCCGCGGCGTCAACTCCACGCAGATCGTGCTGGGCTCCAGCCGCCGCAAGACCTGGCAGTACATCTACGGTCCCGGGGTCGGCGCGACCGTCGCCCGCGAGTCGGGGCCCGACCTCGACGTCCACATCGTCACCCACGAAGAGGTCGCCAAGGGCCGTGGCCTGCCGATCGCCCGCGGCGCCCGGCTCGGCCGCGCCCGGATCATCTGGGGCTGGCTCGTCGGCGTCGTCGGATCCGTCCTGCTCGCGGTGCTGCTGCGCAGCCTGGAGAACGGGCCCGGCCTCGCCAACGACGTCCTGCTCTTCCTCTTCCTCACGGTGGCCGCGGCCCTGCTCGGCGGCCTGAGACCCGCGCTGGCCTCGGCCGCCGTCGGCTGCATGCTCCTGAACTACTGGTTCACCCCGCCCACCCACACCCTGACCGTCCAGGACCCGGAGAACTTCGTCGCCATCGTGATCTTCTTCGCGGTGGCGGCGGCGGTCTCCTCCGTGGTCGACCTCGCGGCCCGGCGCACCCACCAGGCCGCCCGGCTGCGTGCCGAGTCGGAGATCCTCTCCTTCCTCGCGGGCAGTGTGCTGCGCGGCGAGACCGCCCTGGACGCCCTGCTGGAGAGGGTCCGCGAGACCTTCGCGATGGAGTCCGTCGCCCTGCTGGAGCGCAGCAGCGACGTCGAGCCGTGGACCTGCGCCGGATCCGTCGGCCCGGCCCCCGTCACCCGCCCCGACGACGCCGACGTGGACATGCCGGTCGGCGACAACATGGCCCTCGCCCTGTCCGGCCGGGTCCTGCCCGCCGAGGACCGCCGGGTGCTGGGCGCGTTCGCCGCGCAGGCCGCCGTCGTCCTGGACCGCCAGCGCCTGGTCTGGGAGGCCGAGCAGGCCCGCAGGCTCGCCGAGGGCAACCGGATCAGGACCGCGCTGCTCGCCGCCGTCAGCCACGACCTGCGCACCCCGCTCGCCGCCATCAAGGCCGCCGTCAGCTCGCTGCGCTCCGACGACGTCGCCTGGTCCGAGGCGGACGAGGCGGAGCTCCTGGAAGGCATCGAGGACGGCGCGGACCGGCTGGACCACCTGGTGGGCAACCTGCTGGACATGTCCCGCCTCCAGACCGGCACCGTGACGCCCCTGATCCGCGAGATCGACCTCGACGAGGTGGTCCCCATGGCGCTCGGCGGCGTCCCGGAGGGCAGCGTCGACCTCGACATCCCCGAGACGCTGCCGATGGTCGCCGTCGACCCGGGGCTCCTGGAGCGGGTCGTCGCCAACATCGTGGAGAACGCCGTCAAGTACAACCCCGGCCGGGAGCCCGTCGCCGTGGCCGCCAGCACGCTCGGCGACCGGGTCGAGCTGCGGGTCGTCGACCGCGGCCGGGGCGTCCCCGACGAGGCCAAGGAACGGATCTTCGAGCCCTTCCAGCGGTACGGTGACGCCCCGCGCGGCGCCGGAGTGGGGCTCGGCCTCGCCGTCTCCCGGGGCTTCGCCGAGGCCATGGGCGGCACCCTGGACGCCGAGGACACCCCGGGCGGCGGGCTCACCATGGTCCTGACCCTCTCCGCGGCGCCGGGCGGCGTCCGGGGCGACGCCGAGCTGCCGGCCCAGGTCACCTCGTGACGCGCCCCGGCGGGCCCGGACGCCCCAGGACGTACACCGCCCGCCCCCACGCGCTCGCTTCCCCCTCCCCGTACAGCACAGCTCTTCCCTCCTCCCCGTGCAGCAGAAAGGCAGGTCCGCGATGACCAGGGTGCTTGTGGTCGACGACGAGCCGCAGATCGTCCGCGCCCTCGTGATCAACCTGAAGGCCCGCCAGTACGAGGTCGACGCCGCGCCCGACGGAGCGACCGCCCTCCAGCTCGCCGCCGCCCGCCACCCCGATATCGTCCTCCTCGACCTGGGGCTGCCCGACATGGACGGGGTCGAGGTGATCAAGGGCCTGCGCGGCTGGACCCGGGTCCCGATCCTGGTCCTCTCCGCACGGCACACCTCCGACGAGAAGGTGGAGGCACTGGACGCGGGGGCGGACGACTACGTCACCAAGCCGTTCGGCATGGACGAGCTGCTGGCCCGGCTGCGCGCTTCGGTACGCCGGGCGGAACCGGTCGGCCAGGAGGGCGCCGAGGACATCGCCCTCGTCGAGACGGCCGGCTTCACCGTCGACCTGGCGGCCAAGAAGGTGCACCGGGCCGGCCGCGACGTACGCCTCACCCCCACCGAATGGCACCTGCTGGAGGTCCTCGTCCGCAACGCCGGTCGGCTGGTCAGCCAGAAACAGCTCCTCCAGGAGGTCTGGGGCCCCTCCTACGGCACCGAGACCAACTATCTGCGGGTCTACATGGCCCAGCTGCGCCGCAAGCTGGAGGCGGACCCCTCGCACCCCCGGCACTTCGTCACCGAACCGGGCATGGGCTACCGCTTCGAGCGCGGCTGACACGCACCGGCTCACCCTTTCGAGTGATCACGTAGGGCCTACCGAGCCTCCGTGAGCGGCCCGCGGGACCGGTACCCTTCGGGTATGAGTGCTCTTCCCCGATCCGAGAAAGCCGGGAAGGCCGGGAAGGCGGCGCGACCTTCCGGGCGCTTCCGCCGTATGCTCGACCGGCTCTCCAGCTCCCAGGAGGACCTGGAGTCCCAGGAGCTGCGGGACGACGCGCAGGCCACCGGATGCACCCGGATCTCCGAGTGCTCCGATCGGCAGATCGTGAAGGTGGCTGGTACGTTGCGGACCGTCACCCTCCGTCCCCGGGCCGGAGTGCCCGCCCTGGAGGCGGAGCTCTTCGACGGCACCGAGCCGCTGGACGTGGTCTGGCTCGGCAGGCGTTCCATCGTCGGCATAGAGCCCGGCCGCAGGATCATCGCCTCGGGGCGGGTCGCCATGAGCCACGGCCGCCGGGTGCTGTTCAACCCCACATACGAACTCCGACCGCTCGGCAAGGAGTAGCCGGTGACGTCTCTCGACAAGCCGACGTCCGACACGGACCAGCCCCACCGCACCGACCCGCAGCACGCCGGCGGGACGCACGCCGCCCAGCAGGACGCCGAGGCGAAGGCCGTCACCGAGGCCGCCCTCTTCGAGGCCTTCGGCGGTGTGCGCGGCATGGTGGAGACAGTCCTGCCCGGACTGCTCTTCGTCACGATCTTCACCATCAACAAGGACCTGCACATCTCGGCCATCGCGGCCCTGGCGGTGTCCCTGGCCCTCGTCGCCGTCCGGCTGGTTCGCCGGGACACCGTCAAGCACGCCTTCAGCGGCGTCTTCGGGGTGGCCTTCGGCGTCGTCTTCGCGATGATGACGGGCAACGCCAAGGACTTCTACCTGCCGGGCATGCTCTACACCCTGGGCCTCGCGGTCGCCTACCTCGGCACCGCCGCCGCCGGGGTGCCGCTGATCGGCCTGATCCTGGGCCCGGTCTTCAAGGAGAACCTCTCCTGGCGGACCCGTAATCCGGGCCGGAAGAAGGCGTACACCAAGGCCAGCTATGCCTGGGGCCTCATCCTGCTGGCGAAGTGCGCGATCCTCTTCCCGCTCTACTGGTGGGCCGACACCACCCAGTTCGGCTGGGTGCTGATCGCGCTGAAGATCCCGCCCTTCCTGCTCGCGGTCTATCTGACCTGGGTCTTCCTCGCGAAGGCCCCGGCGCCCATCGACGTGTTCGCCGAGATGGAGGCCGAAGAGGAGGCCGAGAAGGAGCGCAAGGCCGCGGCTGCGGCCCTCCGCGACCCGGAGGCCTGATCCTCGGAACGACGGAAAAGGGGCCCGGAACCGCTCAGCGGTTCCGGGCCCCTTTTCCGTCGTTCCCGTGGTCAGTCGTCCGCAGGATCCCGCCGGACCGACAGCAGGTCCTCCAACTGCTCCTCGCGCGCCTGGGCGGCCACGAACAGCAGCTCGTCACCGGCCTCCAGGGACTCCTCGGGGCTCGGCGTCAGCACCCGCGTACCGCGGATGATGGTCACCAGCGAGGTGTCCTCGGGCCAGGCCACCTCCCCGACACGGGTGCCGGCCAGCGCCGACTCCGGCGGCAGGGTCAGCTCCACCAGGTTGGCGTCCCCGTGGCTGAAGCGCAGCAGCCGGACCAGATCGCCGACGCTCACCGCCTCCTCGACCAAGGCGGACATCAGCCGCGGCGTCGAGACGGCGACGTCCACGCCCCACGACTCGTTGAACAGCCACTCGTTCTTCGGGTTGTTCACCCGGGCCACCACGCGCGGCACGCCGTACTCGGTCTTGGCGAGCAGCGAGACGACCAGGTTGACCTTGTCGTCCCCGGTCGCGGCGATCACCACGTTGCACCGTTGCAGCGCCGCCTCGTCCAGCGACGTGATCTCACAGGCGTCCGCCAGCAGCCACTCGGCCATCGGGACCCGCTCCACCGAGATGGCGGTCGGCGCCTTGTCGATCAGCAGCACCTCGTGCCCGTTCTCCAGCAGCTCGGCGGCGATGGAACGACCCACCGCGCCCGCCCCGGCAATCGACACACGCATCAGTGACCGTCCTCCTCGGGACCCTGGGCGAAGGCCTCTTCGACCTGGGCGATCTCGTCCGTGCGCATCATCACGTGGACCAGGTCGCCTTCCTGGAGGACGGTCTGCGAGGTCGGCAGTATGGCCTCGCCCAACCGGGTGATGAAGGCCACGCGGACCCCCGTCTCCTCCTGGAGCGTGCTGATCTTGTGGCCGATCCAGGACGGCGTCGTGTGCACCTCGGCGAGCTGCACACCCCCGCTCGGGTCACGCCACAGCGGCTCCGCGCCCGAGGGCAGCAGCCGCCGCAGCATCTGGTCCGCCGTCCAGCGCACCGTCGCCACGGTGGGGATGCCGAGACGCTGGTAGACCTCGGCCCGCTTCGGGTCGTAGATCCGCGCCGCGACGTTCTCGATGGAGTACATCTCGCGGGCCACCCGGGCCGCGATGATGTTCGAGTTGTCGCCGCTGCTGACCGCGGCGAACGCCCCGGCCTCCTCGATCCCCGCCTCGCGGAGGGTGTCCTGGTCGAAGCCGACCCCGGTGACCCGGCGACCGCCGAATCCGGACCCGAGGCGACGGAACGCCGTGGGGTCCTGGTCGATCACCGCGACGGTGTGCCCCTGCTGTTCCAGGGTCTGTGCGAGAGCGGCTCCGACGCGCCCGCAGCCCATGATGACGATGTGCACTGTGCGCCTACCCCGCCGTCCTGGTCATCCGGCTGACCTGCGAAAACACGCTGCTCACACTTCTCTCTCAGCTTGCTGGGCAAACAACGGGGCCCACCCCCGCGGTGCGGCCCGGGGACGAGCTTATGCGCCGGGGAAGTCAATGCCTCATCCGAGTGTCCGCATCCTTGCGCACTCCGGCAAAGGAAAAGCAAAAAGGGCGGAGCCGGCGCAAGGATCGCGTTAAGGAATGCGGAGGCGTTCTCCGCCGACCGCAGGAGATTGCGGGGCCACGTCGAAAGGGCGTGCGTCCTGGGTCCGGGCTGCGCTTACGATCCTCAGCGTGTCCAAACTGACCGACCTGCCCAAACGGATCCTGATCGGCCGGGCGCTGCGCAGCGACAAGCTCGGAGAGACCCTTCTCCCCAAGCGCATCGCGCTCCCCGTCTTCGCGTCCGACCCGTTGTCCTCGGTGGCGTATGCACCCGGAGAAGTCCTCCTCGTGCTGTCCATCGCGGGGGTGTCGGCGTACCACTTCAGCCCCTGGATCGCCCTCGCCGTGGTCGTCCTCATGTTCACGGTCGTCGCCTCCTACCGGCAGAACGTCCGCGCCTACCCGAGCGGCGGCGGCGACTACGAGGTGGCGACCACCAACCTCGGCCCCAAGTCCGGACTGACCGTCGCCAGCGCCCTGCTCGTCGACTACGTCCTCACCGTCGCCGTGTCGATCTCCTCCGGCGTCGAGAACCTCGGCTCCGCGATCCCGTTCGTCATCGAGCACAAGACGCTCTGCGCCATCGGCGCCATCGTCCTGCTCACCCTGATGAACCTGCGCGGCGTCAAGGAGTCCGGAAAGCTCTTCGCCATCCCCACCTATCTCTTCGTGGCCGGCGTCTTCCTCATGATCCTCTGGGGCGCGTTCCGGGGGATGGTCCTCGGCGACACGATGCACGCCCCCACCGCGGAACTGGAGATCAGGCCCGAACACCAGGGACTGGCCGGCTTCGCGCTCGTCTTCCTCCTCCTGCGGGCCTTCTCCTCCGGCTGCGCCGCCCTCACCGGGGTCGAGGCGATCAGCAACGGGGTGCCCGCCTTCCGGAAGCCGAAGAGCAAGAACGCCGCGACCACGCTCGCCATGATGGGCCTGCTCGCCGTCACCATGTTCTGCGGCATCATCGGCCTCGCCATGGCCACCGACGTCAAGATGGCCGAGAACCCGGCGATCGACCTGATCCGCGACGGCGTCCCGGTCGGCGCCGGCTACACCCAGGACCCGGTCATCGCCCAGGTCGCCGAGGCGGTCTTCGGCCACGGATCCTTCCTCTTCATGGTCCTCGCGGCCGCCACCGCCCTGGTCCTCTTCCTCGCCGCGAACACCGCGTACAACGGCTTCCCGTTGCTCGGCTCGATCCTCGCCCAGGACCGCTACCTGCCGCGCCAGCTGCACACGCGCGGCGACCGCCTCGCGTTCTCCAACGGCATCGTGCTGCTGGCGGGCGCCGCGATCCTGCTCGTCTGGATCTACGGCGCCGACTCCACGCGGCTCATCCAGCTCTACATCGTCGGGGTGTTCGTCTCCTTCACGCTCAGCCAGACCGGCATGGTCCGGCACTGGAACCGCCTGCTGGCCGACGAACAGGACCCGGCCAAGCGCCGCCACATGATCCGCTCCCGGGCCATCAACGCCTTCGGCGCCTTCTTCTGCGGCGTCGTCCTGGTGATCGTCCTCGCCACCAAGTTCACCCACGGCGCCTGGGTGGCCCTGCTCGGCATGGTCATCTTCTACGGCACGATGACCGCGATCCGTAAGCACTACGACCGGGTCGCCGCCGAGATCGCCGCCGACGAGGCCCCCGCCGACGAGGGCCTGCGCCCCTCCCGCGTCCACGCGATCGTGCTGGTCTCCAAGCTCCACCGCCCCACCCTGCGCGCCCTCGCCTACGCCAGACTGATCCGCGCCGACCACCTGGAGGCGCTCTCCATCAGCGTCGACCCGGACGAGACGCGAGCGCTGCGCGAGGACTGGGAGCGACGCGGCATCAACGTCCCCCTCAAGATCCTCGATTCGCCCTACCGCGAGGTGACCCGCCCGGTCATCGAGTACGTCAAGGGCCTGCGCCGGCAGAGCCCGCGCGACGTGGTCAGCGTCTACATCCCCGAGTACGTGGTCGGCCACTGGTACGAGCACCTGCTGCACAACCAGAGCGCCCTGCGCCTGAAGGGCCGTCTGCTCTTCACCCCGGGCGTCATGGTGACCTCCGTCCCCTACCAGCTCCAGTCCTCCGAGGCGGCGAAGAAGCGGGCCCGCAGGCGCGCCGACTGGAGCGCCCCGGGTTCGGTCCGCAGGGGCCCGGTGGAGCGCAGGCACAAGGAGCCGAACCGCAAGGGGTGAGAGGGTGGCGGCCGGTCGTGGCAATTGGCCTGACCACGCCCGCGTAGACTGGTGGGCTGTCGTCCGGCCGCGGGCCCGACCCGTTTACCCCCTTCCTCCCTGGAGCCTCCCCTCATGCAGAACGAACCCACGTCTTCGCTGGTCGGGGAGGAGTACGAGGTCGAGGTCGGGCCCGTCGCACACGGCGGCCACTGCATCGCCCGCACCGCCGAGAACCAGGTGCTCTTCGTACGTCACACGCTCCCCGGCGAGAAGATCATCGCCAAGGTCACCGACGGCGACACGGACTCCCGCTTCCTGCGGGCCGACGCGGTACGCATCATCGAGCCGTCCAAGGACCGCGTCGAGGCGCCGTGCCCGTACGCCGGCCCCGGCCTCTGCGGCGGCTGCGACTGGCAGCACGCCAAGCCGGGCGCGCAGCGCCGCCTCAAGGGCGAGGTGATCGCCGAGCAGCTCCTGCGGCTGGCGGGCCTGACCCCCGAGGAGGCCGGCTGGGACGGCACGGTCATGCCCGCCGAGGGCGACAAGCTCCCCCCGGGCGAGGTGCCGGCCTGGCGCACCCGCGTCCAGTACGCCGTCGACGCCGACGGCCGCGCGGGCCTGCGGAAGCACCGCTCGCACGACGTCCAGCCCATCGACCACTGCTTGATCGCCGCGCCGGGCGTCTCGGAGCTCGGCGTCGAGAAGCGCGAGTGGCCCCAGATGGCCGCGGTGGAGGCCATTACCGCCACCGGTTCGCACGACCGCCAGGTCATCCTCACCCCGAAGCCCGGCGGCCGGCTCCCCCTGGTCGAGCTCGACCAGCCGGTCTCCGTACTCCGCGTCGAGGAGAAGGACGGCGGCGTCCACCGCGTCCACGGCCGCGCCTTCGTCCGCGAGCGCGCCGACGACCGCACGTACCGCGTCGGCTCCGGCGGCTTCTGGCAGGTCCACCCCCAGGCGGCCAACACCCTGGTCCGCGCGGTCATGCAGGGCCTGCTGCCCCGCAAGAACGACATGGCCCTCGACCTCTACTGCGGCGTCGGCCTGTTCGCCGGCGCCATCGGCCAGCGCCTCGGCGAGAAGGGCGCGGTCCTCGGCATCGAGTCCGGCAAGCGCGCGGTCGAGGACGCCCGCCACAACCTGAAGGACCTGGACCGGGTCCGCATCGAACACGGCAAGGTCGACCAGGTCCTGCCCCGCACCGGCATCACGGAGTGCGACCTCATCGTCCTGGACCCGCCGCGCGCGGGCGCGGGCAAGCAGGTCGTCAAGCACCTGTCGGGGCTGGGCGCGCGCAAGATCGCCTATGTGGCCTGCGACCCGGCGGCGCTGGCGCGGGACCTGGCGTACTTCCGGGACGGGGGATACAAGGTGCGGACGCTGCGGGCGTTCGACCTGTTTCCTATGACGCATCATGTGGAGTGCGTGGCGATTCTGGAGCCGGCCGCGAAGGGGCTCTGACCTGGGGCTTCACCCAAGAGTGCAGGGTCAACCGGTCTGCGGCGGCCTTCGCTGGGTATGGCGCACGACGAGCCATCTGGCCGTCCGGGTGGCCAGGTCGGTGTAGCCGTCCTGGTCCCGGTCGGTGCGGTCAGGGCGCTGAGACGCATCCGCCTTCGGACTGCGGATCGCCTGCGTCTCCTCCGGGTTGCGCTGTTGAGGCCCTGGCGATTGTCTCAAAGGACTGCGGTCACCGGCTGGACGGACCTTCAGGTTGGGTCTCGCCAGGGCTCGGCCCTGAGGTGCTGTCCATGTCCGTGCCATCCTGCGGCTGTGGAGAGCCCGTTCCGCGACTGCTCAGCCGGATCAGTTGGCGGTCACCACCTGCTGGGTGGCCCACTGGGCGGTCTCCCGGTCGGGGTAGGAGGCGGAACGGGTCAGCACGGGGCATCCTTTCTAATCACCTGGTCGGACCCTGCGCTCGTACGAGCGGCAAATGGTTCAGTAGTCGGAGAAGTTCCAGAACATGCCGACCTCAGTGTCCGAGACGACGATCAGGCCGCAGTCCTCCGAGTACACGCTCAGGGGGTTGTACCCCCAGTGCGACGTCGTGAAGTCGAGTGCTCCCGGCACAGGGCCGGGCCGGCTGACGTTGGTGTGATAAGTGGCCTCGTCGCCGTAACGTGCGAGGATCGTCCTCGCCATCGCCCGCAATTCTCCTTCGCTCTCTGTGAAGCGCTTCAGGTTGGACAGGGTGCAGCAGTCGTCCGTGAGGGCCAGCAGCAGGTTCTCGGCGCTGGCCCGATCGATCTCGCGGAGACGCTGCGCGATGTATTCCGGGGGGTGCACAGCGAACGGGTACGTGGCAAACCCCTCGCGCTCCGGGTCCTGCGCCGAATCGTCGAGACCCGTCCAGCCCCGGGGGTCCGGTACGGCCCGAGCCATCAGCTTGAGGACATCAAGGACCCAGTCCTCGTGCCGGCGTGGGCCGGTGGCGTCGTACGGGTACGCGTCCTCGAACAGGTGGCGTACGGCGGCTTCCCAAGAATTCTGTTCGAGAGGCATGTGGTGCTGGCCTTTCTCGGCGTGCGCTAGGACTTGGAGGGCATCGACGTCATGACGGTGAACGGCGGAGTGCGGCTGCTGTCGTACCGGAGCCGCGTGTCGATACCTGTGACGTCGTAAGACCTGGCATTCATGCCGCCCTGTTTGTAGCCGGACAGCGGGTCGTTGAGGTCTACCGGCTGTTTGCTCACACTGCGGCCGCTGGTCTCGCTGTTCGGCGCGGTCGAGTGGAAGTCTCTGACTTCGCCCTCCCCCGGCGGGGGAGGGCCCTTGACCCAAAGCTCGATAGCGGACGTGCTTTTTGTTGAGGTTGTACTCGGTCAGCTCCTCTGCCCGCCGGTAGTTCGGGAAGGCCGAGGAGGCGCTGGGCTTCGGCTTGCCGTGCGGCCAGGCGGGGGTAGGACCGTTCCCCTGCTGATCACGCGGGCGCTGCGCCAACTGCTCGTCCGTCTTGCCGACGTGCTTGTCCAAAGTGTGGCCGCCTGCCATGTATTCGTTGGCGGCGAGGTTCAGGTCGTAGCTGCCGTTCGAATCGACCTTCAGCCAGACCTTCGAGTCCTTGAACTCCTCCAGGGCCCGGGTGCCGAAGCCGTGCGCACGGGCGACGCCGGCCTCGAACTTGGGGGGCCCTGCGGTAAGCCTCGTCCAGCGGCCCTTTCCGTGCCGTCATTCGGGTGGTCAGGCCGTCCAGGATGCCGGTGTATTTGGCGACGATCCCGTTCAGCTTGCCGGTGTCGAGGTTCAATACCGTCTTGATGTCGAACGACAGGAGCAGGCCGGCGCCGCTGGTCTGCGCCCACTGGTAGCCGTGCTGTCGCTGCCCCCGGGCCGTTCCTCCCCAGAGGGCGCTGCAGAAGGTCCGCATCGCGGCCTCCCACTCGGCCTGCTGGTGGTTGGTGATGGCACCGACAGCCTGGGTGAGCTGGTCCGCCCCCAGCGATGCAGTGACGGACACTCTCATCCATCTGTGGCAGAGCGAGTTGAGATAATGCTGTTCCGGATAGGGGTAAACGTCTGCCACCCTGCCGATCCGGAACACGTGCTTGCACAGGGGATGGAGGAGATCCCGGACGATTTCGGGCATGCCCTCCATCAAGCCCCGCAGGATGTCGTCGCCGCCGTCGTCGTCGCCCCGCCTGGGCGAACTTCTCGGCCTCGGTGCCGGCACCGCCTGCGTCGGAGTACTTGCCCAGCTCTCATCGAGCACGGCGCAGAGCGCTGTGCGGGCTGGGGAGACCCGGGGCCTGATGGTGCCCATGGGGTTGATCCCCGCTCGTGCCGACCGATGAGGCCGGAAGTCCCTGAAAAGTCGGGGAGGCGTGCACCGGAGTCGCGGAGCGGGGGCCGGCCCCCGCTCCGCGACTGCCTGTCAGTCCTGTCCGGTCACGTCACCGTCCACTTCTGCGACGCGCGGCCATCGCACCGATTGATGACCAACGGGAGTCCGTCCGCCCCATTGCTCCCGTCCGTGTCCAGGCAGACGCCGCGATTGCGGATGGTGCCGTCCGACTGGATGGACCAGTCCTGGTTGGCGCCGCCATGACAGTCCCACAGCTGGACCCTGGTCCCGTCGGCCGTGGCCCAGGCGTCCACATCGAGGCACTTGCCCATCGACCGCAGTGTGGCGCCGTCGGGCTGCCACTTCTGGTTGTCCCCGCCGTTGCAGCTCCACAACTGGACCTTGGCGCCGTTCGTCGCGCTCCGGCCGTTGACGTCGACGCATTTCCCGCCGATTCCGGCGATCTGCACCGGGGCGGACGGGGCGTCCTGAGCGACGCCCTTCCCGACGAAGGTGACCGAGTCGATGTCGTACGAGTCGGCCGCCGCGGTCTTGAAGACCAGGTAGAGCTCGGTCGTTCCGTCGGGCCTGGTGACGTCGACCGCCGGTGTGCTCCGGTAGTCGTCCCAGCCGCCGGTGCTCGGGACCGGCACCGTGGCGATCAGCGCCCCGGTCGGTGACCCGTCGCGCAGTTCGACCGTGCCTCCGCCCGAGGGTGAGGACAGCCGCAGGGAGACCTTGTCGATCCCGGTGAAGTTGACCGGAGCGTAGGAGGCCCAGTCGTTGTCGCTGATGTCGCCTAGCCGGCCACCGGACTCCGCGCCGCCCTGTGAGACGACCCGGATGCCGGACTGCCGGGTGTAGAACTCGGCCTGCTTGTGCTTGGGCTGGAGTACCGCCTTGTCGCTGCCGGCCAGGGCGGGTGCTCCGGAGGCGCCCTTGTCCGTGTAGCTGGAGGAAGCGACGTACGACACGTTCAGGTCGGCGTGGGCCGTGTCCGTCTCGGGGACGATGGTGCCCGAGCAGCCGGTGATCGCGTCGGTGTCGTGCGCGTGCTCGTCATGCCCGAGCGAGGGCACGGTTCTGACCTTGGTGCAGTCGATCGCGTCGTCCTCCGGGTCGGTGACGTCCACCGTGTACGGGATCCGGTCGCCCCAGTCGAACATGCCGCCGTTCGGCAGGGAGAGTTCGACGGTCGGCGCCGTGTTGCCAGAGGTCACGGTGAGGTTGGCGGTGCCGTCGCGGCCGCCGGTATCGGTGACGGTGAGCTGGGCGGTGAACTGCCCCTTCGCCGTATAGGTGTGCGTGGGGGACGCCTGGTCGGAGGTCGCACCATCCCCGAAGTCCCAGTGGTAGGTGAGTGTGCCGCCCTCGGGGTCGCTCGAGTCCTCAGCCGAGAACTTCACGGTCAGCGGTGCGGGCCCGGACGTGGGGGTCGCGGTGGCCACGGCGAGGGGACGCCGGTCACCCGAGCTGTAGTCGATGCGGTAGAGGCCGGCGTCCGGATTGTCCCGGCCGAAGCCGCTTCCCCACTCCAGCAGGTACATCGCGCCGTCAGGGCCGAACTTCATGTCCATCGGGGACTTGAAGCTCAGGTCCGGCAGGAAGTCGTTGATCTTGAGCAGCTTCCCGTCGTCGTCCAGCCGGAATTCGTGCAGGTTGTTGCGCGACCATTCGCCGAAGAACGGTGTCTTGTCGAAGTAGGCCGGGAACTTCGTCTCCGACGGGTTGTCGGGGTCGTAGTGGTAAACGGGGAACGCGGCGGGCGCCTCCCCGCCGTCGCCCATCTCGGGGAACTTCCCGCCGTTGGCCCCGTTGCCGTACCAGACGTCCGCCTTCTGGGCAGCCGGGAGGTTGGTGATGCCGGTGTTGTTGGGCGAGTCGTTGACCGGGGCGGCGCAGTCGAAGTCGGGCCCGGACTGGCCGGTGGCGTAGTCGTAGTCCCGGTAGGGGATGTTGTCGCCGACGCAGTACGGCCAGCCGTAGAAGCCGGGCTGCTCGATGATGTTCCACTCGACGATCGCCGCCGGTCCCCGGTCCGCGTTGTCGGAGCCCGCGTCGGGTCCGTAGTCGGCGGCGTACAGGGTGCCGTCGGCAGGGTCGACCGAGAACCGGAAGGGGTTGCGGAAGCCCATCGCGTAGATCTCGGGCTTGGTCCGGGCCGTGCCCGGGGCGAACATGTTGCCCGCCGGGACGGTGTAGGTGCCGTTGGTCTCCGGGTGGATGCGAAGGATCTTGCCGCGCAGGTCGTTGGTGTTGGCCGAGGTGCGCTGGACGTCGTTGTCGGCGCGCCCCGGGCGCTCGTCGATCGGGCTGTAGCCGTCGGAGCGGAACGGCTCGGTGTCGTCGCCGGTGCCTATGTAGAGGTTGCCGTTGGGCCCGAAGGTGATGTAGCCGCCCGTGTGCCCGGGTTCCGGCGACTGGCGTGACGAGGGGACCTCCATGACGACTTTCTCGCTGGCTTCGTCCAGGCTGTCGCCGTTGACGGTGAACCGCGAGACGCGGGCTATGTCCTCGGTGCCGCCGGCCGGCGAGTACATCAGGTAGATCCAGCCGTTGGTGGCGAAGTCCGGGTCCAGTGCCAGGCCGGTCAGTCCGTCCTCGCCGCCGGTGTACACGTCGATCGTGGCGGCGGTGACCACATCGCCGCTGTCGGGCTTGTGGACCTTCACCTTGCCGCCGTACTCGGCGTAGAACACCCGGCCGTCGTCGGCGATGTCCAGGGCCGCGGGGCCGGTGGTGTTCTCGTCCAGCGGGACCTTCTCGTAGTCGGCCCAGGTCGTCGGGCCGCAGTCCGCCTCGACCTTGCCGCCCGCGGTCTCGACGCCGCCCACCACGTGGTCACGGAACTGCGGGTCCGAGTAGCTGCCCGCGTCGTGGCCCATGGCGGTCGCCCATACGCTGCCGCCCTCGGCGTCGCGGCACCAGGAGATCGGGTGGTCGGCCCCCATGGCCTCGCTGCCCGGGTCGTACGTGGTCTCGTCGGCTGTGACCAGTACGTGCACATCGCCGCGCGGGTTCGGGTCGAAGTTGTACCACTCCTCCGTGCGTACCCAGCGGTCGGGAAGGTGCGAGGTGGAGGGGTGGACCCGGTCGGCGACCTTGGCGGTGCCCTGGAGACTGCCGGGCGAATGCGCGGGCATGTGGGCGCCGCCGTTGACGAGCTCGTCCCACCAGGGGAAGTCGTTCTCGATGCCCATGTCGAGCGTGTTGTGGACTGCCGCGATGCCGCCGCCGTTGTGCACGTATTCCTGCACGGCCTGGCGCTGGGCGTCGGTCTCCCAGACCATGCCGGAGGTCTGGACCATGGCGACCACGTCGTACTCGGCGAGGTCGGCGTCGTTGAAGACGGCTGCGTCCTCGCTCTTGGTCAGCTCCCATCCGCGGTCGGCGGCGACCTGGTCGAACATCGTGATGGCGGCCGGGATGGAGTCGTGCCGGTAGGCGCCCGGCGCGGTCTTGGTGAACAGGAGGACGTGGAAGCCTTCCGGATGGGCGCTGGCCGGTGTGGCCAGGCCGGCCACGAGGAGGGCGGAGCTGACTAAGCTCAGCACCCATCTCGTCGTCGTTGATCTCATGTGCGGCTCCTGCGGTCGTGGATCGGACGGGGGAAATCTGGGGGAATCCGGACTGGACGCGTGAGACATGAGCGACTGGCCGGCGTGTCAGGCCGACGGCGGGTGGGAGAAGGCCGGTCGGGCGGGGCGGCGTTCAGCCTTCCGGAGAAAGGCCAGGCCCCGGGTGGCGAGGGCGTCCTGGCTGGGGGCGAGCGGCCGCCACACGGAGGCGGCGACCGCGATGGTCGCGTTGTGCGCGGTGAACGACTCGATGCACAGCGGCCCTTGGTGGCCCTCGTCGTCCAAGGCGTCGAGGAAGCCCGGCCAGTCCAGATGGTCGTCCCCCGGTGCGCCCCGGTCGTTGGCGCACACCTGGACGTGGAAGATGCGGCCGGTGGCCCGGCGTACGGCGTCGGGCAGTGAGCGCTCCTCGATGTTCTGGTGGTACGTGTCGAGAGCGATGCCGATGGTGCCGGCGGGCAGCCCGTCCATCGCCGCCACCGTCTGGTCGACGGTGTTGAACAGGCTCGTCTCGTACCGGTTGAGCGGCTCGACGGCAATCCGGACGCCCGCCTCGGCGGCGTGCGCGACGACCGGCGCGATGTTCTCCCGCCACTGCTCGTACGCCGACGTCCGCTCGGCGTCGTCCATCTGCCAGGTGCGCCCGACGGCGGTGTAGACGGGGCCGGCGACGACCGGGGCACCGATCCGCGCGGCCGCGTCGACGCACTGCCGCAGATAGTCCTGGGTGGCGCGGACCACGGAGGGCCCGGCGCGGACGAGATCGCGTCCCGGTGGCATCACCGCGAGCACCGCGGCGGGCGTGAGGCCCTGGTCGCCCAGGAGCTCGGCTGCGGTGGCGGGCTGCCAGTCGCCGGGCTGCTCCAGCGGGATCTCGACGCAGTCGAAGCCCCACGCGGCCAGGCGCGGCAGCACTTCGGCGAGGGCCTTCTCGGTGACCGGCGAGTGCCAGATCCAGGGGTTGGCGCCGATCGCGCGCCGCGTGGCCGGACTCACTTGCCCCCCCAGTCACCGGGGTACCCGGGCAGCTTCTCGCAGCCGCAGGCGCCGTAGTGCAGGGGCGGCATGCCCTCCTTGTAGTACTGGTCGAAGTTGTCCTCGGTCACGACCGGCTGCGGCAGGGTCCACTGCTTCGGGACCTCCTGACCTTCCAGAACGCGCAGTGCGGCGATGACGGGCGTCCGCCACTGGAAGGTCGGGTACGCCGGTGCGATGGCGGTGAGGTCCTTGTCCTTCCATGCCTGGAGGAAGTCCTGCTGGTCCTCACCGGTGATCGGTGGCACGTCCTTGCCCGCGTCCTCGAATGCCTCGACGGCCGCGACGGCGGTGGCACCGGAGTCCATCCAGACCCCGTCGATCGTGCCGTGCCGGGCGAGTGCGTCGGCGACGATCGATTTGGTCTTCGAGGGGTCGCCGTCGGTGAACTTCACCTCGGCCACCTCGAGTCCGGCCTTGTCGAGGGCCTTCTCCGCGGCGGCCCACCGGTTCTCCAGGACGTCCACACCGGGCGAGATGCGCAGCGCGACGATCTTGCCACCCCGGTCCACCTTGTCGACCAGGAAGTCGGCTGCCGCGGCACCGTAGGCATAGCCACCGATGGGGCTGATGAAGGTGACCCCGCAGTCGGTCTGCACGCCCCGGTCGAAGACGATCACCGGTATCTTTCCGCAGGCCTCCTGCACCGCCGGAGTGAGGGTGGCGGTGGTGTTGGGCGAGACGATCAGCGCGTCGCAGTCCTGGCCCGACAGCTCCTGGATGTCCGAGATCTGCTTGTCGTCCTTGCCCTGCGCGTCCAGAACGGTGAAGTCCGTGATCTCCTCGTGCAGTTTCACCTCCGCCTTCATGTTTCTGAGCCCCACCTGCCGCCACGGGTTGAAGACGCCGGCGTTGGAGAAGCAGAGGTGGACGTCCTTGGCACCGCCCGCCTTGGCGTACTTCGACGTGTCGGTCATCTCCGGGTTCAGCATCTGCTCCCACGGCTTGTCCGCCGGTCCCTGAGGCGTCGCCCCGGCGAGCGCGAGCTGGCGCTCGTACGCCGCCGGGTCGAAGAACTTCGACTCCCCACCGGACTTCTGGGACTGCGCCGAGGCGGTGGCGCCGCCCGCCGCGTCGTCCTCCGGCACGTCGGACGAGCAGGACGACAGCAACGCCGCGGCCAGCAGGGCGGCGAGTGGGACGGCTGGACGGGCGTAGCGGCCGGATCGTGCGGTGCGAGGTGCGCGACTCATGAGGAGGTGCCTCCCGATGGTTGTGAACGGTGACGGCGTAAGCGCTTCAGTCCCGGCCGCCCGGTGGCTCCGAGACCGACGGCCGTGATGACGATGACGCCCTGGACGGTGGACTCCAGCGCGCCCGAGACGCCCTGGAGGTTGAGGAGTGTGAAAAGCGCCTGGAGGGAGAAGGCCCCGGCCATGGCGGCCACCACGGACCCGCGCCCGCCGCCGAGGAGGACCCCGCCGAGCACGACCGCGGTGATGGCCTCGAACTCCAGGCCGCGGCCGGCCTGGGCGGAGACACCGGAGAAGCCCGCGACCAGCACCGCCGCCAGGGCGGCGGCCGTGCCCGAGAGCACGAACGCGAGAGTGCGGACGCGGGGGACGCGAACGCCCGCGAGGTTCGCCGCGCGCTCGTTGTCCCCGGTGGCGAGGAGCGTGCGGCCGAAGTCGGAGCGCATCAGCCACACCGCTGCGGCGCCGACCACGACGCAGGCAGGCACGGCCCAGGGCAGCCAGCCGCCCGCGGTGCCACGGCCGAACTCTCTGAAGCTCTGGGGCAGTACGCCCTGCGGGGAGCCGCCGGTCCAGTAGAAGACGGCACCCTCGAGGATCAGCATCATGCCGAGGGTGGTGATGAAGGACGGCACCCGGAGCCTGGTGGTGATGAGCCCGTTCACCAGCCCCACCACCGCCCCGGCCGCCAGGAGACCGGCGGTGACGAGCAGCCAGGGGGCGTCCGGGTACGAGCCGTAGAACTCGGCCCCTACCACCACTCCGGCGGTCACCACCGCGCCGACGGAGAGGTCGAAGCCACCGGAGACGATGACGAGGTACTGGCCCGCGGCGAGGATCACCAGCGGTGCCGCGCGTTTGACGAAGGCGAGGAAACTGTCGGGCCCGTAGAAGCCGGGGTCGGTGATCGCCAGGGCGGCGAGCAGGACGACGAGGAGTCCGTAGACGGGAGCGCCGGTGCCCAGGCGGCGGACCGCCCGGACAGCGGTGTTCGGGGTGTGGGTCCCGGTCGTGGTGGCGGTCATGCGGACTGCTCCTGCCCCGGGGCGCCCGGCGCCCCGCCCTGTTTCGCCGGTCCCCGGCCACCGCGGCGCGGCCGTCCGGAGGCCCGGCCCCGGCGTGGCCGGGCGTAGAGGGCGACGGCGGCGATGATGACGACGCCGCGGACGACGTTCTTGAAGAACGGGTCGACGGAGAGCTGGTTGAAGATGCTGTCCAGCACGGAGAGGACCAGGACGCCGCCGAGGGTGCCGGCCACTCCGCCGCGTCCCCCGGCGAGCGCTGTGCCGCCGAGCACGACGGCGGCGATCGACTCCAGGTCGTAGCGGGCGTCCGTGCCCGCCCAGGGGGCGCCCGCGCCGAGCCGAGCGGCGAGGAACAGGGCGGCGGCCCCGACGCACAGCGAGCACAGGACGTGCGCGAGAACGACGGTGCGTCCGGTGCGGACGCCGGACAGCCGGGCGGCGTGCTCGTCGCCGCCGGTGGCGTACATGTGGTGGCCGACGCGGGTGCGCCGGGTGATCAGCCAGGCGACGACGGCGACCGCGATCAGCAGGAGCACGGAGACCGGCACGAAGCCGATGCGGTCGTAGCCCAACCGCCGGAAGGAGGCGGGGACATGGCCGGCAGGGCCGGTGTAGGTGTCCTCGATGTAGCCGCGCAGGATGAACGCCATGCCGAGCGTCGCGATGAACGCGTTGACCTTCAGCCCGGTGACGATCAGCCCGTTCGCGACGCCGACCGCGGCGGACAGCGCGAGGACCGCCAGGATCGCGGTGAGGACGCTGCCGCTCTCCATCATCTCCGCGGCGACCAGGGTCCCGAGGCTGACGAGGTACGCGACGGAGAGGTCGAGGGATCCGGTGACGATCACCACCGACTGGCCTACCGCGACCAGGCCCAGGGCGACCGAGTTCTGGAGGATGCCCGTGACGGTGGATCGCGTCATGAACTCGCCGCCGTCCGCGGTCACGACGATCCAGCCTATGAGGGTGACCGCGAGGGCGGCCAGCCACACGGCGACCACGGGGTCGCCGAGGCGCATGCGGCCCAGGGCGTTCGGCCTGCGGGGCGCGACCGGTGCCGCGGATCCGCCGGGGACGGCCGTCATGCGGCACTCCCCTCGATCCGGCCGGCGGTGTCCTCGGTCGCCAGCCGCATGACGTCCTCCTCGGTGGCGCCCGCAGGCAGTTCACCCACCAGCGCTCCCTCGGCCATCACCAGGATCCGGTCGCTCATCCCGATCAGCTCGGGCAGTTCGGAGGAGATGATGAGCACGGCCAGGCCCTCCCCGGCGAGTTCGCGCACGAGCGTGTGGATCGCGGACTTCGCGCCGACATCGACACCACGGGTCGGTTCGTCGAACAGCAGCACCCGGGGACGGGCGGCGAGCCATTTGGCGATGACCACCTTCTGCTGGTTGCCCCCGGAGAGGTAACGCACCTCCTGGTCCAGGCCGCGGGAGCGCAGCGCGACCCGCTCCAGTAAGCCGCCGACCTCCTGTCTTCCGACGCCCGACACGGCCCGGGTGACGAGCAGGGCGTTGTCGAGCACGGACTGACGCAGCGCCAGCCCCTCGGCCTTGCGGTCCTCGGTGACCAGCGCGATGCCGGCGCGGATCGCCTGCCGCGGACTGCCGGGCAGCAGCGGCCGGCCGGCCAAGGTCATCCGGCCGCGGGTGAAGGGCGCGGCGCCGAACAGGGCCCGCACCAGCGCGGTACGGCCCGAACCCTGCAGACCGGCGACCCCGGTGACCTCGCCGGCGCGCAAGGTCAGCCCGATGCCTGTGAGGCGCTCGTTGCCGGCGTCGGTGACGGTCAGGAGCGGTTCGCCGATCTCTCCGGGCTCGGCGCGGGGCGGGTAGTAGGAACCCAGTTCACGACCGACCATGGCCCGCACCACCTCGTCGGGTGTGGTCTCGGCGGTGGTGAGGGCGGCGACCTTGCGGCCGTCCTTCAGCACGGTGATGCGCTGGGAGAGGTCGAAGACCTCTCGCAGGCGGTGGCTGATGTAGAGAATGCCGATGCCGCGGGCGGCGAGCCGGCGGATCAGTGCGTACAGCCGCTCCACCTCGTGGTCGGCGAGGGGCGCGGTCGGTTCGTCCATGACCAGGACGCGAACCTCGGAGGCGGCCAGGGCCTTGACGATCTCCACCGTCTGCTGCCGGGCCACCGACAGCTCCTTGACCTGTGTACGGGGGTCGATCCCGGTCTCGTCCAGCTCGGCGAGCAACTCGGCGGTGCGCCGCTCCATGGCCCGCCTGTCGACCAGTCCCCGGCGCACCGGCTCACGGCCCAGGAAGACGTTCTCCGCGACCGTACGGTAGGGGAGGAGGGCGAACTCCTGATGGATGAGAGCGATTCCGGCGGCTTGTGCCTGTACGGGGTGGGCGAAGGAACGGGTGGTGCCGTCGAGGGTGATCGTGCCCTCGTCAGGGGCGTGTTCCCCGGCGAGCACCTTCATCAACGTGGACTTGCCCGCGCCGTTCTCTCCGACCAGGGCGTGGACCTCGCCCGGTTCCAGGTCGAGTGATACCCCGTGTAACACCCTCGCCCCGAGGAAGCTCTTCGAGACACTGCTCATCGTCAGCATGCTCGGCAGGATTGCGAGCCAACTTTGTCCTGTCAATAGATAAAGCAAGAATTGCTGCGACGAAATAACCATGGCTTTGCTTGGTCATCGAACAAAGTATGGTCCGCGATCGAGACGATCTCTAAAGTTGCTTTGGTGAATGCATCCTTCTTCTCGCCGCTGTCTTCGGACCACCGCTCCGCGTCGGGTTCGCCCGCCGGGCAGACGCCCGGCGAGGTGTTGGCGCTGATCGGTTCCGGCGTAGCCGTCACACGCGCCGAGATCGCCCGGCGTACCGGACTCGCCCGCTCCACCGTCTCCCAACGTGTCGATGTCCTCATCGCTCATGGCTTCGTCGACGAGGACACCGATGCGCCCTCTACCGGGGGCCGCCCACCGCGCCGACTCTCCCTGCGCATGCGCGACCACGCCGTCGCCGGTGTCGACATCGGGGCCTCGCACTGCCGAGTGGGGCTGCTGGACATCAGTGGCACCCTGCTCACGGTCTGCGAGGACCCGCTGACCATCGCGGACGGGCCCGAGGCGGTTCTCGGCCACGTCGAGCGGACCCTGCGCACGCTGCTCGAAGAAACCGACGGGACGGCGTCGCGGACGCTGCGGGCCATCGGCGTCGGCGTGCCCGGCCCGGTGGAGTTCTCGTCCGGGCGCCCGGTGGATCCGCCGATCATGCCGGGCTGGCACCACTACCCCATTCCCGAGTTCTTCGAGGAACGCTTCGGCGTCCGGGCACTGGTGGACAACGATGTGAACGTCATGGCCCTGGCCGAGCAACGCCGTGCCCTGCCCGACACTCTGCACCTGCTGTACCTGAAGGTCGGCACCGGCATCGGCTGCGGCATCGTCGCCGACGGCCGTATCCACCGGGGTGCGCAGGGGTCGGCCGGAGACATCGGGCACATCCGCGTCGGAGAGCGGGACGAGCCGTGCCGCTGCGGCAACTCCGGCTGCCTGGAGGCCATCGCGGGTGGTTCGGCCCTGGCCGAGCAGCTGCGCGATCTGGGGCTGGAGGCCGCGGGGAGCCTCGACATCGTGCAGCTGGTCAGGGAGGGCAACCGTGATGCCGTCAGGACGGTCCGGGAGGCCGGTCGCGCGGTCGGCGAGGTGCTGTCAGGGCTGGTGAACTTCTTCAACCCGGAGACGGTCGTCGTCGGCGGCGCCCTCGCCGCCGTGCACGACCAACTCCTCGCGGGCGTCCGCGAGGCGGTCTACCGCCGGTCCAACCCGCTGGCGACCGACGTCCTGCGGATCGAGCCGAGCCGGATCGGCGAGAACGCGGGCGCGATCGGCGCCGGCACCCTGGCGATCGAGCACGCGCTGTCCCCCGCTCAGGTCGACCGCGCCGTCACGGCGGACGCGACAGCGCTCTGAACGCGACGGACGGACGCTCGGGCGCGCGAACCCGACGACCGCCGTGGAGGACACGACGGGGTCAGGATGCGCGGATGCAGAATTCGATCGAGTGCGGGGAGAGTGACTGTAATGGTGGGGCCGCTCTTATCGATGGTGTAAGTGAACAATTCGGTGGACCGATTGATGAGGGCGATCACGGGCTTCCCGCCTGGAGTCCTCGCTCGCCCCGCGAAACAGGCCGACGCCGTGGAACGCCACGAAACCTTGTGGCGTGGAGTCGACGCTCACATCTCGTCCCGGCTCATCCGAGGTGACGGACCACTGCTTTCGCGATCACCGGATCACGCGGGAACGGCCACCCTGACCCCCGTCTCCGGGTGGACGAGTGAGCGCAGCTTCTCGCGGGTCTCGGGATCAGTGGAGTAGATCATCGTCCCGACCATCCCGCGGGTCAGCAGCACCTTGTACGTGTTGCGGATGAGACGGTGGACCTCGGCGTCCGGGGTCGCCCTGGTGAAGATCGGATCCTTCGAGGCGGTACGGTCCACCACCCACCGGTCGGTGCGCCACACCAGGTCAGGTCCCATGATCACGCCCGACCAGTCGTATTCGAAGCCCTGGGCGGTGTACACGCAGCCCACCTGGCCGAAACCGGCTGGATCGTTGGCCCAGAGCGGTGCCGACGGGGCACCGAACAGGGACCGGTCGCCGGGTACGTTCCAGGGCCGTGACCAGTCGCCGATGACGACGTCGCGAGGCAGCTCGGTCATCTCCGGTGTGATCTTCGTGGTCCACTTCCAGCAGTACCCGGCCGCCATGCGCGCGCTGTACTTCTTCCCCTCGCCCTCCTCGCGGCGGGCGACGAGGAAGTCCTCCAGCTCCTGCGGCCTGTCGGCGATGAGCAACTCCACCTTGCCGTCCGGCTTCCAGGCGGTCGGCTCGTCGCCCTCGAGGCCGAGCAGGTTCGCTACCCACCGCACATAGGCTTCGCTCCCGCCGCAACGGAACTGGCTGTCCAGTTCCACCACGACGCAGTCGAGGCCCTGCGCGGCGGCGGCGTCCTTGATCTGCTCCTTGGTGCCCATCTCGCCGGGGCGCACCACCTGGTGCTGGTCGAGGAGGAACACCGGCACCCGGGCCGCGTCGATCAGTTCCGCCACCTGCGGGCGGTCGGAGCGCAGTTCGGCCCTGGTGTAGCGGTTGGCGGACGTCCTGCGGAGCCGGTGGGCCTCGTCGCAGATGAGGACGTCGAGGTCGTTCGGCTCGGCCGCCATGAAGCTGTTGAAGTACTTGAACAGCTGCTGCACCTCGGGCTTCCGGGCGCCGGCCACCTTGCGCATCGTCTTGGTGAACGACGCCGAACCGGTCGCGTGCAGAGCGGTATCCCCGCGCCGGAACAGCTCGCCGAGGAGCGACAGCGCGATGACGCTCTTGCCGGAACCCGGGCCGCCGGTCACCACGACCACCTGTTTGTGGTTCGACCGCTTGGCCTTGCGCACCGCGGAGAGGACCAGTTCGTAGGCGATCCGCTGCTCGTCGAGGAGGACGAACTGCTCACGGTCCCGGACCTCGGCCGCCGCCACGGCCATCAGCTGCTTCGACGGGCGCGTCCGGCCCTGAGCGAGCAGGTCGGCGGCGCCCGCACCGGACTTGGGCGCGAGCCGCGAACGCAGGAAGTCGAGGAACGCCCCGCGCTGCTCGGCGGTGAACATGCGGCCCTGGAGGTCCTCGGGGACCTCACGCAGGGAACTGATCCCGAACTCCGTCGCGTTGTGCAGGAACGCCACCCCGGCCAGCGCCTCCGGCGTCCGCTCCAGCGCGCCGTTGAACGAGACCAGATAGGAGCAGTAACCGCGGACCTGCTCGATCGGGTTGAGGACCGGACGCGGGTAGGCGTCTATCCGGCAGAGGAGGGGGTTCTCCTCCTCGGCGAAGGCCTGACTCCACTGCTTGAGCTCGACCACGACGTACGACGGTTCCCCGGTCGACGGGTGCACCCCGGCGAGGAGCACATCGGCACGCTTGCTGGTCAGGGGGAGGGTGTACTCGATCAGCATCTCGACGTCGCCGAGTCCGGCATCGAGCAGCGCACCGGTGAGGGCGGGGATGCTGCGTTCCCAGGACCGCACCTCGGATGCTCCGGGCCGGTGGCCGTGCGCGTGCTGGAAGTTCTCCATCAGGTGCGCCGCCAGCGTCCCTTCGAGGTTGCGGGCGGCAACGGTCGCGGCGGACTCGCGGAACAGCAAGGAATGCCCCCAGGCAGCACGAAGTAGCTCGTGCGGGTGGGGGCGTGTCCTCTTCAGTCCGCTGTCGCGGAACGGAAGCCCGTCGGGCCGCAGATGATCTCGTACATTCTAGGACAGGGGCAGAGGGGAGAGGCCGGATCGGGCGGCAGAGGTTCCGGTCGGGCAGGCCCGCCCCGACCCCCGGCCCGCCTCGAACCCCCGTCAGCCCAACTGCCTCAGCAACGCGAGCCCGCTCTGGTCGAGTTGGTAGAAGACGCTCGCGCCGATGCGCTGCTTCCACACCAGTCCGCTGCCGGACAGCACGGCCAGGTGCTGCGAGACGGTGCTCTTCGCCAGCCCCAGGGACTCCGCCACGGCGGTGGTCGTCATCGGCAGTTCGAGGGCGCGCACCACCTGTGCGCGGCCCTTCCCCAGCAGCAGTGCGAGCCGGTCCTCGTCGCGGCCGCCGTCGGCTCCCGCTGTCAGGACCCGCAGGCGGCCGGTGGCCCGTGCCTGGTAGGACATGGCCACCCCGTCACGGTCCTCGACCAGCAGTCTCAGACCGCCGGAGAACACGGTGGGGACGAGGAGCAGCCGGGACTTCGTGATCGTCAGGTCCAGGTCCCGGTGGTAGGGCACGGTGAGGCGGGGTCTGGTCCACAGGACCCGGCCGCCCAGCTCGCCCAGCATCGCCTCGGGGCCCTCGACGGCGAGCGTGCGGCCCCGGAGTTGGATCTCCTCCTCCAGGGAGGCGCGGATGCGGTTCCAGTGGGGGGCGAGCGCGTAGTCCCAGTACCGGGTCAGCAGGGAGTAGAGGTGCCGTTCCTCCGGGCGGTTGCCCTTGGCGCGGCGCAGGTGGTCCAGTTCGGCTGCGAAGGTGCTCCGCGCGGGGTCGGGCAGGGGCACGAAGCCGGAGACCAGACGCGACAGCCCGGAGTCACGCAGCACCCCGGACAGGTCCCGGGCCAGCGCCGTCGGCATGGTGAGCCGCACCGCCCGCGCCCACTCCGTGTACGGCGCGGGAGTCTCGCCCCGGTAGCGGGCGAGGAGACCGATGCTGCCGAAGGTCTCCCACAGGGGGCTGAAGGTCAGACGAACGGTGCGCAGGGTGTCCTCGTCGACGTCGATCCTGATCACGACGCCGCGTACCGACCACGAGTTCGTAGCGCCACTTCGTCATCCCCTGTTCGTTACTCCGTGAGGTAGGTGTCCGGGACCCCGGCGCCCGGCCGTGCGCCGTCAGGAGACGTCCACCCGCATGGCGATGTCCTGGCACAGGGCGAGCACGTTCTTGATCCAGGGGAGCGGGTCGGAGCTGTCGTACGCCTGGAGGGTCTCCACCGCCCAGTACTCGTCGAAGGTGAGCACCCCGGGAGTGGCGGCCTTGAACCTGTTGGCCCGCCACTTGGGCTGGTGGCTGCCGAACTCCCCCTCGCCCTCGAGGAGGGCGTCGACGGCATGGCCGAAGGCCAGCCGGGCCGAGAGCACCGCGCTCTCCAGGTCGCCCGCCTCCATCTGGCCCAGCGCGTCCTCGACGTACGTGTCCGCCTCCCCGAGGGAGCGGGCGATGACGAACGAGCGGAACGCCGTCCCGGCGAGGCGGCCCCGCCGCTCCTCGATCCACGCGGTGCCGATCAGGGGAAGGCAGTGCACGAGACGGGCGAGGGTGAGTTCCTCGATGGGTGCGAGAACGTTCCCCGCGATGGTGCCCCGTTCGTACGCCTCCCACGAGACCTTGTCGAGCATCTGGTCGATCTGCGCGTCGCACCAGTACTTCACCTCCCACCGCTTCTCCTGCGCGTAGAAGACCTCGACGCTCAGGAACGGGGGATCCAGCGGCACCGGCGTGGCGTCGCTGGTCTCCGCGGTGTGGAGCGGGTTCGAGACGACGTAGATGTCGTAGTCGCTGCGCGGGTTGTGCCAGCCACGGGCGACGGAGCCGACGACGAACGCGGCCTGGGTTCCTTCGGGGATCAACTGCCGCTCCCGCAGCGGAGCCAGCCAGTCTTCCTCGGTCATATTCTCCATGCCGTACGCCTCTCTCCTGCAACGATTCTCACCATTCGACGATCCCCTGGTCGGCCAGGTCGCCGAGGAACTCCACGACGTCCGACAGCGCCTGCTTCTCGTCGATGCCGTACTCCTGGGCCACCTGCCGTGCCACGTCCAGGGTGGTCCGGCGGCCGTCCAGCGAGGCGAAGATGAACGCGGCGATGTCCTCGATGAGCAACGCCCGGTCCTCGTCCCCGATCAGGAAATCGTCCTTCATCCGGCGGATTCTGATCCCCAGCACCCGACGCGGCACGGAATCGCTTCGCTCGACGACCTCATCCATGGGGATTGTTCTCTCCTTATTCGCGACGTTTCCACAAGGGCTGGACGTGTCCGGTGTCAGACCCGAACCTCGCTCAGGTCGTGGAGCTTCCGCACGGTGCTCATGATGAGCACCAGCGGTGCCAACAGGAAGCCCGCGCATACCATCCACAGCGCGGGGCGCAGACCGAGCGCGGAGGCGAGCACACCGCTCAGGAGGGCTCCCAGGGGCAGTGCGCCCCAGGAGATGAAACGCACCGTCGCCATGACCCTGGAGAGGAGCTCCGGCGGTGACTCCACCTGCCGGTGCGTCCGGGTGATGATGCTGCCGATCACCACGGCCATTGCCACGGCGGCGTTGCCGCCGATGAAGTAGCCGATGCTGCCCAGCGTGGTCGTCATCGGAATCACCAGCGCCAGGACGCCGCCGACGATCCCGGAAACGATCATGGCACGCGCGGTGCCGAGCCGTGCCGAGAGCCGGGTCGCCACCATCGAACCGATCAGCGATCCGACTCCGTCCGCGGCGATCACGAGCCCCACCACGGTGGAGGACGCGCCCACCTCCCGCACCAGGTAGAGCGGGGTCAGCGCCATCAGGGCCGCGGTGAAGAAGTTGCTCACCGTCGCCCAGATCACGCACGGCCGCATCACGGGGTGCCGCATCACGAAGGCGCAGCCCTCGCGGATGAGCGCCGCCACCGGGACCTGCGGCAACGCCTTGGGCCTGCGCTCGGGAAGCGTCCACAGCACCACGGCCGACACCAGGTAGGTGACGCAGTCGATGACGAGAACGTTGACCGCGCCCACGAACTTGATGAGCAGTCCGCTCACGGACGGGGCGCCGGTCTGGGTGACCGCCTCGGTGCCCGAGATGAGGCTGTTGCGCGCGGTCAGTTCCTCCTTGGAGACCAGCGCCGGCAGGAAGGTGGAGTTGGCGATGTCGAAGAGCACGCTCGCCAGGCTCGTGATCAGGGCCGTCAGCAGCAGATGCTCGAACGTGAGCCGGTCCAGCCACCAGGCCACCGGGACGGAGCCCATGGCCACCAGGCGTACCAGGTCCATCGTCACCTGCAGGCCGCGCAGCGGCACCTTCTGCACGATGACTCCGGCCGGCAGCCCCAGGAAGAGCCAGGCGGCCTGACTCGCCGCGGCCAGCAGCGTCACCTGGAAGGTGGTGGCGTTCAGGTTGGTCAGCGCCACGAGCGGCAGGGCCACCGCCGTGATGTTCGTCCCGGTGCGGCTCACGGTGGAGGCGAACCAGAAGCGCCAGAACGTGCGGGAGTCGGTCCGGGCGCCCGTGGCGGCTGGGCTGGTCGTCATCCGGCGAGCTCCCTGGAGGCGTCGCTGAGCTTCTCGTACCCCGGTCCCAGCAGCTCGGCCTCCTCGAAGGCGGCGAGGGTGGGCTCGTCCCGCAGTGCTCCGACCTCGTTCAGATAGCGCGTCAGCTGGGACGCCGCGGCGGCGACACTGCTCCGGAGCCGGCCGGGCGGCCAGCTCTCGGTGATGGCCTGGTCGATCTCCTCACCGGTCAGACCGATGTCCCGCAGGTGACGGGCCGTCTGCGCGTAGTCGGGCTCCAGGAAAGCGTAGACGACCTCGGGGATCAGCGGACCGACGGCCTCCCGTTCGGTGCGCCCGAGCGCCGGCCACAGATGGGTGAGCAAGGACCTGAAGTACACGTGGTGGCGGCCCTCGTCCTCCGCGTGATCACGGATGATGTTGCGGACGGACAGCGGCAGTCTGTCGTCGCGCGGGATGTGGGACAGCATGCCCGAGATCAGGGTCTCGCTCACTATGGCGAACAACAGGCCCTCGACGCCCCGTACGTTGTGCGGCAGCCGACCCCGTATCTCATCGAGACGCAGCAGGAAGGCCGGGGGAGTACGGGCCCCTCGCAACGACCACTGCACGCGGGTCTCGACCTCGATCTCGCAGGCGAACTCGTGCGAGAACTGGGCATGCCAGGCCTCGTCCGTGACGATCTTGTACGCGTCCGACCTCATGCGGCCGGGAAGGAAGAGCCCCGAACGGCCCCGGCTGATCTTCGTGGCGACCGGGATGACCGCGAGGGTCTCCAGCTCCGTCGTGAACTCCAGGTAGTCGTAGAGCCGTTGGAGGAGCAGCCCCTTCACGACGGCGCTCCCCTTCGCCGCGACCAGGGGATGCCGCACCACCGGGTACAGCTCGGGCGGGAAGTACAGCTCCAGCTCGGCGGCGGCGAAGTGCCGGCGAGGTCGACGGCGCACGCTCGCCAGGTCGTCCCAGCGTTCGAAACGGCTCACGTACTCCGGACCGCGCGGGCGTTCGGTGGCCTCTCCACGGAGCAGCTGCTCCTCGAACCGTTGGACATACATGCGCGCTCCCGTTAGGCGACGAAGAGGACGAGCCGCTGGTCGACGAGCGTATCCAGCTCCTCCGCCACCGCATCGAGTCCCACGCCCGCCTCGCGGAGCACCGTGGCGAGCGTGGACGTCCCGTCGATCCGCTCCAGCACGCCGACGATCGGACTGTCCGCCTCGAGCACGAACTCGATCTGCCCGTCGTTCGCGAGATACCGGTCGCCACTGGCGTGCGACAGGAGCAGGAGCCCCTTGGCGGACACGGGGACCGCGTCCAGGTCGTAGCCGCGGGCCGGTTCGAAGATGTCCTGGGTATCGGCCACCGGGTCGCTGTGCACGCGGAGTTCCGGGCGCACCGGGCCCGCGTCCATCGACTCCAGCCGCGGCGCGGACGTCGCCATCTCGGCGAGCAGGCCCATGTTGACGATGCGCATCAGCAGTTCCACGGAGGGCGAATCGCTCGTCCCCTCCGCGAAGTCGCTCAGCCGTCGCCGGATGCCGTCGGCGTCCAGGAAGGCATCGGCGCCCGGGGCCGCCAGGGCGCGCTCGACCAGTTCGCCCCCGTTGCCGTTCATCAGCCGCACCAGCATGCCGTAGGCGTGGTGGGTGCCGTCTCCGTAGAAGAAGGCGACCTTGGGCCGTTCGGCTATCCGGCGCGGAACCCGCGAGCCAACGGCGTCGCGGAGGATCCGCTTGTCCCACAGGAGTCGGGGACGGAGGCGCTCGGGAATGGACGAGGTGAGTTCCACGATCCGGTGGTCGAGGAACGGCACACGGGCCTCGACGCCGCTGCCGGCCGCGGTCCGGTCCTCGTGCCAGACGTTGTACTGCTGGACCTTGCGGTACTCGGAGCGCACGTAGGAGGCGTAGAGGTCGCTCTCCCGTTCGGATCCCGGGGAGTTGAGCGCGTCGTCGGAGAGGAACGCCTCGCCCTCGCCCCACCAGTACCGCAGGCCGGGCATCCGGTCGAGCTGCGTGCTGCGGTTCATGCCGCGCAGTCCGGCGAGGAAGCCGGTCCAGTCGTCGCCCATGCCGTCGGAGTAGCCGCCGTTGAACTCGTCGCTGGCGGCGCCGAGCAGCATGCCGCGCAGCTCCGGCCGCACCTGACGGGCGAACCGGTGGAGCTCGTGCTTGTAGTACACCTCCGGCCCGACCATGGGGCTCTCGGTGAGCCAGACCAGGCGCCGCCACTCCTCGGGCGTGGGCGTGAGGCCGGGCTCGAAGAGGACCTGGTGGTTGGGGAGGTCCCACTGGCGGGCCAGCCAACTGGAGTGCTCCGCATCGCCGTTGGCGCGGGTGCCGCCGCTGAGGGCGGTGAACGTGTGGATCCCCTCCGCCTGCTGCCGCGCCAGGGCCAGGACGATCGAGGAGTCGATGCCCCCGGACAGGAAGAGGCCCAGCTCGGTGTCGGCGGTCGCGCAGTCCCGGACCGACTCCTCCAGCAGGTCGCCGTACCGCTCGATGAAACCCTCGACGCTGGTCGACTCGTCGGCCTCGGTGGGCAGTTCCCAGTAGCGGTGCCGCGTCGTCCTGCCGTCGCGGAGGTCCACCCGGAGCACCGTGGCGGCGGGCACGCTCTCCACGCCCTCGAACCAGGTGCACATCTGCTCCGCGCTGAACCGCGGGGCAGCGGAGACGGTGGGTACGGACAGGGCCCTGTCCCAGGCGAACCGGCGGGGGGTCGCGGGATCGGCGAAGAGGGCCTTGATCTCGGACGACAGCACAATCCGCTGGTCGGTGCGGTGGTAGTACAGGGGCTTGATGCCGAAACGGTCGCGCGCCAGGACGAGTTGTCCACGGGCCCGGTCCCAGAGGACGATCGCGAACATGCCGCGTACGTCGCGCAGGAAGTCCAGGCCGTGCTGGCGGTAGAGGTAGAGCAGGACCTCGCAGTCGGAACCGGTCTTCAGCCGTACGTCCGAAGGGAGCCCGGCGGCCAGTTCCTTGTGGTTGTACACCTCGCCGTTGGCGATCAGCACGAGGTTGCCGTCGTCGCTGACGAGCGGCTGGGTGCCGTCCTGCGGGTTCACCAGGGACAGCCGGGTGAAGGCGAGGCCTACCGGGCCGCTGCGCAGCAACTCCCGCTCGTCGGGGCCACGGTGGTGCAGCAGGTCGGCGAAGTTGTCGAGGAGGGCGTCATGCTCTGGACCGAGGTCCTGTCCGTCGATCCGGGCAAATCCTGCGAGTCCACACATGTGTAGTCCTTCAGCGGCGCGTCAACCGTTTGTCCGACTGGGGGTGGTAGGTGCGCCCGAAGAACGGGCGCACCTACCGACGGCCATGATCAGGCCGTGCCACGCAGAACGGTGCCCTGGGTGACGGTCTTCGCGGCGGGCTTCGTGTACTTGCGCATGGAAGTGCCTCTCTCTCGATGGAGTGCCGGCCTGGGTCCGGCGGCGTCGGTACCACCGTTTCCGTTCTCACCGGCGACTGGAGTCAACCACGGCGGCAGCGGCCACGACCAGATGTTTCGTCCATCACCGAATCGACTTTCCTTTTGTCCGGTTCGAACGTGGATTGCCAGGAGTGCGGCGACTGTTCCTCGTTTTCACGCGGCGTCAGAACGGCCCCCGCCATCGCGTGCGGTCCGTACTTGTCGCATGGAGTGAGGAGTTGTATAGATGGGCATTCTCCCGGGCGTGTGCGGCGTCCCCGGCCGAAGGCGTCGAATACCTGGTACGGCCTTTCTCCCGCGCCGATTCCGCCCGGACACCGGCGGTATGCGAAGGCCGTGCCCGCCCTTATGGAATCACTGCTTCCGGAGTGAAATGTGACGCACAGCCAGGACCCCTCGTCCTCGGGCACCACGCACGCGACCGGCGACCTCCATGACGTCTGGCACCGCCTTCCGGGCCGTGCCTGGCCGGGTGAGGCGGCCGACGAGGACCTGGCGCTCCTGGGGTGGATCGGTCCGCTCGCCGTCTCGGCACAGGAGAAACTGCGCCGACAGCTCGGTGAGGCGTGTTCCGGAACGCCCCTGCCGGAGCATTCCCGCGCGATTCACGCACTCCCTTCCGACCGTTTCCTGGCCATGGTGAAGCCGGTGCTGGTGGAGGAGCTGAAATCGGCAGCGGGGGACCCTGACTCCGACGGTCCGAACGGGTCGGACACGGGGGCCCGGGGTTTCGAGCGTTTCACCGCCTCGCTCCGTGACCCGGAGACCGCGGTCGCCCTGCTGCGGAGATATCCCGCGCTGGCCCGGGAACTCGTAGCGGAATTCGACCGCTGGGCCGCCTCGCGGCTGGAATTCATGACGCGCCTGGAGACTGACCTGCCCGTGCTCCGCGAGGAACTGGCGGTGACGGCGGCTTCCGCGGCCGATGTGGAAGACGTCGACTTCGGGGCGGGGGACTCCCACAACGAGGGAAGGGCGGTGGCCGTCGTCTCCTTCCGCGGGGGACTCAAGGTGGTCTACAAGCCCCGCTCCCTCGCCTGCGACGCGGCGTTCGCGGGATTCGTCGACTGGCTCGGCGACCGGGGCCTGACGCACCGACTGCGGCCGGCGCGCGTCCTCGACCGCGGCACCCACGGCTGGTCGGTGCACTACGCGCCGGCCCCGTGCCCCGATGACGACGCCCTGCGGCGCTTCTACTGGCGGCAGGGCGCCTTCCTCGCCGTGTTCCACCTGCTGCGCGGCTACGACATGCACTTCCAGAACCTGGTGGCGGTGGGTGAGGACCCCGTCTACTTCGACCTGGAGGCGCTCTTCCACGCGGAGTCCTCGGACCCCGGCTGGCTGGACGACGCGGAGGACGTGGTGGCGCGGCGGCTGCGCGACTCCGTGCTGGCGGTGGGCCTCCTGCCGCACCGGCTCGTGCGCACCGACGAACACGGCGTCCGCGCCATGGAGATGAGCGGTCTGGCCGGCGGTGCGGCGCCCGGTGAGTTCTGGGCCCACCCCCGCACCGAGTACCGCGATCCCGGTACCGACCGCATGACCCCGGTCCCCGCGTTCCACCCGGTCGAGGAGTACGGCAACCGCCCCACCGTCGAGGGCCGCCGCCACACCCCGGAGGAGATGGCCGACGAGCTGGTCGCGGGCTTCACCCACTGCTATCGCCTGCTGCTCGCGCAACGGCCGGCGCTGTCGCGGCCCGACGGACCGCTGGCGCGGTTCTCCGGGGTGCCCGTACGGGCGGTGCTGCGCGACACCTTCCAGTACCGCACCGTCCTCACCGAGTCCTGGGACCCGGCCCTGCTGATGGACCCGGACCGCCGCCACACCCACCTCGGGAGCCTCGCCCGGCACGACGCCGGGCACGCCGTCGAGGACAGCGAGTGGCGTCAGCTCGCGAGCGGCGACATACCCGCCTTCCGGACCGCCCCCGACAGCACCGACATCGCGGACCATCACGGGGTCCTGCGGCGGGACTTCTTCACACGCGCCGGCGCGGACGGTGTGCGGGAGCGCCTCGCGTCCTTCTCGGAGGAGGACCTGCGGGAGCAGATCTGGTTCGTCGAGACCTCGTTCACCACCCGCCAGGAGGGCGGCCACCTCTGCCTGCCGGCCTCCTCCGCGCCCGGTTCCACGGCCGGCGGGCTCGACCCGGACCTGGCCCTCTCCGCGGCCCGTGCCATCGGGGACCGGCTCTGCGACTCGGTGATCCGTGACGAGGAGGGACTCGTCGAGTGGCCGTCGCTCCGCATGGTGGCCGACCGCTACTGGCTCGTGGAATCCAGCGGGATGGGTCTGGGAGGCGGCGTCAGCGGTATCGCGCTCTTCCTCGCCGAGCTGGGACGGGCCACCGGGACGGACCGCTACCGGGCGCTGGCCCAGGACGTCCTCGCCGCCCTCCTGGACCCCGACGACATGCCCGAGCCGGAGGAACTGGCGGGCCTGGACATCGGGGCCTACGCCGAACTGGGCGGCGTGCTCCACCTCCTGACCCGGACGCAGGAGATCTGGGACGCCCCGGAACTCCTGCGGTCCGCCCACGGTCTCGTCCCGGCGTTCACCGTCGCCTTCGACACCCCGCAGCCCCTGGACGTGGCGACCGGGACGGCCGGGGCGGCGCTGGCCCTCGTCGCCCTCCAGCGGACCGACCCCGGCGCCGAGACCCTGGAGGCCGTCCGGGCCGCCGGCGCGACCCTCGCCGACATGGCGGAGTCGGCCGTCCCCGGATTCGCCCACGGACTGGCGGGCCGCGCCTACGCGCTCACCGCCGCCGCGAGCCTGACCGGCGACATGGAGCTGCTGGACCGGGCGGCCGAGGCGCGCAAACGCGTCGCCGGCGTGCGTCTCGACACCGGCTCCTGGTGCCGTGGCAACGCCGGTCTCGTCATGGCCGAGGCGGCCGGCCGCAGGCTCGCGGAGGACCTGAACCGCCGGCGCCCCCACGGGCTGGACCTCGTCGTGGCGGCCGCGGTCGGAGGAGTCCGCGACGACTCCCTCTGCCATGGCACCCTCGGCCTGGTCGAGGCCCTGCGGACCA
The DNA here is from genome assembly GCF_044333935.1 of Streptomyces sp. NPDC020884. NCBI lineage: Bacteria > Bacillati > Actinomycetota > Actinomycetes > Kitasatosporales > Streptomycetaceae > Streptomyces > Streptomyces sp. NPDC020884. The sequence continues at coordinate 37,316 of NZ_JBIRRY010000014.1, read as the reverse complement.
CCGCCGAGCACACGGGCGACGCGGAGTTGGCGCAGCTCGTACGCGACGTGTCGGCCGGCGTCGCCCGTCGGGTCCTCGCCGGCCGGGTGAGGACCGGCGTACCCCGGGGCACATGGACACCCGGACTCCTGGACGGGGCGGCGGGGATCGGGTACGGCCTCCTGAGGGCCGCGGCGCCGGACCGGGTGCCGAACGTCCTGCTGATGTCCACCCCCTCGACGGCCACCCGTGGGCGTCCGGGTGCGGGGTCCCCCGTCGGCGTACCCGCGAAGGGCGACCCGGACCCGGCCTGAGTGCGGGAATCCCGTCGCGGTCAAGGAGCCGGGCCGTGCCCGGTGATTCCGTTTGTGCAGATCAAGGTAAATCCGGCTGATCCGCCCGCCGATAGACACCGAAATCCGTGCCGTGCAGGAGGTATGGGCCGCAGCCTGCGCACACCTCGCATGACGATCAATCAGAACGAAGAAAGTCGAGATATCCGTCATCGGCGAAAAAAGGGAGGAGGTGTTCAAACCGTGCGGACTCAAATCCTCCGGAATCGACGGCAGCGAATCCTCTTGAGCCCTGCGGTACGGCTGGTGTAGCGTCACCAAAAGTTCTGCTAATCGTTATGTATGCGGGGGGAGTCGGGGAGTGGGACGCACGTCCTTTTCCGAAATCGCGAGCGATCAGCCGCTGCGAGGCAGGCCGGTGGACCCCCGCCGCAGCACGGAGCGCCGCACTCTGCGGGCCCCCTTCGACCAGGTGCGGATCGTACGGGCGGCAGGAGCGCGGGGTGCCGCATTCGGCGCCCGAGCCGGCTCCGACGCGGGCCGCGGCGAAGCCCTCGGCGCAGCGCCTTTCGGATCACCGGGTGATCGTCGTGCCGGGGTCATGGCGTCGGGCGGATTCGGACGCACCGTTGGATTCCGCTGACAAGCACCACTGACACAGACTGCTGCGCTGATCCGCAGCGCGACGCCATGGGGGGCATTTCATCGTGACATCCGAACCGCAGAGTGATGTGCCGGAAACGCGGGAAGCGCAGGAGACGATCGGGCAGCGGTTCAGTCGGCACGCCGCCCTGCGGTCCGAGAAGATCTACGGACACGGATACCAGGGTCCGGCCGGATTCGACGTCTTCTCGCGGTTGGCGGCGAGGATCTCCTGGGTTCCCGGCCTACGCGTTCTGGATGTCGGCGCCGGTCTCGGAGGCGACGCGTTCCGTATGGCCGACACGTTCGGCGCGGTGGTGACCGGGCTCGACGTCTCGCCGGACATGACCGAGATCTGCCGCCAGAGGGCTGCCGCCGGCGGGGTCGCGGGGGTCGAGTTCATCACCGGCGACGTGCGGACCGCGGACCTCCGCGAGGGTGCCTACGACGTCGTCTGGACCCGGGACTTCGGGATGTATCTGTCGCCGGACGACAAGTACCGCGTGTGGGAGCGCCTCGTCTCCTTGCTGCGACCGGGCGGACAGGTGCTGATCACCGACTACTGCACGGGCGCGGGCGCGGTGTCGGCCGCCTTCGAGCAGCATGTCCGTGACTGCGGCCACCATCTGCTCACGTTGGACGGGTACCGCCAGGTGCTGGAGTCGGCGAAGTTCACCGCCGTGGGGGTCGAGGACCGAACCGAGGAACTGCTCGCCTCGATGCGGGGCGAGCTCGCCCGGCTGGAGACCGATCGCCCGGAGTTCCTGACGGAGTTCACCGAGGACGAGTACCGGGCGCTCGTCGACCGGTGGCAGAAGAAGATCCGGTTCAGCTCGGACCACGAACTGGTCTGGATGGTCGCGACGGCGCGTGTCCCCGCGTCCTGAGCCGACAGGTCGGACGCACGGCCGCCGGCGGCGGACTCCGCAGCGATCCCGCGCGCGCTCTCGCCCCGGACCGGGCGCCACCCCCACCAGCCACCTCTGCGGGACCAACACCAGCCACCTCTAGGGAGGGCGATGTCGAACAACGTTTCCTCACGTCGGTCGGATGCAGGCCGGGAGTACGAGGGCAACCGATACGCGGTGCCGCACAACATCCTGCGGTCCGAGGCCATCTACGGGGAGGGTTTCCAGAGCTCCGGCGGCTTGGCCGCGTTCAAGGAAACGGTCCTGCCGGAACTGCCGCTGACCCCCGGCAACCGGCTGCTGGACGTCGGCTCCGGACTCGGCGGCGCGGCGTTCCACCTGGTCGCGGAGCATGCGGTGGAGGTCGTCGGGGTCGATCCCGCGGAACTCATGATCTCGATCACGGAGAGCCGCCGGTCGCTCATGGACCCCCTGGGACGTACGCGTTTCGTGCGCGGGGACGTCTTCTCGGACGCCCTGGAGCCCGGGTCCTTCGACGCGGTCTACAGCCAGGATTCGCTGCTCTTCGCGGCGGACAAGGTGAAGGTGCTCGCCCGGTGCGCCGAACTGCTCCGGCCCGGTGGGGCGATCGTCATCAACGACTTCTGCCGCGGCGGCAGCACGCCGGAGTTCGAGGAGTACGTCGAAAGCGCCGGGTACCACCTCGTCGCCGTCCCGTTCTATCCGGAGCTGTTGGCGCAGGCGGGCTTCACGGACGCCACGGGCAGGGACGTCAGTACGCACACCCGCCAACTGCTGCGGCGCGACCTGGACGCCTATCTGGCCCGAGCCGAGAGCGACCCCGCGATCGGCCACACGGATGTCGAGCATCTCGTGGACCGGTGGCACCGAAAGATCGGATTCATGGATGAGGGAGCGCTGACCCAGGGTCTGTTCCGCGCTGCCAAGCCGATATCGCACTAGATCGCATCAGGGAGACGACCATGACGACATCAGTCGAAGCACATCTGTCGATCGACTGGGATTCCGGCGAGACCGGGCGGTTCCACTGGATCTGGCTCCGGGACTCGTGCCTCTGTGAGACGTGCCGCAACGCATTCGCCAAACAGAAGTATTTCGACTCGGCGACGCTGCCGCTCGACATACGGCCGCGCACCGTGAAACGCAGCGTGGAGAGCGGACTGGAAATCGTCTGGGAGGACGGCCACGAGAGCCGTTACCCGGACTCCTGGCTGCGGGAGCACAGCACGCCGGTGACGCCGGGCCGTCCGGAACAGCGGTGGTCCCCGTGGGCGAGCGCCGAGGTCGTGGCGGACGGCACCTTCTCGCACGCCGACGTGATGGCCGACAACAAGGCTCTCGGCGGCGCACTGGAGCACCTGTTCCGCTACGGCCTCGTCGTGGTGCGGGGCACCGACGCCGAGCACGTCGACCCCGACCTGCTCTGCGCCCGCCTGGCCGGCTTCGTCGACCGGTCCTATTTCGGCGAGTACTTCGATCTGGAGGTCAAGCCCGACAGCCAGACCGACAGCGTGTCCTTCTCCACCCGCCAGCTGCCGCTGCACACGGACATCCCGTACTACAGCACGCCTCCGGACTACCAGTTCCTGTTCGGACTCGAGGTCAACGAGGTGGCCACCGCCAGCCAGGGCGGACGGACCCGGTTCGTGGACGGTCTGGCCGCGGCGCAGAGCCTGCGGGAACGGGATGCCGAGGCCTTCTCCGTGCTGGCCCGCACCGAGGTGATCTATCGGGCCGAGTACGGCGCGGCCGAGAAGATCTACCACAACCAGACGCCGATCATCCATCTGAACAGCGACGGGGACGTCACGCGGTTGGTGAACAACCCGACCAAGATGTTCTTCGACAACGTGCCGTTCGATGACCTGCCGGGCGTCTACCGGGCCTACAGCGGATTCAAGGCGCTGATGGACGAGGAGGGCCGGGCCTATCACCACTCCTGGCGGCAGGGCGACATGATCGTCTTCGACAACCGGCGAATCCTCCACGGCCGGGAGCAGTTCGACCAGTCCGGGATGCGGCGCAAGCTGCGCGGGGGCTACTTCAGCGAGGTGGAGCTGCGCGCTCGGGCCCGGTTCGCCGACGAAACGGTCTAGGCCCCGCCTCCGGATCGACGCCCCTCCTCAGCAACCCACTCGATGACAGAACGGTGGCTATGACCGAGTCCACATCTGCGTACGGTCTCGACCGTCCGAGGCCAGTCGCGGGCACCGGGGTGACCGGCTCTCCCGGACGTCGGTCCGTCGGGGCCGTGGCCCCGCGCAACGCCGGCGGTCCGGCCGCCGCCGGCGCGTCATGACGGTCCTGATCGGTCAGTTGAGCGACCCGCACGTGCAGGACCCGGACGTTGATCCGGAACCCCTGCGGCGGTTCGCCGACGCGCTCACCGCGATGGCGGCCGAGGTGGGCCCGGACGGCCGCCTGCTGGTCACCGGCGACCTCACCGCCGACGGCCGGCCCGCGCAGTACGCGGCCGTGGCACGGGCGATCGGGGCGGCGGGCCGCGCCGTGCACGTGCTCCCCGGGAACCACGACGACCGCACGCTGCTGGCCCGGTTCGTACCCGCCGGGCCGGGGGAGCGGCGCGTCGACCTGGGGTCGCGCATGCCGAGCCGCTGCGACTTCGGCGAGGTCGTGGTCCTCATGCTGGACTCGGCGGTCGCCGGCCACAGCCACGGTGAGCTGGGAGCCGATCAACTGCGCTGGCTGGACGAGCAGTTGGCGGCCGCTCCGGACACGATGCACGTGGTCGCGGTGCACCACCCGCCGTTCGCCATCGGGTTGGCCGGCATCGACCGTGCCGGACTCGCCGACGCCGGGGCGTTCGGTGAGGTGCTGCGCGGCCACGACCATGTGGGCCGCCTGCTCACCGGCCATGTGCACCGCGGGGTGATCACCGGTTTCGCCGGTGTCGTCGCGACCTCCTGCCCGTCCGTCTGGCGCAGTCTCCCGCTGGACCTCCGACCGGACGCCCCGCGTCGGCAGGGCCCCTTCCAAGACCTCGGCCTGCTGCATCTGGCGGACGCCGCGACCGTCGTCACCCACGTGGTGTCGGTGCCGGCGCGATCGGCGGGCTGAGGAGTGGACATGCGAAGCATCAGTTCGCGTAACCATGCGACCGGCGGCGTCCGCGCCGTGGTGTCGACCAGGGCCGAACTCCCGGAGTCCGCCGGCTCCGGGTGGCCGTTCACCGTGATGTATGGGAGGACGAATAATGGGGAAATTTGATCTCGCGCTGGTCGGACTCGGTCCGGCCGGGATCGGCCTGCTGGTGGCCGCAGCCCGCACCGGACGGCTGGAACCCCTGCTGGACGGTGGGGTGATCGCCTACGAGCAGCGCACCGAACAGCTCGGCGGCAAGCTCTCCGAGTACCAACTCGACGCCAACAGCCTCGCCAACGTGTTCCTGGAGAGCCTGGACGAGCCGGGGTCCGGCGAACTGCTGGCCGGTCTCGGTGACACCCCGGAGGCGGACGCCCTGCGAGAGTTGTCGGGCCAGTACCCGCCGCTCCCGCTGGCCGGGGCGTTCGCCGAACTGGTGGCACAGCGGGTGATCGAGGCGCTGGAGCGGCACCCGGCCTGCGAGGTGCGGATAGGCACGGCGGTCACGGCCGTCGACGTGACCGCTCCGGGAGAGATCACCGTGCACGACTCGTCGGGCGGGGCCGAGACGGTGCGCGCCGCCCTGATCTGCTGCGGCGGCGAGGAGTTCAGCGATTCCGGCCTGGTCGCGACGCTGGACACCCCCACCGTGCCCGGTCACGCCGTCTACATCGATCCGAACACGCTCGCCGACACGGAGCGGGTGACCGTGCTCGGCGGGTCACACACCGCCTGGGGCGTCGCGGCCCGTGCGCTCGCGGACCACCCCGGCGCACAGGTCACGCTGGTGCAGCACCGGATGCCGAAGCTCTACTTCGCCACCGTCGAGGAGGCGGACGCCGCGGGCTACTCCTTCGACCCGGAGAACGACGTCTGTCCGCTCAGCGGCCGGGTGTACCGCTACGGCGGGTTGCGAGGCCCGGCCCGAGCGCTGGCGGTGCGCACCCTGGCCGGTCCGGTGGACCGGCTGCGCGTGGTCGAGTTGCCGGGTGAGTGGAGCCTGGAGATGCTGCGCGACGTCGGGGCCATGCCGGCGGACGTCGTGGTGCCGTGCTTCGGCTACCGGGCGGCGCTGCCCGAGATCCGCATGGCCGGGCGCACGGTGGACCGGTCCACCGCCGACGACCTGGTCGGCACGCACGGAACCGACGCCGAGAGCAAGGTGGGACTGTTCGCCTACGGGATGGGCGCCGGGCCGCGCCCCAACCCGACGTCCGGTGGCGAGCCCTCCTACCGCGGGCGTCTGCACGGGGTCTGGGTCTACCAGCACGACGCCGGCGACGTGATGATGGACCGCCTCACGGGCTGGTTGGGCAAGCAGAGGTGAAGGGTTCGACACCGACCCGAGCGATCATCCTGGCCGCCGGGATGGGGCGGCGGCTGGGGCGGGGCTCGGACCAGGTGCCCAAGCCGCTCACCCCGATCGCCGGCGTGCCGATCGTGCACCGCAGCATGGCCGCGCTGGCCGCGGCCGGGGTGACCGAGGCCGTCGTGGTCACCGGGCACCTCGACGCCGTGGTGCGTGCCTCGCTCGGCGACCGGTTCGCCGGAATCAAGGTGCACTACCTCTACAACGAGCGCTACCACGAGACCGGGGACGCGTATTCGGTGTGGCTCGCGCGGGAGTGGTTCGACCGCAGTCTGTATCTGGTCGAGGGCGATATCGTGCTGCGCGAGGACGCGTTCGCCACGGTGCCGACCGCGCCGCGGGCCAACATCGTGTTCGCCGGTGAACCGGTGCGGCGCTTGGGCGGCACCGTGGTGAGGGCCGCCGCGGACGGCACCCTGGACCGGCTGTGCACCGATCGGGAGCAGGGGCCGGGCTTCTCGCCGGACGGGTGGCTCAAGACGAGCAATGTCTTCCTGCTCGACGCCGGGTATCTGCGGGACGGCTTCGCCCCCGCGCTCGACGCGTTGGTGACCACCGGTCCGGAAGGCCACCAGGCGTACTACGACTACGCGATCGTGGACAGCCTCGTGGCCGACCAGTGGGCGGTGTGCACCTGGGGCGTCGACGCGTGGTTCGAAGTGGACGATCCCGGCGACCGGTTGCAGGCGGAGTACCTGTTCAGCCCGCCGCGCCGGCAACGGGAACTGCTGGCCGGGTCGGGCGGCGCCTACTGGCGGTTCGACGTCCGCGATCACCGGTCGCTGCGGAATTCCGGCTTCCCGACACCGGAGATGTACGAGTCGCTCACCGCGCCCATCCGCGACCTGCTGGTCGGCTCCCCGGCGGACAAGGGCCTGTCGACGGAGCTGACGGCCTCGCTGTACGGGCTGCTCCCCGAGCAGGTGTGTGTGGCGAACTCCGTCGCCGAGCTGGTGGGTTCGCTGTGCGGGACGCGCGGTCCGATCGCGGTGTCGGAGCCCGGAGGTGAGGACTGTGAGGCCGCCGTCCGGTCCGCGCGGCTCGTGCCCTTCCCGCTGGAGCCGCCTCGGTTCGGGCTCGACGTGACCGCCTTCGCCGCGTTCGTACGCGAACAGGGGTGCTCGGTGGCCGTCGTCGGCTCTCCGGACAGCCGGACCGGCGTCGCCGTACCGCTGTCGGAGCTGCGCCGCCTGTGCGAGGCGTTGCCGGATGTCACCGTCCTGGTGGACGAGTCGTTCGTGGACTTCGCGAGGCCGCCCGCCGGCTCCCTGCTGCCCTTCCTGGGAGAGCACCCCAACCTGGTGGTGCTGAGGGAGCTGGGCGAGGTCCACGGTGTCGGCGGCATCCCGCTCGGGTTCGCGGCCACGGCCGACCCGGTCCGCGCGGACCGGTTGCGCGGTCGGCTGTCGGCCTCGCGGCTCGGCGGCCCGGCGGAGGAGTTCCTCCGCGTGCTGCCCCACTACGGCAAGGAGTTCCGCCGCGCGTGCGAGCGGGTGTCGTCCGACGCCCGCGCGCTCGCCGCGGGCCTGGCCGAACTCGGCCCGCTGACGGTCGTTCCGCCGGACGCGCATTTCGTGTTCGCCGCGCTGCCCGATGGCGTATCGGCCGACGTGGTCGCGGACGAGCTGTTCACCGCGGACCGGCTGCTGGTCGAGGCCTCCAGCGGCAAGTCGGCGGCAGACGGCCGGCCATGGCTGCGCATCACCAGCCGCGGCCGGGCGGCGGACGACCGACTGACGGGGGTGCTCGACGGCGTGCTCCGACGACTGGCGGCGGCATCGCGCGATGATGTGCGCCCACCCCCGGCGGAAGGCCGCTGATGGACCGGAGGACCCGACCACCCGACATGCGCGCGGCACGTCCCAGGAGATCGTGGGCGATACGTCGCTTTCGATGATATGAGATGGAGCCCGTACGCCTGCATCACTGTTCGCGCGGAGCGAGAAAGGCAGATCCAGAAATCGTGTCGATAGTGTGGGACGCTCTGACGCGGATACCGAAGAAGGCCGCGCTCTACGAGCGCGAGATCTACTTCCGCGAGGGTTTCGCGGACGCCGAACAGATCCTCGAAGACCGTTTCGATGAACTGATGCGCGCGACCGCGTTGATGATGCTCAAGCCGGACGGGCTGCTCACGGGCAAGCTGGCACCGATTCTGGATTTCCTCGCCGAACAGGGCTTCACGCCGGTCGCGGCTCAGCACATCGAGTTCACCCCGGTGCTCTGGCGGGAGATGTGGCGCTACCAGCTCACGTCCGCGACCCTCGATCGACTCGCGGTGACAGGACACGTGTACGCGACCGGGCCCTGTCTGCTGCTCGCCCTGCGGGACGACGCGCCGTCAGCGATTCCGGCGGCGGTCCGCCTCAGTGGACTGAAGGGGGCGTCGGATCCCGACACGCGGCGCCCCGACTCGCTGCGGGCCAGGCTGGAACTCACCAATCGCATTATCAATCACCTCCATGTCGCCGACGAGCCCGCCGATGTGCTGCGTGAGATCGGCCTTCTGCTGCCCCCCGCGGAACGCCGGCGGATGCTGCGCGCCGTCGCGGCCGGCTCGATGTCGGAGGATGACGGCGACCGTCTTCGCGAGGCAGTGGACCGTGAGGTCGACAAGCTCTACACATTGGATGTGGAGGGCCCGCTGGCCCGGCTCTATCCGGAGGTCAGGGCGAGCGCCGCCCGGGATACCGCGTCCGCCGAGACGGCCTCCCGCGTCCTTGCGCGAATGGAGCGGATCAGCCAGGGGCTGATCGTGCCGTGGCGTGCGTTCTGCGCGGATATCGAGTTCCTGGGCATAGACGTGACCGACTGGGATCTCGCCGTGCTCGGCAGCGTCTGCGTGGCCAGCGACGATCCGGGCGCGACCAAGGTGATCGACAATCCGGAAGCGGGGCTCTGGGGGAACCATGGGTGACAGCGTGCTGGATGAAGCCGACTGGCGTGCCCTGACGATGTCACCGCACAAGCGGGAGCTCTTCACCGAGGACCTCTACTTCCGGGAGACGTGGGAGGACCTGACCCAGGTGGCCGGCGAGCGGGCCGCCGAGGTGCTGGGGCCGTTGGCCCTGCTGGCCTTCAAGCCGGACGGGGTGGTCGGGCGGCGCATGCGGCGCACGGTGACCTTCCTCGAGGAGGAGGGGTTCGAACTCGTCGGGTTCGAGCGGCTGCGCTACAACCGGCACTCGATGCGCGAGCTCTGGCGGTACGACTGGAACCTGTACACCACGGATCGGCTGGCTCTCTCGTCGCTGATGCACGCCGCCACCGACACGTTCCTGCTCCTGCTCCGCGACACCGCCTACACCGGGGTGGCGCCGGGGACGGTTCGACTGGCGGACCTGAAGGGCTCGGTGCTCCACCCCTGGGGGCCGCGGCACCTGAGGTCCGTGCTCCGGGCCCCGAACAAGGTCATCAAGTTCTGCCACGTCGCCGATGAGCCGGCGGACCTCGTGCGGGAACTCGGGATCTTCCTCGACCGTGAGGCCAGACGAGAGCTGTTCCGCGGCGCCGAGGAGGCGGACGCGGGCAAGGTCGCCGCGTCGCTCCTGCACGAGATCGGCCGGCTCGAGGCCGCCACGGTCGAGCACGGGTTCGACATCGAGGAGACCTTGGGGCGGCTGACGGGCCAAGGGCGGCTCTCCGCGGACGGCGAGGCGCGCATCCGGGAGGTCATGGCGGGCGGATCGCGCATGTCCTTCGACGCGTTGGCATCGACGATGCCTCCTGTCACGGACGATCTGGCGTTGTGGGACTTCGTGCTGGTGGCCAGCTGGGTCACGCCCCTCGAACGTGCGGGGCACGCCGGAGTGCTGCCGGCTCCCACCGCTGCCGACTGGCGCGGTCATCACGCACAGGGGCCCGGATGACCGCTGCCTGACGACGCGACGGAGCCATGGATCGACCGGTGGATCGCGACCGGATCCGGGGGTGCAGCCCCGGAATCGCCTTCGCCGTCCACCGCCAAGGGGATCAGCCAATGGCGACTGACCCCGCCTTCTCATTCCACCCAAGGAGTATCCCCATGACGGAGGCAGTTACGAGGGCATCGGAGGGCGTCGCAGGCGACACCTCCCTCCGCGGCTTGTTCGAGAGGCCAGGAGTGGTCCGGATCGCCGGCGCCCACAACCCGCTGGGTGCGCGACTCGCGGAGAGAGCCGGATTCGACGGCGTGTGGTCCAGCGGACTGGAGGTGTCCGCCTCCCAGGGAGTCCCGGACACCGACATCCTCACGATGAGTGAACTCCTGTCCGTGGCAGGCTCGTTGGCCGCCGCGGTGCGTGTTCCGGTCGTGGCGGACTGCGACGCCGGGTACGGCAACGCCCACAACGTGATGAACATGATCCGCCGTTACGAGGCGGCCGGCATCTCCGCGGTCTCCATCGAGGACAAGCGGTTCCCCAAGGTCAACAGCTTCATACCGGGGCGTCAGGAACTGGCGCCGATAGGGGAGTTCTGCGGAAAGCTGGCCGCCGCGAAGGCTGCGCAGCGCGGCTCCGAACTGATGGTGATCGCCCGGATCGAGGCGCTGATCGCCGGCTGGGGCATGGAGGAGGCGCTGCGACGCGGCGAGGCGTACGCCGAGGCGGGCGCCGACGCGGTGCTCATCCACGCCAAGGGGTCGTCCCCCGAACCCATCCTGGAGTTCCTCGGCCGGTGGCGGCTCCCGGTGCCGGTCGTGGTCGTGCCGACCACCTATCACACCATCACCGCCGCCGAGCTGGGCGAGGCCGGTGCGAAGATGGTGATCTACGCCAACCACGGCCTGCGGGCCGGGATCACCGCCGTCAGCGGAGCCTTCGAGGCGATCCTGCGTGAGGGGCGGACCACCGGCATCGAGGAGCACATCGCTCCGCTGGCCACGGTCTTCGACCTACAGGGCATGTCCGTGCAGAAACAGCACGAGAAGCTCTACATCACCCCCTACGGCACCACCCCCCGGGCCTTCATGGTGCCCGGCGAGCAGCAGCAGACCGGCTTCGACGAACGAACGGACGTCCTGGTCCGCCAGGCTGCCGAACTCCGTCGCAGCGGGGTGGAGCAGGTCTCCGTCTACGCCGCCGACCAGCCCCCTGCTCGCGAACTGCAGGACGTCGACGTGGTCTCCGGAATCGGCACGGACGCCGCGGCCTGGGTGCTGAGCACGCCCGGGAACCACCCGGGATCCACCCTGGTCCTGCCCGGCGACGTCTTCCTCGAGGCCGGACCGCTGCGCCAGCTCGCCGCGAACGAGTCGGACGTCGCGGTCCTGGTCGACGTGTCGACGCGGTCCGCTGCGGCCCGTCGCCCCGACGCGGCCGGAGTCTCCCTGAGCTCGAGCAGCCGCGGCGGCCGCAGACTCACCGCGGGAAGCAGCGTGGTCACCGGCTTCGGCGGCGACGATGTCGAGGCGGAGTTCACCGGCGCCGCGGTCTTCTCCGCACGGGGCTTCGCCGCCCTGGTGGGCGCGGCCGAGAAGCGCCGGGCCGAGGGATCGACGGCGACGATCGTCGAGCTGCTGACCGACGTCCTGCTCGGCGGGCTCCAGGTCCACGCGATCGAGGTCGCCTCCGGCTGGACCGAACTGCGCACCGCCGACGACCTCCGGTACGTCGGCGAGGCCATGGGTGGGGCCGAGATATGACCGACACGGTCAGCCGGCTGCAGGCCGCGGAACTGGTCACCCTGCTCCGCGACCGGGGATTCGGCCCGTTCACCGGGGTCCCGTGCTCGTTCCTGGGGCCGGTGATCAGCTGCCTCGAGGCCGAGCACCCGCAGGACTACCTGGTGGCGGCCAACGAAGGGGAGGCCGTCGCGCTCGCGGCGGGCGCCCGGCTGGCGGGCCGCCGTCCCGTGGTCATCCTGCAGAACTCGGGCCTGGGCAACACGGTGAACCCGCTCACCTCGCTCTGCCACACGCTGCGGTTGCCGGTGCTGCTGCTGGTGACCTGGCGGGGGCGGCCGTCCACCACCGACGAACCGCAGCACGAGGTGATGGGGCGGATCACCCCCGAGCTGCTCACCCTCATGGACGTCCGCAACGAGCTGCTGCCGTCCGACCCGGCCGTGCTGGCCGAGAGGCTGACGGCGGCCGAGGAGCACATGGCCGCCACCGGCCTGCCGTTCGCCTTCGTCGTCCCCAAGGGCTCCATCGCCCCGTACGCTTCGGAGCCGTCGCAGGAGACGTCCGGCCGGATGCTTCGGGCCGAGGCCATCGGGCACGTCGTCCGCGCCATGGACCCCGACGGCTGTCTGATCGCGACCACCGGCAAGACGGCCCGGGAGCTGGAGCGGGACTGGGACCGCCCACGCAACCTCTATGTCGTCGGCTCCATGGGCTGCGCCTCCAGCGTCGCCCTGGGCGTGGCGCTGTACTCGGGGCAGCGCAGTGTCGTCGTCCTGGACGGCGACGGAGCGGCGCTGATGCGCCTCGAGGCGATGGCCACCATCGGTCGCCAGGCTCCGGCGAACCTGCTCCATGTCCTGCTGGACAACGAGTCCTACGAGTCCACCGGCGGTCAGCCCAGCGGCTCCGGCACCGTGGACTTCGCCGCCCTCGCGGTCGCCTGCGGCTACTCGGGCGCGTACGACGTATCGGAGCCGGACGAGCTGACCCGAGCGGTCGCCGACTGCCGGTCACGGCCCGGCCCACGGCTCATCCGGGTCCGGATCGCGCCGGGCTCCCATCCGGGGCTCGGACGCCCCTCCCTTCAGCCACCCGCTTCGGCGGCCCGATTCATGGAGTCGATAGCCCGATGAAAGAGGCCACGCCTGCCGGATCCGACCGCCTGGTGCTGATGAACCCCGGCCCGGTGATGACCGACCACCGCGTCAGGGAAGCCCTGGCCGGACCCGATCTGTGCCACCGGGAGCCCGAGTTCGCGGACCTGATGGGCCGGGTGCGGCAACGGACCACCCGGCTCTGCGCCGGCGACGCCCGGCACACCTCGGTGATCCTCACCGGATCGGGCACCTCCGCGGTGGAGGCCGCGATCAGCTCGGTGGTCCCCCGGGACGGCGGGCTCCTGGTGATCGACAACGGCCACTACGGGGAGCGGTTCCAGCACATCGCCGTCGCCCACGGGATCCGGACCCACCATCTGCGGCTGGGCTGGGAGGCGCCGGTCGACCTGGACGAGGTCGACCGGCTGCTCGGCGCGGACAGCACGCTGACCCATGTCGGCGTCGTGCACCACGAGACCAGCACCGGTCGGCTCAACGATGTCGCCGCCATCTCCCGGATCGCCCATGCCAGGGGCCGCCAGGTGATCGTGGACGCGGTGAGCAGCGTCGGCGCCGACGCCATCTCGCTGGCCGACGACGAGGTGGACTGGCTGGCCGGATCCTCCAACAAGTGTGTCGAGGGGGCTCCCGGGCTCAGCTTCGTCAGCGGTCGCCGCGCGGCCTTCGAAGCGCTGGAGGACCTTCCCCGGCGGAGCTTCTCCCTCGATCTGCACCGCCACTACGTGGCCCAGGAGAAGGCGCTCGCGCCCGCGTTCACCCCTGGCGTTCCCGCCTTCTACGCCTTCGACATCGCGCTCGGACTGGCCCTGGAGGAGGGGCGCGAGGCACGGCACGCCCGCTATCTCGCCCTGGCTCAGCAGCTGCGTACCGGCCTGGCGGAACTCGGGCTGGAGATCATGCTCGCCCCGGAGGAGAGGTCGGTCTGCCTCACCGCGATCCGCATCCCCGAGGGGCGGACCTACGAGTGGCTGCATCACGGGATGCGCGCGAGCGGATTCGTCATCTACAGCGCCCAGGAGCAGTTGAAGAACCGCATCTTCCGGTTGTCGACCATGGGATGCATGACCAGCCGTGACATCGCCGACTTCCTGAGCGGCCTGCGACGGCTTCTTCACCCGTCCTGATCGCGAGGCACCCTCTGTGCCGGACGCCGCTCTCGGCGCGCAGCGCCGTGGCCGTGCCGGTCCCGGCCGCCCAGTCGGCCGGGACCCGCGCGAGCTCGAGGTGCTCCGCCTCGTCGAACAAGCGTGCCTGGCCTGCCAGTTCACGGAAATCGCCGGAGGGGCCCCGGCCTGAAACGCCGACATGTTGGTGTGTCACATCACTGTCGTAATAGTCCCGTTGTGTGGCTTACGGTGGGAAGAAGCGCTCGTCACTGGCGACATACTGGAGTGGCTGCGCTCGGCAGGCCCCGAGGGCAGGGGCAAACTCCGTCCGGAGACGGCGTGGAAGGGACTCCACGGCGGACGTACGAGGTCGGGAGCTGCCCCGGGCTGTTCCTGAAGACGAAGGGCACATCCACGTGGAACGCTGGGACCGGGTCGGACGGCGGGCAGGATACGGGGCGGCCCTGGCACTGTCGCCGTATTTGGTGATCAAGGTCTTCTGGGTCATCGGTTCCCTCTTCGGAGTCATCCCCGTCGCGGACGGATACACCCTGATCGGCTGGGTGCTGCTCAACGCGGTGACCATCGGAATGGCCGCGGTCGGTACCGTGCTCGCGCTGGCTCTGGTGCGTCCCTGGGGTATGCGCATTCCGGGGCGGCCGGTGGTCTTCTGCGCCTGGACGGGATCCGGGTTCCTGGTGTCGATCCTTCCGTACGCCGTGCTCAGCACGCTGTTCGGAGCGGCCGGGGGATCGTCGGACGACGGCGGGAGCGAAGGGGCGGTGATGCCCGGCTGGATGGGCGCCCTGCTCCAGTTCAGCTTCATGGGCATGGGGCTGGGTCTCGCCCTCGCGCTCCCCGGCTATCTGCGACGGCGCTGGCCGGAGGTCTTCGAGGGAGGCACCCGGGGCGCTGCCCGCGCGCCGTGGCCGACCCTGGCCGCGGCGGCCGTCGGTGTGGTCTGGATGTACTGGGCGGTCGGCGGCACCCTGGGAATCGACCACCCGCAGGAGCGGCACATCGACGGCTATCTGCTCAACGGGCTGGGCGGGCTCTGGGCGATCGTCGGCTCCGCTGCCCTCTGGATGCTCGTGCGGGGGCGTCCCGGCCGCGTGCCCCACCAGCTGCTTCTGGCCCTCGCCTGGCTCGGATCGGGCTCGCTGTTCGCCTGGAGCGGCTGGAAGTTGCCGCTGACGCTGTTCATGGCACTGGACCACCCCGGCGACATCATCCCGCCGGAGAATCTCGCGGTCGCGGCGGTGCTGCACCTCGTCGCCGTCGTGGCGGGGGCCGGCATGCTGAGGACGCTGATCGGCCTGTGCCGGAGCGCGCCGGTCGCGCCCGCCGGGCCGGACCTCGCCGAACGTCATCCCCAGAGCGAGCAGCCGAGGACGCTGAAGCGGGCCGACTGAAGCCGCCCGAAGGCAGCTGGATCCGGATCCGACCGGTGCCGGCCCGCCCCGGCGTGCGGAGCGGGCCGGAGGGTCAGCTCTCGATCAGCCGGTGGAAGAGGACCGTGTCGAAGACGTCCTCCATGCGGGTGGCCCTGCCTTCCGACAGGGTCCAGGAGTGCACGAACTTCAGCCGCTCGGTGCGGCCGCTCGCCGAGGTGACGTCCCGGAAGCCGAAGACGACGACGCGGTCACCGGACTCGATGAACTCCTGCGGATACAACCGCATGCCGCCGAGCACCGTGGGGACCGTGGCCAGGAAGTCCGTGACCCCCTGGTGACCGACCTTGGTGCCGCCCAGGCCGTACGTCGCCATTCCCTCGGGGTGGACCCATTGCACATCCGGCGCGAGGACGTTCAGCAGCGCCGCCGCGTCCCGCCTCAGGAACGCGTCGTAGGCCGTGTGGATCAGCGTCAGGTTGGCCGAGAGCTCGGTGTCCCGCGGGGTGTCGGGGTGCTGCTGATCGAGGCGGTCCTGCTGGTGGGTGGGCACGGGATTCTCCTCAGTTGCCGGTACGGGGGGCGAGGTGGCCGGGGAAGTGGGCCTCCAGGGTGGAGCGGATGCCGTCCTGCCAGCCCACGGTGCACGGGCCCGTCAACGCGTGCCGCAGGGTGGGGTCGAACTGATAGGTCTCACGGGTCACCGGGCTCGGCACGAGGCGTGCTTCGACACCGGTCAGCTTCTCCATCAGGCGTACGCAGTCGGTGATGCCGACCGCTTCGTCGCCTCCCCAGTTCACGAGCGTCGCCGGCGTCGCGGCGGCCCGCCACAGGTACGGGACCTGGGCGACCAGGTCGTCGCTGTGCAGCAACGAGCACCAGTTCTGTCCCTCCAGGGGGACGGGGATGGGCTCGCCCGCGAGCATGCGCTTGAAGTACAGCATCGGCACGCCGCCGTAACCCCCGGGCCCATAGGCGATGTTGAGCCGGGCGATGGTCGTGGGCAGGCCCAGCACCTGTGCGAACGCCCGCACCGCGCCCTCGGTCGCCAGCTTGGACACGGGGTAGGCCGGCAGCCAGTCGGCGGCTCCGTCGACCGGATCGTCCTCCTGGTAGCGGTGCTCCAGGGACTGCCGGGCGTAGACGGCGCCGGTCGAGACGTAGAGGAACGCCTCGGCCTGACGGCAGTGCGTCATCAGCCGGCCCGTCGCGACCGAGTTCACCTCGATGGCCGCGTTGAAGTCGCCGTCGTCACCGCGCCGTACGGCGGAGTGGATGACATGGGTGAAGTCGTCGGGAAGGCCCCGCAGGGTCGCGTCCGTCGGATCGTCCATGTCCCAGGGCCAGGTGACGATGGACTTGTCTATGAGCTCCTGTTCCACTCCCGGCGTGCCGAACCGCCCCAGGCACCAGACCTCGTTGTGTTCCGCCAGCGCCTCGGCCACCGGGCGGGCGACCTGCCCGGTGCCTCCGGTGACGAGGATCTTCTTGCCCTTCGGCGTGAGTGGAGCCTCATCGTCTCGATGCAACCGCATGGTGTTTCCCCGTTGTGTCGTCTGATTCGGATGGTGCGTGTGTGTGTCAGCGGTCCCGGTGCTGCCCGGAAGAGGGGAGAGAGCTGCCGCGATCGGCGTCGGGGTTCTCCATCGCCCGGTCGAGTTCACGGCGCAACGTCGCCTGGAACGACGCGACATGCTGCGGGCCCATCAGGGTGTAGTGCGCACCGTCGACCTCGATGTAGCGGTTGGGGCCGGTCGTGTGCCCGTCCCAGCGGCGCAGTTCGTCGTCGAGCCACGCCTGTTTGGTGCCCCGCAGCGGATTCGCGTAGAAGACGGTCATGGAGGGCACCGTGCCGCTCGGTTCGTAGGAACGCCCCAGATCGGTGATGCTGTTGGCCAGGTTGGCCCAGTTCTCGAGCTTCCGGGCGTCCAGATCGAGTGCGTCGAGCCGCTCCGGCGGCGCGGCGGCCATGAGCCGGCGGATCATCTCCCCGGGCGGCAGGTCGCGCAGACGGTGCGGCAGTTCCCGCGCGTCCGTTTCGTCGATCAGCCCCAGGAAGAAGGCGAGATTGGTTGCGGTCTCCGTATGGTCCAGTTCTTCCATTCGGTACTTTATGTGGGGCGGCAGATTGATGCTGCCGACGAAATCCACCCGTTCCCCCCGCGATCGGAGCATCTTGGCGATCTCGAAGGCAACGGCAGCGCCGAAGGAATAGCCGGCGATCGCGTAGGGGCCGTGCGGTTGCCGGTCCTGTATGGCGCCGACATAGGTCTCGACCATTTCCTCGAAACTGGTGAAGGGCTTCTCGCCCTCGTTGAAACCCCGGGCGCGCAGCGCGTAGAAGGGCCGGTCGTCCACGAAGTATTTCGCGAGGTTGACGAAGACCAATACCTCTCCGACGCCGGGATGGACACAGAAGATCGGCGTTTTGGCTCCACCGGTCTGCAGGGGGACGATCGGGTCGTACGTTCTGGTTCCCGGCAAAGGCTTCTCGGTCACATGGGCCGCCAGCGCGCGGACGGTCGGCGCGGTCAGCAGCGTAATGACCTCCAGATCGCCGACGCCGAGCCGCTGGGCGACTTTTCCGCGCAGGCGGAGGATGTCGAGGGAGGTGCCGCCCAGGTCGAAGAAGTTCGCGGTGGCGCTGATGGTTGCGGTGGGGACGCCGAATATCTCGGCGTAGATGCGCGCAAGCGTCTCCTCGGTCTCGCCCTCGGGCGCGGTGAAGCCGCCGAGCATCCGCAGACGGAGGGCGGCGACGGCGTCGCGCTGCTCGTCGTAGTCCCCCGAATCCAGCCTCCGGCGCATCAGGGAGCGCTGGTTCTTGCCCAGGCTGGTCTTGGGGAAGGCCGCCTTCGGCAGCGGCAGGACGAGCGAGGGGCGGAGGCCCCAGTTGCTGACGAGGGTCGTGCGCAGGGAGGTCATCACCCGGAAGAGCGCGCCCTCGTCCCCCGGCGGGACGTCCGGGTGGAAGGCGATCACCAGGTCCTCGGTGTCGCTGCCCTCGGGGCGGACGGGAAACGCCGCCACATAGGACCCGGACACTCCGTCCAGTTGCTCCAGGACGGTCTCCAGCTCGTGGCTGAAGTAGTTCACACCGTTGACGATGATGCTGTCCTTGCTGCGGCCCACGAGGCTCAGCCTGCCCTCGTCGAGACGCCCGAGGTCTCCGCTGCGGAACCATCCGTCGGCGGTGAAGGCCTCCCGGGTGGCCTGCGCGTCGGCATAGTAGCCACGGGTGATCATGGGGCCGCTGAACTGCAGCTCGCCCACTTCCCCCGGCGGCAGCGGCCGGTCGTCGGGGCCGGCGATCCTGATCCCCAGTCCGGTGACCGGGGTGCCGAGGTCGGCGAACTCGCCGCCCCGGTCGGCATCGGGGAAGGCCCCGGAGGAGTAGACGCTGCCGGCGCAGGTCTCCGTCATGCCGAAGGCGGGCCACAGGGTGTGACGTCCCAGGCCGAACTCCGCGAACCGATCGAGGAAGGTCTCCCCGGTCGCCCGGACCACGGCCTCGCCGCCGCTGATGATCTGCCGCACCGCGGACAGGTCCAGCCGCTCCCCGGAGGCCCTCAGCTCGTCCGCCGCGGAATTGAGCAGCCCCAGGAGGAAGTTGGGGGTGAAGGACATCGTCACGCGATGGCGTGACAGAAGCCGGAGGAACTCCGGCGGATCCGCCAGGACGAGCTGCGCTCGGGCGTGCAGCTGATCGCTGCCGTAGGCGAGGGGGAGCAGGTGGCACTCCAGCAGGGCGGCCACGTGGTCGAAGGAGATCCAGTTCAGCGTGGTGTCGTCGGCCGTGATCCGGTGGTGGCTGTTCTTGCCCGCCATCGAGGACAGCAGATTGGCGTGGCTGAGCATGACCGCCTTGGAGTTCCCGGTCGAACCCGAGGTCAGCATGAGGAGGGCGGTGTCCTCGGGGGCGGCGGTGTGGGGCTTGGCCCGCTCGGGCGCGTGGAGCTGGTCGAAGGAGACGCTGACCAGGGACGGCACCGGCGGGAGCTCGGCGGCTACCGACGCGGTCGTGATGACGAGAGGTTCGTCCAGGAGCCGGTGCACATGCCGCAGAGCGGCCTCCCACCGCCGCGGATCTCCCTCCGTGCGCGCCATCGGGCAGGGCACGAAGCCGCCCAGGACGCACGCCCAGAACGCGGGGAGGAACTCCTGCGGGCGCTCCAGGATCAGGACCACGTTGTCCCGGGGTTCGAGTCCCTGGGCGCGCAGCCCGGTCAGCACCCGAAGGGCCTCGTCCAGCAGCTCGGGATAGCTCTGCCGGTGGGACCCGCCGTCGTTCCCGGTGGCGCAGTACCGAAGACCCGACTCGGGATGGTGCTGTGCGGCGTCGAGCAGCAGATCGACGGCGGTCCGCGGTGATGTGGCGCTCATGGTGGCCTCCGTCGCCCCAGGTGAGGGGCGGGTCTGGGGGATTCGGTCGGCTTCGGGGAAGGGCGTACCGCAGATCGGTGTGTGCTCCCGGGTGGCGGGCGCGGTGTGACGGCGGCTCAGGGCCCGCGGGCGGGGCGGTCTAGCGAGGATGGACGCCGATGTTCCGGCTCGAGCCGTGGGGGAGAGCGACCGAGGCGTGCCACCCCGGGGGCACCGCCACGTCGGAGACCACCCAGGCGGAGGGAGCGCCCAGGGCGTCCGTGGTCAACTCGACGGGGCCCGGGGCGGCCGGGTACGTCTCCAGTTCGCAGAGCGCGGTGGTGATGCCGACGCCGACGGCCTTGAGCACGGCCTCCTTGCGCGTCCAGCAGCGCAGGAAGGAGTCCGTGCGCTGAGGCTCGGGCGCGGGGAGTACCACCTCGCGCTCGGCCGGCGTGAGCACCTTGTCCATCAGCTCCAGTACGCGCACGCCGCGCACGGCTTCGACGTCGACCCCCACCTGGAAGCGGGAGACCGCCAGCATGCCCAGCCCGCCGCTGTGGGTGATGGAGAGATGCAGGCGCTGACCGGCGTGGGGCATGAGGACGGCGGGCGGGCCGTGGTCCGGCGCCCCGCATCCGGGGCACGGGGCACGGCCCAGGGGAACCTCGGCGGGCGCAATCCGCAGTATCTCGGCCAGGATGCGACGAACGGTCGCCCGGCAAGTTATGTACTCCGCGGCGACTTTGGCGGAATTTGTTCGTTCAACTCTTTCAGTTTCAACCAAACTGAGGAGTTCCAGGTCCTGTGGCGCGAACGTGCCGATGGAAATGGGCCACCACCAGACGTGGGTGGGTGTGCCCGTGTCAAGAGATGTGGCCGATGTTGCCAGTGAGGTTTGAACCGGAGTGGTGGTCACCTGCCCAAGGTAGGCAGGAAAGTGTCCGCCGAGGCCACCGATTGGCCTCAACTGGACAGCCAGGGCACCGCTACATGATAGGAGAGACACGCTAGGTGGCCGAAACAGCAAGCGGAACCACCGTTTCCGGTGTGCCGGTGCAGCTTGCTGACATCTTTGGCGGAGTGGGCGGACGACTCGTCGAGAATTCCGTTCACGTTTTGGCCGCTTGATAGACACCGCTCTTAGTTGACTGAATCTGTTCATTTGATCTACTGTCACCGTGGCTGAGTTGCCGTGCTACCTGCCGCCTCTGTCCTGTTTCCTTGCTGATTGTCTCGAATATGAGAATCGTTAAGAACGGGAACAAAGTGATGACAGTTCGCATAGCAATGTGCAATAGGGGGCGGCCTGATGGCTGGACGGGGGATACAAGAAGTGGACGTGGTCAGAGACCGGCTCGATCCGGACATGAGGGACAGCGAGGAGCTCGTAGAGCACGCTGCCCGATTGGAACAGGCGCTGCTTCAAGCGAGAGCGCTGATCGAGTCCACGGTGTCGATGCACCGGGAGCGTTTGGTGTTCCCGTCGTCCGTCGCGCTGACGCAAAGGGCGCAACTGGACGACGTGCTGGAGCAGGTGGTGGGGCAGGGCAGGTTCTCGATCGCCATCGCCCTCACCGGCATCGGCCAGTTCACCGACTCGGTGATCGGCTTACTGGGTCGCCATCGCTGCAGGGCCACCGTGCGGGTGTTGTGCACGGGGGAAGTAGCCAAGGCGTCCGCAGATCGTTTGCGTAGACTTGTCGGACTCGGCATCGAAGTGCGGGTGTCCGAGAACGAGTTGAGGGGCATCGTGGTCGTCGACGCCGCCGCGGCCCTCGTCTATCCGCATGGCCAGGAGGTCGGCGGGCGGCTCGCCATGGTGAACGACGCCGCCGCCGTACGCGCCATCGAACTGCTCTTCGCGGGAACCTGGGCCGCGGGCCGTGAGCTCGTCGAGCACCTGGGCCTCAGCCCGCGACTCCGCACCGACCTCGCCCGGGACATCCTGGAGAGGCTTCGCGCCGGCCATACCGACGAGACGGCGGCCCGCGAGATCAACGTGTCGCTCCGTACGTACCGGAGGCACGTCGCCGAGATCATGAGAGAGCTCGACGCCCACTCCCGTTTCCAAGCCGGAGTGCGAGCCGTCGAGTTCGGTCTGCTTTCTGCCTGAATCCGTTTGATCCGGTGCTCTTCGGGAGCTCCGCGCCTTCGGCGACTCACGGATGGAAAAGGGAACCAGGGGGAGGAGTGGAGATACGTGTCAGATCCGCGTGAAGACGAACTGGAACAGGCACTGCTCGCGGTCAAGGCGCTCATCGAGTCGTCCGTCACGATTCATCGCGATCTCGGTGTCCAGGAGCGGCTCATCAGCTCGGTGGACAGTAGTTACAACGTCGTGCTCGAAGCCGCTCAAGGGCTGATCAACAGTGCCACCACCAGCATCGAGATCGTCCATGCGCGTCCGGTGAGCACGACGGAGCGGGCCGTCCGGAGATCGGACCGGGCCGAACAGGAACTGCTTCAGGGGGCGTCCGCCGACGTATCGGTGCGGCTCCTGACCACCCCCGCCCTGCTGGACGAGGAGTTCGTCCGCGAACAGATGGGCAAGGAGCGGCCGGTGGAGATCCGGGTGGCGCGGATGCCTCCGCTGCAGGCGCTCATCATCGACGGCAACGCCGGTCTCGTGGTGGCCGAGTCCGCGGTCGGGCGGCGGTCTTCGCTGATCAGAGTGCCCGAGGTGCTGCACGCCCTGAGCGTGCTCTTCCGGAACGTCTGGAGCGATGCGCTGCCCGCGGGCGAACGGCTGATCTTCGGCGACCGGGAGCGTGCCGCACTGGCCCGACGGATCCTGGCCGCTCTCCAGGCAGGGGTGACGGACGAGGTCGCCGCCCGCGAGATGATGGTCTCGGTCCGTACGTACCGGCGCCATGTCGCGGAGATCATGTCGCTCCTCGGTGCGAACTCCCGATTCCAGGCCGGCGCTCGGGCGGCCGAGCTGAACCTGCTGCCGCCCGCGAACGGAGGCTAACTCCTGCCAGGGATTACGGGAGAGTGCTCCGCGCCCGGAAAGAGCGTTTCCCTCCCTGTGCGCCGGGTGCGCCCGGAATCCATGTGATTCCCCTGTTCCTCCGGGCAATTCCGCCGCTGGCATCTTGCTGCACCTGGTATTGCGAACCCTCTCCGGCTTCCCTTGTATGGGGCAGAGAGCGGGATATCCGGAGGCAGGGGAATCCTCTCCCTCCGGGTAATTCACTCTCGTGGAGGGCGCACCCAGTGGAAGATGAACTCTCCATGAAACGTGTACCAGTTCTGGGGCTGATGAGATGAGTTTCGCCATGCAACCGCGTCCGGTGAGCGGCGTCGGTGTCCTGGACAAGGCCTCCGCGATCCTGAGCATGATCGAACGGCATCCGGCCACGCTTTCGCAACTGGTCGCGTTCAGCGGTCTGCCCCGGCCCACTGTGCACCGTATCGCCGTCGCCCTGGAGCGGCTCGATCTGCTCGCTCGGGACATCCAGGGCCGCTTCGTGCTGGGACACCGGCTGGGACACATGTCCGTCGGGGCCCAGCGCGACCGGCTGGTTCAGGTCGCCGACGAGGTGCTGGCGGATCTGAGTCTCCGTACGGGGATGGTCGCCCGGCTGCACCGGCGCCGCGACAACCTGCACATCTGTATCGCCTCGTCGAAGGACGCCGTCACCGGTGTGGAGTCGCTGCCGGTCGGCACGGCGCGCCCGGCGAAGGCGGGCCCCATCGCCCAGACCCTGCTGGCCTGGGAGGACCCGGAGGATCTGTACGAGGGACTGCGGGACGCCCGGTTCAACGCCGCCCAGTTGTCCCTGGTGCGTCAGCGGGGATGGGCGTACGGCCCCGACGGCTCCGAGTCCGGCCTGGTCCTGGCGGTGCCCGTCTGGGGAGGGGAGAACCGGGTGGTGGCCGCGCTGGTGCTGGCCGGATCGCAGATCCGCATGCCCGACGTGCCGACCCGTGCGCTCCGGGGAACGGCGATCGACGCGGCCACCGAACTGGGCGACGCCCTCCCGCATCCCGGGCGCAGTGTCGCCTGAGCGATCCCCCGCCCCTGCCGGGGTGAAGCCGCTCCGAGGACGGCCGGCGTACCGGGCGGGAGTGGCACGTTCCTGACACCGGCATAGGTGGGAGGCTCCCGCAGCCGGAAGGATCGGTTCGATCCGCAGCCGGCCGGATGCATGCCCAGGGCCGAGAAGCCGACGCGGTCAGGGGCGCCCGCTGCCGGAGAGGAGTTCGGCGTCCCGGTGCGACAGCTGACAGCCAGAAGACTCTCGGGGGTTGGACATGACCATGCACAAGCGGGTTGCCGAACTGGCGCAGATCCAGGGCGACGTTCGAGAAGGCGTGGCCACCGCCACCGCGGCGCAGCACGCCAAGGGCAAGCTGACGGCGCGGGAGCGCCTGGAGCTGCTGTTCGACGAACGCAGTTTCACCGAGGTGGAGCCCCTGCGGCGGCACCGGGCGACCGGCTTCGGGCTGGAGGACAGACGACCGCACACCGATGGGGTGGTCACCGGGTGGGGCACGGTCGACGGCCGTACGGTATTTGCTTACGCGCATGACTTCCGCATCTTCGGCGGCGCGTTGGGCGAGGCGCATGCCATGAAGATCCACAAGGTCATGGACATGGCGCTGGCAGCCGGTGCGCCGCTGGTCTCACTGAACGACGGCGCCGGTGCCCGTATTCAGGAAGGCGTTTCCGCGCTGGCCGGATACGGCGGAATCTTCCAGCGCAACACCAAGGCATCGGGCGTCATCCCGCAGATCTCGGTGATGCTGGGTCCGTGCGCGGGCGGCGCGGCCTACAGTCCGGCACTCACGGATTTCGTCTTCATGGTCCGGGAAACATCCCAGATGTTCATCACCGGGCCGGACGTGGTGCGTACGGTGACCGGCGAGGAGATCACGCAGAACGGACTCGGCGGCGCCGATGTGCACGCCCAGAAATCCGGCGTCGCGCACTTCGCGTACGACGACGAGGAGACATGCATAGCCGAGGTCAGATTCTTGATCTCGATGCTCCCGTCGAACAATTGCGAGACGCCGCCGAGCGTTCCCTCGTCCGACCCCGTCGACCGACGCAGTGACCGGCTTCTGAGCATGGTTCCGCTGGACGGCCGCCATCCCTATGACATGCGCCAGGTCATCGAGGAAATCGTCGACGACGGTGAGCACATGGAGATTCATGAGGGCTGGGCCACCAGCGTCATGACCACGCTGGCCCGGCTCGACGGCGAAGTCGTCGGGATAGTCGCCAACCAGCCCAATGCCCTGGCCGGCGTGCTGGACATTCACTCGTCGGACAAGGCGGCGCGTTTTGTGCAGCTCTGCGACGCCTTCAATATCCCCTTGGTCACGCTGGTCGACGTCCCCGGATTCCTGCCGGGCGTGGAGCAGGAGCACGGCGGAATCATCCGGCACGGCGCCAAGCTCGTCTACGCGTATTGCAATGCGACCGTCCCGCGGGTCTCGGTGGTGCTGCGCAAGGCGTACGGGGGCGCCTACATCGTCATGGACTCCCGCTCCATCGGGTCCGACCTGTCCTTCGCCTGGCCGTCCAACGAGATCGCCGTGATGGGAGCCGAGGGAGCCGCCAATGTGGTGTTCCGGCGGCAGATCGCGGCCTCGGACGACCCGGACGCCTTGCGGGAGCAGATGGTCAAGGAGTACCAGGCCGAGTTGATGCACCCCTACTACGCGGCCGAACGGGGCCTGGTCGACGACGTCATCGATCCGGCCGACACCCGTGCCACGCTGATCCGCTCCCTCGCCATGCTGCGTTCCAAGCGCGCCCCGCTGCCGCAGCGCAAGCACGGCAACCCTCCGATGTAGCAGAACTCGGCCGGTCGCTGCGTTCCGCGGAAGGAACCTCTGCTCAGGGCGGCCCCGGCCGGAGAAAACGCTGGCAGCTTCCTGTACGGAAGTTGCCAGCCCTCGGTCCGCCCGGCGGAGAATGGTGCCGCAGCCGGGACTCGGTATCACTGAAGTGACGCTGCGTCGGAAAGCTGTGCCCTGAGAGCTGTCAGGCAGCGCTGACGCTCCTGGACGCCGAGTTTCCGTGCCGCGCCCCTCTCCGTCGACAGGGGTGGCCATGAACTCCGGTGGAGGTAGTCATCCCCCGTCTCCCCACCGGTGCCTCCCCGGGCACGCCCCCGCAGACCACGGTGCGGAGGCGTGCCCGGAAGGAGAGACGGGACTTCGCCCCGCCCGCGTGGTTCAGCAAGGAGGAGTGGCCATGACCACGACGAGCATCGCCGGGACCAGCTGGTTCCGACGCCATCGGCCCGCGGGGGAGACCCGCCTCCAGCTGGTGTGTCTGCCGCACGCCGGCGGGGCCGCGACCTTCTTCCACGGCTGGGGCGGGGCGGTCGGCGATGGCGTGGAGGTGCTGGCCGCCCGCTATCCCGGGCGGCAGGAGCGGATCGCCGAGCCCTGCCTCACCGATATGACGGAACTGGCCGACGCGGTGGCCGGGGCGCTGATCCCGCTGCTCGATCACCCCGTCGCCCTGTTCGGCCACAGCATGGGCGCCTCGCTCGCGTACGAGGTGGCGCTGCGTCTGGAGCGCCACCCGAACGCCCGGTTGACGGGACTCTTCGTCTCGTCCCGCGAGGCTCCGCACCGGACCACTCCCAAGACCCTCCACCTGGGCTCCGACGCGTCGGTGTTCGAGGAGGTGGAACGGCTCGGCGGCGCCGACATGGCCCTGCCCGACGATCCCGCCGTGCGGGAGATGGTGCTGCCGGCGCTCCGTGCCGACTTCGAGATCGCCGGCACATACCGGGCATCCGAACCCCTTCCGCTGCGCTGCCCCGTCGTCGCCTATGCGGGCGACCAGGATCCCGGTGTGAGTGAAAGGGATATGAGGCTTTGGTCGGAAGTGGCCGGCCACGAGTTCGATCTTCGGATGATGCCCGGTGGACATTTCTATCTGGTCGCCGAGCAGCAGTCCCTTCAGAGGGACATCTCCCGGCGGCTCAACGGTTCATGGTTGGCATCTTCCTGACGTTCTGCGCACCGGCCCCGGCGTGCCGTCACCGCTGTCACCTGCGGAAACGACAGGAATTCGGCCATCTCGTGCCACCCTGCGGACCTTGTCTGGGTGACAATTCGGTTCTAGTGTTCATCAAGAGCGGCTCGCGGGAATGCGAGCCGACCTGGCCCGAGAAGAAGGCCGGAGCGGACGCTCTTCTCCCACTCCCCTTTTGCGGTGCTACCCGCCGGGCCCACTCCGATGCCCCACAGGCTCGGACATCACATCAATTGCCCTCCTTAGCATGCATCGAGAGGTTCCATCATCATGGCTACTCCCACTGTTGAGCACGCGGCGAAGATCCGGGAAATCGTCTGCGAGATCCTCGAGCTCGAGGAGGACGAAGTCACCGAGACGAGCCTCTTCCGTGAGGACCACGACGCCGACTCGCTGCGTGCGATCGAGATCCTGGCCTCCCTGGAAAAGGAGTTCAAGGTCGTCATCGACCAGTCCGAGCTGGCTCGCATGGTCAACCTCAAGGGTGTCAACGAGGTCGTCGCCGAGTCCGCCGGCTGGTAGTTCATTCCGCTGTTCAAGCCGAGACTGGTTGGGGTTTCGATGACGACTCTCGTACGTGACGGTTCTACTACCACGGCGCACCGGGTGGTTCTTACCGGATTCGGCGTTTTCTCCAGCATCGGAGTGGGCGCCACCGAGTTCGCCGAGGGGCTTCGTTCCGGACGGAGCGGAGCGAAGCCGATCACCGCCTTCGACACCAAGGGGTTTGCTCACGCCAACGGTTGCGAAATCGTCGACTTCGAACCTGAGAAGTGGATTCGCAACCTGGACGTGGACGAGCTCGGCCGCGCCAGCCAGTTCTCGGTGGCAGCGGCTCGTATGGCCATCGAGGACGCGGACCTCGATGTGGAGGTCCTGCGTCAGCAGCGCGGACTCATCTCGATCGGCACCACCGACGGGGAGTCCTTCGATCTGGACAACCTGGTGGAGAGCCAGATCAAGCACGGTCCGGAGCAGATGGACTCCACCATCGCGCGCCGGGTGCGGGCCGGCCGGCTCTCCGCCGCCATCGCCCACGAGTTCGAGCTGACGGACGTCGAGGCGGTGACGATCCCGACCGCCTGCGCCGCGGGCAACTACGCGATCGGCTACGGCTTCGACGCCGTCCGCACCGGCGAGGTCGACTTCGCCCTGTGCGGTGGCGCGGACGCCATGTGCCGCAAGACCTTCGCCGGCTTCTACCGGCTGGGCACCATCGCACCGGAGCTCTGCCAGCCCTTCGACGCCGACCGCAAGGGCATCCTCACCGGCGAGGGCGCCGGCGTACTGGTGCTGGAGAGCCTCGAGTCGGCCCTGGCCCGCGGCGCCCGCATCTACGCGGAGGTCCTCGGCTACGGGCTCAACTGCGACGCCTACCACCAGGTGGCGCCGAACCAGGCGAGCGTGGGCCGGTGCATGGAACTGGCCCTGGAGAACGCCGGGATCAAGCCGGAAGAGGTCGATCTGATCTCGGCCCACGGCACCGGCACCAAGGCGAACGACGTGACCGAGGCCCGTGCGATCCGGGAGGTGTACGGGGAATCCACCCCGCGCACGATCTCGATCAAGTCGATGCTCGGCCACACCATGGGCGCCGCGAGCGCCCTGGCCGCCATCGCCTGCTCCCTCGCGATCGTCCACCGCTTCATCCCGCCGACGATCAACCACAACGCGACCGATCCGGAGTGCGAGGTCGACTGCGTGCCCAACGAGGCCGTCGAGGCCGACCTGAGGGTCGTGCAGAACAACGGCCTGGCCTTCGGCGGCAACAACGCCATCGTGATCCTCGGCAAGTACGAGGGCGAGGGCCAGCGATGAGCCGATGGCCGGTCACCGGCATGGGGGCTGTCGCCAGTGTCGGCCGGAACACCGACGAGGTGTTCCGGAACCTCTGCCAGGGCGTCAGCGGCGTCAGCGAGCTGCGGGGGTTCAACCGCGACTGGTACAACGCCGACCGGCTGTACGAGGTCGACAACCGGCCGGCGCCGGGTGTCGACGTCACCGGCCGGGCCTCCGACCTGCTGATCGACGCGATCGGGCAGGCGCTGCGGGACGCGGGACTTCCCGAGGACCTTCGCGGGATACCGGTGCTCATCGGCACCGGGCTGCGGGAACTGCGCTCGCTGGAGCTGTGGT
Source organism: Streptomyces sp. NPDC020884 (assembly GCF_044333935.1). Classification (NCBI taxonomy): domain Bacteria; kingdom Bacillati; phylum Actinomycetota; class Actinomycetes; order Kitasatosporales; family Streptomycetaceae; genus Streptomyces; species Streptomyces sp. NPDC020884. The sequence goes on along the minus strand of NZ_JBIRRY010000014.1, from coordinate 8,317 downwards.
GGCGCGAGCAGCAGGACTTCGACGCGACGCGCATGCACTTCGGCACCGCGCTGCGCGAACGCTTCGGAGCCGATGACACGACCACCATCTCCAACGCCTGCTCGGCCTCGCTCTACTCCCTGGCCCTGGGGGTCGACCTGCTCGAGTTCCAGGACGTCGACACCGTGGTGGTGGCGGGGGTCGACGTCGTCACCGAGAGCATGTTCGGGCTCTCGGACCGGCTTCAACTCGACCCTCCGGAGAAGCTCCAGCCGTTCGCCCTGAACCGGAAGGGCACGGTCATGGGGGAGGGCGCCGCGGCGATCGTGCTCCGCCGTGAGCCCGGTCCCGGCGACAACGCCGTGCGCGGCTGGGTCCGGGGCGTCGGAGTCAACTGCGACGCGTTCCACGCCACCGCACCCGATCCCGAGGGCATCGCCCTGGCGATCAGGGACGCCCACTCCCGGGCGGGGGTGAAGCCCGAGGACGTGGAACTGGTCATGGTGCACGGCACGGGCACCCCCCTCAACGACGCCGCCGAGGCCACCGCGCTCGCCGAGGTGTACGGAGAGCATGTCGCCAAGCCCCTGATGACGGGGGTCAAGTCGATGACCGGGCACACCTCGGGCGGCTCCGGTGTGCTGAACGTCGTGGTGGCCCTGCGCGCGATGCGCGACAACCGGGTGCCCCCGATCACCGGGCTGGACGAAGTCGCCCCGGAGGCCGCGGGGTTCCGGCTGGTCAGCGATGGGGCGGTGGACTCGAACGTGACCTTGACACAGGTCGATGCCTTCGGCTTCGGCGGCATCAACGCCGTGGCCGTACTGGAGGGTGCGAGATGAATGCCGTCGTGAGCGGTGTCGGCCTGGCTCTGCCCGGGGTCACGGCCCCGAAGGACCTGATCGGGATCATTCCGGCCGACGCGCCCCCGGTCGACCCGGCCGCGCGCATCGGCAAGAAGGGGTTGCGCTACAAGGACCGGGCGACCCAACTGGCGCTGTGCTGTGCGGACGAGGCGCTGCGGGACGCCGGACTGCTGGACGGGACCGGTCTCACCGTGCCCGGCGAGACGGTCGCGGTCCTGGTCGCCTCCAACTTCGGGAACGTGGACACGGTCTGCAAGGTCGTCGACATCATCGCCGAGGACGGAGCCACCGGCGGCATCAGTCCGATGGACACGCCCAACGCCTCCAGCAACGTGATCGCCTCGACACTGGCGATCAAGTACGGGCTGCGCGGTCCCAACCTGATGATGTGCAACGGTCCGACCTCCGGGCTGGACGCGGTCCGCTGGGCCGCGGCCCTCATCGCCGCGGGCCGGGCCGACCGGGCCCTGGTGCTGGGTGTGGAGCCGGACAACGAGATGGTCCGCCGGCTCACCGGCGCGTCCCGGGTCGTGGACGGCGCCGCCGCGGTGGTGCTCGAAAGCGCTGACGCGGCAGCCGGCCGCGGTGCCGTCGCCCGTGCGGTGGTGACGTCGAGCGTCCGGACCGGCGGCGTGACGGAGAGCCTGGAGCGGCTCGCCGGCCCGGCGCGGACGGCGCCCGCGGCGTGGTTCGGCCCCGGCGGCGGCGAGGGTCTGGGGTCGGCCGTTCTCCGGCCGGACACCGAGCACCACGACCTGGCCGGAGTCTGGGGCGAGAGCTCGTCCGTCCTGGGCGTCGCCCAGTGCGTGGGCGCGGTGGGCTGGTTCGCGGCCGGCGGCACGGGACCGGTCTACGCCCTCGCCGGACGAAACGGCGACGACGCGTGCGCGGGAGTGTCGATGCTCGAGCCCAGACAGGTCCGGTGAACGAGATGGTCGCGGACAACGGATCTGCGGAATCCGCCGACGAGGCGTCCGCCGCTTCTCCCGTTCCCCTCAAGCTGATGCGACGCTCGTCCGGCGGGGAGGCGACTCGCAAGGCTCTGCTCCTGCACGGGCTGGCGAGCAGTTCCACGGTCTGGAACGGACTGTGGCCCCAGCTCCCGGAAGGCCTCGAGACCTGGGCGGCCGACCTGCCGTGGCGGGGGGACCATGTGCTCCCGTGGGGGCGGGCGGCCGAGCGCTCCGACTGGATCGCCGCCTGCCTCGACCAGGTGCCGGGCGGCCCCGACCTGGTGATAGCGCACTCCTTCTCGGCCAACCGGCTGCTCGACCACCTGAGCCGGGAGACGGCCGCGGGGCGGGACCCGCTCCGGCAGCACGGGATCAAGGGCATCGTTCTGGTCTCGCCGTTCTACCGGCGCTCTCCCGACGATTTCACCTGGGATTCCGTGTCGCAGACGCAGCGTGTCTTCCTCCAGATCATGGAGGAGGGGATCCGCACCCATTCCGAGCGGCGCATCCCCCCGGCCACGCTCCGCTACATGGCGGACCGCATGTGCGAGCGGGTCGGCGCGTACGGATGCCAGCGGTTCTTCGAGTTCTACCTCGGTACGCCGTGGCTGAACACCGAGAAGATCGATGTGCCCTGTCTCGTCGTCGCGGGCGCCCAGGACTTCACCGCGACGGAGAGCGAGTACCTCGCCGCCGACCTGCACGAAGCCGAACTGCGACTGATACCCGATTGCGGCCACTACCCGATGGCCGAGCATTCGGAGCTCTTCTCGACCCTGGTCGACGAATTTCTCGAAAAGATCCCGGTGCGGGGCCTCGGCGCCGGAATCGGCATATGAACAGCAATAGGAGCGCGTGATGTCGGAAACCTCTGTGAAGAACCTGCTGAACGAGTCGACCACGGTCGTCCTCACCCCCGGATACGAAGGTGCCAACATCGGCACCATCATCGGCTTCAAGCACGTCAACTACCTGGTCGAGAAGGCCGTCATCGAGCACTTCCGCCGCAGCGGCCTGCCGGTCGGGCGGCTGTACGAGGAGAACGGGCTCGGTTTCGACATCACCGACATCGACTCCAGGCTCCAGACGGCCCTGGTGGTGGACGACGAGGCGTCGATCGAAGTCATTCCGAAGACCGCGGACGGGGCTTCCGAGCTGTCGTTCAAGGTCGTCATCACCGTCGAGCGCGACGGCGAGCCGAAGAAGGCCGTCACCTCCAAGGTGAAGGCCGTCCTGCGGTACGACGAGAACGACGTACGGATGACCCGCCGGCTGCCCGCGCCGGACGGCCTGGACCAGTTCGTCACCGCCCGCATCGGTGGTGCGGAGCCCGGCGCCGCCGTGCCGGCCGTCGCCGAGGAGCTGATATCGGGCGGTTCCGCGGAGACAGACGCCGTCCTGGAGCAGCTGGTGGCCGGGGAGAACGCGTACGGCTGGAAGTTCCGCATCCCCTACCCGTTCGTGCACTTCTTCGACCGGCTGCAGATGTCCGGCTATCTGCGTCTGATGGAAGAGGCCAAGCACCGGTTCGTGGACGCCCGGGGCATCTCCATCCGCAAGCTCCTCGACGAGCACAACTGGATCCCCGCGGTGACGCACTCCCGGGTGACCCTCCTCGACGAGGCGCTGCTCGAGGAGGACCTCTATGTCGTCTACACCGTCCAGGACGTGTTCAAGAACCTCCTCTACACCTCCCGCCTGGACACCTACGTGGTCCGGGACGGGCGTCTGGTGCAGACCTCGACGGGCACCATCACGCACGCCTACGGCGTGGTCGAGAACGGCAACGCGGGCCGACTGGTCACGTTCGACGACCGCATTCTGAAGGCGTTCAACAACCTCCAGGACAGCACTTCCTGACGATTCGGCAACACAGGCGCGACGGACCCTTGTCGACGCGCGCGTTCATCTCTGGCTTTCGAAACGGTGGAGTGATTCGGCTGTGAGCAGTGTGGCCCCAGTGGCACGTGGTCCCGTCATCACGAAATGGTCGGTGGTATCGCCGTACGGTATAGGCCAGGATGCGTACGTCGAGGGGATGCGGGAAGGCCGGGACACGGCGGCGTCCCCGGCCTCGGACACCTGGACCGGCCCGGACGAGAAGGCGTGCCTGATACCCGGGTTCGTCATCAAGGACGTGCTCGGGCGCAAGGGGACCCGGTCCATGGACCGGGTGACCGGCATGGCGGTGGCGACCGTACGGGAGCTGATCGCGGACTCCGAGGGAGTCGCCGACGACGGAGCCGATGTCGCGCTCGTCCTGGGGACCACCACCGGCAGCGCACAGAGCATGATGGACATCACCCGGGACACGCTGGTCCACGAGAAGCCGTTCTACATCGACCCCTCGCACATCCCCAACGCGATCATGAACTGCCCGGCGGGCCAGTGCGCCATCTGGTACGGCCTGAAGGGGCCGAACACCACGGTGGCGGCCGGGCGCTCCTCGGGGCTGCTCGCGCTCAACTACGCACGTCGCCTCCTCGCCTCCGGCCGGGCCAGGACCGTGCTGTGCGGGGCCGCCGAGGAGTACTCCTCCGCCCGCTCCTGGCTCGAGTGGCACACCCGGGGCTCGGACGAGTCGGGCGTGGTGCTGGGCGAGGGGTGCGCGGTGGTGAGCCTGCGGCCCGCGGAGACCGTCGGCGAAGGAGAGGGGCTGGCCGAGGTGCTGGCCATCGAGGCCGGCGTCGCCGGGCCGGCGGGTGCCGCCGATGCTCTGACGGCCACGGTGCGGCGTGCGCTGCGGCGGGCCGGTGTGGACGGCGACGACGTGTGGGCGGTGTCCCCATCGAGCCCGGCCGGGGCGCTGGGGGAGCAGGAGAGCAAGGCCCTGAACGCCCTGTTCGGCGACCACGCGGTGCGGTGGGTGCCGCAGCCCGCCTCGATCGGGGACACGGCGGCCGCCTCGGCGGCGTTCCAGCTGGTGTCCGCGCTGACCGCGGCGCAGGACGACGAACGGGCACGCGGCCGGATCGCGGTGGTGACGTCCGTCGACCGTGACGGTGCGCTCGCCTGTGCCCTTCTGCGCATGCTCTGACCTCCCCTGCGGCCCGGCCGCGCGGGCATTTGTCGATCACGGATGAAAGGAACACCCATGTCTGTCACTCAGTCCGATGCCGCCGAGAAGGCCGTCCTGGACAAGGACGAACTCCGGGCGATCGTGGCGGAAATCCTCGATCTGGACGTCTCGGATGTCTCCGACGACGCCAACTTCATGGAAGACCTGGAAGTGGACTCGCTGATGGCCCTGGAGGTCGTCGTCGTCCTGGAGAAGCGGTTCGGCATCAAGTTCGCCGAGGCCGAGCTCCGTCGGATCACCTCGCTCCAGGAGGCGTACGACATGGTCACGGGGAAGCTCCGGGCCCAGTGAGGACATCGGCCGCGGCCAGCCCGGTACGCGCCGACGCGGAGGTCGTCCGGATCGACCGGGACCGCGCCGATCCGAGCATCGAGGTCCGGTTCCGCATCGAGCCCGACGAGCCGGTGTTCGCCGGTCACTATCCCGACTTCCCCATCTTTCCCGGTGTGTGCGTGGTCGAGTGCGCACACCGGGCGGCGCTCGCGGCGGTCCCGGTGGCCGGGGCCGCGCTGTCGCTCGTGGCTCTGGAGTCGGCGCGGTTCACCGGACCGGTCATGCCGGGGGACGTCCTGACCGTGCGGGCGGACTGGATCGCCTGCGAGGGCGGTTGGAAGTACCGGGCGACGGCGTCCACCGTGCGCGGGGAGTCCGCCAAGGTCAAGCTGCGCTACCGCACCGAGGAGACCTCGTGATCGACGCGGCGGGAATCAAGAGCATGCTGCCGCATCGGTATCCGATGCTGCTCGTGGACCGGGTGCTGGAGCTGGTGCCGGGCGACCGGCTCACCGCGCTCAAAGCGGTCACCTGCAACGAACCGTGGTACCGGGACCTGCCGGAAGGAGCGCGGACGGAGCAGTTCGCCTACCCGCAGACCCTGCTGGTGGAGTCCTGGGGACAGGCCGCCGGCCTGCTGGCCGTGCACGACGCGGAGTTGGGCGAGGGCGCCGCCGGTCAGGTCATGCTCGCCGGCGCGATGTCGGGTGTGGAGTTCCTGCGCCCCGTCTACCCGGGTGACGTCCTGGTGCACCAGGTGCGGCTCTACCGGGCGCTGACCGACACCGTGATCTTCGACGGCGAGACGCTCGTCGACGGTGAGCCCGCGATGACGTTCTCGCGGATGGTCATGGCGTTCCGGCCCGCGGAACAACTGCGGCCGGCCGGGACCCCCGTGGCCGATCCATCCGCAGTCCCGTAGCGAATCCAGGAGGAAAGACAAGTGGTGGAGAGCAAGCAGTCCAAGGTGGCGCTGGTCAGCGGCGGATCCCGGGGAATCGGGCGTGAGGTCGTGCTCAGGCTGGCCCGGGACGGCTATGACATCGGCTTCTGCTACCGCTCCAACGAGCAGGCGGCCAAGAACCTGGAGAAGGAGGTCGCGGAGCTGGGAAGCAGGACGTTCGCCTTCCGGGCCGACGTCTCCGACGGTGATGCGGTCCGAGCCTTCGTGGCGGAGACCGAGAACGCTCTCGGCGGCATCGACGCGGCGGTGACGTCGGCCGGTATCACCGCCGACAACCCGCTGCTGATGATGTCGGACGCCGACTGGCACAAGGTCATCCAGACCAACCTCGACGGCGTCTACAACGTCTGCCGTTCGGTGATCTTCGAGATGATGAAGCGCAAGGCCGGCTCCATCGTCAACATCTCCTCCGTCGCCGGGGTCTACGGCAACGCCACCCAGACCAACTACGCCGCTTCCAAGGCCGGCATCATCGGCTTCTCCCGATCGCTCGCCAAAGAGGTGGGACGGTACGGGATCCGGGCCAATGTCGTCGCGCCGGGGTTCATCGAGACCGATATGACGGCGGACCTGAGCGACCAGGTGAAGAAGCGCGCCATCGACTCCATCCCGCTGCGTCGCCTCGGCCGGGCCGAGGAAGTCGCCGACCTGGTCTCCTACCTGGTCGACGACCGCTCGTCGTATGTCACCGGAGCCGTCCTCCAGATCGACGGCGGCATCATCATCTGACCCCTCACAGCGAAAGAAGGAGCACCGTCGTGCCCAAACCCAAGAAGCCGCCGCGCTGGTATTTCTCGCTGCGCAGCCCCTACTCCTGGTTCGCCTACCTGGATCTGATGGAACGCTACCCGGATGTCGCGGACGGCGTTGAGTGGATTCCCTTCTGGGAGCCCGACGAGATCACCCAGGGGCTGCTGGACGAGGCCGACGTGGAGCTTCCCATCGTCGCGATGTCCAGGGCGAAAAACTTCTACATTCTGCAGGACCTGTCGCGCATATCCAAGGCCCGTGGCCTGAAGATGACGGTGCCGATAGACAAGGAACCGAACTGGGAGGTGTCGCACCTGGCCTATCTCGCCGCTCAGGAGGCGGGCCTCGGCAGGGAGTTCGTCGGTCTGGCCTACCGGGCGCGCTGGCAGGACGGGCGCGATATCAGCAAGCGCGAGACGATGGCCGACATCGCTGTCGAACTGGGTCTTCCCCCCGAGCTGCTGTCCCATGCGTCGGACGACCCGGGGATGCGGAAGAAGGGGCTCGACTGCCTCGTCTCCTCCTACAAGGACGGGCTGTTCGGCGTTCCGTTCTTCGTGCACGGACGGGAGAAGTTCTGGGGCGCGGACCGTCTCACCCCGTACGTCGCGGCCTTCCGGGGCACGACCCCGCAGGAAGTGGAGAAGTCCTGGCAGGACCATGACGAGCTCCCCCTCTTCTCCGAGGCCGGCGGAGATACTGGGCACGCAGGCGGTTGCGGCTGAACAACCCCGCTCCATACGGGGATTGATGCGTGCGACGGTCGGGGCGGGACGGAATCCCTGAAGTTCTCCTTCATTCGGGGATGACGCCGCCCCGGCCGCTTGTCTTCCCACGGGCCGTGGTCACACCCTGTCGCCGGGAATCACCTTCACCTGTCTGTCATCTTTCTGCCAGGCCATCCACGCCATGCTCATTCGAGGTGCTCAGTCATGTCCGATCAGGTTCAACCGATCACCCTGCCGGAGCTGTTCGAGGCACAGGTCGCGAGGGTTCCGCAGCACATCGCCGTCACGTTCGGCGATGTCTCGATCTCCTACGCCGAACTGAACGCCCGCTCCAACCGGCTGGCGCGGATGCTCATCCAGCGTGGCGTCGGACCTGAGCAGTTCGTGGCCGTTTCGCTGCCTCGCTCCGAGCGTCTTCTGGTGGCGATCCTCGCGGTGCTGAAGGCCGGCGCGGCCTATGTGCCGGTGGACCCGGGATATCCCGAGGAGCGGATCGCCTATCTGCTGGAGGATTCGGCTCCCGCCTATGTGCTGGACGACGCGGCCCTGGCCGAGGACGTGAGCGGATTCTCGGCATCGGACGTCCTCCCCCAGGAGCGGCTGGGGCCGCTGACCGAGCAGAGCGCCGCGTATGTGATTTATACGTCGGGTTCGACGGGGCGGCCCAAGGGTGTGGTGGTTCCGCAGGGGAATGTGGTGCGGTTGTTCTCGGCGACCGATGGGTT
>NZ_JBIRRY010000013.1:0-263669 GCF_044333935.1 Streptomyces sp. NPDC020884 | reverse complement strand
TTTCCCTTTCCGGCGAGTCCGACTCTATCAGATCCTTTCGGGCCTGATTCCCAGTCAGCAGGGCTTGTCTTCCCGGCTGTTGGGCCGTTCCGACGAGTGAGACATTAGCGGATTCCTGCGCCCCGACGCTAATCGGGGTGCGTTCCTTCGAACGCGGATTCCTCATTTCGCGCAGGCACACGAAAAGGTATGCGACACGAGGTCGCGCGTCCTGTCGTGGTTCTGCGGAATGGCTGTCCGGGGACCGACCGGGGTCGGCGCTCACGTCGGACAACTCGGAGCACACTACGTACGTGTCCGGAGTGTGTCAACCCCCGGCCGGCGGCACCGGTGGCCGGGGGCGGAGAGTGGGCCTGAGCTGGGTGTCAGCCGTTGCCGGAGGCCAGCTCGCGGCTGCGGTCGCGGGCCGCCTCCAGCGCGGCGATGAGGGCCGCCCGCACTCCGTGGTTCTCCAGTTCCCGGATGGCGCTGATGGTCGTGCCGGCCGGGCTGGTGACGGCCTCGCGGAGCTTGACCGGGTGCTCGCCGCTGTCCCGGAGCATGACGGCCGCGCCGATCGCGGCCTGGACGATGAGGTCGTGGGCCTGGGCGCGGGGCAGGCCCAGCAGGATGCCCGCGTCGGTCATGGCCTCGACCAGGAAGTAGAAGTAGGCGGGGCCGGAGCCGGAGAGGGCGGTGGCCGCGTCCTGCTGGGACTCCGGGACGCGCAGGGTCTTGCCGACGCCGCCGAAGATCTCCTCGGCGGTGGCGAGGTGCGCGCCGGTGGCGTGGCTGCCGGCCGAGATGACGGACATGCCCTCGTCGACGAGGACCGGGGTGTTGGGCATGACCCGGACGACCGGGGTGCCAGGGGTGAGCCGGTCCTCGATGAACCCGGTGGTGATGCCGGCCGCGGCGCTGATGACCAGACGGTCGGCGGTGACGTGCGGTGCGAGTTCGTCCAGGAGTTTGCCCATGTCCTGCGGCTTGACCGCGAGGATGAGGACGTCGGCGTTCTTGGCCGCCTCCGCGTTGGTGACGGACTCGACCCCGTACCGCGTGTGCAGTTCCTGGGCCCGGTCGCCGCGGCGGGTGGTCACCAGGAGGTCGGCCGGTCGCCAGCCCGCCCGGATCATCCCGCTGAGCAGGGCCTCGCCGATCTTGCCGGTGCCGAGGACTGCGACTGTCTGGGTCATGCGTTCACCCTCCGGGCGTTGCTCGGGTCAAGGTCCTGACCGTCGTCTTTCCGTCATCCTCGCACCGGCGGTGTCAGGCCGTGCGGCGGCGGAGGGTGATCGCGCCCAGCCAGAGGACCAGGAGTGCGCTTCCCGCGACGACCGCGATGTCCCGGACGAAGTCGCCGGTGAGGTCGGGGTGGTGGAGGACCTGGTTCATGCCGTCCACGGCGTACGACATGGGCAGGACGTTCGAGATCGCCTCCAGGACGGGGTGCATCGCCTCGCGCGGGGTGAACAGGCCGCAGAGCAGGAGCTGGGGGAAGATCACCGCCGGCATGAACTGGACCGCCTGGAACTCGGACGCGGCGAACGCGGAGACGAACAGGCCGAGCGCGGTGCCGAGCAGGGCGTCGAGCAGGGCGACCAGGAGCAGCAGCCAGGGGGAGCCGATGACGTCCAGGCCCAGCAGCCAGATGGAGACGGCCGTGGCGAGCGCCGACTGGAGGGCCGCGACCGTGCCGAACGCCAGGGCGTAGCCCGCGATCAGGTCGCCCTTGCCGAGCGGGAGGGCGAGGAGGCGTTCGAGGGTGCCCGAGGCGCGTTCGCGCAGGGTGGCGATCGAGGTCACCAGGAACATCGTGATCAGCGGGAAGATGCCGAGCAGCGAGGCCCCGATGGAGTCGAAGGTGCCGGGGCTGCCGTCGAAGACGTACCGGAGCAGGGTGATCAGCAGGACCGGGACGACGACCAGGAGCGCGATCGTGCGGGGGTCGTGGGCCAGCTGGCGCAGGACGCGGCACGCGGTGGCGGTCGTACGGGACGGAGTGAGCGGGCGGGCCGGGGCATCCTGGCTCGCGGGGTGGGCCGGGGTGGGAGCGGTGGCCGTCATCGGGTCGCCTCCTGGTCGAGGGGCGCGGTGGGCGGCGCGGCTTCGTCGGCCGGGTGCCCGTCTGCCGGGTGCCCGTCGTCGGCCAGGTGCTCGTCGACGAGGTGGAGGAACGCCTCCTCGACGGTTTCCCTGCCGGTGCTGCGGCGCAGGGCGTCGGGGGTGTCCTCGGCGATGATCCGGCCGTCCCGCATCAGGAGGAGGCGGTGGCAGCGTTCGGCCTCGTCCATGACATGGGAGGAGATGAGGAGGGCGGTGCCCCGGTCGGCGGCCAGGCGGTGGAAGAGGTCCCAGAGGTCGCGGCGGAGTACGGGGTCGAGCCCGACGGTCGGTTCGTCCAGGACCAGCAGTTCCGGGGTGCCGAGGAGGGCGACGGCCAGGGAGACGCGGCTGCGCTGACCGCCGGAGAGCGCGCCGGCGAGGGCGTCGGCGTGGCTGGTGAGGTCGACGTCCCCGATGGCGCGGGCGACGGCGGCGTGGCGGTCGGCCCGGTGGGCGCGGCCTGGGTGCAGGACGGCGGCGAAGTAGTCGAGGTTCTGCCGGACGGTGAGGTCGGTGTAGACGGAGGGCGCCTGGGTGACGTACCCGATGCGGGTGCGCAGCGCGGGGTCCCCGGCGGGGCGGCCGAGCACGTCGAGGCTGCCGGTGGCCCTGGCCTGGGTGCCGACCACGGTGCGCATCAGGGTGGTCTTGCCGCAGCCCGAGGGGCCGAGGAGGCCGGTGATGCTGCCGGGGCGGACGGTGAAGTCGAGGGCGCGCAGGACGGTGCGGGCGCCTCGTTGGACGGTCAGGCCGCGGGCCTCGATCGCGGGGTCCGGTGGCGGTGGCGGGGGCGTGTCCGGGGAGCTCGTGGGGTCGGTCGGCGTCGACCCGGTCGCATAATTCATCATGTGATGAATTCTTCGTTCGATGCCGCCGTCCGTCAAGGGGTGGGGAGGGGGCAGACGACGGAGCCCGCCGACGGTGTCGGCGGGCTCGGTCGTGCGTGGGGCGGGTGGGCCTTCAGGCGCGCTTCGGGCGCTTGCGGCCGGACGGCTTGCGGGCCGCCGGGTTGCCGGTGCGGGTCGAACGGCGCTTCTCGTACTGGCCACGGGCCGTCTCGTACTCGGTGCGGCGCAGCTTCTCGCCCGGGGCCTCGGTGAGCGAGCGGACGAAGTAGGCGAGGAGCGAGCCGATGAAGCCGATCGACTTCAGTCCGCGCAGCGCGTCCTCGCGGTCCGGGTCCTTCGGGCGGGCGCCGAAGGACTCCCAGGTCTTGCGGAACGCGATGGCGCTGCAGATGGAGAACATCGCGATCACCAGGATGCCGATGAGGCCTCCGACCTCCGCGATCTCCAGCCCCTGGTAGGCGAAGCGCAGGACGAAGCAGGCGGCCACGGCGGCGGCCAGCGAGCCCACGGCGACGCCGGCGCGCCGGAGCCCGTAGCCGCCGTCGTGGTCGACCCAGGTCGTGCCGAAGAAACGGATGGGCTCGGGCTGCGGGCCCGGGGCCGAGGGGGCGCCGCCGGAGGGCGTCCCTCCGGCGGGCCGGGTGCCGGGGGCTTCGCTGTTCTCGCTCACGAGGTCGATTATCCCCGTTTCCCCCGGCCGCCCGGCGGACCCCGTCAGTCGCAGCGCGGTGCGATGTAGCCGTCACGCCCCGTGTAGACGTAGGCGTCCGCGACGAACTGGCCGTTGGCGATGTTGTCCCAGAGGTTCGACGTGCCGTACGGGCCGGTGACCCGCTCCCCCGGCTTCTGGCAGTAGATCGGGATCTTCTGTCCGTACGGCAGGGTCCTGACGATGCGGTAGCTGGTGCCCGGTCCGGTGCGGACGTTGACCCGGTAGCCCGGGGCGATCGGGTAGCGGGTGCCGGTCGCCGCGGCCTCTGCCACGACCCCTTCCGCCCCGTCCGCGACCCCTTCCACCCCGTCCGTGACCTCGGCTGCCGCCGGTTCCCGCGTGTGCTCTTCAACGCCCATGTGGGCCTCCCCCGTTGAGAAACGCGTACGCCGAACGCGCACGACGCGCAGGCTAGCAAGCCCCGTGCCTCTCGCACGCACCATCGACTAGGCTCCGTGCGTCGCATGCGCACGAACACACGGGGGTGGGCGATGCCGCCGCTGCGAGGAACCGGAGTGCATCCGGAAGCGGAGTTTCCGCAGTACGCCGGCACCTACCGTCTCGAAGCCTGTCTCGGTTCGGGCGGCATGGGGGTCGTACACCTGGCGCGCTCGGCGTCGGGGATGCAGCTCGCGGTGAAGGTGGTGCACGCGCCGTACGCGGCGGATCCCGAGTTCAGGGCGCGCTTCCGGCAGGAGGTGGCGGCCGCGCGGCGGGTGAGCGGGGCGTTCACCGCACCCGTCGTCGACGCCGATCCGGAGGCCGGGCGGCCCTGGATGGCCACCCTCTACATTCCCGGGCCCACGCTCGCGGAGCAGGTGAAGCGGAGCGGCCCGATGGCCCCCGCCGAGCTGCGCAGGCTGACCGCCGGGCTGGCCGAGGCCCTGCGGGACATCCACCGGGCGGGCGTGATCCACCGCGATCTGAAGCCGAGCAACGTGTTGCTGACCGACGGGGGCCCCAAGGTCATCGACTTCGGGATCTCCCGGCCGTACGACAGTGATCTGCGCACCGAGACCGGCAAGCTGATCGGCTCGCCGCCCTACATGGCTCCCGAGCAGTTCCAGCGGCCGCGCGAGGTCGGGCCGCCGGCCGATGTGTTCGCGCTGGGGGCCGTGATCGTCCACGCGGCGACGGGCCGGGGGCCGTTCGACTCGGACAGCCCGTACATCGTGGCGTACCAGGTGGTGCACGACCAGCCCGACCTCGGCGGGGTGCCGGAGGACCTCGCGCCGCTGGTCGCCCGGTGCCTGGCGAAGGACCCGGCCGACCGGCCCACTCCGGGCGAGGTGATGGGGGCGCTGCTGCCCCCGTCGTACGAGGCCGACGCGTTCATACCGTCGCAGCGGCGGCGGGCGGTGGTCGCGGCGGCGGTGGAGAGCGTGCGGGACGGTTCGGAGGAGGACACGCATGTGCGCGCCGCGCCGCCGGTCCGGCGCGGCCGGCTGCCGCGCGTCCGGCTGATCGCGGCGGCACTGCTCCTGCTGGTGGCGGGGGCGGGCGCCGGGGCGTACGCCGTGTGGGGCGGCGGCGGGGCGGACGCGGGCCGCCCGGAGCCGGGGCGCGCCGGCGCGGGGACCGGGGAGCGCGAGGGCGCCGGGGCCGCCGGGGCCGTCACTCCGTGGCGTACCGGGCTGCGGACCGCGGGCGGCGCCACGCCCGTCTGTTCCACCGCCGGTTCGGGGGGCGCGCTGTACTGCTCGGTGGCCGGGACCGGCACGGTCAGGATCGACCCGGCGGACGGGCGGGTGCTGTGGTCGGCGCGCTCCGCGTCGTCCCGGTCCGTTCCGCCGCCGATCGTCTCGGGCGGGGTCGTGCTGTCCAGCGGCCCGGACGGGAAACTGCGCGCGTTCGACCCGGTGAAGGGGACCGCCGTCCGGGACACCGCGCTGTCCGCGAGCCCCGGCGGCGCGTTCCCGGCGGGCGACACGCTGCTGGCCGTCGCGGACGACGGCACGGTGACGGCGCTGGACGGCGCGAGCGGCGCGGACCGCTGGAAGCACCGGCTCTCGGGGCACACGCGGCCCGATTTCGCCCTGTACGACACGGCGGCCGGGCTCGCCTACGCCTTCGAGCACGCGCCCTCCGGTGCGTCGACGCTCGTCACGGCGGTGGACTCCACGAGCGGCCGGGCGTCCTGGCAGCGGCGACTGGACGGGGTGCTCACCCCGGTCGGCACGGCCGGTGCGGGGGATCTGGTGCTGACGGCGATGGACGAGAACTCGGACACCGCCGAGCTTGTCCGGTACGCGCCCGGAAGCGGCGCGTCCGCCCGTATCCCGCTGCCCTTCACCCTGGACGGGCCGCAGGTGGTCATGGCCGGGGACGTCGCGTATCTGCTGGCGCGGGGCGGGTCGCTGCTCGCCGTCGACACCGCGGTGGGCGATGCGAAGGCGGAGCTGTGGCGGCTGGAGACGGGGGTCGGGCGGGCTTCCGCTCCGGTGCTCGGGGAGGGCGGGCACCTGTACTTCTCCGCTGCGGACGGGCGGCTGCTGGCCGTCGACACGGGCCGGGGTGCGCTGGTGGGGCAGACCCGGGCGCGGTTGAGCGGCGGGAAGCTGGCGTACGCGTCCGACCTGCCCGCCCCGGTGGCTGCGGGGCGGACGGTCGTGGGGTCGGCGCCGGACGGGTCGGTGTTCGCGGTGGACGGGGCGGATCCGGGCGGCTGGTGAGGGGCGGTTGCCCCCGGGGCTCCGCCCCGGACCCCGCTCCTCAATCGCCGGAGGGGCTGAGAGTGGGGCACCCGGAGCAGTGAACTGCGTCGGTCCCTCCGCGAAGCTCCTGCGGAGGGACCGGGAGAATCGCCGGAGGCGCTGGTGAGCGCCCAGGCGTCAGCCGAGCTTCGTGACGTCGCGGACCGCACCGCGGTCCGCGCTGGTCGCCATCGCCGCGTAGGCGCGCAGCGCGGCCGACACCTTGCGCTCGCGGTTCTTCGGCGCGTACACCCCGTTCAGCGCCTCGCGGCGGGTGGCCAGTTCGGCGTCGTCGACGAGCAGTTCGATGGAGCGGTTCGGGATGTCGATCCGGATCCGGTCGCCGTCCTCGACGAGCGCGATGGTGCCGCCGGAGGCCGCCTCGGGCGAGGCGTGGCCGATGGAGAGGCCCGACGTGCCGCCGGAGAAGCGGCCGTCGGTGACCAGGGCGCAGACCTTGCCCAGGCCCCGGCCCTTGAGGAAGGAGGTGGGGTAGAGCATCTCCTGCATGCCGGGACCGCCGCGCGGACCCTCGTAGCGGATGACGACGACGTCGCCCGCCTTGATCTCCTTGCGGAGGATCTTGTCGACGGCCTCGTCCTGCGACTCGCAGACGACGGCCGGGCCCTCGAAGGTCCAGATCGACTCGTCGACGCCGGCCGTCTTCACGACACAGCCGTCCACGGCGAGGTTGCCCTTGAGGACGGCGAGGCCGCCGTCCTTGGAGTAGGCGTGCTCGACGTCGCGGATGCAGCCGCCGGCCGCGTCCAGGTCGAGGGTGTCCCACCGCTCGGACTGCGAGAAGGCGGTCGCGGAGCGGACGCAGCCGGGGGCGGCGTGCCACAGCTCGACGGCCTCGGGGGACGGGGAGCCGCCGCGGACGTCCCAGTTCTTCAGCCACTCGGCGAGGGTGTCGGAGTGCACCGAGTGCACGTCCTCGTTGAGCAGACCGCCGCGGTGGAGTTCGCCGAGGAGGGCGGGGATGCCGCCGGCCCGGTGGACGTCCTCCATGTAGTACGTACCGCCGGGGGCGACGTTCGGGGCGACCTTGGAGAGGCACGGGACCCGGCGCGAGACCTCGTTGATGTCGTCGAGGTCGTACGCCAGCTCCGCCTCCTCGGCGGCGGCCAGCAGGTGCAGGATCGTGTTGGTCGAGCCGCCCATGGCGATGTCCAGCGCCATCGCGTTGTCGAACGCGGCGCGGGTGCCGATGGCGCGCGGCAGGACCGTCTCGTCGTCCTGCTCGTAGTAGCGCTTGGTGATCTCGACGACCGTGCGGCCGGCGTTCTCGTACAGCGCCCTGCGGGCGGTGTGCGTGGCGAGGACGGAGCCGTTGCCGGGGAGGGAGAGGCCGAGGACCTCGGTCAGGCAGTTCATCGAGTTGGCGGTGAACATGCCGGAACAGCTGCCGCAGGTGGGGCAGGCGTTCTCCTCGATACGGAGGATGTCCTCGTCGGAGATGGACTCGTCGACCGCGTCGCTGATCGCGTTGACCAGGTCGAGTTTTCGCACGGTGCCGTCGACGAGGGTGGCCTTGCCGGCCTCCATCGGGCCGCCGGAGACGAAGACCGTGGGGATGTTGAGGCGCATGGCGGCCATCAGCATGCCCGGGGTGATCTTGTCGCAGTTGGAGATGCAGATCAGCGCGTCCGCGCAGTGCGCCTCGACCATGTACTCGACGGAGTCGGCGATCAGGTCGCGGGAGGGCAGGCTGTAGAGCATGCCGCCGTGGCCCATCGCGATGCCGTCGTCCACCGCGATGGTGTTGAACTCGCGCGGGACCGCGCCCGCCGCCTGGATCGCCTCGGAGACGATCCGGCCGACCGGGGCGAGGTGGGTGTGGCCGGGGACGAACTCGGTGAACGAGTTGGCGACCGCGATGATCGGCTTGCCGATGTCCGCGCTCGCTACGCCCGAGGCGCGCATAAGGGCGCGCGCGCCCGCCATGTTGCGTCCGTGGGTGACCGTGCGGGACCTCAGCTGCGGCATCGTCGCTCGCTCCTTCGGCAGAGAAGACTGCCTCCGACAGTGAAAGAAAAGACTGCTTTCGAGCGTACGCCCCGGATCCAAGATCTGGACAGCCTGTCCGGAATGCGGGACGTGGTGGCCGGTGGGTGGTCAGTCCCGGCCGGGGATCAGCGCTCGCCCAAGTATCTCTGGAGCGTGGGGGCGACCATCGCCACGATGTCCTCCGGGTCCGCCGAGGCGAGCGGCTCGGCGCGGATCACGTACCGGAGCATCGCGATGCCGATCATGTGCGAGGCGGCCAGCTCGGCGCGGAACGTCGCGTCCGGGACGTCCAGCTCCGCCGCGATCCGCTCCAGCAGCCGCCGCAGGACGAAGTCGCGCAGCACCTTCGCCGCCGCCTCGTGGGTCAGTGCGGAGCGCAGGATCGCCAGCAGGGGCGAGCGGGTGGCCGGGTCCTCCCACACGGAGAGGAAGAAGCGCGCCAGCCGCTCGCCCAGGTTCTCCGGGGGGCCGCCGAGCACGGTGGGGATGACCAGGGCCGGTTCGAAGGTGACCTCGACGGCGGCGGCGAAGACCTCGTCCTTCGTGCCGAAGTAGTGGTGGACGAGGGCCGCGTCGACCCCGGCGGCCTTGGCGATCCCCCGGATCGACGTCTTGTCGTAGCCGCGCTCGGCGAACTCCGTACGGGCCGCCGCCAGGATCCGCGTACGGGCGTCGGGGCCCTCCGACGCGGTCCTGCGGGAGGGGCGGCCCCGGCGGCGCGGGGCGGGGGCGTCCTCGGTCACGGGCGGTCCGCGGTCACGGGCGGCGGATCTCGGAGGCCGGATCCGCGTCGGACGCGGCCGCCAGGTGGAGGCGGGTGAAGGCCAGGGCCTCGGCGAGGTCGGCCTCGCGTTCGGCGGAGGACATCGCGCGGCGGGTGTTGACCTCGATGACGACATGGCCGTCGAAGCCGGTGCGGGCCAGCCGCTCCAGCAGTTCCGCGCACGGCTGGTCGCCCCGGCCGGGCACCAGGTGCTCGTCCTTGGCCGAGCCCTTGCCGTCGGCGAGGTGGACGTGGGCGAGCCGGTCGCCCATCCGGTCCACCATGGCGAGCGCCTCGGTGCGGGCGGTCGCGGTGTGCGAGAGGTCGACCGTGAAGTGCCGGTAGTCGTCGTTGGTGACGTCCCAGTCGGGGGCGTACGCGAGCATCTCGCGGTCCCGGTAGCGCCAGGGGTACATGTTCTCGACGGCGAACCGGACGTCGGTCTCCCCGGCCATCCGCCAGATCCCGGTCACGAAGTCGCGGGCGTAGTTGCGCTGCCACCGGAACGGCGGGTGCACGACGACGGTGGAGGCGCCGAGCTTCTCGGCGGCGGCCCTGGCCCGCTGGAGCTTGACCCACGGGTCGGTGGACCAGACCCGCTGGGTGATCAGGAGGCAGGGGGCGTGCACCGCGAGGATCGGCACCCGGTGGTAGTCGGAGAGCCGGCGCAGGGCCTCGATGTCCTGGCTGACGGGGTCGGTCCAGACCATGACCTCGACGCCGTCGTACCCCAGGCGCGCGGCGATCTCGAAGGCCGTCGCGGTGGACTCGGGGTAGACCGAGGCCGTTGACAGGGCGACCTTCGCATCGGGGATGCGCACCACTGGTTCTGCCACCTGGACAGCGTACGGGCACCGGTGCGCCGCGCCGAGGGCCCCTGGCGGAAAGTGATCAGAGCCATGGGCCGTCCCGCCGTAAGCCACCCGGGCAGGGCGGCCCGTCCCGCCGTACGTCAGCCGGGCAGGGCGGCCTGTTCCGCCGGGAGGTGGTCCAGGCGGCGCAGGATGACGCCCTCGCGCAGGGCCCAGGGGCAGATCTCCAGCTCCTCGACGCCGAACAGGTCCATCGCGCCTTCGGCCACCAGCGCACCGGCGAGCAGCTGGGCGGCGCGCCCCTCGGAGACTCCGGGGAGCCGGCCGCGCTCCTCGACGGTCATCGCCGCCAGCTTGGGCACCCAGTCCTCCAGCGCCTTGCGGCTCAGCGAGCGCTGGACGTACAGCCCCTCGGTGGAGCGGGCGGCGCCGGCGATCCTGGCGAGCTGCTTGAAGGTCTTGGAGGTGGCGACGACGTGGTCGGGGCGGCCGGCCCGGCTGAACTCGCCGACCGTCCGCGCGATGCTGGCCCGTACGTGCCGGCGCAACGCCCTGACCTGCTCGGGGTCGGCCGGGTCGGTCGGCAGCCAGGCGCCGGTGAGGCGGCCCGCGCCGAGCGGCAGGGACACGGCGGTGTCCGGCTCCTCGTCGATGCCGAAGGCGATCTCCAGGGAGCCGCCGCCGATGTCCAGGACGAGCAGCTTCCCCGCCGACCAGCCGAACCAGCGGCGGGCGGCCAGGAAGGTCAGCCGGGCCTCCTCCTCACCGCTGAGGACGGCGAGGTCGACGCCGGTCTCCAGCCGTACGCGCTCCAGCACGAGGTCCGCGTTGGTCGCCTCGCGCACCGCGGAGGTGGCGAACGCGAGAACGTCCTCGCACCCCTTGTCCTCGGCCGCCTGGACCGCACCGGCGATCGTCGCCACGAGCCGGTCCACGCCCAGGGGGCCGATCGCCCCGCCCTCGTCGAGGAGTTCGGCCAGCCGGAGCTCCGCCTTGTGCGAGTGCGCGGGCAGCGGGCGGGCGCCGGGGTGGGCGTCGACCACCAGCAGATGAACCGTGTTCGATCCCACGTCGAGGACTCCGAGTCTCATACGGGAACGCTACTGCTCCAACGGACTTACTCTGGGCGCGTGCCAAAGACGAAAAAGGCTAAGCAGGACAAAGCCACGAAGAAGCAGAAGACGAACGGGGAGACATCACAGCCGGAGGCGAGCGGACCGGACCCCTCCGACGAGAAGGGCATCGACTTCGCGCGGGCCTGGGTGGAGTTTCCCGACCCGGCGGACGACGAGCAGATCTTCCGCTGTGACCTGACCTGGCTGACGTCCCGCTGGACCTGCATCTTCGGCAGCGGCTGCCAGGGCATCCAGGCGGGCCGCGCGGACGACGGCTGCTGCACGCTGGGGGCGCACTTCTCCGACGAGGACGACGAGAAGCGGGTCGCGGGGCACGTGGCCCGGCTCACCCCGGAGCTGTGGCAGTTCCACGACGTCGGCGCGGAGACCGGCTGGGTCGGCGTCGACGAGGACGGCGAACGCCAGACGCGCCGCTGGGAGGGCTCCTGCATCTTCCAGAACCGGCCGGGGTTCCCCGCCGGGGCTGGCTGCTCGCTGCACATCCTGGCGCTGCGGGAGGGCAAGGAGCCCCTGGAGACCAAGCCGGACGTGTGCTGGCAGCTGCCGGTGCGGCGGACGTACGACTGGATCGACCGGCCCGACGACACCCGGGTGCTCCAGGTGACGATCGGGGAGTACGACCGCCGGGGCTGGGGTCCGGGCGGTCACGACCTGCACTGGTGGTGCACCTCGGCCACCTCGGCGCACGGGGCCGGCGACCCGGTGTACGTGTCCTACCGCCCGGAGCTGATCGAGCTGATGGGCAAGGAGGGGTACGACCGGCTGGTCGAGCTGTGCGAGGAGCGGCTGTCCTCGCTGCTGCCGATGGCCCCGCACCCGGCGGACCCGCGCCCCGCGCCGAAGAAGCGCTGAGGCGGACCCGGCCGGGTGGGACGCCTCAGCCCGTCGGGGTGGGGTCGGAGGGGCCCGGGTCGGTCGGGGCCGGGTCCGTGGGGCCCGGGTCGGTCGGGTCCGGCGTCGGGTCGGGCGGGTCCGTGGGGTCCGGCGGATCGGTCGGGTCCGGCGGGTCCGTGGGGTCGGTCGGGCCCGGTCCGGGGTCGGTGGGCCCGGGGTCCGTGGGGCCCGGATCGGTGGGCCCGGGATCGGTCGGCCCGGGGTCCGTGGGGCCCGGGTCCGTGGGGCGGGGCGAGTCCGTTCCGGGGCGGGTGGGGCGCGGGCCGCCCGTGGTCGGGGGCGTGGCCCCGTAACCGTCGATGATCACGGCGGACCCCAGGGGGGTCAGCGCGATCCGGGCCCGCCACGGCCCGCCCGGCTGCGCGTCCCGGATCACCGAGACCACGATGGTGGTGCTCTGCCCGGCCGCGAGCGTGCCGGACGTACGGCTGAGGCGCAGCCACGGCGCGTCCGCCGCCGCCGACCAGCTGACCGGCCCCCGGCCGGAGGCGGTCAGCGTGAGCGTCGTGACGGCCCCGGAGGTCCGGGCCGTCACCGCCAGCCGGGCGTCGCCCTGCTGCGTGCCGCCGGTGCTGACGACCTCCGCGGTGACGCCCGGGACACGGGCGCCGAACCGGTCGCCGGGGTGGCCGTGGCCGGTGTTCTCGTAAGGGGGGTAGGGGTCGCCGCTCATGCCGCCGGCGCCGTCGACCTCCGTGGCGGTGACCGACGTGCCGTCGTTGCCCTCGCCGGTCTGCGGCGCTCCCCGGTACGCGGCCAACAGGGCGATCACGGGAGCGGCGACCACCGTCGCGACGACCGTGGTCGTCACGACCCGGGCGCGCAGCCGGTCCCGGCGGGCGGCCTGGTCCTTGGGGTCGAGCGGAAATCCGGCCCGGTCGAAGCGCGGCCCGCCGGCGCGGGAGCGCTGGGCCTGGGCCATCGCGACGTAGACGGAGGGGCGGGGGGCCTCGACGAGGGGCAGGGCGGCGGTCGGGGCCAGGGCCGCTCCGGGCCAGGGGCCCGCGGCGTCGGCCCGCTCGGCGGCGCGGCGGCAGCGGGGGCAGTCGTCGACGTGCCGGACGAGCTCGCGGCGCAGGGCGGCGGAGAGCAGCACCTGGTGGTCGCCGGTGAGCCGGGCGACGGTGGGGCAGGCGCCGGACTCGACGACCGCGAGGGCCGCGCGGGTGCGCTCCACCTCGCAGGCCGCGGCGGCCAGCAGCTCCCGGGCGGTGGCCGGCTGCAGACCGAGCACGGCGGCGACGGCGCGCGGGGCGAGCCGATGGCGCACGGCCAGTTCGAGGGCTTCGCGCTGCTCCGGAGTGGTACCCGCGGCCTCGGGCCAGGCGAGCGTGGCGAGCTCCCGGCGGCGGGCTTCGGCGGCCGGCGACTCGGCGGGGGCGGGCGCGGCGGCGTCCTCGGGGGTGGCGGGCGAGCCGGCGTCCCCCGGGGTGGCGGGCGCGGTGTGCTCCGGCGTGCGCTGGGCGGTGTGCGCCCCGTGGGGCCGGATCGGCACGGCGGCCCCGGAGGCCTTGGCCGCCCCGGAGGCACTGGCCGACCCGGAGGCACTGGCCGTTCCGGAGGCACTGGCCGCCCCGGGGCTCTTCTCCGTCCCGGAGGCCTTCGCCGTGCGGGGTGGCTTGACCGTTCCCGAGTTCTGGCGGTGGGCCTGGCGGCCGCGCTTGCGCTCGGTGAGGGTGCGCAGGCACGCCCATCGGGCCAGCGCGTACAGCCAGGATTTACGTTCCTCCTCGGCCAGGGGGCCCCGGGCGTCCTGCCGGTCCGCGATCGACAGGACCGCGCCGAGCGCCTCGGTGGCCGCGTCGTGATCGCAGAGCACCGAGAGGCAGTAGGTGAAGAGCCCGTCGAGATACGGCTCGTAACGTGCCGGCGGCCGCTGGGCCGCGGCGTGGGGTGCTCGGCGGTGCGCCCGGTGTGCGCCGGTGGTGTGCGTGGGGGTCTCCAGCCTGCTGCTCGTCACCCGGCGACCGTAGGCAAAGGAGCGCATGCCCCAAGTACCCCTTGAGCACATTTAATCCTTACGGGTGAATGTATCCCTCGAAAGAGGACAGGGATCACGGATTCGGGCGGGAGCGCCCAGAAGTGCGTCCGTGCGCCCTGCGTGCGGACGGGCGGCGCACGCCGACCGTACGGGCGGCGTTGTCGTACCCCACCTATACGGTGGCGCCATGGCTGCCCGTACGAAATCCGCGAAGGACCGGCCGTCCTACCGCTGCACCGAATGCGGCTGGACCACCGCCAAGTGGCTCGGCCGTTGCCCCGAGTGCCAGGCGTGGGGGACGGTCGAGGAGTTCGGCGGCGCCCCCGCCGTGCGCACCACCGCGGCCGGCCGGGTCTCCACCGCCGCCGTGCCGATCGGCCAGGTCGACAGCCGGACGGCCACGGCCCGTTCGACCGGCGTCAGCGAGCTGGACCGGGTGCTGGGCGGCGGGCTCGTGCCGGGGGCCGTCGTGCTGCTGGCGGGCGAGCCGGGCGTCGGCAAGTCGACGCTGCTGCTGGACGTGGCGGCCAAGGCCGCGAGCGACGACCACCGCACGCTGTATGTGACCGCCGAGGAGTCCGCGAGTCAGGTCCGGCTGCGGGCCGACCGGATCCGGGCGATCAACGACCATCTCTACCTCGCGGCGGAGACCGACCTGTCCGCGGTGCTCGGGCATCTGGACGCGGTCAAGCCGTCCCTGCTCGTCCTGGACTCGGTACAGACGGTCGCCTCGCCCGAGATCGACGGCGCGCCCGGCGGGATGGCCCAGGTCCGGGAGGTCGCCGGGGCGCTGATCCGGGCGTCCAAGGAGCGCGGCATGGCCACGCTGCTGGTCGGCCACGTCACCAAGGACGGCGCGATCGCCGGGCCGCGGCTGCTGGAGCACCTGGTGGACGTCGTGCTGTCCTTCGAGGGCGACCGCCACGCCCGGCTGCGTCTGGTGCGCGGCGTCAAGAACCGTTACGGGGCGACCGACGAGGTCGGCTGCTTCGAACTGCACGACGAGGGCATCACCGGGCTCGCCGACCCCTCGGGCCTCTTCCTGACCCGGCGGGACGTGGCGGTGCCCGGCACCTGTCTGACGGTGACGCTGGAGGGCAAGCGGCCGCTGGTCGCCGAGGTGCAGGCGCTCACCGTCGACTCGCAGATCCCCTCGCCCCGGCGCACGACCTCCGGCCTGGAGACCTCCCGGGTCTCGATGATGCTCGCCGTGCTGGAGCAGCGCGGCCGGATCAGCGCGCTCGGCAAGCGGGACATCTACAGCGCGACGGTGGGCGGTGTGAAGCTCACCGAGCCCGCCGCGGACCTCGCGATCGCGCTCGCGCTGGCCAGCGCGGCGAGCGACACTCCGCTCCCGAAGAACCTGGTCGCGATCGGTGAGGTGGGGCTCGCGGGCGAGGTCAGGAGGGTCACCGGGGTGCAGCGGAGACTGGCCGAGGCGCACCGACTGGGCTTCACCCATGCCCTCGTCCCGACGGACCCGGGGAAGGTACCGGCCGGTATGAAGGTCACGGAAGTCGCCGACATGGGCGATGCTCTGCGGGTCCTCCCGCGCCGGTCTCGTCAAGAGGCGCCGCAGCCTCGTCAGGATGACAGCGCACGCCGGTAGACTTTGCCCTGGTCTCGCCCGCCCGTGGACACGGCATGGGGGACGCGAGGGCACCGCAAACCTGTGACCGGAGGAGTGCAGTGGCAGCCAACGACCGGGCGACGACGCCCGGAAAGTCCGGCCAAGGCACCGGTAACGAGGCGCTGATGCGCGCCTCGTTGAGCGCGGTCGCGCCCGGTATGGCCCTGCGGGACGGCCTGGAGCGCATTCTCCGCGGCAATACCGGTGGCCTGATCGTGCTGGGCATGGACAAGACCGTCGAGTCGATGTGCACCGGCGGATTCGTGCTGGACGTGGAGTTCACGGCGACGCGCCTGCGCGAGCTGTGCAAGCTCGACGGGGCGCTGATCCTCGACAAGGACATGACCAAGATCCTGCGGGCCGGCGTGCAGCTGGTCCCGGATGCCTCGATCCACACGGAGGAGACGGGCACCCGTCACCGCACGGCGGACCGGGTCTCCAAGGCGTGCGGCTTCCCCGTCGTCTCGGTCTCCCAGTCGATGCGGCTGATCGCGCTGTACGTGGACGGGGAGCGGCGGGTCCTGGAGGAGTCCTCCGCGATCCTGTCCCGGGCCAATCAGGCGCTCGCCACGCTGGAGCGGTACAAGCTGCGCCTGGACGAGGTGGCGGGCACGCTGTCCGCGCTGGAGATCGAGGACCTGGTCACCGTCCGGGACGTGACGGCGGTGGCGCAGCGTCTTGAGATGGTGCGGCGGATCGCGACGGAGATCGCGGAGTACGTGGTCGAGCTCGGCACCGACGGGCGCTTGCTGTCCCTCCAGCTGGACGAGCTGATCGCCGGGGTGGAGCCGGAGCGGGAGCTGGTCGTCCGGGACTATGTGCCCGAACCGACGGCGAAGCGGTCGCGCACGGTGGCAGAGGCGCTGACCGAGCTGGACGCGCTGAGCCACACGGAGCTGCTGGAGCTGGCGGTGGTGGCGCGGGCGCTGGGCTACAGCGGCTCGCCCGAGACGCTGGACTCGGCGGTGTCCCCGCGGGGCTTCCGGCTGCTGGCGAAGGTGCCGCGGCTGCCGGGGGCGATCATCGAACGCCTGGTGGAGCACTTCGGCGGCCTGCAGAAGCTGCTGGCGGCGAGCGTGGACGACCTCCAGACGGTGGACGGGGTCGGGGAGGCGCGGGCACGGAGCGTGCGGGAGGGGCTCTCGCGGTTGGCTGAGTCGTCGATCCTGGAGCGGTACGTCTGAGGTCGGCCGCGCCACCCAGCCTGTCCGGCGTTTGAGGACGGAACCCCGGGGCGGGACGGGCCGTGCTCATGCGGGCTGGCCCGGACCCCTGGACGCGACGCCCGCACACCACCCAGCCCGTCCGGCGCTTGAGGACGGAACCCCTCGGCGGGACAGGCAATGCTCATACGGGGTAGCCCGGACCCCTGGACGCGACGCCCACACACCACCCAGCCCGTCCGGCGCTTGAGGACGGAACCCCTGGGCCGGACAGACGGCGCTTATACGGTGTGGCCCCGACCCGTGGGCGCGACGTCCGCACACCTTGACGGTTCCGTCCTCAAACGCCGGACAGGCTGGGTTTCCCGGCTCGCCCCGACCCATGGGCGCAGCGCCCGCAAGCCTTGACGGTTCCGTCCTCAAACGCCGGACGGGCTGGGCGTCGGTCAGTCCTTTGCCAGGACGAAAGAGGCTCGTTGGACCGGTTCGCCGGGGGTCTTCGCCTCGAGGAGGTACGTGCCGGGGCCCGCCTTGCCCGCCGGCGGGGTCGCGCAGCCCGGGGCGGACAGGGTGCGGTTCCAGTCCACCGTGTGGATCACCGTCGCGCCCGCCGGGACCCTCAGGAACAGCGGGCCGGCCGCCGCGGGGCAGTCCTTCGATGACCAGATCGGATCGTCGTCGTCGCCACCGGCCTCGGTGACCGTGAGGACCGCGCTCTTCGGCCCGAAGTCGGCCTTGCACGTGGCCGACGAGGTGTTCTTCGCGATCAGTTCGAACTTCGGCTTGTCGTCGGGGCCGTAACTGACCTTCGTCCGCACGCTCAACCGCACCGCGGCGGGCTTGCAGTCGGGGAGCGGGGAGCCCGCAGGGACCTGCCGGCCCGCCGTGCCGCCGCCGCCCGAACCCGCACCGGCCGTGTCCGCACCGCCTGTTGACGCCCCGTCGGACGAAGCGCCGTCGCTCGCGCCGCCGGAGGCCGCTCCGGAGCCGCCGTCACCGCCGTCGGAGCCGCCCGAGCCACCGGATCCCTCGGATCCGCCGTCCTCGCCCGACTCGTCGCGACCGCCCGGCTGTTGGCTGATCGCGGGACCGGAGCTCCCCGGTCCGGGAGTGATCGACTCGACCGGGTCGGAGCCGCCGGGCTTGCCGTCGTTCCGGGTCCCCCCGCCGCCTCCCGAAGTCACCGCCCAGGCGACCAGCACGGCGAGCAGCGCAACCAGAAGCCCCGCTACCGCCCTTCGTCGCCAGTAGATGCTGGAGGGAAGCGGACCGACCGGATTGCGCATAGATCCCACGGCCCGAACTCTACGAGAGATCCGGGCCGACTCCGGCCCCACCCGCCGCTCCGTTCGCAAGTTTTGCCGATCATCATCACGGGGATCCGGTCACAGGGGACAGAACGGGTGGCGTTGTCACCCCCAGAGCCGCCGCGCGGGCCGACACTCCCGCGCCCGTGACCGCCGCCCCCTCTTCCGTGCCAGGATCGTCAGTGCGATGACTGCCATGACTTCCACCTCACCCCAGACGCCCCCCGCCGCCGCCTCCCTCCACACCCCCGTCATCGGGTGGTTCGAGCAGCATGCCCGCGATCTGCCCTGGCGCCGCCCCGAAGCGGGCGCCTGGGGCGTGATGGTCAGCGAGTTCATGCTGCAGCAGACTCCCGTGAGCCGGGTCCTCCCGGTGTACGAACAGTGGCTCGCCCGCTGGCCCCGCCCCGCCGACCTGGCCGCCGAGGCGCCCGGTGAAGCGGTCCGCGCCTGGGGCCGGCTCGGCTACCCGCGCCGCGCGCTGCGGCTGCACGGGGCCGCGCAGGCGATAACGGAACGGCACGGCGGCGATGTGCCGAGCGAGCACGCCCAGTTGCTGGCGCTGCCCGGGATCGGCGAGTACACGGCGGCGGCCGTGGCCTCGTTCGCGTACGGACAGCGGCACGCGGTGCTCGACACGAACGTCCGCCGGGTGTTCGCCCGCGCCGCGTCCGGGATCCAGTACCCGCCGAACGCGACGACGGCCGCCGAGCGCAAGCTCGCGCGGGCGCTGCTGCCCGAGGAGGACGAGCGGGCGGCGCGCTGGGCGGCGGCCACGATGGAGCTGGGCGCGCTCGTGTGCACCGCGCGCAACGAGGACTGCGACCGGTGCCCGATCGCCTCGCGGTGCGCCTGGCGGCTGGCCGGGAAGCCCGCGCACCAGGGACCGCCGCGCAAGGGCCAGACGTACGCCGGCACCGACCGCCAGGTGCGCGGGCGGCTGCTGGCGGTGTTGCGGGACGCGGTGAACCCCGTACCGCAGGCCGCCCTGGACGCGGTGTGGGAGGAGCCGGTGCAGCGGGCCCGTTCGCTGGACGGACTGGTGGCGGACGGTCTGGTCGAGCCGCTGGCCGACGGCCGGTACCGGCTGCCGCTGACCTGATCCCGGGCCCCGGGCGACGTCTCGCCCTGGGCTGTTACACAACCGATGGGCAGCCGTGCACCGGCCTACGGCTGCTCCGCACATCGCCGTGACAACCCCTCCGTAGCGTCTCCGACAGCAGGACGGCCGGACCGCGGAACACCCCGCGGCCCGGCGGTACACGGGGATGTTCGGGGACGGAGGCGGTTGTCATGGCGCAGGGCGAGGTGCTCGCGTTCGAGGACTACGTACGCACACGGCAGGAGGCGCTGCTGCGCAGCGCGCGCCGTCTGGTTCCCGACCCCGTCGATGCCCAGGACCTGCTGCAGACCGCCCTGGTGCGCACCTACGGCCGCTGGGACGGCATCGCCGACAAGTCCCTGGCCGACGCCTATCTGCGCCGCGTCATGATCAACACCCGTACGGAGTGGTGGCGGGCGCGCAAGCTCGAAGAGGTGCCGACCGAGCAGCTGCCCGACGCGAGCGTCGAGGACGGCAGCGAGCAGCGCGCCGACCGCGCCCTCCTGATGGACATTCTGGGCATTCTGGCTCCCAAGCAGCGCAGCGTCGTCGTGCTGCGACACTGGGAGCAGATGAGCACGGAGGAGACGGCGGCGGCGCTCGGCATGTCGGCCGGTACGGTCAAGAG
Source organism: Streptomyces sp. NPDC020884 (assembly GCF_044333935.1). Taxonomy (NCBI): domain Bacteria; kingdom Bacillati; phylum Actinomycetota; class Actinomycetes; order Kitasatosporales; family Streptomycetaceae; genus Streptomyces; species Streptomyces sp. NPDC020884. The sequence goes on along the minus strand of NZ_JBIRRY010000013.1, from coordinate 243,905 downwards.
CACCCTGCACCGGGCCCTGGCGCGACTGCGCCAGGAGCTGGAGAGTCGCGAGCTGAACAGCTGCGAGGCGGTCGCCCGGGAGACCGGGGGCCACCGGAGCGCGGCGCCGGTCGCCTCCGCCCGGGTCCCCGCCCAGCGGTCGCCGGTCTCGACGGTGCCGGGGGCGAGGGCGCACACACCGGCGCAGCGGAACGGGCGTCACGACGAGCGGGGGATGGAGCGGTGCGCGGCCTGAGCGGCAGCAGCAGCGGTGGGGGCGGGGGCGGCTTCGGGCACGAGGACGCCTGGCGCGGCTCCTCCGCGAGCGGCTCTTCCCGGAGCGGCTCCCCCGTGAGCGGTTCTTCCTTGAGCAGTTCTTCCCTGAGCGGCTCCCCCGTGATCGGTTCTTCCCGGAGCGGCTCTCCCTTGAGCGGCTCGGACGACGGCGACGACCCGGTCAGACCGGGGCGAACCCGGCGATTTCGTACAGGTATGGCGGCGAGTGGCACGGCCTTGGCCGGACTCGCCGCCTTCGGGCTGTTCTGCGTCGGCTGCTCCACGGGCGGCACCGGCACCCGGGACGAGGGGCCCGCCGGCAGTCAGCCGGTCGCCCAGATCACCCCGCAGCCCAGCCCTTCCGGCACGACCCCGCCCGTCCGGCGGGTCGACGCCGTACGGCTCCTCAAGGCCGATCCCAAGGTGGGCGATCAGGTCAGGGACGGGTTGCGGCCCTGCGCGGGCAAGGCCTATCCGATCGACACCTCCTACGGGTCGATGACCGGCGGCCGGGCCGCCGATGTCGTGGTCAACGTGATGAGCTGCGCCGATTCGGTCGGCATCGGGACGTACGTCTACCGGGCGGACGCCGACGGCTCGTACGAGAACGTCTTCTCGGCCGAGGTCCCCGCCGTCTACGGAACGATCGACCGGGGCGACCTGGTGGTGACGACCCAGGTCTACGGGTCGAAGGATCCGCTGGCGTACCCCTCCGGCTCGGAAGTGGTCACCTACCGTTGGGCCGGCGACCGCTTCACCGAGCACGACCGGGTGCACAACGACTTCAGCCGTGCCGTCGAGGGCGCGGACGGCGACCTGCCCGTGCAGTCCGAGCCGGTGGAACCGGTGGAACCGGCGGAGCCGGGCAGAAACTGAGGTCCCACCGGTGAACGAGCAGGAACGGAAAGCGAGAAGCAGCTCCATGGCCGAGACCCACGTCCTCTTCGTCGAGGACGACGACGTCATCCGTGAGGCCACCCAGCTCGCCCTGGAACGGGTCGGCTTCACGGTCACCGCGATGCCCGACGGGCTCTCCGGCCTGGAGGCCTTCCGCGCCGACCGGCCGGACATCGCCCTGCTCGACGTGATGGTGCCGGGCCTGGACGGGGTGAGCCTGTGCCGCCGCATCCGGGACGAGTCGACCGTCCCGGTGATCATGCTCTCCGCGCGCGCCGACTCCATCGACGTGGTGCTCGGCCTGGAGGCGGGGGCCGACGACTATGTCACCAAGCCCTTCGACGGCGCGGTCCTGGTCGCCCGCATCCGGGCGGTGCTGCGCCGCTTCGGCCACGCGGCCGGGCCGGACGGCCTGGGCGGTACGGAGGAGGACGGCGAGGCGCTCGGCGGGTTGCTGGTCTTCGGTGATCTGGAGGTCGACACCGACGGCATGGAGGTGCGGCGCGCCGGCGAGCAGGTGGCGCTGACGCCCACCGAGATGCGGCTGCTGCTGGAGTTCTCGTCCGCGCCGGGCACCGTCCTCTCCCGCGACAAGCTTCTGGAACGGGTCTGGGACTACGGCTGGGGCGGCGACACCCGGGTCGTGGACGTCCACGTCCAGCGGCTGCGCACGAAGATCGGCCAGGACCGGATCGACACGGTCCGCGGCTTCGGCTACAAACTGCGCGGATGATGCGGGCATGAGGCGGCCGACGGGGACGGAACGGCCTGCGGGCATGGAGCGGCCGGTGAGGCGGGGATGAAGCGACTGGCTCTGCGGACCGGTGTCCGCTGGAAGATCAGCATCGCCATCGCCGCGGTCGGCGCACTCGTCGCGGTGGCGCTGAGCCTCGTGGTGCACAACGCGGCCCGCGTCTCGATGATCGAGAACGCCCGCGAGGTGCAGCTGGAGCGGCTGCTGGGCGCGCAGCGCTTCTACGAGGCGACGAGCATGCAGAAGGGCGGGCCGAAGTTCGGGGCGAAGCTCAACGACCCGACGATGCCGCCGAGCCTGCGCGACGAGGTCCGCAAGAACCGCCGGGCCACCCATGTGACGCAGGGCCCCGACGGGGTCCCCCAGGTCTGGGCGGCGGTGCCGCTGGCGGGCGGGGACGTGCTCTCGCTCCACACCCGCTTCGCGGACCGCTCCGCGACGATCATGGACGATCTGGACCGGGCCCTGATCATCGGCTCGGTCTCGGTGGTGTTCGGCGGCTGCGCGCTCGGGGTGCTCGTCGGCGGCCAGCTCTCGCGCCGGCTGCGCAAGGCCGCGGCCGCTGCGGGCCGGGTCGCCCAGGGGCAGACGGACGTACGGGTCAGGGAGGCCGTCGGCGGTGTCGTCCGCGACGAGACCGACGAGCTGGCGCGGGCGGTCGACGCGCTGACCGACGCGCTGAACGAGCGGATCGAGGCGGAGCGCCGGGTCACCGCGGACATCGCCCATGAGCTGCGTACCCCGGTGACCGGGCTGCTCACGGCGGCCGAGCTGCTGCCGCCGGGCCGCCCCACCGAGCTGGTACGGGACCGGGCCCAGGCGATGCGCACGCTGGTCGAGGACGTCCTGGAGGTGGCCCGCCTGGACAGTGCGTCGGAGCGGGCGGAACTCCAGGAGCTGCCGCTCGGCGAGTTCGTCAGCCGCCGGATCGGGCTGCTGGACCCCGCGGTGACCGTACGGGTGGTGCACGAGTCGTGGGTCTCCACCGATCCGCGCCGGCTGGAGCGCATCCTCGGCAATCTGCTCGGGAACGCCGCCAAGCACGGCTCCACCCCGGTGGAGGTCACGGTCGAGGGCCGGGTGGTGCGGGTCCGCGACCACGGTGCGGGCTTCCCGGAGGAGCTGCTGCGGGACGGGCCGAGCCGGTTCCGTACCGGAAGCATGGACCGGGCCGGGCACGGGCACGGGCTGGGCCTGACGATCGCGGCGGGCCAGGCGCGGGTGCTGGGGGCCCGGCTGACCTTCCGCAACGCGGCGCCCTCGGGTGCGGCGGAGGGCACGGGCGGGGCGATCGCGGTGCTGTGGCTGCCCGAGCACGCGCCGACGGCGACGGGAAGCTTCCCGATGCTGCGGATGGCCGACCAGCGGCAGCCGTCGGACTGAGCCGCGCGCGCCCGCCGGGCAGGGCGGCGGAACACCGGGGCGCGGGAACGCCGAGCGCGGGAACACCGGGGCGCAGGGAACACCGAGCGCGAGAACGCCGACGGCGACCCCGAGGAGTGAGCCGTGAGGCTGTCCTCGACGTCGCCGTCGGTCGGGTGACCCGGGCGCACGCCCCGGGTACCGGGGTGTAACGGGTCCACTGACACTTTTCGGTTGTGCTGCGCGACCGGCCGGGCGCCGGGTGGCGCCGGGCGTGGGTCGCGCGGTTACGCCGGCCGGATCAGATGGAGACGTGCACCGAGCGGAGGAACGCGGCCGGGTTCAGCGCCGAGCCGTAGTTCGGGCTGGTGCGGATCTCGAAGTGCAGGTGCGGGCCGCTGGAGTTTCCGGTGTTGCCGGACAGGGCGATCTTCTGGCCCGTCTTCACGGTCTGGCCGATCTTCACGTTGACCTTCGACAGGTGCGCGTACTGCGAGTACTTGCCGTTGGAGTGCTTGATCACGACGGCGTTGCCGTACGCGGGGCCGTCACCGGCGCCGTTCGGGCCGGCCTTCACGACGGTGCCCTTGTGGGCGGCCACGACGCTGGTGCCGATCGGCACGGCGAAGTCCTGGCCGGAGTGCTTGGCGGCCCAGCGGGCGCCACCGGTGCCGTAGCTGGCGCTCAGCGTGTACTTCTTGACCGGGGACTTCCAGGAGGCGGCGTTCTTCTTCGCGGCCTTCTTCTTGTCCTCGGCCTTCTTCTTGGCGTCGGAGGCCTTCTTCGCGGCCGCCTTGCCCTGCGCGGTCGCCTGCTGGGCGACCGAGTCCGCGGCGGTGCTCGCGGCGAGGGGAGCCGCAGCGGTGTCGGTGCCGCTGGAGGCGAACGCCGATCCGGCACCCAGCACCACGGACGCCCCCAGGCCGGCGGCCAGGACGGCGCCACGGACGCGGAAGGCGGACGGGCGGATGGTGTGCTGGTTCGTTGCGCGCTTCATACGAGGAAGTCCTCCGGAGGTGAGTGGACCCGGCGTGCTGTCCGGGCTTGCTCCACCTTGGTAACCCGCACCCCCGCCGGTACTCAAACCCCCCATCTACGAAGAAAAGCCGTAGAGGGGGCTGGGGGAATTCGCCGCGCTTGTCCCCTTACGCGAAGGCGACACGGGCGACGAAATCCTTCGCGCGGAAGACGTTTAACGCCTGTTCCATGGGGACCTTTCCGGACATGGCACCGCGAAACGGGCGTATAACCCAAAACATCGAAAGGGCCTGCCGACGCCGGGCCGAAGGTCCCACGGCCGATCATGGCCCTTTCTCCTAGCCCGGGTAGTAGGCCTGTTTCGGCCTGTGCGCCTTGTCACCGCCGGTGGGACCTAAGTCCTTCCGATTCGGGACCTTCGGCCCGCTACTTCACTACGCTGACGGGAAAGCGGCACCGGACCCCGGGGGGACCCCATGACGGCCGAGAACACCCACGCAGCCGAGAACGCCCACGCCCTGGACGGCATCGAGCTCGCCGATGCCGTCGCGTCCATCCGCAACCAGCTCATCGACGCGGCGACCCGGGCCACGGACCACCCCGTCTCCTTCGCGGTCGGCGACATCCAGATGGAGTTCACCCTCGAATTACGCCGGGAGGCCAGGGCGGGCGGCAAGGTGAAGGCCTGGGTGGTCGAGGCGGGCACGGACGCCGCCCGCACCACCGGCCGCACGCACAAGGTGGCCTTCACGCTGACCCCGCGCAACGCCGCGACGGGCGAGGCCTGGGAGATCGGGACGGAGGACGACGGCTCCACGGCCGGATTCGGCGAGGGGCACGGCCACGACGGCTCCACGGCCGGGTCCGGCGAGGGGTCCGCCCGCAGGTGACCGCGACGAGCCCGTCCGTCGCCCATCTCGCCGACCGTACGGTGGTCGTCTCCGCGGTCCACCAGGGCAGCGGCGTCCTGCTGACCGACCGGCTCGTCCTGACCTGCGCCCATGTGGTCAAGTCCGGGTCCGTCCTCATCGCCCACCCCGCCCTCCCGGACCGCGTACCGGCCGCCGTCGCCTGGATCGACCACCGGCTGGACGTGGCCCTGCTGGAGGCCGCCGAGCCGGTGCGGCCGGTCCCTCCCGTGCGGCTCGGCGTGGTGGACACCCGCCAGGCGATACCGGGGTGCGAGATCACCGGCTTCCCCCGTCTCCAGCGCTACGGCCCCGACCGGCGTCTGGAGGCCGACCACTACACGGCGACCGTCCTGCCGATGGCGGGCCGGGTCCGCGACCTGCTGGTCTGCGACCTCGACGGCCCGCCCGCCGGCCGCCCCGACGACGAGCCCGCCGCCCTGTCCGGGCTCTCCGGCGGCCCGGTCTTCATGGGGGACGTGCTCCTCGGCATCGCCCGCCAGGTCCCGCGGCAGCGCGACGGCCGCCGGGTCGAGTGCGTCCCGCTGGCCCCGGTCCTGGCGGCGAACCCCTTCCGCCTCGTCCACCAGCGGGCCGGGATCGACCTGCGCCAGGAACGCGTCCACGGCAGCTTCCCGCGCGACCTGCGCTACGAGGCGGAGTACGCGCGGGCGCTCGGCGTCGCGTACCGCCGTACGAAGATCTTCGGCCTGGACGAGCTGAGCCGGCACGACTCCGAGTGGGACCTGGACACCGCCTACCTCAGCCTGGAGGCCCAGGCGCAGGACCGGTCCACCCCGGGCCCGCCCCTCCCCCAGCGCATCGACGCCCTCCTCACCGGCCGCCCCCGGGTCCTGCTGCGCGGCGAGGCCGGCGCGGGCAAGACGACCCTGCTGTGGTGGCTGGCCGCCCATGCCTCGGCCCGCACCCTGGACGACGACCTGGCCCCGCTGAACGGCCTGGTCCCCTTCGTGGTGCCGCTGCGCACCCTGCGGGCCCGCGGCGGTACGTTCCCGGGCCCGGCGGAGCTCTCGGGCCCGGCAGGTCTGGTCGTCGACGCGGCCCCGGAGGGCTGGGCGGGCCGGGTCCTGGAGGCGGGCCGCGCTCTCCTGCTGGTGGACGGGCTGGACGAGGTGCCGCCGGAGGACCGTGAACAGGCGCACACCTGGCTCTCGCAGCTCCTGACCCGCTACCCGGAGACCCGGTGCGTCGCGACCGTACGCCCCCTGGCGGTCGAGCCGGACTGGCTGCGCTCCGAGGGGTTCGGGGAGCTGCGGCTGCTGCCGATGCGGAACGAGGACATCCAGGCGTTCGTGACCTCCTGGCACCGGGCCGCCCGGCTGTCCGAGCAGGACGACCACGAGCGGCTCGACGAACTGGAACGTGATGTGTCCCGCCAGTTCGACCAGAACGCCACGCTCCGCGACCTGGCCCGTACGCCGCTGCTCTGCGCGGTGATCTGCGCCCTGCACCGCCGCCGCGACGGCTTCCTCCCGGAGACCCGCTGGAAGCTGTACCGCTCGGCCCTGGACATGCTCCTCGGCCACCGGGACCGCCGCCGCCGCATCAGCGACCCCGAGGGCATCGACCTGGGCGTCGAGGAGCACACCCAGCTCCTCCAGCGCATCGCGGTGTGGCTGGTCCGCGAGGGCCAGGCGGAGTTCACCCGGGACCAGGCGCTGCGCCAGCTCGGCCGGGCGCTGGCGGGGATGGAACGGGTGCGGGCCCAGGGCCCGCCGGAGAAGATCCTGACCCATCTCCTCAACCGCAGCGGTCTGCTCCAGGAGAACACCGACGACACCTACCAGTTCATCCATCGCACCTTCCAGGACTACCTGGCCGCCAAGGAGCTCATCGAGGACGACCACCTCAACGAACTACTGCTCCACGCGGACGAGGAGTCCTGGCAGGACGTGATCCTGCTGGCGGCCGGGCACTGCGACCGCCGCCAGCTGGCCTCGCTGGTGGGCGGTTTGCTGAACGCGGGCGAGACGCACGGCCGGGGGACGATCGACCGGACCGACCTCCATGTGCTGGCCGCCCTGTGCGCGCAGCACGCGACCTGGCTGGACGGGTCGATACGGGACCGGGTGCGGGACACCATGGAAGCCCTGTTCCCGCCCGCGGACGACGACCAGGTGCACGCACTCGCCCGGCTCGACGAGTCGGCGCTGGCCTTCCTGCCCCCGCCCGGGAGCCTGGTGGCCGACGGGCCGCTCGCCCAGCGGGTGGTGCAGCTGCTCGGCAGGATCGGCGGCAGCGCGGCCATCCCGTACGTCCGGGCCTGGTCGGTCGCCCATCCCTCAGCGGTCCGGGACCTCACGACGAACTGGTCCGCGTTCCCGCCGGAGCAGTTCGCCGCCGACGTGCTGGCCCACTACGACCTGACCGAGCACTTCGTGCTGGCCCAGCGGGCACAGCTGAGCGCCCTGCGCCGGCTGCCGTCCCTGCGGCACCTCGTCGTCTCCGGCGAACTGCCCGAGGACGAGCTGCGCGCGGCGCTCGCGGAGCTCCGGCTGCACGTCCTCTACCTCCATATGAACCCGCACCTCACCGACCTCTCCGTGCTCGGCGCCCAGGCCCCGACGCTCCAGCAGCTGGGCCTCGACACCTGTCCCGCCGCGCGGAGCCTCGCCCCCCTGGCCGCACTGCCCTGCCTGGTCGCGCTGAACGTGGACATGATGAGCAGACCTGCCGACTTCCTGTCCCCGATGCCCGGTGTGCCGGCGCTGCGCTACCTGGAGATCAGCCGCCTCGCGTCGGGCGAGGTGAGCCGGCTGCCCGTGCATCCCGGAGTGAGCCACCTCAAGGTGAGCAGCGACCGGCCGGTGACGCTGGACGGTCTCGCCGCCTGGGAGTCGCTGCGCGATCTCCAGGTCTCGCAGGCCCTCTCGCTCGGCCACGCGGTGACCGCCGCGCGGGAGCACACCCGGATCACCCGGCTGCGGCTCGGCCTGACCTCCTGGAAGGGTCCGCTCTCCGCCGGTCCCCCGGTCACCTCGCTCAGGGAGCTCACCATCACGGCGCCCCGGAGCAGCGCGGACCTGGCGCTGATCGGCCGGCTCTTCCCCGGGCTCACCCACCTCACCCTGACCGCGCGCCGGTCGGCGCCCGAGCTCGACCTCACGCCGCTGCGCGCGTCGCCCGAGCTCCGCGTGACGGTCCGCCGGGGCCACACGCCCCTGCTCCTGGGGTGGGAGGAGCTGGGCGACCGGCTCAAGGTCCTCACCTACTGACCCGGCCCCCGCGCCGGGCAGAAAGAGCCGGGCAGAAGAAAGGGGCTGCCCCGGACCGGCCGTGAAGCCGGTTCCGGGGCAGCCCCTTCACACGCTCGGGCTCACGCCCTACGCAGGTGTCACGCGTCCTTCGTCAGGTTCGGGCCGGCGCCGCCTGCCGCCTGCTCGATCGGCGGGACGTCGGGCAGAGCCGACTTCTCCTCGCCGCGGAAGGTGAACGTCTTCTCGTCACCCTCGCCCTCGGTGCCCACGACCACGATGTGACCGGGACGCAGCTCGCCGAAGAGGATCTTCTCGGAGAGGATGTCCTCGATCTGCCGCTGGATCGTCCGGCGCAGCGGCCGGGCGCCCATCACGGGGTCGTAGCCCTTCTTGGCCAGCAGCGCCTTGGCCTCGGCACTGAGCTCGATGCCCATGTCACGGTCCTTGAGGCGCTCGTCGACCTTGGCGAGCATGAGGTCGACGATCTGGACGATGTCTTCCTCGGTCAGCTGGTGGAAGACCACCGTGTCGTCGACACGGTTGAGGAATTCCGGCCGGAAGTGCTGCTTGAGCTCTTCGTTGACCTTGGTCTTCATCCGCTCGTAGTTCGTCTTGACGTCACCCTGGGCGGCGAAGCCCAGGTTGAAGCCCTTCGAGATGTCCCGGGTCCCGAGGTTGGTCGTCATGATGATGACCGTGTTCTTGAAGTCCACGACCCGACCCTGGGAGTCGGTCAGGCGACCGTCCTCCAGAATCTGGAGCAGGGAATTGAAGATATCGGGGTGGGCCTTCTCGACCTCGTCGAAGAGGACGACGGAGAACGGCTTGCGGCGCACCTTCTCGGTGAGCTGGCCGCCCTCCTCGTACCCCACGTAGCCGGGGGGCGAACCGAAGAGGCGGGAAACCGTGTGCTTCTCGCTGAACTCCGACATGTCGAGGGAGATCAGCGCGTCCTCGTCGCCGAAGAGGAATTCGGCGAGCGTCTTGGAGAGCTCGGTCTTACCGACACCGGACGGGCCGGCGAAGATGAACGAGCCACCGGGGCGCTTCGGGTCCTTCAGGCCGGCTCGCGTACGGCGGATCGCCTGCGAAAGGGCCTTGATGGCGTCCTTCTGCCCGATGACGCGCTTGTGGAGCTCGTCCTCCATGCGCAGCAGACGGGAGGACTCCTCCTCCGTCAGCTTGAAGACCGGGATTCCGGTGGCCGTGGCCAGGACTTCGGCGATGAGCTCGCCGTCGACCTCGGCGACGACGTCCATGTCGCCGGCCTTCCATTCCTTCTCCCGCTTGGCCTTCGCCGCCAGCAGCTGCTTCTCCTTGTCGCGGAGGGAAGCTGCCTTCTCGAAGTCCTGGGAGTCGATGGCCGACTCCTTGTCCCTGCGGACACCGGCGATCTTCTCGTCGAACTCGCGGAGGTCCGGCGGCGCGGTCATCCGGCGGATGCGCATCCGGGATCCGGCCTCGTCGATCAGGTCGATCGCCTTGTCCGGCAGGAAGCGGTCCGAGATGTACCGGTCGGCCAGGGTCGCGGCCTGGACGAGCGCCTCGTCCGTGATGGAGACCCGGTGGTGGGCCTCGTAACGGTCGCGCAGGCCCTTGAGGATCTCGATGGTGTGGGGCAGCGACGGCTCCGCGACCTGGATGGGCTGGAAGCGGCGCTCGAGAGCGGCGTCCTTCTCCAGGTGCTTGCGGTACTCGTCGAGGGTGGTGGCGCCGATGGTCTGGAGCTCACCGCGCGCCAGCATGGGCTTCAGGATCGAAGCCGCGTCGATGGCGCCTTCCGCGGCACCCGCACCGACCAGCGTGTGGAGCTCGTCGATGAACAGGATGATGTCGCCGCGGGTGCGGATCTCCTTGAGGACCTTCTTCAGGCGCTCCTCGAAGTCACCCCGGTACCGGGAGCCGGCGACCAGGGCGCCGAGGTCCAGGGTGTAGAGGTGCTTGTCCTTGAGGGTCTCGGGCACCTCGCCCTTGACGATCGCCTGGGCCAGGCCCTCGACGACCGCCGTCTTGCCGACGCCGGGCTCGCCGATGAGGACCGGGTTGTTCTTGGTCCGGCGGGACAGCACCTGCATGACCCGCTCGATCTCCTTCTCGCGCCCGATGACCGGGTCGAGCTTGGACTCACGAGCGGCCTGGGTGAGATTCCGGCCGAACTGGTCGAGCACCAGGGACGTGGAGGGCGTGCCCTCGGCGGGACCGCCTGCGGTGGCCGCCTCCTTGCCGCCCGAATACCCGGAAAGCAGCTGGATGACCTGCTGCCGGACCCGGTTCAGGTCGGCGCCCAGCTTCACGAGGACCTGGGCGGCGACGCCCTCGCCCTCGCGGATCAGGCCGAGCAGGATGTGCTCGGTGCCGATGTAGTTGTGGCCCAGCTGAAGAGCCTCGCGGAGCGAAAGCTCCAGGACCTTCTTGGCTCGCGGCGTGAAGGGGATGTGCCCGGAAGGAGCCTGCTGGCCCTGCCCGATGATCTCCTCCACCTGCTGGCGGACCGCCTCGAGCGAAATCCCGAGGCTCTCCAGGGCCTTAGCGGCGACACCCTCACCCTCATGGATCAGGCCCAGGAGGATGTGCTCGGTGCCGATGTAGTTGTGGTTGAGCATCCGGGCTTCTTCCTGAGCCAGGACGACAACCCGCCGCGCGCGGTCGGTGAACCTCTCGAACATCGTTAATCGCTCCTCAGAGCGGTCGGTCAGTGAGGGGTCGGTCCCCTCCCAGTCCTTCCGCATGCTAGTCCCGCAGGACGGGACAGCTCATTCCAACTGCCGACATCCGTCCGGATCACCCCCGCACCGGCGGGGATTCTTACTGCCGAACAGCTGACAACTGCTCCAACCCGATGGTGCGAGACGATGTTCCCGCAGGCCAGGCAGATACCCCTTTCGCCAGTACGCCGATGGCGAACGTGAGACGCCTCGGCCAGCGTGTCGCCCCTTCCCACTAGGAAAGTCTTACCCGCAATCACGGACAGTCCATGCGGCGCACCCCCGTTCCCTCCGCTACGGGCGAACAACCTCGCGCCGCTGAACGCCTTCGCACGCCCCCACACCCCGGACGCACCGTGATGCGACGCGGACCCTGCGTAACCCCGGGGGTGGTTCCGCGGTTCATCGGGCATGACCCCTACCGTCCCGCAGCCCCGATCGTCACCCGATGCCGCTCCGGGTTCCGCGGACGCCGCTCTCGCCCGGCGGTATGCGCGGGAGCTGGGCTGGGCCACCGCGGGACGCGCTCCGCTGCGGCTGCTGACCGGGGTGGGCTTCGATGTGCTGGAGCTGCCCGCCGAGGCCGGTCACGCCGTGCTGCGGCGCGGGGTGCGCACCGGTCCCGTGCTGCTGTCCGGTGCGCGGATGGGGCTGCTGGTCGCCGCGGGCGGCGCCGATGAGCTGCCGGGGCTGCTCGACTGGCTGGAGTGGGGCCCCCTCGCCCCGGACCTGACCGCCGTGGGTGCGGGGGGCCGCGTCACGGCCCCGCCCCTCCCGGGCGCACCGGGGGACTCGCCGGGGGCCGCTGTGTGGCTGCGGCCCCCAGAGCCGAGGCGGACGCCCGAGCCGGTGCTGCCGGCTCTCGCGGGCTTCGGGAGCAGCGGTGGGGATGCCCCCGATCTCGTACGCCTGGTGGACGCCGCGGCTACGGAATGCCATCGGGTCCGGTTGTCACGTGCCCGTTCCGGGGTGTCGACAAGAGATGCCGCAGATCAGCCGTTGGCCTTCTCGTAAGCCTCACGGATCTCGGCGGGAACACGGCCGCGGTCATTCACATTGTGGCCGTTCTCCCGCGCCCACCGGCGGATTTCCGCGGTGTCCTTGTTACCGCCGGCCACGGCACGGCCCTTGCCGCGGCCCGTGGCGGCACGGCCACCGGTGCGACGTCCACCCTTGGTGTAGGGCTCGAGAAGGCCGCGAAGCTTGTCCGCGTTGGCCGTGGTGAGGTCGATCTCGTACGTCTTGCCGTCAAGGGCGAACGTGACGGTCTCGTCGGCCTCGACACCGTCGAGGTCATCGACAAGAAGGACCTGAACCTTCTGTGCCACGGGATTTCCTTTCATCGAAAATGGAGTACGCGGAAAGGAAACCGCTTTTCCCTCGAAAACACAAACCCCCGGGAGAGGTTCAGCAGCCCGAGAAGACGGGAAACGTGCGCGATTCGGACATAGGGTTGCAGGTCCTTCTGCAGATCACAGGTGCAGAAGCATCCGGCTGTTGCCCAAGGTGTTCGGCTTCACTCGTTCGAGACCGAGGAACTCCGCGACGCCCTCGTCGTAGGAACGCAGCAGCTCACTGTAGACATCGGTGTCGACGGGCGTCTCTCCGATCTCGACGAAGCCGTGCTTCGCGAAGAAGTCGACTTCGAAGGTGAGACAGAAAACCCTGCGGACACCGAGCCATCGCGCGGTCTGCAAGAGCTTGTCCAGTACGTGATGCCCGACTCCCGCGCCCTTGACGCGGGGGTCGACGGCAAGGGTCCGCACTTCCGCCAGGTCTTCCCACATGACATGAAGTGCGCCGCAGCCGATGACCCCCGCGTCCTCGTCGCGTTCCGCGACCCAGAACTCCTGGATGTCCTCGTAAAGGGTGACGGTCGCTTTGTCGAGCAGGATGCCCCCGGACACGTACCCGTCGAGGAGTCGGCGTACGGACGCGACATCGCTGGTCCTGGCCCGCCGGACGGTGATCGCGGGCTTATTTACCGACGGGTCGGTATGGAGTTCGGTATCCGGGTCGCTTTGCGGCTGTTCTGAGGACATGCCCCGACGCTATCGCCCGCCCTCCGGCTCCGTCCCATCGGCCGGGGCGGCATCTCCGGAGGCGTCCGCGGTCGGTTCCGCGGCGTTGTCGGGGGCGGTTTCGGCGAGATTGGGGGAAACCATGCGAACGGCATCCTGCAGCGCTTCGCGCTGCTCGGCGGACATCATGCCGAAGAACGCGACAAGTGCGGCGGCGGGGTTGTCACTGCGTGACCAGGCTTCGTTCATCAGTGCGGCCGAGTAGGCGGCCCTGGTGGAGACGGCCGTATATCGATAGGCCCGGCCGTCTACTTCCCTGCGCACCCAGCCCTTCTGATGGAGATTGTCCATTACCGTCATCACGGTCGTGTAGGCGATGGACCGTTCCTGCTGGAGGTCCTCGAGGACTTCCCGCACCGTGACCGGCCGGTTCCATTGCCAGACGCGTGTCATCACGGCGTCTTCCAGGTCTCCCAATTGACGGGGCACGAGATCACTTTAGTGCTAGATGTCCTGAATGTTCTGGTATTTACACAGCAAAAGAGCGCACGGCTCTGATGAGTCGTGCGCTCCGGGAACGTACTTCGGGAGGATGCGGGACGGGCGGACCGCTCCCGTGGTCAGGCATTCTCCGGACGTGCGGTCTGCTTTACGGATTCCGCGCGGGCGAGCGCCGCGTCCACCACGCCGTCCTCCTTGGTCTTGTTCGGTCCGCCCTGGCTCTTGACGATCGTCACGACCAGGCCGATGAAGAAGACGGCCATCACCACGGGGGGCAGGAGCGCGGATACATAGTCCATGCCGTCCAGAGTAGCGAGCCCCGCCCGGCCGGACGCGGCGACCTCCCGGTGGAGGCCGCCGCGTCCGGCCGGGCGGGGGGTGCGGACCCCTGGGTCAGCCCGCCGCGCGCTCCTCGGACGGGGGCGGCGGCACGGGGCGGCGGCGCGGCGGGAAGACCTCGGAGGGCTTGGGCATCGGACGGTCGCCCGGCTTCTGCGGCCGGCTCGGGGTGGCCGGGGTGCCGGGCCGGGCCGGTTCCCGGTCGGCGGCGCGGCCGCCGGGCAGGGCGAGCAGCCGGCTGCGGGGGCCGGGGGCCGTGAGCCCGGCGGAGCGGCCGGCGAGCCGGGCCCGGACGGAACGCTCGGCGAGCACCTGGCAGCGCTCCAGGAGGGCCGCCGCGAGCGGCCTGCCGCGCAGGGCCCGCAGGGCGGCCAGATCGTCCGGGCGGGGGTCGTAGCCGGCCGCCAGGGCGTCCTGGAGCAGCTCCAGATAGCCGGCGACGGAGCCGGGAAGGGCGTTGCGGTAGCGGGCGAGGTCGGCGAGGAGGAACGCTCGCAGCCGGCCGGCCTCGCCGACCGCCTCGTCCACGGAGCCGGCGAGCCGCAGGCAGTCCTGGACGTCCTCGTCGGACAGGGGCATGGGGTGGAGGGCGATGGCGAGGGCACGTCGGAGCACCCGCAGCTCGTCCGCGCTGAACGCCATGCCGCCTCGTGAACCGTAGGGCGTGGGCATAACGCGACAATACGTGCTAATTGGACAAAATCCGTTTAACTGGCCGTCGATGGCGCGGCGCGCCCGAACCGCCGCCGGCCCCCGCCCCGGCCGTTCCCGCAGGTACGCCCGGCTTCCGCGCAACAGCCGCTACGACCGGGACACGTTCCGCTCGTACACCAGGCGCAGCCCGATCAGCGTCAGCCACGGCTCGTGCTCGTCGATGACCGAGGACTCCCCCAACACCATCGGAGCAAGGCCGCCCGTCGCGATGACCGTGACGTCGTCCGGGTCGGCGGCCAGCTCCTTCTTCATCCGGGCCACCACTCCGTCGACCTGGCCCGCGAACCCGTAGATGATGCCGGACTGCATGGCCTCGACGGTGTTCTTGCCGATCACGCTGCGCGGCCGGGCCAGCTCGATCTTGCGGAGCTGGGCGCCCCGGACGCCGAGCGCCTCGACCGAGATCTCGATGCCGGGGGCGATCACCCCGCCCGCGTACTCGCCGCGCGGGGAGACCGCGTCGAAGGTGGTGGCGGTGCCGAAGTCGACGACGATCGCCGGGCCCCCGTACAGCTCGACGGCGGCGACCGCGTTGATGATGCGGTCCGCGCCGACCTCCTTGGGGTTGTCCATCAGGATCGGCACCCCCGTCTTGACGCCGGGCTCCACCAGCACGGCGGGGACGTCGCCGTAGTACCGGCGGGTGACCTCGCGCAGCTCGTGCAGGACCGAGGGGACGGTGGCGCAGATCGCGATGCCCTCGATGCCGTCGCCCAGCTCCATGCCGAGCAGCGGGTGCATGCCCATCAGGCCCTGGAGCAGGACGGCCAGCTCGTCGGCGGTGCGGCGGGCGTCGGTGGAGATCCGCCAGTGCTCGACGATCTCCTCTCCGTCGAAGAGACCGAGGACCGTGTGCGTGTTGCCGACGTCGATGGTGAGCAGCATCAGGCGTCGGCCCCGTCGGCGGAACTGGGGGCGGCCGCGTCGCGGAAGTCCAGGCCGATGTCGAGGATCGGCGAGGAGTGGGTGAGCGCCCCGACCGCGAGATAGTCGACGCCCGCGTCGGCGTAGGCGCGGGCCGAGTCGAGGGTGAGGCGGCCGGAGGACTCCAGGACCGCGCGGCCGGCGACCAGGGCGACCGCTTCGGCGGTCTCGGCCGGGGTGAAGTTGTCCAGCAGGATCAGGTCGACGCCCGCGTCCAGCACCTCGCGGACCTGCTCCATCGTGTCGACCTCGACCTCGATGGGCAGCTCGGGGAACTCGGCGCGCACCCGCTTGAACGCCTCCGCGACGCCGCCCGCGGCGATCACGTGGTTGTCCTTGACCAGGGCCGCGTCGGAGAGCGACATCCGGTGGTTGACGCCGCCGCCGCAGCGCACCGCGTACTTCTCCAGCGCGCGCAGGCCCGCCGTCGTCTTGCGGGTGTCGCGGACCTGGGCCCCGCTGCCCTCCAGCACGTCCGCCCAGGCACGGGTGGCGGTCGCGATGCCCGAGAGCCGGCAGAGCAGGTTCAGCGCGCTGCGCTCGCCGGTCAGCAGGTCGCGGGTGCGGGTGGTGACCGTCAGCAGCTTCTGGCCGGGGGCGATGCGCTCGCCGTCCTCGACGTGCCGCTCGACCTCGAACTCGTCGGTGCACACGATCGACAGGACCGCCTCGGCGACCCGGAGCCCCGCCACGACCCCCGCCTCACGGGCGGTGAAGTCGCCGGTGATCACGGCGTCCTCGGGGACGGTCGCCACGGTCGTGACGTCCACCCCGCCGTCGAGGTCCTCCTCGATCGCCACATGGGCGACGTCCTCGACCTGGACGGGGTCGAGCCCCGCCTCGGCCAGCAGCAGGGCGAGCGCGGGGTCCAGGCCGCACTCCAGGGCTTCGGGGTCGAATCCGCCGTCACCGCCGCAGCCGCAGCCGTCGCCACAGCCTTCCGCCGGTGCGGACGATGCGGGCGCGCCGACCCGGATCAGCGGTACGTCCACGGGAGTGGGGCGCGGATTCTCTTCGGGCGTGCTCACGGTGACGGCTCCTCGGGGGCGTGGCGGGTGGTGCGGGCAGGGCTGACGCTGCTTCCCAGCAGTCTGCTCAATCCGACGGGCGTACGGGCGGGAATGCGGCGGTCTCCGTGCGGTGGACGACCGGGGTGCGGTCGGGGGCGATGCGGACGACCAGGTGGCGGCGGCTGTGGGCGTCGTCGCGGTCGGGCCGGTCCTCGCGCCAGTGGCAGCCGCGGGTCTCCTCGCGCTGCCCGGCGGCGGCGACCAGGACCCGGGAGACCAGGAGCAGGTTGGCGACCTCCCAGGCCTCGACCCCGGGCACGACCGCCTTGGCCCCGTCCGCGGCGGCGGCCTCGCCGTGCAGGGCCTCCAGCGCCTCGGCGGCGGCGGCCAGGCTCCCGGCGGAGCGCAGGACTCCGGCGCCCAGGGTCATGGCGCGCTGGATCGCCGTACGGGCCTCGGGGTCCAGCAGCGCGACCGGTTCCTGAGCGCTGTGGGGGTCCTCCGCCGGTTCGGTGCGGGGCGGGCGGACCTCGGCGATGTCGGCGGCGATGCGCTCGGCGAAGACCAGGCCCTCCAGGAGGGAGTTGGACGCCAGCCGGTTGGCCCCGTGCACGCCGGTGCAGGCGACCTCGCCGCAGGCGTACAGGCCGGGGACGGTGGTGCGGCCGCGCAGGTCGGTGCGGACGCCGCCGGAGGCGTAGTGCGCGGCCGGGGCGACCGGGATCGGCTCGGTGACCGGGTCGATGCCGTGGGTCCGGCAGGCGGCCAGGATGGTGGGGAAGCGCTGCTCCCACATCCGGGCGCCGAAGTGCCGGGCGTCCAGATACATGTGCTCGGTGTCGTGCTCCTGCATCCGGCGGGTGATGGCCTTGGCGACGATGTCGCGCGGGGCCAGCTCGGCCAGCTCGTGCTGCCCGGTCATGAAGCGGACGCCGTCGCGGTCGACGAGATGCGCGCCTTCGCCGCGTACCGCCTCGGAGACCAGCGGCTGCTGGCCCTCGGAGTCCGCGCCGAGGAACAGGACGGTGGGGTGGAACTGGACGAACTCCAGGTCGGAGACCTCCGCCCCGGCCCGCAGCGCGAGCGCCACGCCGTCCCCGGTGGAGACGGAGGGGTTGGTGGTGGCGGAGAAGACCTGGCCCATGCCGCCGGTGGCGAGGACGACCGAGGGGGCCCGGACCGCGCCGACGCCGTCGTGCTGACCCTCGCCCATCACGTGCAGCGAGACGCCCGCCGTACGGCCTTCGGCGTCCGTGAGCAGGTCCAGGACCAGGGCGTTCTCGATGGTGTGCAGGGCCGCCTCGCGGACCGCCCCGACCAGGGCGCGGGAGATCTCCGCGCCGGTCGCGTCGCCGCCCGCGTGGGCGATGCGGCGGCGGTGGTGGCCGCCTTCGCGGGTCAGCGCGATGTCGCCGCTGTCCGTGGTGTCGAAGTGCGCGCCGGTGTTGATCAGCCGGCGTACGGCGTCGGGTCCCTCGGTGACCAGGGTGCGCACGGCCTCCTCGTCGCAGAGGCCCGCGCCCGCGACGAGGGTGTCGTCGAGGTGCTGCTCGGGGGTGTCGCCCTCGCCGAGGGCGGCGGCGATGCCGCCCTGGGCCCAGCGGGTCGAGCCGTCGTCGAGACGGGCCTTGGTGACGACGACGGTGTCCAGGCCGGCGGCCGCGCAGCGCAGCGCCGTGGTGAGTCCGGCGACGCCGGAGCCGACCACCACGACGTCCGCGTCGATGGCCCAGCCGGGGGCGGGGGCGGTCAGCCTTATTCCGGTCACGAGAGGGCTCCGAAGGTGAGGGGGATGTTGTCGATGAGGCGGGTGTCCCCGACCCGGGCCGCGACGGCGAGGATCGCCTCCCCGCTCTCGCGGCCGTCCGGGATCTCGGTGAAGTCCGCCGGGTCCACCAGGGCCAGATAGTCCAGGGCGAGCGGCGGCCTGCCGCGCGCGGCGGCCTCGTCCAGGATCGTCCGCGCGGCGGCCCGGACGGCCGCGGGCGCTCCGTTGGGCCGGGCCAGCGCCACGGCCTGGGCGTCGGCGGCGGCACGGGCCTCGCCGAGCCGGTTGAGCCCGGCGGCCCGGTCGCCGCCGGGCGCGGTGGCCCGCGCCCTCTCGTGCAGGGCCTGCTGGGCGGCGAGCCGGTCGCGGGCCGCGAACAGGGCGCGGGGCAGGGCGGCCGCGGTGTGCCGCTCCTCGGCGGAGAGGAAACGGTTGCGGCTGGAGAGCGCGAGGCCGTCGGGGTCGCGGACGGTGGGCACGCCGGTGATGCGGACGGCGAAGTTCAGGTCGCGGACCATGCGGCGGATCAGGGCGAGCTGCTGGGCGTCCTTCTGCCCGTAGAACGCCTCGTCGGGCCGGGTGAGGTGGAGGAGCTTGGCGACGACGGTGAGCATCCCGTCGAAGTGCCCCGGCCGGGCCGCGCCCTCGAGGCGCTCGCCCATGGGGCCCGCGGTGATCCGGACCTGGGGCTCGCCGCCGGGGTAGACCTCGTCCACACCGGGGGCGAAGACCGCGTCGGCCCCCGCCGCCGCGGCGATCTCCAGGTCGGCGTCCAGGGTGCGCGGATAGCGGTCCAGGTCGGCGGCCTCGCCGAACTGGAGCGGGTTCACGAAGACGGTGACCACGACCTGGCCGTCCGGGCCGGCCGCCGCGCGGGCGGCGTGGATCAGGGCGGCGTGGCCCTCGTGGAGCGCGCCCATCGTCATGACGACGGCCCGCTCGGCCCCGGCGGGGCGGGGCAGCGCGTCCAGCTCGGCGGCGGTGCGCAGGAGGGCGGAGGCCGGGGCGGTACGGCGGGGGGCCGGGGCGGCGGGGCCCTCGTCCCCCGCACGGCTGGTGGTCGTCATCGGGGCTCCCCCGGTCCCGTACAGCTCGTCGTCATCGAGGCTCCCCCCGGTCCCGTACGGCTCGTCGTCGTCATCGGGGCTCCCCCGGTCCGGGGGAGCCGGGGCGGCGCTCCTGGTCGGCCAGGACGACCAGGAGGTCCTCGGCCAGCTCGGCCTTGAGCAGGCCGTGGGCGAGCGCCCGGTCGGCCGTGGCGCGGGCCATCGCGAGGTATCCGGCCACCGCCTGCGGCGCGTGCGCGCGCAGTTCGCCGATGTGGGCGGCGACCGTGCCCGCGTCCCCCCGGGCGACGGGGCCGGTCAGCGCGGCGTCGCCGGAGCGCAGGGCGTTGTCCAGGGCCGCGCCGAGCAGCGGGCCGAGCATCCGGTCCGGGGCGGTCACCCCGGCCTTGGTCAGCAGCTCCATCGACTGGGCGACCAGGGTCACCAGGTGGTTCGCGCCGAGGGCGAGGGCCGCGTGGTAGAGCGGGCGGGACTCCTCGGCGATCCACTCCGGCTCGCCGCCCATCTCGATGACCAGCGCCTGGGCGGCCAGCCGCAGCTCCTCGGGGGCGGTGACCCCGAAGGAGCAGCCCGCGAGCCGCTGGACGTCGACGGCGGTGCCGGTGAACGTCATCGCCGGGTGCAGCGCGAGCGGCAGCGCCCCGGCCCGCAGCGCGGGGTCCAGCACCTTCGCCCCGTACCGGCCGGAGGTGTGGACGAGCAGCTGGCCCGGCCGTACCGCGCCGGTCTCGGCGAGGCCCTCGACCAGGGTGGGCAGCACGTCGTCGGGGACGGTCAGCAGCACCAGCTCGGCGCGGGCCAGCACCTCGGCGGGCTCCACCAGGGGCACATCGGGGAGCAGCTCGGCGGCGCGGCGCCGGGAGGCGTCGGAGACGCCCGACACGGCGACCGGGCGGTGCCCGGCGAGCTGGAGGGACGCGGCGAGGGCGGGTCCGACCCGGCCCGCACCGACGACGCCGACCGTGAGTCGGGCGGGGCGGTCCCTCGCGTCGAGGGGTTCCTTCGAAACTGGTGCGTTCACGCGGCGATGGCCTTCCGTTCCAGTCCGCGGGGGGTACCGGACGATTTCTCTGCATGCTACGCCAGCGTTTCGGCGGGGCTCCCCCGCCGCCCACAGCCTGTGGATAACTTTCCCGGATCGCACGCTGGTCGCACCCGGGCCGGGCGGAATCCCGCGGGCGCGCTGTCAGAGGTCCGGGTGATGATCGTCCCATGGGAGCGATGGACGAGCAGGAACAGCGGCGGCGCAGGCTGGCCGCGTGGCGGGGGGCGCGCAGGGTGCTGGCCCGGATGGGCGCGGACGGCACGCTGGGCGAACGGCTGGCGGCGCTGGCCGCCGACGCCTCTTCCGTACACGATCCCGACGACTGGACCGATGTGTACGGGGGCGGGGTCGTCGACGATCTGGAGCAGCAGGTGGCCGGGCTGCTCGGCATGGAGGCGGCGGCCTTCTTCCCGACCGGGACGATGGCCCAGCAGGTCGCGCTGCGCTGCTGGGCGGGGCGGACCGGCGACGCGACGGTGGCCCTGCATCCGCTGTCCCACCCGGAACTGCACGAGGGCGGGGCGCTCGGGTCGGTGAGCGGGCTGCGCACGGTGCATCCGACGTCCGCGCCGAGGCTGCCGAACGCCGAGGAGGTCCGGGAGTTCCCGGAGCCGTTCGGCACGCTGATGCTGGAGCTGCCGCTGCGGGACGCCGGGTTCGTGCTGCCGTCCTGGGAGGAGCTGACGGCGGTGGTGGAGGCGGCCCGGGAGCGGGACGCGGTGGTCCACCTCGACGGGGCGCGGCTGTGGGAGTGCGGCCCGCACTTCGGGCGGGAGCTCTCGGAGATCGCCGGTCTCGCGGACAGCGTGTACGTGTCGTTCTACAAGTCCCTGGACGGGCTGTCGGGGGCGGTGCTGGCGGGCCCTTCGACGCTGGTGGAGGAGGCCCGGGTGTGGCGCCACCGGTACGGGGGCCAGGTCTTCCAGCAGTATCCGGCGGCGCTGTCCGCGCTGCTGGGCCTGGAGCGGGAGCTGCCGAGGCTCCCGGAGTACGTGGCGCACGCGAAGGTGGTCGCCGGGGCACTGGCCGAGGGGTTCGCGGCGTCGGGGGTGCCGTGGTTCCGGGTGCGTCCGGAGCCGCCGCACACGCATCAGTTCCAGGTCTGGCTGCCGTACGGGACCGAGGTGCTGGACGAGGCGTCGGTGCGGCAGGCCGAGGAGACGGGCGTGGCCCTCTTCCGGCGCTGGTTCGCCGGGGCGGCCGGGACGGGGCTGCCGCCCGGGGTCTCGGTCACCGAGGTGACGGTGGCGGCCGACGGCCTGGAGTGGACGGCCGAGGACGTGCGGGAGGCGGTGGCGGGGTTCGTGGGGTACGTGGGATAGGGCGCGGGGGGCCTTGCGTAGGGGGCTGCCCGGCCCCGGGGCCTGGTCGAGTGGCCGGGCCCCGGCCCGGGGGTTCCGTCCTCAAACGCCGGACGGGCTGGGAGTGCCAGGCTCGCTGGGAGTGCCGGACGGGCTGAGGGTGCCGGGCTCGCTGGGGGTGCCGGGCTCGCCCTGATCGCCGGTCCGGCGCGTCGGCGGGTGGGTCAGCCAGTGCCGGTACAGGTCGCGCAGGACCGAGCGGTCGTGGCGGCCCGGCGGCGGGGGCGCCGGCTGCGACAGGCGGGCCGCGCGGTGGAGGTCGAGCAGGTGCTGCTGGGTGGCGTTCATGCGGCCCAGCCTGCTGCGGGCCACGGCGGCGACGCCCGCTGATTGACGCCCACCGTCAAATGGAGCGACGGCCCACCCGCGTACCCCCACTATGGAGGGGTGAGCGTGCACATAGACATCGCGGGTCTGCCCGCCGACCGCGTCGTATTCGCGACTTCCCCCCTCGCCGAACTGGGCCTCGCCCTGCACGCCCTCTCCGAGCCCGGCCACCATCCGGGGCTGCACGGCTGGGCCACCGCGACCGCGACCGCGCTGGAGCCCGACCTCGCGGACCGGATGCTGGAGGCGGAGTTCCTCTGGCGGAACACCTTCTCCGATGTGTTCATGCCGTTCTCCGGGGTCCGCGGCGGCGACGGCAGGACCGGCGCGACGCTCGCCGAGGACCTGGACCTGCTGGACAAGCTGGACGACGAGCGGTTCGTCGCCGCCGCCCTGGAGTTCACCTGCGCCAGCCATTACGGGGCCGGGACCCCGTCACCGCTGGACGACGCGGGGATGCGGGGCCGCGCCCTGGACCTGGCGGCGGCGCGCGGCCCGCAGCAGCTGGACTTCACCCGCCGGCTGCTGGCCGACCCCGCCTCCGTGCGCGGCTGGATCCGGCGGCTCTTCGAGGACTGCGACCAGGCGTTCTTCGCCGACACCTGGCGCCGGGTCTCCGTGCAGCTGGTCGCCGACGCCCGGCACAAGACGGAGCTGCTGCGGCGCAAGGGGCTGGCCGAAGCGATCGGGGCGGTGTCCGCCGCCGTGACGCTGGACGAGGACGCGGGCCGGATCAACGTCGACAAGCTGTCCGCGGGCCGGACCACCGCCGTCGACGCGGGCGTCGGCCGGGGCCTGACGCTCATCCCGACCAGCTTCGGCTGGCCGCACCTGATGGTGCTGCACGCCCCCGGCTGGCGGCCGGTGATCCACTACCCGGTCCATCTGCCCGACCTGCCGGCGCCCGCCTCCGTGGAACTGCTCCAGCTGCGCCTGGAGGCCCTGGCCCACCCGATGCGGATGCGGCTCTGCCGGAACCTGGCCCGCTCCCCGTACACCACCGGCGAGCTGGCCGACTCCAACGGCATCACCTCCCCCGAGGTCTCCCGTCACCTCTCGGTGCTCAAGAAGGCGGGCCTGGTCACGACGCGCCGCCGTGGCCGCTACGTCCTGCACCAGCTGGACCTGACCGTCGTGGCCCGGCTCGGCAGCGACTTCCTGGAGGGCGTCCTGCGCTGAGCGCGCGCCGCTCAGCCCGCGCCGCCGCCGGCCCGGACCAGGCCCGTCTCGTAGGCGAGGACGACGACCTGGACCCGGTCGCGGAGGTTCAGCTTGGTGAGGATGCGGCCGACGTGCGTCTTGACCGTCGCCTCGGAGAGCACGAGGCGGGCCGCGATCTCCCCGTTCGACAGGCCCTGGGCG
Organism: Streptomyces sp. NPDC020884; assembly: GCF_044333935.1. NCBI lineage: Bacteria > Bacillati > Actinomycetota > Actinomycetes > Kitasatosporales > Streptomycetaceae > Streptomyces > Streptomyces sp. NPDC020884. Next base: position 220,389 of record NZ_JBIRRY010000013.1, on the reverse strand, counting down.
ACCAGGAGCATGACTTCCCGTTCGCGTTCGGTGAGCTTGCCGATGTGCTTGTTCTTCGGCTCCTTCTGACCGCTGGGCAGCAGCGGCGAGAAGCGGTCGAGCAGCCGGCGGGTGGTGGACGGGGCGACGACCGCGTCGCCGCTGTGCACCGAGCGGATCGCGGCGAGCAGCTCGGCGGGCGGCACGTCCTTGAGCATGAAGCCGCTGGCCCCGGCCTTCAGCCCGGAGAAGGCGTACTCGTCGAGGTCGAAGGTGGTCAGGATGAGCACCTTGGGCGGGTCCTGCTGCGCGCAGATGCGGCTGGTCGCCTCGACGCCGTCCAGCCGGGGCATCCGGACGTCCATCAGGACCACGTCGACGGCGGTGGACCGCAGGATCTCGATCGCCTCCGCCCCGTCCCCGGCCTCGGCGACGACTTCCATGTCGGGCTGGGCGGCGAGCACCATCCGGAAGCCGGTCCGCAGCAGAACCTGATCGTCGACGAGCATGACGCGGATGGCCAAGGCCATGGGAATCGTGTCCTGTCCTGGGGTCGTGGTGGTCAAGGAGGTCATGGGGTGGGGCCGGCGAGGTCGTGGAGCGCGGTCAGCCCGAGGGTTTGAGCGGCAGCAGGGCGCTGATCCGGAATCCGCCGCCGGGCCGGGGCCCGGCGTCCAGGGTGCCTCCCACCATGCCGACCCGCTCCCGCATACCGATCATCCCGTGCCCGGCGCCGTCCGCGCCGCCGTCCTCGTACAGCTCGTGCGCCGCGCCCCGGCCGTCGTCCTCGATCAGCAGCCCGAGGCCGTCGTCGAAGTAGACCAGCCGGACGCTGGCCCCGGCGTCGGGTCCGCCGTGCTTGCGGGTGTTCGTCAGGGCTTCCTGCACGACGCGGTAGGCGGTCAGCTCCACGCCGCTGGGCAGCGGGCGCGGGGTGCCCTCGACCTTGAAGTCGACCGCCAGGCCGGTCTGGCGGACCTGTGCGACCAGGTCCTCGATCTGCTCGACGTCCGGCTGGGGAACGTACTCCCCGCTCTCCGGGGCGTCACCGGTCCGCAGCACCCCGAGCAGCCGGCGCATCTCGGCGAGCGCCTGGCGGCCGGTGCTGGAGATGGTCTCCAGGGCCTGGCGGGCCTGGTCGGGAGCCGCGTCCATCACATAGGCGGCGCCGTCGGCCTGGACGACCATCACGGAGACGTTGTGCGCGACGACGTCGTGCAGCTCGCGGGCGATCCGGGCCCGCTCCGCGGCCACCGCGACCTTGGACTGCGCCTCGCGTTCCCGCTCCAGACGGGCGGCACGCTCCTCCAACTGGTCGAAGTAGGCGCGCCGGGTCCGCAGCGAGTCCCCGAGCACCCAGGCCAGCACGAACGGCACGGTCATGATGATCGTCACGAAGACCACCTGGGCCCAGGATCCCCCGGGCTCGGCCTCCCACCGCAGCTGGGACAGGGCCGCCGCGCTCAGGCTGCAGACCAGGGCGAGCCGGGACGCCCAGCGTTCCCCGACCGTGGCGACGGTGTAGGTGATCACCAGCATCGCGAAGTCCCCGATGCCGGGCCGGACGTCGAACACCAACTGCACGACGCCCACCAGGATGCCGAGCAGCAGCATCTTCTCCGGAGCCCTGCGGCGCAGCGCCACCACCGTGGAGAGCCCCAGCGCGACCGGCACGGCGACGATCTCCTCGCGCCCCGCGTCGTACATGCCCGACACCATCGACATGCCGGAGAGCCCGAGGAGGAAGACGGCCCAGAAGACGTCGACGCCCGTCGGGTGTCTGCGGATGAAATCGTAGAGGCGCTGCACGTAACCCAGCGTAGGGACAGCAGATCGGTGCCCGGGTCAGCCGAAGGGTCGATCCAGGTCCTGGGACCGTACTCCCCAAGGTGGAGACTTGCCTACGTGACGGACGAGTGGCGCGGTTGGCGGGAGGCGGCTCAGGCCGCTCTGTACGGGGATGAGGGCTTTTATCGCAGCCCGCTGCGGAGCCCGGAGGGGCCGGCGGGCCACTTCCGTACGTCGGTCCACACCTCGCCGCTCTTCGCGGCGGCGGTGGCCCGGCTGCTGACCGGAACGGCACAGGAGCTGGACACCGGCACATTCGCCCTGGTCGATATCGGGGCGGGGCGGGGCGAGCTGTTGACCGGAGTGCTGGCGGCGCTCCCCGAGGGCCTCGCCGTGACCCCGTACGCCGTCGAGGTCGCCGCCCGGCCCCCGGGCCTGGATCCCCGGATCGAGTGGTGCGCCGAACCGCCCGCGGGGGTCACCGGGCTGCTGTTCGCCAACGAGTGGCTGGACAACGTCCCGGCCGAGGTGGCGGAGGCGGACGCGGACGGCGTCCCCCGCTACGTCCAGGTGCGCGCCTCGGACGGCGCGGAGCGCCTCGGCGATGTGGTGGGCGGGGCGGACGCGGCGTGGCTGGAGCGCTGGTGGCCGCTGTCCGCGCCGGGCGAGCGGGCGGAGATCGGCCGCCCCCGCGACGCGGCCTGGGCGCGAGCCGTCGGCTCCCTGACCGCCGGGCTCGCGGTGGCGGTGGACTACGCGCATGTGCGGGGCGCCCGGCCGCCCTTCGGGACGCTGACCGGCTTCCGGGGCGGACGCGAGGTGCGTCCGGTGCCGGACGGCTCCTGCGACCTGACGGCGCATGTGGCGCTGGACGCCTGCGCGGCGGCGGTGGCGGGGTCCGGGACCGGGGCCCGCCCGGTCCTCACCGACCAGCGAACGGTGCTGCACCGGCTGGGCGTCGGCGGCGACCGGCCGCCGCTGAGCCTGGCCGCCACCGATCCGGCGGGCTACGTACGGGCGCTGGCGGCGGCGGGCGAGGCGGCGGAGCTGACCGCCCGCGGCGGCCTCGGCGACTTCGGCTGGCTGCTGCACCGGGTGGGGCCGGATCGCGGGTGACCGCCACGGCCCGGCGGGGGCAGGCAATACTGTCCCGCATGACGGAGACGACGATCGGCATCGGCGGAGCGGCGGAGAGCACCGACATGGTGCTGAACATCGGTCCCCAGCACCCCTCCACGCACGGGGTGCTCCGGCTGCGGATCGTGCTGGACGGCGAGCGGATCCAGCACGCCGAGCCGGTCATCGGCTATATGCACCGGGGCGCGGAGAAACTCTTCGAGGCGCGCGACTACCGGCAGATCGTCATGCTCGCCAACCGCCACGACTGGCTGTCCGCGTTCTCGAACGAGCTGGGCGTGGTGATGGCCGTCGAGCGGATGCTCGGCATGGAGGTCCCCGAGCGCGCGGTGTGGACGCGGACGCTGCTCGCCGAGCTGAACCGGGTCCTCAACCACCTGATGTTCCTCGGCTCCTACCCCCTCGAACTCGGCGGCATCACCCCGGTCTTCCACGCCTTCCGGGAGCGCGAGGAGCTCCAGGCGGTGATGGAGGAGGTCTCCGGGGGGCGGATGCACTACATGTTCAACCGGGTCGGCGGGCTCAAGGAGGACGTTCCGGCGGGCTGGGCCGGCCGGGTCCGCGAGGCCGTCGCCTCCGTCCGCTCCCGCATGGACGTGTACGAGAACCTCGTCCTCGGCAACGAGATCTTCCGGCTCCGTACGCGCGACGTGGGCGTGCTGTCCGCCGCGGCGGTGCACGCGTACGGGGTGTCGGGGCCCATCGCCCGCGCCTCGGGCGTCGACTTCGACCTGCGGCGCGACGAGCCGTATCTGGCGTACGGGGAGCTCCAGGACACCCTGAAGGTCGTCACCCGGACCGAGGGCGACTGCCTGGCCCGCTTCGAATGCCTGCTGGAGCAGACGCTCAACGCCCTGGACCTGGCGGACGCCTGTCTGGACCGGATGGCCCACCTGGCGCCGGGGCCGATCAACCAGCGGCTGCCCAAGGTGCTCAAGGCGCCGGAGGGCCACACCTACGCCTGGACGGAGAATCCGCTCGGCGTCAACGGCTACTACCTGGTCTCCAAGGGCGAGAAGACGCCCTACCGGCTGAAGCTGCGCTCCGCCTCGTTCAACAACATCCAGGCCCTCACCGAGCTGTTGCCGGGCACCCTGGTCGCCGACATGGTGGCGATCCTGGGCTCGCTGTTCTTCGTCGTCGGCGACATCGACAAGTAGCGGGCGGGTCCTCGCTCAGGAGACGGCGCCGCGCAGTTGCGCCACGTCGATCTGCTCGGTCTCGTCGTGCTCGGTGAGGTCGATGACCTTGCCGACGGCGCGGTTGTCGACGGCTCCCGTGCGGTGGGCGGCGAGCACCTCCTCGCCGACGACGTCCGCGAGGTCCTCGTTCTGCACGGACTCGATCGCGGCGCTCGCCTTGTGGGCGTTCTGGGCGCCGAAGAAGTCGAAGTTGCCCTGGGGGGCCAGGTGACGGCGCGCGGTGGCGTACGGGGCGACGGCCGAGGCGGCCGGGATCGCGCGCGGCACGCGCACCGGCGCGATGGCGGCCGGGGCCTTCGCGTTCCGGGCGCTCTGCGTCGGGGCGCTCTGCGTGGGGGCGTTCGCGTTCCGGGCGGCCTGCGCCGGGGCCTTCGCGTTCCGCTGGTCCGGGGCCGGGGCGGGCGGGGCGGTCGGGGGGCGGCGGTGCTGGTGGTCCAGGTGCTCGCCCGCCCCGGTGACCGCCGCGTGCTTCCCCTTCGGGCCCTCCGCCTCCGGCTCCCGCGCCTGAGCGCGCTGCCGGGCGGCCTCCACCGTGCGGCGGGTCTCCTGGAGCGCCGCGTTGCGTGTGAGGTTCAACAGGGCCTCGTCCGCGCGCCGGTACGACTCGGGGGTCGGCGTGGACCGCGCGGGCAGGAGCTCCTTGGGGGCCGCGGCCTCGATCGCGAGCTGCCTGCGGCCCTCCAGCGCGCTGGCCCGCTCGGTCTCGGCGTTGGCGTAGCGGCGGAGCAGTCCGGCGTGCTCCCCGCGCAGCCCGGCGAGGTCCACGCGCTTGCGGCGGAGCTTGGTCTCCAGACGGGTGCGCAGCTCGCGCGACTCCTCCAGGTCCTGCTCCAGCTCGGCTATCCGCTCCTCGGCCCGCCACTCGTCACGGGCGCGGGCCCGCGTCAGCTCGGCGACCCGCAGCCCCGCCGCCCGGTCCCAGCTGCGCATCAGACAGGCGCCGGTGACGGCCGCGGCCGCCACGGCGGCCACCAGGCCGCGCAGGACCAGGGGTTCGGCCAGCAGCCAGGCGCCGGCGGCACCGGCGACCGACACTCCCGCCACCACGGAGGGGGGCAGGATTCTGTGGAGGGGCGGCGAATGGCGGTGGCGTCCACGTGGCATGGCCTGAAATTTACCGTGTGTGCGCGACACTTGGGGGGCCGCCCGGCAATCTGTTCCCCGCCGGTTACCTCGCGGCCCCCCAAACTCTCTCCACCCGGGGCTTTACTTCCCGATCGGCGCCTTGACCGGCGCCTTGATCGACATCTCGATCAGCGTCTTGATCAGCCTCTTGATCAGCTTCCCGACCAAGCGCTACTTCTTGATCAGACCCTTCGACTCCAGATACTCCTTGGCCACGTCGGCCGGCTTGGCCCGCTCCGCGTCGACCTTCCGGTTCAGCTCGGCGAGATCCTCCGTGGTGAGCGCGGAGGTGAGCTTGCCGAGGGCGTCCGCGATCTCCGGCGCACCCGCGTCCTTGGCGTGCAGAACGGGAAGGACGTTGTCCGCGTTCTGGAGCTTCTTGTCGTCCTCCAGGAACACCAGCCCGTCCAGCACCGCGTCCGTGGTGGTCGTCAGGACCAGCTGGACCTTGCCGTCGCGGACGGCCTGCTTGGACTGCGGGGTGCCGACGCCCTTGGGGTCGATACCGGTGACGTCGATGCCGTACGTCTTCTTCAGACCCGGTGCGCAGAACGGCCGCACCTCGCACTCGTCGCCCGCCGCGATCTTGACCTTGATCTTCGACTTCCCCAGATCGGAAAGCGTCTTCAGGCTGTTCTTCTCGGCGAATTCCTTCGAGACCGCGAAGGCGTTCTGGTCGACGGCCTTACCGGGCGGGAGGACCTTGAGGCCGAGCGGCCCGGCGAGCTTCTCCAGGGCGGCGACCGTGGCGGCGGCGTCCCCGGAGGCCACGGGCTTGGACTGGGCCGCCTTCGCCCCGTTGACCTTGGCGTTGAGGAATTCGGCGATGGTGGCGGCGTACTCCGGTACGACGTCGATCTCGCCCTTCTCCAGCGAGGGCTCGTACAGCTCACGGTTCTTCACCGTGGTGATCGAGGTGGTGTATCCGGCGTCGCCCAGGATCTGGGCGTACAGCTCGGCGAGCACCTTGGACTCGGTGAACGAGGCCGAGCCGACGACCAGGGAGCCCTTCTTGCCGTCGCCCGCCGAGGAGCCGGAACCGCCCTTCTCCTTCTCCAGGCTGTCGCCGCCGCAGGCCGCGAGCGACCCGGCCAGCGCCACCATGCCGACGACCGCACCGGCTATCCGCGAGGTCCTGCTCATGTTGTTCTCCGTCCGAACTCAAGAAAGATGACCGAAAGAAAGTTGTGTGCTCACGCGGGCCGGCGGCGGCGCAGCGGTGACAGCAGCCGGTCCAGGCCCACCAGCACCCCTTCCACCAGCAGGGCCAGACCGGCGACCAGAACGGCGCCCGCGAAGACCTGAGCGGTGTCGTAGGTGTTGAACCCGGCGGTGATGATCCGGCCCAGCCCGCCGAGGCCGACCATGGCGGCGATCGACGCGGTGGCCACGACCTGGACCGCGGCGGACCGCAGCCCGGTCATGATCATCGGGTAGGCGAGCGGCAGCTCGACCCGGACGAAGAGCTGTCCGCCCGACATCCCCATGCCGCGCGCGGCCTCCACCACGGACCGGTCCACCTCCCGCATGCCGACATAGGCGTTGGTGAGCAGCGGCGGCACCGCGAACAGCACCAGCGCGATGATCGTGGGCCAGTACCCCGAGTTGCGCAGGGGCGTGACCATGAACAGGGCCAGCACCGCGAAGACCGGAATGGCCCGGCCCACGTTGGACACGTTGATCGCGAGGGCGCCCCCCTTGCCGATGTGCCCCAGATACAGGGCGAGCGGCAGGGCTATCGCGCAGGCCACCACGAGGGCGACCCCGCTCACGTACAGATGCTCGCCGAGCCGGTGCGCGGCCCCGCCGTCCCCCGACCAGTTGGCCCCGGTGGTCAGCCAGGTCCAGGCATCGCCGATGACTCCCACGGGTCAGCCCGCCTCCACCTTCGCCGGGGCGGGCGGGCCCGCCGCTCCGCCCGGTCCGTCCGGGTCCGTCCGCCGGTCGCCGGTCGCCCTGGATCCGCGGTCCGTGCCGGATATCCGGGTCCAGGGCGTCAGCAGCCGCTGGAGGCCGAGCAGCAGCAGGTCCGCCGTCACCGCGAGCAGCACGCACAGCACCGAGGCGGTGAGCACCTGGGCCTTGAAGAAGCTGGGCAGCGCGTCCTCGATGAGATTGCCGAGGCCCCCCTTGCCGACGAGCGAGCCGACCGTGGTCAGCGCGACCGTCGACACGGTGGCTATCCGCAGTCCCGCCATCACCGCGGGCAGCGCCAGCGGAAGCTCCACCTCCCACAGCAGCCGCCCCGGCCCGTATCCCATGCCCCGGGCGGCGTCCCGGGCCTCCTGCGGCACCGCTTCGAGCCCGGCCAGGATGTTGCGTACGAGGATGGTCAGCGAATAGAGGACCAGGCCCGTCACGACGAGGGCGGCCGACAGCCCGAACAGGGGCAGCAGCAGCGAGAACATCGCCAGCGAGGGCACGGTGTAGAGCACGGTCGTCAGCCCGAGCACCGGTGCGGCGAAGCGCCGCCCCCGGCGGGCGAGCAGCGCCAGCGGAAAGGCCACCGCGAGCCCGATCAGCACCGACACCACCGTGATCCCGACGTGCTGCACGGCCGCATCGGTCAACTCCTGGCTGCGGGAGCGGAGATACTCCCCGCAGATCCAGTCGTTCGTCACCAGGCAGCTCTGCTCGGCCATCCGCCCCCACCTCCTGCTTTCCCTCGTCGCCCCGGATCGCCCCCGGATCGAACTGATGACTGGCGAGCCTATCCTCGACCACTGACAATCGCGGAGGCTGTCGCATTCCGGCAACATGCCCTTCACAGAACGCCCTCCACAATGGGGAACCATGATCCGTTTCGAGCACGTCACCAAGCGGTACGCCGATGGCACCACCGCCGTCGACGACCTTTCCTTCGAGGTCGCCGAGGGTGAACTGGTCACGCTCGTCGGACCTTCCGGATGCGGCAAGACGACCACCATGAAGATGGTGAACCGGCTGATCGAACCGACCGAGGGCGGGATATTCCTCGAGGGGGAGGACATATCCACCATCGATCCCGTCCGGCTGCGCCGCCGAATCGGCTATGTGATCCAGCAGGTCGGGCTCTTCCCGCACAAGACCGTGCTGGAGAACACCGCGACCGTTCCCCATCTGCTGGGCTGGAAGCGCGGAAAGGGACGCGAACGCGCCGCCGAACTCCTCGACCTCGTCGGACTCGACCCTTCCGTTTATGGCGACCGCTATCCGGAACAGCTTTCCGGCGGCCAGCGCCAACGCGTCGGCGTGGCCCGCGCATTGGCCGCCGACCCGCCCGTTCTCCTGATGGACGAGCCTTTCGGGGCGGTCGACCCCGTCGTCCGCGAACGCCTCCAGAACGAATTCCTGAAACTCCAGGCCCAGGTCCGCAAGACCGTGCTGTTCGTCACGCACGACATCGAGGAGGCCGTCCGCCTCGGCGACCGGATCGCCGTCTACGGGCAGGGCCGCATCGAGCAGTTCGACTCCCCCGCCACCGTGCTCGGGGCCCCCGCGACCCCGTACGTGGCCGACTTCGTCGGAGCCGACCGCGGACTGAAGCGGCTCTCGGTGACGCCCATCGAGGAGAGCGACCTCGACCAGCCGCCGGTCGTCCACCTGGACGACTCGCTGGCCACGGCCACCGAACGGCTCAGGTCCCAGGGCGCACGCTGGGCGGTCGTCCTGGACGGCCGCGACAACCTCCACGGCTGGATCCCCGCCGACGCGACGGCCACCGCCAAGGGCACCGTCCGCGAACACGCCCGCCGGATGGAGGCCTGGCTCCCGCTCGGCGCCCCCCTCAAGCAGGCGTTCGCCTCCATGCTCCAGCACGACGCGGGCTGGATCGCGGTCATCGACAAGGAGAGCGAGGGCCGCTTCCTCGGCGTACTGACCCCCGCCCGGCTGCACGAGGCCCTGCGCCGCTCGATCGACGCCGACGCCCACGACGTACCGCGCGCCGAGGTCGCCGTGGAGACGGTGGCGACGATCGCCACGCCCTGAGGCCGCCCCGTCGTCCCCGGTGGACCGGGCGCGCTCCCCGGCTCAGTTCTCGCTGAGCCGGGCGCTCATCCACTCCAGGGCCGGCGGAATCTCCCGCCGCCAGGTCGTGAAGTTGTGCCCGCCGCTGTCGAGCACGATCGACGACACCTCGGCCGGAGCCTTCACCCTCTCGATGAACTTCATCGTGCTCCCGAGGTTCCCCTCGCCCTCCCGGGACGTCGTCACCAGGAACGAGCCGCCGGACGGCGGCCGGTTCTCCAGGGTCCACATCAGGTCGGCGCGGTCCCGCAGCTCCTGCTTCCCGTGGAACAGGTCGCCCGTCGTCGGGTCCTCGGCGGCCTTGTAGTACGCGGACAGCCCGGCGCTCGCCGCGTACCGGCCGGGGTGGTGCATCCCGATCTTCAACGCGCAGTAGCCGCCCGTCGAGTTGCCGATGATGCCCCAGTTACGGGCCTGCTCCCCGACCCGGTAGGACTGCGCGATCGCCTCGGGAAGGTCCTTCGCGAAGAACGTCTCGGTCTGCGGACCCTTCGGGATGTCCACGCACTCGGTGTCCCGGGGCGGCGCGACCGTCGGCCGCAGCATCACCAGGATCATCGGCCGGGCCTTCCCCGCCTTCACCCGCTCCTGCGCGGTCTGCGGGTAGCGCAGCCCCTTCAGCAGGTTCTCCGCCGTGCCCGGGTAGCCGGTGAGGACCACGACCGCCGGGAAACTCCGCCCGGCGTACGCCGCCTGGAAGTACTCCGGCGGCAGATAGACGTACGCCGGGGACGTGATGCCCGAGGTCCGCCCGGCGACGACCACCTTGTCGATCCGCCCGCCGACGGAGGGCACCCGCCCGCCCGGCACGTCCGGGTGCTGGGTGCCGGTCCGCGTCATGTGCCGCGAGCCGGACCCGTTCCCCGCGTGGTCGGTGACCACACCGAGCTCCTGCTGCCGGCCGAAGAGGTCGGCCCAGGAACCGTAGAAGAGGAAGGCGTTGTTGGCCGCCAGCCCCACCGCGGCGAACAACGTCACCTGGGTCGCCAGCAACAGCCCGACCCGGCCCGACACCGCGGCGGCGCCGCGCCGGGCCAGGCGCGGCCAGAGACCGACCGTGGCGGCGAAGAGCGCGACGGCCAACGCCGCCACGACCGCCAGAACTGCTGTGCTGGTGAGACCCATGAGTGAGCTTTCTCTGCGATTCCGTACCGGCTCGGATGCGGGAAATTTCCGGAATGTGGGTGAACCCGCGCTCCACAACCCGCGTCCTAGAGGGCGCACATCGTCCGCAGGGGCTCCGGCCGGCGGACTCAACGAATCTCTCGCGAAGCCACGGGAAGCGATGTCTGTCACGCTAGATGGGGATAATTCGGTGTCGGTTCCGCAGCGCGTTCGCCGGTTGCTCCGCGGGCCTCGCCCCGAATCCGTACCGACCGTCGTCGGTACCGCCTGCACCGTCGTCGGGCTGATCGACGTCGCCGCCGGGGTCTTCCCCCGCTTCCGGCACAGCCGGATGCACACCGTCGCCGAAGTGCTCCCCGGCGCGCTCGGCCCGTTCGCCGCCGCGCTCTCGCTGAGCGCGGGCGTGCTGCTGCTGCTCCTCGCGCACGGGCTGAAACGGCACAAGCGGCGGGCCTGGCGGGCGGCGGTGGTCCTGCTGCCCGCGGGGGCCGCGGCCCAGTTCGCGTACCGGCACTCGATCGTCGGCGTCCTGGTCTCCCTGACGCTCTGCTGGCTGCTGGTGCGCCACCGGGACCAGTTCCGGGCGTTGCCGGGCCCCCGCAGCCGCTGGCGCGCGCTCGCCAACTTCGTCCTGCTCGGAGCCGGCTCGCTGGGGCTCGGGCTGATCATCGTCAGCGTCCACCGCGGCCGGGTCGTCGGCGACCCGTCCATCGCCGACCGGCTCCAGCACGTGCTGTACGGCCTGTTCGGCGTGGAAGGGCCCGTCGACTACGCCGGGCGCACCACCTGGACGGTGGCCTACTCGCTCGGCGCGCTCGGCCTGCTGACCGCCATCACCACCATCTACTTCGCCTTCCGCCCCGAACACCCGGCCGCCCGCCTCACCGAGGACGACGAGAGCCGGCTGCGGGCGCTGCTGGAGACGCACGGCGGCCGCGACTCGCTCGGCCACTTCGCGCTCCGCCGCGACAAGGGCGTCGTCTTCTCGCCCAGCGGCAAGGCGGCCGTCTGCTACCGGGTCGTCTCCGGCGTGATGCTGGCCAGCGGCGACCCCATCGGCGACGTGGAGGCCTGGCCCGGCGCGATCGAGCGCTTCATGGACGAGGCGAAGGCGCACTCCTGGACCCCCGCCGTCATGGGGTGCAGCGAGACGGGCGGCCAGGTCTGGACCCGCGAGACCGGACTCTCCGCCCTGGAACTGGGCGACGAGGCGGTGGTGGACGCGGCGGATTTCTCCCTCGCCGGACGGGCCATGCGGAACGTGCGCCAGATGGTCAAGCGCATCGAACGCCATGGCTACGAGACCCGGGTCCGGCGGGCACGTGACATCGGCGACACCGAACTGGACCGCATCCGCCGGGCCGCCGCCGACTGGCGCGGCACCGACACCGAGCGCGGCTTCTCCATGGCGCTGGGCCGGATCGGCGACCCGGCCGACGGCGACTGCGTGATCGCCACCGCACACCTGCCCGGCTCCGGTACGGAGGACTCCGCGCACGGCGACCTCAAGGCGGTCATCCACTTCGTCCCCTGGGGGCGCGACGGGATGTCCCTGGAGCTGATGCGCCGCGACCGCTCCGCCGATCCCGGCATGAACGAACTCCTGATCGTCGCCTCCCTCCAGGCCGCCGAGAAGCTGGGCGTCGCCCGGGTCTCGCTGAACTTCGCGATGTTCCGCTCCGCGCTGGCCCGCGGCGAGCGGCTCGGCGCGGGGCCGGTGCTGCGCTGCTGGCGAAGCCTGCTGATCTTCCTTTCCCGCTGGTTCCAGATCGAGTCGCTGTACAAGTTCAACGCCAAGTTCAAGCCTCGCTGGGAGCCCCGCTTCGTGGTCTTCCGCACCAGCCGCGACCTGCCCCGCATCGGGATCGCGGCGATGCGGGCGGAGGGCTTCGTGAACCTCTCGCTGCCCCGCCCGTTCCGCTCCCGGGGCGCGCGCCCGTGCGGTCACAGCGTGCGTACGCCGCCGGAGCACGAGGTGAGCGCGGCGTAGCGGCGTCGTACGGGGCCCACGGCAGGTCCTAGTCTGGTCGTATGAGTACGTCACGCACACGGGGCACGGTCCGAGGGCTGCCGGAGTGGGACCGCTGCGCGGTCATGGGCGTCGTCAACGTGACGCCCGACTCCTTCTCCGACGGCGGCCGCTGGTTCGACACCACGGCCGCGGTCAAGCACGGTCTGCACCTGGTGTCCGAGGGCGCGGACCTGGTGGACGTGGGCGGGGAATCTACCCGTCCGGGCGCCAGCCGGGTGGACGAGGCCGAGGAACTGCGCCGGGTCGTCCCGGTCGTGAAGGGGCTGGCCTCCGAGGGCGTCACCGTCTCCGTGGACACCATGCGCGCCCGCGTCGCCGAGCGGGCCGTCTCCGCCGGGGCCGTCCTGGTCAACGACGTCAGCGGCGGCCTCGCCGACCCGGACATGATCCCGGCCGTCGCCGCCGCCGGGGTCCCGTTCGTCGTGATGCACTGGCGCGGCTTCAGCGAGTCCATGAACAGCCGCGCGGTGTACGGGGACGTGGTCGCCGAGGTCCTCGACGAGCTGCGGCAGCGGATGGACGCGGTGATCGCGGGCGGCGTCGCCCCCGAACGCGTCGTGATCGACCCCGGCCTCGGCTTCGCGAAGGACGCCGCCCACGACCTGACGCTCGTGGCCCACCTGGCCGAGCTGCACGCGCTGGGCCGCCCGCTGCTGGTGGCCGCCTCCCGCAAACGCTTCCTCGGGCACGTCCTGGCCGGTCCGGGCTCCGCCCCACCGCCCGCCCGCGAACGCGACGCGGCCACCGCGGCCGTCTCCGCGCTCGCCGCGCAGGCCGGCGCCTGGGCGGTCCGGGTCCACGAGGTACGCGCCACCGCCGACGCGGTCCGCGTCGCCCGCGCGGTCGAGGGAGCCGCGTGAACGAGGAGCACGCACGGGCCGCCGCCGACATCGCGGAGGTCGAGACGGCCAACACCGCCTTCTACGAGGCCATGGAACGCGGTGACCACGAGGAGCTCTCCGAGCGCTGGCTGCCGGGCGAGGACCTCACCGTCTCCTGCGTCCACCCCGGCTGGCCGGTGCTCACGGGCCGCAGCGAGGTGCTGCGCAGCTACGCCCTGATCATGGCGAACACCGAGTACATCCAGTTCTTCCTCACCGACGTCAACGTCTCGATGACGGGCGACACCGCCCTGGTCACCTGCACCGAGAACATCCTCAGCGGCGGCCCGGCCGAGGACGGCAACGCGCTGGGCCCGCTCGTCGGGCAGCTGGTCGTCGCCACGAACGTGTTCCGGCGCACCGCCGACGGCTGGAAGCTCTGGTCCCACCACGGGTCGCCCGTCCTGGCGGAATCCGACGAGGACGACGACGAGGAAACACCCTCATGAGTGGGTACGGGACGGGTAGGGATTGGAACCCATGACCGCCGGGTAGGGGCGGCTACCAGCCCGGTGCGGCCCCGTCCGCGGCCCCCACGGGCGAGCGCCGTCGGTGCTCGCAGGTAGATTCACCAGACGGCACCTCGCCGCCCGCACGCGGCCGGGTGCCTCTCGACCAACAACAGCAGGAGTGATTCGCGTGGATCGTGTCGCGCTGCGCGGCCTCAAGGCCCGTGGGCACCATGGCGTCTTCCCCCGGGAACGGGAAGAGGGCCAGACCTTCATCGTCGACCTGGTGCTCGGCCTCGACACCCGCCCCGCGGCAGCCACCGACGACCTGGCCCGCACCGTGCACTACGGCGTGGTGGCCGAGGAGGTCGTCGACGTGGTGACGGGCGAGCCGGTCGATCTGATCGAGACGCTCGCCGAGCGCATCGCCCAGCAGTGCCTGAAGCACGAGGGTGTCCAGGAGGTCGAGGTCGTGGTGCACAAGCCGGACGCGCCGATCACCGTCCCCTTCGACGACGTGACCATCACCATCACCCGGAGCCGAGCATGACTGCATTTTCCACCGAAGGGCAGAGCGACCCGACCGTACAGCCGGTTCCGACCGCCGTCGTCCGGCAGGTGGACGCCGCGGACATCACGCTCTCCAACCCCAAGATGGCCGTGATCTCCCTCGGCTCCAACCTGGGCAACCGGCTGGAGACCCTCCAGGGGGCCGTCGACGCCCTCGAGGACACCCCGGGCCTCCGGGTCAAGGCCGTCTCCCCGGTGTACGAGACGGAACCCTGGGGCGTCGAGGCGAACTCCCAGCCCTCGTACTTCAACGCGGTCATCCTCGTGAAGACGACGCTGCCCCCCGCCTCCCTGCTGGAGCGCGGCCAGGCCGTCGAGGAGGCCTTCGACCGGGTCCGCGAGGAGCGCTGGGGCCCGCGCACCATCGACGTCGACATCGTGGCGTACGCCGATGTCCTCTCCGACGACCCGGTGCTCACGCTCCCCCACCCGCGCGCCCACGAGCGGGCCTTCGTCCTCGCCCCCTGGCACGACGTGGACCCCGAGGCCCAGCTGCCCGGCGCCGGGCCGGTGGCCCAGCTGCTCACCGAGGTCGGCCGCGACAGCGTCCTGCCCCGCGCCGACCTGGAACTGCGCCTGCCGGAGTAATCGTTAGGCTCGACGGACGGTGGTCCGGCGCACGGCCGGACCGGGCACAGGCGGCACGAAGGGCGGCTCACTCGGTGAAGCAACTACGGCTCGGGGTACTGGCGGGCCTCTTCGCCGCCGCCGGGGTCCTCTCCTGGGGCGGGGCCCGCCTCTGGGACTCCCTCGGCACCCTGCCGAGCGTCCCGCTGGCCGCGTCGATCGTCCTCGCCGTGATCGCGGCGATCCTGCTCGCGACCGCGCTCTCCACCCGCGCCCGCCTCCGCGCCCAACGCGAACGCCGCCCCGGAGCCAAGGGCGTCGAGCCCCTGTTCGCGGCCCGCGCGGTCGTCTTCGGCCAGGCGAGCGCCCTGGTCACCGCTCTGGTCGCCGGAATGTACGGCGGCGCCGGCGTCTTCCTCCTGAGCTACCTCGACATCCCGCCCCGCCGCGACCAGGCCATCTACGCGGGCGCGGCGGTGGTCGCCGGCATCGCGGTCATCGCGGCCGCCCTCTTCCTGGAGCGCGTCTGCCGCCTCCCGGAGGACGGCAACGACCACGACGGCACGGGCGCGGCGGCCGCGTAGACGCGGTCGCCGGCCCGTACAGCGCGTCTCGGGGCGTCAGCGCGCCATGATGAGGCTCATCGCCTCGGCGCGGGTCGCGGGGTCGCGGAGCTGGCCGCGCACCGCGGAGGTGATGGTCTTCGCGCCGGGCTTGCGGATCCCCCGCATGGACATGCACATGTGCTCGCACTCGACGACGACGATGACGCCGCGCGGCTCCAGGATCGACATGAGGGACTCGGCGATCTGGGTCGTCAGCCGCTCCTGGACCTGGGGGCGTCGGGCATAGACGTCCACGAGCCGGGCCAGCTTGGACAGGCCGGTGATCTTGCCGGTGGAGGCCGGGATGTAACCGACGTGGGCGACACCCCTGAACGGCACCAGGTGGTGTTCACATGTACTGAACACCTCGATGTCCTTGACCAGCACCATCTCGTCGTGACCCAGGTCGAACGTGGTCGTCAGAACGTCCTCGGGCTGCTGGTACAGGCCCGCGAATATCTCCTTGTACGCCCGCGCCACCCGCCCCGGCGTCTCCCGCAGGCCCTCGCGGTCCGGGTCCTCTCCGACGGCGATCAGCAGTTCGCGTACGGCCGCCTCGGCCCGCTTCTCGTCGAATTCGCCGATCGAACCCTGGCCGTCCAGCGTCACCGGGTCGGTCATCTGTGCCTCGTTCCTCTGTGCTGTCCCGTGCGCGGGTTCGCGATCGGACATCGCGGGCATACGGAAAAGCCGCGCCCCCACAGGCTAAAACCTGGGGGGCGCGGCTTCCATTCCGGGACCGGGTCGGCCCCCGTGACGGGGGTCTCACCGGAGTCGGTCCGGGTCCGGCTTCAGCTCTCGGGACGCTCCTCGGGGATCGCCTCGGTGGACGGGGCGATGTCCTTCGTCAGGTCCGTCGGGGCGATCTCCGGCGGGGTGGCCGAACCGTTGGCGATCGAGGCGCCGTTGGTGAGGGCCAGCTCCTTGGGAGAGAGCACCGGGGGCCGCGTCGACGGGGTGCGTCGGGCGGATCCGGTCCATGCCGGGCGGGCGGGGCGCCGGACGAGCGGGGCGAAGATCTCCGCGATCTCGCCCTTGCCCAGCGTCTCCTTCTCCAGCAGTTCGAGCACCAGGGCGTCGAGGATGTCGCGGTTCTCGACGAGGATCTCCCACGCGTCGTTGTGGGCGGTCTCGATGAGCTTCTTGACCTCCTCGTCGACCAGTGCCGCGACCTCTTCCGAGTAGTCGCGCTGGTGGCCCATCTCGCGGCCCAGGAAGGGCTCCGAGTTGTCGCCGCCGAACTTGATCGCGCCGAGCCGCTCCGTCATGCCGTACTGCGTGACCATCGCGCGGGCCGTTGCCGTGGCCTTCTCGATGTCGTTCGCCGCGCCGGTGGTCGGGTCGTGGAAGACCAGCTCCTCGGCCGCACGCCCGCCCAGCATGTACGCCAGCTGGTCGAGCATCTCGTTGCGGGTCGTGGAGTACTTGTCCTCCTCCGGGAGCACCATCGTGTAACCGAGGGCGCGGCCGCGGGAGAGGATCGTGATCTTGTGGACCGGGTCCGACTGGGGGGAGGCCGCCGCGACCAGGGCGTGTCCGCCCTCGTGGTACGCGGTGATCTTCTTTTCCTTCTCGGACATGATCCGGGTCCGCTTCTGCGGGCCCGCCACGACGCGGTCGATGGCCTCGTCGAGGCTCTCGTTGTCGATGAGCTTCTTGTTGCCGCGCGCCGTCAGGAGCGCGGCCTCGTTGAGCACGTTCGACAGGTCGGCGCCGGTGAAGCCGGGCGTGCGTCGGGCGACGGCGCCGAGGTCGACGCCCTCCGCCACGGGCTTGCCCTTCTGGTGCACCTTGAGGATCTCGAGCCGGCCCTGCATGTCCGGGCGGTCGACCGCGATCTGCCGGTCGAAGCGTCCCGGGCGCAGCAGCGCCGGGTCGAGGATGTCGGGGCGGTTCGTGGCGGCGATCAGGATGACGCCGCCCTTCACGTCGAACCCGTCCATCTCGACGAGCAGCTGGTTGAGCGTCTGCTCGCGCTCGTCGTGACCGCCGCCCATGCCGGCGCCGCGATGGCGGCCGACGGCGTCGATCTCGTCGACGAAGACGATCGCCGGGGCGTTCGCCTTGGCCTGCTCGAAGAGGTCGCGCACCCGGGAGGCGCCGACGCCGACGAACATCTCGACGAAGTCGGAACCGGAGATCGAGTAGAACGGCACGCCCGCTTCGCCGGCGACGGCGCGTGCGAGCAGCGTCTTGCCCGTACCGGGCGGCCCGTAGAGCAGGACGCCCTTGGGGATCTTGGCGCCGACGGCCTGGAACTTCGCCGGCTCCTGGAGGAACTCCTTGATCTCGTGGAGTTCCTCGACCGCCTCGTCGGATCCCGCCACGTCGGAGAAGGTCGTCTTGGGGGTGTCCTTGGTGATCAGCTTGGCCTTGGACTTGCCGAACTGCATGACCTTGGATCCGCCGCCCTGCATCTGGTTCATCAGAAACAGGAAGACGACCACGATGAGGACGAAGGGCAGCAGCGAGAGGAGGATCGAGACGAACGGGGACTGCTTCGACGGCGAGACGGTGTAACCCTTCTCGATGTCACCGTTCTCGAACTTCTGCTGCAACGTGTCGGCGAGCTCGACGCCCTGGTTGCCGATGTAGCTCGCCTGGAACTTGCTGCCGGACTCGCCTTCGAGCTTCTGGCCCTTCTTCAGCTCGATCTTGAGGATTTGTTCGTCACCGGTGGTCAGCTTGGCCTGCTCCACCTGGTCCTTGCTGATCGCCTGGATCACCTTGCCGGTGTCCACGGTCTTGTGGCCACCCGACGAGCCGACGACCTGCATCAACACGACCACGGCGAGGACGGCCAGCACGATCCACATGACGGGCCCACGGAAGTATCGCTTCACGTCCATCCATACGGAGCGAAGATGCCCCGTCCCTCCTGCCCGTAGGTAAATGCTGCTGTTTGAAAAGAGTGTTCTTCGGACGGTACCCCAGCATCGTCACCCGCGACTGCGGGGTACGGCGGAGAAACCTGCTTTCGAAGCTCCAACGGCCCGAAGGCAGTGAGGGTTCCCCAGCGGGTCGGCCGGGGTCAGCCGCCGTAGACGTGCGGGGCGAGCGTGCCGACGAAGGGCAGGTTGCGGTACTTCTCCGCGTAGTCCAGCCCGTAGCCGACGACGAACTCGTTGGGGATGTCGAAACCGATCCATTTCACATCGATCGCGACCTTTGCGGCATCCGGCTTGCGCAGCAGGGTGCAGACCTCCAGCGAGGCCGGCTCCCGGGAGCCCAGGTTGGACAGCAGCCAGGACAGCGTCAGACCGGAGTCGATGATGTCCTCGACGATCAGGACGTGCTTGCCCTTGATGTCGGTGTCCAGGTCCTTGAGGATCCGGACGACGCCGGAGGACTGGGTGCCCGCTCCGTACGAGGAGACGGCCATCCAGTCCATCGTGACGGGGGTGGACAGCGCGCGCGCCAGGTCCGCCATGACCATCACCGCGCCCTTGAGGACGCCGACGATGAGCAGGTCCCTGCCCGCGTACTCCGCGTCGATCTTCGCGGCCAGCTCGACGAGCTTCGCGTCGATCTCTTCCTTGGTGAGGAGCACCGACTGAAGGTCGGTACCCATGTCCTTCTCGTTCACCCACGTCTCTTTCTCTGCCTGCCGGCCCGGGGCGCGCCCCGGGCCGGGCCGGCTGTTCGCCTGCACTTCAGCCGCTTGCGCGTCAGCTCTGCCGAATGACCAGTCTGCCACCCTGCCGCATCGCCTCGACGCGGCCGGGCAGGTTGATGGCCCGCTGGCCGCGCCAGCCGGTGATCAGACGGTCGACTTCTTCGAGGTGCCGGGCGAAGAGGGAGCCGGCGGGCGCCCCGGCCTCGATCAGGGCGCGGCGCAGCACCCGGCGGCGTACCGCGGGCGGCAGGACGTAGAGCTTGGCGCACTCCAGGCGGCCGGTGTCGTCGCGTACGGACAGCTCGGCCTCGGCGGCCCAGGTGTCCAGGGCGTCGGCGTCGTCACGGGAGAGCTGGGCGGTACGGGCGAGGGCTTCGACGACGCCTTTGCCGAGCGCCTTCTCCAGGGCGGGCAGGCCTTCGTGGCGGAGCCGGGAGCGGGTGTAGGCGGGGTCGATGTTGTGCGGGTCGTCCCAGACGGGCAGGGACTGGACCAGGCAGGCCTTGCGGGCGGTCTGCCGGTCGAGCTGGAGGAAGGGGCGGCGGTAGCGGCCGGCCGGCCCGGAGGCGGCGGCCATGCCGGAGAGGGAGCGGATGCCGGAGCCGCGGGCCAGGCCGAGGAGGACGGTCTCGGCCTGGTCGTCGCGGGTGTGGCCGAGCAGGACGGCGGCGGCGCCGTGGCGTTCGGCGGCGGCGTCCAGCGCTGCGTAGCGGGCGTCGCGGGCGGCGGCCTCGGGGCCACCCTCGCGTCCGACGTGCACGGCGACGGCCTCGACGGGGTCGAGGTCCATGGCGGTGAGCCGGGTGACGACCTCGGCGGCGCGGAGCCCGGATCCCGGCTGGAGGTTGTGGTCGACGGTGATGCCGCCGGCCCGGACGGCGAGTTTGCGGGCCTCGAACGCGAGGGCGGAGGCGAGCGCCATGGAGTCGGCGCCGCCGGAGCAGGCGACGAGCACGAGCGGGGTGTCGGGCCGTGCGGGTCGTTCGGGGAGAGTCGGCCTGCCCGCGGCGCCGGCCTCGGCGTAGGGGGAGCAGGCGGCGTGCGCCGGGCGCCTCGCCGCTTCGGCGGGCCGGTCGTGGTCGGCGTGCCGGTGGAATTCGGTGAGTACGTCGTGGAGTACGCGGCGGACCGCCAGGCGTATCGCCGCGACCGCAGGATGGGGACCCATGTCCGGTGCCCTTCGTGGAGTTCGGGAGGAGCGTCGAGCGCCGGAACGCGTGAGTCCCGTCACTCAGAGTGCGTCGATGGTGACAGAGGCAAGCTGTTCATCGAGCATTGCACGCCTTCCCATGCCCCTATGGTCCCTCGGATGGGTGATTGGAGGGCCAATTTCCGTCCGCGGGCGGCCTGATGGTCAGGATTCGGCCTTACGGTGCACCCGCGCGACCCAGTCGGCGGGCTTGGCGATCTCGGCCTTGGTCGGGAGGGTGTTCGGTGAGGTCCAGACGCGGTTGAAGCCGTCCATGCCGACCTCTTCGACGACCGATCGTACGAACTTCTCGCCGTCCTTGTACTGCCGGAGCTTGGCGTCCAGGCCGAGGAGCTTGCGCAGGGCCTGGTCGAGGCGGCCCGCGCCCTGGGCCCGGCGCTGCTGGAACTTCTCGCGGATCTCGGTGACGGAGCCGACGACCTCGGGGCCCACGCCGTCCATCACGAAGTCCGCGTGTCCCTCCAGGAGGGACATGACGGCGGTGAGGCGGCCGAGCACCTCGCGCTGGGCGGGGGTCTGGACGATGTCGACGAGGCTGCGGCCGCCGTCCTCGCCCTGTTCGCCCTCGGGCCGTCCGGCGCCGGAGAGGGACTGGGCGGCCTCGCGCAGGCGCTCCACGAAGGTCATCGGGTCGACGTCGGTCTCGTCGAGGAACGTCTGGATCTCGCCCTGGAGGTGGTCGCGGAGCCAGGGCACGCCGGTGAACTGGGTGCGGTGGGTCTCCTCGTGGAGGGCGACCCAGAGCCGGAAGTCGTGCGGGTCGACGTCCAGCTCGCGTTCGACGTGGACGATGTTGGGGGCGACGAGGAGCAGCCGGCCGCCGCCGTTCGCGGAGGCGGGCAGCTCCCGGGTGGCCGGGGCGAAGGTCTCGTATTGGCCGAGGACCCGGGAGGCGAGGAACGAGAGCAGCATGCCCAGCTCGACGCCGGTGACCTTGCCGCCGACCGCGCCGAGGACGGCTCCGCCGGGTCCGGCGGAGCGGCGGCTCTCCATCTTGGCGAGGAGGGGGCGCAGCAGTTCGCGGAAGCCGGCGACGTTGGCCTTGATCCAGCCGGCCCGGTCGACGACGAGGACGGGGGTGTCCTCGGGTTCGGTCCCTTCGGGGATCATCCGGGTGAAGAGCCGGACGTGCTCCTCCGAGGCCTTGGCGTGTCGCCGGAGCTCCGCGACGACGGCGCGGGCCTCCTCACGGCTGATGTCGGGCCCAGGCCGCACGAGCCGGGTCGCGGTCGCCACCGCGAGATTCCAGTCGACCATCTCGGCACCACCGATGCTCGTCATGCGTCAACCGTACGTGAGCCCGTCGTCCGGTGGTGGGGTCTTGCGGGCGTCCTGCCGGTCAGGCCGGGCCGGCCAGTGCGGTGGCCAGGGCGTCGAGGGCGGGTTCGGCCTCGGTCGCGGACCGGCTGCCGGAGGCGAGGAAGGCGAAGGCGAGCAGTCGGCCCCGGGAGTCGACGACGGTTCCGGCGAGGGAGTTGACGCCGTTGAGGGTGCCGGTCTTGGCGCGGATCAGGCCGGTGCCTTCGGAGTCCTGCCGGTAGCGGTCGTCGAGGGTGCCGCTGAATCCGGCGATCGGGAGGCCGGTGAGGACCGGGCGCAGCCCGGGACGTTCGGGGTCGGCGGCGCGGGCGAGGAGAGCGGTGAGGAGGGCGGGGGTGACCCGGTCCTCGCGGTCCAGGCCGCTGCCGTCGGCGAGGTGGGCGCCGGCCAGCGGGATGTGGAGCTTCTTCAGTTCGTTGGTGACGGCGCGGCGGACTCCGGCGAAGTCGGCGCTCTCGCCCTTGGCGATGGCGGTCTGCCGGGCGAGGGCCTCGGCGATGTCGTTGTCGCTGTTGGTGAGGGTGCGCTCGACGAGGGCGGAGAGCGGGGCCGAGCGGTGGGTGGCGACGGTGCGGGACTCGGCGGCCGGGCGGGCCTCGCGGGGGGTTCCCGTGACCTTGACGCCGGCCTTCCTGAGCTCGGCGGCGAAGGCTCGGGCGGCGTCGCCCGCGGGGTCGTCGGTGCGGTCGGCGGGGCCGCGGTCCGTGTCGTCGAGGCGGCCCTCGTCGACCATCAGGGCGGTGACGGGCGCGATGTTCTCGTTGGGGCTGATCGGGTGGAGCACGGGGCCGGTGTAGCGGGAGGTGTCGTAGGCGAGCCGCACCGAGGCCCGGTCGTCCTCGCGCAGGGCGTCGGCGGCGTCGGCGGCCATCGTGCGCAGGGCGGCGGCGCTCAGGGTGGGGTCGCCGCCGCCGACGAGGGTGAGGGTGCGGGAGTCGGGGGAGAGCGCGGCCGTGGTGGCGATGCGGTGGTCGGGGCCCAGGACGGAGAGCGCGGCGGTGGTGGTGGCGATCTTGATGGTGGAGGCCGGCGTCATCGGAGCGGTGGCGCCGTGTCCGTACAGCTGCTTGCCGGTGGCGGTGTCGACGACGGACGCGGCGACCTTGGTGCCGAGTTCGGGCGCGCCGATGAGCGGGGCGAGGATGTCGCGGAGTCCGGCGGGGTCCTGGGGGGCGTCGTGGACGGTGGTGCCGAGGGCGGGCAGGACGGGCGGGGCGCTGGGGGCCGGGCGGGGGCCGTCGGGCGTCGGGCGTCCGTGATGTGCGCCACCTGTCCGGTCCGCGGCGACTGCCAGCTCCCGCTCGGCCTTACGCTGACCGTTGTCCCAGGGGCCGGTGGCGAGGACGGCACCGGCGGCGACGACCAGGCCGAGCGTTGCGGAGCCTGCGATGACCTGCCAGGTGTGGAGCCCGTGGGGTCCGCCCTTAAGGATCTTCAGCCTGCCCCATGGGTCCGACGGGCGCATCGACGGTCTTTCCACCGGCTCGGCCACCGTTGACCAGCCCCTTTCGCGAGCACTCTTCTGCGTGAGGGACACTTAATCACCAGTCGTATGTGTTGATCATGGAGGAGCCACCCGTGGAGTTCGACGTCACCATCGAGATCCCGAAGGGTTCGCGGAACAAGTACGAGGTGGACCACGAGACCGGTCGGATCCGCCTGGACCGTCGACTCTTCACCTCGACCAGTTACCCGGCCGACTACGGCTTCGTCGAGAACACCCTCGGCGAGGACGGCGACCCGCTGGACGCGCTGGTCATTCTGGACGAGCCGACCTTCCCCGGTTGCCTCATCAAGTGCCGTGCCATCGGCATGTTCCGGATGACCGACGAGGCGGGCGGCGACGACAAGCTGCTCTGCGTCCCGGCGTCCGACCCGCGGGTGGAGCACCTGCGTGACATCCACCACGTGTCGGAGTTCGACCGCCTGGAGATCCAGCACTTCTTCGAGGTCTACAAGGACCTGGAGCCGGGCAAGTCCGTCGAGGGCGCCGACTGGGTCGGCCGTACCGAGGCGGAGGCCGAGATCGAGGCCTCGTACAAGCGTCTCGAGGCGCAGGGCGGCGCGCACTGACGTCCCTCTTCCGGTTCCGTTTGTGAGCCGGACGGCCGTCTCGGAACGGGCGGTACACCCTCGCGGGTGTGCCGCCCGTTTCGCTGTCCGCGGTCACCGCGTGTGCGGGGCCCATGACGGTGGCCATACTGGGCACACGTGCGGCCGAAGGGTGTGCAGCCGAGGAGGAGCGAGGTCGAGTGGTGGCGGAATCGGGCGGTCCGGAGGACCAGAAGCCCCAGTCCGACGAGGCACGCAGTGCTTTCTCCCCGCCCGCGGGGACGAGTCAGCCGGCGTCGCCGCCCGAGGAGGACCATCCGACGTCGGAGTTCGCGCTGCCGACCGGCGTGCACCAGGACGCGAGCGGTCCTGCCCCCTCGGGCAGCGGCCCCGGTGGCGGTGGGAACTCCGACACGCTGAGTTCCGCTTTCACCCCGCCGAGCGCGTACAACGCCCAGCACGCACCGCCCGCGTTCACTCCGGCGCAGGGCATTCCGATGGTCAAGCTGACCAAGGAAGCGCCCTGGCAGGACCGGATGCGCACGATGCTGCGGATGCCGGTGACCGAGCGCCCGGCCCCGGAGGCGATCCAGCGCACCGATGACGACACGGGGCCCGCCGTGCCGCGTGTGCTCGACCTGACGCTGCGTATCGGGGAGCTGCTGCTGGCGGGCGGCGAGGGCGCCGAGGACGTCGAGGCGGCGATGTTCGCGGTGACCCGGTCCTACGGTCTCGACCGCAGCGAGCCGACGGTGACGTTCACGCTGCTGTCCATCTCGCACCAGCCGTCGCTGGTCGACGACCCGGTGACGGCGAGTCGCACGGTGCGCCGCCGGGGTACCGACTACACGCGTCTGGCGGCCGTGTTCCGGCTGGTCGACGACATCACGAGCACCGATGCCGATGTCTCGCTGGAGGAGGCCTACCGGCGGCTCGCGGAGATCCGCCGTAATCGGCACCCGTACCCGGGCTGGGTGCTGACGGCGGCGGCCGGGCTGCTGGCCGGTTCGGCTTCCGTGCTGGTCGGCGGTGGGGCGCTGGTGTTCATCGTGGCGGCGGCGGGCGCGATGCTCGGCGACCGGCTGGCGTGGCTGTGCGCCGGGCGCGGGCTGCCGGAGTTCTACCAGTTCACGGTGGCCGCGATGCCTCCCGCCGCGATGGGGGTGGCGCTGACGCTGACCCATTCGACGGACATCCGGCCCTCGGCGGTGATCACCGGTGGGCTGTTCGCTCTGCTGCCGGGGCGGGCGCTGGTGGCGGGGGTGCAGGACGGGCTGACCGGCTACTACATCACCGCGTCGGCCCGGCTGCTGGAGGTCATGTACTTCTTCATCGGGATCGTCGCGGGTGTGCTGATCATCCTGTACCTGGGGGTGCAGCTGGGGGCCGAGCTCAATCCCGAGGCCCAGCTCGTGGGCCACGACCGGCCGGTGATCCAGATCCTGGTGTCGATGTCGCTGAGTCTGGCCTTCGCGGTGCTGCTCCAGCAGGAGCGGTCGACGGTGCTGGCGGTCACCCTCAACGGCGGCGTGGCCTGGATCGTCTTCGGGGCGATGGCCCAGACGGGGAAGATCTCGCCGGTCGCGGCGACGGCGGTGGCGGCCGGCCTGGTGGGCCTGTTCGGCCAGTTGTTCTCGCGCTACCGGTTCACCTCGTCGCTGCCGTACATCACGGCGGCGATCGGGCCGCTGCTGCCGGGTTCGGCGACGTACTTCGGTCTGCTCGGCGTGGCCCAGAACGATGTGACCCGGGGTCTGACCTCGCTGTCGACGGCGGTCGCGACGGCGCTGGCCATCGCGATCGGGGTGAACCTGGGGAGTGAGATCTCGCGGTTGTTCATGGGGGTGCCGGGCGCGGTCGGCGGGGCGAGCCGCCGGGCGGCGAAGCGGACCCGCGGGTTCTGAGCCCGCCGGGCGTCGTGTACGCGAAGAAGGCGCCCCTCCCGCAGATCTGCGGGAGGGGCGCCTTCTTCGCGTCCGTACTCGGGGGTCAGCGCTTGGCGTGCCGGCCGCGCTGGCCGGAGGGGCCGTTGCCGCCGGCCGGGGGGCGGCCGGAGCCGTCGTCGCCGTCCGCCGCCTCGGCCGCGGCGGCCTTCTTGTTCTGGCTGCGGGCCCGCAGCACCTCGATCACGATCGGCACCACGGAGATGAGCACGATCAGGATGAGGATCATCTCGATGTGCTCGTGCACGAAGTCGATCTTGCCGAGCATCGCCCCGAGCACGGTGACGCCGACGCCCCAGAGGATCGCGCCGACGACGTTGTACGTGATGAAGGAGCGGTAGTTCATCCGGCTGACGCCGGCGATGATCGGCGTGAAGGTGCGCACGATGGGCACGAAGCGCGCCAGGACCAGGGACTTCGGGCCGTGCTTCTCGAAGAACTCGTGGGCCTTCTCCACGTTCTCCTGCTTGAAGAGGCGGGAGTCGGGGCGCCGGAAGAGGGCCGGGCCGACCTTGCGGCCGAAGAGATAGCCCACCTGGTCGCCGACGATCGCGGCGACGGCGACCAGCGTGCAGACCAGCCAGAGCGGGTACTTCAGCTGCCCCGTGGTCACCAGCAGCCCCGTGGTGAACAGCAGCGAGTCGCCGGGCAGGAAGAAGCCGATCAGGAGGCCGGACTCGGCGAAGACGATGAGGAGGAGGCCGGGGAGTCCGAACGTGTTGAGCAGATAGTCCGGGTCCAGCCAGCTCGGTCCGAGCGCAAGCGTATTCAAGGGTCCGGGCTCCAGGATGTGTGCGATGGCGGCTGCGTGGCCGCCCCAAGCTATCAACGCCCGATGGACGCCCTTGGTTCCAGTGGCGCACGGCGGGAATGCGCATCCTGGGAAGCAGCCCGAAGGTGATCACAGGAGGTGCCACAAACATGGGCATTGAGGAATTCGGCGGCGGCCAGGCCGCCCAGGCGGACGTGCTGGTCGTCACCACGAACGACGTACCCGGCTATCAGGTGACCCAGGTCATCGGCGAGGTCTTCGGACTGACCGTGAGGTCGCGTCACCTCGGCAGCCAGATCGGCGCCGGGCTGAAGTCGATGATCGGCGGCGAGCTGAAGGGGCTGACCAAGACGCTGGTGGAGACCCGCAACCAGGCGATGGAACGACTCGTGGAGCAGGCGAGGGCCCGGGGCGCCAACGCGGTCCTGATGATGCGCTTCGACGTCACCGAGGCGGCGGACGTCGGCACGGAGGTCTGCGCGTACGGGACGGCGGCGGTGATCAGCAAGGGGTGACGCGGCACAGCTGGGGCCACCATTGAGGCGTTTTATCCGTTTCGTCACCCTATGGTGAGTCGGTGGCCCCAGAATCCCCCGCTCCGCCGCGCCCCCCGGCCGCCCCGGCCCGGCGGCTCCTGCCGCTCGTCCTGCCCGCGATCGCCGTCGGCGTCGTCTGCGCGCTGATCCTCCTCGGGGTGAGCCTGCTGGCGGAGGGGCTCCAGGACGTGCTGTGGGAGACCCTGCCCGACGCCCTCGGGGTGGGGCGGTTCTCCTCGCTGTGGATGATCGTGATGCTCACCGCGACCGGCCTCGCGGTGGGCCTCGTCCTGCGGGGCGTGCCCGGTCACGGCGGCCCCGATCCGGCCACCACCGGGCTGGTCGACGCCCCGATGCGGCCCGGCATCGTGCCCGGACTGCTCCTGGTGACGGTCCTGGCGCTGGCGGGCGGGGTCAGCCTCGGTCCGGAGAACCCGATCACCGCGGCCAACATCGCGCTGGCCTTCTGGCTCGGCCGGCGGTTCGCGCCCGGCGCGCCGGGCGAGCTGTGGGTGTCCCTGGCCGCGGCCGGGACGATCGGGGCCCTCTTCGGCACGCCGATCGCCGCCGCGCTGATCCTCTCCGAGACGCTGGCCTCGCAGCCGGGGCCGGGGGCGTTCTGGGACCGGCTGTTCGCCCCGCTCGCGGCCGGCACGGCCGGCGCGCTGACCATGTCGCTGCTCGCGCACCCCAGCTTCGACCTGTCCCTCCCGGCGTACTCCGGAGCGCACTGGGGCGATCTGCTCTCCGCCCTGCTGATCGCCTCGGCGGGCGCGCTCCTCGGCCTGCTGGCGGTGTACGCCTTCCCGGTCGCGCACCGGTTCTTCATGGCCCTGCGGCATCCGGTGCTCGCCCTGACGGTGGGCGGACTGGTGCTGGGACTGCTCGGCGCGCTGGGCGGCCACCTCACCCTGTTCAAGGGGCTCGACGAGGTGAAGGAGCTGGCCGGGGACCCGGACGGCTGGTCGGCCGGGGCGTTCGCGGGGATGGCGGTGGTGAAGATGGCCGCCCTCGTGATCGCGGCCACCTGCGGCTTCCGGGGCGGCCGGATCTTCCCCGCGGTCTTCGCCGGGGTGTCGCTCGGGCTCTGCGCCCACGCGCTCGTCGACGCGGTCCCGGCGGCGCTCGCGGTGTCCTGCGCGGTGCTGGGCGTCCTGCTCGCCGTCACCCGGCAGGGCTGGGTGAGCCTGTTCACCGCGGCGGTGCTGGTCAGCGACGCGTCCGTGCTGCCGCTGCTGTGCGCGGCCACCCTGCCCGCCTGGCTGCTGGTCACCGGGCGGGCCCAGATGCAGCTGGACGGGGACGGAAAGCCCCTGCGGTGAGGCGGCGGCGCGCGCGGTCACGGCGAAGGCTCCGTCCGGCGCGCCGGACACGCTGAACCTCCGTATCGTCGATCTCGTGCGCTTTTACGCCGCTTTGCACTGATGCTGCTTCGACGGAGGTCCCCGCATGCCCACGCCCGTCAACGTCGCCGTCGTCTACTACTCGTCCACCGGCACCGTCGCCACGATCGCGAAGGCCATCGCCGAGGACGCGGAGCGGGCCGGGGCACAGGTGCGGCTGCGCCGGGCGGCGGAGCTCGCCCCGCAGTCGGCCATCGACTCCAATCCCGCGTGGGCCGCGAACGTCGCCGCGACCGCGGACATCCCCGAGGTGTCGGCGGACGACATGGCGTGGGCGGACGCGGTGATCTTCGGTTCGCCGACCCGGTACGGGAACATCACCGCCCAGCTGAAGCAGTTCATCGACACGCTCGGCTCCATGTGGCAGGCCGGGCAGCTCGCCGACAAGGTCTACAGCGGCTTCACCTCCAGCGCCACCGCCCACGGCGGCCAGGAGTCCACGCTGCTCGCGCTCTACAACACGATCCACCACTTCGGCGGCATCCTCGTCGCCCCCGGGTACACCGACCCCACGAAGTTCGTGGACGGCAACCCGTACGGCACCTCCCACGTCGCCGGGCAGGGCGACATCCCGGTCGGCGAGCAGACGCGCACCGCCGCACGCGTGCAGGCCGAGCGGGTCGTGAAGTTCACCCGGGCCATCAAGGCGGGCCTGGCCGCCGAGGGCTGAGCGGCCGGACGCCGTACGCGACACGAAGCCGAGCGAGCCGAGAGAAGGACTCCCCCATGCCGCTCCACCGAGGCGCCCACCCGGAACAGGACGAACCCTCCGACGAGCGGCGCCGGCTCGCCCTGAACCCCTTCTTCGGCGAGGCGGACCCGACGGCCGCGATGAACACCGCACCGCCCCGGCACCGGCTGCCCGACGGGCCGCTGCCGCCGCTGACGGCGTACCGGCTGGTCCACGACGAGCTGATGCTCGACGGCAACTCCCGGCTCAACCTGGCCACGTTCGTCACCACGTGGATGGAGCCGCAGGCCGGCGTCCTGATGGCCGAGTGCCGGGACAAGAACATGATCGACAAGGATGAGTACCCGCGCACCGCCGAGCTGGAGCGGCGCTGTGTGGCGATGCTCGCCGACCTGTGGAACGCCCCCGATCCGAGGGCGACCGTGGGGTGTTCGACCACCGGGTCCAGCGAGGCGTGCATGCTCGCGGGGCTCGCCCTGAAGCGGCGCTGGGCGAAGCGGAACGCGGACCGCTATCCGGCGACGGCGCGGCCCAATCTGGTGATGGGCGTCAACGTGCAGGTCTGCTGGGAGAAGTTCTGCGCCTTCTGGGAGGTGGAGGCCCGGCTGGTCCCGATGGAGGGCGAGCGGTTCCACCTGGACCCGGCGGCCGCCGCCGAGCTCTGCGACGAGAACACCATCGGGGTCGTCGGGATCCTCGGCTCCACCTTCGACGGGTCCTACGAGCCGATCGCCGAGCTGTGCGCGGCCCTGGACGCCCTTCAGGAGCGCACCGGCCTCGACATCCCGGTCCATGTGGACGGGGCGTCCGGCGCGATGGTGGCGCCGTTCCTCGACCCGGACCTGGTGTGGGACTTCCGGCTGCCGCGGGTGTCCTCGATCAACACCTCGGGCCACAAGTACGGCCTCGTCTACCCCGGGGTCGGCTGGGCGCTGTGGCGTACGGCGGACGCGCTGCCGGAGGAGCTGGTCTTCCGGGTCAACTACCTGGGCGGCGACATGCCGACCTTCGCGCTGAACTTCTCCCGGCCCGGGGCGCAGGTGGTCGCGCAGTACTACACGTTCCTGCGCCTCGGGCACGACGGCTACCGGGCGGTCCAGCAGGCCTCCCGGGACGTGGCCCGCGGCCTGGCCCGTGCGGTGGCGGACCTCGGCGACTTCCGGCTGCTCACCCGGGGCGACGAGCTGCCGGTGTTCACCTTCACGACGAACGAGGACGTCCACGCGTACGACGTGTTCGACGTCTCGCGCCGGCTGCGGGAGCACGGCTGGCTGGTACCCGCCTACACCTTCCCCGCCAACCGGCAGGACCTGTCGGTGCTGCGGGTGGTGTGCCGCAACGGGTTCTCCTCCGACCTGGCCGAGCTGCTGATCGAGGACCTGAAGCTACTGCTGCCCGAACTGCGGTCGCAGAAGCACCCGTTGAGTCACGACCGGCCGACCGCGACGGCCTTCCACCACTGACGCCCCGGCCCCCTACCGGCTGAGGCGGGCGAACCTGCCCACCGCCAGCGGGAAGAACACCGCGACGATGGCCACCGGCCAGAGCACCGCCAGGAGTTGAGCGTGCTCGGCGGCCCAGGAACCGGTCGCCCCACCGGGGTTGCCGAACAGGTCCCGCACGGCGGTGGCCGTCGCCGACATCGGGTTCCACTCGACCGCCGCGCCCAGCCAGCCCGGCATCGAGTCGGGGGTGGCGAACACGTTGGAGAGGAAGCCGACCGGCCAGACCAGGATCTGGACCGCCGCGACCATCTCCGGCCGCCCCGCCACCATGGCGAGCTGGATGCCGACCCAGAGCATCGCGAACCGCAGCAGGAGCAGCAGCCCCACCGCCCCCAGCGCGGCGGCGGCCCCGTTGTGCCAGCGCCAGCCGACCGCGTACCCGACCCCCGTCATCACCGCGAGCGCGGCCGTCGACTGGAGCATGTCCGCGGCGCTGCGGCCGACCAGAACGGCCCCCGGGACCATCGGCATCGAGCGGAAGCGGTCGATGACGCCCTTGCCGAGGTCCTGGGTGACCGCGAGCATCGTGCTCTCCAGGCCGAAGGCCATCGTCAGCGCGAGCATCCCGGGGACCAGGAACTCGGTGGGGTCGCCCTCGACGCCCCGGCCGCCGCCGACCAGGTACGTGAACATCAGGAGCAGCATCACCGGGAAGACCAGGTTGACGAGGACCGCGACGGGCTGCCGGGCCCAGTGCGCCAGTTCGCGGCGGGTCATCGTCCAGGAGTCGGCCAGCGCCCAGCCGAGGCGGGAGGAGGCCCCGCCCGGTCCGGGGACCGCCGTCGTCGTCGTCGCGCTCATGCCGTCGCCTCCGCCTTCTCCGTCTGCTGTACGGTCCGTTCGCCGGCGGGCCGGCCGGTGAGGGACAGGAACACCTCGTCCAGGGTCGGGCGGCGCACCGCGATGTCCTCCGCCTCGATGCCCGCCTCCTCCAGCAGCCGCACCGTCCGGGTCAGCGCCGCCATCCGGTCCGGGGCGGGCGCGCCGATCAGCCGTCGGTCGGCGTCCAGCACCAGGTCCGCGCCGCCGAGCAGGGCGGCCGCCTCCACCAGCCGGGAGGCGTCGCGCAGGACGATGTCGATCCGGTCGCCGCCGACGAGGGCCTTCAGCTCGTCGGGGGTGCCCTCGGCGACCGCCCGGCCGCCGTCGATCAGGGAGATCCGGTCGGCCAGCTGGTCCGCCTCGTCCAGATACTGCGTGGTCAGCAGCACCGTGGCGCCCCCGCCGACCAGGGACCGCACCGCCTCCCACACCTCGGCCCGGCCGCGCGGGTCGAGGCCGGTCGTCGGCTCGTCCAGGAACAGCACGTCCGGATCGGTGATCAGCGACGCCGCCAGGTCCAGCCGCCTGCGCATGCCGCCGCTGTACTGCTTGACGGCCTTGCGCCCGGTGTCCGCGAGGCCGAACCGCTCCAGCAGCTCGTCCGCCCGGCTGCCCGCCCGGCGTGCGCCCAGGTGGTACAGCCGCCCGAACATCTCCAGGTTCTGCCGCCCGCCGAGCTGCTCGTCCACCGCCGCGTGCTGCCCGAGCAGCCCGATCCTGCGCCTCACCTCGCCCGCCCGCTCGCGGACGTCGAGGCCGGCCACGGTCACCCGGCCCGCGTCGTGGCGCAGCAGCGTCGACATGATCCGTACGGCGGTGGTCTTGCCCGCCCCGTTGGGGCCGAGGACTCCGTGCACGGTGCCGCTGCCGACGGCCAGGTCCAGTCCGTCCAGGGCGCGCTTCTCCCCGTACCGCTTGTGCACACCGTCCATGACGATCGCTTCGGTCACGATTACCGCACCCTCCTGTAGTCAAACT
Source organism: Streptomyces sp. NPDC020884 (assembly GCF_044333935.1). Classification (NCBI taxonomy): domain Bacteria; kingdom Bacillati; phylum Actinomycetota; class Actinomycetes; order Kitasatosporales; family Streptomycetaceae; genus Streptomyces; species Streptomyces sp. NPDC020884. Next base: position 188,073 of record NZ_JBIRRY010000013.1, on the reverse strand, counting down.
TGACTAGCAGCTCGAAGGTAAACCCCGTTCCGGCATTCGTCAAACTTGATTAGTCGCGGTCCCCGGGATCGGGGACACCGGTGGCGTAGGGGTTCTCCTCGCCCGCGGCGAGCACTCCGACGAACGGGTCGCCCTCGCCCGCGAAGGTGTACGCGCCGCCCTCGATGCGGGCGATCAGGCCGCGGGTCCACTCCGCGCCGCTGTCGGCCGAGTGCACCCACAGGTTCATGATCTCGCCGATGTGGCCGAGGGATTCGGGGCCGTCCTCGGGCGTGTAGTACTCGGTGACCGATTCCCGCCACCCCGCGATGCCCTCGATCCGCTCCCTGAGCAGCCCGACCGCCTCCTCGCGGGGCAGGTCGACGATGAACCCGATCGCCGCCGAGAGGACGTCCGTGCTCTGGTCGTAGGCGCGGATGGCGTCGCGCAGCAGGGTGCGGTACTCCGCCAGCCCCTCGTCCGTGACCTCGTACTCGGTGCGCGGCGGGCCGCCCGCCGTGGAGGGGGCCGTCTCGTGCGCGAGGAGCAGTCCCTGCTTCGCCATCTGCTTCAGGGCGTGGTAGATCGACCCGGGCTTGGCGTTGGACCACTCGTGCGCGCCCCAGTACTCCAGGTCGTTGCGGACCTGATAGCCGTGCGCCCGGCCGTGCATGCGCACGGCGCCGAGAACGAGCAGCCGGATCGCGGACATGACACCCACCTTCCTATTCAACTTTGACTAGGGTAGCCCGCGCGCTTGCCGGCGGGCCCGCGGTGTGCCCTCACGCGGACGGCCGGGGCCAGCAGCGCCGCGACCAGGCACCCGGCCGCCAGCGCGGCCCACACCACGTCGTACGCGCCGAACGCGTCCCGCGCGGTGGCGCCGAGGAAGGCCGAGGCGCCCGCCCCCAGTTGGTGGGCCGCGTTCGTCCAGCCGAAGACGACGGGGCCGTCCTCCCCGTACACCCGGCGGGCGAGTTCGATGACGGGCGGCACGGTCGCGACGTCGACGAGCCCGTAGACCACCACGAACAGGAGCATCGGGGCCGTGACCGCGGAGCTGAACACCAGCGGCAGGGCGAGCAGGGTGAGCGCGCGGACGGCGAAGCAGACGGTCAGCAGGCGGCGCGGGTCGAAGCGGTCCGTCAGCCAGCCGGACAGGAGCGCGCCGAGGGCGGAGAAGACCCCGACGAGGGACAGCAGCGACGCCGCCGCCGTGGCCCGCATGCCGTGATCGTGCGCGGCCGGGGCCCAGTTGGACCACATGATGCCGTTGGTGGACGCCCCGCAGAGGGCGAACATCCCGGCCAGCAGCCAGAACGGGCCGGTACGCGCCGCGCGCAGGAGCACCTTCAGCGTCCGGGCCGCCGCCCCGGGAGCCGGGGGCGGCCGGGGGACGGACTCCGTCGCCCCGTACGGCTCGACGCCCGCGTCGGCGGGGTGGTCGCGCAGCAGCAGGAACACCAGGGCGGCGACCGCCAGGGCCGCGAGCGCCAGCGTCACCACCGGCGGACGCCAGCCGAAGCGGCCGACGGACCAGGCCAGCAGGGGCAGGAAGAGCAGCTGGCCCAGGTGGCTGGAGGAGCTGAGCGCACCGGTCACCAGGCCGCGCCGCCGGACGAACCAGCGGGAGGTCACCCCGGCGGCGAACGTCATGGTCAGGCAGCCGCTGCCGAGGCCGATCAGCACGCCCCAGTACGCGACCAGCTGCCACGGCCGCGTCATCACGCCGGTGAGCAGCGCCCCCGCCGCGACCAGCAGCAGGGCGCCCATGACCACCCGGCGGGCCCCGATCCGGTCCATCAGCGCCGCCGCGAACGGTGCGGTGAGGCCGAAGAGCACCATGTTCACCGAGGCCGCAAGCGCGATCTGCCCGCGCTCCCAGGCGTACTCCTCGTGCAGGGGCGTCACCAGCAGGCCCGGCACGGTGGTGAACGCGCCGGCCGTGACGATCGCCGCGCCCGCGACGGCGGCCATCAGCCAGGCGCGGTGGGCACAGGACCGGCGGGAGGGAGAAGTGGGGGTGGGCGTCGGGGGCGGGGTCGGGGTCGAAGGGGCCATACGGGCAGCCTGGCGAGCGGGGCCCGGACCCACGAGTGTCCTGATGGACCAGGTGCGCAAGGATATGGCCATGACGGTCTTCACCCACCCCGGGCGGCACCGCGTCGCCGTGCTCGCCCGCGCGGTCCTGCTCCCCATCGAGCTGGGCAGCGTGCACCAGCTCTTCGGCCAGGCCAGAGACGGGGCGTCGGCGGACGGCGAGCCGCTGTACGAGGTCGCCACCTGCTCCCTGGCGCCCGGGGACGTCCGCACGGACGGCGACTTCACCGTGGCCGTCCGGCACGGCCCCGAGGCGCTGGCCGAGGCCGACACGGTGATCGTCCTGTCGTCGTACGAGGACTACGTCCAGGACACCCCGGTGCTCCCCGCCCCGCTCGCGGAGGCCTTCGCGCTGATCCGGCCCGACGCCCGGGTGGCCTCGATCTGCACCGGGGCGTTCGTGCTGGCCTCGGCCGGTCTGCTCGACGGGCACACGGCCACCACCCACTGGCGGTACACGGAGCTCTTCGCCCGGCTCTTCCCGCAGGTCGCCCTGGACCCGGACGTCCTCTACACCGACGGGGGTTCCGTCCTGACCTCGGCGGGCTGCGCCTCCGGGATCGATCTGTGCCTGCACATGATCCGGCGCGACCACGGGACGGCCGTCGCGAACGACGTGGCCCGGCGCACGGTCGTGCCGCCCCACCGCGAGGGCGGCCAGGTCCAGTACATCCGGCGGCCGGTGCCCGGCCGGTCGTCGCCGGGGACCGCGGCCGCCCGCGCGTGGGCGCTGCGGCGGCTCCAGGACCCGATCACGCTGGGGCAGCTGGCGGCCAGGGAGTCGATGAGCGTGCGGCACTTCACCCGGCGGTTCCGCGACGAGGTCGGCCTGACGCCGATGAACTGGCTGACCGGGCAACGGATCGAACTGGCGCGGGAGTTGCTGGAGGAGTCGGACGTCCCCGTCGAACAGGTGGCCGCGCGCGCCGGGCTCGGCACGGCGGCCAACCTGCGCCACCACTTCCACGCGGCGCTGGGCGTCTCGCCGAGCGCCTACCGCACCACGTTCCGGGGGCCCGGGGACCGGAGCGGGGAAGAAGCGCCCGTCAGAACGGGAAGACCGAGCGACCGTGCTGGATCGACATCCACTTCTGCGTGGTGAACGCCTCCACCACGGCATCGCCGTTCAGCCGTCCCACCCCGGACGTCTTCTCGCCGCCGAAGGCGACCAGCGGATCGTCCTGCACGGTGGAGTCGTTGACATGGAACATCCCGCTGACGATGCGCTGCGCGAACTTCACCCCGCGCTCCGCGTCCCGGGTGTGCACCGCGCCGCTCAGGCCGTACGGGCTGTCGTTGACGATCCGCACGGCCTCCTCCTCGCCGTCGAAGGTCAGCAGCAGGGCCACCGGGCCGAGGATCTCCTGATCGAGCAGCGGGGAGTCCTCCGCGAGGTCGGTGAGGACGGTCGGTCCGACGACGTTGCCGACGGTCCGGCCCCGGACGAGCGCCGTCGCGCCGTCGGCGACCGCCCGGTCGACCAGGGCGTCCAGCGCATCGGCCTGGAAGGCGTTGATGACCGGCCCGATCCGGGTCTCCGGATCCCTCGGGTCGCCGGTCTTGAGGGCGGCCACCTCGGCGACGAACAGCTCGGTGAACTCCTCGGCCACCGACCGGTCCACCAGGATCCGGTTGGCCGCCATGCTGACCTGCCCCTGGTGCAGGAAGCGGCTGAAGACGGCCGCGCGGGCCGCGTAGTCGACGTCGGCGTCCTCCAGCACCACCAGGGCGCTGTTCCCGCTGAGTTCGAGGATGGTCCGCTTGAAGGCGCCCGCCGCGGTGGCGGCGACATGCCGGCCGACCCGGTCGGAGCCGGTGAACGAGATCACCTTGGGCACCGGGTGCTCGATGAACGCGTCGCCGATCTCGGCGCTGTCGGTGATCACCACGTTGAGCAGCCCGGCCGGCAGCCCCGCGTCCTCGAATATCCTCGCTATCAGACCGCCGCCCACGACGGGCGCGTTCTGATGGGGCTTCACGACGACCGCGTTGCCGAGCGCCAGGGCGGGCGCGACGGACTTCATCGTCACCAGGAAGGGGAAGTTGAAGGCGCTGATGACGCCCACGACGCCGACGGGCAGCCGGTAGAGCCGGTTCTCGCGGCCGTCGCCCACGGCGGGCAGCAGCCGCCCGGTGGGCCGCAGCGCCTGGCCGATCGCCTCGCGCAGGAACTCCGCCGCGCCCCGGACCTCGTACTGCGCCCGGAGCCGGGTGCCGCCCAGTTCGTCGATGATCGCCTCGGCGATCTCCTCGGCGCGGTCGAAGGTGATGCGGAGCGCGCGTTCGAGGACGGCACGCCGCTCGTACGGATTGACGGCGGCCCACTCCTGCTGCGCCCGCTCGGCGGCCCGGTAGGCCCGGTCGACCTCCAGCGCGGTGGCCACGGTGACAGCGGCCAGTTTCTCGCCGTTGTAGGGATTGAAATCGATGATGTCCCACGAGCCGCTACCGGTCAGCCACTCGCCGTCGATGTACTGGTGGGCCAGTTCATGGAAGAAGGACATGCAATCCCTTACTGCAGGCGTTCGCAGACTCCTGATGCGACGTCATCGTACTGAGAAATTAAGTCAGTTGGAGTAGCCCGCGCAGAAGATCCCGGCTCTCTTCCGGCGCCGGACTGTCCTCGGCGAGGCCCGTCATGGCCTTTTCGTACTGCGCGACTTCCTCGGGCTTGTCCAGATAGAGCGCGCTCGTCAGCTGCTCCAAATAGACAATGTCGGACAGATCGGATTCCGGGAAACGCAGCATCGTGAAGGAGCCGCTCTCGCCGGCATGGCCGCCGTGGCTGAAGGGCATGACCTGGAGCGTGATGTTCGACTGCTCCGACATATCGATCAGATGCCGCAATTGGGCACGCATGACGTCGCGTTCGCCGTAGGGGCGGCGCAGCGCCGCCTCGTCGAGGACGGCGTGGAACGTCGGGGCACGCTCGGAGACGAGGGCCTTCTGGCGCTCCAGGCGCAGGGCCACCCGGCGGTCGATCTCGGCGGCCGAGCCGCCGCGCATGCCGCGCGAGACGACGGCGTGCGCATACGCCTCGGTCTGCAACAGCCCGTGCACGAACTGGACTTCGTAGATACGGATGAGGGAGGCCGCGCCCTCCAGACCGATGTACGTCTGGAACCAGCCAGGCAGCACATCTCCGTAACTGTGCCACCAGCCCGCCACATTGGCCTCGCGGGCCAGGCCCAGGAGCGAGTCCCGCTCCGCCTCGTCCGCGACTCCGTAGAGCGTGAGCAGATCCTCGACGTCCCTGGCCTTGAAGCTCACCCGTCCCAACTCCATGCGGCTGATCTTCGATTCGGAGGCCCGGATCGAGTAGCCGGCCGCCTCACGGGTGATTCCGCGCGACTCCCGCAGTCTCCTGAGCTGAGAGCCCAGGAGTATGCGCCGCACCACCGATCCACTCGACTCGCCTGCCGACACTGGTCCGACCTTCCCCATCACTCTCGCTGGCACCGGAGCCCCCCGGACCGGAACCCCGAGTGCCGGATTCTGCCACCAAAACGCTTCAGCCCGTACTCATTCGATTACGGAAATGAGAAGACGTCCAGAAAGCTCCGAAACTGACCCCGGGAAGAAATGCCCAAGAACCACCACGGTATCGGGCAGGTCCGGCGCGTGCACGTGCATCTGCCCTTGCATCTGCCCTGCGCATTCGGAACCATGGTCCTCGCGCACCTGCGTGCTCGTGTTGTGCCGCTGTACCCCCCGCAGTACCGCTACAGGCAGTGCCGCTACAGCCGCGAATCCCGGGAGTGCCTCGTATGGGGACGAATGGATCGACGATGCTCGAGCCGTTACGGCAGGGGCTTCCCCCCACCGACCCCTCGGGGGTGGCCGGATCGGCGTCCTGCGCTCTGCCGGCACGCTACGAAGCGGTCGGCGGGGCACGGAAGTTCACCCGGTCCACGCTGGAGCGATGGGAGTTGGGGGACCGTTTCGACGATGTCTCCCTGGTGGTGTCCGAACTCGTCACCAACGCGCTGCGCCACGCACTGCCCGGCGATCCGCCGCGGGAGTTCCAGGACCCGCCGGTGCGCCTGCATCTGATGCGCTGGACCTCCCGACTGGTGTGCGCGGTGCGCGATCCCAGCCGGGAGAGCCCGGTGGCCGGCGAGGCGGCGGATTCGGCCGAATCCGGCCGCGGACTGTTCCTGGTGGAATGCGTCAGCGACAGCTGGGGCTGGCACCCCTCCCCCGCTCCGTTGGGAGAACCGCCGTGCGGCCAGCTGCACGGCAAGGTCGTCTGGGCCCTTTTCCGGCTCTCGGAAAACACGAAAACGAGTTCGTAGCGCCCTGGCCCCTCGCCAGCCGGGCCCGGTGTCAGGCGCCGGTGGCCAGGTGGTCGAACTCGCCGTCCTTGACGCCGAGCAGCAACGCCTCGATCTCCGCGGGCGTATAGACGAGGGCGGGCCCGTCGGGGTGACGGGAGTTCCGCATCGCCACATTCCCTCCGGGCAGTCGCGCGAACTCCACGCAGGATCCCTGGGAGTTGCTGTGCCTGCTCTTCTGCCAGACGACTCCGCGAAGCTCTGTGGCCGCCATGCCGTTGTACACGTGGTGCACGGACGCTCCCCGAGTTGCAAGGTGCAAGTCTCAACTAGCTCGGATCATAGCTCTGTTCATATGCCAATGCATGAGCAGATGCACGTGCACACGGGGTGTTCCTTTGATTACAGGCTTTACGCCCCCGGCCGCACCCTCCCAGGAAGAGAGACGAACGGCACGCCTATTTCGCTCCCGCTTACCGGAGTTGAACCGTACGGACCTTGGTAACGTGGCGCGGTCTTTCGACCGGAAAACAGCTAGGGGGAACTCCACGTGACCAGGTATATACGCACCGGCGCCGTCGTTGTCGCCGGTCTCGCCGTCTCACTGGCGCTGACCGCGTGCGGCAGCGACGAGGACGGGGGCAAGGATTCCGCCCCGGACTCCACGGCGGGCGCGACACCCGGGGGCGGCGGTGACGAGGGCTCCGGAGAGTCCGCCGGCACGGACGCCGCGGCGCTGGAGGGCACCTGGGTGGGGCTGACGGACGGCAAGAACGTCACCGTGTCCGTCGCCGCGCGCAAGGTCGCCCTCGTCGCGGACCAGTCGGTGTGCCAGGGCGATGTGAAGGACATGGGCGGCGAGCCGATGCTGGCGCTGAAGTGCACCGGCGGGGGCACCGACCGCACGATGGGCGCGATCGAGTCGAACGACGGCACCGAGCTGGTCCTCTCGTGGGACGGCGGGGTGAAGGACACCCTCACCAAGGCCGACCCGGGCAAGCTGCCGACCGGCATGCCCTCGCTCCCGGACCTGCCCGACGTGCCCGCGCCCTGAGGCCCGGCCGCCGGGGGCCGCTCAGCTCTCGGCGAGGGTGCTGCTGACCCGGGTGGAGCCGCCGCGCTCGTCCAGGGCGCGGGTGAACTCCTCCAGCGCGTCCAGGAGCAGCGCCGCGCCCCGGCGCACGACCGGGTCGCCGACCGGTGTCGTGCCGTCCTCCGTCGGCGTGGGCATGTCCCAGTGGGCCACCGCGTCGACCACCGGCTGCCAGTCGGGGAGCCGCCGCTCCCGTACCGCCTTGGCGCCCTTCTCGGTGGCCCGGCGCAACGCCTCGGCCAACTGGGCGGCGCCGGGCACCGGGTCGGCCGACCGTGCCGGCAGATGGGCCTCCAGAACCATCGCGGACCGGCCCAGCTGGGCCAGCGCGTGCTGGGCATCGGTGGCGGCGGCCCGGGAGATGCCCCGGTGGCGTACGGGTTCGTGCTGGGCGGTCGCCAGCGCCTCCTGCCACGCCACACGGGCCTCCCGGGTGGCGATCAGGGCGTCCCGGACGTCCTCGGCGTCCCGCGAGGCGGGGTCCGCGTAGCGGTCGACCACCGTGGCCGCGTACCGCCCGTCCGCCACCAGCCAGTCGGCCAGCCGGTTGCGCAGCCGCGGGGTCTCCCAGGCCGGGTAGACGGCGTACGAGACCATCGCGAGGAGTCCGCCGACGAGCGTCAGCACGATGCGTTCGGTGACGGTCTGGGACCAGTCGTCGCCGGCCATACCGAGCAGGAAGACGACGTACGCGGCGACGCAGACCTGGCCGACCGCGTAGCCGGTGCGCATCAGCAGGTACATCAGCCCGGCGCAGATCACCGCGAGAAGCGCGGAGAGCCGGGCGTCGGGGTGGGCGGTCTGCACGACGGCGGTGGCGAGCCCGACGCCGACCAGGGTGCCGCCGAAGCGGGCCACGGAACGGGCGTATGTCTGCGAGAACTCGGGCCGCATCACCATGACGGCGGTCATCGGCGCCCAGTAGCCGTGGCCGAGCGGCACGGCCTCGCCCACGAAGTACCCGCAGACGGCGACCACCGCGACCCGGATGGCGTGCCGCATGATCGGTGAGCCGTGGTGCAGCTCGCGGCGCATCGAGGCCAGCACCACCGGCACCAGTTTCAGCAGGGTGGGCCGGTGACGGGTGTCGGGGGCGAGGTCGGAGGGCACCCCGCTGTCGGTCCCGGTGCCCTCCGCGATCTCCAGGACGTCGTCGAGCAGCGCCGCGAGCCGGTCGGCGGCGCGGCGGGCGGGGCCGACGAGGATCACGTCGTTGTCGGGGGTCTTCAGGACGCCCAGGTCGGTGGCGGAGAGGTGGACGGGTTCGCCGTGCCGGACGGCTCGCGCGGCGGCGTCCAGGACCGATCCGGCCGCGCCCAGCAGCTCGTTCACCCAGAGCCGCTCCAGGCCCTCGCCCGGCGCTCCCATCGCCGGGTCCGCGAGCGAGGCGAGCACCGGGCGCAGCCGCTCGGCGACGCCCCGGGCCCCGTGCAGTTCGGCGGGGCGGCGGCGGGCCTGGCGGGGGGTGACGGCCGCGGCGCTGCGGGCGGTCATCAGGGGCAGCGGGTCGAAGGGGGCGACCGGGTCGTGGCGCAGCCGCCGGGCGTAGTCGGCCTCGGCGGCGAGCGCGTCGGCGAGCGCGTCGCGCTGCGCGCCCCATCGGCGGACCGGGAAGAGGACGATCAGCGCGGCCTGCACGAAGCCGCCGACGGCGATCATCCCCGCGTGGGCGGCGGCGTCCACGACCGAGGTGGGCAGGGTGATCGTCACCAGCATGATCGCGACGTTGGACGAGGCGATGATGCCGCCCGTGGGGCCCGCCGCCCAGGCGAGACCGGCGAGGAAGGTCCAGGCTCCGAGCAGGCACAGGAAGAGCACGACGTGCGCGCCGCTGACATAGCCGACGAACGTCGAGACGGCGAGGCTCACGCCGGAGACCAGGGCGAGGACGGGGCGCGGTCGCCAGCTGCGCTGGAAGGTGGCGATGGCCGCCTGGAACGCGCCGAACGCGGAGCTCGCCGCGATCTCCGGCCCGAACAGCACGAGGCCGGCTCCGACGACGAGGGCGAGGCCGGCCGCACCGCGAAGGGCGATGAGGGGTTCCAGTCTCTGCCGCTCGATCTCCAGCCCCGAGCGGGCGGTCTCCTTCAGCGCCCGGAGCCAGCTCATGGGCCGAGCCTAGCCGCAATTCCGGACAAGCCGGGCTTGACCCGACCGACGACCGGCGAGACGGGATGCGGCGGGAGGTGAGAGCGGGAGCGCAGCCGGGCGCTACGCCGTGATCTCGCCCTCGGGCCCCCGGGCCGGGCCGCCCATCCGGGCCCGGTCGGCGGCCTCGGTGCCGTGCGTCCAGCCGTCCAGGTCGCTGACGCCGCGGACCCGGGTGGTCGTGGTCCTCGGGAACATCCGCCCGGCGGTGTCGGTGACCGCGACGTCCCGGGCGGCCAGCACCGGCAGCAGCCCGCCGCCGGGTGCGCTTCCGGTACCGGCCTCGGCGTCGGCGGCCGCCGTGACCCGTTCGGCGCCGGCGGCGAGCCGGCGGCCGAGCCGCTGCGCGTACCCCATCAGGAACGCCTGCCGGAAGGTCTTGGTCCGCTTGCGGCCGCCGGCGCGCTGCCCGGCCTCCGCCCGGGTCATCGCCGCCGTGCCCTGGACGAGCAGGGAGGTGAACAGCAGCTCGACGGCCTCCAGGTCCGGCTCGAAGCCGACGACCGTGGTGAAGCCGAGGTCGTCGTTCCACACGGCCCGGCAGCGGTTCGCGGAGGCGACGGCGTCGAGCAGGATCGCCTTGGCGCTCTCGTACGGGGGCTCCACCCCGATCCGGCAGGCGCCCGGACTCTCGCGGCTCTGCGTCCGGGCGGCGAGGAGGGCCTCGTCGATGCTGTGCCGGGCCATCAGCTCCTGCGCCTTGCCGGTCAGCGCCTCGGCCTCCTCCGGGAAGCCGGTCGCCTCCGCCTTCGCCAGCAGGGCCCGGATCCGGGTCAGCATGCGGGGCTCGTCGGCGGCGGGCGGGCGGTGGAGGTGGTCGGCGGCAGTGCCGGGCGGCGGACCCACGGGCTCGACGGCGGGCAGCCGCAGCAGCAGCCGGTACAGCTCCAGCAGGTCACCGGCGTAACCGAAGCGGTCGGGGCGGTTGCGCGGTACGGGGTCGGGAAGCTCGGTGAGCTGCTGCCGCCAGCGGGGCGGCAGCGTCGCGTACCGGGCGGTCTCGGCGGCGATCAGGGTCCCGGCCAGCGCCGCCCGCCGCTCGTCCAGCTCCCGGCGGACGAACCGGACCAGGTCGGCGGGGTGCCAGCCCCGGTCCCACGCCCGGCGCACGAACTCCTCGCCGCGCCGGTGCGCCTCGTCGTCGGCTTCCGGGGCGGCGGCGAGCAGGGAGGCCCCGGTGTCCAGGGCGGCGTCGCCCTCCGCGTAGAGGGCCGCCGCGCACGCCCGGTCGATCACCGATTCCATCCGGCCAAGGGTAGGCGGACCGCCCGGCTCCCCGAACGGCCCCTTACGGCAGCAGCACCAGCTTGCCCCGGACGTGGCCGCCCTCGCTCAGGGCGTGCGCGCTCGCGGCGTCGGCGAGCGGGAAGACCTGGGCGATCTCCACCCGCAGCTCGCCGGCCTCCGCCAGCCGGGCGTTGGCCGCGAGGCGTTCGGGCGAGGGCCCGCCGCCACCGCCGGAGAAGGCCACGCCCAGTTCGGCGGCGTCCCCGTCCGCGATGGTGACGATCCGGTCGGTCGTGCCGCCGCGCAGCTCGATGGAGGCGGGCAGCGCGCCGCGCCCCGACGCGTCGAACACCGCGTCCACGCCTTCGGGGGCCAGCTCCCGCACCCGCTCGACCAGCCCGTCCCCGTACGCCACCGGGACCGCGCCCAGCACCCGCAGATAGTCGTGGTTGGCCGGGGAAGCGGTGCCGATGACGGTCGCGCCGCGGGCCACCGCGAGCTGTACGGCGACGGAGCCGACGCCGCCGCCCGCGCCGTGCAGGAGCAGCGTCTCGCCCTCGGCCAGGGCCAGTTCGTCCAGAACCCGGGACGCGGTGTCGGTCGCGACCGGCAGCGCCGCGGCCTCCTCCCAGGAGAGCCCCTCCGGCTTGCGGGCGAGGGCGGCGGCCTCGGCCAGCGCCTCGGTGGCGTAGGAGCCGGTGGCGCTCCAGCCGAGGACCTCGTCGCCGGGGGCGAACGCGGTGACGCCCTCCCCCGCCTCCTGGACCACTCCGGCGAACTCGGCGCCGGGCGTGGCGGGCAGCGGCGTGGGGAAGGCGCCCTCCATCCAGCCGTTCCTGATCTTGTGGTCGAGCGGGTTCACCCCGGCCGCCCGCACCGCGACCCGGACCTGGCCGGGGCCGGGGCGCGGCTGGTCCCGGCGGACCAGGTGCAGGACGCCGGGGCCGCCGAACTCCTCGTACGCGATCGCTTCCATGGGCTGATCCTCGTCGCCCCCGGGAGGTCCGGCCACTCGGCGGGCACGGCTCGCGGGGCGGGCCGGGCCGCGGGTCCGGGGCGCTGTCAGTGGCGGGTGCCAGACTCGCATCCATGACCGAACGGTGGGCGCTGGCCACGGCGGAGGGAGGCGGCGCGCTGCTCGTGCCGCTGGCCCGGGACGGCGCGCCCGCCGGTCCCGTCGTGGCCGAGCCCGACCTCGCCGAGGCGGTCCGCTCCCGGCCCGATGTGGTGCGCTGGGTGTGGCGGTCGACCGCCGAGGTCTACCCCCGGCTGCTGGCCGCCGGGGTCCGGGTCGAGCGGTGCTACGACATCGAGTGCGCCGAGCTGCTGCTGCTCGGGCACGCCGGGCGGCTCGGCGAGCCCCGGTCCGCGGCCGCCGCGCTGGCCCGGCTGGACCATGCCCCCGTCCCGCCGGACCCGCCCGCCCGGTCCGCCGAACCGGGCGCGCAGTCCTCCCTCTTCGAGCCCTCGTCGGGCCCCGGGGTGCCCTTCGAGGGGCTCCTGCGGGTCTACGCGGACCAGCTGCGCCGGCACGACGCGGCGGAGCACCCGGACCGGATGCGGCTGCTGACCGCGTCGGAGTCGGCGGGGATGCTCGTGGCCGCCGAGATGCACCGGGCCGGGGTGCCCTGGCGCGCCGACGTCCACCGGGAGGTGCTGGACGGACTGCTGGGCGAGCGGTACGCGGGCGGCGGCGAGCCCCGCAGACTCGCCGAGCTGGCGGACGAGGTGTCGGCCGCGTTCGGCCGGAGGGTCCGCCCCGATCTGCCCGCCGATGTGGTCAAGGCGTTCGCGCAGGCCGGGATCCCGGTGAAGTCGACCCGGCGGTGGGAGCTGGAGGAGCTGGCCCATCCGGCGGTCGAGCCGCTGATCGCGTACAAGAAGCTGTACCGGATCTGGACGGCGCACGGCTGGTCCTGGCTCCAGGACTGGGTGCGCGAGGGCCGCTTCCGCCCGGAGTACCAGCCGGGCGGCACGGTCAGCGGCCGCTGGACGACCAACGGCGGCGGGGCCCTCCAGATCCCCAAGGTGATACGGCAGGCCGTCGTCGCCGACGAGGGGTGGCGCCTGGTCGTCGCGGACGCCGACCAGATGGAGCCCCGGGTGCTGGCGGCGATCTCCCGCGACCGGGGCCTGATGGAGGTGGCCGGTCACGACGGCGACCTCTACAAGGCCCTGTCCGACCGGGCGTTCCAGGGCGACCGCGAGCACGCCAAGCTGGCGCTGCTCGGTGCGATCTACGGCCAGACGTCCGGCGACGGGCTGAAGAACCTGGCCGCCCTGCGCCGCCGCTTCCCGCTCGCCGTCGCCTATGTCGACGACGCGGCGCGGGCCGGCGAGGAGGGGCGCGTGGTGCGGACCTGGCTGGGCCGGACCAGCCCGCCGGTCACGCTGGCGGGCCAGGACGAGGAGGCGGGCCTCCCCCAGGAAGGTCCCGAGGGCCCCGGGGCCGCGCCCGACGGCGGTCCGGCGCGGGCCCGGGGGCGCTTCACCCGCAACTTCGTGGTGCAGGGCAGCGCGGCCGACTGGGCGCTGCTGCTCCTGGCCGCGCTGCGCCGGTCGCTCTTCGCACAGGGGCTGCGGGCGCAGCTGGTGTTCTTCCAGCACGACGAGGTGATCGTGCACTGCCCGGCCGGGGAGAGCGCCGCCGTCGCCGAGGCGATCCGCGCGGCGGGCGAGCTGGCCGGGCGGACCGCCTTCGGGGAGACGCCGGTGCGGTTTCCGTTCACGACGGCGGTGGTGGAGCGGTATGCCGACGCGAAGTGACCGGGCGGACCGGCGAAGGGGCTACTGCTGGAGCTTCAGCCACTGCGGGCTGGTGGCGAGTGCGACCAGCTGGTCCATGGTGAGCGCGGGCTCCGGACGGGTGGCGGGCGTCGACTGCTCACCGGAGTTGAAGGCCGAGACGACGACCCGCATGCCGTCCGGCCGCATCGTGTCGGCCGTCCACCAGACGACTCCGGCCCCGCCCTTCTCGCCGGGCACCTTCGAGGTGGCGAGCAGGGTGCCGTCGGGCAGGGTGGTCGCCTCGCGGTACAGATCCTCGGCGGCGTCCCGCATGTCGGGCTGCACATTGATCTGCACGAGGGTCCGGCCCTTGCCGTCGTCGACGACGACCGAGGCGAACTCGCCGCCGCTGTCCGTCTCCTCCCCCACGGTCAGCCCCTGGGGCAGCAGGGCGCGGAAGGTGGGCATCAGCAGCGTGTAGTCGAGCGCGGGCGCCGGCTCCCCGGGGTCCTGCGACTCGGGCGACGACGGGTCCGGGGAGGGGTCTTCGGTGCGCGGTGCGTCCTTGGCGGGGGCCGTCGGCCCGCCCGTGGGCGGGGGCGCGTCCGAGGGCTCGGCCGTGGGGGCGTCCGTCGCGGCGTCCGTGGGCGCGGCCGTCGGTGTGGGCGTGGCGGTGGCCGGCGGCGTGACCGGGCCGCTGTCCGCGACGTTCGCCACGTCGCCGGGGCCGCCCAGCATCCCGGCCGCGACGGCGCCGCCGCCCCCGATCAGGGCCAGGGCCAGCACACTGCCCGCCACGGCGGTGATGCGGCGGCGGCGGAGCGTGCGCCGCCCGTGCTCCAGCGCGCCGTCCACCACCGCGCTGCGGCCGGTCAGGTCGAAGGTCTCCCCGGTCCGGCGGAGCTCCTCGCTGAGTTCGTCTTCAAAGGGCATGGGGAACCACCACTTCTCGTTCTGGATGCTCGACAGTCGGCGGCCCGCAAGGGCCGGGTGGGCAGGCGCCCGGAAGTCAGCGGGCGGCGAACTCCGCGATGCTGCCGCCCAGTAGTTCACGCAGCCGTCCGAGCGCCCGCACACAGCGGGTCCGTACGGCGGCGGGGGTGGCCTGGAGGGCGGCGGCGGTCTCCTCGATGCTCCGGTCCTCCCAGTACCGGAGGACCACGACCGCGCGGTCCTTGGGCGCCAGTTGGGAGAGCGCCCGCAGCAGCGTCATCCGCAGCGCCGGGTCGTCGGGGTCGGCGGGTGCGGCCTCGGGCAGTTCGGCCAGCGGGCGTTCGCTCGCGGAACGCCGCCGCCGGTGGGTCAGGAAGGTCCGCACGAGCACGGTCTGCGCGTACGCCGCCGGGTTGTCGATCCGGCGGGCCCGGCCCCAGAGGACGTACATCCGGCTCAGCGTCTCCTGCACCAGGTCCTCGGCGAGGTGCACATCGCCACTGGTCAGCAGGCATGCCGAGCGGAACAGATGGCCGGCCCGTCCGGCCGCGAATTCTTTGAACTCCTCGGCGCGCGACGCCTTCATACCCTCCCCCGTCCGTCCATCCGTTCCGCCCTTCCCCTGTACGACGCGACGGGGCGGGGTAAATGTTTCGGACGATCCGCGAATACTTTTTCGGGAGGGAGAGACGGGAGGGAGAGACGGGAGGGAGAGAGGGGCGGGGAGCGGGGCGGGGAGAGCGGGAAAGCGCCCCGTCCACGCGCCGGACGGCGTGGACGGGGCGCGGGCGGTGGTGCGCGCTCGCTGTCTCCGCGGTCTACCCGCGTTCCCACAACGCGGGGACCTGCGGCGGCTCCCAGCCCGACCGGGACAGGTGCGCCTGCAGACAGCGGTAGACGACCCCGCCGTACGTCACGCGGTCACCCGCGCGGTAGGAGGCGCCGGAGGACCAGCTGGTCCCCGGCTCGGTGGGCGGATCGGTGGGCGGATCGGTCGGGCCGGGCGTCTGGGCGACGTCCAGGACGAAGTCGAAGGTGCCCTGCCGTCCGTTGCCGACGCCGCGGACGTTCATCAGCAGCTCCGGGTCGAACAGGGCGTCGGTGTTGTTGCGCGGCTCGTCCGGGAAGTACAGCTGGGTGGTGAGGACGCGGCCGCCGGGCGCCTGCGCCTTCACATGGAGGTGGCGCGTGCGGCCGGGGTAGAGGCCCGGCACGATCGTGGTGAGGCTGAACGACCCGTCCGTGCCGGTGAACTGATGCCCCCGGAAGGCGAACCGGGCCATGTCGTAGGCCCCGTTGGTGTCGGCCTGCCAGAAGTCGAGCAGCGCCCCGGGAACGGGCCGGCAGGCCCGGCCGAAGACATAGCCGCTCACGGTGAGCGGTACGCCGGGGGTGCCCGGGGTCACCAGGCTGGTGCGGTGCGGTGAGTTGGGCTTGAAGTACGGCCCCTCCATCTGCGGCGGGGTCGTGTCGTCGCCGTCGTCGCACTCCGGGGTGGGGGCCAGGGTCCCGTTCCCGGTGGAGACGGCGTCCCGGGCGAGCGCGACGCCCCCTCCGGCGAGCAGGGGCGCGGCGCTCGCGACGAACGCGGCCTTCAGGAGACCTTTGCGGCTGATCCGCCGCCGGTCCCCGGACGCCTCGTCGGACGCGTTCGGGTCGTGGGGGGTTGTGTGGTCCATGGGTGGGGTCATGACGGTTTCCTCGGAGTCCTCGGTGCGGGGAGGCGGAGAGGTTCAGGAGGTTCGGTGACGCCGGACGGCCGAAGCCGCGGGCACGGGCCGGGGCGGGGTCAGACCCGCTGCCAGAGCGCCGGGACGGCGGCGGGGGTCCAGCCGGACTGGGCGGTGTGGCCCTGGAGGCAGCGGTAGGTCGCTCCGCCGTACGTCACCGTGGCTCCGGCGGCGTACACGGTGCCGGCCGCCCAGGTGCCGCCCGGCGGGTCGGTGGGCGGGTCGGTCGGCGGCGTGGTGGGCGGGTCCGTCGGCGTACCGCTGGTGACCAGGGTCAGCCCGTACGCCTGGAGCAGCGGGTTGAGCGGCTGGAAGTACGTCGTACCGCCCGACGAGCAGTTGCCCGAGCCGCCGGAGGTGACGCCCTGCGCCTGGCTGCCGGAGATGTACGAGCCGCCGGAGTCGCCCGGCTCCGCGCAGACGCTGGTACGGGTCACCCCCGAGATGGTGCCCTCCGGGTAGGTGACGCTGGTGTTCAGCTGCTGGATGGTGCCGCAGTGCCAGCCGGTGGTGGAGCCGGAGCGGCAGACCGAGGCGCCGACGACGGACGCGGTGGAGCCGGCGACGGTGACGTCGCCCCGCCCGTAGCCGTTCACCAGCGGACGCGGCGTCCAGTTGGCGTTGGTGGCGACCCAGGCGTAGTCGCGGCCGGGGAAGGTCGAGCCCTGGAAGGTGCCCTGGGCCTGCTGGTTGAAGCCGTTGGTGGTCGTGCCGACCCGGCCGCAGTGGCCCGCCGTGGCGAAGCCGTTCTGGGTGCCGCGCTTCACCGGGAAGCCGATGGAACAGCGGCCGGAGCCGTTCATGTAGTAGGCGTCGCCGCCCCGGAGGTCGGCGAGGGTGCGGGGCTTCTCGGCGGACCGGGCGACGGTGACCAGGCCGCTGTCGACCCCGGCAGCCTTGAGGAACGCCGTTCCGGCGGCGGTGCTCGCGGCGTTCACGACGACCCGGTTGGCCGCGACGTCGACGTACCAGACGGGCACGTCCTTGGGGGCCCTGCCCAACGCGGCCCGGTCGAGGGCCTCCTTGACGCCTTCGAGCCGGTCCAGGCTGTGGGCGACGACCTCGGCCTTCGCCCCGGCTTCGGTGATCCGGGCGGTCTGGGAGGCGTCGGTGGTGGAGACGGTCAGGGCCGCCTTCGCACCGCTGACCCGGGCTCCGGCGAAACCGGCGCCGAGGGACTTCTCCAGCCCGGCGGCGACGGCGGCGGCGCGGTACTCGTTGGCTATCCGGCTCCGGGCGTCGTCCGCGTCCAGGCCGAGGTCGCGCTCCATGGCGGCCAGCAGTCCGGGCGACAGGCTGTCGGCGGACACCGGCGGTGCGCCGGCGGCGGGGTCCGCGGACGCCACACCGGTCAGCCCGGCGAGGGCGAGCGCACCCACGGCCACCGTGGCGGTGCCGGCGACGAGGGCGCGTCTGCGGAGCGTGGTTCTCTCCACGGGGGTCTCCTTGGTTCAGGGGGGTGTCCGGGTCCGGCGGGGGTTGGTCCGGACCAGGGAATTGCCGAAACCGTAGCGGCGGCGACGCCCCGCACAGGAGATCCCGTTCACCCCCTCCCTCCGCGTTATGGGGCCCCGTCGGCAGGCGCTCCGGCGGCGCGGCGCGGTGGGCGCGGGGCCGTTTTCGCGGGCCGGCCGCGCGAAGCCGGAAGCCGTCTCCCTTTCGGCGGGGCGCCCGGGTAGGTTCGGCCCCATGCACACAGGGCAACTTCTGGGCTCGGGACGCACCGCCGACGTGTACGCACTCGACGGCTCCTGGGTCCTTCGCCGCTACCGGGACGGCACCGACACCACGGAGGAGCTGGCCGTGATGTCGTACGTCGGCGCCTTCGGGTTTCCCGTGCCGCGCATCGGCCCGCCCGCCGACGGGGCCCGCCCCACGGACCTGGTGCTCCAGCGGCTGACCGGCCCGACGCTGGCCGAGGCCCTGCTGGCGGGGCGGCTGGGGGCGGCCGAGGCGGGCGCGCTGCTCGCCCGTCTGCTGCGCGAGCTCCACGCCATACCGCCCCGGGTCTCGGCGAACCCGGAGGACTGCGTGCTCCATCTGGACCTGCATCCGGAGAACGTGATGCTGACGGAGGGGGGCGCGGTGGTGATCGACTGGTCCACCGCGGCGGAGGGCCCGCCCGGTCTCGACCGGGCGATGTCGGCGCTGACGCTGGCCCGGATCGCGCTCGACCCGGCGTTCCCGGCCGGGGGCGACGTACGGCCCCTGCTGGCGGCGCTCCTGTCGGAACTCTCCGACGACGGCGGGGCGTCGGTCGCCGATCTGGCCCTCGCCCGCACCCGCCAGCGGGCCAACCCGCACCTCACCGAACCCGAACGGGGCTGTCTGGACCGGGCGGTGGAGCTGGTGATCGGCTGCTCCCCGTCCTGAGCGCCCCGCGCTCAGCGCCGCCCGCGCTTGGCGGCCCGGACCCGCCGCAGCCGGTTCACCGTGACCGGGTCCTCGCGCAGCGCCCGCTCGTCCTCGATCAGCGCGTTCAGCAGTTGGTAGTAGCGGACCGGCGAGATCCCGAGCTGCTCGCGGATCGCCCGCTCCTTCGCCCCGGGCCCCGCCCAGGGCCGCCGCTCCAGGGCCAGCAGCGCCCGGTCCCGTACGGACAGCCCGACGGTCCGGTCCGGCGCGGGGTCGGCGGGGGCGGGATCGTCGGACGCGGAGCCGTGGTCGGGGGCGGAGCCTCGGTCGGGGGCGGTCATATCAACCAACCTAATGCCCACCCCCGACACCGCGTCCGTGGCCCGCTGCCGCTACTCGGCGGCCTCGGCCCGGGTCGCCTCGGCGGCTATCCCCCCGAGGATGCTCTCGGGGTTGCTGCCCGGCGCGACCGCGCTCCCGATGTTCTTCTTGATCGCGTCGCTGACCGTGGCCCAGGACGTCTTGCCGAACGGGGGCAGCGTCGAGTTGGGCAGCGCGGCCAGGAACTCGTGCAGCTTCTTCTGCTTCTTGTCGGACTCCATCGCGGCGGAGGCGCTGCCGGTCACCGGGAGCAGGTCGTACTCCTCGGCGAACTCCAGCACGTTCTCGTCGGAGTACGCGTAGTCGAAGAACTTGCCGATCGCCCGGCGGTTGCCGTTCTCCTTGAAGCCCATCATCCAGTCGGCGACGCCCATGGAGCCCGTGGTCGGGCCGTCGGCGCCGGGCAGCGGCACCATGCCGACCTTGACCCCCTTGGCCTCGGCCTCGTCCATCAGCGTGGGGTGGCCGTTGAGCATGCCGACCTTGCCCGCGGCGAACGCCTCGAACGCCTTGGCCCGGTCCAGCTTGCCCGGCGCGACCGGGCCGGTGAGGCCCTTGCCGACGAGGTTGTCCCGCAGCCAGCGGAACGTGGCGACGTTCTCGGCCGAGTCGATGTCGTACGCGCCGACGTCGTCCGTGTAGCCGCCGCCACCACTGAGGAGCCACATCAGGGTCTCGGCCTGGGCCTCCTCCTCGCCGAGCGGCAGGGCGAAGGGGTAGTCGACCCCCTTCGCCTTGAGCGCGGTGGCGTCGCTCCGGATGTCGTCCCATGTCTCGGGGGCGTCCAGGCCGGCCTGGTCGAAGAGCGTCTGGTTGTAGAAGAGCAGCCGGGTGCTGGCGACGAAGGGCAGCCCGTAGAGGGTGCCGCCGACCTTGCCCGCGTCGGTGAGCGAGGGGAGGAAGTTCGCCGCGGTGCGGATCGCGAGCGTCTCGTCGGCGGTGTAGAGCTTGCCCGCCTTGGCGTAGTCCGCGTACGCGCCGATCTGGGCGATGTCCGGGGCGTCACCGGTCTTGACCATCTCGGCGACCTCGCGGTCGACGTCCTTCCAGGACAGGACGGTCACATCGACCTTGATGTCCGGGTGCTCCTTCTCGAAGCCCGCCGCGACCCCGCTCCAGTACTTCTCGGAGCTGTTGGCCGGACCCGTGCCGTAGTCGGCGGCCACCAGCTTGAGCGTGACGTCGCCCGAACCGGTCTCACCGCCGCAGCCCGACAACGTTGCCGTCATTCCCAGCGCGGCCACCACCGCGGTCAGACCCAAAAAGCGCCGCTGCACAGCCTCGCCCATCCTCATTGATCCAGCCATCTCACGAACGGTGTGCGTCGGCGTGCCCCCGGCCTCCTGTCCGGCCGCGGCACCGCCCCCTGTCCGACACCATCCGGACGAACTGCGATTTTCCCCCATTGCAGAACCAGCGGTCTACACCACCGGCGTATCGCTTCGGCAACGTATGGGGGTCCCGGGGGCCACAACTGGCGTGCGGATACTGACAGTCGGGGCCTCCAGCCCGTATCTTGGTCCAGACCTTTGGTCCGGATTCCGCAGATCCAGGCTCCCCATTAGTCGCTTTCCATCACAAAAGCACCCACCTTCACGCGTTCCTCATTTTGTATGCGTGCGCAACAAACCACGCTAGTGGACTAGACCTATTGGGGGTCGGCGGGCGAAACTGTCTCCCGTGAGACATGTCATCGCCCTCGATGTGGGCGGCACCGGAATGAAGGCCGCACTGGTCGGGACCGACGGCACGCTCCTCCACGAGGCGCGGCGGGCCACCGGCCGGGAGCGCGGCGCCGACGCGGTCGTCGAGTCGATCCTCGCGTTCGCGGCGGATCTGCGCGCCTACGGCGAGGAGCACCTGGGCGAGAGCGCCGTCGCCGCCGGGGTCGCCGTGCCCGGCATCGTCGACGCCGAGAAGGGCGTCGCGGTGTACGCCGCGAACCTGGGCTGGCGCGACGTACCGCTGCGCGCCCTGCTGGGCGAGCGCCTCGGCGTCCCGGTGGCCCTCGGCCACGACGTCCGCACCGGCGGGCTCGCCGAGGGACGGATCGGGGCCGGGCGGGGCACGGACCGCTTCCTGTTCGTCCCGCTGGGCACCGGGATCGCCGGCGCCATCGGCATCGCGGGCGCCATCGAGGCGGGCGCCCACGGGGACGCGGGCGAGATCGGCCATGTCGTGGTCCGCCCGGACGGCCCCGACTGCAGCTGCGGCCAGCGCGGCTGTCTGGAGACGCTGGCCTCCGCCGCCGCGGTGACCCGGGCCTGGGCCGCCGCCTCCGGGGACCCCGAGGCGGACGCCGCGGACTGCGCGAAGGCCGTCGAGTCCGGCGACCCGGCGGCGGTCCGGGTCTGGCAGGACGCGATCGACGCGCTCGCCGCCGGCCTCGTCACCGCGCTCACCCTCCTCGACCCGGGCACGCTCATCATCGGTGGCGGTCTCGCCGAAGCCGGGGAAACCTTGTTCACACCACTGCGTGCGGCCGTCGAGGAACGCGTCACGTTCCAGAAACTGCCCCACATCGTCCCGGCGGCCCTCGGGGACACCGCCGGATGCCTGGGCGCGGGGCTGCTCGCCTGGGATCTACTCTCCACGGAGGTTTCCGCCTGATGGCCGGACGCGCAGCAGACAGCACCGTTCTCGCCGGCGCCCGGGTGGTGCTCCCCACCGGCACCGTCGAGGACGGCCGGGTGACCGTCGAGGGCGCCCGGATCTCCGGTACCGCACCGGAGGGCGCCCGGACCATCGACCTCGGCGGCCACTGGGTGGTCCCCGGCTTCGTGGACATGCACAACCACGGCGGCGGCGGGGCCTCCTTCACCTCCGGCACCGTGGACGAGGTCCTCACCGGCATCCGTACGCACCGCGAGCACGGCACCACCACGATGCTCGCCTCCACGGTCACCGGCGAGATGGACTTCCTCGCCCGGCGCGCGGGCGTCCTGTCCGAGCTGGTCGAGCAGGGCGATCTGGCCGGGATCCACTTCGAGGGCCCCTTCATCTCGCCGTGCCGCAAGGGCGCCCACAGCGAGGAGCTGCTGCGCGACCCGGACCCGGCCGAGGTCCGCAAGCTGCTGGACGCCGCCCGCGGCGCCGCCCGGATGTTCACCCTCGCCACCGAGCTGCCCGGCGGCATCGACTCGGTGCGGCTGCTCGCCGAGCGCGGCGTCATCGCCGCGATCGGCCACACGGACGCGACGTACGAGCAGACCGTCGAGGCCATCGACGCGGGCGCGACCGTCGCCACGCACCTGTTCAACGCGATGCCGCCGCTCGCCCACCGCGAGCCCGGACCGATCGCCGCCCTCCTGGAGGACGACCGGATCACCGTCGAGCTGATCAACGACGGCACGCATCTGCACCCGGCCGTCCTGGAGCTGGCCTACCGCCACAAGGGCGCGGCCCGCGTCGCGCTGATCACCGACGCGATGGACGCCGCCGGCTTCGGCGACGGGGAGTACCAGCTCGGCCCGCTCGCGGTCGCGGTCACCGACGGGGTGGCGCGACTGGTGGAGGGCGGTTCGATCGCCGGCTCCACGCTCACCCTGGACACCGCGTTCCGCCGGGCCGTCGTCCTCGACCGGATCCCCGTCGAGGACGTCGTCCGGTCCATCTCCGCCAACCCGGCCCGGCTGCTCGGCGTCCACGACCGGGTCGGCTCGCTCGAACCGGGGAAGGACGCCGACCTGGTGGTCCTCGACGAGGACTTCGTCCTCAAGGGCGTCATGCGCCAGGGCGAGTGGATCATCGAGCCGAAGACCGCCTGAACCCGGCCGCACGACGACACGGCGACACGACGGCACGTAACGAAGGGGTGGCGGTCGGCCCGCGGGACTGGGCCGACCGCCACCCTTTTGACATGATCATCAAGATCGCGTGCCGGAAGCGGGCACGCGCCGCCGGGTTACGGACCGAGGAAGGGACCGGCAGGTGATCCTGACCGTCACTCTGAACACGGCGCTCGACGTGACGTACACCGTCGACGCGCTCGTCCCGCACAGCAGCCACCGGGTCGGCGAGGTCATCGAACGCCCCGGCGGCAAGGGCCTCAACGTCGCCCGGGTGCTCGGGGCGCTGGGCCACAGATGCGTGGTCACCGGCTTCGCCGGTGGAGCCACCGGAGACGTCCTGCGCGATCTCCTCGCCCCGCTCCCGCCGCGCGACGCCCTCGTGCCCGTCGCCGGGAACACCCGCCGGACCCTGGCGATCACCGACCGCTCGACCGGCGACACCACGCAGCTCAACGAGCCCGGACCCCAGGTGAGCTCCGCCGAATGGGCCGTCTTCCTGCGGACGTACGAGGAGCTGGTCGCCGGGGCCGACGCGGTCGCGCTCTGCGGCAGCCTGCCGCCCGGCATCCACGTCGGGGCCTACGCGGAGCTGGTCCGGATCGCCCGCGCCGCCGCCGTGCCCGTCCTCCTGGACACCAGCGGCGAACCGCTGCGCCGGGGCATCGCCGCCCGCCCCGATGTGGTCAAGCCGAACGCCGAGGAGCTGGCCCAGCTGACCGGTGCCCGCGAACCGCTGCGGGCGGCGGGCGACGCCCGCCGCCGCGGGGCGCACGCCGTGGTCGCGTCCCTGGGCCCGGAGGGCGTGCTCGCCGTCACCCCGGAGGGCGTCTGGCGGGCCGCCCCGCCCGCCCCCGTGCGCGGCAACCCGACCGGCGCGGGCGACTCCGCGGTGGCCGGACTGCTGTCCGCCCTGGCCGAGGGCCTGCACTGGCCGGAGCGCCTGGCCCGCGCGGTGGCCCTGTCGACGGCGACCGTGCTGGCCCCGACGGCCGGCGAGTTCGACGCGGCGGCCTACGCGGACCTGCTGCCGCGCGTCACCGTGGAGCCGCACACGCCGACGCCCTGACCACCGCGGGGTGATCAGGGCATCGGACGCCGTCCACGGGACGGCGGGGGCCTAGCTCTTGATGTGGCCGGACTTCAGCTCCAGCTGGTCGAGATTGGCGTCGCACTCGTCGCCCGTCTCGCACGACAGCTTGAGGGTGTTGGAGCCCTTGTCGAGCTGGACGTACGCGTACGTGTTCGTCCAGCCCTTCTCCAGGTCGCCCTCGGCGGCCTGCGCGAAGTTCTTCATGTTGATGGAGCGCGGCTCCTGCGCGTTGACCGTCAGGGTCGTCTTCGCGTCCTTGCCGGGCACGCCGTAGGTCACGTACAGGGTGTACGCGCCGGCCTCGGGAACCTCGACCGTCCAGGTGGCCGACCGGCCGACCTCGTTCAGGTTGATGTAGTTGCCGTTCGCGCCCTTGGCGCCCTTGACCGTGGAGTCCAGGGCCGCCGTGCCGCCCAGCGTCAGCGTCGCCGCGTCCTGCTTCGGCAGCTCGACCGGCTTCGGCGTCTCCTCGGGCTTCTTGTCCGGCTTCTTCGACTCCTCGACCTCGCCGGCCGAGCCCTGCGAGGAGGACGCCTCGTCCTTCTGGTCGTCCTTGTCGCCGTCGTCGCCCGTGAGCAGGGCGGCGCCGATGCCGATGAGGACCACCGCGACCACGGCGACCGCCGCGATCAGGAGCGCCTTCGTGTTCGGACCGCCGCGCCCCGGACCGCCGCCGTGACCGCCCTGCGCCGGAGGCTGCCCGTTGGACGCGCCGCCGGGATAGGTCTCGGGGGCGGCGTACTGCGGGTTCGGCCGGTGCTGCTGCTGGGCGGGCTGGCCGTAACCCTGCTGGGGCGGGTAGCCGTACCCCTGCTGCGGCGGCACCTGCTGCTGGCCGTACTGGCGCTCGCCGACGGCACGCACCTGGTTGTAGGACGTTCTGGGCACGCCGGGCTGCGCGGCCGGGCCCGGGTAGCCGTAGCCGCCCTGGCCGGGCGGCTGGGCGCCTGCCGCTTGTCCGTCCGCGTACAGATAGCCGAACGGATCGTCGTCCTCGGGCTTGCTCGCGCCGTTGTTTCCGGCCGTCATCCCTGGGTCACTCCTCACCATGTCGCCAGCCGTCGCCGACCGGCCGAGCCTACCTCGAACGGAGCAGGCCCCGAATTGCGTTCACCGACCTGGACGGCCTCCGGGGAACGGGTACGGGGTAGGGGGAGAAACGGGCCGTGAACGTCATCCGGCCCTGCGGTGAACCTTCGACCGGGATCGCTTTTCCACGTACATCCGCTGGTCGGCGGAGCGCAGGACCTCTTCGGCGGTCATCCCGCACTCGGCCCATCCGATGCCGAAGCTCGCTCCGACCCGGACCGCGCGACCATCGACCCTTATGGGCGGAATGATGGCATTTCTCAGACGAACGGCCAGGTCAGCGGCGTCCGCCGCTCCGAGGCCGTCGGCGAGAACGACGAATTCGTCACCTCCGAGCCGCGCGACGGTGTCGCCGTCCCGCACACAGGTGCTCAGCCGCCGGGCGACCTCGATGAGCACGGCGTCGCCGGTGTGGTGCCCGAAGCGGTCGTTGATGGACTTGAAGCCGTCGAGGTCGCAGAAGAGGACCGCGAGCCCCTTCGTGCCGTCGTCGTGCGTCGGATCCGGGGCCACCGCGTGCACATGGTGGTCGAAGGGCCCGCCCCCGGGGACCGCCTCGCCCTCGTAGCCGTCGGCCTGGTAGCCGTGGGTCAGGGACGACTCGACGTCCCCGTACGCCGCGTCCAGCGCCTCGATCGCGGTCGTGGCCGGGGAGAAGGGCCGCTCGCAGATCCGGGCACCGAGCCGCGACTTCAGCTCGGCGCTGTTGGGCAGCCCGGTCAGGGCGTCGTGCGAGGCGCGGTGGGCGAGGTTCAGCTCGTGGCGCTTGCGCTCCTCTATGTCCTCGACATGGGTGAGCAGGAAGCGCGGCCCGTCCGCGGTGTCCGCGACGACGGAGTTGCGCAGCGAGACCCAGAGGTACGTGCCGTCCCGGCGGCTCAGCCGCAGCTCGGCCCGGCCGCCCTCGGCGGAGGTGCGCAGCAGGGTGCCGATGTCCTCGGGGTGGACCAGGTCGGCGAAGGAGTAGCGGCGCAGGACCGAGGCCGGGCGGCCGAGCAGCCGGCACAGCGCGTCGTTGGTGCGCAGCAGCCGGCCGTGCTGGTCGCCGCCCATCTCGGCGATGGCCATGCCGCTGGGCGCGTACTCGAAGGCCTGCCGGAAGGACTCCTCGCTGGCCCGCAGCGCCTGCTGCTCCCGCTCCAGGCGGACCAGGGCGCGCTGCATGTTGGCCCGCAGGCGGGCGTTGCTGATCGCGATGGCGGCCTGGGAGGCGTACATCTGGAGCGCCTCGCGCCCCCAGGCTCCGGGCCGGCGTCCGTTGCGCGGCCGGTCCACGGATATGACCCCGAGGAGGTCCTGGCCGCCGCCGGAGGCGTGCATGGGGGCGTAGAGCCGGTCCAGCGGGTGCCACTCGTCCTCGAACCGGGGCTCGGGGCCCTCGGTGTGCCACTGCGGTACGTCGTCGTCGAGGAGGACCCAGCCCTCGGTGTGCGGGATGAACCGGAGCTTGTCCCAGTCCTCGCCCATGGAGAGCCGGCGTTCCCAGGAGGCGCGGGAGCCGACCCGGCCGGTGATCAGCGCCTCCGCGGCCGCGTTGCCGGCGAAGGCGGCGATGACGAGGTCGCCGTCCGGCCGGACCAGGTTCACGCAGCCCAGCTCGTAGCCGAGGCCCGCGACGATGCCGTCGGCCACGGTCTGCAGCGTGTCCGCCAGACTCCGCGCCGTGTTGAGATCAGCGACGGCCTGATGCAGCTGCCGCATGGTCGCCAGGCGGACGTAGGGCTCCGACTCGGCCTCCATTGCTCGCACTCCCCGAGACCTCGACAGCAACTCCAGGTTTCATATCGACGTACTTGTTGCAGTGTCACGGCCACTGAATCACAGTGAGCTGTGCACCCGGTACACAGGGTCAGCAGAAAATGGACTCTGTGACTCAAGTCACAATAGATGATCATGGTATACCGGTGACTCCCGGCCCCGACGGTCGTTCCGCAGGACCAGGCCGGTCCTAGGACCGGCCTGGTCCTGCGGCCCGATGCGGCCCTCCCGCGACCGCGGCTAGCGTCTGGGTGTGTTCCAGACGAAGCCCTCCGCCCCGCGCCCCGAGCCCATCCCCCATGCTGAGGGAGTGAGCAACGACGAGTTCCGCGCCGCACTGGCGCGGCTGGCCGCCGGGGTGGTGCTGGTCACCGCCCAGGAACCGCCCCTCGACGAGGACGGCCGGGGCGAGGACGTGGGCATGACGGCGACCGCCTTCATGTCCGTGTCCCTGGACCCGCCCCTGGTGATGGTGAGCCTGCGCAACGACTCCCGGATGGACGACCTGCTGGACGAGCAGCCGCTGTGGGCGGTCTCCGTCCTGGCCGCGAGCCAGCGGCACATCGCGGGCCGGTTCGCCATGAAGGGCCGGATCAGCGACCGGCTGCTGTTCGAGGACGTCGCGTACCTGCGGGGCGAGGTGACGCACGCGCCGCTGATCGGCGGCGCGCTGGCGACCCTGGAGTGCCGCACCGAGCAGCGCGTGGCGGCCGGGGACCACACGCTGGTGATCGGGCGGGTGCTCACGGCGGACCTGCCGAGCCCGGAGGGCGACCCGCTGACGTACTTCAAGGGGCGCTACCGCCAACTGGGCTGACGTCCGTCCAGGGCGCTACCGCCGACCGGGCCGACGCCCATCCAGGGCGCTACCGCCGACCGGGCCGACGCCCATCCAGGGCGCTACCGCCGACCGGGCCGGCCCGCATCCGGGGCGGTGCTACCAGTCGCGGCCCGAGCGCCCGCGCTTGGTGTCGCCGCGCTGCTTCTTCTCGCGCAGCCGGCGCTCGTTGATCCCGCGCGGGATCTTCCGCTTGATCCGGGGCTTCGGCGGCGGCGCGGTGGCCTCGGCCAGGAGGGCGGCGAGCCGCACGGCGGCCGTCTCGCGGTTGCGCCACTGGGAGCGGTGCTCGGAGGCCCGTACGGAGACCACCCCGCCCACCAGCCTGCTCGCGAGCCGTTCCAGCGCCCGCGCCTTCCACACGTCGGGGAGCGCTTCGGTCGCCGCCACGTCGAAGCGCAGCTCCACCTGGGAGTCGCTGGTGTTGACGTGCTGGCCCCCGGGCCCGGAGGACCGCGAGAAACGCCACATGAGCTCGGCCTCCGGGAGGGAGACCGAGCCGCGGATGACATAGGGCCCGGACATGACACCCATGGTCTCCTCCTCCCGCCCTGTCCGTCACCTTCTTTTGCCGACGGCTTCTCCCGCCGGCGGGATCCCGTCCGGAGGATGTTCGGCAAAGAAAGTAAAGCGAGCAGGAACCTCGTGGTCTGCTGCTTGCGTTATGACGGGTGACGGTAGCTTTCGTGATGGCACGAAGCCCGCACACGACGAGGAAAGGGACTTCCCATGGCAGTAAGCCTGTCCAAGGGCGGCAACGTCTCGCTCACCAAGGAGGCACCGGGCCTTACCGCCGTTACGGTCGGCCTCGGCTGGGACGTCCGCACCACCACCGGCACCGACTTCGACCTCGACGCCTCGGCGATCGCGGTCACGCCGGAGGGGAAGGTCGTCTCCGACGGCCACTTCATCTTCTTCAACAACAAGTCGACGCCGGACCAGACCATCGTGCACACCGGTGACAACGTCACGGGTGAGGGCGAGGGCGACGACGAGCAGATCAACGTCAACCTGGCGGGCCTGCCGGCCGACGTGGACAAGATCGTCTTCCCGGTCTCCATCTACGACGCCGAGACCCGCAGCCAGAACTTCGGCCAGGTCCGCAACGCGTACATCCGCATCCTCAACCAGGCCGGCGGCGCCGAGATCGCCCGCTACGACCTGAGCGAGGACGCCGCCACCGAGACCGCCATGGTCTTCGGCGAGCTCTACCGCAACGGCGCCGAGTGGAAGTTCCGCGCGGTCGGCCAGGGGTACGCCTCCGGTCTGCGCGGCATCGCCCAGGACTTCGGCGTCAACCTCTGACCCGAGCGCACATCGGCTTCACCGGAGCCCCCGGCCGCGATTCGCGGCCGGGGGCTCCGGCGTGTGAGCGACCGTCACGTCGGCCGCTCCGAGCCGCGAA
This sequence comes from Streptomyces sp. NPDC020884, assembly GCF_044333935.1. NCBI lineage: Bacteria > Bacillati > Actinomycetota > Actinomycetes > Kitasatosporales > Streptomycetaceae > Streptomyces > Streptomyces sp. NPDC020884. Next base: position 159,155 of record NZ_JBIRRY010000013.1, on the reverse strand, counting down.
AACCCGCCACTTCACCGAATACCGGACAGCCCAGCACCCCATTCGTACAAGAACTGGTCAAAAACTTGTGAGGCAATTGTCAGCACACCGTCAATTTCGCTCATGAGATGGCACGCTCTCCGCTCGTAGTCCCCCCACAGGACGACCAACGGAGAACACACATGAACCTCCACACCACCCCCCACAACTCCCGCGCCCGGGGCACCCGTCGGCTCGCAGCACTCGCGGCGGTCGCCGCGATGGTCGTCGCCGGTGTCCAGGCCGGATCCGCCGTCGCCACGCCCGGCGGCGACGACGCCCGCGCCACCGCGACGCCCTCCACGGCGGCCGCGCTCGGCGTGAACCCCTCGGCGCAGCGCGCCACGGCCATCAAGTCGGCACAGTCGGACGCCTCTTCGGCGGCCAGGACGCTGAAGCTCGGCGGCCAGGAGAAGCTCATCGTCCGCGACGTCATCAAGGACGCCGAGGGCACCGTGCACACCCGCTACGAGCGCACCTACGACGGCCTGCCCGTCCTCGGCGGCGACCTCGTCACCCACGCCGCCGCCGACGGCACGCTGAAGAGCGTGGACAAGGCGACGAAGGCGAAGATAGCCGTGGCCTCGACCACGCCGAAGCTGAAGAGCGCGGCGAGCGCCCGCAAGGTGATCTGGGCCGGCAGCGGCACCCCCGTCCTCGCCTTCGAGACCGTCAAGAAGGGCGTGCAGAAGGACGGCACGCCCAGCCGCGTCCACACCATCACCGACGCCACGACCGGCAAGAAGCTGCACAGCTACGAGGCGATCGAGACCGGCAGCGGCAACAGCCAGTACAGCGGCGAGGTCGAGCTCACCACCACGAAGACCGACGCGGGCTTCGAGCTGACCGACGGCGAGCGCGGCGGCCACAAGACGTACGACCTCAACCAGGGCTCCTCCGGCACCGGCGAACTCGTCACGGACGACGACGACGCCTGGGGCGACGGCACGGGCGACGACCGGCAGACCGCCGCCGTCGACGCCCACTACGGCGCGGCGAAGACCTGGGACTTCTACAAGACGGCGCTCGGACGCGACGGCATCGCGGGCGACGGCAAGGCCGCGTACTCCCGGGTCCACTACGGCAACGCGTACGTCAACGCCTTCTGGGACGACAGCTGCTTCTGCATGACGTACGGCGACGGCGAGGGCAACAAGAACGCCCTCACCTCCATCGACGTCGCGGCCCACGAGATGACCCACGGCCTCACCGCCGCCACCGCCAACCTGGACTACGCGGGCGAGTCCGGCGGTCTCAACGAGGCGACCAGCGACATCCTCGGCGCCTCGGTGGAGTTCTTCGCCGACAACGCCACGGACGCCGGCGACTACCTCATAGGCGAGAAGATCGACATCAACGGCGACGGCACCCCGCTGCGCTACATGGACCAGCCGAGCAAGGACGGCAACTCGGCCGACTTCTGGGACGAGAACCTCGGCGACCTGGACGTCCACTACTCCTCCGGCGTCGCCAACCACTTCTTCTACCTGCTCTCCGAGGGCAGCGGGAAGAAGACCGTCAACGGCGTCGACTACGACTCCCCGACCTCCGACGGCTCGACGCTGACGGGCATCGGCCGGGAGAAGGCGTACCAGATCTGGTACAAGGCCCTCTCCGTCTACATGACCTCCACCACCGACTACGCGGGCGCGCGCGTCGCGACCGAGAAGGCGGCGACCGACCTGTTCGGCGCGGACAGCGAGGAGCTGAAGGCGGTCTCGGCCACCTGGACCGGGGTCAACGTCAAGTAACCCCGTCGCACGGAGACACGGAAGCCGGTCACCCCTTCGCGGGCGGCCGGCTTCCGCCGTACAGCCAGGCGTCCCACAGCTCCGTCAGGTCCTGGCCCGTCGCACGCTCCACGTACGCGGTGAAGTCGGCGGTCGACGCGTTGCCGTGCCGGTGGGCCTTCGTCCATCCCCTGACCAGTGCGAAGAACGCCCTGTCGTCGTCCATGGCGAGCCGGACGCGGTGCACGACCATCGCCCCGCGCCCGTAGACGGGCGGGTCGGAGAGGTCGATGGCGGACGGCGGATCGGCGGGCGGGAACGCCCAGTTCCCGTCGTCGGCGTACGCCTCGTCGAAGCTCTCCTGGACGGGCACGTCCTCGTGATCGGCGGACCAGAGCCACTCCGCGTACGTCGCGAAGCCCTCGTTCAGCCACATGTCCCGCCAGGTGGCGGGGGTGACGGAGTTCCCGAACCACTGGTGGGCCATCTCGTGGACCAGCAGTGCGGTGTCGGGCGGGCCGGGGAAGACGGGCCGGTTCTGGGTCTCCAGGGCGTACGTCGAGTCGCCCGTCCGCTCCACGATCGCCCCGGCGGACGTGAAGGGGTAGGGGCCGAACTTCGCCGCCGACCACTTCAGCACCGCCGGGATCCGTGCCAGCACGTCCTCGCTCGCCGCCGCCGACTCCGGGTCCACGGCGGTGAACAGGCGGATGCCGTCGGGCGTGCGCGACTGCCGGGTGGTGAACCGGCCCACGGCGACGGTCGCCAGATAGCTCGCCATCGGTTCGGCGGTCCGCCAGCGGAAGGCGGTGCGACCGTTGACCGTGCGCCGGGACACCAGCCTCCCGTTGGAGATCCCCGCCAGCCCCTCGGGAACGGTGATCCCGACGTCGTAGGCGGCCTTGTCGCTCGGGTGGTGGTTGCCGGGGAACCAGGCCATGGACCCGGTCGGCTCACCGAGGGCCACCGCGCCGTCCGCCGTCCGCAGCCAGCCCTCCCGCTCCCCGTCCGCGTCGGTGATGGCCTCGGGGGAACCGGAGTAGCGCACGACGGCGGTGAACGTGCGCCCCTCGCGCAGCCGGTCCTCGACCCCGGCCGCCGGGCGCAGCGTCAGTTCGTGGCCCGCCCGGTTCACGGCGGCCGGGCGGCCCTCGACGGTCGCGCCGTCCACGTCGAGCCCGGCCAGGTCGAGGTGGAAGGCGCTCAGGTCCTGGGTGGCGCGGGCGGTGATGGTGGCCGTGCCGCGCAGATGGTGGGCGGCGGGGTCGACGTCCAGCTCCAGGCCGTAGTGGGTGACGTCGTAGCCGCCGTTGCCGAGCCCGGGGAAGTACGGATCGCGCAGTCCGGCGGCGCCCGGGGTTCCCTCGACCCCGCCCGTGCAGCCGCCGCCGATGAGGGCCAGGGCGAGGGCGATCAGCACCGGGGCGTGGGCGGTGCGCCGCCGGGCCGGGGCGGGGGCGGGGGCCGGGGTTCGGTGATCCACGCCGTCGATCCTACGAGCCGCGCCGGAGCCGGAATGTCCGACTCCGGGGCCCGGGAAAGGAGCCGCCCGCCTCGGGGGAAGAACGGGCGGCTCCAGCTCAGAGGACGGCGATACCGAGCGGCCGGTTGCCCGCCCGCAGGCGGACCGGCTCGCTCTCCTCGTCGTCCAGGTCGACGACCGTGATCCCGTTCCAGAACCCGTCGCGGGTGAAGCCGCCGGTGACGTACGCCGTCCGGCCGTCCTTCGACACCGCCACGTCCTCGTGCGGCCCGTCCAGCGGGACGACCCGCTCCTTGCCGTCGGGGGCGCGGACGGTGAGCGAGGGTTCCGCGTCGTCCGCGCCGATCGGGCCGGTGCCCACCACGAGGAGGGTGCCGTCGGGGGTCAGGGCCGCGCCGTGCTGGTGGGTGTTGGCGGTCATCGGCTCGATGGCCACCTCGCCGGTACGCGGGTCGAGGACCGCGAGCCGCTCCCCCTCGAAGGGCAGCAGCAGCTTGCCGTCCTCGGGGCGCACGACGGCGTAGTGCGGCTTCAGCCAGGAGCCGAGCCCGCCCTCCGTGCCGTACGGGGCGACCTCCATGCGCCGGGTCTCCAGCGATGCGGCGTCCACCGCCGTCACGTCGAAGGAGTCGTGATCGGTGGCGTACACCTCGCGGCCGTCCGGCGACACGTCCACGTCGAAGGGGCGCAGGCCGACCGGCGCGGTGCCGGTGACCTCGCGGGTCGCGGTGTCGATGACCTCGACCGCGCCGTCGCCGCCGGGCACGTTGACCCCGACGTAGACGTGCTTCCCGTCCGGGGCCAGGGCGATGCCCATGCCGCCGCCCCGGTACTCACCGGTGGTGACCGGGCCGGACTCCGTCTCGTACGGGACGAGCGCGAGCCGGGTCCGCTGCCGTGTGTCGAGGACCGCGACGCCCTCGGCGGTGGCGACCCAGGCCCGCCCGTCCTCGCCGACGACGAGGCCGTAGGGCGCGGTGCCGACCCGGACCGAGGCGATGGGGGCGCCGCCCTCGCCGGACCCGTCCCGGCCGGGATCGACGAAGGTCACGGTGTCGCCGCCGAAGTCGGCGACGAGGAGGGTGCCCTCGGCGGTGCGGCCGGTGGGGGCCCGGGAGGGGTCGGGGCTCGCCACGGCGCTCGGCGCGGCGGACCCGTCCGGGACGCCCGGGGCCGCTTCCGTGGTGCCGGCCGCGCACCCGGCGAGCAGCGCGGCGGCGAGAAGCCCGAACGCGAGACGGCGGGCTCGGTGGCCACGGCGAACTCGGCGGGGGCCGGGGGCGCGGAGGGCGGCGCGGGCGTCGGGGGCGTCGGGGGCGGGGGCGGGCAGGGCGTCGAGGCCCGGGGCGGGCAGGGCCGCGCCGGGGCCGAGGGCGGGCAGAGCCGCGCCGGGGCTGCCGGGCCCGGTCACGTGGCGTCCCGCAGCAGGGCGGCCAGCTCGGCGAAGCCGCGTCGCTCGGCGTGGGCCAGGGGCGTCACCCCGTCGCCGTCCGGCAGGTCCCGGGTCGCCCCGGCCGCGAGCAGCAGCTCCACGACCTCCTGGTGCGCCCGGCCGCCCTCGCCGAGGATCACCGCCTCCAGCAGGGCGGTCCAGCCGAGCCGGTTGACGTGGTCGACGTCGATGTCGGTGACCCGCAGCACCTCCCGTACGTAACCGGCATGGCCGCGTTCGCTCGCCGGGATGAGGCAGACGCCGCCGAACCGGTTGCGCAGGGTCAGGTCCGGGCCGGCCGGCAGCAGGACGTGCAGCATCGCGACGCTGCCGGTGACCCCGGTGGCCAGCCACGGACTCTCCTCGCGCCGGTCCTGGGCGTTCGGGTCGGCCCCGGCCGCCACGAGCAGCCGGGCCGCCTCGACGTGGTCGCCGTGGACGGCGAGGAGCAGCGGGGTGCGCAGCTCCTCGTCGCGGACGTCGACCTGGGCACCGCCCTCGATCGCGGTGCGCACACCTTCGGGGTCGCCGGTGCGCGCGGCGGTGAGCAGGGCGTGATCGAGGGCGTTCATGGGTACTCCGTTCTCGGCTGTGCGGAGGTGACTACCGGGCGAGGGCGGCGACGCCCGCCTGGGCGAACTTCTCGTCGAGGTCGCCGCTGGGGGCGCCGGCCACGCCGATGCCCGCCACCGGGGCGTCCTTGGCCTTCACCGGCGCGCCGCCCGCGAGGAACAGGGTGCCGGGGATGTCCTTCAGGTTCGGGGCCTGCTCCAGGCGCTCGACCAGCTCGGAGGTCGGCGCGTTCCAGGAGACGGCGGTGTACGCCTTCTTCACCGCGGACTCGGGCGACTGCGGGCCCGCGCCGTCGCCGCGCAGGGTGACGATGGTGTTGCCGTTGCGGTCGACGACCGCGACGGAGACCCGCTGGTTCTCCTTCTTCGCGGCGTCCAGCGTGGCCTGCGCGGCCTTGGTGGCGGCGGCCACGGTCAGGTGCGTGCTCTGCTGGAGGTTGCGGTTGCTCGTGTCGGCCTTGACCGCGGCGGCGGGCGCGGCCGCCGGGGAGGAGGCGCTCGCGGACATCGCGCCGAACGTGCCGGCCCCGAGGGCGACGACGACGGCGCCGGTGACGACACGGGTGCGCAGCGACAGCTTCTTCATGGTGGCTCCTTGGTGATCCGGGGCGGCCCGGTGTGGTTCGGTCGGCGCGGCCCGAAGGTGGTCCGGGCGTTTCGCTCTGGTATCGATCCTCCCGGCGGATCCGGCCCCGTACGGTCGACGTACCGGCTGGAAGCGGCGCGCGGGACGGCTGACGCCCCTGTCAGCCGATCGGTTGATGCGAGGGTGGTCGGACCGGGCCACCCTGGAGAGATCCGCGCAGGTCAGCAGCGGTCGTCGGCGTCCGGCGGGCGTGCGACGTGCGTCCGGCGGGCGTCCGACGGCTAGGAACGCGAGGTACGAGGTGCAGCACCGCAGCGAATCGGCGCACGCGGCCCCGGACCCGCCCACGGACACGGGTGCGGGTGCGGAAGAGGGCGGGCCCACGGGCTTCGACCCCGACGCGCGCTGGCTCGCGCTCCTCATGCACGCCGCGTTCTTCCTGCTGCTCGGCGCCTCGCTGACCCGGTTCCTGATGCGGCACCCCGGCGAGGCCCGCACCCCGTGGATCATCGCCCTGTCGATCACCCTGGCGGTGCTGTACCTCCTGGGGCCCGTCCTCGGCTCGCGCCCCACCCCGCGCCGGCTCACCTGGCTCGGGGTGCTCGTCCTGGTCTGGATGGTGCTGGTCGTCCTCGCGCCGAGCTTCGCGTGGTGCGCGGTGCCGCTGTTCTACACCGGGCTGCGCATCCTGCCGCCGCGCGCGGCGCTGGCGCTCGTCGCCCTGCTCACCGCGTTCGTCGTGGCCGCGCAACTGCGCCTGGCCACCGGGTTCGACCCGAACCTGGTGCTGGCCCCGCCCGCGGTGGCCGCCGTGGCGACCGCCGTCTTCGTCCATATGCAGCGCCAGGCGGTACGCCAGCGGGAACTGGCCGTCCGTCAGCGCGAGCTGATCGACGACCTGCTGCGGACCCGGCGCGAACTGGCCGCCACCGAACGCCGCGAGGGGACCCTCGCCGAGCGCCAGCGGCTCTCCATGGAGATCCACGACACCCTGGCCCAGGGCCTGTCCAGCCAGCAGATGCTGCTCCAGGCCGCCGACCGCACCTGGGCCGCCGACCCGGACGCCGCCCGCCGTCATGTCCGTACGGCCACCGGCATCGCGGAGCGCAACCTCGCCGAGGCCCGCCGCTTCGTCCACGACCTGGCCCCGGCCGACCTGGCGGAGGGCGGCGGCCTGGAGGCCGCCCTGCACGCGCTCGCCGCCCGCGAGAGCGCCCAGGCGCAGGGCTCGCTCACCGTCCACTGCCACGTGGAGGGCACCCCGCACGCCCCGCTGCCGGACCGGGTGCAGTCCGCCCTGCTGCGCATCGCCCAGGGGGCTCTGGCCAATGTGCGGGAGCACGCCGGGGCCTCCGCCGCCGGGCTGACCCTGACGCACCTCGACGACCGGGTGGTCCTCGACATCGGCGACAACGGCCGCGGCTTCACCGTGGAGCCCGCGCCCGTCCGCAGCCCCGACACCGTGCGCGGCCACGGGCTCCCGGCGATCCGGGCCCGTGTGCGGCAGCTCGGCGGAACGCTCACCATCGAGTCGGCCCCGGGCGAGGGCACGGTCCTCTCGGCCGCCGTCCCGCTCGCGCCCGCCCCTCTCACCGCCCCGGAGGACCCCGCATGACCGGCCAAGACCCGCAGCCAGCCCCCGTACGCATCCTGCTCTGCGACGACCACGTGGTCGTCCGCGCCGGACTCCTCGCCCTCCTCGGCAGCGAACCGGACATCGAGGTCGTCGGCGAGGCCGGCAGCGGCGAGGAGGCCGTGGTGCTCGCCGCCCGGCTCGCCCCGGACGTGGTCCTCATGGACCTCCAGCTGGGCGAGGGCATCGACGGCGTCGAGGCGACCCGCCGCATCGCGGCCGACGGCACGGTCCACGTCCTGGTGCTGACCACCTACGACACCGACGCCGACATCACCCGGGCCATCGAGGCGGGGGCGACCGGCTATCTGCTGAAGGCGGAGCGCCCCGAGGAGCTGTTCGCCGCGATCCGGTCCGCCGCCCAGGGCCGCACCACGCTCTCGGCCCCCGTCGCCAGCCGGGTCATGGCCCGCATGCGCAGCCCCCGGCCCAGCCTCACCGACCGCGAACGCGACATCCTGGCCCAGCTGTCCCAGGGGCTCGGCAACCGCGACATCGCCCGCGCCCTGTTCATCAGCGAGGCCACGGTCAAGACGCACCTCGGCCGGATCTACGACAAGCTCGGCGTCGACACCCGGGCGGGCGCGGTGTCGGTCGCGAAGGAACAGCGCCTGCTGCCCTGACCCGGCGGACTCCCGGCCCCGCCCTCGCGGTCGGCCCGCCCCGAACAGGCATGACACCATCGACGCGTGCTCGACATCGGCTACTCCCTCTCCCGTCGCTTCCCCGATCCCCCGCAGACCGACTACCGCCGCGCGGACGTCCGCGCGCTGCGGCACGATCTGTTCTCCGGCGACGTCTACCTCGCGGACACCAAGGCGGACCGCGAGGTGTCCACAGCCTGGGGGTGGGTGCCGGTGCTCGACTTCGCGTGGGCGCTGTGCGACATCGTCGAGCAGATCGACCAGGACCCGCGCGGCAACCGCTCGCACCGGCGGCAGTACGCGGAGCTGGACTTCACCGAGTCCTCGGACGTCATGATCTTCGAGCGGCGCTTCGGCTGGGTCGACGTCGAGGCGGACTGGATGCCCGGCGACGAGCCCCCGCTCACCTTCAGCCACTCCCTCCTGCGCCGCGAGGCCCGTGACTTCCTGCACGACGTGATCGCCGACCTGGCCGATATGCACGATGGCCTGGCCGACAACCCCGTGGTCTGGGACCTCCAGGCCCGCTTCCCCCGGATGTGACGCCGGCGGCTCACCCCTCCACCCGCACCCCGATCTGCGCGGCGAACGCCGGGGCCAGCTCCATCAGCTGCGACGGGCTGATCACCGCGCCCGCCAGCCGGTCCAGCCCCCGGGCGATGTCCAGCTCGGCCACCGTGCGCAGGTCCACCGACTCCATCCGGACCCCGCTGAAGTCCGCCCGCTTGAGCACGCAGTCCCGGAACTCGACCCGGACCAGGTGCGCGTCCCCGAAATCCGGCTCGGAGAGCACACAGCCCTCGAAGACGACGTCCTTCAGCCGGGCCTTGCGCAGATTCAGATAGTCGATCTTGCCGCCCCGCACCACCACCCGCTCCAGCACCGCCCCGTGCAGCTGCACCCCGCCCAGCCGCGCGTCCACCACCTCCACGTCCCGCAGCGACGCCTCCGCGAGGTCCGTGCCCACGCCCCGTACGCCCGTCAGCACCGCGTCGATGAAACGGGCCCGCGCCAGGTCCGCGCGGTCCAGTGCGCAGCCGTCCAGCGCACAGTCCATGAACCGCGCGCCCCGGCCCGACGCGTCCGCCAGGTCCACCCCGTCGAACCGCACCCCGTCGTAGTCCCCGTCCGGCTCCAGGCCCTCGCCGTCGTAGGGAACGAGCGGCGGCAACCGCACCTCCGGACGCCGCGCCGCCGCGAAGGCGTCCTTCTTGCCCTTGGCCGTCCTGGCCGTCCTGCCCGCACTCGCTGCCATGCCCCCATCGTGACGCACCCCACTGACAACGCCCCGCCGGCCGTGTCACGAGCCGCCGCCCCCGATCCGTCGCATCATCAAAGAAGCGAAGGAGTTCCAGCCATGGAGCACATCCACATCGTCGGCGGCGGCCTCGCCGGGCTGACCGCCGCGATCACCGCCGCCGAGTCCGACGCCCGGGTCACCCTGCACGAGGGCCACCGGACCCTCGGCGGGCGGGCCAGGACCACCGAAGGCCCCCACCACGCCAACGAGGGCCCGCACGCCCTGTACCGGCGCGGGCCCTTCTGCGCCTGGCTGGCCCGGCGCGATCTGCTCGGCCCCATCGTCTCCGTGCCTCCCCGCGAAGGACTCCGCTTCCGCTTCCGGCGGGCGGGAGCGCTCCGCAGCATGCCGCCCGCCGCCCTGCTGCGACTCTCCCGCCGCGCCGCCCGCACGGCCCCGGTGGACAGCACCTTCCTGGACTGGGCCGCGGGTCACGTCGGCGAGGAGGGCGCACGGGCCGCCGCGAACTTCGCCGCCGCCGCGCTCTTCCACCACGACCCCGGGGCGCTCTCCGCCCGGTTCGTCCAGGAGCGCTTCCACCGCCTGGCGTCGCTCCCGCCCGAGGCCCGCTACCCGGTCGGCGGCTGGGCGCGGCTCGTCGAGCGGCTGGCCACGCACGCCCGCGGCCTCGGCGTCGCCATCGAGACGGGCGCCCGCGTCGACACCCGGGCGCTCGGCGAGCTGGCCCGGACCGGACCGGTGATCGTCGCGACCTCCCTCGACTCCGCCCGGGTCCTCCTCGACGACGCGTCCCTCACCTGGGAGAGCGGCCGCACCGTCCTCGTGGACGTGGCGGTGCGCACCCGGCGCGGCGACGCGTTCGTCGTGTCGGACCTGGACGCGCCCGGCTGGCTGGAACGGTTCACCGCGCAGGACCCGGGCCTCGCACCGGCCGGCGAACAGCTGCTCCAGGGGCAGTTCCCGATCGGCCCCGACGCGCGCAGGGCGGCGGGGACCGCCCGCGCCGAGGAGCTCCTCGACCTCGGCTTCCCCGGCTGGCGGGAGCGCACCACCTGGCGCGTCGAGGCGCTGGCCGACGGGCGCACCGGGGCCGTCGACCGCCCCGGCACCACCTGGCGGGACCGGCCCTCCGTGATCCGGGGCAACGGGATCTTCCTCGCGGGCGACCAGGTGGCCGCCCCCGGACTCCTCAGCGAGGTCTCCTTCACCAGCGGCCTCGAAGCCGCGATGCTCGCCGTGAAGGCCGCCGCACAGCGCCCCGCGACCGGGGTTGACCTCAACCGGACCTGAGGTACGAGGGTGGGGGCAGAGCCGACCCGCCGCCCGAGGAGGGGCACGGCTCGCCCACCCACCCGAGGGAGCCCTCCATGCACGCCGTACGCCTCCACGCCTTCGGCCCCGCCGAGAACCTCGTGCTCGAGCAGACCGAGGACCCCGTCCCCGGCCCCGGCCAGGTCCGCATCGCCGTGGCCGCGGCCGGGGTGCACCTCCTGGACACCGCCCTGCGGGAGGGCGAGCGCGGGCCCTACCCCGCGCCCGTCGAACTCCCCACCATCCCCGGCCGCGAGGTCGCCGGGACCGTCGAGTCGCTCGGCGAGGGCGTCGACACCGGCTGGCTCGGCCGGCGCGTCGTCGTCCACATCGGCACCGCCCCGGGCGGATACGCCGAGCTCACCGTCGCCGGGGCGGACCGGCTCCACGAGATCCCCGAGGGGCTCGACGCCGCCGGGGCCGTCGCCATGATCGGCACCGGACGCACCGCCCTCGGCATCCTCGGGTCCACCCCGCTCGGCCCGGATTCCGTGGTCGTCGTCACCGCGGCGGCGGGCGGCATCGGCACCCTCGTCGTCCAGTACGCGAAGAACGCCGGGGCCACCGTGATCGCGCTGGCCGGCGGCCCGGCGAAGGTGGCGCGGACGGAGGCCGACGGCGCGGACCTCGCCCTGGACTACACCCGCCCCGACTGGCCCGGCCGCGCCCGCGCCTTCCTCGACGCCAACGGCCTGCGGGCCACCGTCGTCTACGACTCCGTCGGCGGAACCACCGCCCGCGCCGCCGTCGGCCTGCTCGGCCCCGGCGGGCAGCACGTCGTCTACGGCTGGTCCGGCGAAGGGCTCCGCGGCGGGGGCCCGCTCACCTTCACCGCCGAGGAGCTGGCCGCCCGCTCCATCACGTCCGCATCGGTCCTCGGGCCGCAGATGATCGAGAGGGGCGGCGGGCTGCGCGCACTGGAGACCCGGGCCCTCGCCGAGGCGGCGGCCGGCCGGCTGCGGCCCGCCGTCCAGCGCTTCCCCCTCGCCGAAGCCGCCGCCGCCCACCGGGCGCTGGAGACCCGGGGCACGATGGGCAAGGTCGTCCTGGAGCCGTGACCCCGGGGGACGCGCCGCCACCGCCCTCACCGCCCCAGCAGCCGCCGCGCGATCTCCGCATGGTCGGGCGAGAGGCGGAGCTCCCCGTCCTCGGCCGCCCACAGCCCGTTCTGGAGCACCCGCCCCAGCGTCCAGGCCCGCGCCCGCTCCCGGTCCAGGCCGAGCGCCTCCGTCAGCGCGTCGAACCGCCACAGCACCTCCCCCGCGTCGAAGAGGTTGTCCAGCGCCGGGAACAGCTCGAAGCCCGGGTCGCCCGCGAGCGGCTTCGGGTCGATCGCCACCCACGCCCCGGCCCGCCCGGCGTCCGCGCGCCCGGCCAGGACGTTGTCGTAGTGCAGGTCCCAGTGCAGCAGCCGGTCCCCCGGCTCCCCCGCCACCTCCCGCACCGCCGCCGCGCAGTCCGCGAGCAGCCGCCGGTCCGCGGCGTCGGCCAGCAGGCCCACCGCGTCCGGCACCGCGGCGAGCATCCGCTCCACCACCCCGCCCAGCGTGCGCAGCCCCGCCGGCGCGGGCACCGCCACCAGCCGGGCCAGCACCGCGCCGAGCACCGTCACCGCGCCCCGCACCTCGGCCTCGCCGGACAACGGCCGCCGCTCGTCGAGCCGTTCCAGCAGCAGCGCACCGGTCTCCGGGTCATGGTCGAGCAGCTCCACCGCCCCGGCCCCCGCGGCGCTCCACGCCCGCAGCGCGACGGGCTCGTCCACCGTCTCCTCGTCCACGAGCTGGAGTTTCAGCGCGGCCGGCCGCCCGTCCGCCTCCCGCACCACCGGCAGGACCAGCGCGCACATCCCGTACATCGAGGGGCCGTCGGGCCGCAGCCCCCACCGCTCCAGGCAGTTCGCGGCGAGGTCCGGCAGACCGGCGACGAAGGCCCGCCCGGCCGCTCCGTTGAAATGGGACTGAGTGGCGATCAGCTCGTCCGGGATGTCGATCACGCCGCCGATCCTAGAGACATGCGTCAATCGGGCCATGCCCCGAGAACAGCCGGGAAGCCGGCCGCCGGACCGCCCGCGCACGGTGGGGCCCGGCGGCCCCCGGGGAAGAGCCCTGGCCGCCACCGCCGCCGTCCGCCGCTGGATCGCCACCGCCCCCGGCACGTACGTCTGGCTGGGCGTCCTCTTCGTCACCACCGTCGTCCTGCACCAGATGTCGCCCGCCTTCGAGGACGACTTCCTGCGCCGGCGCTCCACCAGCATCCACGAGCTGTCGCAGAACCCGGTGCGCGTCCTCGTCTCCAGCGCCCTGTGGATCGACGGCGGCCGCTGGCTCCCGTACGCCGTGCTGTTCACCGTCTTCCACGCCACCGCCGAGCACTGGCTCGGCACCCTGCGCTGGCTGGCCGTCGTGGTCCTGTCGCACGTGCTGGCCACCCTCATCAGCCAAGGCGTCCTGGCCTGGGCGATCCGGCACGGGCACGCCCCGCCGTCCGCGGCCGACGCCCTGGACGTCGGCGTCAGTTACGCGCTGGCCGGGGTGGTCGCCGTCCTCACGTACCGCGTTCCGCTCCTGTGGCGGTACGCGTACGTCTTCGCCGTCCTCGTCTTCTACGGCGTGCCGCTGATCACCGGCCGCACCTTCACCGATCTGGGCCACTTCACCGCCGTGCTGATCGGCCTCGCCTGCTACCCGCTCACCCGGAACGGGAGGAACGGCAGGAGGGCGCAGGAGACGGGACGGCCCGCCGCGCAGTAACGTCCCGCCCCACGTACGCTCGGCATCTCACCGGACAGCAGGGGCATCATGAGCACCGTCAGTACCGTCGTCGGCGGCATATCGTTCTGGTACGCGCAGGAGGGCACCCCCGCCCCGCGCGAACCCCTCCCCGGAGACACCGGCGTCGACGTCTGCATCGTCGGCGGCGGCTACACCGGACTCTGGACGGCGTACTACCTGAAGAAGGCCGTCCCCTTCCTCAACATCACCGTGCTGGAAGCCAAGTTCTGCGGTTACGGGGCCTCCGGCCGTAACGGCGGCTGGCTGTACAACGGCATCGCGGGCCGCGACCGGTACGCCAGGCTGCACGGCCACGAGGCCGCCGTACGGCTCCAGAAGGCGATGAACGAGACGGTCGGCGAGGTCGTCAGGACCGCGGCCGAGGAGAACATCGACGCCGACATCCACCGGGGCGGCGTCCTGGAAGTGGCGCACACCCCCGCCCAGCTCGCCCGTCTCAAGGACTTCCACAGCGTCGAGATCGCCTTCGGTGAGACCGACCGGGTCCTGCGCGGCGCCCGCGAGACGGCGGAGCGCGTCCATGTGACCGGGGCCGTCGGCTCCACCTGGACCCCACACGGGGCCCGGCTGCACCCGGCCAAGCTGGTCAAGGGCCTCGCGGACGCGGTGGAGGCGCTCGGCGTCACGATCCACGAGTCGACGCCGGTCACCGAGATCAAGCCCAAGCACGCCGTCACCCCGTACGGCACGGTCCGCGCCCCGTACGTCCTGCGCTGCACCGAGGGCTTCACCGCGGGCCTCAAGGGCCAGAAGCGCACCTGGCTCCCGATGAACTCCTCCATGATCGTCACCGAGCCGCTGCCCGCCCGGATCTGGGACACGATCGGCTGGGAGGGCCGCGAGACCCTCGGCGACATGGCCCACGCCTACTTCTACGCCCAGCGCACCGCCGACGACCGCATCGCGCTCGGCGGCCGCGGCTACCCCTACCGCTTCGGCTCGGCCACCGACCACGACGGCCGCACCCGGCCCGCGACGGTCGCCGCCCTGCGCGAGCTGATGGTCCGGCTCTTCCCCACCACGGCGGGCGTCCACGTCGACCACGCCTGGTCCGGCGTCCTCGGCGTCCCGCGCGACTGGTGCGCCACGGTCACCCTGGACCGCTCCACGGGCCTGGGATACGCGGGCGGTTACGTCGGCTCGGGCGTCGCCACCGCCAACCTCGCCGCCCGCACCCTGCGCGACCTGATCCAGCAGGACTCCGGCCAGGCCGGCCCGACGGATCTGACCACCCTGCCGTGGGTGAACCACAAGGTCCGCCGCTGGGAGCCGGAGCCCTTCCGCTGGCTCGGCGTCCACAGCATGTACGCCGCCTACCGCGCCGCCGACCGCCGCGAGACGACCTCGCCGCGCCCCGGCACCGACCCGATCGCGAAGGCGGCGGACCGCATCGCGGGCCGCCACTGAGCAGACGGCCTGAGCAGACGGCCTGAGCAGACGGCCTGGGCAGGCCCGGGGTCAGTCGCGGGGCCAGGGCCGTCCGTCGAGGCGTTCGATGGAGAGGTTCAGGCGGCCGAGGGAGACCGCGAGCTGCTCGGCCTCCTCGGGGGTCCAGTCCGCGAGGACCTTCGCGAGGCCCGCCAGGTTCCTGCTCCGGTCGCTGTCGAGGCGGCGTTCGCCCTCGTCGGTGATGGCGAACTTGCGGGCGATGCCGCCGTCGGGATCCGCGATGCGCTCGACGACCCCGGCCCGCAGCATCGCGGCGGTCTGCCGGTTGAGCGTGGAGGCGTCCAGGCCGAAGGCGTCGCTGAGCTGGCTGATCGACATGGGGCCCTCGGCCTGGATGCGGCTCAGCAGGATGTAGGCGCTGCGGTCGAGCCGCCATTCCACGCGCGGGGTGAGCAGGTGCATGTAACGGCCGAGCAGCATGGTCTCGCGTTCGATCCGGTCGATGGGCTTGTCCACGCGCTCTTCCGCTCTTCTCATCGTTGACCAGGCCTATCACGATAGGTGTGCATGATGCACATGCTATGCACAATGCACATTCCATGTATCTTGCATAGTCGAACACCGACGACGGACGACAGGCCCGGAAGGGCAAGAGGGAGCAGCAGCCGTGGAGAGTTCACCCCCCGCAGCCCGCCCGGGAGGCGTGGTCGGCATCCTGGCCTTCGCCGGCATCGTGGCGGCGCTCACCCAGACGCTGGTGGTGCCGCTGATCGCGGAGCTGCCGAAGATGTTCGACACCTCCGCGTCGAACGCCTCCTGGGTCATCACCGCCACCCTGCTGGCCGCCGCCGTGGCCACCCCCGTCGCCGGCCGGCTCGGCGACATGTACGGCAAGCGGCGCATGCTGCTCGCCTCCCTCGCACCGCTGATCCTCGGTTCGGTGGTCTGCGCCCTGTCCTCGTCGGTCGTCCCGATGATCGCCGGACGCGCCCTCCAGGGCCTGGGCATGGGCGTGGTCCCCCTCGGCATCAGCCTGCTGCGCGACGTGGTCCCGGCCGAGAAGCTCGGCCCGTCCATCGCGATCATGAGCGCGTCGATGGGCGTGGGCGGCGCGCTGGGGCTGCCGTTCGCCGCCGCCATCGCGGAGAACACCAGCTGGCGGGTGCTGTTCTGGGTGGTCGCCGTACTGGCCGTCGCGGTCGGCGCGCTGATCGTGGCGCTGGTTCCCGGGGACCGCCCGGCCACCAGGTCCGGCGGCTTCGACCTGCTCGGGGCCGTCGGCCTCGGCACCGCGCTGATCTGCCTGCTGCTCGGCGTCTCCAAGGGCGCCGACTGGGGCTGGGGCAGCGCCACCACGCTCACCCTCTTCGCCGTCGTCCTGGTCCTGCTGCCCCTCTGGGGCTGGTGGGAACTGCGCCTGAGCGACCCGCTGGTCGACCTGCGCGTCACCGCCCGCCCCCAGGTCCTGATGACGAACACGGCCTCGGTCCTGGTCGGCTTCGCGATGTACGCCCAGTCCCTCGTCGTGCCCCAGCTGCTCCAGCTGCCCGAGGCCACCGGGTACGGCCTGGGGCAGTCGATGCTCGCGATGGGCCTGTGGATGGCCCCGGCGGGCCTGATGATGATGGCGATGTCCCCGGTCGGCGCGAAGCTGTCCGCCGCCAAGGGCCCCAAGGTCACCCTGGCCGTCGGCAGCCTGCTCATCGCCGCCGGCTACGGCCTGTCCGTACCGCTGATCGGCGCGGACTCCCCGTGGAGCCTGCTGATCGTCACCCTCGTCTGCAACTCGGGCGTCGGCTTCGCCTACGGGGCGATGCCCGCGCTCATCATGGGCGCGGTGCCCCGGTCCGAGACCGCGTCGGCGAACAGCTTCAACTCCCTGATGCGCTCGATCGGCACGTCGTTCGCGGCGGCGGTGATCGGGGTGGTCCTGGCCCGGATGACCACGGACTTCGGCGGCTTCCCGCTGGCCTCGCAGGACGGCTTCCGGGTCGCGATGCTGATCGGCTGCGGGGTGGGCCTCGCGGCGGCGGTCGTCGCCGCGCTCATCCCCGTACGCCCGGCGACCGCGCTCCTTCCGCCGGCCGCCGCGAACGGCCCGGCGGCCGGGATGCCGGAGGCGTCGGAGGCGAAGGCCTGAGCGGTACCGGCACGGATCGCGGCCCGGGGCCCGGCGGGGTGTGAACCGCCGGGCCCCGGGCCGGACTGTGTACGGCGCCGAAGCGCGGCGGTACGTCAGCGGGGCAGCCGCAGCAGTCGCCCCGACCGCGCCGTCGCCACCAGCTCCTCGACGGTGGCGAGCTTCACCCGGGGCCGCCCGTCGCGCCGCCCCCGCTCCCGTTCCGCGCGGTCGATCGCGGCCAGGCCCCGGGCGTCCACCACCCGGCGGTTGCGCTGCCGGGCGAGCCGCCGGAAGGCTCTGGCGTCACCCGTCGGCGCGGGCAGCGTCCCGGCGACCGCGTCGGCCAGGAGGGTGCCGACGGTCTCGGCGGCGCAGGCGCGGTTGGCGCCGATCCCGCCGGACGGCCCCCGCTTGATCCAGCCGACCACATAGCCGCCGGGCAGCCCGGCGACCCGGCCGCCCTCGTGCGGGACGGTCCCGGAGGTCTCGTCGAACGGCAGCCCGGGGACCGGCAGTCCCCGGTATCCGATGGCCCGCAGCAGCAGCCCGGCGCTCAGGTCCGCCGTACCCGCGCCGCCGCCGTCCGTGACGCGTACGGAGCGCACGCCCCCGTCGCCCAGGATCTCCACCGGCTCGGAGTGGAAGCGGAGCACGATGCGCCGGCCCGTCCCTGCGGAGGCCGGAGAGACGGAGGACAGACCGAGCCCCCGCAGCACCCCCGCCCGGTCGCCCGCCCCCGCCGCCCCGATCGCCGCCGCCGTACGCGGATCGTGGTCGTCGACGACCAGCTCCACCCCCGGCAGATGCTTCAGCGCGAGGAGTTCGGAGCGGGTGTACGCGGCGTCCTCGGGACCCCGCCGCCCCAGCACCACCACCTCGCGGACCCGGCTCGCCCGCAGGGCGTCCAGCGCGTGCGCGGCGATATCGGTGCCCGCGAGCGCCTCCGGGTCGGCGACCAGGATGCGGGCGACGTCGAGGGCGACGTTGCCGTTGCCCACCACGACGACCCGCTCGGCGGACAGGTCGACGCCCCGCACGACGGCCTCCGGATGGGCGTTGTACCAGGCGACGAACGCGGTCGCCGAGAGGCACCCCGGACTGTCCTCGCCGGGGATCGCGAGCCGCCGGTCCGCGGAGGCGCCGACCGCGTAGATCACCGCGTCGTGGTGGGCGGCCAGTTCCTGCGCGGAGACGTCCCGGCCCACCTCGATGCCCAGGTGCATCCGGACGCGGGGGTGGGAGTGGAAACGGGCGAAGGTGTCGCCGACCTTCTTGGTCGCGGGGTGGTCGGGGGCGACGCCGTAGCGGACGAGACCGCCCGCCACCGGCAGCCGGTCGATCAGGGTCACCTCGGCGGCGGTGTGCAGCAGGAGGTCCTGCGCCGCGTACATCCCGGCGGGTCCGGTGCCGACGACGGCGACCCGCAGCGGCCCGAAATCGGAGGGCAGCGCCCGCCCGAAGACCGGTTCGCCCCAGACATGGAAGGTGGGCCCGTCGACACCCGCCCCGACGGGGAGGGGCTCCTCCTCCTCGAAGTAGGCGGCGTTGATGTCCGCGTACTCCCGCTGCCCGGCGGACAGCGCGTCCACCGGGAAGATCGCGTCCACCGGGCAGGCATCCGCACAGGCCCCGCAGTCGATGCACGCCCGCGGGTCGATGTGGAGCATCTCCGTGCTGCCGAAGGCGCGTTCCTCCTGGGTGGGGTGGATGCAGTTGACCGGGCACACGGCCACGCAGGTGGCGTCGTTGCAGCAGGTCTGGGTGATGGCGTAGGTCATGGCCCCGGCTCAGATCAGGTTCGCGCGCTGGTAGAACGCGAGGGCGGGCTTGGTGAGCAGCCGGGCGGAGGCCAGGAAGTCCATCAGCCCCGAACAGCTGGACCGCATCATGGACTTGTGGTGCTGGTTGCCCCGGGCGGCGGCCAGCGCGCGCCGCCGGTCGAGCCCGGCCTTTTCGTAGACCTCCGGGTTCACCATGCTGGTCACGATGAAGTACGAGGCGACGGCGACGACGAACGCGTTGATCTGCCGCCGCAACCACCCCGCGCCCGCCAGGCGCTTGAGGGTCTCGTCCCGGGCGAACTTCATGTGCCGGGACTCCTCGACCACATGGATGTTGTTGATGGTGCGGACGAACGGCACGACCCGCTCGTCGCGCATCCAGTCCCGCTGCATCACGTCGAGGACTTCCTCGGCGACCAGGATCGCGGCGTACGCGGCCTCGCCGAACGCCAGCGTCTTGAAGGCCCTGCCCAGCTCCATCACCGCGCGGCGGGGGCGGTAGTGGGGCGCGCCGAGCTTCTGCGCGCCGCGCGCGAACATGATCGAGTGGCGGCACTCCTCGGCTATCTCGGTCAGCGCCCACTGGAACTCCGCGCCCGCCGGGTTCTTCATGTAGATGTCGCGCAGCACCATCTGCTGGAGGATCATCTCGAACCAGATCCCCGTGCTGGCGACGGAGGCCGCCTCCTGCCGGGTGAGCTCCTTGCGCTGAGCCTCGGTCAACTCGCCCCAGTACGCCGTCCCGTAGAGACTGCACCACTCCGGGCTCGCGCCGTGGAACTCCTTGTCGAGCGGCGTCTCCCAGTCCACCTCGGTGGCCGGGTCGTACGCCAGTTGCGCGGCCGAGTCGAGCAGCCGCCGCGCGACGTCGTCACCCTCGGGACTTTCCTGGACCTTCGACGGAACGGTGCTGCCGGCCATGCTGCGGCTCCTTGGGTCGAGTGCGGTGATCCTTGGTCGTGGAGAGGCGGGTACGGCGGCCGACCGTCGCGGTGCGCAGGGAATCGGCTCGTGCGGGACCCTTGTTAGACGCAAGGTATAACAAGGATCCCGGGTCGGCCTACCCCCCGGTAGAAATCGGTGCGGACGCTCACCGGGGAGCCGAGCGGGGAGAAGCGGCTACCGGGGGTCCTGGCCGAACTTCGAGGTCGACCAGAAGTAGCCGAGCACCACGAGCCCGAGGCTCCAGCCGACGGCCAGCCAGCCGTTGTGGCCGATCTCGCTGCCGAGCAGCAGCCCGCGCAGCGTCTCGATGGCGGGGGTGAAGGGCTGGTACTCGGCGATCGGCTGGA
This sequence comes from Streptomyces sp. NPDC020884, assembly GCF_044333935.1. Taxonomy (NCBI): domain Bacteria; kingdom Bacillati; phylum Actinomycetota; class Actinomycetes; order Kitasatosporales; family Streptomycetaceae; genus Streptomyces; species Streptomyces sp. NPDC020884. Next base: position 139,109 of record NZ_JBIRRY010000013.1, on the reverse strand, counting down.
ACCAGCCCGGCATCGTCTCCACCGGGATGAAGGCGCTGGACAGGAGCGGGAGCAGGATCATCGGCAGGGCGTTGTTGCTGGCGGCCTCGGCGTTCGGGCTGATCAGGCCCATGCCGACGGCGATCCAGGTGAGGGCGGCGGCGAAGAGGACCAGCAGCCCGAACGCCGCCAGCCACTCCAGGAGCGTGGCGTCCGTGGAGCGGAAGCCGATGGCCACGGCGACGGCCCCCACCAGCAGCACGCTCAGCACGCTCTGCAGCACGCTGCCGACGACATGCCCGACGAGCACGGAGCCGCGGTGGATCGCCATGGTGCGGAAGCGGGCGATGATGCCCTCGCTCATGTCGGTGGAGACCGACACCGCGGTCCCGACCACGGTGGATGCGACGGTCATCAGCAGGATGCCCGGGACGATGTAGGCGATGTACGCGGAACGGCCGCCCCCGCCGCCACCGATGCCCGCGCTCATCACATCGCCGAAGATGTAGACGAAAAGCAGCAGGAGCATGACAGGTGTGAGGAGCAGGTTCAGCGTGAGGGACGGATAGCGCCAGGCGTGCAGCAGATTGCGGCGCAGCATGGTGTTCGAGTCGCGGACGGCGAGGGGGAGGGAGCTCATCGGACAGCCTCCTTCGGCTGGTTGTCACGGACGGGCGCGCCGGGGCCGGTGAGGGCGAAGAACACGTCGTCGAGGTCGGGGGTGTGCACGGTCAGTTCGTCGGCCTCGATGCCGGCCGAGTCCAGCCAGTCGAGGAGGGAGCGCAGTTCGCGCTGGCTGCCGTCGCTGGGGATCTGGAGCGACAGGGACTCCTCGTCGCAGGTGACCTCGCGCAGGGCGGAGGCGGCGGAGCGGTAGGCGTCCGGGTCGAGGAAGCGGAGCTTGACGTGGCCGCCGGGGACGATCCGCTTGAGCTCCTCGGCACTGCCCTCCGCGGCGATCTTCCCGCCGTCGAGGACGGCGATACGGTCGGCCAGCTCGTCGGCCTCCTCCAGATACTGCGTGGTGAGGAAGACGGTCACGCCACCGGCGACCAGCTCACGGATGATCCCCCACATGGTGTGGCGGGAGCGCGGGTCGAGGCCCGTGGTCGGCTCGTCGAGGAAGATGATCCGCGGGGCGCCGACCAGCGTCATCGCGATGTCGAGGCGGCGCTTCATCCCGCCGGAATAGCCCGCGGCGGGCTTCTTCGCCGCCTCCACCAGGTCGAAGCGCTCCAGCAGTTCGGCGGTCACCCGCCGCCCGTCGCGCCGGGACAGATGGTGCAGGTCCGCCATCAGCAGCATGTTCTCCTCCCCGGTGATCAGCCCGTCCACGGCGGAGAACTGCCCCGTGACGCCGATCGCGGCGCGCACGGCCTGCGGGTCGGCGGCCAGGTCGTGGCCACCGACGCTCAGTTCGCCGGCGTCGGCGGTGACGAGGGTGGAGAGGATCTTGACGGCGGTGGTCTTGCCCGCGCCGTTGGGGCCGAGCAGGGAGAAGACGGTGCCCTCGGGCACGGACAGGTCGATGCCGTCGAGCACGACCTTGTCGCCGTAGGACTTGCGCAGCCCGGTGGCGGTGATCGCCTGCGCCGCGGCCTGGGCGGCAGGCGGCACGGAGGTTCGGGTGACAGTCATGCTGATTCCCTTTCGCGAGGGGTGATTTCGGGCAGGGGGCAGGGCCGGGGCGCGTCCGGCGGTTCAGGGCGGGACGCGCTCCGGGGCGGGCAGGTTTCAGGCGGACAGGCTCCGGGGCGGACAGGCTCCGGGGCGGACAGCTTCTGGGGCGGACAGCTTCTGGGGCGGGCAGGCTCTGGGGCGGGCAGGCTCTAGGGCGGGCAGGTTCTAGGCGCGGCGGACGATGATGTCGCCGGCCCCGCTCCGGGCGTGCACCTCGACGGTCTCGTCGGAGTCCTCGGGACCGGCGGCGGCGCCGAGCGCGTTCCGTACGGTGCCGAACTTGGGGTTCAGGTCGAGCCAGGCGGCGGTGCCCTCGTGGATGCCCACCTCGAGGTCGCCGACGGAGGTGCGCAGGGCGATGCGGCCGCGGATCACGTCACCGACGCGGATGCGGCCGTTGGAGGAGGTCGCGTCGACCCCGGCATGGGCGACGCCGACCTCGATCCGGCCGTTGGCGGACTTGGCGACGACGCTGCCGCGCACGACGCCCACGGAGATGTCGCCGTTGGCCGCGTTGACCTTCAGCTCGCCGCCGACCTCGTCGATCCCGGTCGCGCCGTTGCCGTTCTTGACGACTGCCGCCCCGGCGACCGTACCGACCTCGACCCGGCCGGAGCCGATGACCTCGGCGTCCCCGGTGGAGCGGCTCAGCCGGATGTCGCCGTGGTCGGTCCTGAGCTCGGCACGGGCCGCCTCGTCCACCTGGAGGTCGCCGAGCGAGGTCCGTAGCTGCACCTCGCCGAGCGGGCCTTCGCAGAAGAAGCCGCCCAGGGCGGAGGTGCCGCGCACAGCGGACCCGGCGGGCAGTTCGATGCTCACGACGACGGCGCCCGGCTTGCCGAACAGGGACCGCTTCTTGGGGGTCCTGACGGTGAGCCGGCCGCCCGAGCAGGAGACCTGGGTCTGCTGCACGGCGCGTACGTCGTCCTCGTCGGACCCGTTGCCCGGCAGCACCTCGACGACCGTGTCGGTGCGCTTGCCTGCGGTGATGCGGGCGGTACCGGCGTCCAGCTCGATGACGGCGGAGATCGGCTCGGGGGTCTCGAAAGAAGGCATGGCTGTTCCGTCCTCTTGGCTCGATGAGTGACTCGGTGAGTGATCTGTGACGTCGGCCGGATCGGCGATCCGCCGGTGAAAGTGGTGCGGGAAGGGCCCGGTCGCCAGGGCCTGTCCGGCCCTAGCGGACCCAGCCGGTGAAGCCGCCGCGCCCGCCCGCGTCCTTGCCCCGGCCCGGTGCGCTCGCGCGCCCCCCGCCGTCGAGGGAGACGGACACCGCCCGCACGAGCCAGGCGTTGACCGACAGGCCCTCCGCCGCCGCGGCACTCTCCGCGCGGCCCTTGAGATGGGCCGGGAGACGGAGGTTGATCCGGACCATGGTGCCGTCGTCGGCTTCCGCGGCCGACGGTGCGGCCACGACAGGAGCCACGGCCGGCTCCTGTGCCTCCCGCACCGGCTCGGGCACCGGCGGCGGCGTCACCACGAACTCGGGATCGAGCCCGCGCAGCCGCACGTCGACCGAACCGGGGGCCAGCTCCCGGGTGACATCGGCCATGGCGGCGGAGAGCACATTGAGCAGGGTCAGCCGGGCGGCGGACTCCAGCGGGGCGCTGAGCCGCTCGGCCAGGGCACGGGCGTCGTCACCGCTGGCATCCGCGGCGACGGCGAGTTCCCGCCGGAGGTGGTCGACGTAGGGGGTGAGGTCCATGACGCCATCATGGCACACAGATGGCACCACGTCGAGCCACCTTGGCGCAGCATTCATGAACAGGCCCGTGAACTGCACTTTCACCGCAACGACAACCCCGACACCACACGCCGAACGGCCACCGGCCCCACGAATGGCACCACGGAGACACCGCATGGCACCACATGGCACCACTAGGGCGGGGCATGGCGCCACGCACCGAGGGCCCGCACCCGGGGAAACCAGGTGCGGGCCCTCTCGTCAACAGCGGACCTGCGGTACCGCCCCTCCCGGGCCGGTCAGACGGGATAGCGCTCGATCGGATTGACCCGGGCGAAGGTCCAGCTCGACCCGGTGGAGGCCCAGCCGCCGCTGTACGCCCCGAAGGTGCCGTCGCTCAGGGACGGCATCGTCCACATCCTGATGGTGCCGTTGGCGTAGCCGTGCATGAAGCCGAGGTCGTCGCGGCCGTCGCCGTTGTAGTCACCTGCGGCGATCTTCATGTTGACGCGGTTGAGGTTCCCCGCGGGGATGCGCGCGGAGGCCCTGTAGGTGCCGACCGAGCCGCCGGGGTCGGCCAGCCAGGTGTGGAAGCTGTCGCTGCCGTCGCTGTGGTCGTAGTGGGCGGCGATGTCGTCGCGGCCGTCGCCGTCGAAGTCGCCGGAGTAGACGGTGGTGCGGTCCCGGGAGCCCCAGGTGGCGCCCTCCCAGCCCCTGACCCCGGCGCTGAACCCGCCGTCGGCGGTGGCCCGGAAGGTGTAGGTGCGGGCCAGGCCGCTGTCGTAGGTGTACCAGGCGGCGATGTCGTCGCGGCCGTCACCGTTGTAGTCCCCGGTCACCAGCTTGGCCAGGCCGGCCGTCCAGCCGCCCGCGTCGAGGGTGAGGGAGGCGGCAGGAGCCCGGAAGCCCCCGGCCTCGGTCGACCGGAAGGTGAAGAGCCGGTCGTGACCGGCGGCGTAGTCGTACCAGGCGGCCAGGTCGTCGCGGCCGTCGCCGTCGAAGTCGCCGCTGGTGAAGGTCAGGCGGGCGAAGGTCCAGTTGGCGACCTCCACGGAGCGGAACGGTGTGGCGTAGGAGCCGCCGCCCTTGGCCAGCCAGGTCCAGACGGCGATGGTGCCGTCGGCGTAGCCGTAGACACCGGCCACGTCGGCGAGGCCGTCGCCGTTGTAGTCACCGGTCAGCACCTTCGCCCTGGCCGCCGTCCAGGTGTCGATGGTGGTGATCCAGCCGTTGCCGGGTGCGAGGAAGGCGCCGTCCGGGGCGGTGAGGAACCGGTTGATGGCGTCGCGGCCGTCGCCGAAGTCGTACCAGCCGGTGAAGTCCGAGCGGCCGTCCCCGTTCAGGTCGTTGCGCACGACGGTGTTGCTGGACCACAGGCTCTCGCCGGAGGCGTTGCGCACCACGAGGCTGCCGCGGTCGTCGAGGGCGGCGGTGCCGCCGGGCGCGGAGGTCCTGGACTGCCAGAGGGTGGCTCCGCCGGCCGACTTCACGGTCAGGTTGCCCTGGGTGTCGAGGGCGGCGGTGGCGCCGGGGTTGCCGGTCGTGCCGGAGGACCACAGGGTCTTGCCGGCGTTGGACGAGACGGTCAGATTGCCGTCGGCGCCCATGGCGACCCGGGCGGACTTCGACAGCAGCGTGTCGCCGGAGCGCAGCGTCTGTCCGCTCCTCAGCGAAGCGCCGCCGGGCGTTCCGTCGGTGCGGGCGGCGATCGCGCCGGTGCGGGTCTCGTCGCTGCCGTGACAGCCGCCCTGCCAGGCACGGGAGTTGACGGCGACCAGCTCGTACCCGCCTGCGCGGGCGCGCAGCACCGGACCGCCGGTGTCGCCCTTGCAGACGGAGTCCTCGGCGGTCTTGCCGCTCATGGTCAGGGTCTGTCCGTCAGCCGCGTCCAGGGTGTAGTTCGCCTGGTGGAGCCTGCCCGGCACCCATGCGGTGCTGGTGCGGCCGTAGCCGAGGACGGTCAGATCGTCGCCGGCGGCCGGCCCGGAGTCGGCCAGGGGCACCGGCGCGATGCCGGCGGCGGGGGTGGCCAGCCGGGCGTAGACCAGGTCGCGGCCGGCCCGCGGCACGATCTGCACGACCTCGGTGACATGGCCGCCGGCGCCCGAGAGCGTGGTGCGGCCGATCGTCGCGGTGGTCTTCAGGCCGGGCTTTCCCGCTGCCGGAGCGGTTCCGGACTGCGGGTCCTCGGCGAAGCAGGAGGCGGCGGTGACCAGCCACCGCGGGTCGACCAGGGCGGCCGAGCAGGCGCGGGTGCCGTCGCCGCCGATGTCGAGGTGCGCGGTGAAGGCCATCTCGCCGTCGGGGGTCGGGGTGCCGACCGCGGCGTGGGCGGCAGGCAGCGGCACGGACAGCAGGAGGCCGGCGGCCAGCAGGGTGAGACCGAGTCTGAGTCGGCCGGGGCGAGGCACGGGCGAGGACATGGAGGATCCCTCTCGGCGGGACAGGCGGAGGCGACGGGACAGGCAGGAGCGACGGGACAGGCAGAGGCAGCGGGACGGGCAGGGGCGACGGGTCACTTGGTGGTGCGCAGTTCCACGAGCGTGTGGTCGCGCTCCTCGGGGTCGGCGGTCTCACCCACCGCGGTCCAGCTGTTGGGGTCGACCTCGTACGAGGTCTCGGTGCCCTCCACCGTCATGTCGGCGGTCATCTCGTAGTCGGCGCCCTTGATCCCGTACACCGCCTCGACCTCCATGGCGACCCGGCCGGAGGCGCCCCTGACGGAAAAGCAGAACTTCTCCCGGTCGCGTGCGTGGACCTCGATCAGGCCGGTGGGACCGCACGCGGTGAGCGTGATGTTGCCGTCGCCGGAGATCAGCCGGATACCGGTGTCGGCGAAGATCTCATCGGCGTTCGGATAGGCGAAGTCCTCGACAGCGACCGGCGGAACGCCGTCGGCCGAGGCCGGCGAGCCGGGGACGATCAACAGCGGCAGTGCGGCGGCGGCGGCCGCGGCGACGAGCCCCAGAGGGAGCCAGCGTCTCACGAGAGTTCCTCCGTACGGGAGTTGGCGACGGGCTGGGTACCAACAGCTACCAGCGCCGGCGTCCGGGCCGCCCCTCGAAAGTTCGAGGCTGTGCCCCTGCGTACGGGGAGCTAGCGTGCGACACCCCCCTCGCACCCCCGCACCTCCTGCACCCCTGCCCCCACGCGCCCATGCACCCACGCACCCACGCACCCACGCACCCACCCGGAAGGATGCCGTTGTGCCGCCCTCACTGTGGAGCAGACGCCGCATACTCGCCACGATCGCCGGAGCCACGATGGTCTCCGCCCTGCCCGCCGCGCTCACCCTCGGCGCCGCCACGCCCGCCCGTGCCGCCGACGAGGACGGCACCTACCACGGTCTGCCCGACACCGAACGGGGCCGGGCCGTATGGGAGTACAAGACCGGCGGACGCGCGGTGCGCGAGGCCGCGGCCACCGCGCTCGCCACCGGCACACCGGCGGCCGTCACCGACTTCCTCACCCGTCGGCTGCCCGCCGCACGGGCGGAGGACAACCGGATCGCGATCCTCGCCTGCCTGCCCGACGCGGGCACGGCGACCCGGGCGAGCGCGGGTACGGCCCTGAGCGCCGGCGACACCGCCGTATCGGCCTTCCTGAGCGACGGGTTCCGGACGCCCGTCCTGGAGGACCAGCGCGTCGCGGTCCTCACCGTCTCGGACAACAGCGGCCCGGCGGTCCGCAGGAAGGCCGGCGCGGCCCTGGACACGGGCACGCTGCGGTCGATGCGGACCTTCCTCACCGACACGCGGTACACCGCACAGGCGGAGGACGACCGGGTCGCGGTCCTCACCCTCCTCGCCACCGCCTCCCCCGAGGTGAAGAAGTACGCCGAACGCGCGCTCAGCGACGGCTCGCCCGCAGCGATCTCCTGGTTCCTGGCCTCCGGCCAGTACATCGCGCGGTCCCGGGACGAGGAGGCCGCGACCATCGGCCAACTCGTCGACATCGTCGAGCGCGAGGGACAACAGGCGAAGCTCCGGACCGCGCAGGCGGTCGCCGCCTCCGCACGGGCCAAGGACGCGGCCGAGAAGGCCAAGGCCGCCGCCCTCAGGGCGGCGGACGAGGCGCGGGCCGCGCAGAACGACGTCGCCAAGTCGGCCAAGGCCGCGAACGACGCGGCCGGCGCGGCACGCGGCGCGGCGAGCGCCGCCAACACCGCCATCGCGGCGTCCCGCACCGCCCAGGCGGCGTCGTACCGCGCGGCCCTGGCGGCCCAGGGCGCCGCCGCGGCGGCCGCCGCCGCCGGGCGCGCCGCGGCGGGCGCCTACAACGCCGCCATCGCCGCGTCGGCCGACGCGTCGAAGGCCTCCGCCGCACGGGCCGCCGCCGAGGGCGCACGGGCCGCGGCGGGCCGGGCGCGTACGGCGGCAGAGGCGGCGGACCAGGCGGCCGTGGCCTCGGCCGAGGCCTCCGCGGCCGGCACCGCCGCGGCGGGCGCGGCGAGCAACGCGGCACAGGCGGCGAACCACGCCGCCGACGCCGCCGCCTCGGCGGGCGCCGCACAGTCCCAGGCCGCGGCCGCCCGGCAGGCGGCGGCGGAGGCGAACGCGGCGGCATCCCGCGCCACCCGCGCGGCGGGCACCGCCCGGACACTGGCCAACCGGGCCGCGGTGGCCGCCCGCACGGCCCGCGACGCGGCCCGGAGCGCGGCCGCCCACGCGGACGCCGCCGCCGACGCGGCGGACGAGGCCGCGGCCAACGCGGGCAAGGCCATCGAGTACGCCAAGCGGTCCACGGCCTTCGCGGCCGCCGCGGTCCAGGCGGCGAACACCGCGTCCGAGGCGGTGCAGGAGGCACGGGAGGTCGAGGAGGCGGCACGGACGGCGGAGAACGCGCGGCTGACCGAGGACACCGCGATCGGCATCGACCTCGCCCGGCTGCTCGCCCAGGAGGAGAGCGAGGAGATGGAACGGGCGGCCCGGCAGCGGACGCAGGCGGACCGGCTCACGGCCGAGACCCGGGACCTGATCGCGGCGGCCGAGTCGGCCCTGCGCGACGGGGACACCGCCACGGCGGCGTCCACCGGGCGGCAGGCCGCGGTCAAACTCCTGGACTCCACCGGAACATGGACCCGCGAGGCCGTCGAGTTCGCGCTCTCCGGCACCGACGCGTCCGTCCTGAACTGGGTCGACGCCGACCGGCTGCTCGCCCAGCGGCAGGACGACCGGGAGACGGTGCTGGCCCTGGCCACCATGTCCACCTCCGTGGTCGCCTACTCCGCGCACACCGCGCTGACCAGCGACGACACCGACGCGGCGACCGCCTTCCTCGACACCGGAGCCATCGCCGCGGCGGAGACCGACTACCGCGTCGCCGTACTCAAACTGCTGAACGGCACCCCCGGAAACGCCGTACACGCCAAGGCCCAGGCCGCGCTCGACGCGGGAACCGCCACCGCCCTGCACCGCTTCCTGCGGCTGGAGATGCCCGAAGCCGTCAAGGAGGACGACCGGGTCGAGATCCTGCGGCTGATCGGCACCGGGGGCGCCTACCTGACGGCGGCCGCCCGGATCGCCATGGAGGGCCCCTCCCGGATGCGACGGAGGTTCGTCGTCCGCGACCAGTTCGTCGCCGCCCGTCTCGACCACGACCAGGCCACCCACATCTCCGCGATCCGCGCCGCGATCGCGCACGCCGCGCGGACCGCAGCCCAGGCACAGCAGGACGCGGCACTCGCCTCCCGGGCGGCAGCCGAGGCCCGCCAGGCCGCGACCGAGGCAGCCGCCTGGGCGGCACGGGCCCGTGACCACGCCACGGACGCCGCGAACTCGGCGCAGCAGGCGAAGGCCAACGCCGACGCGGCCGACGCGTCGGCCGCCGACGCCGCCCGCTCCGCGCACTCCGCCGAACAGGCCGCCGCCGTGGCACAGGTCGCGGCCCGCAGCGCCAACTACTCGATGCGGCAGGCGAAGGCGTCGGCGGCCCAGGCGGTGACGTACGCGACCGCCGCCCAGGGCTCCGCCACCCGGGCCCAGGCCTCCGCCGAACAGGCCGGACAGGACGCCCAGGCCGCGGCCGACGCCGCGAGCCAGGCCCAGGAGACGGCGGCGGCACGACGCGACGCGGAGCTCGCGGCCGCGGCACAGGCAGCCGCGGACGAGGCCGCGGAGTGCGAAGGGGTCGGGATCGACCCGTCGCAGAACGACGACCAGGACAAACCCTGGTACGCCGACATCGGCCTCTGGCCGGAGGACGTCGACGACCCCGCGGAGTGGGCGACGGTCACGGGCAACTGGTCCAGCTGGCTGGGTCAGGCCGGCACGATCGCCAGCTTCATCCCCGGCGGGCAGGCCGTCGGCGCCACCCTCACCATCCTCAGCCTGGCCGCGGGAGCCGCGAGCGTCGTGCTCAACGGCACCGCCTACGGCTGGGACAGCAGCGAATTCCACACCTCGCTCTACCAGTTCGGCATGGGAACCCTCACCGGCCGGGGCGCGGCCTTCGGGAAGTTCCCCGTCGTGGGCCAGACCATGGACGCCACGGTCGGGGCGGGCATGGGCGGCATCTCCCTCGAGGGCCTCTTCGACTGGTGACCCGCGCGCCGAACACCGGACATCCTTTGCGCCCGACGTCAACCTCGCTTACCCTCCCCCATGTTGGACCGGGGGAGGGTGGCCCTCATGGCTTGACGAGGGGACAAGTCCATGTACAGCGTCATCGTCGTACCTCCGGCATGCGCGCGTCCGGGCGACCAGATCAGGATCGCCCCCGGTGAGAGTCTGGCCTTCGGCCGACGGGAAACGCCCGGCGGCCTCACCATCGCCCACGAGGGCGTCCCCCGGTTCGCCGGGGAGATCTCCGCACAGCGCGACTTCTGGCTGCTGACCAACCGCAGCGCCGGGCAGACCTACGTGGTGGAGAACCCGGAGGGCGCCGGCGAACACATCAAGGTCGCCCCCGGCCGGGTCGACGCACCCGTGGCGTTCGAGTTCTCCCGTGTCGTGCTGCCCGCCGCGGGCGATCTGCTGACCTTCGACGTATGGGCGCCGCGCCAGGTCTTCGCGAGCGCGGAGGCCCGGGAACTGCCGGGGTCCGTGACGGCCCCCGCGTTCACGCTCGACCGCACCAAACGCTACTTCGCGGTCCTGGCCGCCCTGTGCGAACCCCGCCTGCGCGGCGAACCGCACGCCCCGACCCCCGCGGTCGACCAACTCGTACAACGGCTGCGCCCGGTATGGCCGGCGGTCAGCCGCTCCTCCGTCTACTGGAACATCGACTACCTGGCCCTGAAGCTGCGCGTACGGCCAGGCCCGGAGGCGGCCGAACCCGGCCGGCGCTCCAACGGCAAGAAGGACACCCTGGCCTCCCTCGCCCTGCGCTTCGACCTGGTGCGCGAGGACGACCTCGTCGTACTCGCCGCGCCCGCGTACGAGGGATGCAGATGAAGGCCGACCGGCACACCGTCACCGTCCCGAAGGGCTACCGCGTCGGGGACTGGGAAGTCCGCGAGCCCCTCGCGTCGGGCGCCTTCACCACCGTGTACGGAGCACACTCCACCCACGGCACGCCCCGCACCGTCGCCCTGAAGTTCTGGCCGCCCGGCCCCCGCACCCCCCGCCGGCCGGACCACCTGCGCGGCCTGATCGAGCGGGAAGTGACCTTCCTCGGCCGCCTGCGGTCACCGCGGCTGATCCGGATGTACGACACCCTCGTCGTCGACGATCCCCGGCACCCGGAACTCGACGGCGCCACCGTCCTGGTCCTGGAACGGGCCAACCGGTGCCTGGACACCGCCCCGGCGCCCGCCGATCCCGGCACGGTGCTGATGCAGATCTGCGAGGGCCTGACCCAGCTGCACGACGCGGGCTGGGTACACGGCGACCTCAAACCGGCCAACATCCTGGTGATGGCGGACGGTTCGGTCCGCCTGGCCGACTTCAACACGGCCGCCGAACTGGAGGGCGCACACGCCTACGCACCCCCCTACGCCAGCCGCGACTACACCCCGCCGGAACAACTGTGGCCGGAGATGGACGAGCGGGGCACACGCGTGCGGCCGTCGGTCGACGTATGGGCCTTCGGCGTCCTCGCCCATGTCGTCCTGACCGGCGCGTTCCCCCTGCCGGGCGGCACGACGGGCGCCCGGTGCGACGCGGCCACGCGCTACGCCGGGCGAACGCAGGCACTGCGGCTGTCGGCCACGCTGCCGCACCCCTGGCACAAGATCATCCGCGACTGCCTGGCCCGCACCCCCGCCGACCGTCCCGACACCCGCACCCTGCTGCTTCGCGTACGGCACGCCCACCACCGGACGCCCCCGCACCCCGCAGCGGAACGAACCCACCGGTGAGGCCGCGCCCGGCAGCGTCCCGTCCTGGCCCGATGACGTGCGCTTTTGCACTCAGCCGCAACAGTGTGGCCGGGCCCGGCCCATCCGGGCGACAGTGGGGATCGCGGAGCACGGGCCTCACGCCCGGCGCTCCCCGCAGGTAACGGCCGCCGCCGTTCTTCGCTCTCGCCACAGTGGACCGAGAGCCCACCCGAAGAACGGTGGCCACACCGGACGCCGGCGGTGCGGGCGGTCCCACCCATGGTGGCGCGGGCTCGCGGCGGCCCTGTCAGGGGGCAGGGGGAACGGCAGAAGCCCAGGTCAGACGATGTCTGACCTGGGCTTCACGCTGAGCCCCCTGTCGGATTCGAACCGACGACCTGCTGTTTACAAGACAGCCGCTCTGGGCCGGACTGAGCTAAGGAGGCACACTCCGCACGCCGAGGACGCGCATCGAGACATCACAACTCTACACAGCCCAGCTTCCCCACGGACAGGCATATCGGGCAGCCGTGACCTCCCACTCACCTGTTCGTTGAAGGCACTGAAGTGCCATCCGAATATCGGACAGGGGGAGGGTCGATGGAAAGCGACGGGCAGCTCCGCGTCACCGGCGCGGGGGCGAGGCGCGTCAAGCGTGAGGCGTTGGGCGTTCCCGGCCGGGTCAAGCATCAGCAGCGGGTGGCCGTACCCATGCGGCGGCGGACGCCGGAAGCCGGCACCTGCCAGCGTGTCTACCGGTACCGCTGCTACCCCTCCCCTACCCAGGCAGATCAGTTGATCAAGACCTTCGGCGCCTGCCGCTGGGTCTACAACGAGGGCCTCGCCCTGCGGGACAGGGCCTGGCGCGAGCACCGGGTGTCGCTCGGGTTCGCGGAATCCTGCCGGGCTCTCACAGGCTGGCGGAACGCCGAAGAGACGCGATGGTTGCAGGAGGTGTCCTCGACCGTTCTTCAGCAGGCGCTCCGCCACCTCGACGCCGCGTTCGGACGGTTCTTCAAGGCAACGGCCAAGCACCCGAAGCGTAGGAAGAAGAGCCGCTCCCGGGACTCCGCGACGTACGTCCGTACGGGCTTCCGCTGGGTGGAGGACCCGGAGCGGCCGGGTACGGGGCTGATCGCGTTGGCCAAGCAGTCCGGGCCGCTCCGTATCCGCTGGTCCCGGCCGCTCCCAGCGGGCGTGCGGCCGGTGAAGCTGACAGTGAGCCGTGACCGGGCGGGCCGCTTCTTCGTCTCCGTGCTGGTGGAGGAGCGGATCGAGCCGCTGCCGCCCGTGTTTCTGCGGGACGGTGGCGTGCCGAAGGCGGTCGGTCTGGACCTCGGTCTGGCGACGCTGGTCACGCTGGACGACGGGGAGAAGGCCGACCACCCGCGACTGCTCAAGAAGTACGGGGCGAAGATCGCGGCTCTCCAGCGGGGCCTGCACCGCAAGGAAAAGGGATCAAGGAACAGAGAGAAGGCGCGGCAGGAGATCGCCCGGCTGTACGCCCTGATCAGCGATGTCCGCAGGGACGCGTTGGACCAGCTCACCACCCGCCTCGTGCGCGAGAACCAAGTGCTCGTGGTGGAGGACCTGGCCGTCGCCTCGCTCTTGCGGTCACCGGGAGGGAGGGGACGTCGGCGAAAGGCGGGGCTGAACCGGGCGATCCTGGATGCCTCGTGGGGCGAGCTGCTCCGGCAGTTGCGGTACAAGTGCGCGTGGTACGGCCGGACGCTGGTCGTCGTCGACCGTTTCTTCCCCTCGACGCGGCGCTGCTCGGCATGTGGGACGACGGGGCCGAAGCTGGATCTGGCCCTGCGCGGCTGGTCCTGCGGTGGGTGTGGTGCGGTGCACGACCGAGATGTGAACGCGGCACGGAATCTGCGGGAGGAGGGGATGCGGATGTACGAGCTGCTGGCGTCGGCGCTGCCTCCGGGGCGGGCCATGCCACCGGTGATCAGGTCGTCCGAGGTACCGGACGTGGTGCTGACGGCATAGTCAGCCAGGGGATACGCAAGAAAGTACGCTCCGGACCGACGGGCCGTCGGCCGTGATGCCTGTGGAGTCCGCGTGAGACTGGCGGGGTGTCGCCTTCAGGGCGGCGTCCGGTCGGCGGTGGACGTCGAAGCAGGAAGCTCCCCTCACACGGGGGCGGGCCAAAAGTGCATTGCTCTGGCATCTCCCACGTTCACGAGGCGATTTTCGTGACCCAGGAGGTACTGACAGACCACATGACCGCCAGGTAGCGTCACGGCAGGTTCGCGTCTGTGGACCAGACCACTCCCTACTCGGATCGTCCGGCACGTTCCTGCCGGTTGAGGAGAAGATTCAGCATGGCCAGTGTCACGTTCGACAAGGCGTCCCGCGTCTACCCCGGCTCCACGAAGCCGGCCGTGGACCAGCTCGAGATCGACATCGAGGACGGCGAGTTCCTCGTCCTCGTCGGTCCCTCCGGTTGTGGCAAGTCGACCTCCCTGCGCATGCTCGCGGGTCTCGAGGACGTCAACGGCGGTGCCATCCGCATCGGTGACCGCGATGTCACCCACCTGCCGCCGAAGGACCGGGACATCGCCATGGTGTTCCAGAACTACGCGCTCTACCCGCACATGTCCGTCGCGGACAACATGGGCTTCGCCCTGAAGATCGCCGGTATCAACAAGACCGAGATCCGGGCGAAGGTCGAAGAGGCCGCCAAGATGCTGGACCTCACCGACTACCTGGACCGCAAGCCGAAGGCGCTCTCCGGTGGTCAGCGTCAGCGTGTGGCGATGGGCCGGGCCATCGTGCGTGAGCCGCAGGTCTTCCTCATGGACGAGCCGCTGTCGAACCTCGACGCCAAGCTCCGTGTCTCCACCCGTACGCAGATCGCCTCGCTCCAGCGCCGGCTGGGCATCACCACCGTGTACGTCACCCACGACCAGGTCGAGGCCCTCACCATGGGCGACCGGGTCGCGGTGCTGAAGGACGGGCTGCTCCAGCAGGTCGACTCGCCGCGCAACATGTACGACCGCCCGGCGAACCTCTTCGTCGCCGGCTTCATCGGCTCCCCCGCGATGAACCTCATCGAGGTCCCGATCACCGACGGCGGCGTGAAGTTCGGCAACAGCGTCGTCCCGGTGTCCCGCGAGGCGCTCAGCGCCGCCGCGGACCGCGGTGACACCACCGTCACGGTCGGCATCCGCCCCGAGCACTTCGACATCGTCGAGCACGGTGGCGCCGCCGCGAAGTCGCTGACCAAGGACTCCTCGGACGCGCCGGCCGGTCTCGCCGTCTCCGTGAACGTCGTCGAGGAGCTCGGCGCCGACGGCTTCGTCTACGGTGGCGCGCAGGTCGGCGGCGAGCACAAGGACCTGGTCGTCCGCGTCGGCGGCCGTGCCGTCCCGGAGAAGGGCACCGAGCTGCACGTCGTGCCGCGCCCGGACGAGCTGCACGTCTTCGCGACCTCCACCGGCGAGCGTCTCACCAACTGACCCGCCGCCCGCTCTACGCCCGGCCCCGCACTCCCCGCAAGGGGGTGCGGGGCCGTTTGCGTGGTCCCGGCCGGTGGGGGTTTCGGTGCCGGGTGGCATCAAATACCCCGGCACACAGGGCATTTCGCCTCCGTTCGTCAACCTCGTATTCGAAAGGGCGCGTCGAACCATCCCCCGCGAGGGTGACGAATTGTCGCCAAGTCATCACTGGCCGCTACGCTCACTGCGTGACCCACACCGCGCGCCGCATCGGCCGATCCCTCGCTCTCGTCCTGCCCGTCGTCATGGTTCTGTCCGGGACCCTCGCGGTCACCAGCGTTCCGTGGGCGGCGACGGACAACGACTCCAAGCTGCTGGCCGCCTCCTCGGAGACCGTGTCCAAGCCCGCGAAGCCGCACGCCCCGCAGGACGTCCTGCGCGAGAAGCTGCTCGTGGAGCTTCAGGAGAAGGACCCGGGCAGCGCGCTCACGGGCCTCCAGCGCGCCGTCGAGCAGCGCCCGTCGCTCGCCCGCCACTGCATGTCGATCGCGAAGGCCCTCGGCAAGGCGGCCGTCGAGCAGTACGGCCCGACCCGTGCGCACCGCTTCTCCCGGCCCGTCTGCGACACCTCGTTCGCCTCCGGCGTCGCGCAGTTCAGCTGAGCCCCGGCGGCGGGCGCGCCGAGCGCCGCCTTCGGCCGGCGGGCACCGCATATCGTGCCTGCCATGCATACGTATCCGACGCAGGCCGTGATCCTTGCCGGTGGCCAGGGGTCACGGCTGCGGCCGTACACCGACGACCGCCCCAAGCCGATGGTCGAGATCCCCGGAACCGGGACTCCGATCATCGGCCATCAGCTGTCCTGGCTGGCTTCCGAGGGAGTCACCGACGCCGTGGTCTCCTGCGGGCATCTCGCCGAGGTTCTCCAGGAGTGGCTGGAGGCCGCCGTACTGCCGCTGCGGGTCACCACCGTCGTGGAGACCGAGCCGCTGGGGCGCGGCGGCGGGCTGAAGTACGCGGCCGGGCGGCTGCCCGACCCGGAGCAGCCCTGGTACGCCACCAACGGCGACATCTGGACGCGCTTCTCGCTGCGTGAGATGGCCGCCTTCCACGCGGAGCGCGACGCGACGGCCACGCTGGCCCTCGCCCGGCCGCGGATTCCCTGGGGCGCCGTGGAGACCGACGCGTTCGGGCACATCACCGACTTCATCGAGTCGCCGCCCTCGCCGTATCTGATCAACGCCGGGGTGTACGTGTTCTCGCCCGCGTTCACGAAGCTGCTGCCCGACCGGGGCGACCACGAGCGGACCACGTTCCCGCGGCTCGCGCGTGAGCGCCGGCTGGCCGGGTATCCGCTGCCGAACGGGGCGTACTGGCGGGCCATCGACACCGCGAAGGACCTGACCGAGGCGGCCCGCGAGCTCGGCTCCCCCGCCGGCTGACAGCGGCCCGCGCCCGTACGACAGCAATGAGAGGCGGCCCCCGCCCGGACGGAAATCCGAGTGGGGGCCGCTTCTCGTCGCTGTCGTACGGGGTCAGCCGAGCAGGCCGCCGATCGGGTTCCGGCCGCCGCCGGAGGTGGATCCCTCGCCGCCGGAGGAGGTCGAGCCGCCGGTGGGCGCCGGTTCGCCGCCGCCGCCGGAGGAGGCGTCGCCGCCGGTGGATCCGGACGAGGCCGGTCCGGCGCTGGTGGCGGCCGGGGGCTGCTGCGGGGTGGACTGCTGCGGGGGCGCCTGGCCCGTGCCCTGGGTCTGGCTGGGCTGGGTGTCCGAACCGGTGCTCTGGCCGCCGGATTCGCGGGGCGCGCCCGGGGTGGCCTGGCCGGGGGCGGGGGCGGTGGCCGCGCCGGAGCGGGTGGGCTCCGGCTGCCGCTGCTGGTCGGGCGTACGGGAGGACTGGCGCTCGCCGGTGGACTCCTGGGGCAGCGGCATGCCGGGGAGGCGGTTGGTGGGGTTGTCGTTGCGGCCGGGGACGGTGACGACCTCGGTGGAGCGGACCGCGCCGCCGAGGATGGAGCCGATGAGCAGGGTGAGGCCGACGACGACCGTGCCGACGACGGTGCCCCGGCGCAGGACCCGGCGGCGCAGGTCCCAGATCTCCGAGCGCGGGCCGAGCTTGCGCCAGGCTTCCCCGGCCAGTCGGCCGTCCACGGAGTAGACCG
The DNA here is from genome assembly GCF_044333935.1 of Streptomyces sp. NPDC020884. Taxonomy (NCBI): domain Bacteria; kingdom Bacillati; phylum Actinomycetota; class Actinomycetes; order Kitasatosporales; family Streptomycetaceae; genus Streptomyces; species Streptomyces sp. NPDC020884. Next base: position 121,899 of record NZ_JBIRRY010000013.1, on the reverse strand, counting down.
GCGCGCCCGCGATGATCAGCGGGCTCCAGGCGGCCAGCAGGATGATGTCGGGTGCGTCGTACACCGCGACCGTGCGCCAGCTCACCGTGACCAGCAGCGCGGCGGAGAGCAGCGCGCCGAACGCGGCGGCGACCCGCTGCCAGAGTCCGAGGACGGTGAGCACGCCGACCACCACCTGGAGGAAGGCGACGGTCAGTCCGGCGCCGACCGGGTGGGAGAGCGCGAAGTCGCGCAGCGGCTCGGCGGCGGCCCACGGGTGCAGGGAGGTCAGCCACTTCACCATCGAGCCGCGCTCGCCGCCGTCGAAGTAGACGGGGTCGCACAGCTTGCCCATGCCGGCGTAGATGGAGATGAAGCCGAGGAGCACCCGCATGGGGAGCAGGACGACGCCCAGGTTCATCCGGTGGCCGGGGTAATAGGCGTGCCGGACGGGGTCGTTGCCGTTCCGCCGGGCGCGGGAGTCGGCTGCTTCGTCGTAGTCGTCGTCGCCGGGGGCGCCGGGCCGGCCGAGGTCGTCGGCCGGATCGTCGTACGCGCCGACGGCCTGCCGCATGGGCGGCAGCAGCGGGCCGGTGCGTCCCGGCTGGTGAGGGGCGGTCAGTACGGGGTTGGGCTGCGTCTCCTCCAGGAGCGGGATGACCTGCGTCGCGCCCGCTTCGTGCCCGTGCCCGTCCCCGGAGACCCCGCCGGGTCCGGCGTCGAGGTGCCCGGCGGTGGAGTTGCGCACGGCCTGGAGGAGGCCCGTCGCGCCGGGGTCGCCAGGAGCGGATTTCCCGCTCCAGACGACCGGTGCCCGCCTGCGGCCTCCGGCGGCGCCGCTCATGGCGGGGATGCGGGCCGTTTCCGCGGGGGCACCGCGCAGCCGTGCGCGCTGGCCCGGGGCGAGCTGCACCCGGAAGCTGGCGTGGTTGACGATGACCTGCGCGGGGTCGCTGTCCACCTTGGTCATGCTCAGGGCGGGTTGCTCGTCGAACCGAGGCGTTCTGGTGTCCACACTCATCTAACCGAGTGATGTGTGTTTAGGACACTGCCTTGACCGCCCGGATCTGTCCGAGACCCGTCAAGATCCGGCCAAACTCGGGCATCCTGGAACTGTGTTCGGCGTTCGCGCGTCGACGCGCCCCGGGTCGTCCCCTCAACTCGCCCGGGGAGCAGACCCGTTCTCCCCGCGGGGAGCGGGTCCACCCCGGTGCGCGCACCGCCGGGACATCCCGGCGGGCGGCTCGGCTAACTACGGCGGCGCGCCACCTCGTACAGCACGATGCCCGCCGCGACACCGGCGTTGAGCGACTCCGCGCCGCCCGGCATCGAGATCCGCACCCGGTAGTCGCAGGTCTCGCCGACGAGACGGCCGAGGCCCTTGCCCTCGCTGCCGATGACGATGACGACCGGCCCGGCCAGCTGCTCCAGGTCCTCCACCGTGTGCTCGCCGTCGGCGGCCAGGCCGACGACCGTGAGGCCCGCCTTCTGGTAGCCCTCCAGCGCGCGGGTGAGGTTGGTGACCCGGGAGACGGGCGTGCGGGCCGCCGTGCCGGCCGAGGACTTCCAGGCGCCCGCGGTCATGCCGGCCGCGCGGCGCTCGGGGACGACCACGCCGTGACCGCCGAACGCGGAGACCGAGCGGACGATCGCGCCGAGGTTGCGCGGGTCGGTCACCCCGTCGAGGGCGACGATCAGCGGGTCCTCGTTGTTGTCGTACGCGGCGGCGGTGAGGTCCTCCGGGTGCGCGTACTCGTACGGCGGGACCTGGAGGACGAGGCCCTGGTGGTTCAGGCCGTTCGTCATCCGGTCCAGCTCGGGGCGCGGGGCCTCCATCAGGTTGATGTTGCCGCGCTCGCCGGCGAGCTTGAGGGCGTCGCGGACGCGCTCGTCGTTGTCGATGTACTGCTGGACGTACAGGGTGCTGGCGGGCACGCCGTCGCGCAGGGCCTCGTAGACCGGGTTGCGGCCGACGACCATCTCCGAGGTGCCCTTCACGCCGCCGCGCCGGGGCGCGGGGCGGCGGGCCGCGGCCTGCTTGGCCTGGGCGCCGGCGACCCGGTTCTTCTTGTGTCCCTTGCGGGCGGCGGCGGGCGGCGTGGGTCCCTTGCCTTCGAGACCACGGCGTCGCTGGCCACCGCTGCCGACCTGCATGCCCTTCTTGTTGGACGTGCGGCGGTTCCTGCGCTGGCTGTTCCCGGCCATGATCTCTACCTGTTTCGTTGCTTTCAGACGTACGTACGTATAAGGAAAGTGTGCCGCCCGGATCGCCGGGCGGCACAATCTCACTGCTCGGAGCGGGTGCTCAGCGCGGTCCCAGCGTCCACCGGGGGCCGGTGGGGCTGTCCTCGATGACGAGGCCGGACTGGTTGAGCTGGTCGCGGATGGCGTCGGCGGCGGCCCAGTCCTTGCGGGCGCGGGCCGACTGGCGCTGGTCGAGGACGAGGCGGACGAGGGTGTCGACGACGCCGTGCAGGTCCTCGCCCCGGTCGCCCTCGCCGGCCCAGTGCGGGTCGAGCGGGTCCAGGCCGAGGACGCCGAGCATGGCCCGGACCTCGGCGAGGCGGGCGGTGGCGGCTTCCTTGTCGTCGGCGGCGAGCGCGCTGTTGCCCTGGCGGACGGTGGTGTGGATGATCGCCAGCGCCTGCGGCACGCCCAGGTCCTCGTCCATCGCCTCGGCGAAGGCGGGCGGCACCTCGGCGGCGGGGGGAACGGTCTCCCCGGCCTTCTCGGTGACGCGCTGGACGAAGCCCTCGATCCGCGCGAACGCGGACTCGGCCTCGCGCAGGGCCTCCTCGCTGTACTCGATCATCGACCGGTAGTGCGGGGTGCCGAGGTAGTAGCGCAGGACGATCGGACGCCACTGCTTGACCATCTCGCTGACGAGGACGGAGTTGCCCAGCGACTTCGACATCTTCTCGCCGGACATGGTGACCCAGCCGTTGTGCACCCAGTACTTCGCGAACGCGTCGCCGTAGGCCTTGGCCTGGGCGATCTCGTTCTCGTGGTGCGGGAAGATCAGGTCGATGCCGCCGCCGTGGATGTCGAAGGCGGAGCCCAGGTACTTGTGGGCCATCGCGGAGCACTCCAGGTGCCAGCCGGGCCGGCCGCGGCCCCAGGGCGTCTCCCAGCTGGGCTCGCCCGGCTTCACGGCCTTCCACATGGCGAAGTCGCGCTGGTCGCGCTTGCCGGTCTCGCCCTCGCCGGAGGGCTGGCGCAGATCGTCCAGCTCCTGGTTGGAGAGCTCCAGATAGCTGGGCAGGGAGCGCACGTCGAAGTAGACGTTGCCGTCGGCCTCGTAGGCGTGACCGCGCTCGATCAGGCCGCGCATCATCTCGATCATCTCGGGGATGTGGCCGGTGGCGCGGGGCTCGTAGGTGGGCGGCAGGCAGCCGAGCACGTCGTAGCCGTTGTTGAACGCGCGCTCGTTCTCGTAGCCGATCGACCACCACGGGCGGCCCTGCTCGGCGGACTTCGCGATGATCTTGTCGTCGATGTCGGTGACGTTCCGGATGAACGTGACGTCGTAGCCGCGGTAGCTGAACCACCGGCGCATGATGTCGAAGTTCAGGCCCGAGCGGATGTGGCCGATATGCGGTGCTGCCTGGACAGTGGCGCCACAGAGGTAGATCGAGACACAGCCCGCTGCGAGCGGGACGAAGTCACGGATCTGCCGGGCGTTGGTGTCGTGCAGGCGAATAGTCACGCCTCAAGGGTAGTAGGCCCGCACCAGTGCCCCGCGACCCTTGGGGATCGCGGGGACAACTTTCTGGTACCGGGATGGCCCGAACCGGTCCGGAGAGCGTTTTCCGGGGTGTGCGAGCGGCCTTTCGGAGCCTCAGATGCTGCCGACGACCTTGCGCGGGGAGATGCGGACGACCACGCGGGGGTCGTCGGCGCCGGAGTTCGGGTTGAACTCCGCGTACGGCTTGCCGGTGTACTTCAGCGAGAGCTCGTCGATCAGCTCCTGACCGCCGTCCGTCGTGAGCGTCGCCTCGCCGCGGATCTCGGCGTAGCTGTACGGGGCGTCGAAGGGCTGGACGACCACGGTGACGCGCGGGTCGCGGCGGAGGTTCTTCTCCTTGCGGCGGCCGGCGGTGGTGGAGATCAGCACGTCGTCGCCGTCGCGCTTCACCCAGACCGGGGAGACCTGGGGGCTGCCGTCGGGCTGGATGGTGGCGATGTTGACGAACACGGGGGTGTCGAGCAGGTTCTTGAGCTCGGTGGAGAGTGCGGCGGTCATGCGTACGTCCTCCTGGTCCCTGCGGGGCGGTCGGTCCGATGCTTCTACCCCGTAACCGCGCGCGCCTCCGCTTCCTTCCCGCCGCGTCCCGCCGGAAGGGTGAACGCCAGCGCCGCCCCGGCCAGCGGGACCGCCGCGAGCGCCGCCCACCGGACGGGCGCGGGTGCGTCGAGGAGCGCCCCGGTCGCCGCGCTCCCGCCGAGGACCGCGAACCCCGACACGGAGGACAGGGCCCCGGTCGCCAGCCCGAGCCGGGCGTCCTCGACCAGGTCCGGCACCAGGCTCCGGGCGGCGGGGACCAGCAGCATCTGGCCCAGGGTGAGCAGGACGACGAGCGCCGCGCCGGGCAGCAGACCGCCGGGGCCGGCGGGTGCGAGCGGTACGGCGGCGAACCCGGCGGCGACGACCACGAGGCCGGTGACCAGGGCGGTGCGCGGGGCGATGCGGTGGGCGGACCAGCGGGTCAGCGGCAGCTGGGCGACGACGACCAGCAGCGAGGACAGCGCGAAGAGCCAGCCGAGGGCGGCCTCCGACCCGGTGGCCCGTTCCACCTCGAGGGGCAGCGCGAGGTAGAGCTGGTTGTACGCGACGAGGTAGCTGCTGTACGCGAGGCAGAGCAGCAGGAACGCCCGGTTGGCGAACACCGCCCGCCAGGACGATCGCCCCTGTTGGGCCGTACGGGTGACGGCGGCGCGGGTCCGGTCCGGTACGCGGTCGGCGCGCGGCATCAGCCGGGCGTGCCCGGCCAGGACGGCGGCGAAGACGAGGGCCCCGGCGAGGCAGGCGGCCCGGAAGCCGCCGCCGAGCAGCAGGAGCAGCGAGCCGAGCAGCGGTCCGAGGAACGCCCCGGCCTGCCCGGCGGCGGAGAACAGGGCGAGGACGTGGGCGCGCGGCGTGCCGGTGTCCCGTTCGTGCCGGACGGCCTCGCGGGCGGCCTCGGACTCGACGGCCGGGGAGAACAGCGCGGCGGCGAAGCCGATGAGGAGCACGGCGGCGATGACGGTGGCCGTGGATCCGGCGAGGGCGAGCCAGCCGAACCCGGCGATCCGCAGGGCGCAGCCCGCCAGCACGACGGGGCGCGGGCCGTACCGGTCGGTGAGCGCGCCGCCGACGACGAACAGGCCCTGCTGGCTGAAGGTGCGCAGTCCGAGGACGAGCCCGACGAGCCAGCCCGCCATGCCGAGCCCGCTGCCGAGGTGGGTGGCCAGGTAGGGCAGGACGGCGTAGAAGCCGGTGTTGAAGGCGAACTGGGTGGCGGTCAGGAGCCGGAGGTAGGGGGTGGGCGCGCTCGCGAGCCGGAGCCGGCGGCGCGCCTCGGCGGGGGCGCGCGGGGGCGAGGTCACGGGGCGCCCCCGGGTCCGCGTACCGGCGCGGGCGGGTTCACTTCAGGCCCGCCGGGGTGCGCCCGCGCACGGCGGCCGAGGTGAGGACGGCCAGCGCGCCGAGGGCGGCGAGGGCGACGGCGGGGGCGAGGACCGCCCACGGGGCGCGTTCCGCGTACGGCAGGTTCTCCGACAGCATCCGGCCCCACTCCGGCGCGGGTGCCTGTGTGCCGAGGCCGAGGAAGCCGAGGGAGGCGAGGGCGAGCGCGACGGCCGGGACCCGCAGGAGGGCGTGCCGGGCGACGGGCGGCAGGACTCCGGGCAGGACGTGGCGGCGCAGCAGATGGGCCCGGTCCGCGCCGAGGACGACGGCGGCGGCGAGGTGCGGGGCCGCCTTCTCCTGGGCGTACAGGGCTGCGGTGTGCGCGGCGAGCGGGGCCCAGGCGACGGCGGCGACGGCGGCAGCCGCGCCCCAGGGGCCCGGCCCGGCGATGCCCGCGACGACGAGACCGGCAAGGACGGCGGGGAGCGCGTTCGCGGTCTCGGTGAGCGCTCCGGCGCGTACGGCTCCGAGGACGAGGCCGAGGAGGAGGGTCACGGCTCCGACCGCGACGGCCGCCAGCGCGGTGCGGGCCGCGCCGTGGCCGAGGCGGGCGAGGACGTCGCGGCCGAGGTTGTCGGTGCCCAGCGGGTGCGCGGCGGACGGGCCCGCGAGGCGGGCGGCCGTCTCCACCTGGAGGGGGTCGCGCAGGAGGCCCGCGACGGTGACGGCGATCAGGAGGCCGCCGAGGACGAGGGCGGCGACGGTGAGCGCGCGGCGGCCGGGCAGCCGGGGCGCGACGAGGGCGGGCAGCGCGCGGTCGGTGAGCGCGGGGCCCAGCAGCACGCGGACGGCGAGGCGGGCGAGGAGCCCCGCGGCGACGCCGAGGAGCAGCAGGACCAGGACGGCCGCCTGGAGGACGGGCAGGTCCTGGGCGAGGGCGGCGGCCAGCGCCGTACCGCCGAGGCCGGGGATGGCGTACAGCGTCTCGACGGCGACCGCGCCGCCGGTCAGCCCGACCGCGACCAGGCCGAGCTGGGGCAGCAGGCCCGGCAGCGTACGGCGCAGGGCGTGGCGGGCGACGATCCGGCCCGGCATCCCGCTCGCGGCGGCGGCGCGGGCCCAGGGTTCGGCGAACGCGCCGGGCAGGGCGTCGTCCAGCAGCCGGCCGAGCAGGGCGCCCGCGGGGACGCCCATGGCGAGCGCGGGCAGCACCAGCTGGTCGGGCGCGCCCCAGCCGAGCGCCGGGAACCACCCGAGGCGCACGGCGAACACCGTGGCCAGCACGGTGGCGAGGAGGAACTCCGGCAGCGCGGCGAGCACCGCCGCGCCCGCGCCGGCGCGCACCCGGACGATCCGGCGCGCGGCCCCGCGCCGCAGGGTCGCCGCGCTCAGCGCGAGGGCGAGGAGGACGGCGACGGCGAGCGAGACGCCCATCAGGGTGAGGGAGTTGCCCAGCGCGGCGGTCACATCGGGTCCGACGGGCTGCCCGGAGACCCACGACTCCCCCAGGTCGCCCCGGAACAGCCCGCCGAACCAGCCGCCCAGGACGTGCAGCGGCCCGCCGTCGAGTCCGGTCCCGGCGCGGATCGCGTCGAGGGTCTCGGGCGTCGGGGCCCGGTCGGCGTACCGGGCGTGCAGGATCGTGCGGGCCGGGTCGGTCCGGGTCAGCCAGGGCAGCAGCCCGATCACCGCGACGACGGCGAGCAGCGCCCCGAGCCGTCCGGCGAGGTACTTCACGCGGTCACCCGACGCGGGTGTCGGCGGTGATGAGGGTGCGCTCCATCGGGTCGAGTGCGACGCCCCGGACGCGGGCGTCGTCGTACCCCTGCACGAAGCGCTCGTGGACGAGGGGGACGAGGGCGTCCGAGCCGAGGATCGCGGCCTCGGCGGTCATCTCGGCGCGGTGGCGGGCATCGGTGTCGGCGAGGGCGGCGGCCCGGTCGACGGCGGCGTCGACGGACTTCGCGCAGAGCTGGGTGATGTTGAAGCTGCCGTCGCAGGTGAAGTCGGAGGCGAGGTAGGAGACCGGGTCGGCGGTGTCCAGGAGGGTGTTGCGGGCCTGGATGAACGCGTCGTACTTCCCGGCCAGCGCGTCGGCCTCCATCTGCGCGTAGTCGCGGACGACCTGCTTGACGGTGAAGCCGCGTTTCTCCAGCTGCTGCTGGACGACGGTGGCGGCCTCGGGCAGTTCGGGCCGGTTGGTGTAGGTGGCGAGCACGATCTGCCGGGTCTTGGCGACCTCGGCCGGGGCGGCGGCCTTCGCCCGGCCGGTGGGGGCGGTGCGCAGGTCGGCGGCCCAGGGGACGCCGGGGCCGAGCAGCCCCTGGGCGGTGTCGGCGCGCCCTTCGTAGACGCCGTCGACGAGCGCCTGGGAGTCGATGGCCTCGCGGGCGGCGGCGCGCATCGCCGGGTCGGCGAAGACGCCGCGCCCGGTGTTGAGGGAGAGGCCGTTGGTGCGGGCGGACGGGAACGCGTGGACCAGGCCGTCGCCGAGCAGCGAGGCCTGCGAGATGGGCACGTACTCGGCGACGTCGACGTCCTTGGTCCGCAGCGCGTTGGCGCGGGCGGTGCCGTCGGCGACGAACCGCACGTCGACGCCGGGGGCCTTCGCCCGGTCGCCCCAGTAGGTGTCGTTGCGCTCCAGGGTGGCGCTGACCGCGCCGTTGACCTCGGCGAGGGTGAAGGGTCCGGTGGCGTGCCCGGCGGGGTCGACCTTCGCCCCCCGGTAGGCGGCGGCGGACAGCACGCTCAGCGAGGGGTTGGCCAGCCGCTGGGGCAGCAGCGGGTCGGCGTCCTTCGTCGTGATCCGTACGGTGTCCGCGCCCTCGGCCGTGGCGGTGAGCGTGGTGTCGGACAGCACCCGGGGCTTGGGGGACGCCTTCTGCGCTGCGGCCAGCGAGCGGGCCACGGCGGCGGCGTCGAGCGTCGTCCCGTCCTGGAAGACGGCGTCCCGGCGGACGGTGAACTCCCAGGCCCGGTCGCCTGCGCGCTTCCAGGAGGCGGCGAGCGCGGGCTCGGCCCGACCGTTGCGGTCGAGCCGGGTCAGCCCTTCGACGACGGCGAGCCGGCTCAGGATGACCGCGTCGTCCCCGTACGGGGACATGGCCTGGGCGGGCGGGAAGGCCAGGGCGACCTTCAGCCGCTGGTCCCCGCCGGATCCGCCGGAGCCCGCGGACGAGGTGCAGGCGGTGGCGGCGGGCACGAGGAGCGCGGCGGCGGCGAGGGGCAGCGCGGCGCGGCGGAGGTGGGGGCGCGAGGGGGGCATGGCGGCGACCTTATATGAAAACGATTGTCATCTAACCGGCGGGGGTGGTCCGGACGGTACCGCCGGAAACCGGGGCGGCTCCGGGCATCGGCAGTTCGAAGTGGACGATCCCCTGCCCGCCCCCGGGCAGCGCCCGCTCGTCGCACACCTCGCGGGCCAGCGAACGCCAGAAGGGCTCGGCGCCCGGCACGGCGGGGTCGGTGTGCAGATACAGCGCCCGGTAGCCGCCGGCCCGTACCGCGAACTCCCCCAGCTCGCGTACCAGGCGGCGGGCCAGCCCGTGCCTGCGGTGCTCGGGGCGCACATAGATCCGGCAGAGCTGGGCGGTGGACCCGGAGGGGAACCGGTCGGCGACCCACTGCGGATTGGGCGGGGCCTGAGGGCCCCGGTCGCGCACGGCCCCGGTGGCGACGATCTCGCCGCGGTGCTCGACGACGAGCAGGGTGCAGCGCTCCGGGCGCAGATAGGCGGCCTCGGAATCGATGATGTCGGCGTGCCAGCGGGGTACGTAACCGGACTTCAGGTCGCGGTAGACGGTGTCGAGCATCACGGCCCGCGCACCGCCGAGGTCCTCGGCGGTGGCGGTGCGCAGGACATACCCGGCGTCTCCGTGGCCTCCGTCGGCGGCCCGGTCGGCCACTGTCCCCGCCATCGCCGTGGTCGCGCTGGTCACCGGTACCACTCCCGCCTCGTGCCGCCCATCGCTTGCATGGTCAGCGTACGTGCAAGCGATGTGCAGCAGGCCGGGCCCCGGGCGTCAGGCGGTCCGGTAGACCAGGGCGGTCGCGATACCGGCGATGCCCTCGCCGCGGCCGGTGAAGCCGAGCCCGTCGGAGGTCGCGGCGGAGAGCGAGACCGGGGCGCCCACCGCGGCGGACAGCACCTGCTGCGCCTCCTCGCGGCGCTTGCCGATCTTCGGGCGGAGGCCGACGACCTGGACGGCGACATTCCCGATCCCGAAGCCCTCGGCGCGGACGATCCGGGCGGCTTCGGTGAGCAGCGTGATGCCCGCGGCCCCGGACCACTCGGGCCGGCCGGTGCCGAAGTGCCGGCCGAGGTCGCCGAGTCCGGCGGCGGAGAAGAGCGCGTTGCAGGCGGCGTGCGCGACGACGTCGGCGTCCGAGTGGCCGGCCAGACCGGGGCCCTCGCCCTCCCACTTCAGGCCCGCGCACCACAGCTCGCGGCCCTCCTCGAAGGCGTGGATGTCGGTGCCGATGCCGACGAGCGGGATGACGGGGGCCGCGGGAGTCCCCGCGGCGGGCTGCTCAGAAACCATCGTGGGCCCTCCTGCGGGCGAGTACCGCTTCGGCCAGCACCAGATCGAGCGGCCGGGTCACCTTGAACGCCTCTTCGTGGCCGGGGACGACGACCACCGGGGCGCCGAGCCGCTCCACCATGCCCGCGTCGTCCGTGGCGCCCTCGCCGTCGACCGCGACCTCGGTGTGCGCCCGCACCAGCGTGTCCCGGTCGAAGCCCTGCGGCGTCTGCACCGCGCGGAGCCTGGCCCGTACGGGAGTGGCGAGCACCGGCTCCGGCTCGCCGGGCGTCCGGGCGGGCTCGACCTCCTTGACGGTGTCCGCGAGGGGCAGCGCGGGAACGACGGCGGGCGCTCCGTCCCGTACCGCGGCGGCGACCGCGTCGACCGTGTCTACCGGCACCAGGGGGCGGGCGGCGTCGTGGACCAGGACGACGGAGACGTCCTCGGGCAGTGCCTCGAGGCCCAGGCGCACGGATTCCTGGCGGGTCTCACCGCCCGGCACCACGAGGTAGTCGGTGCGCTCGGGCAGCGGGTGCTCGTCGAGGAGGTGCTTCACCTCGGGCGCGCCGTCCGGCGGGGCGACGACCACGACGAGGGAGACGGCACGGGAAGCGGCCATGGCGCGAATGGCGTGGATCAGCATGGGCGTCCCGCCGAGCACCCGCAGGGCCTTGGGCGCGCCCGGCCCGAGCCGCACGCCCCGCCCGGCGGCGGGGATCACCGCGGCGGTACGGGGCGGGCGCGGCCGGTCGGTCGGGGATGGCGTCGATGACATCGGTTGCACTCCGAAGGTCCGAGAAGTCCGAAGGGTCCGAGAGTCCCGGGGCCCCAGGGGTCAGAGGGGGAAGGTCCGAAGGTTCGGCAGGTTTGTTTCCACGACCGACATGGGTAGGGGCCCAGCGAGCCGGGCGTGACGCCCTGACTCGCACCGGGCCCCTTCCGTGACACCCGGTCGAGCACAGGTCGGAGCGGGCGCTCACGCAGCACCGGGGGCCGCCTGATCACCGGCGGCCGCCGCATACGCGGATCACACCGCGGGCACGGGGGTTACCGGCAGTCGGGCATCGGACGCGGATTCGGGTCCGAACATGCCGGAGCGCCCGACGACACAGCGTGAAAACGACTGGTCAGCGGGCACCGCGGCACATTCATGGACCGGTGTGATCCGGTGGTACGACCGGTGTGATCCGGTTTCAGGACGCGAGGACCTCGTCGAGCAGAGCCTCGGCCTTGTCCTCGTTCGTGTTCTCCGCGAGAGCGAGCTCGCTCACCAGGATCTGGCGGGCCTTGGCGAGCATGCGCTTCTCTCCGGCGGAGAGACCGCGCTCGCGCTCCCGACGCCACAGGTCACGTACGACTTCCGCGACCTTGATGACATCGCCGGAGGCGAGCTTTTCGAGATTTGCCTTGTAACGCCGGGACCAGTTCGTCGGCTCTTCGGCATACGGTGCACGCAGCACCTCGAAGACCCGGTCCAGTCCCTCCTGACCGACTACGTCGCGCACGCCCACGAACTCCGCATTGTCCGCCGGCACACGAACCGTCAAGTCGCCCTGGGCGACCTTGAGCACCAAGTAGGTCTTGTCCACGCCTTTGATCTGGCGAGTTTCGATAGCCTCGATCAGCGCGGCCCCGTGATGGGGATAGACCACGGTGTCGCCAACCTTGAACGTCATGTGACAGGTACCCCTTCCGTGGCTATCCAGAGTAACACGAGAATCGCATCTCCTGAATGGCGTTTTCGCAGGTCAGGGCATATCTCGGGGCTTGACAACAGCAACACGGACGTGCTGCGGAAGGCATCCGGAAGACGGTATTCGCAGGTCGGAGCCACTGTGCGCCCGGAGCGAAACATCCACGTCACACGAGCCGGAAGCCCTACAGAAGAGGGCGAAAGTCCCGTTTTGTCGGCTTCGAGGGGGCCATCATTCCACACCCCGTTCGGTGATCGCTCACCCGTACGGACGTAACTTCCCGGCCGCAATGAATTTGATCAAGCCACGCACCGTGCGGCCCCTTTCCCCTCCGAACGCGGCGCGAACACGAAGCGGGAACACGAAGGGCGAAGAAGCCGCGCGGCGGGGAATGGCGAAGAAGGCACGGCACGGGCGGAAGAATTGATCACGCGGATTATGTGAACGGCACATGACGTACCGGCCGGTAGAACACCGCTCGTACCCCTTGGCTGGCTTGCCGGGAGAGCCGTCCCGCTCCCCTCGGCGCCCCCGGGCGAGAGGCGTACGCACCCTTGGGGCGGGTCGGGTGCGGGGCGGGCGCGGCGGCTCGGTAGCCTAAGGCCGCTGACACACCCTTAGGGCGGCTTCCACCGCCGTTCGACGCTCGACGTCCGAAGCCCGCAGTCCGATCGTTCAAGGAGATGCCGCCGCCGTGAGCCGCAGCCTTCGACACGGCGCTCTCGCCGCCACCGCCACCGCGTTCTCGATCGTCTCCCTGTCCGCCTGCGCCGCCGGCAACAACGCGGAGACGCTCAAGGTCAGGCCGGACAACGCGGCCACCTCGGTGGGCAGCATCAAGATCCAGAACGTGAACGTGCTCACGCAGCCCGAGGGCGGCGCGGACGGCCCCGCCGTCGTCGCCGCGACGCTGTTCAACGACGGCACCGAGCGCGAGGTGCTGGAGGCGGTCACGCTGCCCGGCAGCGACGTCGAGGTGACGCTCCAGGCCGCCGAGGGCAAGGGCCCCATCGTGGTCCCGGCCGGCGGCAAGGTCGTCATCGGCGGCAAGGGCAACGCCGCCGCCGTGATCGAGAACAGCGGCGAGGCCGCGCGCGCCGGCGACGTCCAGCAGGTCGTCTTCAAGCTCAGCCGGACCGGCGACGTCGGCCTCGGCGCCAGCGTCTTCCCGGCGGAGGGCTTCTTCAAGGACTTCGGCCCCAGCCCGAAGGCGGAGGCGCCCGCGCCGAAGCCGAGCCCGACGCCGTCGGGCACCGCGTCCGGCAACGCGGAGACCCCCGGCACGCCCGAGGGCGAGACCGGTGCGGCGAACGGCGCGGGCACCGAGGGCGCCCAGGGCGAGACCGGTGCGCAGGGCGAGACCGGGGCCCAGGGCGACGCGGGCACGCAGGGCGCGGGCGACGCCGCCTCGCAGCCCGCGGCCCGCTGACCCGGCGGCCCCCAGCCCCGTAACACAGGCTCGTACGCCGAAGGGCGCCTCCCGGCCGGGAGGCGCCCTTCGGCGTACCGCGCAAGCCCGCGTCCTTCGGTTTACGGCTCGAACTTGTACCCCAGGCCCCGCACGGTGACGAGATAGCGCGGCGCACCCGGGTCGGGCTCGATCTTGGCGCGCAGGCGCTTCACATGGACGTCGAGGGTCTTGGTGTCGCCGACGTAGTCCGCGCCCCAGACCCGGTCGATGAGCTGCATCCGGGTCAGCACGCGGCCCGCGTTGCGCAGGAGCATCTCCAGCAGGTCGAACTCCTTGAGCGGGAGGTCGACCTTGCCGCCGGAGACGGTGACCACGTGCCGGTCCACGTCCATCCGGACCGGGCCCGCCTCCAGGGCGGCCGGGGTGACCTCCTCCGGCTCACCCCGGCGGCGCAGGACCGCGCGGATGCGGGCGACGAGCTCACGGGAGGAGAAGGGCTTGGTGACGTAGTCGTCGGCTCCTATTTCCAGCCCGACGACCTTGTCGATCTCGCTGTCCTTGGCGGTGACCATGATCACCGGGACGTTGGAGCGGCTGCGGAGCTGGCGGCACACCTCGGTGCCGGGCAGACCGGGCAGCATCAGGTCGAGCAGGACCAGGTCGGCGCCGTTGCGCTCGAACTCGTCCAGCCCGTCGGGGCCGGTCGCCGCGATGGCGACCTCGAAACCTTCCTTGCGCAGCATGTAGGACAGGGCGTCGCTGAAGGATTCCTCATCCTCGACGACAAGCACTCGGGTCACGGTCGAGCCTCCGGGGCAGGGAAGGGGTCAAAGGTGTCGGTCTCGTACGGCCCCTCGTCGTCGCCGTTGACGATAAGCGGTCCGCCGGTGGTGCGCTCCCTCGTGGCGCCCGATTCGGGCAACCGGAGGGTGAAGGTGGAGCCCTGTCCCTCGGAGCTCCAGACGGTGACCTCCCCGCCGTGCGAGGCGGCCACGTGTTTGACGATGGCGAGGCCGAGACCGGTGCCACCGGTGGCCCGTGAGCGGGCCGGGTCGACGCGATAGAACCGCTCGAATACCCGTTCGCGGTCCTTCTCGGAGATGCCGATCCCCTGGTCGGTGACGGCTATCTCGATGAGGTCCCCGCCGGGCGAGGCGATGCGGCGTGCCGCGATGCCGACGCGGGTGTGGGCGGGGCTGTAGTTGACGGCGTTCTCGACGAGATTGCCGAGCGCGCCGACGAGCTGGCCGCGGTTGCCCCAGACGGTGAGGCCCTCGGCTCCCGCGGAGGCCATGGTGATCTGCTTCGAGCCGGCCTGCTGGCGGCAGCGGTCGATCGCCTCGGCGACCAGCGTCTCCACCTTGACCGGCTCGGCGTCCTCCAGCGGGTCGTCGTTCTGCACCCGGGAGAGGTCGATGAGCTCCTGGACGAGGTTGGTCAGCCGGGTCGCCTCGATCTGCATCCGCCCGGCGAACCGCTCCACCGCCTCCGGGTCCTCGGAGGCGTCCATGACCGCCTCGGAGAGCAGCGAGAGCGCTCCGGTCGGCGTCTTGAGCTCATGGCTGACGTTGGCGACGAAATCGCGCCGTACCGCTTCTATCCGGCGGGCCTCGGTGAGGTCCTCGACGAGCAGCAGCACCAGCCGCGAGCCCAGCGGGGCGACCCGGGCGGAGACGGCGAGGGTGTCCCCCCGGCCCGTACCGCGCCGGGGCAGGTCCAGCTCTCCCTGGCGTATCTCCCCGTCCCGCCGGGTGTCCCTGGCCATGTTGAGCATGGGCTCGACGGCCAGCCGGCCACCCCTGACCAGGCCCAGGGCGTACGCCGCGGAGCTGGCCTTCACCACGCCGTCGCTCTCGTCGAGGACGACGGCGGAGGAGCTGAGAACGGAGAGGACGGTGTCCACTCCGGGGGGAAGGGCGGCGTTGCCGTCCGGCCGGAGCGACGTACGGGTGGGTCGTTTCAGGTCGCGCTCGCTCCAGCGGAACGCCAGCATGGCGATCACACCGGTGCACAGCCCGGCGATCGCTGCAGCTGCGGCGACCGCCGCGTTCACGTCCATGCTTCAAGGTTATGCGGGTGCGACGACTCCCTCCCAGCCGTCCGAGTGCCATCTCGAACACTCGTCGCCCAGAGTTCACCGAGGGGATGGGGCCGGTTCACTTAGGGGGTTGGATCCGGACGCGTTGCGGCCGCACCGTGGGAGCGTGGGGGTCGGTCCGAGACCCCGGCCTCAGTTGGAACTGGAGAGGGACTTCCATGCGCGACGCTTACCACGAGGAACTCGATTCGATCGGAGAAGGCCTGGTCGAGATGGCCCGGCTGGTGGGCTCGGCGATCGGACGGGCGACCACGTCCATGCTCGACGCCGACCTGACGCTGGCGGAGAACGTGATCGCCGGAGACCAGAAGGTCGACGACCTCCAGCACGACCTGGAGGCCCGCGCCATCGCGCTCCTGGCCCGCCAGCAGCCGGTGGCGACCGATCTGCGCATCGTCGTGACCTCGCTGCGGATGAGCGCCGACCTGGAGCGCTCGGGCGACCTCGCCCAGCACGTGGCGAAGCTGGCCCGGCTGCGCTTCCCGCAGACGGCGGTCCCGCACGACCTGCACGCCACCATTCTGGAGATGGGCCAGCTCGCCCAGCGCCTGATGGCCAAGGCGGCCGAGGTCATCATCACCAAGGACGTCGATCTGGCACTCCAGCTGGAGCAGGACGACGACGAGATGGACCTGCTGCACCGCACGCTCTTCCAGCACCTGATGGACGACCGCTGGAAGCACGGCATCGAGACCGCCGTCGACGTGACGCTGCTGGGCCGCTACTACGAGCGCTTCGCCGACCACGCGGTGTCGGTCGCCAAGCGCGTGGTCTACCTGGTGACGGGCGAGCACGCGGACGAGATCCAGGCGGCGGCCCCGGTCGAGGGCGCGTGACGGCCGCTCCGGTGCGGCGACGTCGCACCGGAGCGTCACCGGCGTACGCGAGTCGCACATACGTTCCTGCGCGCGTGCGCCGTTGATGCGCCCGCCGGGATGGGCATGCAATGGGATGGCGGCGGTGCACCCTGCCGACCGCCGCCCCAGCCGTACGCCCTGAGGAGGGACCATGGCCGATTCCCCCATGACCGAACCCCAGCAGGAGACCCCGACCGAAGTGGTGCACCTGACCGTGCTCGGCGCCTGCGGCTGCGGCTCGGGCTGCGGGTGCGGCTGCCAGTCCGGTGCCCCGTGCCAGTGCGGCGGCTGCTCCGGCTGACCCGCGCCGCGCACGAAACGGACGGTGCCCGCCCGGCTTCTCACCCGGACCGGGCACCGCCCGCACTACGTCTCCCGCTCGGACCGCCCGCTCGCCCCCTCACTCGGACCGCCCGCTCGCCCCCCTCGCTCACCCCCCTCGCTCAGCCCACTCACTCAGACCGCCTGCTCAGACCGCGAGCTCAGACCGCGCGCTCGACAGCTGCCGCCGGCTCGGCGGTGGGCTCGGCCTGGTCCGGCCGGGCCACGGCCGGTACGGGCGCGGGCTCGGGCAGGAGGTCCACCGCGGCGGGCTCATCGCGCGGCAGGTTGCGCATCAGCAGCCAGTAGCCGAGGGCGGCGGCCGTGCCGAGCACCGCGCAGGTGCCCCAGAGCCAGGCCGCGCCGTAGTGGTCGATCACGAAGCCGGACATCAGCGGCGCGACGAGCGCGGCCACCGACCAGGACATCGTGTACATCCCCTGGTAGCGGCCCCGGCCCTGAGCCGGCGACAGCTGCACGACCAGGCCCGTCTGGGTGGGCGCGTTCACGATCTCGGCGAGGGTCCAGACACACACGGTCAGTGCGTACACGCCGACCGACCCGGCGAAGGCCGTCAGCCCGAAGCCGTATCCGGCGAGGACCGAAGAGATGATCAGGAGGCGGCGCGGGTCGCGGTGCTCGATGAAGCGGGTGACGGGGATCTGGAGAACCACGATCAGCACGCCGTTGACGGCGATGGCGGTACCGAAGTCGGAGCTGGAGAGCCCGTCCTCCACCATCGCCACCGGCAGTCCCACGTGCCCCTGCTGGAAGATCAGCGACACCAGGAACGACAACCCCACGACCCCCATGAAGCGCCCGTCGCGCAGGACGGTGGAGAGCCGCACCTCGTCCTTGACGCGGCGGCCGCCGACGGTCTTGGCGGGCTCCCGCTCGGGGCGCGACTCGGGCACCTTCACGAAGACGACCACGGCGCACACGAGCGTCATCAGGGCCTCGCCGACGAAGCCGGCGAGGTAGCTGTACTCGGCGATGAACCCGGCCGCGGCGGACGAGACCGCGAACCCGAGGTTGATGGCCCAGTAGTTCAGCGAGAAGGCCCGGACCCGGTCCTTCGGGGGCACGATGTCGGCCATCATCGCCTGGACGGCGGGGCGCGAGGCGTTGCTCGCCATGCCGACGAGGAAGGCCACGCCCGCGATGGCGAACGGGTGCTCCATGAACCCGAGCACCGCCACGGACACGGCCGTGGAGGTCTGCGCGATCAGCATGGTGGGCCGCCGCCCGAGCCGGTCGGTCATCACACCGGCGCCGAGCGAGGAGACGACCCCGCCGAGCCCGTGGAGGGCGACGACGAGACCGGCGTACGAGGCCGAGTAGCCGCGCTCCAGCGTCAGGTACAGGGCCATGAAGGTGGCGACGAAGGCCCCGAGGCGGTTGACCAGCGTGCTGAGCCACAGCCACCAGAACTGCCGGGGCAGCCCGGAGACGCTCTCGCGGGCGGCTGTCCTGAGACCGGCGAATGACATGCGGTTCCCCCCACGGGACGTACGGAACGAGTACGTCGGGTAATAGTCCCGACGACCTTCCGAACGTTACGAAGACAGGATCCTCGCACGCCACCGGATTGACGCCCGCCGTCAATCGTCCCGCGGCCGAACGCTTCCTCACCGGGGGGCTGTCCGCGGTGCGGGCGGGCGCGCGGAGGCCGCACGGGTTCGATTACGCTCGGGCTCATGGCCGACGCACCGTACAAGCTGATCCTCCTCCGCCACGGCGAGAGCGAATGGAACGCGAAGAACCTGTTCACCGGCTGGGTGGACGTCAACCTCACCGAAAAGGGCGAGAAGGAAGCAGTCCGCGGCGGTGAGCTGCTCAAGGACGCCGGCTTGCTCCCCGACGTCCTGCACACCTCCCTCCAGCGCCGCGCGATCCGCACCGCGCAGCTGGCCCTGGAGTCCGCCGACCGCCTCTGGATCCCGGTCCGCCGCTCCTGGCGCCTGAACGAGCGCCACTACGGTGCGCTCCAGGGCAAGGACAAGGCCCAGACACTCGCCGAGTTCGGCGAGGAGCAGTTCATGCTGTGGCGCCGCTCGTACGACACCCCGCCGCCGCCGCTGGACCGCGACGCCGAGTACTCCCAGTTCGAGGACCCGCGCTACGCGACCCTCCCCCCGGAGCTGCGCCCGGACACGGAGTGCCTGAAGGACGTCGTCGTCCGCATGCTCCCGTACTGGTTCGACAACATCGTCCCGGACCTCCTCACGGGCCGCACGGTCCTGGTCGCCGCCCACGGCAACAGCCTCCGCGGCCTGGTCAAGCACCTGGACGGCATCTCGGACGAGGAGATCTCGGGCCTCAACATCCCGACCGGCATCCCGCTCTCCTACGAGCTGGACGCCGACTTCAAGCCGCTGAAGCCGGGGGGCACGTACCTCGACCCGGACGCGGCGAAGGCGGCCATCGAGGCCGTGAAGAACCAGGGCAAGAAGAAGTAAGCAACCAGCTGTAAGCCCCCCACCTGCAATTTTCTTCGCACGGTGGGGGGCTTTCCCGCGCCGGCGGACCGTGGACGCACGGGACAGTCATGTTCTGGCCGTACTTGGCCGGCGCCTTGGCGTTCTCCCCGGCGTCCAGCAGCACCGACGCGGAGAAATGCCGCATGGCGTGCCTGCCGTTCCGCGCTGGAGCCTCAGGCCGCCGGCTTGCGCCAGACCGAGATGTGCCGGCCGGAGTCCTCGGTGAAGGGCACCCCGTCCCAGTCCCCGACGCGGCGTTCCGGTTCCAGACCGGCGATGCGGGCCATCAGGTCGAGCTCCGCCGGCCAGGCGTACCGGTGTCGGGAAGCGCCCCGGCGGTAGCGGCCGTCCTCGCCGTCGCGGGTGAAGTGGTGCGAGACGAGGATCTGCTCGACCAGGTCGAAGGTGTCGAAGCCGAGATGCCGCTCGGATACGTCGAACGGCACCGCGACCTGGCCCGGCGGCAGAAACCGCAGCGGCGGCACGCAGAGCTCGATGACGAACCGGCCGCCGGGCGCGAGATGGCGGGCCGCGTTGCGGAAGCACTCGACCTGCTCGTCCTGGGTGAGCAGGTTCGAGATGGTGTTGTAGACGAGGTAGACGAGGGTGAACTCGCCGGGGACGACGGTGGTCGCCATGTCCCCGATGACCACCGGGAGGGTCTCCTCGTCGACCTTGCGCCGGAGCACCGCCGCCATGGGCTCGGACAGTTCGATGCCCACCACCGGCACGCCCCGCGCCCGGAGCGGCACACCCACGCGCCCGGTCCCGATGGCGAACTCCAGGGCCCGGCCGTCTCCGGCGAGCTCGGCGAGGAAGGCGAGGGTCGGTTCGAGGGCGGCGGCCGAGGAGTTCTCGGCCTCCTCGGCGTCGTAGCGGTCGGCGGTCGCACGGGTCCACAGTTCGCTGCTCGTCACGGGCGACCACTCTGCCGGGCCACCGGGGGCTCTGTCGACGTGATTGATGGCGGGTCGACGAGGACTGCGGCTCCCCCTTGACCCCGGCGAGTGCCGGGCTGCGCCGCCGGAGCCGGATGATGCGGCGGGGAGGCGTTGTCAGTGCCCCCTGCCACCATGGTCATCATGGCGACCTACCTGCTCACCGACATCGAACAGGCTCTCCGCGACAGTTGGAGCGCCGAGACCTCCACCCCGGAGTTCCGGGACCGCTGGACTCCGGACAATCCGGCGCGGGACCAGTGCGGGGTGACCGCCATGGTGGTCAACGATCTGCTCGGCGGGGAGCTGATCCGGGGTGAGGTGCATGTCGACGGGGTGCGCGTCGACTTCCACTGGTGGAACCGCCTGGGCATGGGCGTGGAAATCGATCTGACGCGGGAGCAGTTCGGGCCCGAGGAGGTCGTCGTCGGCGGTGACGTCATAGTCCGGCCGCCCGTCAGCGAGTGGCGGCGGCTTCAGGAGGAGTACGCGATCCTGCGCGACCGGGTCGCGGCGAGGCTCGGGCGGGACCCGCTGGCGGTCCGTGCGGCGGAGTCGGCGGCGGCGGAGGCGGCTGCTGCCGCGTCGGGCAGCGCGGGCTGAGCCGGGGCATACCCGCAGCCGGCCCGGTCCCGTACCCCGGTCGGCAGTCCCCAGCCCGGTCCCGTACCCCGATCCGTAGCCCGGTCCGTGCCTGATCCGTGACCCCGTCGGACAGGCCGAAATACCCCTCGTACGCACTACGGTGGGCCCAAGCCGTCCGTCTGCTTCCAGGGCAAGGAGATCGAGGAGAGCGATCATGGGTGAGTCTCTGAGGACCTTCGTCGGCGGTGCCGAGGTCGAGGTGCCCAACAGCATCCCGGACATCCGGGCCGCGCTGCCCGAGGAGAGACGCGAGGAGTTCGACCTCGCGATCAACGACGCCGGGGTGCACGAGATTCAGGCCGTCATGCGGCACTGGATGCTGGAGGCCGTCCCCGATCCCGAGGCCGAGAAGATCCTGGACCGGCTGGCGCAGGACGAGGCCGAGAGGCGGAGCGTCGCTTGAGCTTCCGCATCTCCTACGCACCGCCCGCCGATGACACCCTGGCCAAGATGCGCGGCGGCGAGTCCTTCCGGGACGAGATGGCCCGCACCCTCGGCGAGGAGCCGTACGGCCATGCCTCCTCCGCCGTCAAGAGCGAAGGGGACCGGCGTGAGGCGACCGTCTACGGGGCCATCGTCCTCTACTACGTCTCCCGGTCCGTCCTGACCGTCACCGTCGTCCGGCTCGTGCCCCTGCCCTGATCCACGATCCACCAGGACAGAGGCCCGCGTCCGTACCTCAGCCGAGCTTCTTGTCCTGGGCCGCCACGACCTCCGCCGGCACCTCGAACTTCACGTCGCCGCCCGCAGCCGCCAGGTTGAAGGCGAAGAACGTCGCCACGGCGCTTTCCTTGCGCAGCGCCACCAGCTTGAACGGGGCCTGGTCGCCGTCGTCGTCGGAGGTGACCGTCCAGGCCGCGGACTCGTCGCCGCCGGTGACCTTCTCCTCGGTGACCGAGGCGACCTTCGTCGGCGTACCGGCGACCGTGGCCGTGAAGCCGCCCGCGCAGTCCGCCGCGGCCTTCTTCAGCGCGGCGAACGCGTCCAGGCCCGCCGTCCCCTCGTACGAGTTGAGCGCGACGAACGTGGACGTCAGGTCGAAGGCGTCCTTGAACCCGTCCCCGGCCTCGCCGTCCGCCAGGTCCTCCAGCGACTTCTTGCCGCCGGCCTTCGGCTCGTCGATCACCTTGCGCTTCGTGGTGGCCACCGAACCCTTCTGCGCCACGCCGTACATGGCGTGGGCGACCGGCAGGCAGGCCTCCTTGTCGACGGTGACGCCGCCGGCCGGGACCTCGTCGTCCGGACCGGCCTCGGTGACCTTGCGGCCCTTCACATCGCCCTGGGCGAGCGTGGCCTTCTCCAGTTCGGCGGCGGTGAGCGCCTCGGCGGGGGCCTTCGGGGCCGAGCTGCTCCCGCCCGCGGAGCCCTTGTCGTCCTTCCCGTCCTTGGCGTCGGTGTCCGACGAGCCGCCGCAGGCGGTGGCCAGCAGGACGAGAGCGGCCGCGGAGGCGGCGAGGGCGGTACGGCGTACGGCAGTGGCGCGCATGGTTCTTCTCTCCGGTTCGGGGAGCAACCGCCCCTCCCCCGTGCGGCACTTCGAAGCCGTCTGGGACGGACCGTCGCAGTGACCCACACTTTACGATCGAACCTGTGATCGATGATCGGTCCAGCGGCACCCGCCCGTGATCGTGATTCTGCTGTGATCACCCGGTGAACCCGCTGTGGAGCACCGCCGTTCAGCCCGCCGCACACCCCTCGTGCAACCCGGCCGTCGAAAGGGCGTCAACAGCGTGTCCGACCAGGTCCCCGCCGCACCTCCCGCCCGCCTTCTCCGCGTGCTCGACGCCCTCGGGGTCGGCGAACGCGACATCGCCTCGCGCACCACCCCCACCGACGGCACGTACAACACCGTCACCCGCGTCACGCTCACCGACGGCCGCGACTGGGTGGTCAAGACGCCCCCGCCGCACACCGCCGCCCTGCGGTACGAACGCGACCTGCTCGTCAACGAGGTCGCGTTCTACGCCGCCGCCGCGGGGGCCGGCGGGCCCGCGATCCCCCGTGTCGTCCGCAGCGAACCGGATCCGGCCTCGCCGACCGGTGCGTACTTGGTCATGACCGCCCGACCCGGCCGCCCCTGGCACGAGCTGAGCAGCGCGCCGGACGCCGGCGACGCGTCTCGGCTGCGTGCCGAACTCGGGGAAATCGTCGGCCGGTTGCATGCCGTGACCCAGGCCGCCGGGTCCGGTTTCGGCTATCCCGCCGAGCCGTTCGGGCCGCTCGCCCCCACGTGGCGCGGCGCGTTCACGGCGATGACCGAGGCCGTGCTCGCCGACGCCGAGACCTTCCGCGCCCGGCTGCCGTACCCCGTAGGCCGCATCCGTACGATCCTGGCGGGCGCGGCCCCCGTCCTGGACGAGGTCGCCCGGCCCGCCCTCGTCCACTTCGACCTCTGGCCGGGCAACCTGCTGGTCACCGGGGAGCCCGGAACGCGCACCATCGGCGGGGTCATCGACGGGGAGCGGATGTTCTGGGGCGACCCGGTGGCCGACTTCGTCTCGCTCGCACTCTTCGGGGACATCGAGCAGGACCGGGACTTCCTTGCCGGATACGCGCGGTCCAGCGGCGCGGAGGTGGAGTTCACGGACGCGTCACGGACCCGGCTCGCGCTCTACCGGAGTTACCTCTACCTCATCATGCTCGTCGAGACCGTGCCGCGCGCCGTCGGGTCCGAAGCCGCCGACTCCACGTGGGAGTTGGTCGCGCCCCACCTCGTCGAGGCGCTGGACGCGGTCCGTCGCGGCGGCTGACCGGCGCGCTCACCGCACGGGCACGCCCCGCTGTGCGTCGTACAGGTTGGCCGGCCGGACCGCCTCCGGGGTTCCGTACGCCTCCAGGCGGGTGTGCAGGTCGCCGGTGAAGTCGGGGACGTCGATCTGGCCGAACTCCCGTACCTCGCTGATGCCCACGGTCGCGCTGTACGGGGCGAGGCCGTCGATCTTCATCAGTCCGGCCCGTTCGTTGGTGACCCGGATGTTCCAGTGCGTGAAGCGCGCCCCGAACAGCGGGCCCGCGCCGGCGTCGCCGCCGTGGACGCCGTTGTTGTTCACCGTGATGTCGGTGCGCACGTTGGCGAACGGCATCCCCCGGTGCGAGTCGAACGTGCCCATCTCCATCCGGCCCCGCGACCAGACGTTGTGGCTGGACAGGCCCTCGACGTTGATGCCGTGGAGCTGGGTGCCGGAGGGCGCGGGGGTGGTGCGCGCGGCAACGGTGAAGTCCTCGACGAGGTTGTCGTGCGAGCCCTCGCGACAGTAGTAGGGGTGGTGCGCGCCGCGCCCCTCCACCTTCGTACGGCGCAGGGTGCAGGCGGACGCGCCGATCAGGCCGAAGCCGTTGTCGACGTGCCGGACGGTGACGTCGTCGGCCCAGCAGTCGTACGCGCACTGGAACGCGAGGCCGTTGTACCCCTGGTCCAGCAGGTGCGGGGCCTGCGGCTGCTCGACCGCCTCCAGGGTGAGGCCCTCGACGCCGGAGCCGGTGAGCGGGGTGACGAGCGTGGTCAGCCGGGGGTCCCAGGCGGGGCGCAGGTCGAGCGGGAGCGGGCGCTCCAGGGTGACGCGGCGGCCCTGTACGGCGGTGATGCGGACCGGCCATTCGTAGGGGACGTACGAGGTCAGCTTGGTCTTGTCGGCCCAGACGTACGCCCGCGCCCCCGCTCCGTCGCCCGCCATGTGCTGGAGCAGCGTGTGCTCGGGGTCGTCGGCGAGGCGCAGGAGGACGAGTTGTCCGCGCTTCAGCCGACGGGCGTCGGGGACGGTGATCGTGCGGTCGCCCCGGCGGGCGGGGGCCGGGGTGGCGAGGGTGCGCCAGGCGTCGCGGCGGTTGCCGGTCCAGCCCTCGAAGGGCCACTCCTCGGCCCGGATGGCGTCGGTGAGCGAGGCCCAGCGCTCCTGCGGGCAGAGCCAGATCAGCCCGCCGGCCCAGGACCAGCTGGACTTGTCGCCGCCGTAGCGGCTGCCGTAGACGCCGATCAGCTCGGTGAGACTGCGGGTCGCGAGCAGCTTCGTCGCGCCGCTGCCCGCGCCGCGCACCACGACGTCGCTGTGGCCGATACGGATGAGGTCGTCGATGCGGAACGTTCCCGCCGGGATGGTCACCGTGCCACCGCCGCGCTCTCCGGCGGCGGCGATGGCACGGTTGATCGCGGGCGCGGCGTCGGCCGAGCCGTCGGGGCGGGCTCCGTGGTCGCGCACGACGTCGGTGACGAAGCCGCGGGGGCGCGCGCCCCCGGAACGGCGGCCCGGAAGGCCGGCCCCCGCGCGGTAGCCGGCCCGGCCGATGAAGGGGATCTGGGGGTGGGTGAAGGGGGCGGCGGCGAACTCCCGCCACAGGGCGGCGTCCCGGACCGGGCGGGCTCCCGGCGTCCGGGCCGCGGTGGGGGCCGACCCACCGGCCGACCCACCGGCAGGCACACCTCCCGACAGACCGCCCGGCACACGGGCCGCCGCTCGGGCCGTCCCCACGGTCGCGGCTCCGGTGGCGGCGGCCGCCGCCACGGCCACGGCGCTGCCGAGGATCGCGCGTCTGCCGACGCCTCCCCGGCCGTTCTCCCGGCCACTGCCCCGCTGTGTCGCCATACCCCGAGCCGCCTTTCATGTATGTGAATGACGTTCATATGTGCGTTGGCGGTGAGCATGGAACGGCTCGGTGGCGCAGGGAAGCCCCGTGCGTCGGCGGCCTACCGCACCGACTCCGTCAGCCGGCGGAGGGGCGTTGGATCAGGTGACTGAACGCGTCCAGATTCCGGGTGGACTCGCCGCGCGACACCCGCCACGCGTACTCCTTGCGGATCGAGCTCGCGAAACCGAGCTCCAGGAGGCTGTTGAACGCTCCGTCGGCCGCTTCGAGCACCGAACCGAGCAACCGGTCCAGCTCCTCGGCGGTGACCACCGACAGCGGCAGCTTGCCGACCAGATAGACGTCGCCGAGCGAGTCGATCGCGTAACTCACGCCGAACAGGCGGAGGTTGCGCTCCAGCAGCCAGCGGTGCACCTCGGCGTCGTTCTCGTCGGGGTGCCGGACGACGAACGCGTTGAGGGAGAGCGCGTGCTTGCCGACGATCAAGGAGCAGGTCGTCGACAGCTTGCGGGTGCCGGGCAGCGTCACGACGTAGTTGCCGCGCCCCGGGCTCTCCCATACGAGCCCGGCGTCGTTCAGCGTCGCCTCGATGACCTGGGCCGCTGCGGTTTCGTCCGGTACGTCAGCCATGCAGCGAGCGTACGACAGCGGCACAGAGCGCACGCCACGGGACCGGCGTCGCCCGCCGCCCCGTCAGCCGTGGTGCGTACGGGCCCGGCGGCGGTGGTCGCAGAGCGCGGCCGTGTACACGTCGGCGGTCGCCGATGCGGCCGTGTCCCAGCCGAAGGACTGGGCGTGCGCCGCGGCGGCCGTTCCCATCCGCTCGACCAGCTCCGGCGCGTCCGCGAACCGCCCGAGCGCACGGGCGTACGCCTCCGGCTCGTGTCCCGGCACCAGGAAGCCGCTGACCCCGTCGCGGACCGCCACCGGCAGCCCGCCCACGGCCGCCGCGACGACCGGGGTGCCGGCCGCCTGGGCCTCTATGGCGACGAGGCCGAAGGACTCGCTGTACGAGGGCATGACCAGCACCGACGCGGCCCGGAACCAGTCCGCGAGCCGGTCCTGGCCCACCGGCGGGTGGAACCGTACGACGTCCGCGATGCCCAGCCGGGCGGCCAGCTTCTGGAGCCCCTCGGGCTTGGCGAGCCCGCTGCCGCTGGGGCCGCCGACCACCGGCACGACGATGCGGGACCGCAGGGACGGGTCCCGGTCCAGCAGCACGGCCACCGCGCGCAGCAGCACGTCCGGGGCCTTCAGCGGCTGGATGCGGCCCGCGAAGAGCGGAATCAGCGCGTCCTGCGGCAGGCCGAGCCGGGCCCGCGCGGCGGCGCGGGCGGATGAGGCGTCCCCCGGACGAAGCGGTTCGGAGCCCTTGGGGAAGGGGCGGAAGCGGTCCAGGTTGACGCCGGGGTGCACGACGGCGACGGCGGCCGGGTCCGCGTCGTAGAAGCGGACGAGCTCGTCCGCTTCCTCGGCGGTGTTGGCGATCAGCCGGTCGGAGGCCCGGACGATCTGGGTCTCGCCGATGACCCGGGCGGGCGGCTCGGGGGTGTCGCCCTCGGCGAGCGCGGCGTTCTTGACCTTGGCCATGGTGTGCATGGCGTGCACGAGCGGGACGCCCCAGCGTTGGGCGGCCAGCCAGCCGACCTGGCCGGAGAGCCAGTAGTGGGAGTGCACCAGGTCGTAGTAGCCGGGGCGCTGACCGGCCCAGGCCTGCATCACGCCATGTGTGAAGGCGCAGAGCTGCGCGGGCAGGTCCTCCTTGGCGAGGCCTTCGTAGGGCCCGGCGTCGACGTGCCGGACCAGGACGCCGGGGGCCAGGTCGACCGCGGGGGCCAGCGAGCCGGTGGTGGCCCGGGTGAAGATCTCGACCTCGATGTTGATCGCGGCGAGGCGCTTGGCCAGCTCGACGATGTAGACGTTCATCCCGCCGGCGTCGCCCGTTCCGGGCTGGTGGAGCGGGGACGTGTGCACGGAGAGCATCGCGATGCGGCGCGGCTTGCGCGAGGCTCCGGGGAACCTGAGCCTCGCGGCCGACCGGGTGGAACCGAGCCGGGAGACGTACTGGCTCACCTCGTCGGTCCTCCTCACTCGGGGCATGCTGTGGAGAGGGCACGGCGGCCCTCCGAAGGGCGAGAACAGTGGAATCCCGCCTTTCATTTCCGGCTTTGCCAAATCATTACGATGCCGGGCGGCGCGTCGTCCGGCGCGGACGGCCGGGCCGTCCGGACCCCCGGACGCCCCGCCGCGTCGCATACGCTCAGCGCATGCGCCAGCGCCCCATCGGCACCGCCACCCGCGGGACCACCAACCCGAACCGGCTGCGCCGCATGGACCGCTGGATCGCCGACACACACGGCCCCGCGCTGCGCCGCGCCGCGACGCCCCTGGCCGTCGACCTCGGGTACGGGGCGGCCCCCTGGACCGCCGTCGAGCTCCTGGACCGCCTGCGCACCGCCGAGCCGCGCACCGCGGTGGCGGGCATCGAGATCGACCCGGAGCGGGTCGCCGCCGCGCAGCCGTACGCCCGGGAGGGCCTCTCCTTCGTGCACGGCGGCTTCGAGGTCCCGCTGGACGCCCCGCCCCTGCTCATCCGGGCGGCGAACGTGCTGCGCCAGTACGACGAGGAGCAGGTGGCCGGGGTCTGGGCGCGGCTGTGCTCCCGCCTCGCCCCGGACGGCCTCCTGGTGGAGGGGACCTGTGACGAGATCGGTCGCCGGCACGTCTGGGTGGCGCTGGGCCCCGAGGGGCCGCGCACGGTCACCTTCGCGACCCGGCTCGGCTCGCTGGAGCGCCCGTCGGACCTCGCGGAACGGCTGCCGAAGGCCCTGATCCACCGCAACGTGCCGGGCGAGCCGGTCCACGCCTTCCTGCGGGACTTCGACCGGGCCTGGGCGACGGCCTCCCCGTACGCCTCGCTCGGCGCGCGGCAGCGGTGGATCGCGGCGGTGCGGGCGGTGGCGGCCGACTGGCCGGTGACGGACGGGGTACGGCGGTGGCGGCAGGGCGAGATCACCGTGGCGTGGGACGCCCTGCGGCCCGACAGCCGCTGAACAGTCGCCCGGAAAGAGCAGAACTCCGCCGCTCCGGGAACGTCGCAGGGGCATCGTTCGTCCCAGTGGGTGGGGAGGGCGCAGATCGGAGCGCCGCGCGAGCCGGGGGAAATCATGCGAAGTGGCCCGGTGAGGGCGGTAGGTGACGCGTCAGGTGCCGTCGGCCTCTGTTGCTTTACGGGACGACATGGCACGATCGCGACGTTGCCGAAAAGTTACTGACGGTAAGTCAGATGTGCGTTACCCGGCTTCTCTTGCTTTTCTCGCATTCATTGCCTTTGTCGACTTCGTCGCCTTCGTCCGGAGGCGGGCCCGGAGAAACCGCCCGGAGGGGGAGCTCGTGAACCGACGCCACTGTGCCACTGCCGCCGTCACGCTGGTCTGTGCGCTGGCCCTGTTGACGTCCACGGGCCAGGCCATGGCCGCCCCCGTTCCGGACCCCTCCCCGTCCTCCTCCCCCGCCGACCCGCCGACCCGCTATTCCAACGCCGACCTCGAGAAGGTCCGCGAGCAGATCGAGACGCTGTACCGGAAGGCGGGCGCGGCGACGGACGCGTACAACCTCGCCAAGGAGCAGACGAAGAAGCAGTCCGCCGAGATCGTGAAGCTGGCCAAGGCGATCGTCGACGGCCAGGCGCGCATCGCGGCGCTGAAGGACCGGGCCGGCGCCCAGGCCCGCGAGCAGTACCGCAACGGCGGCCTGCCGCCCGGCGCGCAACTGGCCCTGAGCAACGACCCGAAGCTCTTCCTGGACGGGATCAACAAGGTCCGCCAGAGCCAGCACGCCTCCAAGTCGCTCCTGGCCGACCTCGACCAGACGCAGACGGACCTGGAGACGTACACCCAGGACGCCAGCGCCAACTGGGAGAAGCTGGAGAGCAACCGGGTCAAGCAGGCCAAGGCCAAGAAGAAGATCAACGCCCAGATCAAGGCGGCGGAGAAGCTCGAGTCACAGCTGGAGAAGAAGGAGCGCGACCGGCTCCGCCAGCTCGAGCAGGAGGCCGCGAACAGGGCGCAGATCGACTGGCTCTCCTCCGGCGTGGTCACGGGTGTCGGCGGCCGGGCGAGCGAGGGCGGAGCGGCGGCCGTGGCCTTCGCGACGGCACAGATCGGCAAGCCGTACGTCTGGGGCGCCGAGGGCCCCGGTTCCTACGACTGCTCCGGGCTGACCTCGCAGGCGTGGCTGGCGGCGAAGCGCCCGATACCCCGCACCTCGCAGGAGCAGTGGCGACTGCTGCCGCGTATCGACATCCAGGACATGCGCCCCGGCGACCTGATCATTTACCACGCCGACGCCAGCCATGTCGGGATGTACGTCGGCGACGGCGCGATCGTCCACGCCCCGCGCCCCGGCCGCAACGTCACGCTGGCGGGCGCGGGCTCGATGAAGATCCTCGGCGTGGTCCGCCCGGACAAGTAGGAACACCGGACGCATACGGAACGCCGCACGGACTCGGAACGTCGTACAGACAGAACACGTCAGCGGGACCACGTGACCGGGGCCACGTGAGCGGGACCACGCCGCCGCTCATGGGCGCGTGATGTTTGTCATGGGCGCTTCCCCGCCCGCACGGCGGCCCATCGCGCCGGATCCGTGGCGGGACGCGGCTTATGGCGGCGCATATGACAGGGGCCGGTCCCCCTGCGCCATTCCGTTCCCCCACCGCGGACCGCTATCGTCCCCGACTGGCGGATCGTCGATCGTCGACCCGCCGCGCCCTCGGGGGGAGGGAAGGAAACCAGAACCGATGCCCGTACCCGTACCGCAGCAGCGATCCGCTCCCGCTGCGGAGACCTCCCACGGCGACCTCACCCTGCTGGTGATCGAGGACGACCCGGCGGGCACCACCATCACCGTTCCCGAACTCTCGGCAGCGGCCGGGACCCGCGTCCGTGTCCGCACCGCCCGCAACCTCACCGAGGCCGCGCGGCTGCTCACCGACGACGTCGACTGCATCCTGCTGGACCTCGCGCTGCCGGTCACGGGCGCCGGGACCGGGCCCGGCACGCCCACCGCCGAGACAGGCCCGGCCGGCACGGGGGCCTCCCGCACCGGGCCCCGGCCCGAGCCCGTCTCCGAGCGGGCCGGCGAGCTGGCGGCCCTCACCCACGTACTCCGCATCGCCCCGCTGCACGCGGTTCTCGCGCTGACCGCGCAGGACGACACGGAGCTGGCGGCCGAGGCGGTACGCGTCGGGGCGCAGGACTATCTCTTCCGGGGCGAGCTGGACGCCCGCATCCTGAGCCGCGCCATCCGGTACGCCGTGGAGCGCAAGCGCGCCGACATCGCCCAGCACCAGCTGACCGAGTCCCGGCTGCGCGCCCAGGAGAACGCCCGCCTGGAACGCGGCCTCCTGCCCACCCCGCTGCTGGACGGCTCCGGCCTGAGCTTCGCCGCCCGCTACCGCCCCGGCCGCAGCCGCGCACTCCTCGGCGGCGACTTCTACGACGTCGTCCGCACCCCGGACGGCACGGTGCACGCGATGATCGGCGACGTCTGCGGACACGGCCCGGACGAGGCCGCACTCGGCGTGGAGCTGCGGATCGCCTGGCGGGCGCTGACCCTGGCCGGGCTGTGCGGGGACGAACTGCTCTCCACGCTCCAGCAGGTGCTGGAGCACGAGCGGCAGAGCGAGGAGATCTTCGCGACGCTCTGCACCGTCGACATCGCGCCCGACGGGCGACGGGCCGGACTCTGCCTGGCCGGACACCCCGCGCCGCTGCTCGCCCGGCACGGCCGGCCCGCCCGGCTGCTCCCGTACGAGGACGGCGGCCCGGCGCTGGGGCTGCTGCCGCGGGCCCGCTGGCCGCGCCGGCAGGTCGAGCTGGGCGCCGCGTGGAGCCTGATGATGTACACGGACGGGCTCATCGAGGGGCGCGTGGGAACCGGCGGCAGCGAGCGGCTCGGTCAGGACGGCATGGTCGCGATGGTCAACAGCCGGCTGGAACAGGGGCTGGCGGGCGATGAACTGCTGGAGGCGGCGGTCACCGAGGTGCGGGAGCTGAACGGCGGCGAGCTGACCGACGATGTGGCGGTCCTGCTGCTGGGCCGCGATCCGGAGCGGATACGACGATGGGGCGGCAGCGCATCGCGCTCCCACCCCGCGTCCGTCGACCGGCCGTCGTCCCCGCCCGCGAGGGCGGCGAGGGCTCAGCGCCCGCCGTTGTAGGGACCGTACGGACCGTCGCTGCTGGAGCCGCCGCTGCGGCCACCGCTGCCGCCGCCCGAGACCGCCTTGAGCGCGGGGCGCACGTCGACCATGAACACGATCGACGCGACCACGCCCGCGAGCTGCAGGAAGAGCATCGGGATGAGCAGGTTCACCGCGACGGCGACACCGAGGATCACCAGCCAGAACGACTTCTTCTTCTTGTCGGCGGCACGGTAGGCGTCCTCACGGGCGGTCGCCGCGAAGACGAACGCGACCACGGCCAGCACCAGCATCGCCAGATAGAGCAGCTGGAGGACCGAGCCGAACGCTGAGAGCAACATGGTGTCTACCGCCTAGTGAGTGGATGAGCGCCCTGCGGCCGGAAGGGCCAAGGTACCGGGACAACGAGCCGGCCACCCGTAAAGGTGCCCGCCCCGCGCCCCGGTCACGCGTACCGCGCCCCGGAAGGACCCGTGGGGGTCACTTGCCGGCGGTCGGCGGCGTCTTCCTGGCCGCGGGCTTGCGCGGCGCGGGGGTCTTCTTGGCGGGCGCGGCCTTGGCCTCGGCGGACTTCACCGGGGCGGCGGGCGCGGCCTTCGTCGCGGCGGGCTTGGCGGCGGGCGCGGCGGGCTTGGCGGCGGGCGCGGCCTTCGTCGCGGCCGGCTTCGCCGGGGCGGCGGGCTTGGCCGGGGCCGCGGGCTTCGCGAAGCCGGCGGCGGGGGCGCTCTTGGTCGCGGCCTTGGGACCGGTCTTCGGCTCGGCCTCGACGACGGCGGCGATCTCGACGATCTCGTCGGCCGTCTCGCCGCGCCAGGTCCGTACGGTCTGCTCGCCGTGCTCGGCGACCTTCTCGTACGTCTCCCGGGCCTTGATCGCGTACTCGGCGGCCACGCCCACACTGCGGAGCGCCAGGTCCTGGGCGCTCTCGCCCAGCTTCTTCAGGTCGGCGGCGTCGAACGAGCCGAAGACCTCGGTGACCTTCGCCTGCACGGTGGCCTGGGCCTCCTTGGCCTGCGTGGTCACCTTCTCCTGCACGGCCTTGGGGTCGGTGTTGCGCACGGCGTCGATCCGCTCGGGCGCCTCGGCCCGCAGCTGCTCGATCAGCGCCGGGACCTTGCGCGCCTGCTGGACGGCCAGGTCGGCCGTACCGGCGGCGAAGTAGAGGGGGGTGGGGTCGGTGAGGGTCTTGCGCAGGTCATCGGTGATGGCCATGACTGTGGTCCTCCCGGATCATCAGGATCAGCTGCTAGCTGTGAGGGTCTTGGTCTTTGGTGACGTCCGTACCGGCGTCGTCGCCGTTACGGGGCCCGGCATCGCCGCCCGCGTCGGCATCGGCATCGGCATCCGCCTCCGCGTCCGCGTTCACGTCCGCGTCGGGCCCGGGGCCGAATCCGTTCTCGCGGCGGAAGGAGTCGTAGATCTGCAGCAGCACGTTCTTCTGCCGCTCGTTGATCGACGGGTCGGCCAGGATCACCGCCCGCGTCTCCAGCTCCTCCCGCTCCCGCTCGTCGAGGATCCCCGCACGGACGTACAGGGTCTCGGCCGAGATCCGCAGCGCCTTGGCGACCTGCTGGAGCACGTCCGCGCTGGGCTTGCGCAGACCGCGCTCGATCTGGCTGAGATACGGGTTCGACACCCCGGTGGCATCGGCGAGCTGCCGCAGCGAGAGCTGTGCTGCACGGCGCTGCTCCCGCAGGTACTCGCCGAGATTGCCGACGTTGAGTGATGCCATGACTCGATAGTGCAACACCCTTGCTAACTTTTGCAAGCACCTGCTTGCAAAAGTGTCGCACGGCACGCTCGGAGGCCGCACAAGAACCCGGTTGGTGGATGCCGCACTTCTGCTGGCGCGGGCGATGACTCCGGAGCCGATGCGGCCGGGCTGGGCGGACGCGCTGCGGATGTCCCGCTCGGTCCTCCCTCGTACCTCGCTCATTGCGCTCGACGAGCGGCCGGCCAACGCTGCGGCTGTCCCGGTGATCACGCCGGAGACGCCCTGCGCCCGCTGCGCGACCCGGACGCACCGGAACTGGACGAGGACGACGAGACCTGACGCGCCATGGAGTAGTGATCCGTGGTCTTGGTAGGGTCCTCGGCATGTCCTACATGTTCGTTCGTCTCCGTAACGCCTAAGACGTCTGCCGCCGCAGTCGCTCAGCGACCGGCGCCAGCCGAGGAACCCGCAGCAGACCGTGGTGTATCGCGACGCTGCCCTGCGGGTGCCGCTCGGCCCTGACCGTCGACGCGCACTCTTGCCGGCGAGGCCATCCACGTCGTGTGCTGCCCCTGACCCGGCGGCTGACGCTGGTTGATCCCTGCCGTCGGCCTGCGTGCGCCCGGCCACTGAACCGTGCTGCGCCTGGCGACGGGCGTGCCCGTTTCTCTCTTCGACCTCAGGCGGCGCACCGCGTCGGCATCAGCCCTTCAGGCATGCCCGCTGCGCCACCCCACCGGACATAGGACTGACCCGTATGACATCTGTCTCCAGTAACTCTCCCCGTCCGCGCCGGGCCCGCGAGGCCAATCCGACGTTCGTGCTCGTGCACGGCGTGTGCACCAACTCGTTCATGTGGGCTCCCATCCAGCGCGAACTGGCGCTGCTCGGGCACCGCAGCTTCGCCGTGGACCTGCCGGGGCACGGCTTCGACGCGCAGTACTCTGCTGCCTACCAGGCCCCGCAGGACCTTGACGCGTGGGCGGCCGAACCGTCCGAGCTGGCCGGGGTCACCCTTCAGGACAACGTCGACATGGTCGTCGACGTCGTCCGGCGGGTGGCCGAGCACGGTCCGGTGGTCCTGGTTGGCGCCAGCCTCGGTGGAACCACCATCACGGGCGTAGGCAACACGATTCCCGATCTGGTGGACCGGCTCGTCTACATCTCCGGCTGGTCGTGCGTGGAACGCTCCAACCCCATCGCATACATGCAGGAGCCCGAGTTCGCCGACAACCTGATGGCTCCGCTGGCCGCGCTGAACGTCGGAAATCCCGCCGAACTCGGCGTCGGCCGGGCGAACTACCGTACCGCCGACCCGGTCATGCTGGCCGGGCTCAAAGCAGCGATGATGGCGGACAGCAGCGATGAACAGTTCCTGGCCTTCCTCAACATCCTGCAGCCGGACGAGTCCCTGGCGGTGATGATGTCCGACGCTCGCGGCCACGCGGACACCTGGGGCACCGTCGCCCGCTCCTACATCCGTCTTACCGAAGACCGATCGCTTCCCCTGGCCATGCAGGACCGCCTGATCACCGAAGCCAACGCACTGACGCCGGGCAACCCGTACGACGTGCACACCCTGGCCACCAGCCACGTCGGGTTCCTGCTCAAGCCGGCGGAAGTGGCCGGCATCCTCGACCAACTGGCCCTCTGACCCCATTGGATGGAGGCAGCCTGCGGAGCCCGCCGCTGCCTCCATCCAGGAGATGGCCTCCGAAGCCCTGACTGCCGAGCGGTAGGGGCGGGAGCTGCGACAGCGGACAAAGAGGCGGCCGGGGGCCGACGAGTGGCGCGGAGGAGGCGGCATCCGCACCACCGAACCGGAGCCCGCCGAGCGCGGCGCGCTCGACCAGGGGACCACCCACACTTATCTGAAACAGGACACGCGCGAAAACCCGGTTGGTGGACCACCGCGACCGCTGCTACGTTTCCGGAGGCCCTGCGAGAGAACGAGGAGGTGGTACCCGTGAACGTATGCACCTGGGTGCTCCCCTCCGGGGTCATGGTCGGGCGATAGATCGTCCGGGAGCGCCGTTTCCGAGCTCTCCCGAAAGGCACGACCATGCAGTTCACCTCCGAACAGCGCCTCGACGACGGCGTCGTCGAGCGCGAGTTCACCCTCGACGAGATCCCCGGCATCCTGTGGACGCCCGCAGCCGCATCCGCGCCGGTGCCGCTGATCCTGCTCGGCCACCCCCCGCTCGGACTGAGCAAGATGTACCCGCGGCTGGTGGCGCGGGCCCGGGACGCGGTGGCGGACGGCTTCGCCGCGGCCACCATCGAACTGCCCGGGAGTGGTGACCGGCCCCGATGGGCCGCCGTCGAGCAGGCCCGCGCCGACCTGCGCCGGGCGCTGGAGGCCGGCTCCGTAGACGACGAGATCACCGACGCCCTCGTCCTCCCGCTCGTCGAAAGGGCCGTCCCGGAGTGGCAGGCCGCCCTGGACGCCCTCCTGTCGCTGCCCGAGATCGGCGGCCCGGTCGGGTACTCGGGGGGAGTGATGTCCATCGGCATCCGGCTCGCGGTGGTCGAACCGCGCATCTCGGCCGCCGTTCTGTTCGCCGGGAGTCTCGTGCCCGCCGTCATGTTCGAGGAGGCCCGCCGGGTCACCGTTCCGCTGCACGTACTGCTGCAGTGGGACGACGAAGGGAACGAGCGGCAGGCGGCCCTGGACCTGTTCGACGCCTTCGGCGCCGAGGAGAAGACCTTGCACGCCAACATGGGCGGGCACGCCGGCGTCCCTCGGTTCGCGGGGGACGCCGCGGCCCAGTTCTTCGTCCGGCACCTGAAGTAGGGCCCGACCCCGCGTCCACGCGGCAGCAACCCGGCACGGCGCGAAAGCGCCGCCCGTCCGCTGTCCCAGCCCTTGCTTGAGCTATCGACATTCGATAGGTTTCCATTGTTATTCGATGGAGGGGTGGGTCATGGGAAAGCTGACAGTGGGTGCGCTTCGCGCGGTGCTCGTGGTGGTGTTCGCCGGCACCGTGTTCGTGCAGGCATTGATGGTGTGGATGCTGGTCAGCGGGAACGACCCGGAGGACGGGTCGCTCCCGCTGACCCCGCTGCGCGTGCTCACGGTCCTGGGCCTGGTGGCGGTGCAGGTCGCCGTGTTCTCCGTGGGGCGGCTGGTGACGATGGTGCGACACGGAACCGTGTTCTCCCGCAGCGCCTTCCGCTACGTGGACGGCGTGATCGGCGCGATCGTGGCGGTTGCCCTCGTGTGGTTCGCGGTCACGGCCCTCAACGCCCCGGGCCAGCGGGACGACCCGGGCGTGACCGTCATCATGGGCGGAGTGGGCGTGGCCGTCCTGGGGGTCGCCCTCATCGTGCTGGTGCTGCGGATGCTGCTCGCCCAGGCCGTCGCGCGCGATGTCGAAGCCGCCCGGATGCAGGTCGAGTTGGACGAGGTGATCTGATGCCGATCGCCGTCGACATCGACGTGATGCTGGCCCGCCGGAAGATGTCCGTGGGAGAGCTCGCGGACCGCGTGGGGATCACCCCCGCCAACCTGGCGGTACTCAAGAACGGCCGCGCCAAGGCGGTGCGCTTCGCGACGCTCGCCGCGCTCTGCGAGGCACTCGAGTGCCAGCCGGGCGACCTGCTGCGCTGGGAGGCCGAGGCCGAGGCCGAGGCCGAGGCCGAGGCCGAGGACGCCGAGGCCGAGGCCGAGGACGCCGAGGCCGAGGCCGAGGACGCCGAGGCCAAGGACGCCGAGGCCGAGGACGCCGCGGGCGGATGACGTGCCGGGCGGGCCGGGAAATCGCCCCGAATATCGCCTGAGCCGTACCGGATCCCTGCCGCGCCGGCTCCCCGGTCCGCACAGCGTTAGCGTGGGCCTCATGATCGTATGGCTCAACGGCACCCACGGCGTCGGCAAGACGACGACCAGCGCACTCGTGCAGCAACTGATCCCGGATTCACGGGTGTTCGACGCCGAGAAGGTCGGCGAGACGCTCATGGACATCACGCCGGGACTGCCCGAGACGGACAACTTCCAGCACTGGCCGCCCTGGCGGCCGCTCGTCGTCGAGACCGCCCGCCGCGTCCTCGACTACGCCGGTGGCACGCTGGTGATCCCCATGACCGTCCTGGTCGAGCCGTACTGGCGCGAGATCAGCTCGGGCCTCGCCCAGCACGGCATCGCCGTACGGCACTTCGTCCTCCATGCCGACCAGGACACCCTGCGCGGGCGGATCGCGGGCGACACCGTCCTCGGCCCCGACTCCCCCTTTCGCCTCCGCCACCTCGAGCCCTACGCCGAGGCGGCCCGGACCTGGCTGCACGACGAGGCCGAGGTCGTCGACACCACGCGCCGCACGCCCTCGCAGGCCGCCCTGCACATCGCCGAGGCCGTCAAGAGCTGAGACCGTCCGCCCGTCCGGCAGCCGGCGGCTTCCCGTTCGATGCCCTCGGCACTGCCCTCCGGGCCCTCGCGGGGAGCGTGCCGAAGCCCTTAGCCTCGGAAGCCGAAGGTGAAGCCGGAGGGACAGGGAAGAGGAGCGAGCGGATGCGCCAGCAGAGCAACGCCGAGGAGAACACCCGGCCCGCCCGCCCGTCGGCCCGCCCGGCATCCGTGACCGACGGCCCCTCGGGCCTTCCGGGGCTCCAGAGGAGTGTCGGCAACGCCGCGGTCGTGCAGATGCTCCGGCGCGCGGGCCACCGCGGAGCGACGGCCGCGCCGCACGACCGGCACGGCCCCGGCTGCGGCCACGAGCAGCAGACCGAAGGGCCCGCGGTGCAGCGCTCCTCCGTCCACGGGGTGCTGGGCGGTCCGGGCCGGGCGATGAACGACTCGGTCCGTACGGAGATGGAGTCGCGGCTCGACGCCGACTTCACCGACGTACGGATCCACGACGGCGCCGACGCCAGGGCCTCGGCAGCGGAGATCGGCGCCCGCGCCTACACCTCGGGCAGCCATGTCGTCCTGGGCAAGGGCGGCGGCGACAAGCACACGCTCGCCCATGAACTGACCCATGTCATCCAGCAGCGGCAGGGCCCGGTGGCCGGTACGGACAACGGCTCCGGGCTGCGCGTCAGTGATCCGTCCGACCACTTCGAGCGCGCGGCGGAGGCGAACGCACGCCGGGCGATGAGCCGGCCGCACCCCCAGCCCACCCACGCCGACACCCATGCCCACGCCCACGGCGACCAGCACGCCACCGAAGCGGCCCCCGCCGCCGCCGTGCAGCGCGCGCCCGAATCCCGTCCGACGGTCCACGCCGGCACCAACGACGAATGGGAAGCCCACAGCACCCCCGGCCGCACCGACGGGATCGTCCTCAGCGGCCACGGCTCCTGGGACCAGGCGAACGGCGAGTTCCGGGTGCCCCCGGGCGTCAAGGTGCACACGTACTGCATGCACGGCAACACCGTGCTGGACGCCAACGGAGCCCGCGTGGAGACGGGTGACAAGGACCTGCTGCCGCAGAACATCCGCGACGGCCGCAACACCATGCTCGACTACACGATCCACGCCCCCAGCGGCCTGGACATCCACGGCTCCCCGGTGGCCATCACCGCCACCGGCGGCGGCTACGACGTCCAACTCGACCCGACCCAGCCCGCCACCGTGACGGTCCCCACCCTGAACGACCCCCAGCTGGCGGGCCGTTCCCTCACGTTCACCCACGACATCCGGCTGTCGACACTCCTGCGACCGGGCATGGGCAACGTCCACTTCGCGGCGTGCCTGCATCTGGAGATCCCGGGGATGGCGGGCAGGACGCGCAACCAGGCCTAGCGATCGCTTGGCGCGTGACGGGTGACGGGTGACGGGTGACGGAGGCCTGCCGCCCGGCTGGATGCCACCGGCCGGGCGACCGCCAACCATCCCTTTCCGGATGATCCACCACGGATCGAATGGTTACCCTGGACGCCATGACCGCCATGACGCCCGCCCGCACCGCGCCCGACCTCTCCTTCCTCCTGGACCACACCAGCCATGTCCTGCGGACCCAGATGTCGGCGGCGCTCGGCGAGATCGGCCTGACCGCCCGGATGCACTGCGTCCTGGTCCACGCCCTGGAGGAGGAGCGCACCCAGATCCAGCTCGCCGAGATCGGCGACATGGACAAGACCACGATGGTCGTGACGGTCGACGCGCTGGAGAGCGCCGGGCTCGCCGAGCGCCGGCCCTCCAGCCGGGACCGGCGCGCCCGGATCATCGCGGTCACCGAGAAGGGCGCCGCTCTCGCGCAACGGAGTCAGGCCATCGTCGACCGCGTCCACGGCGAGGCCCTGACCGCCCTGGGCACGGCCGACCGCGCGGCCCTCCTCAAGGCCCTGAACGCACTGGCCGCCGGACACCTGGCAACCCCTGTGGAGAGCCCCCGCGCGGTACGCCGGGCGCGCCAGACCGCGAAGTAGGAAGTCGAGCGGACCGTAAGAGATAGTCCGCAACAAAACCATCTGCTACGGTCACTCCTGTCGTCGCCTCCATCGACAGGAGTGGACCCATGTCTGCCGACGCCCTGCCCACCGCCACCGCACACCGCCCGGCGCAGCCGCCGCCTCCCTCACCCCGGACCCGGGCACTCGCCCTCGGCGTGATCGCCACGGGGATGCTGATGATCGTGCTCGACGGTTCGATCGTGACCGTCGCGATGCCGGCCATCCAGGACGACCTGGGGTTCACGCCCGCCGGGCTCAGCTGGGTGGTGAACGCCTACCTGATCGCCTTCGGCAGCCTGCTCCTGCTGGCCGGCCGGCTCGGCGACCTGATCGGCCGCCGGCCGATGTTCCTGGCCGGGACCGTCCTGTTCACGGCGGCCTCGCTGGTCGCGGGGGCCGCCTCCTCGCCCGCCGTGCTGATCGCCGCCCGCTTCGCGCAGGGCGTGGGCAGCGCCATGAGCGCCGCGGTGGCCCTCGGCATTCTGGTGACCCTGTTCACCGAGCCCGCCGAACGCGCCCGCGCCATCGCCGTGTTCTCCTTCACCGGCGCGGCCGGAGCCGCCATCGGACAGGTCATCGGCGGCGTCCTCACCGACGCCCTGAACTGGCACTGGATCTTCTTCATCAACCTTCCGATCGGCCTCGCCATCCTTCTGGTCGCCCGCCGCGTCCTGCCCGCCGACCGGGGCCCCGGCCTCGCCGCCGGGGCCGACGCGCTCGGAGCCCTGCTCGTCACCGCCGGTCTGATGCTCGGGATCTACACGGTCGTCGAGGTGGAGGCGTACGGGTGGCTCTCGGCGCACACGCTGGGTCTCGGCGGCCTCGCCCTCGGCCTGCTCGCCGCCTTCGTCGTACGGCAGGCCACCGCCCGCACCCCGCTCATGCCCCTGCGGATCCTGCGCTCGCCCAGCGTGTCCGGAGCCAACCTGGTCCAGATGCTGATGGTCGCCGCGCTCTTCGCGTTCCAGGTCGTCATGGCGCTCTACCTGCAGAAGGTCCTCGGTTACGGGGCCGCCGCCACCGGCCTCGCCATGCTGCCGGCCGCCGTGGTCATCGGAGCCGTCTCCCTGGGGCTCTCCGCGCGGCTCGCCGCCCGGTTCGGCGAGCGGACCGTCCTGCTGACCGGGATCGGGCTGCTGATCGCCGCCCTCGGCCTGCTCGCCAGGCTGCCGGTCCGGGCGGACTACGTGAGCGACCTGCTCCCCGTGATGGTGCTCGCGGCCGGGTTCGGACTCGCGCTCCCCGCGCTCACCTCGCTCGGCATGTCGGGCGCGGGCGACGACGACGCCGGGCTCGCCTCGGGCCTCTTCAACACGACCCAGCAGATCGGCATGGCCCTCGGTGTGGCCGTCCTGTCCACCCTGGCCGCCGGGCGGACCGAGGCCCTCGACGCAGCCGGACTCTCCTCGGCCGAGGCACTGACCGGGGGCTACCGGCTGGCGTTCACCGTCGGCGCGGGGCTCCTCGCCGCGGCGTTCGTCGTCGCGGCCCTGATGCTCCGGCCGGCCCGCACCGGCGGGACGTCCGGGCGCGCCGCCCGGCGAACGGGGAAGGAAGTCGGGCCGGGCATTGTCGGGCCGGGCGTCGAGCCGGGAACTGGACCGGGAGTTGGGCCGGGCGTCGAGCCGGGCGTTGGACCCGGAGTCGGGCCGGAAATTGGGCCGGGCGTTGGGCCCCGTCCTGGGCCCGTGGGCCCCTGACAGGACGGCCGGGCGACCCTAACGTCTATGCGGGTAGACCCCCTCCGATCACGCATCCCCCGTACTCCACCCGCTTTCAGGGAGACATGATGTGCCAATCCTGTGCGACGACCGCCTCACCGGCCGAAATGCCGGTGGACGAGGAGGGTCCGTTCCCGGCGTTGTCCCGTCGGGGGCTCCTGGCAGGACTGGGACTCGGCGTGGTCGCCCTGAGCCTGTCGGCCGGAGCGTCCACCGCGGCGGCCGCCACGGCGAAGAACGGTAAATGGGCCAATCCCGCCCTGGGCCACTTCCCGGCCGGAGGCCACTACGGCGCACCCCGGGGCGGTGGGGCCCACGCCGGCCAGGACGTCACCAACTCGACCGGAACCGCCGTCTACGCGGCGGCCGGGGGCACGGTCATCCGCCGGTCGTGGGGAGGCGGCCTGGGGGGCCGGACCGGCAACGCCCTGGTGATCTCGCACGGCAGCAACCAGTACACGTACTACGGGCACCTCAGCGCCTACCGGGTCGCCCTCAACGCCAAGGTCTCGGCCGGACAGCGGATCGCCGACATGGGAGCCACCGGCAACGTGACCGGACCGCACCTGCACTTCGAGACCCACTCGGGAAGCCTCGGCTCCACGGTGAACCCGGTCAGCTTCCTGGCCGCCCGCGGTGTGGACCTGGGCGGCGGCTGGCCGAGGATCGACCCCGGCGCGAGCGGAGCGACGGTCGTCGTGGTCCAGCACCTGATGACCCAGCGCGGCCGCGCACTGGTCGCCGACGGAAACTACGGATCCGTGTCGGTCGACGCGGTCAAGGCGTTCCAGCGCTCCAAGGGGCTGGTGGCCGACGGCCAGGTCGGCCCGGCCACCTGGCCCGTGCTCGTCTACACCCTGCGACAGGGCGCCGACGGGTCCCATGTCCGGGCCCTGCAGACCGCGTTGAACCGGCGCAGCGCCGGACTGGCGGTCGACGGCGGGTTCGGTTCCGTCACCACGAACGCCGTACGCGGCTACCAGAGCGTCAACCGCCTGGTGGTCGACGGCCAGGCGGGGCCGGTGACCTGGCGGGCGCTGACCGGCTGACCGCCTCCAAGTGTGGGGCACCGGTGACGCGGTTGTCCCGCAAGCCGCCCGCAAGGGCGACTGTGGTCGACCATGAACGGTCCGGCGGCCGTTTATGGTCGACCACGCAGCACAGCAGCACGGGAGCCCAGCTGCACCGCACCACCGCAGCGAAGGCCACTGAAGGAGAACCAGGCATGAGCACGCGCCACGCCCCGGGCGACGACCGCAACCCGATCGCCTTCGACATCGCCTTCGACGCCGTGCTCTGCGATCTCGACAACGTCGTCCGCTTCTACGACACCGCCCCGCTCGCCGCCCTGGAACGGGCCGCCGGACTGCCCGAGGGCGCCACGACCGAAGTCGCCTACGCACCCGAGGTCGACCTCCCGCTGCTCCTGGGCCGCATCACGCCGGACGCCTGGGTGGAGTCGATCGCCGCGGGACTCGCGGGGCGGGTCGGGCCGGAGCGGGCCCGCGAGCTGGGCCGGGCCCTCGCGGACGCGCCGTTCCGGGCGGACGCGGAGGTGGTGGCACTGCTGCGGCGGGCCAGGGCCCACGTCCCCCTGGTGCTCGTCACCAACGCGTCCCTCCAACTGGACGACGACCTGGCCCTGTTGGGCCTGACCGACCTGGCCGACGCGGTCGTGAGCAGCGCGGTGGAGCAGGTGGCCAAGCCCGACCCGGCCATCTATCGCATCGCGGCCGGGCGGGTGGGCGTACCGCCGACGCGGTGTCTGTTCGTGGACGACCGGCAGGAGAACGTCGACGCGGCCACCGCCCTCGGCATGACCGGCGTCCTGTACCGCGAACCGGCCGACCTGCGCCGGGCGTTGGGCCCCTGCGCGGAGCGGGCCCCGCAGCCCGACCGGGAGCGTTGAGCCCCGTGGACCGGGAACCGGAAGTGCCGAGCCCCGTGGACCGGGAACCGGAAGTGCTGACCGGCGGACTGGCCAACGCCGGAGCCGTCCTGCGCCACGGCGACACCGTCGAACGCCCCGCTCCGCCGCACGTCGCCCTGCTGCACACCCACCTCCGGGCGCTGCGGGGGCAGGGCTTCGACGGCCTGCCCGTCCCCCTGGGGGTCTCCGCCTCCGGACGCCGCGAGCGGCTCTCGTACGTCCACGGCGAGGTCGCCGTCCCCCCGCACCCGGACTGGACCTGGACGGACGAGGTCCTGCACTCCGTGGGGGCGCTGCTCCGGCGGATGCACGACACGGCGGCCGCCGTTCCGTTCGACCGCGCGGCGGGCTGGCCCGCCGATCTGGCCGACCCGGAGGGGGCGACGGCTCCCGGCGCGTTGATCTGCCACAACGATGTGTGCCTGGAGAACGTGGTGTTCCGGGACGGTCGCGCCGCCGCCCTCATCGAATTCGACCTGGCCTCGCCGGGCCGCCCGGTGTGGGACGTGGCCATGACGGCGCGCTACTGGGCGCCGATGCGGGGCCGCCCCGGTCTCGACCCGGCGCACCGGCTGCGCGTTCTAGCCGACGGCTACGGGCTGGGGCGCGCGGACCGGGCCGCCCTGCCCCCGACGATCGAGCAGGCCACCGCGGTGTGCCGGGCGTTCGTCGAGCGACGGGTGGCGCGGGGGGACGCGGTGTACACAGCGGCGTACGAGAAGAGCGGCCGCGCGGAGTGGGACCGGCACCAGGCCTGGCTGGCGGACCATCGCCGCGCACTGACCGCCGCCCTGCTCGCCGACTGACCACCGCGGGCCGGCCGTGGACCGATCGGAGGCCGCACGGCCACCCAGCCGCATGGCCGCCCAGCCGCACGGCTGCCCTGCCGCCCAACCGGCCCACAGGCCCACCGCCGACCGGCCCACGCCCCTCCGCGCCGAGGCCGCCCGCCCGCGCCTCCTCAGCCGCGCGGCCGTGGCTCCAGGCCTGTCCGGAGCTGGACGAACGCTTCCTCGGCCGCCTGCACCGCGCCCGCGTAGACGCGGTCCACGCTCTCCCCCGCGTCGATCCGCCGCCAGTTCTCCAGGGCCAGAATGCGCAGGACGGCGATGATCTGCCCGGCCGCGAGGCGGTCGGGCAGCCCGCCGCCGAGCGCGCGGGCGAGGGCCGCCTCGGAGCGGTCCTGGTAGGCGTGCAGGCGGGCGACCAGTGACGGTGTTCCGTACAACAGGCGCAGGAACGCCAGCACTTGGGGCACGCCGCACAGGCCGGTCACCGGGTCGCGCCGGTCGAGGCCGTCCAGGAAGTGGCGGCGCAGCGCGTCCAGTGGGCTGTCGCCGGAGGGGCGTCCCGCGACCACCCGGGCGGGCTCGTCCTCGTGGTCGGCGAACCGGTGCAGCACCAGGTCCTCCTTGGCGGGGAAGTACCGGAACAGCGTCGGCTTGGAGATGTCCGCCGCGGCCGCCACCTCCGCCACGGACACCTTGTCGAAGCCGCGCTCCAGGAACATCGCGATGGCCGCGTCGGAGACCGCCTGGTAGGTGAGTTGCTTCTTGCGCTCCCGCAGACCGGCCGGGGCCGGGCGACGCTGCCGCGCTGGGTCGGCGGCCTGCCCGCCGACGCCGTTCCCGGGGTCGTTGTCGGACGCGCTCCCGGCTTTCTCTCCGCTCATGACCATGAAGCGTACGCCCTTGACCTCAAGCGGACTTGACGTCGTCGTCCGGGGCGCGGGAGCCGTCGGCCGTCCTGCCGATCAGCGCCTCCACCCCGTCCAGCAGCACGCCCATGCCGAAGGTGAACTCGTACTCCGGGTCGTCCGGCTCGCTCATGACCCCGGACTCCAGCTGCCGGGTGATCCCGGGGTGCCG
This sequence comes from Streptomyces sp. NPDC020884, assembly GCF_044333935.1. Classification (NCBI taxonomy): domain Bacteria; kingdom Bacillati; phylum Actinomycetota; class Actinomycetes; order Kitasatosporales; family Streptomycetaceae; genus Streptomyces; species Streptomyces sp. NPDC020884. The sequence goes on along the minus strand of NZ_JBIRRY010000013.1, from coordinate 76,936 downwards.
CTCGGGGTCGACGAGCCGCTTGAGGGTGCGCTCGTAGGACGCCGACAGCTCCTCGGGCGACACGCCGCGCGTGGCGACGGCGGCGGCCAGGTCGCTCATCAAGAGCGCCTCGCTGCGGACGAAGTTGGAGACCAGCAGGATCACCGAGATCTTGTCGCCCTCGCCGAGCCCGCTGCCCTCCAGCGTCTGGAGCCCCTGCTCCCACCAGGCGAGCGAGTTGGGGGTCGCGGGCGGGCCGCCGATGGGGATCCGGAGCGCCCAGAGGTTGGCGCGGTACCGGTCGCGCTGGGCGGCCGCCCATGCGGTGAGCGCCGCCCGCCAGCCCGCGCCGGTCCGCAGCGCGGACAGGGGCTCCGGCGGACCGACGGCGGCCTCCTGCATCAGGACGTACAGCTCGTCCTTGGCGGAGACGTACCGGTACAGCGACATCGTGGACGCGCCGAGTTCCTGGGCGACCCGTCCCATCGACACGGCCGCGAGCCCGTCGGTCGCCGCGACGCCCACCGCGGCGGTCACGATCCGCTCCAGGCTCAGACCGGGCTTCGGGCCCTTTGCCGGGCGGTCCCGCAGCCCCCAGGCCGCCTCCAGGCTGGCCGGCAGGTCACCGCCCGAGCCGCTCTTCTCCGTCACCGCGTCCCCTTGCCCGACATCGCGTCCGCACCCCGCGCCCTCGTGCGCCTTGACCCCATCCTAGGGATGCGTAATGCTTACGCAATAACGCGTATGCCATACGCAGAAGGAGGATCGGCCATGCCCGAGGCGATGGACCCGACCGGCCCGACCGGCAGCACCCCGCACACCATCGAGGCGTACGGCCTCACCAAGTCCTACGGAAAGCCCGCCGTCCGGGTCCTCGACGGCATCGATCTCCAGGTCGGGCGCGGCACCGTCTTCGCCCTGCTCGGGCCCAACGGGGCGGGCAAGACCACGGCCGTGCGGATCCTCGCGACGCTGACCGAGGCCGACTCCGGCACCGCCCGCGTCGCGGGGTACGACGTCGTCGCCGACCGGAGCGCGGTGCGCCGGTCGATCAGCCTCACCGGCCAGTTCGCCGCCGTCGACGAGACCCAGACCGGCGAGGAGAACCTGCGGATGATGGCCCGGCTCACCGGGCTCTCCCGGGCCGCCGCCCGACGCCGGGCCGGGGAGCTGCTGGAACGCTTCGAGCTCACCGCGGCGGCCCACCGCCCCGTCCGGACGTACTCCGGCGGTATGCGCCGCCGCCTCGACCTGGCGGCCGGGCTCGTCGGATCGCCGGAGCCCGGGGTGTTCTTCCTGGACGAGCCGACCACCGGCCTCGACCCGCGCAGTCGCCAGGAGCTCTGGGAGGTCGTCCGCGAGCTGGCCGCACGCGGGGCGACCGTCCTGCTCACCACCCAGTACCTGGAGGAGGCCGACCGCCTCGCCGACCGGATCGCCCTGCTGAACCAGGGCCGGATCGCCGCCGAGGGCACCGCGGCCGACCTCAAGTCACGCGTCGGCGGGCACCGCCTCGACCTGGTCCTGACCAGCAACGAGGCGTATCTGCGCCTCGCGGGCCGGGCCGTCCACCACTCCCCCGAGACCCTGACGCTCGGCATCCCCACCGACGGCTCGGCGGCCCAGGTGCGCGCCCTGCTCGACGAGATCGACCCGGACGGCCGCGGGATCGAACGCTTCAGCCTGCACAGCGCGACCCTCGACGACGTCTTCCTCGCCCTCACCTCGAACGCGCCCACGACCCCGGAGGCAACCGCCCATGTCTGACACCGCCGTTCAGCGGAGAAGCCCGGCCCGGCAGCCCGAAGGCTCCGCGAAGAACACCGGCCCCGGTCCCGGGCCCGGTCCGCTCACCCGCACCGCCGTCATGGCCGCCCGCGCCCTGCGCATCAGCAGCCGCAACACCGACGCGCTGATCACGTCCCTGGCCCTGCCGATCATGCTGATGCTGATCTTCGTCTACTTCTTCGGCGGCGCGATCGACACCGGGACGGACTACGACTCGTACGTCATGTACGTGGTCCCGGGCGTCCTGCTGCTGTCCGCGGGTTTCGGCGCCGCGACCACCGCCACCGCCGTCAGCGAGGACATGAAGGGCGGCATCATCGACCGGTTCCGCTCGCTGGACGTGGGCGGTACGCCGGTGCTGGCCGGGCACGTGGCGGCCAGCACCGTCCGCAACCTCTGCGCCACCGCCCTGGTCTTCGGCGTCGCGCTGCTGATCGGGTTCCGCCCCGCCGCCTCCTGGAGCGGCTGGCTCCTGGTCGGCGTCGTGCTGGTGGCCTACATCGTGGCCCTGTCCTGGATCTCGGCGGCGATCGGCCTGCTGGCCCGGACCCCGGAGGCGGCGAGCGGCTTCACGTTCTTCATGTCGTTCCTGCCCTACCCGAGCAGCGCCTTCGTCCCGACCGAGAACATGCCCGACTGGCTGCACGGCTTCGCCGACCACCAGCCGATCACCCCGGCCATCGAGTCCCTGCGCGGGCTGCTGCTCGGCCAGGAGGTGGGCAACACCCCCTGGATCGCGCTCGCCTGGGCCGCGGGGCTGCTCGCCGTGGCGGTCGGCGTCTCGGGGACGCTGTTCCGGATCCGGACGCGCTGACCGCCCGCACCGGGACGCGGTCCCGGCGACGGCGGGCGAGGGCTCAGAACACGTCCGGGCACCACGGCCGCCGGCCCGTACGGAACACGGCGTCCGCCGTCGTCGCCGCCCCCGTCCGCAACTCCTCGGCCCGGCCCAGGTCCACCAGCCGCCGCACGGACTCGTCGCCGAGATACAGCGTCGCCAACTCGGCGACGTCCAGGGCCAGATCGGCGCTCCGGGTGGTCGGGGCGCACCGGGCGCCGTCGGTCGAGGCGTCCAGCAGGAAGCGGCCCCCGGCCAGCCCCGCGTCGTCCCGGACCTCCAGGACGAGCGACGCCCCGGTGCCGTAGGTCCGGGCCTCCAGGGCGCGCGGCACGTCCAGCATCCGCAGCCACAGCCAGTCCGCGTTGGTGATCATCCGGGCCGCGCGCGGGTCCGGGAGCAGCAGCGGGAGCAGGTCGTCGGGGGCGCGGTAGCCCGAGCGGACCGTGGTGATCCAGTCGACCGAGCAGAGGTAGTGCCACAGGGCCCGCTCGGCCGCCGGGTTCAGCGCGATCATGTCCCGTACGGAGGCGGTGTTCCGCGGCTGCTTGGCGTCGTCCCACTTGTCGTCCGCGCTGTACGTCATCAGGCCGTCGACCTCACCGTCCGCGGCGCGGTGCACGACGTAGAACGGCTCGCTCCACTTCTCGTGTTCCGAGCGGGGCGCGACCCCCGTGCGCAGCCGCCACCAGCGCTCGCCGCGGGTGACGACGCCGGGCTGCCGGGCCGCGAGCGCTCCATGCACCTCGGGGCCGATCTTGCGGACGTCCGCGCCGTCCACCATCTCGATCCGGCCGCCGCCCGCCGGCTGCCCCGAGCGGCGCGGGTCGAGGCCGGCCCGGTGCACGGAGACCTCCCACACGGCGCTCCAGGCGGCGGGGCCGAAGCCGTACCGCCCGTAGATCGGGTACTCGGCGGCGATCAGCGAGGCCACCGGCTCGCCGCGCTCCTTGGCCGCCGCCAGGTCCGTCGCCATCATCCCGCTGAGCAGTCCGCGCCGGCGGTGCGTGGGCGCCACCGTGACCCCGCTGATCGCGTCGGCCGCCACGGTGGCCCCGCCCACGACGGTCAGCTCCTGGGCGAACGAACGGAACGTCGCCACGCAGCGCCCGGCGTCGAACACCCCCTGGATGCGGGAGAGATCCGTGGTGAGGAGCCGGTCCGCGATGTCGTCCTCGCCCGGCCTGCCGGGGGTCAGGAAGCCGTTCTGCACCGCTCTCTGCCAGTCGGGGTAGTCGGGCGCGGTGATGGTGCGGACATCGAGGCTCATCCCTCCACGCTAGGCAGGCGGTCCTCAGAATGTCGCGCGAATTTCCCCGACCTCCGCCGCCCCGCCCAGCAGCGGCGAACGTCCGATCCGGGCGACCACCGGGGCGTGCACGTCCAGCAGCTCCAGGGCGCGGGCCAGCACCGGGCCGAGCGCTCGGACCGACCCGTCGTCGATCTTGAAGGCGAGGGCCCGGCCGTCGGCCAGGGCCACCGCCTGGACCGCCTCGGCGCCCATCTTGGAGAGCGTCCCCGGCACCTCGCGCATCAGCCAGGTGTCCGGACGCCGGGTGCCCGCGACGTACTCCGGGTTGGCGCGCATCGCGTCCGCGACCCGGCGTTCGGCGCTCCCGGGCTCCGCCAGCACGAAGGACCGGAAGGCGCGGGCCAGGCCGGTCAGCCCGATCGCCATCAGCGGGGCCCCGCAGCCGTCCGTGCCGAGCGCCGCGACCGGCTCGCCCGCGGCCTCGGCGACGACCTGGCCCACGAGCTGCTGGAGCGGGTGGGCGGGGTCGAGGTAGGTGGCCGTGTCCCAGCCGTTGCGGACGCAGACGGCGAGCATCGCCGCGTGCTTGCCGGAGCAGTTCATCGTGATCCGCTCGCGGACGTTCCCGCTCGCGAGGTAGGCCTCCGCCTCCACCGGGTCCAGCGGCAGGTCCGGCGGGGTCTGCAGATCGGCGGGGCTCAGCCCGTGCTCGGCGAGCATCGTGCGCGCGAGCTCGAGGTGGAAGGGCTCGCCGGAGTGGCTCGCGGCGGCCAGCGCCAGCCGTTCGCCCGACAGGTCGAGGCCGGCCCGCAGGATCGCGGCGGCCTGCATCGGCTTGTTGGAGGACCGGGGGAAGACCGGCGCCGCCGGATCTCCGATCGCCCGCTCCACGCTGCCGTCGGCGGCCAGCAGGACCAGCGCCCCCCGGTGGCGCCCCTCGGTGAACCCGGAGCGCACGACCTCGGCGAGGACGGGCGGGGCGGGGACCGGAGCGGTGGATATGCCGGACGGGGCGTCGGTGGTCGTCATGGTGGCCTTCCGGGGACGGGGGTGCGGGACCCGCGCCCGGAAGGATCGCTTCAGGCGAGCAGGTCGTCCACTTGTGCTTCCCCGTCACGGTACCTGCGGGCGATCTCCGCGCTGCAATCGTCGGCGGTGCGCTGGAGCTCGTGACGGCGGCGGGAGACCTGCTGCTCGTAGCGGACCAGCCGGCCCATCGCCGTGTGCAGTTCCTCGTCCGTCCGGGCGTCCAGGTCGGAGAGCTCGACCTCGGCGAGGTTCTCGGCGGCGAGCTGCCGGAACTCGTCGCCGCGCGGCGTCGTCAGCGTGACGTGCCGGGCGGAGGAGCGGTGCCGGGACGGGGTGTCGGCCAGGATCTCCGAGAGCCGGTCGACCACCGCGGCGTCCTCGACCGGCGCCTCCGGATCGCGGCGTCGGGCCAGTTCGGCGCGCAGGATGTCGATCCGGCCCTGCACCAGCCGGCGTACGTAGCTGAGATCGGCCTCGTCGCGCTGGGCGTCCCGGCGCAGCGTCCGCAGCTCCGGCAGCCGCAGCCCGCCGAAGCCCGCGTCGCCGCCGGACTGCTCGGGCACGGTGGCGGGCGCGACCGTCGCGGGCGCCAGCACGGGGCCCTGCCCTGGCAGACTGCGCTGTACGGGTGACCGCAGGGTGCTGGTGCGGTGACGTGCGCCCGGTACGGCACCGGGAGATTGTCCGGTTCCATATGTACTCATGCTGTTCCGTCCCCTCGACCGGTGCGTCGGCACACCGACATCGTGCATCGTGCCACCCCGCACGGTGCCGACGCAGGTGTTCTGTACCCGTTCAGCCCAAGATAGGTTGGTCTGTATGCGTGCAGTGGTACAGAGGGTGGACGGCGCGAGCGTCTCCGTCGCCGGTGCGGCGGACGGCTCCCCGGCCCCCGGAATCGTCGGGGAGATCGTCGGTGAGGGCCTGTGTGTGCTGGTCGGGGTCACCCATGACGACACCCCGCAGAAGGCGGCGCAGCTGGCCCGCAAGCTCTGGTCGGTGCGCATCCTGGAGGGCGAGAAGTCCTGTTCGGATGTGGATGCGCCCCTCCTGGTGATTTCTCAGTTCACTCTCTACGGGGACGCCCGCAAGGGCCGCCGGCCCACCTGGAACGCCGCCGCGCCGGGCGAGGTCGCCGAGCCGCTGGTGGACGAGGTGGTGGCGCAGCTGCGGGCGCTGGGGGCGCGGGTGGAGACGGGCCGGTTCGGAGCGGACATGCGGGTCTCGCTCACGAACCACGGCCCGTTCACGGTGATCATCGAGGTGTAGCCGTACGTCGGCCGGGGGGCCTGTTCTACGGCTCGACGACGGTCTCCTGGGCCGCCGCCGTGTCCCCGGCGATCAGCTCCGCGTCGACGGCCACGTTCCGCTTGACCAGGGCCAGTGCGATCGGGCCCAGCTCGTGGTGGCGGGCCGACGTGGTGATGAAGCCGAGCTGACGGCCCTCCTCGCCGTCGGCGGCCAGCCGCACCGGCGTCCCGTGTCCGGGCAGGTGCACCTCGCTGCCGTCCAGGTGCAGGAAGACCAGCCGGCGCGGCGGCTTCCCCAGGTTGTGGACCCGGGCCACGGTCTCCTGGCCCCGGTAGCAGCCCTTCTGGAGGTGGACGGCGGTGCCGATCCAGCCCAGCTCGTGCGGGATGGTGCGGTGGTCGGTCTCGAAGCCGACGCGCGGCCGGTGCCCCTCCACGCGCAGTGCCTCGTACGCCAGGATCCCGGCGGCGGGGCCGTGGTCGGCGGCGTACGCCTCCAGGTCCGCGCGCGGCAGGAACAGGTCCCGGCCCTGCGGGGTCTCCCGGACGGCCACGCCCTCCGGGACCTCCGCGATGGAGCCGGCCGGGAGGTGGACGACCGCGAGGTCCCCGGTGCGGTCGGCGACCTCGACCCGGTAGAAGAACTTCATCGACTCCAGGTAGGCGATCAGGTCGGCCTGGGTGTCGGGTTCGACGTGCATCCACACGGTCGTGCCGTCGTCCACCAGGTACATCGCGTGCTCGATGTGCCCGTTGGCGGAGAGGATGAGCGCTTCGGTGGCCTGGTGCGGGGCGAGGTCGCTGACGTGCTGGGTGAGCAGCAGGTGCAGCCAGGCCAGCCGGTCGTCGCCGGTGACGGTGACGACGCCCCGGTGGGAGAGGTCGACGAAGCCGTTGCCGTCGGCGAGGGCGCGTTGCTCGCGGAACAGGTCGCCGTAGTGCGCGGCGACACCTTCGTCGCGGCCTTCGGCGGGGACGGCGCCTGGCAGGGACAGCAGGGGGCTCTTCATGTGCCCAGCCTACGACTTGGCGGAGGCTTCCTCCGCTGCCTCCTTGGCCGCGGTGCACGCGGCACAGCGGCCGAAGATCGCGAAGTGCTTCATATCGGTCTCGAAGCCGAAGTCGGCGCGGAGCTTCTCGGTGAAATCGGCGACGACGGAGAGGTCCGCCTCGATGACGTCCTTGCAGTCCCGGCAGACCAGGTGGATGTGGTGATGGCGGTCGGCCAGGTGGTACGTGGGGGCGCCGTGCCCCAGATGCGCGTGGCTGACCAGGCCGAGCTCCTCCAGGAGCTCCAGGGTCCGGTACACCGTGGAGATGTTCACGCCGGACGCGGTCCTGCGCACCTCGCACAGGATGTCGTCCGGAGTCGCGTGCTCCAGGGCGTCGACCGCCTCCAGGACGAGCTGGCGCTGGGGCGTCAGCCGGTAACCGCGCTGCCGAAGATCGGTCTTCCAGTCGGTGCTCACCACACGCCCAGTCTAGGGGGCGTGCGGTGAAACCCCGGCGGGTCTCCCGGACCGGTCCCGCTACTTGAAGAACGCGATGCCGTCGTCCGGCATGTCCTCGAGGTTCCGCGCCATCTCGGCGACCTCTTCCGGGGTGACGACCTTCTTCAGGTGCGCCGACATGTAGGGACGGAGCTCGACCTCGGGGGTCGCCTTCTCGCCGACCCACATCAGGTCGCTCTTGACGTACCCGTAGAGCCGCTTGCCCCCGCTGTACGGGCCGGAGGCCGCCGTGCGGGCCACCGCGTCGGTGACCAGGTCGATCTGCGGCTTCTGGTGGGCCAGCTCGCCGTACCAGATCTCGATGACGCCCTGGTCGCGGGCCATGACGACCTCGACCTTGCGGTCCTTGTCGATGCGCCAGTAGCCGCTCTCGGTCTCCAGCGGCCGGACCTGCTTGCCCTCGTCGTCCAGGACCCAGGTACGGGAGACGTACTCCAGGAAGTCGCGGCCGTCGTGGCTGAAGGTGACTTCCTGGCCGAAGTTGCACTTCTCGGCGCCGGGGAAGTCGGACACACCCGCACCCGCCCAGTTGCCGAGGAGGAAGGCCAGCGGGACGAGGTCCGGGTGGAGGTCGGACGGAATCTCGATCATGAGCGGCTCAGACGATCTGTGAGAGAGGGGCGGAACGGTTCGGTGCGCATCGGGTGCGGACCGGCACGACGAGGGTCAGCGCTGGCCCTGGTACAGCTTCTTCACGGTGAGCGCGGCGAAGGCGGTGACGCCCACGCAGACCAGGATCAGCAGGGCGGTGAAGAATGCCTCAAGCACAGGGGGCTCCTCGTGACGAGCGGGTGACGGCAGTGACAGGGCCGGGCCCCAGCCTAATGGGTGGGGGCCCGGCCTTCTCGTTCAGGTAGCGGCCCCGGGCCGCTGCCGCGGGTCTCGGGCGAGCAGCTGGTTCCGCCTGCCGGACGATTACAGTTCGGCACATGCCGAAGAAGCTTGTGATCAAGGTGACCGCCGGGCCCGAGGCCGCCGAGCGCTGCTCGCAGGCCTTCACCGTGGCGGCCGTGGGCGTCGCCAGCGGGGTGGAGGTCTCGCTCTGGCTGACCGGGGAGTCCTCGTGGTTCGCGCTGCCGGGGCGGGCCGCCGAGTTCGAGCTGCCGCACGCCGCCCCGCTGCCCGATCTGCTGGACTCGATCCTGGCGGGCGGCCGGATCACCCTGTGCACCCAGTGCGCGGCCCGGCGCGACATCGCCGAGAAGGACGTACTGGAGGGCGTACGGATCGCGGGCGCGCAGCTCTTCGTGCAGGAGGCCATGGCCGACGACACCCAGGCGCTCGTCTACTGACCCGGAGGCCCGGGTAGGCCAGGGGCGCCAAGGGCGTCAGTGGCGTTTCCTGCCGTCCAGCTCGTCCCACCACTCGTCGGACTTCGGGTCCCCGGAGGGGTCGTCCCACCACCGGTCGTCCGGGCCCCGCCGGTTGGCGACCATCGCGGCGACGGGCGGGATCACCATGGCGACCACGCACATGCCGATGGCGACCGGCATGGACCACAGGCGCACCACGGCCCAGGCGGACACGAAGAGCGCGATGCATCCGCCCATCATGAGGAAGTAGTTCCGCCTGCGTCGGGCGTACATGCCTCCAGCGTAGGACGGTGCGGGCTCCCCGCCCACCCGGCCGGAGGGATCCGGACAGGACGAAGGGCCGCACCCCGCGTCAGGTGGCGTCCAACCCCCTGGGGTGCGGCCCTTCGGCCGTTCTGTGGGCCGCGGGAAACCGGCCCGCCGCGGATCCGTGAAGGATCAGACGGCGATGGCGACCTCGGAGAGACCGCCGGTCTGCGCGACGACCACGCGGTCGGCGCTGCCGCCCGGAACCAGGGCGCGGAGCGTCCAGGTGCCCTGGGCCGCGTAGAACCGGAACTGTCCGGTCGCCGAGGTCGGGACCTCGGCGGTGAACTCGCCGGTCGAGTCCAGCAGCCGCACATAACCGGTGACGGGCTCGCCGTCGCGGGTCACGCTGCCCTGGATGGTGGTCTCACCGGACTTGATCGTCGAGGCGTCGGGGCCACCGGCCTGTGCTCCACACATGGTTCTGTCCTTCTGGTCGGGGTCGTGCAGGTCGGTCGGGACTGCTGGTGGCGCTACTTGTTGGCGCCGAGCTCGATCGGCACGCCGACGAGGGAGCCGTACTCGGTCCAGGAACCGTCGTAGTTCTTGACGTTCTCCTGGCCGAGGAGCTCGTGGAGCACGAACCAGGTGAGCGCGGAGCGCTCACCGATGCGGCAGTAGGCGATGGTGTCCTTCGCCAGGTCGACCTGCTCGTCCTCGTAGAGGGCCTTGAGCTCGTCGTCCGACTTGAAGGTGCCGTCGTCGTTGGCGTTCTTCGACCACGGGATGTTGCGGGCGCTCGGCACGTGGCCGGGGCGCTGCGACTGCTCCTGCGGGAGGTGCGCCGGGGCGAGCAGCTTGCCGCTGAACTCGTCGGGCGAACGCACGTCGACCAGGTTCTGGCTGCCGATGGCCTTCACGACGTCGTCGCGGTAGGCGCGGATCGACTCGTCCTGCGGCTTGGCCGTGTACTGCGTGGCCGGGCGCGTCGGGACGGCGTCGGTCAGGTCGCGGGAGTCGAGCTCCCACTTCTTGCGGCCGCCGTCGAGGAGCTTGACGTTCTCGTGGCCGTACAGCTTGAAGTACCAGTAGGCGTACGAGGCGAACCAGTTGTTGTTGCCGCCGTAGAGGACGACCAGGGTGTCGTTGCCGATGCCCTTCTCGCCGAGCAGCTTCTCGAAGCCGGCCTGGTCGACGAAGTCACGGCGGACCGGGTCCTGGAGGTCCTTGGTCCAGTCGATCCGGATCGCGTTCTTGATGTGGTTCTTCTCGTACGCCGAGGTGTCCTCGTCCACCTCGACGATGGCGACCTGCGCGTCGTCGATGTGGGCCTCGACCCAGTCGGCGTCTACCAGGACGTCGCTGCGGCTCATGTTGTTCTCCTCCGGGGCAGTCTGCGGCGGGGTGGTGCGAGATGCGGAGTTGCTGGGTGCGGGTGTACGCGCGGAGGCACGGAACGCGGCGCGTACGGGGCACGGGGCCGGCCCTGACAACGGTCGAAGGGCCGGGGGAAACGGGACGGTGCGAACGCCCCGCTCAGAAGGTGCGACAGAGCATGGCGGCGACGCGGCACAGGTCTACTGCCCGCCGCTTCGTGAGATCCGCCTGTCGCTTCATGGGTCGATCGTAGGGAGGTACGGGAGGAGATGTCACCGTCGTGTCGCATGATGAGACACGATCATCCGTGATGTGAGACGGAGGAAGGACGGGTGAGCCCGGGGGTCCCTTGCCGGGCTTCCTGAGCCTTCCCCGCATCTGCGGATCGGACGCGGGCGTCTCACTATCCGGATCGGGCGGCTCGGTCAGCCCGTCAGGGAAACGTCCGAGCCGGTCACGGAGATCTCCAGGCCCTTCTCGGTCACCTCGACCTGCCGGAGCTCCAGGCCCTTCGGCAGCCCGTCGATGTCGCCCTCGAAGTCGGTCTTCTTGCGGACCAGTTCCTCGACGCCGGGGATGCCCCCGCCCGGCACCTCGTCCGCGCGCACCTTGATCGTGTGGCCGTCGACGCGGGTCACGGTGGACAGCACGCTGCGCGAGATCGGGCGGCCGAGGATCTCGACGGTGCCGGTGACCTTCGCCTTGCCCTTGCCGCCGTACTCCACGACGACGCCGTCGCTGGCCGCCGCCGTCAGGTCCTCGTAACTGACGAGCGCGGTGCCGGTGGCGCGGGCGGCCGTGGCGCTGCGGTAGCCGGAACCGAGCTTCACGTCGTGGAGCTGGGCCCGGACCTCGCTGACCCGTATCGTGCGGCCCGCGGCGCTGGTCTTCATGCCGGTGAGGTTGACGTCGACCCGGTCCAGCTGCGAACCGGCGAGCTGGGTGAGGAAGGGGAATCCCTTGATCGAGACCTCCGTCGTGGCCGCGCCGCCCCCGCTGATCGTGACCCGGTCCTCGGCCTCGGACTCGGCGAAGTAGACGGCCGCGCGGTCGACCGCGAGGAACAGGCCGCCGAGCACCACCACCAGGACCAGCAGTATTCGCAGTGCGCGCATGTCTCGTTTCCCCACCCTGAGCCGATCGGTCCCCCTGGCGTCCGTGAGCCTACTGCGGCAGGAGTGGACGCCCTGGGTGATCGACGACCGACGGCCCCCGATCGGTTCCCGAGGGGCCGTCAGCAGCCGTGGCCGTACCGGCGGTCAGAGGATGGCGCGGCCGACCATGTACACGGCCGGGGCCGCGGCGGTCAGGGGCAGCGCCACCCCGGCGGTCAGGTGCACGAAGCGGGACGGGTAGTCGTAGCTCGCCACCCGCAGCCCGATGAGCGCGGCCCCGCCCGCCGCGAGACCGAGCAGTGCGCCCTTCGCGCCGAAGTCCGTCAGGCCGCCCATCGCGACCCCCGCGCCCGCAGCCGCGAGCAGGGCCACCGCGACGGAGACCGCGCCGGGCAGCGGCAGCGCACGGGCGAGCACGGCCGCCGCGACCGCCACCCCGCCGACCGTCACCGCGTCCGGGAGCGCGGCGAGGTGGCCGCCGGCGAGCACCGCGAGGGACGCGGAGACGACGGTGGCCATCAGCCCGTACATCCGCTCGTCGGCCCCGGCGTGGCTGCGGAGCTGGAGGACCACGGTGAGCAGCACCCAGACGCCCAGGGTGCCCAGGAGGGCGGCGGGACCGTGCTCCCGGCCCGCCGCGAGCAGAGCGACGTCGGCGACCAGCCCCCCGGCGAAGGCGAGCGCGATGCCCTGGCGGGCGGGCCACATGCCGTTGAGCCGGAACCATCCGGCGGCCGTCACCGCCTGGAGGAGCACGACCGGGACGAGCAGGGCGTACGGCCCGATCGCCGCGCCCCCCGCGAGCAGCAGGCCGAGCAGGGCGGTGAGCGCCGCGGGCTGCATCCCCGGCGCGATGATCGGCGAGCGCCCCTCGGCACGGGCCCGCTGGGCGTCGGTCATCCGGGCGTCGCCCGGCGTCGCGGGCGCGCCGTGGCCGGGGTCAGCGGGCGCCTGCTGCCCGGTCATGGGCGCCGACGCGGGCGCGGGCACGACGGGCTCGGCGTGCGGGGCCGGGGCCTCGGGCGGCAGCGGGTGGGAGCCCGAGGCTCCCTGGGGCGGCAGATAGGCGGTGTCGGCCGCCGAGGGCCGGTACGGCTGCTGGGGCTGGTGCTGCCCCTGGTGCGGCTGCTGGGGGTCCGGGTGCCGCGGCTGATACGAGGCCTGCGGCTGCCGCGTCCCGTACGGATCCGGCTGCTGCTGTCCGTAGGCCTGCGGCTGCCGCGTCCCGTAGGGGTCCGGCTGCTGCTGTCCGTGGGCATCCGGCTGCCGCGTCCCGTACGGATCCTGTTGCTGTCCGTAGGGATCCGGCTGCGACACCCCGTACGGATCCGGCTGCTGCTGTCCGTACGGATCCGGCTGCGACGCACCGTAGGGATCCGGCTGTCGCGGCTGCCCGTGACCGGGGCCCTGGCCCCGGCCCCGGCCGTCGTCCCCGTCCGGGCGGATCGTCGGCTGGTACTGCGTGTCCCAGGTCGGCGCCTGCCATGTCTGCGTACCGCCCTGGTCGGAGGCGGCCGGCTCCGGGGGCGCGGCGGGCTGCCCGGCCGTGCCGTCGGGCCAGTGCGGCGACGACGGCTGCTGGCGCTCGGGGTCGTACGGATACGGGTACTGCTGATCGTTGCTGCTCATGGCCTGCGGTTCACCCTCCTGCGAACGGCGGGAGCACCTCGACCGTGCCGCCCTCGGCAAGGCGTACGGTCTCATGCCCGCGGGTCCCGACGGGGTTCCCGTCGACGAGGAACGAGCACCGCCGGAGCACCTGGCTCAGCTCGCCGGGGTGCCGGCCGCGCACCGCGTCGAGCGCCTCGGCGAGGGTCGCCGCCGCGTACGGTTCCTCCGCGGTGCCCGCGGCGGCCTTGGCCGCAGCCCAGTAGCGGATCGTCCCCGCTGCCATGGCGCCACTCCTTCGGTCGATTTCTCGGACGCTCGTGCGTCAGCTCTCCATGATGGGTCACCCGGGCGGTGCGGCCGTCGCCCAGGCCGCGATGCGGGCCAGAAGGGCGTCGTCCGCCGCGTTCTCCGCGTGGCCCATGCCCCGCTCCAGCCACAGCTCCGCACCGCCCGGCCCGGCAGCATCCGCCAGCATCCTCGGGTGGTCCAGCGGGAAGTACGGGTCCCGGTCGCCGTGCACGAGGAGCAGCGGGGCCGGGGCGATGAGCGGGACCGCGGCGACCGGGGAGAGCGGGACGGGGTCCCAGTCCTCGGTGGCGATGCGGGTACGGAATCCGAAGCGGCCGACGAGGCGGCCCGAGGGGCGGGTGACCACCCAGTGCAGCCGGCGCATCGGGGCCGTCCCCCGGTAGTACCAGCGGGCGGGAGAGCTGACGGAGACCACCGCGTCCGAATGCGCCCCCGCACTCCTTGTGCGCCCCTCGCGCGCCGGTACACGGACGGACGCATCCCCGGCCAGCGGATCCCGCGGATACAGAGCGCCGTGCCGGAGCACCACGGAGCCGCCCATCGAGAACCCGACCGTCACCACCCGCGGGTGGCCCAGCCGCCGCGCCCAGGCCACCGCGGCCGCCAGGTCCAGCACCTCGCGGTCGCCGACCGTGGAGCGCCCGCCGGATCGCCCGTGGCCCCGGAACGAGAACGTGATCACGGCCGCACGCTGGGCGAACGCCCGCGCCGCACGGCGTACGGCGGGCCGCTCGGCCGAACCGGTGAATCCGTGCGCGACGACGATCGCGGGGGTCCTCGCAGGAGTCCCGGCCGCTTCGTCCCCCGCCGCCCCGGAACCCGCCGTACACGGTTCGTACACCGCCTCGACCGGTACGCCGTCATCGGTCAGCAACGTGGCGAAGCGCGGGGGTCGCGTGAGCAAGGGAACAGAAGAACTCAGGAATCGGCCCTCGGACACAGAACTCATGTGGGCTATTCTGCTGCGAAGAGGATCCGGGCAATGCAGCCCCCGGGTCCTTTTGTGCTTTACCGGCGTTGTTACGGCGACGTTTCCACAAGCTCAGCGGTCCCAGGGCGCGGGACCGCACCGTAAAACCCGCATGACGCAGAACGTACGAAGCAGTGCCGCATACTCCCCCGGGTCCGACCCGGGAGTGCCCCTCTCGCAGGGAACGAGGAGGACCGACGTAATGGGCGAGCGAACCGTGCAACACGATCGACCGAACCAGGCAGGTGGGCGGCGATGAGTTCACTGCTGCTTCTGACGAACGCACTCCAGCCGTCGACGGAGGTGCTCCCCGCCCTCGGGCTCCTGCTCCACAGTGTGCGGGTGGCCCCCGCCGAGGGCCCGGCCCTCGTGGACACCCCGGGCGCCGATGTGATCCTCGTCGACGGGCGTCGCGACCTTCCACAGGTGCGCTCGCTCTGTCAGCTGCTGCGGTCCACGGGACCCGGCTGCCCGCTGATCCTCGTCGTCACCGAGGGCGGTCTCGCGGCCGTCACCGCCGACTGGGGCGTCGACGACGTCCTGCTGGACACGGCCGGACCGGCCGAGGTCGAAGCCCGGCTGCGGCTGGCCATGGGCCGCCAGCAGATCACCTCCGACGACTCCCCGATGGAGATCCGCAACGGTGATCTCTCCGTCGACGAGGCGACGTACAGCGCGAAACTCAAGGGCCGGGTCCTGGACCTGACCTTCAAGGAATTCGAACTGCTGAAATACCTCGCCCAGCACCCGGGCCGGGTATTCACCCGCGCCCAGCTCCTCCAGGAGGTCTGGGGCTACGACTACTTCGGCGGTACGCGGACGGTCGACGTCCACGTGCGGCGGCTGCGCGCCAAGCTCGGCCCCGAGCACGAGTCGCTGATCGGCACCGTGCGCAACGTCGGCTACCGCTTCGTCACCCCGGAGAAGGTCGAGCGCGCGGCGGAGGAGGCGAAGGAGCGGGCCGCCCAGCAGCGGCAGTCCAGGGAAAGGGAAGCCCTCACCCGTTCGGAGCAGTCCCCGACCGCCGAGGTGACGGAAGAAGCGCAGGTAGAGGCTGCCAAGAGGTAGGGGGTGTCCGGTGGGTCGGGGCCGGACAGGGCGCGGCGTCCGGTGCGGTGCATCGCAAGGCGCCGGAGCGTCCTCATCGCGGAGCGATTCGGACGTTTCGGGAACGCCGCGAGGTGCCGTGCCGGACGCCGTGATCCCGGTCCTGATCCACCGGACACCCCCTGGGTCCATCCGCGTAGACTGCGGCGCGTGGCCAAGGTGACGCGGGACGATGTGGCGAGACTGGCGGGAACGTCGACCGCGGTCGTCAGTTACGTCATCAACAACGGACCCCGGCCGGTCGCCCCGGCCACGCGCGAGCGGGTGCTCGCCGCGATCAAGGAGCTGGGTTACCGGCCCGACCGGGTCGCCCAGGCCATGGCCTCGCGCCGCACGGACCTCATAGGCATGATCGTGCCGGACGCCCGGCAGCCGTTCTTCGCGGAGATGGCGCACGCGGTCGAACAGGCCGCCGCCGAACGCGGGAAAATGGTGCTCGTCGGCAACTCCGACTACCGCGACGAGCGCGAGGTCCACTATCTGCGGGCCTTCCTCGGTATGCGCGTCTCCGGGCTGATCCTGGTCAGCCAGGGCCCCAGCGAGCGCGCCGCGGCCGAGATCGAGGCCTGGGACGCCCGGGTCGTCCTGCTGCACGAGCGCCCCGAGGCGATCGACGACGTCGCCGTCGTCACCGACGACGTGGGCGGCGCCCAGCTCGCCACCCGGCACCTGCTGGAGCACGGCAACGCGTATGTGGCCTGCCTCGGCGGCGTGGAGTCGACCCCGGCGGTCGGCGACCCGGTCGCCGACCACGTCGAGGGCTGGCGCCGGGCGATGCACGAGTCGGGCCGCTCCACCGAGGGCCGGCTCTTCCAGGCCCCGTACAACCGTTACGACGCCTATCAGGTGGCCCTCGGGCTGCTGGCGGGCCCGGACAGGCCCCCGGCGATCTTCTGCGCCACGGACGACCAGGCCTTCGGCGTGCTGCGGGCCGCCCGGGAGCTGCGCATCGACGTGCCGGGCGAGCTGGCGGTGGCGGGCTTCGACGACGTGAAGGAGGCGGGTCTCACCGATCCGCCGCTGACCACGGTCTACTCCGACCGCCCGGCGATGGCGCGGGCGGCGGTGGACCTGGTGCTGGACGACTCGCTCCGGGTCTCCGGATCGCGGCGGGAGCGGCTGAAGCAGTTCCCCTCCGCGCTGGTGGTCCGGCGCTCCTGCGGCTGCGGGGAGCCCTCGCCGGCCTCCTGACCCGCCTCGCCCTTTACAGCGGGCATACGCGGTTCTTCCGGGCTTCTCAGGACGTACTCAGGCCCTTCTCATGTTCGCCGAACAGCCTGGTGCACATGACGGAGAACCTTCGCCCGAGCGGCGCGTACACGACGGACCAGGACCCGACCCCGTACTCCTCCTCCACCGGCACGGCGTACGACTCCCACGGCACGGCGTACGACGGCACGGCGGGCGGCTACCCGCCGCCGCCCCCGTACGCCCCCGCCCCGGCACCCGCCCCCGGGCGGCGTGAGCGCCGGGCGAAGCGGCCGGTGGCCCTGCTGGCGGCGGTGGCGATCGCCGCGGGCGTGATCGGCGGCGGCACCGCGACCCTGGTCGGGCAGCTCACCGACGGCGGGGCGGGCGCCACCGGCTCCGGCGGCGCGGTCAACGGCACCACCGTCTCGCAGAGCAGCAAGGGCACCGTCTCGGGCGTCGCGGAGGCGGTCTCGCCCACCATCGTGGAGATCGGCGCGACCTCGTCGGCGGGCAAGTCCACCGGCTCGGGTGTGGTGATCACCGAGGACGGCGAGATCGTCACCAACAACCACGTCATCGCGGGCGCGCAGCAGATCCAGGTCACCCTCTCCACCGGCAAGACCTACACCGCCGACGTCGTGGGCACCGACCCCGACAAGGATCTCGCGCTCATCAAGCTCCAGGGCGCGAGCGGGCTGAAGACGGCCGCGCTCGGCGACTCCTCGCAGGTCAAGGTGGGCGACCAGGTCGTGGCGATCGGTTCGCCCGAGGGCCTGACCGGCACGGTCACCAGCGGCATCGTCTCCGCGCTCGACCGGGACGTCACGGTCGCCAAGGACGACTCCGGCAGCGACTCCGGCCAGGGGCAGGGCCAGGGCCAGGGCGGCGACAGCGGGCAGTGGCCGTTCGAGTTCGGGGGCCGGCAGTTCAACGGCGACACGGGCGAGAAGACGACGACGTACAAGGCACTCCAGACCGACGCCTCGCTCAACCCCGGCAACTCCGGCGGTGCGCTGATCAACATGGACGGTGAGATCATTGGCATCAACTCCGCGATGTACGCGCCCAGTTCCTCGGCCGAGGGCAGCGGATCCGCGGCGGGCAGCGTGGGCCTCGGCTTCGCGATCCCGGTGAACACCCTCAAGGCCGACCTGGACACCCTGCGCGCGGGCGACGGTTCCTGATCCCGCGCGGCACCCGGGCCGTGCAAGGCTGAGAGCACTCCGCCGGCCGGAACGAGAAGAGGACAAGCAGCGATGAGCCCCGCCGAAGACGATCCCCAGCGCATCCTGATCGTCGACGACGAGCCGGCCGTGCGCGAGGCGCTCCAGCGCAGCCTCGCCTTCGAGGGGTACGGGACGCGGGTCGCGGTCGACGGGTACGACGCCCTGGCGATGACCGAGGCCTACGCCCCCGACCTCATCGTCCTGGACATCCAGATGCCCCGGATGGACGGCCTCACCGCCGCCCGCCGCATCCGGGCCACCGGCTCGACCACGCCCATCCTGATGCTCACCGCCCGCGACACCGTCGGCGACCGGGTCACCGGCCTCGACGCCGGCGCGGACGACTACCTGGTCAAGCCGTTCGAGCTGGACGAGCTGTTCGCCCGCATCCGGGCCCTGCTGCGCCGCAGCTCCTACGCCTCGGCGGCCGGTGCGGACCTCCCCGACGACGACGTGCTGTCCTTCGCCGACCTGCGGATGGACCTGGCCACCCGCGAGGTCACCCGGGGCGAGCGGCGGGTCGAGCTGACCCGTACCGAGTTCACGCTGCTGGAGATGTTCCTGTCCCACCCGCGCCAGGTGCTGACCCGGGAGCAGATCCTCAAGGCCGTCTGGGGCTTCGACTTCGAGCCGAGCTCCAACTCCCTGGACGTGTACGTGATGTACCTGCGCCGCAAGACGGAGGCGGGCGGCGAGCCGCGCCTCGTCCACACCGTGCGCGGGGTGGGCTACGCGCTGCGTACGGGCGGGAGCGGGGAGGCGTGAGCCCGGTGCGCCGCTTCCGGGCGCTGCCGCTGCGCTCCCGGCTCGCGATGCTGGTCGCCACGGCGGTCGCGGTGGCGGTCGCGGCGGTGGCCGCCGCGTGCTGGCTGACCACCCGCGACCGGCTGACCGAACAGCTCGACACGACGCTGTCCCAGGTGCGGCCGAACGGGGACGCGATCGGGCTGCTGGCGACGTCCTGCACGAGCGGGCTGGCCGGCGACTTCCAGATCGTGGGCCCGTACACGATCCAGCTGGTGCCGGCCGTGGGCGAGAAGCCGTGCACGGTGCCCGGCAAGTCCGCCATCCCGATCGATGCCACCGACCGGGCCGTCGCCGCCGGGCTGCGCGAGGACGCGACGCACACCACGACGGCCGAGGACGGCACGGAGATGCGGGTCCACACCTCACCCGCCGGTCCGGGCCGCCCGGGTCTCGCGGTCTCCGTGGCCGTCTCCATGAAGCAGGTCACCGATCCGCTGAACCAGCTCGCCTGGGTCCTGCTCGTCGTCTCGGGCATCGGCGTCCTGGGCGCGGGCGCGGCCGGACTGTGGATCGCGCGCGCCGGGCTGCGGCCGGTCGACGAACTGGCCGAGGCCGTCGAGCACGTGGCCCGGACCGAGGACCTGACCGTACGCATCCCGGTGGACGGCGAGGACGAGATCGCCCGGCTCTCCAGCTCGTTCAACTCGATGACGGCGCAACTGGCCACCTCCCGCGACCGGCAGGCCCAGCTCATCGCGGACGCGGGCCACGAGCTGCGCACCCCGCTGACCTCGCTCCGGACGAACGTGGAGCTGCTGGCCCGCAGCGACGAGACCGGCCGGATGATTCCGCCGGAGGACCGCAAGGCGCTGATGGCCTCGGTGAAGGCCCAGATGACGGAGCTGGCCGCACTGATCGGCGACCTCCAGGAGCTGGCCCGCCCCGACGCGGCCGAGCCCGGCCCGCTCCAGGTGGTGGCCCTGCACGAGATCACCCGCACCGCCCTGCGCCGCGCCCGCCTGCGCGGCCCCGAGCTGACGGTCACGGAGGACCTGGCCCCCTGGTACGTACGCGCCGAACCGGCCGCCCTGGAGCGGGCGATCGTCAACGTCCTGGACAACGCGGTGAAGTTCAGCCCGCCGGGCTCCACGATCGACGTGCGGCTGCACCGGGGCGAGCTGACGGTCCGGGACCGGGGCCCCGGCATCCCCGCCGAGGACCTCCCGCACGTCTTCGAACGCTTCTGGCGCTCCCCGACCGCCCGCCAGCTCCCCGGTTCGGGCCTGGGCCTGTCCATCGTGGCCCGCACCGTGCACCAGACGGGCGGCGAGATCGCGCTGCGCCCGGCCCCGGACGACGGCCCCGGCACCGTGGCGGCGCTGACGCTGCCGGGGGCGCCGACGCCGCCGCCGGGGAGCTGATTCCCCGGCGGCCGCCGCTCACCCCGTCGGGTTGTGCCGGATCAGCGACTCGACCAGCCCGGACCGCTGGTTGGGGTAGTCCAGCGGCACGATGCCGAGCCCGGTCCACCCGGCGTTCTCGGCGCGGTCCAGGAAGGAGTGCACCTGCGGGTTGAGCCGGTCGGCGTTCCAGCGGGGCGGCATCAGGGCGGCGGTGGAGACGTAGTTCATGAAGAACTTCCCCGGCTGCTCGGCCGCCTTGCGGAACTGGTCCTCGATCTTGGGATACTTGGCGAACGGCTCCGCCATGTAGTCGTCCTGGATGTCGAAGAGGGCCGGGTCCGCGTACCGCACCCCGGGCAGCCCGCCGTTGTCCGCGAGCACCACGACCTTGCCCCGGGCCCCGCCGAGGTCGGGGAGGGCGGGGTCGAGACGGAACAGGGACCGCCAGCCGCGCACGTCCAGATAGTCGTCGAAGACCGCCCGGAACTCGCCGTCGCTCGCGGAGGAGTGCTCCTGCTTGACCCGCATCAGCACGGTCTCGGTCGGCCGCGCGGCCAGGAAGTCCCGGCAGGCGACGAGGACGTCGCCGAACATCATGTTCTGGAACGACGCCCCGTGGTGGATCGCGAACGAGCCGTCGATGAGCCGGCACCGTACGTCCAGGAAGCGGATGCCGCTCTCCAGCTGCTGCGCGATCGTGGTGTTCTGGCACTCCGACCAGGGACCGCCGAACCGGGCCCCCGAGTCGTGCGTGCCCGGGATCGTGAGCCGCTGGAGGGCGGTGCCGTCGGGCAGCGCCGCCATCCAGTCCTGCGTCCCCCGGACCGCCTCCCGGGTGGCGGCGACGGCGGGTGCGGCGCCGATGACGGCGGTGGCGGAGACGGCGAGGGCTCCGGCCAGGAAGCCTCTGCGGGAGGGCAGGGACCTGGGCGTGCGCGCGGGGGTGGACATGCGGGGTGCCTCCAAGGGCCGTGGGGGGCTGGGCCCTTGGATTCTGACGGGCGCACGTCACGGCGGGAAGAGGGCGGGTCCCCCGGGCCCCGGCCCGTTCAGCCCGCGTGCTGGTACGAGGAATAGGTGACGTACCCCGTGTCGCCCCCCTGGAAGTACGTCGCCTCGTCCTCCGGAGCGATCGGCAGCCCGCCGCGCAGCCGCTCGACCAGGTCCGGGTTGGCGAGGAAGGCCCGGCCGAAGCTGATGAGATCGGCGCCCAGCCCCAGCCACCGGTCCGCGTCCGAACGCCCGGCGCGCTTCGCCCCCATCGGCAGCACCGGGTTCATGATCAGCGCGCCGGGCCAGGCCCGGCGCAGGGCGATCAGCACGTCCTCGTCGGCGGTCGCCTCCAGGTGCACATAGGCCGGCTCCAGACGCGCCAACTCCCGCAGCAGCAGGGCGTAGAGCTCGGGCACGTCCCGCTCCTCGACGCCCCAGAACGTCCCGCCCGGCGAGAGCCGGATGCCGGTCCTGTCCGCACCGACGGCGTCGACGGTCGCCGCCACCGCGTCGACGGCGAACCGCACCCGGTTGGCGAGGGACCCGCCGTACCGGTCGGTGCGGCGGTTGGCGTTCGAGGAGAGGAACTGGGAGATCAGGTAGCCGTTGGCACCGTGGAGTTCGACGCCGTCGAAGCCCGCGTCGACGGCCCGGCGGGCGGCCGACGCGTACGACCCGGCGTGCTCGGGCACCTCGGCCGTCTCCAGGGCGCGCGGCGTCGGCGCGGGCTGCGGGCCCGTCGGGGTGAACACGTCGCCGACCGCCGCGACGGCGGAGGGGCCGACCGGCCGCAGCCCGGTGGTGTCGGGGTGCGAGACCCGGCCGCCGTGCATGATCTGGGCGAAGATCCGGCCGCCGTTCGCGTGCACGGCGTCGGTCACCGGCCGCCACGAGGCGACCTGCTCGTCGGTGTGGAGTCCGGGCGTGCCGGGGTTGGACTGCCCGATCAGGCTCGGCTGCACCCCCTCGCTCACGATGAGCCCGGCGCTCGCCCGCTGCGCGTAGTACGTGGCCATCGAGGGGGTCGCGAGCCCTCCGGAGGCCGCCCGGACGCGGGTCATCGGCGCCATCACCACCCGGTTGGGCAGCACCAGGTCACCGAGGCGGTGGCTGTCGAAAAGGCTCTGGCTCATATCGCAAAGCTCCTAGCTGGATATCCCGTAGCGCCCGCGAGCCGGGCACAGCGCTACGCTAAAACCTGACATCAATGTGAGGGGCAAGGCCGTACGGCAACTCCGTCGGCGACCGGGCAGGAGGGATGGGCATGCGCATCGGAGATCTCGCGGCCGCCACGGGGGCCAGCGTCCGGTCCCTGCGGTACTACGAGGAGCAGCGGCTCCTGGCCAGCACCCGCAGCCCGAGCGGCCAGCGGCACTACACGGACGCCGAGGTCGACCGGGTCCACTTCATCCAGCGCCTCTACGCCGCCGGCCTGTCCAGCCGCACGGTCAAGGAGCTCCTGCCCTGCGTCGACGCCCCCAGCGAGGAGTCATCCGACGCGGCGATGGAGCGGATGGAGCAGGAACGGGAACGGATCTCCGCCCACATCGACGAGCTCATCACCACCCGGGACGCCCTGGACGTCCTGATGGCCACCAACCGCGCCCACCGCCGCGGTCTGCGCGGCGTCTCCGGAAGCGGCAGCTGAGGCCTCGGGCGACGGCGGCAGCGTCGGGACGCACGCTCCGGGAAGGTCCGGCGTGGCACAGCGGGGCGGAAGATCAGGGGTGAGCAGCGAACGTGCAGTCATGGGTCCCACCTGCCGTGCGGGGAGCCGGTCGATCTCTCACAGGTGATTCGTAGCCGCACGGCCGGGGGATTGGGCACGGGCTCCGCACCCGCCCACGACGCGCTGGGGCCGTCCGCCCGGTCCCCTGTTCCGGGCGGACGGCCCCGGCGCGTCGGCCCCGGCTCAGGCGGCCATCAGGGAGATGC
Organism: Streptomyces sp. NPDC020884; assembly: GCF_044333935.1. Lineage (NCBI taxonomy): Bacteria > Bacillati > Actinomycetota > Actinomycetes > Kitasatosporales > Streptomycetaceae > Streptomyces > Streptomyces sp. NPDC020884. The sequence goes on along the minus strand of NZ_JBIRRY010000013.1, from coordinate 53,746 downwards.
CGAGCATCCGCGCCCCCGTCTCCGTGCGCGGCCGGTGCTCACTGCCCGGCGCGAACACGACGTACGTTCCCGGCCCGTGGCGCTCGCCGCCGTCGATGACCTCACCGGTCAGGACGAAGTACCGCTCCTCGGTGGGGTGTCGGTCGATCTCGGGCCACTCCGCGCCCGCCGCGAAGTCGATCAGCCAGCCCCGGGCGTACGCCGTGCCGGGCAGCCTGCGGCGCAGGATCCCGGGGGCCACCTCGTGCGGTTCCACGTCGTCGATGTGCAGGACGGTCTTCAGGGTGCTCGCCGTGTCGGACCGGCTCTCCTTGCTCATGGCCCCAGCGTGACGCGGAACGACCGGCCCGGACGAGTGTCCGACATGACATCCTCGGGTACTTTTCTGCCATGCCCGCATCCGCGTCCGCATCCGCGTCCCGGCATCATGTGGTGGCGCTGCTCAACGAGCCGCAGTCGCCCTTCGAACTCGCCTGTGCCGCCGAGGTCTTCGGGGGCGTCCGCCCGGATCTGCCCGCGCACTACACCTTCGAGGTCTGTGCGCGGCGGCCCGGCCCCCTGCGGACCACCGTCGGGCACGCGCTGCTCGTCGAGAGCGGCCTCGACGCCCTGCGGCGGGCGGACACCGTGATCGTGCCGGGCTGGCAGCCGCCCGGCGGGCCCGTGCCGGACGACGTCCTGGACGCCCTGCGGGCGGCGCACCGGCGCGGGGCGCGCATCGTGTCGATCTGCACGGGCGCCTTCGTCCTCGCACGGGCCGGGCTGCTGGCGGGGCGTCGCGCGACCACGCACTGGCGGCGGAGCGGCCGGCTGGCCGAGGCCTTCCCCGAGGTGAGCGTCGCCGACGACGTGCTCTACGTCGACCACGGCGATGTGGCGACCAGCGCGGGCAGCGGCGCGGGCATCGACCTCTGCCTCCACCTCGTACGCTCCGACCTGGGGGCCTTCTACGCCGCGCAGGTGGCCCGGAGCATGGTGCTGCCACCGCACCGGGACGGCAGCCAACTCCCGTACGCGGCACCGCCCGTCCCCAGGGGCGCGGACCCGGACGCCTCGCTGGCCCCGGTCCTGGAGTGGGCGCTGACGCGGCTGGGGACGGACCTGTCCGTCGACCGGCTGGCCGCGTACGCCGGTCTCTCCCCGCGCACCTTCGCCCGCCGGTTCGTCCGTCAGATCGGCACCAGCCCCGGACAGTGGCTGCTCCAGCAGCGCGTCGACGCGGCCCGGTCGCTGCTGGAGCGGACCGATCTGCCGGTCGAGACGGTCGCCGTCCGGGTCGGGCTGTCCTCGGCGGTCAACCTGCGGCGGCGGTTCCGCGCCGCCCTCGGGACGACGCCCGGCGCGTACCGGCACATCTTCGGCGAGGCCGCACCGGCGAAGGGACAGCCCGGTCACTGAGCGAGCGCCCCTCGAGGCCGTCGCCCCTGCAACCGCGACCGGCCGTGGGGCGTCGTCAGACCTGTGGGTGCCGATAACCGGCATGCGTCACACCCGCCACACCCGTCTCTCGCCTCTCACGCCCCTCACGCCCGGAGGAACCTGTGCGCAGATTCACCGCCACCCTGCTGACCCTCGTCTCCACCGCCGCCGCCGTCGGCACCACCCTCGTCGCCCCGTCCGTCGCGGTCGCCGCCGACACCTGGGGGGCTCACGACAAGAACTGCAAGACCGTCAACGTCGACGCCCAGCCGGTCGCCTCCGTGTGCGCGGAGGTGCAGAAGCGCGTCACCAGTGCGGGGAAGATCAACGGCTACCGGGCGCGCGTGACCGTGAACCCCACCGAGGGCAACTGGGTCAAGCCGACCTCCTACGTCTGGTCCACCTCCGGCGGCCTCGGCGAGGTGTGCGCCGGCGGCTGTCCCCAGCAGACCGCCGCCTGGTCGTCCCCCTGGTCCTCGGTGAAGACCGTCGCCGGCAGCTACACGGTGCGCGGCGAGACCAACGTCGGCAGCTTCGATGTCTCCGCCTCCTGGAGCGGCTGGTTCCAGGTCGCGGAGAAGTGCGTGACCTACGCCGGCGCGGGCGAGGTCTGCGTACGACGGCACGAGCGCAGCCACCGCGCCGTCAACCAGGAGCGCGGCCAGATCGCCGTGCACCCCGCCAAGGACAAGTGGATCGAGCCCCGCACGGTCCGGGTCGGCGCGGTCAACGACGGCACGAGCACGTCCAAGGGCCTCGACCTGTGCGACCCGAAGTGCACCCGGCGCACCGGCAACTGGGCGGGCGACGTCTCCCGGAACCTGGTCGGCCCCGGCGGCACCTTCGAGGGCTTCGCCTCGGCGTCCTTCGCCCTGCCGTCCGGCACGGTGAAGACCCTCAAGGCCACGTACTCCTGACAGCGCGCCGCGCCGCGGTGAAGCGTCGCAGGGGAGGGGCGGGGGCCCGCACGGGCCCCCGCCCCTCCCCTCGCCTCGGGGCCGCGGCCCTCAACGGCGGGACAGCTTGCCCCGCTTGAGGTGCAGCACCTCGTCCGACGCCTCGGCCACCTTCGCCGAGTGGGTCACCACGATGACGCACTTGCCCTCGTCGTGGGCCAGTCCGCGCAGCACCTCGACGATGTCGGCCGCGGTGTCCTGGTCGAGGCTCCCGGTGGGTTCGTCGGCGAAGAGGACGTCCACCTCGCAGGCGAGCGCGCGGGCGATCGCCACCCGCTGCTGCTGTCCGCCGGAGAGCTGCTGGATCCTGCGGTGGCGGTCCTCCTCCGCGATGCCGAGCAGGCCGAGGAGTTCGTTGGCCCGGTCCTTGCGGCCGCGCCGGGCCGCGCCGGTGATCTCCATGGCCGAGGTGACGTTCTGCACGGCGGTCAGATAGCCGAGAAGGTTGAAGGACTGGAACACCGTGGCCGCGTGCCGGCGACGGTAGGTGTCCAGGCCCAGCCGGTCCAGCTCCCGCCCCCGGAAGCGGACCGTGCCGCCGCTGGGTGCGTCGAGGCCGCTGGCCAGCGAGAGCAGGGTGGTCTTGCCGCTGCCGGAGGGGCCGACGACCGCGTACATACGGCCCTGCTCGAAGTCCTGGGTGACGTCCTTGAGGACCGTGCGCTCCCGGCCCCGGCTGCCGACGGGGTAACTCTTCCTGACCCCGACGAGCTGAAGGACCGGGGCCTCGCCGGCGTCGGCGGCGGTGGCCGTGGGGGTGTGCGGCATGGTCAGTCACCCTTCGTGAGGATCTGGCGGGGCTTCAGGCGCAGGACGCGGTAGCCGGGTACGAGGGTGGCCGCGGCGGCGATGCCGAGACCGGCCGCGCCGACCTTGCCGATGTCAGCGGCGCTGAGCCGGACGTCGAGTGCGTCGATGGGCTCCGCCGCGGGCTCCTCCTCCGGGGCCGCGCCCATGGAGTTGGCGTAGTCGTTCCGCTCGGCGCTGTCCTTGTCGTTCTGCGCCTCGGAGACCTCACCGGCGAGCAGCCCGCTGCCCACGGTCGCGGCGAGGGCCTGGCTGGCGGGTACCGCGAGGCCGATGGCGATGAGCGCGCAGGCGGCGATCTCCACCAGGTGCTGGCCGAGCAGCCGCGGCTTGCGCTCGCCCATGGCCAGCAGGATGCCGAGCTCCTGGCGGCGCTCGCGCAGCGCACTCGCGACGATCAGCGACACGACCGCCAGTCCGGCCAGCGAGACCAGCCACACCGTGAGCGTGGCGAACCCCGCCGTCCGGGAGATGGGCCCGACGAGCTGCTGGTACTGCTTGTCGTTCACCGCGAGCGGATAGATCTCCGGGTCGAGGCCGAGCTTCTCGGCCGCCTTCCGCAGCTCCGGCAGGTCGTCCGGGGAGCGCAGGGTGAAGGTGGCCTCCTGGATGTCCGAGCCCTCGTCGGTCGGCGTGACGGCCGACAGGGAACCGGCCACGTCCGGGGCTGCGTAGATCAGGTTGGCCGGGTCGGCGAGCGCGGGCGCGTACTGGCCGCTGGAGGCGGTGTCGCTGCTGTAGATGCCGCCGACGGTGAACTCCTGCGGCTCCGGGGTGCTGCCGTCGCCGCGGAAGGGGCGCACGGTGACCCGGTCGCCCACCTTCAGCTCATTGGCCTCGGCCAGCCGCTTCTCCAGGACGAGGACGCCGTCCCCGGTGTCCGGGCCGATGCCCCGGCCCGCGATGATCTTCGAGGTGCCGTTGCGGAAGGCGGGCGTCGCCGCCAGATCCCGTACGCCGTCGATCTTGAAGAAGTCGCCCGACCCGGTGTCGGTGGCGGGCGGCGGCGGTACGGCGCGGTAGAGCTTCAGCCGGTCCGTCGGCTGCCCGGCGGACTCCACCCTGTAGCTGAACCGCGTGACGAGCGGCGAGGTGCCGAGGCGGTCGGCCTGTCCGCTGCGCAGCCGGTCCTTCGGGTCGATCCGGAGACCGGCCGCGCCGCCTCCCTCCGCCTGCCCGGCCGCCATCAGCGCGTTGATGTCGAGGGACAGCGTGGCCACGGCCCCCACGGTGCGCTTCGCGTCCGCCGCGGCACGGTCGGCCGCCGACCGGATCAGGAAGCCGGACAGGACGAGGGCGCAGATGACGAAGAACAGGCCGGTCAGCAGCAGCGCCTTGCCGGGCGTGGCGGTCAGACGCCACCAGGCCCGTTTGAACAGGTTCATGGGAATCGGTCTCTTCACGGTCGGCGACGGACGGAGGGCTCACGCTAGGAAGCGGGCGTTATCGGCGGCGTTCGGCGGCGGACCGCGCCGGGCGGGCTTTCATACGTCGTCGAAATGCGGGCTCTGATAGTCATGGGGGACGCGCCCACCGTGGGACGTATGCACAGAAGTGGCGCATCCGCTCCGGCGGGCGGCCCACCCCGCGCGAGGAGAGGCGACACCGGCGATGCGCGTGCTGATCGTCGAGGACGAGGAGTTCATGGCCGAGGTCATCGGGCTCGGCCTGCGCCGCGAGGGCATCTCGTCCGACACCGTCCACGACGGCGAGGCGGCCCTGGAGAAGCTGGCCGTCAACGACTACGACATCGTGATCCTCGACCGCGACCTGCCGGGCGTCCACGGCGACGAGGTCTGCCGCCGTACGGTCGCCGAGCACCCCGGCTGCCGGATCCTGATGCTGACCGCGGCGGGCCGCCTCGGCGACAAGGTGGCGGGCCTCGGGCTGGGGGCCGACGACTATCTCCCCAAGCCCTTCGACTTCCCGGAGCTGGTGGCACGGCTCCGCGCGCTCTACCGCCGCGCCGCCCCCGCGCACGCGCCGACGCTGTCCGTCGCGGACCTGGCCCTGGACACCCACCGTCGGCGGGCCGAGCGGGCGGGCCGGGAGATCCGGCTCACCCCGAAGGAACTCGCCGTCCTGGAACTGCTGATGCGGGCGGAGGGCGGGGTGCTCAGCGCGGAGTACCTGCTGGAGAAGGCGTGGGACGAGGCGGCCGACCCGTTCACCAACGCGGTACGCCTCGTGGTCCACACCCTGCGCCGCAAACTGGGCGAGCCGCCGCTGCTGCACACCGCGGTCGGTGCCGGCTACTACCTGGCGGAGCGCGCGTGAGCGGGGAGCGCGAGGCCTCCGGGACCCGGAAGCGCGGGGCCCCCGGGACCCGTGAGCGCCGGGTCAGCATCCACACCCGGCTCTTCCTCGGCTTCGCGGGCGTCCTGGTGGTGTCCGGGGCGCTGATGGTGGCCGCGGTCTACCTCGGCATGCGGTTCCTGCCGTCGTACGACCTGGGCACCGCGCCCGTCCACACCGACTTCGTACCCGGTCTCCCGTCCGACCGCCTGCCCACGCCGTTCCGCACCGCCGATCCGCCGCCCCCGTACGCCGAAACCCAGGTGGTCCGCTCCAAGGAGGACGTGTGGTCCACCGTGCTGACCGTGTCCGTGGCGGGCGCGTCGCTGGTGGCCGGGGTGGGCCTGGCCGCCGGGTGGCTGCTGTCCCGCCGCCTGCTGGCCCCCCTGCACACCATCGGCCGGGCGGCCGCCCGCGCGGGCGAGGGCGATCTCTCCTACCGGATCAACGCCACCGGCCCGCACGACGAACTCCGCGCGCTCGCCGACACCTTCGACGACACCCTGGACCGGCTGGAACGCTCCTTCGCCGCCCATCAGCGCTTCGCCGCCAACGCCTCGCACGAACTGCTCACCCCGCTGGCCACCACCCGTACCGCCCTGCAACTGGCGGCGGCCGACGACTCCGGCCGCGAACTGCTGCGGCTCGCCCCGCGGCTGGCCGCCGTCAACGAACGCAGCATCGAGATCGTGCACGGCCTGCTCCAGCTCGCCGGGGCCGAACATGCCCGCCCCGACACCGAGCCCGTCGACCTCGCCGAGATCGCCGCGGAGACCTGCGGGGAGCTGGCCGGGCGGGCCCGGTCCGCCGGGATCACCCTGGAGACCGACCTGGAGCCGGGGCACCTGCGCGCGGGCAGCACCGCGCTGCTGCGCCGGCTGGTGCACAACCTCGTCGACAACGCGCTCACCCACAACGTCCCGGACGCGGACACGGGCGGCTGGGTGCACGTGGCCGTCTTCGGCGACGGGCCGGTCTCCCTGGAGGTGGCCAACTCCGGTCCCCCGCTGGATCCCGAGCACGCCGACCGCCTCTTCGAACCGTTCCACCGCGCCGCTCCCCGGGTGCGCAGCGACCGCACCGGCCACGGCCTCGGCCTCGCCATCGCCCACGCGGTGGTGCGCGCCCACCACGGCACGATCACGGCCGTCGCCAACCCCGACGGCGGCCTGACGGTACGGGCGGACTTCCCCGGGGACGCGGTCTGAGCGCTCAGACCACGTGCGAGGACCGGAACCTGCGCCGGTATTCGGTCGGCGTCGTGTTCAACCGCCGCCGGAACGCCCGTACCAGGGTGTCCGTCGTGCCGAACCCGCAGACGGACGCGATGCGTTCGAGGGTGGCGTCGGAGGACTCCAGCTCGTTACGGGCCTTCTCGACCCGTACGGACTCGATGTAGGCGTGCGGGGTCGTGCCGAGCTCGGACTTGAAGAGCCGGGTCAGATGGCGGTCGCTGACATGGGCGTACTCCGCGAGGTCCACGACGGTGAGCTGAAGGCCGATGTTGCGCAGGATGTGGTGGCGGAGGTCCTCGATGCGCCGCGTCGTGGAGATCTGCTCCAGCGGAACGCTGAACTGGCTCTGCCCGCTCTGCCGCTTCAGGTACATCACGAGCTGCCGGGCGACGCGCAGCGCGATCTCCTCGCCGAGGTCGTCGGCGATCAAAGCGAGCGACAGATCGAGGCAGGCGCTGATCCCGGCCCCGGTCCACACATCGCCCTCGCGGATGAAGATCGGGTCGGCGTCGACCTCGATCTCCGGGTGATCGGCGGCGAGTTGCCGCGCGGTCGACCAGTGGGTGGTGGCGCGCTTGCCGTCGAGCAGACCGGCGGCGGCCAGCAGATGCGCCCCGACGCAGACGGAGGTGACGCGCCGGGTGCGCGCCGCGAGCTGCTTCACCCGCTCCACCAGCTCGGGGTCGACGAGGGCGTGCACCCGCCGCTCGCTGTCGACCTCCACCGAGCCGGGGACGATAAGGGTGTCGATGCTCCGCCCGGCCGCCTCGTCGAAGGTGAGGTCGGGGAGGATGCGGACCCCGGCCCCGGTGGTGACGGGCTCCAGGGACGCGGCGGCCAGGACGACCTCGTACCCCGCCGCGTCGTCGGTCTCGCGCCGGGCGAGCGAGAACACCTCCGGCGGCCCGGTGACGTCGAGCAGGTCGACGCCCTCGAAGAGGACGATGACGACGAGCCGTCCGGGGACGCCCATGCCGACCTCCCTGATCAGCCGTGCCTCCGGTGGCGGCGGCCACCCGAGACGCATGTCGGTATCTGCATGTCAGACGTCATTGTAGACATCGCCGCCGGGTCCTAGCGTGGAGGACAGCTCGCCACCCGAGCTCATCCCTCCCTCCCTTTCCGGCGTACGACCCCCGAGGCGGCACACCCATGTCCCGAACCACCCTGCGCGAACTCAACGGCTTCGACGCGACCCCGGCCACCCTGACCGGCTCGACGCTGATCCTGATCGACCTCCAGAACACCTACACCCGTGGCGTGATGGAACTCGACGGCTGGCAGGCCTCGTTGGACGCCGCCGCGCAGCTGCTGACCCGGGCCCGCGAGGCCGGGACGAAGGTCGTGCACGTCATCAACGACGGCGGCGAGGGAACCCCGTACGACATCCGGGCCGAGATCGGACAGATCCACCCGTCCGTCGCCCCGGCCGACGGGGAGGCCGTCGTCGTCAAGCAGGCCCCGAACGCCTTCCACGGCACCGACCTCGGCGAGCACGTCCCCGAGGGCCGGGACGTGATCATCGCCGGCTGGATGACCCACATGTGCGTGGCGTTCACCGCGCAGGGCGCGTTCCTGCGCGGCAACCGCCCCACCGTCGTCGCCGACGCCTGCGCGACCCGCTCCCTGCCGGTCGCCGGGACCGACCTCGACGCCTGCCAGGTGCACTACAGCGCCCTGGCCACCATCGGCGACCTGTACGGGGTCGTCGTCGCATCCCAGAAGGAGATCGCCCGATGAAGCTGCTCCGCACCGCCACCGCGATCGGCGTCGCCGCCGTCCTCGCCGCCACCGCCACCGCGTGCGGCGGGAGTTCCGAGGCGGCGACCGGCAAGGACGACGCCGCGAGCGCCTCGCCCTCGTCGAGCGCGCCCGCGACGAACGCCTCGGGGAACGTCGCCGAGGACACGACCACGCTGCGGGAGCTCAACAAGCTGGACGAGACGCCCGCGACGCTCGCCGACGCGACGCTGATCCTCGTCGACTACCAGAACACCTACACCGAGGGCGTGATGGAACTCGACGGCTGGAAGCCCGCCGTGGAGAACACCGCGGCCCTGCTGAAGCGCGCCCGCGCGGCCAGGACGCCGGTCATCCACATCGTCGACAAGGGCTACGACCTCACGTCCGAGGCCGGCCGGATCATCCCGGCCGTGAAGCCGGTCAAGGGCGAGCCCGTCGTCGAGAAGAGCGTCCCGAACGGCTTCCACGGCACGAACCTCGCCGACGAGGTCAAGAAGGCCGGGCGCAAGAACGTCATCATCGCCGGGTTCATGACCAACATGTGCACGCTCTTCACCACGCAGGGCGCGTTCGTCAACGGCAACAGCCCGACCGTGGTGGCCGACGCCTCCGCGACCCGTCCGCTGCCGCTCAACGGCAACCCGAACGGCATTCCGGCGCGGCAGCTGCACGAGTCGGCTCTCGCCACGGTCCAGGACCTGTACGGGGTGGTCGTCCCGACGCAGAAGTCCCTGACGTAGCCCCGCCCTCCCCCGACGGTGGCGCGGGCCGCACCGAGAAGCGCCCCGCGCCACCCCCGTACCCCCATGCCCCCACGGCCCCCCACACCCCCCAACGGAAGTGAACCCCATGAGCACTTTCCCCCCAGCCCCCCAACTCCCCCCACTCCGCCAGAGATCGCACCACTATCCCCAACGGAGAAGACGAAGATGGCTACCCGTAGAGGTTTCATAACCGGCGCTTCCGGCATCGGCACCGCGGCCCTCCTGGGCTACGCGGCGACCCCGCAGGCAGCGGCGGCCACCGCCGACGGCGCGGCGGGCGCGGTGAGGGTCTCGCCGCAGCAGGCGAAGGACTCGCTCCTCGCCGTCAACACCGGCATGCGCACCAACTACGCCGTGCTGAAGGCAGAACTGATCAAGCACCTCTCCCCGGTGATCGTCGTGCAGAACGACGCCAGGGGCGGCCGTTTCACGCTGGTGACGGAGAGCGGCCGGGAGAGCGCCAACCCCGTGGCGGAGACGTTCGAGCTGGCGAAGTCCATCGCTCACGTACCGCTCGGGATCTTCTCGGTGATCGCCTCGTATCTGGCGGACCACCTCCCCAACCTCCCGAACGCCGACCGCATCGACCCGCACGACCTGCTGATGGTGGCGTTCGACGACGACACCTCCACCGCGTGGATCCCGCCGCTCCAGGCGTACGCCGCCACGCTCACGACCGCCCGCCGGAACCTTCCCGACGCCGGGCTCCCGGCCGCGCTGACGACCTCGTGCGGCAACATCCTGGACGCCGCGCTCCGGTTCATCGACACCTCGGTGACGACGCGGTCGTTCGACATGAAGACCTTCGAGGACTTCTCCGGCAGCGTCTACCCGGACATCCGCACCAACATGGAGCATGCGGCGCAGGCCCAGATCAAGGGCGTGCAGGACCAGATGAAGGCCTGGCGCACGAAGGTCGGCGAGGTCGGCTGGGCCGACCTGTACTGCGTGGTGATCTCGCAGTGGACGACGAGCGTGCTGAACCAGAACACGATCATCATCAAGGACTGCATGAACCCGGCGAAGGTCGCCACGCACCTGATCGACCTGCCCGGCCTGGAGAACCCGGCCGACCCGGTGTTCACCGCCCTCGACAACCTCGCCCGGATCGTGCAGGACAACGTGGCGGCGGAGATGGTCTTCCCCAAGGACACGAAGGTCGCGGACGCCCTGAAGGGCAAGGAGGACCTGCTCTCCGACGAGATCCTCATCCAGCTCGGCACCGGCCGCGGGGTGACGAAGTCCGCGCCGACGTACAACATGGCGGCGGGCGCGGTGTGCCCGGTCAAGAAGTGACCGCGGTCGTGTAGCCGGCGCATCCTCCTCCCGGGCGGCCGCGCGCTCCGGGAGGCGGAGCCCCTCAGTAGGGTTTCCGGGTGACCCAGGACAACGACAGCAACGCACCCGACGCCCACCTGCCCGCGCTGACCGCCGACCGGGCCGACCATCTGCGCCGCCTGGTGGCCGACGACCTGAGCGCGCGGGACGGCTCGCGCCCGCAGATGGACGGAGCGACAGCGGTACGCGAACGCTCCACGCACAACCTCACGACCCTGGCCCAGCGCTGCGGGGCCGAGGACCCGGAACGCTGGCCGGCGCTGATAGCCCAGCACTTCACGTCGCTGGACACGGTGGCGCGGGGCGGCGAGAGCCCGGAGGAACTGCTGCGCGGAGCCGTCCTGCGCCTGCTGCCGGCCGAGACGCTCCCGGCGGACGGAGGATCCGGCTACGGCTACGTCTGGCAGCCGGCCGACGGCCTGGTGACCGCGCTCGCCCTCGACGCCCCCGACTCCGTGCGGATGCTCACCGACACGGACGTCGAACGCGCCGGCCTCGACGCGCTGAAGGCGGCGGGCCGGGCGAACCTGCTGGCCGAACCGGTGGAGCACGAGGAGCTGCGTACGCCATCGGGTGCGCTCCTGCACTCGGTGTACGGCGACTCCCACTTCGTGGCGAGCAAGGCGCTGGTCCTGGGCGACCTGGCCCGCTCCCTCACGGGCCACGACCTGCCGGAGGCCGGGGCGCTCGTCGTCGTACCGACCCGGCATCTGCTGGCGTTCCACCCGATCGTCGACGGCACGGTGGTGGACGCGGTCAACGACCTGGGGATGTACGCGATGGGCGCGTACGAGGACGGTCCCGGCTCCCTCAACCCGCTGCTGTACTGGTGGCGTCGGGACGGCCTGGTCCGCCTCACCTCGTTCGACGAGCAGACCCGCGCGATGCAGGTGGTGCCGCCGCAGGAGCTGATGGACCTGATGCGGAGCCTGCACGCGGAAGGCCAGGTCCCCCCGGAGCCGGCCGCGCCGAGCACCACCCCCGACATCAACCAACTCGCTTCCACCGCACAGCAGTTCACCGCCGACCTCCCCCAGGACCCGACCGCACTCCCCGAGGCGTTCCGCGCGGCGACGGCGCACGCGCTGGCCCGCTGCGCGGAGGACCCCGACGGCGCGAAGCTGGAGACCTGGGAGGCCTGGGTCACCGCGATGCAGCTCGGCGACGCCCTGTTCGCCACCGCCCTCCCGCAGGCGGGCCCGGCGGAATACCGCGTCGGCGACCGCGTGATCGCCCTGCCCGCCACCGGCCCGTCCCCGCAGGCGAACGGCCGCGCCTGGCTGGACGCGTTCTGGTTCGCCCTCGTCTGCCGCGAACGGGACCGCCTGACCCGCCTCGCCCAGGTCCCGCTGGAGGACCTGCGCCGCGCCGAACCCGCCCAGGACGCCTACCTGTTCCACTGGATCGACACGCTCCAGACCTACTGGCGCGGCGAGTCCATGGACGACATCGTCCAGAAGCTCATCGCCACGATGGAGGCGTCCGACCCCAAGGTCGCGACCGGCACCGCGCCCGACCTGCTGAACCTGATCGACTACCAGCCCGCCGCCCTCTTCCACCGCCTCATCACCCGCAACCACGAGGCGTTCGCGGAGACCCTGGCCGAGTCCGTCGCCCACCACGACCGCTACTGGACCGGCTCGCCGGACCCCCGCGGCCACGTGGCCCTCGGCCCGCTCGCCCTGGCCTGCCTGGCCCAGGACGGCGAGTTCCCCGTGGACGCGACGCTGCCGCGGCTGCCGAAGCACCTGATCAGCCGGGCATGGTGCGGGGAGTTCCCCACCTGAGCAGCCCCCGCCCTCTCCCTCCGGCCCCCGCCCCTGCGTCCGAAATCCACGCGCGTCCCGCCCTTACCGCGTGATACACCTCCCTGCCATGACCGACCTGGTGACCGCGCGGCTCCTGCTGCATCCGATATCCGTGGACGAGGCCGAACAGATGGTGACGGGCGAGCCGGACGCCGAAGCGCGCTGGGACGACGGCTATCCCTCCGAGGGGGATGTGGCCGTGGCCCGGCGCTTCCTGGAAGCCTGCGCAAGCACCGGCGATCCCCGGCCGTTCGGCCCGTACGTGATCCGCCGCATCACGGACGGCCGGGCGATCGGCGGCGTCGGCTTCCACCGCCCGCCGGACGAGCACGGCAGCGTCACGATCGGCTACGGCCTCGCCCCGTCGGCCCGGGGCCGGGGTTACGCCTCCGAGGCCCTCCGCGCCCTGCTGTCGTTCGCGCGGTCCCAGGGCATCGCCTCGGTGAAGGGCGACGCCGACCACGACAACGCGGCGTCCCAGCACGTGATGACGGCGGCCGGCATGCGGCCGGTCGGCGAGGACGAACGCGTCAGGTACTTCGCCCTCTCGTGGCCGGCCGCAGCGATGTGAGCCGGGAGCGGGACGGAGCCGCTGCCTTGCGGGAAGCGCAGAAGACGAACGCGAACGGCCCCAGCACCGCCGCGCCCGCACTCGCGGCGAGCACCGCGCCGGGCCGGAACCATCCCGGGAGTTCGGCGAACAGCTCGCCGGCGGTGAACACGAAGCCGATGAGCGTCACCACGGTCAGCAGGATGCCTCCCACCGTGACGAGCGCACTGCACCGAGCGAGAAGCCTCCATGCCCGTGCGCGTCCCGCCCCGGGCCCCTCGGGACGCAACGGCTCCAGGGCCCTCCTGACCTCGACCGGCCACCGGACGACGAGCACGTCGTCCATGTCGTCGGGGTCGTGGGTGTGGTGCCGGAGGCCGACGGCCTGTCCGACCATGCGGCGTCCGCTGCCGGGTACCGGCAGCGGGCAGGTCGCTCTCCGGCGGAGAACGCCGTGTCCCGGCACGTCGGCGCTGATGATGAGCGTGTCGGGGCCTTGCACCTCGCTGGGGCCGTCCTCGATCGAGTCCTCGATCACGCCGACGGCGAGATGCCCCTCGACGCGTGGCTCCTCCTCCGGGCGGGCCGTCCTGCCGGGGCGTCCGAAAGTCATCGACGGCCCTCCTTCCTGTCGTCGGGCCATCCGTCGCGGCCTGTCCGAGAGTGATCGGACCCGCGCACGGCGTCAAGGACGAACAGCGGCGCCGGGGCTCCGCAGGACGCTCACCGCCCGGTCGAAGGCCGAGTCCCTCTTCTGGTCGAACTCCTCGTCGGTGAAGACCGGTTCCGTGAGATGCGGCGGAATCCCGGTGCCGTCGAAGGTCCTGCCCGAGCCGGTCAGCACGGCGACCGGGCCGGTGGGGCGGCCGGGTCGAGGGGCCGGCCCGAGCCGGGCTCCCGATGGCCGGGCGCAAGGTTGACCGGCCGGCCTCGCGCTCAACACGCTGCGCACCTGCCTCCATCCCCTACCGGCTCAGGGCGTTCTCCACTTCCGGCTTCCGGCTCGGTTCCTCGCGATGTTCCGGGTCTTCCTTCTCCTGCCCGACTCGGCGAGCAGCGCCAGCGCCGCCGGGGACGTCGCCTTCTCGGCGAGGCGTCGCTGCATCCAGTCCGTGACCTTCGCCAGCTCGACCGGCGTCGGCACGTGACCGTCCGCGACGGACAGGGAGAACAGCCAGTCGTGGATGCGGTGGCGGATGAACGCGCACCATACCTCCGCCAAGGCCCGCTCGATCTCCGGCAGGAGTCCGGCCGCCCACTGCCGGAACTCGGCAGGACCGGTCGCCTCCATCGCGATCCCGTCCACGAGGGCGACCACCGCCGTCTTGGACACCAGGTCGACGGGGTCGCGCAGGATCGTGGCCACGATCGCGCGGTCGCGGTCGCGGCTCGGCGAGGAAGCGGTGGCCAGGACGACGCGTCGGTACGCGGACGATCGCACGTGCTCGTCCGCGACGGCATCGTCGAGGTCCACGTCGAGGATGCCGGCCCCCGCGAGCAACTCGGCCACATCGGAACGCAGGGTCATCGCTTCATGCGTCCTACGCGGGGGTGGTCCACGCCCGGCGCTGCTGCCGTACCCGCCGGTTCATGACCACAGCGGGGATGGCGAACGCGAGCAGGAGCGGGATCGCGAGGAAGATCCCGCCCCAGAGGAAGAGGGCGAGGTAGCCGTAGGCGGCGTTGTCCACGCTCTTGTCCGCCTGCACCAGGAGGACGACGCTCGCCGCGAACGCGCTCGCCAGGAGGGACCCCAGGACGATCGCGAGCCGCGTGAAGATCCGCGCCCGCCGCCGGTAGCCCTCATCGATCTCCGGGGCCCGCGGCGGCGCGTACGCCCAGGACGCACCGGGTGGCCGGCCCCACGGGGCGGGCGGGGGCGGCTGCTGATCGGCCATGGGCCCAGTTCTACTGTGCGCGGCCCCGAAACACCACCCTCACTTCTTGCCGCCGTCCCACCCCGTGCTGAAGCTGCGCACCAGGGCGACCAGCGCGGCCCCGAGCCGCCAGTCCAGGTCCGGTGCGTGCAGATGCAGTTTGTCGCCGCCGGACCTGAACTCCAGGGGCATCCGGCCGCCCGCGCGCCATCGGATGCGCCGGGGGCCGCGCGCCGCGCCCCCCTCGTTGCCGGGGGTTCCGTCGAAGACGGACAGGACCAGGACCAGCACCATCAGGGGCAGGCAGAGCCACCACACGAACCACCACAGGATCCGGCCCTTGTAGCCCACCGCCTCGGGGCCGCCGGCCGGGGTCACGGTCCAGCGGGTGCGCAGGCCCCGGCCTCGGAGCGCCTTCTCGCGGACGATCGTGCCGATGGGCTCGCCGTGCGCGCCGAGCACCTCGAAGGTGGCGACACCCCCGTCGGCCGAGCGGGTCACCACTGCGGCCACCCGCTCCCGGCGGTGCTCGTCGGCCCACAGGGCGAAGGCGCGGGCACCGCTCCCGCGGGCCGCGAGGTAGGCGGGTACGCCGCCCGGCGGCACCTCACGCTCCACGTACGCGACCACCCGGGGCGGCCCCGACCCGTCGTTGAAGTCGATCATGTTCTGGACCGTCGTCGGCGCGTGGTCCCGGGCCCTTCGCCGGACGCCGGTCATGGTCAGTACGTTGCTCACCCGGCATGCTCCTTGGGGACTGGGAAGCCGTGCGTCCGACGACCGGCTGCCTACTTTAGGGGCCGCGCCCCGGGGGCCGAACGGCCAGGGCAACAGGAAGGGGGCGGCGGGCCCGCACGGCCCGCCGCCCCTTCCCGTACGCGCCGTGGAAGCGCGAGGCGACTGCTACTGAACGACCGTGATCCGGTCCGTCGCCGGCGGGGCCAGCGGGGCGGCGGCCGTGGAGTGGGCCGCCAGGTAGGCGTTGAACAGGTCCAGGTCGGACGCGCCGACCAGCTTGTTCGTGCCCTCGCCGAGGGCCGCGAAGCCGTCGCCGCCGCCCGCGAGGAACTCGTTCATCGCGACGCGGTAGGTGCGCGCCGGGTCGATCGCCTCGCCGTTCAGCTGGATGGTGTCGGCGACCACGCGGTCCGCGCCGCTCTTCGTCAGGTCGAGCGTGTAGGTGAGGCCCTTGGAGACCTGGAGGATCTTCGGGCTGGCCTCGTTGCCGCCGCTGACCTGCTGCTGGAGGGCGGTCACCAACTGCGCTCCGGTGAGGTCGACGACGTTCATCATGTTGGTGAACGGCTGCACGGTGAACGCCTCGCCGTAGGTGAC
Source organism: Streptomyces sp. NPDC020884 (assembly GCF_044333935.1). NCBI lineage: Bacteria > Bacillati > Actinomycetota > Actinomycetes > Kitasatosporales > Streptomycetaceae > Streptomyces > Streptomyces sp. NPDC020884. The sequence goes on along the minus strand of NZ_JBIRRY010000013.1, from coordinate 37,619 downwards.
GACCCCGTCGCCCTCACTGCCGGACGCCTTGTGCACCAGGTCCGCGCGGATGCCGCCCGGGTTCATGAACGCGACTTCCGCACCGCCCTTGTCGGCCGGGGCGAGGCCTTCGAGCTGGGCGTCGGCGATGACGTTGCCGAGCGGCTTCTCGGGGGCCGTGGAGCCGCGGCCGTTGATGTCGGCGCTGATCCAGCCCTGCGGCTTGGAGGCGATCGGGGCCGCCAGCTTGTTCCAGCGGTCGATCAGGCGCGTCATGTCGGTGGCCTTGGGCTGGTCCCGGGTCACGACGTGGTTCGCGGACTTCACCGACGTACGGACGATGTCCTTGGTGCGGCGGTCGTAGGTGAGCGTGGTGTCCGTGTACAGCTTGCCGAACGACGAGGCCGAAGTGACCATGCGCGGCTTGCCCGACGGGTCCGGGACGGTGCACACGTACGCCTGGTGGGTGTGGCCCGTGACCAGGGCGTCCACCTTCGGCGTGATGCCCTTGGCGATGTCGACGATCGGGCCGGAGATGCCGTCGCCCGCGCCGGGGCTGTCGCAGTCGTAGTTGTACGAGGTGGAGGCCGGGGCCCCGCCCTCGTGGATCAGGGCCACGATGGACTTGACGCCCTTGCGGTCCAGCTCACGGGCGTACTTGTTGATCGTCTCGACCTCGTCGTGGAACTTGAGGCCCTTGACGCCGTTCGCGGTGACGATGTCCGGGGTGCCCTCCAGGGTCACCCCGATGAAGCCGATCTTGACGCCGTTCTTCTTCCAGACGGTGTACGGCTTCAGCAGCGGCTTGCCGGTCTTCTCCTTGGTCACGTTGGCCGCGAGGTAGGGGAAGTCCGCGCCCTTGAACTTCTTGCCCTTCTCGTAGCAGCCCTCGACCGGGTGGCAGCCGCCGTTCTGCAGGCGGGCCAGCTCGGCCGCGCCCTCGTCGAACTCGTGGTTGCCGACCGCCGTGACGTCCAGGTCGAGGCCGTTCAGCGCCTCGATCGTCGGCTCGTCGTGGAAGAGGCCCGACAGCAGCGGGCTCGCGCCGACCATGTCGCCGCCGGCCGCCGTGACGGAGTACGGGTTGCCCTTGCGCGCGGTGCGCAGCGAGGTCGCCAGGTACTCGACGCCACCGGCCGGGATCGCCTCGACCGTGCCGTCCTCGTGCGTCTTGCTGACCGTGCCGGCGGAACCGGCCGGCGGCTCCAGGTTGCCGTGCAGGTCGTTGAACGACAGCAACTGCACGTCGACGGTACGGGGCTTGTGGCCGTGGCCGTGCCCGTTGCCCCGGTCATGGGCACCGGCCGGCATCGCGGCGACGAGTGCGCCCACGGTGGCCAGACCGGCCGCGGCGGCGAGCACCCGCCGTGTCGCACGGTTCTTCTGCGGAGTCGCTGACATCGGTCCCCTTGTGTGTCAGTGGTGTCAGTGGTGTCGCTGGTGTCAGGTCGGGAATCCTGCGTGCCGCAGCCTAGAGTCAACGCGCGTAGCGCAACAGGTGTTCGGGGTTACGGACTGGTTGCCATCCGGCCAAATGGCTTGTCAGGGACGGTCAGGAGGGCGAACCCTCACCCCTTCGGATCACATATCGGGGCAGAACCGTCACGGCGTGGCGGATGCGCGCCCACCGGCCCGGTGGACACAGCCGCGCGACAGGCTGTCGCGCGTGCGCCCTGCGCCACACCGCCGGGCGCACGCCTCGCCGTACGCTCGGAGGCATGACGACTGACGCACCCCTCCCCGCTCCCGGGCGCGAGGTTCAGACCCTCGACGCACTCGACTCCGGCCAGGCCGACACCGTCCTCGCCCTGCTCGCCGAGGCCGCCCGGTCCGACGGCCGACAGGCGGTCTCCGAGCAGGGCAGGCTCCGGATCCGGGGCGGACACCGCGACGGCGTACGGCACTTCCTCCTCACCGTCGACGGCGCGCTCGCCGGGTACGCCCAGCTCGAGGACACCGACCCGGTCGAGGCCCCGGCCGCCGAACTGGTCGTCCACCCCGACCGGCGCGGCAGCGGGCACGGCCGGGCGCTCGGCGCGGCCCTCCTCGCCGCGACCGGCAAGCGGCTGCGGGTCTGGGCGCACGGCGGCAGCTCCGCCGCCCGCCACCTGGCGCAGGTCCTCGGCCTCTCCCTCTTCCGCGAGCTGCGCCAGCTCAGGCGGAGCCTGATCCCGCTCGACCTCGCCGATCCGGTGCTGCCCGAAGGCGTCACCGTACGGACCTTCGAGCCCGGCCGTGACGATGCGGCCTGGCTCGCCGTGAACCGCGAGGCCTTCGCTCACCACCCCGAGCAGGGAACGCTGACCCAGCAGGACCTGGACGACCGCAAGGCGGAGCCCTGGTTCGACCCGAAGGGCTTCTTCCTGGCCGAGCAGCACGGGCAGATCGTCGGCTTCCACTGGACGAAGGTGCACGCCGAGGAGCGGCTCGGCGAGGTGTACGTGGTCGGCGTGCTGCCCGAGGCCCAGGGCGGCGGCCTCGGCAAGGCGCTGACCTCGATCGGCCTGCACCACCTGGCGTCCGAGGCGCTGCCCACCGCGATGCTCTACGTGGACGCGGACAACACGGCGGCCGTCACGGTGTACGAGCGGATCGGGTTCACCACGCACGAGGTCGATCTGATGTACCGCACGGAGTCCTGAACCCTCCGTCGGACCGGTCCGGGGCGGCGTCACTTGACGCCGCCCCTTCTTTGCACCACCCTTTCACTACTCAATTAGTGAAAGGGTGGTGTTCATGAGGGAGTCCGCAGCGGTCGAATTCCGCATCGACCGGCGCAGCGGCGTCGCCACCTACCTCCAGATCGTCCAGCAGACGAAGCAGGCCCTGCGCCTGGGCGTGCTCGAACCGGGCGACCGGCTGCCGACCGCCCGCGAGGTCGTGGAGGCCACCGCCATCAACCCGAACACCGTCCTCAAGGCGTACCGGGAGCTGGAGCGCGAGGGCCTCGTCGAGGCCCGCCGCGGCCTCGGCACCTTCGTCCGCCGGACGCTGGGCGGCGCGGCCGCCGCCGACGCACCGCTGCGCACCGAACTCGCCGACTGGGCCCGCCGGGCCCGGTCGGCCGGCCTGGAGAAGGACGACGTCGGCGCGCTCTTCGCCGCCGTACTGGACAGCACGTACAAGGGGGACCAGGAACGATGACCGGCGTCGCGATCGAGGCACACGGCCTCGGCAGGACCTACGGGCGCGGAGGCCGCGGCCACCGGGCCCTGCACGACTGCTCGTTCCGGCTGCCCGCCGGGCGCGTCTGCGCCCTCGTCGGGCCCAACGGCGCGGGCAAGTCCACCCTGTTGAACCTGGCGGCCGGGCTGGACCGGCCCAGCGCCGGCTCCCTCACCGTCCTCGGCTCCACCGACCCCGGCGACGTACGCGGCCGCATCGCCTTCGTCTCCCAGGACAAGCCCCTGTACCCGCAGCTCACCGTCGCCGACACCCTGTGGGCCGGGGCCGAGCTGAACCCCGGGCGCTGGGACCGCGCCACCGCCGACCGGATCGCCGGAACGCTGCCGCGAAGCGCCCGCGTCCGCACCCTCTCCGGCGGGCAGCGGACCCGGCTCGCGCTGGCCCTCGCGCTCGGCAAGCGGCCCGAACTGATGCTGCTGGACGAGCCGATGGCCGACCTCGACCCGCTCGCACGGCACGAGCTGATGGGCGTCCTGATGGCGGAGACCGCCGAGCACGGCACCACCATCGTGATGTCCTCGCACATCCTCACCGAGCTGGAGGGCGTCTGCGACTACCTCCTGTTCGTCGACGGCGGGCGCATCCGGCTGGGCGGCGAGAGCGACGACATCGTCGGCGCGCACGCCCTGCTCACCGGCCGGGCCCGCGACCTGGCCCCGCACACCGTCGTCGAAGCCCGCACGACGGGACGTCAGCTCACCGCCCTGGTCAGGAAGGAGGGCCCCGTGGACACCGCCGCCTGGGCCGTCACGGAACCGTCCCTGGAGGAGCTGCTCCTCGCCCACCTCCGCTCCCCGGACGCCCCGCCGCTGCTGACGCCGAGCGCGAGCGCCGCCTCCGACGGAGCCCGTGAGGAGGTGGCTGCGGCATGAGCACCCTGACCCGTCCGGACGCGGACACCGCCACAGCCGTGCCCGTCACCCTGCGCGGGCCCGCCCGGGTGCTGCTGCGGGTGCACCGGCGGAGCCTGTGGAGCGCCGGGGCGTTCCTCGCCGCCATGGCCGCCGTCCTGGTCGCCGCGGCGCTGCGGGCCGACCACCTCGTGGCGGACTTCGCGAACAGCGGCTGTACGCAGGACGGTTCCGTACGCTCCTGCTACCAGCCGGCCCGCGACTACGCCGACAGCATGCTGGAGCTCAGCCGGATACCCGACTACGCGAGCCTGGTGCTGGTGGTCCTGCCCGCGGTCGTCGGAGCCTTCGTGGCGGGCCCGTTGATCGCCCGTGAATGGGAGAACGGCACCTTCCGGCTGTCCTGGACCCAGTCCGTGTCGCCCGTCCAATGGCTGACCGCCCGCCTTGCCGCACCGGCCGTGCCGGTGGTCGCGGGAACCGTCGCGCCGGCCGCCGTCCTCGCGTGGGCCCGGCCCCGGGCCGGGGCGGAATACCCGGTCGCCTGGCACGAGTGGTTCACCTTCACGGTGTCCGGCACGGTCCCGGTCGCCAACGCCCTGTTCGCCCTGGCCCTCGGCACCCTCGTCGGCCTCCTGCTGCGGCGCACCGTTCCCGCGATGGCCTTGACCGTGCTCGCGTACGGAGCGGTCACCGCGACGCTGCACGCCACGCGCGCCGGCCTGTGGCCCAGCCGGACCGACGTCCACGAGGTGCTCCGGTCCCGCGGGCGCCCCGAGGACGCCTGGACGGTCGACCTCGGCTTCCTGACGGACACGGGCGAACGGCTCCCGGCCGAGACCTGCCTTTCCTCCGCCGCCCCCCGGGAGTGCCTGACCGGACTCGGGGCCGACCGGCAGTTCACCGAATACCATCCCGCCTCGCACTACTGGCCCCTCCAGCTCGTCGAGACCGGCATCCTGCTGGCCCTCGCCGCGCTCGCCGTGTTCGCCGCCTTCCGGACCCTGCGCCGCCTCCACGGCTGAGCGGACCCGTCCGGCGGAACCCGCCGTCCGGGCCCCGCGAGGGGTGGGCCCGGACGGCGAACACGTACGGTGACGACGAGGCCCACCCGCAGGCACACCGCTTCCTGTACGTCATGTCGCCGTTACCGGCCATTCAGACGCCCTTGCGACCCTCACGGGATGCAGCCAGCTGTGCCCGCCCCCCGCCGCAACGGGAGAGCCCGGGGAAACGCCCCCCACGGCTCCTCCGGCGGCTCCCCCGGCCGTGACCCGGGGTTTCCCGGGCCTTCCGCGATCTTTCCCGGCTCCGACGCGCCCGCAGAGCCCTCCACGCGGAACAATGGGTCCATGAGCCAGCAGCCCAGCTCCGAGGTCCCGGTCCAGCCCGCCGCCCAGCCGTCGGTCGGCTCACTCGCCGCCCACCGGCCGCACGCCACCCCCGCCTCGAACGGGGTCGGCTTCTCCACCGCGGCCGACCTGGATCCCGACCTCGACGCCGACGCGGACGCCTACGAGCCCGACCGGGACGGCGACGAGCTGCCCCAGGGCCGCTTCCTGGACCGCGAACGCAGCTGGCTCGCATTCAACGAACGCGTCCTGGAACTGGCCGAGGACCCGGCCACCCCCGTCCTCGAACGGGCTAACTTCCTGGCCATCTTCGCCTCGAACCTCGACGAGTTCTTCATGGTCCGGGTGGCCGGCCTCAAGCGCCGCATCGCCACCGGCGTCGCCACCCGCTCCGCCTCCGGCCTCCAGCCCCGCGAGGTCCTGGACCTCATCTGGACCCGCTCGCGCGAGCTCATGGCCCGGCACGCCGCCTGCTACCAGCAGGACATCGCCCCGGACCTGTCCGACGAGGGCATCCAGCTGATCCGCTGGCCGGACCTGACCGAGAAGGAGCAGGCCCGCCTGTTCACCTTCTTCCGGCAGCGCGTCTTCCCGGTCCTGACCCCGCTGGCCGTCGACCCCGCGCACCCCTTCCCGTACATCTCCGGGCTCTCCCTCAACCTCGCCGTCGTCGTCCGCAACCCGGTCAGCGGCCACCGCCACTTCGCCCGGGTCAAGGTCCCGCCGCTGCTGACCCGCTTCCTGGAGGCCTCGCCCCAGCGGTACGTGCCCATCGAGGACATCATCGCGGCGCACCTGGAGGAGCTGTTCCCGGGGATGGAGGTGCTGGCGCACCACATGTTCCGGGTCACCAGGAACGAGGACCTGGAAGTCGAGGAGGACGACGCGGAGAACCTCCTCCAGGCGCTGGAGAAGGAGCTCATGCGCCGCCGCTTCGGCCCGCCGGTCCGCCTGGAGGTCGAGGAGTCCATCGACCCGTACGTCCTCGATCTGCTGGTCCGCGAGCTGAAGGTGTCCGACGCGGAGGTCTACCCGCTGCCCGGACCGCTCGACCTGACCGGCCTGTTCGCCATCGCCTCGCTGGACCGGCCGGAGCTGAAGTTCCCCAAGTTCATCGCGGGCACCCACCGGGACCTGGCCGAGGTGGAGTCCGCCTCCGCGCCCGACATCTTCGCCGCCCTGCGCGAACGCGACGTCCTGCTCCACCACCCGTACGACTCGTTCTCCACCTCCGTCCAGGCGTTCCTGGAGCAGGCGGCGGGCGACCCGGACGTGCTGGCGATCAAGCAGACGCTGTACCGCACCTCCGGCGACTCCCCGATAGTGGACGCCCTCATCGACGCCGCCGAGTCCGGCAAGCAGGTCCTCGTCCTCGTCGAGATCAAGGCCCGCTTCGACGAGCAGGCCAACATCAAGTGGGCCCGCAAGCTGGAGGAGTCCGGCTGCCATGTCGTGTACGGACTTGTCGGGCTGAAGACCCACTGCAAGCTCTCCCTGGTCGTCCGCCAGGAGGGCGACACGCTGCGCCGCTACTCCCACGTCGGCACCGGCAACTACCACCCCAAGACGGCCCGGCTGTACGAGGACCTCGGCCTGCTCACGGCGGACCCGCAGGTCGGGGCGGACCTCTCCGACCTGTTCAACCGGCTCTCCGGCTACTCCCGCCGCGAGACCTACCGCCGCCTCCTGGTCGCCCCGAAGTCCCTGCGCGACGGGCTGATCGCCCGGATCAACAAGGAGATCGCCCACCACCGCGCGGGCCGCCCCGCCTACGTCCGGTTCAAGGTCAACTCGATGGTCGACGAAGCGATCATCGACGCCTGCTACCGGGCGGCCCAGGCGGGCGTCCCCGTCGACATCTGGGTGCGCGGGATCTGCGCCATCCGCCCCGGCGTCACCGGCCTCTCCGAGAACATCCGGGTCCGCTCCATACTCGGCCGCTTCCTCGAACACTCCCGGGTCTTCTCCTTCGGCAACGGCGGCGAGCCCGAGGTGTGGTTCGGCAGCGCCGACATGATGCACCGCAACCTCGACCGCCGGATCGAAGCCCTGGTCCGGGTCACCGACCCCGCCCACCGCGCCGCACTCAGCCGACTCCTGGAGACCGGTATGGCCGACACCACCTCCTCCTGGCACCTGGGCCCCGACGGGAACTGGACCCGGCACGCCACGGACGCGGACGGCCAGCCGCTGCGGCACGTCCAGGAAATGCTCATCGACGCCCGGAGGCGCAGGCGTGCGACGCCCTGACCAGCAGACGACGACCCGGCCGACGACGGACCCGGCCCCGGGCACACCCCCGGACACCCCGCCCGCCGAGGCCCCGGGGGCGGAAACGGGTACGGAGACGGGACCGGGTACGGGTACGGGACCGGGTACGGCGGGCTTCGCCGACCGCACCGCAGCGGCTCGCCTCCCCGACCCCGCCGGGTCCCGCCCGGCCCCCGCCCCCGCCCCCGCCCCCGCCGGGGACCTGACCACGGAGGCGGTCCTCGCGCCCTACCTCCGGGGGCAGGCCGCGGACTTCCTGCGCAGCCTGCGCCTGCACCACGAGCACAGCGCCCCCGCCGACTCCGGCGGCCAGGACGCCGCGGCGGCCACCCGCACACTGCGCCGCGCGGCCCGCCGGATCAGCGGCTCCCTGCACACCTTCCGGGCCGCACTCGACCCGCTCTGGGCCGATCAGCTCCGCGCCGAGCTGGCCTGGCTCTCCGGCGTACTCGCCCGCGAGCACGCCTACGCGGGCCATCTCACCCGGCTCGTCGAGGCCCTGCACCAGCTCGCCGGCCCGGCCCTGCCCGCCGCCCGGGGCACCCGCGCCCCCGGGGAGAGCGCCGCTTCCGACGCCCAGGGCCGCGCCGCCCTCGGGGTCGGGGCCGCACGGGCCGGGGCGCTGCTGGAACGCCGCCTCACCCTCGCCCGGACCCGGTCCCACTCCGCGGCCCTCCAGGCGCTGGGCTCCTCCCGCTTCCACGCGGTCGCCGACGCCGTCGCGCTCCTGGCCTCGGACGTACCGCTGGCTCCCGGCAGCGCGGGCCGGACCGCCGAGGCCCTCCTGGAGCCCGCCGAACGCGCCGAGCAACGCCTCCTCGCCGCGGTGGCCGTCCTGCCGCCCGACGACACGGAGCCGTACAACGAGGCGCAGGACGCGGCGTGGCACCAGGCCCGTCTGCTGCTGCGGCTGCACCGGTACGCCCACGAGGTCGTCCTCGGCGCGGCGGACCCGGTCCTGGCCGCTCCGGGGCACGCCCTCGACCTGCACCGGGACGCCGTGGAGGCGGCCGCGGCGGCGGCCTCGGCGGCCCGCACCCCCCGGATCGCGCCGGCCACGGCGTACGCGCTGGGCGTGCTCCACGCGGACCAGCGCCACGACGTGGAGGCGGCGCGGGCGGTGTTCCGGGAGACCTGGCCGTACGCCGCGGCCATGACCGCCCCATGAGCCGGGAGCCCGTGAGCCACGGGCCCGCGGCACACCGCGCCAAGGCCGGCACCGTCCTGGCCGCGGGCTGCGTGCTGTGGCGACGCGCCCCGGACGGCCACGGGGTGGAGGTCTGTCTGGTCCACCGGCCGCGCTACGACGACTGGTCCTTCCCCAAGGGCAAGCTGAAGCGCGGCGAGGACCCGCGGGCCGCCGCCGTACGGGAGGTGCTGGAGGAGACCGGCCACCACTGCGCCCCGGACGAGCCGCTGCCGACCTCCCGCTACCAGGTGGACGGCCGGCCCAAGGAGGTCGCGTACTGGGCGGCCGAGGCGACGGGCGGCTCCTTCACCGCCAACGACGAGGTGGACCGCATCCTGTGGCTGGCCCCCGACGCCGCCCGCGCCCGCCTCACCCAGCCCCGCGACGGCCGACAGCTGACCGCCCTGCTGGCCGCCCTCGCCGCACCCTGAACAACGCCCTGCCCCGGGCCCTACCTCGGGCCCTGAACAGCGCCCTGCCCCGGGTCCTGAGCCGCGTCCTGCCCCAGGCCCTGATCAGCGCCCTGACCTCGGCCCTGATCCGCGTCCTGCCCACCGCCCCGGGCCGGGCCGCACCCGCCTGCCCGACACGGTTCACCTGCCGTTCACTCTCCCCCGTAGGCGGCTTCACCTGTTCTGCCTAATTTCGGACGTACACGGTGCGCGGCGGCAAGCCACAGCACCTCTCCTCATCGCACGCCGTCGTAGAACGAACTGACCACGGCGGCTCCTGGAAGGAACACCCGAAAGTGAAGCTTCAGCGCAAGAACCGGCTTCGTGCCACCGCGCTCGGTGCCCTCGCCGTCTCCGGCGCCCTGGTCCTCACGGCGTGCGGTTCGGATGACAACACGGGCGGCGGCACCGCCGGCACCGGCGAGAAGACGACGGCCGCGTCGGACGTCGACTGCGGCAAGGCCAAGGGCCAGCTGCGCGCCTCCGGCTCCAGCGCGCAGAAGAACGCCATGGACCTCTGGGTCAAGAACTACATGGCCGCCTGTTCCGGTGTGGAGATCAACTACAACTCGTCCTCCTCCGGCGAGGGCATCGTCGCCTTCAACCAGGGCACCGTCGGCTTCGCCGGCTCCGACTCGGCGCTGAAGCCCGAAGAGGTCGCCGACTCCAAGAAGATGTGCAAGACCGGCCAGGGCATCAACCTCCCGATGGTCGGCGGCCCGGTCGCGGTCGGCTTCCACCTGGAGGGCGTCGACAGCCTCACGCTTGACGCCTCGACCCTCGCCAAGATCTTCGACAGCAAGATCAAGAAGTGGAACGACCCGGCCATCGCCAAGCTCAACGACGGCGTCGACCTGCCCGACAAGGCGATCCAGGCCTTCCACCGCTCCGAGGACTCCGGCACCACGCAGAACCTCGGCAAGTACCTCGGCGCGGCCGCCGCGAGCGACTGGAAGTACGAGGCCGAGAAGAAGTGGCCGGCCCCCGGTGGCCAGGCCGCGTCCGGCTCCTCCGGCGTCGCCGCCCAGGTGAAGCAGGTCGACGGCGCGATCGGCTACTTCGAGCTCTCCTACGCCAAGTCCCAGGACATCACCACGGTGGACATCAACACCGGTGGCGCCACCCCGGTGAAGGCCACCTCGGAGAACGCCTCCAAGGCCATCGCCGCCGCCAAGATCAAGGGCACCGGCAAGGACCTGGCGCTCGACCTCGACTACACCACCAAGGCCGAGGGCGCCTACCCGCTGGTCCTGGTGACGTACGAGGTCGTCTGCGACACCGGCAACAAGCCCGAGACCCTCGACACCGTCAAGTCCTTCCTCTCCTACGCCGCCTCCGACGACGGTCAGAAGATCCTGACCGACGCGGGCTACGCCCCGATCCCGGCCGAGATCAACGCCAAGGTCCGCGAGACCGTCGGCTCCCTCTCGTAACACCCGGGGCGGCCGGGTCCCACCCGGACCCGGCCGCCCCCCGGCCCCGCGCCACCGACGCGACGCGTCCCCGGCAGGCCGGCCCGGCGCACCCCTCCGGACCGGCCCGCCTCCCGCCCACTCTCCATCCGGTGCACCGCCGCCAGGGGAGCTCACCGCTCCCTCACACAGACCGGAAAGACCATGGCTTCCACCACACCGATAGACACGCCACCGGCGCCGCCGGTCCCACGGCCCAGCCCCCGGTCCACCGGGCGCATGGGCGACAAGATCTTCCTGGGCCTCTCCCGCGGCTCGGGCATCCTGCTGCTCGTGATCATGGCGTCGATCGCCGTGTTCCTCAGCTACCGCTCCGCCATCGCCATCTCGGGCAACGAAGGCAACTTCCTCACCACCTTCGACTGGAACCCGGCCGGCGACCCCCCGGTCTTCGGCATCGCGGTCCTGCTCTTCGGCACCGTCGTCAGCTCGATCATCGCGATGGTCATCGCGGTTCCGATCGCTGTCGGCATCGCCCTGTTCATCTCGCACTACGCGCCGCGCAGGCTGTCCGCCCCGATCGCGTACGTGGTGGACCTGCTGGCCGCCGTGCCGAGCATCGTCTACGGCATCTGGGGCGCCCTCGTCCTGGTGCCGTACCTGGAGGGGCTCAACCTCTGGCTCGACGACTTCTTCGGCTGGACGTACTTCTTCGACAAGACCGAGATCGGGATCCCCCGCTCGCTCTTCACCGTCGGCATCCTGCTCGCGATCATGATCCTGCCGATCGTGACCAGCGTCAGCCGGGAGGTCTTCCTCCAGGTCCCGAAGATGAACGAGGAAGCCGCACTCGCGCTCGGCGCCACCCGCTGGGAGGTCATCCGCCTCTCGGTGCTGCCCTTCGGCCGCTCCGGCATCATCTCCGCCTCGATGCTGGGCCTCGGCCGCGCGCTCGGCGAGACGATGGCCGTCGCCACGGTCCTCTCCCCGAGCTTCCTCATCTCGCTGCACGTGCTCAATCCGGGCGGCGGGACGTTCGCCCAGAACATCGCGGCCAAGTTCGGTGAGGCCGGACCGTTCGGGCGGGACGCCCTGATCGCCTCGGGCCTCGTCCTCTTCGTCCTCACCCTGCTGGTCAACGGCGCGGCCCGGCTCATCATCGCCCGCCGCAAGGAGTACTCGGGGGCCAACGCATGAGCCACGCACCCACCGGCGTCATCGAGCGCCCGACGCCCGCATCGCCCACTCCGAAGAGCAGCCTCGGCAGCCGCTCCCTGCCCCGCCTCGCACCGCTCGGCTTCGCCGTCGTGTCGGTCGCGCTCGGCGTCGGCATCCCGCTGGCCGCCGGCTGGCACAGTCGCATCCAGTGGGGCATGCTCTCGGCCCTGTTCTTCCTGGCCATCTCCTACGTCGTGACGACGATCGTGGAGAACCAGCGCCAGGCCAGGGACCGCCTCGCCACCAGCGTGATGTGGGTCTGCTTCCTCATCGCCATCGTCCCGCTGGCCTCGCTGCTGTGGACGACGATCGTCCGCGGCTCGGAGCGCCTCGACGGCTACTTCCTCACCCACTCCATGGCCGGCGTGCTCGGCGCCGAGCACACCGGCGGCGTCTACCACGCGCTGATCGGCACCCTGGAGCAGGTCGGCATCGCCACGGTGATCTCCACCCCGCTCGGCCTGCTGACCGCCGTGTACCTCGTGGAGTACGGCAAGGGCGCGCTGGCCAAGGCCGTCACCTTCTTCGTCGACGTGATGACGGGCATCCCGTCCATCGTGGCCGGTCTCTTCATCCTGTCGATCATGCTGATCGTCGGCATCGAGTCGTCGGGCCTGATGGGCTCCCTGGCCCTGACCATCCTGATGGTGCCGGTCGTGGTCCGCTCCACCGAGGAGATGCTCAAGCTCGTCCCCAACGAGCTCCGCGAGGCCTCCCTCGCCCTCGGCATCCCGAAGTGGCGCACCATTCTGAAGGTGGTCCTGCCCACCGCGATCGGCGGCATCACCACCGGCGTCATGCTGGCCATCGCCCGCGTCGCCGGGGAGACCGCACCGATCATCCTGGTGGTCTTCGGCAGCCAGCTGATCAACACGAACCCCTTCGAAGGCGACCAGTCCTCGCTGCCGTTCTACATCTACGAGCAGTACAAGGTCGGCGAGGTCGCGTCCTACGACCGCGCCTGGGCAGCCGCCCTGGTGCTGATCGCCTTCGTCATGATCCTGAATCTGGTGGCCCGCGGCATCGCCCGCTGGAAGGCCCCGAAGACCGGTCGCTGACGCGGCCACAGCGACCTCCCGAAAGAAGCAGTGATTTCCATGGCCAAGCGCATCGACATCAGCGGCCTCAGCGCCTTCTACGGCAACCACAAGGCCATCGAGGACATCTCGATGACCGTGGAGCCCCGCTCCGTGACCGCCTTCATCGGCCCGTCCGGCTGCGGCAAGTCCACCTTCCTGCGCACCCTGAACCGGATGCACGAGGTGACCCCCGGCGGCCGCGTCGAGGGCAAGGTGCTGCTGGACGACGAGAACCTCTACGACGCCAACGTCGACCCGGTCACCGTGCGCCGCACGGTCGGCATGGTCTTCCAGCGCCCGAACCCCTTCCCCACCATGTCGATCTTCGACAACGTGGCGGCGGGCCTGCGGCTGAACGGCAGCTACCGCAAGAGCGAGCTGAGCGAGGTCGTGGAGAAGTCCCTGCGCGGCGCGAACCTCTGGAACGAGGTCAAGGACCGCCTCAACAAGCCCGGCTCCGGACTCTCCGGCGGCCAGCAGCAGCGCCTGTGCATCGCCCGCGCCATCGCGGTCGAGCCGCAGGTCCTGCTGATGGACGAGCCGTGCTCGGCGCTGGACCCGATCTCGACGCTCGCCATCGAGGACCTGATCGGCGAGCTGAAGGAGCGCTTCACGATCGTCATCGTGACGCACAACATGCAGCAGGCGGCCCGCGTCTCGGACCGCACCGCGTTCTTCAACCTCGCGGCGGTCGGCAAGCCCGGCCGGCTCATCGAGATGGACGACACGGAGCGGATCTTCTCCAACCCGTCGGTCCAGGCCACGGAGGACTACATCTCCGGCCGCTTCGGCTGACCCGACCCGCTCCACCCCACAGACAGCCTTGCGGTGCTGCATGGCGGTGCCACCACAAGGCGAAAGGGTCCGCCCCCGTTCTCGTACGAGAACGGGGGCGGACCCACACGTGTAACCAACCCGGCCGGATCACCGCGCACCGGCGACTCAGCCGAAGAGCAGGAGAACCGCTCCGTAGCTCAGCGCGGCGACCAGCGCCGCGGCCGGCATGGTGATGAACCAGCCCAGGATGATGTTCTTCGCGACGCCCCAGCGCACGGCGTTCACCCGCTTGGTGGCACCGACGCCCATGATCGCGGAGGTGATGACGTGCGTCGTCGAGATCGGGGCGTGGAACAGGAACGCCGACCCGAACATGATGGAGGCGCCGGTCGTCTCCGCCGCGAAGCCCTGCGGCGGGTCCAGCTCGATGATCTTGCGGCCGAGGGTCCGCATGATGCGCCAGCCGCCCGCGTACGTACCGAGCGAGAGCATCAGCGCACAGGCGATCTTGACCCAGACCGGGATCTCGTCGTTGGGGCCCTCGATGTCCGCGATGACCAGGGCCATCACGACGATGCCCATCGTCTTCTGCGCGTCCTGGAGGCCGTGGCCGAGCGCCATGCCCGCCGCCGAGACCGTCTGCGCGATCCGGAAGCCGCGCTTGGCCTTGTGCGGGTTGGACTTCCGGAATATCCACATGATGCCGACCATCACCAGATAGCCGGCGATCAGGCCGACGAACGGGGAGATGAACATCGGGATGACGACCTTCTCCAGCACCCCGGACCAGATGACGTCCGTGCCGCCGGCCAACGCCGCCCCGACCATGCCGCCGAACAGGGCGTGCGAGGACGAGGAGGGAAGGCCGTAGTACCAGGTGACGAGATTCCAGATGATCGCGCCGACCAGCGCCGCGAACAGGATCCCCATCCCCTTCTGCCCCACGGGCGTGGCGATCAGGCCTTCGCTGACGGTCTTGGCGACCCCCTGGCCCAGGAAGGCGCCGGCGAGGTTCATCACCGCCGCCATCGCCAGAGCCGCACGCGGGGTCAGCGCCCGGGTGGAGACCGAGGTGGCGATGGCGTTCGCCGAGTCGTGGAAGCCGTTCGTATACGTGAAGCCGAGCGCGACGCCGATGGTCACGATCAGCGCAAAGGTGTCCACGAGGTTCAGGACTCCTTGACCGCGATGGTCTCCACGGTGTTCGCGACGTGCTCGAACGCGTCAGCCGCCTCTTCCAGCACATCCACGATCTGCTTGAGCTTGAGCACCTCCATGGCGTCGTACTTGCCGTTGAAGAGCTGGGCCAGCAGTTTGCGGTGGATCTGGTCGGCCTGGTTCTCCAGGCGGTTGACCTCGATCCAGTACTCGGTGAGGTTGTCCATGGTCCGCAGCCCCGGCATGGCCTCGGCGGTCAGTTCAGCGGCCCGCGCCAGCACCTCGATCTGCTGCTCGACGCCCTTGGGGAGCTTGTCGACCTGGTAGAGGACGACGAGATCGACGGCCTCCTCCATGAAGTCCATGATGTCGTCGAGCTGCGAGGCGAGGTTGTAGATGTCCTCGCGGTCGAACGGCGTGATGAAGGAGGAGTTCAGCTGGTGGAAGATCGCGTGGGTGGCATCGTCCCCCGCGTGCTCCGCTGCCCGCATACGCTCCGCGATCTCGACTCGGGAGGCAGAATCCGCCCCGAGCAGTTCCATCAGGAGTTTCGAGCCCGTGACAATGTTGTCCGCAGACGCGGAGAACATGTCGTAGAAGCTCGTCTCCCTGGGGGTCAGACGAAAGCGCACGTGGGGTCCTCGGGATGCTTTGGATTCGGTCAGGCTGATGCTAGGCGCATCATCCGGCCACGGCTAACCGGCGTTCTTCAGTGTCGCCCATCGAACAGGGCGATCAGCACGGGCCCCCGGTCACGTTTCGACAGGATTCGTTACGATATACCCGGTGGGGGTATAAGACGCCAGAGCGTGACGTTCAACAATCCAGCACTCAGCGGGACACTTGAGAACAACAACGGGAGGACGCAGATGACCACGACCGGGACCACAGGGACGGAATCGGCGGGCGTGGCGGCCCCGGGCACCGGTGCGGCCGCCCCTGCGGACATCGTCACCGACCACGACCGCGGCATCCACGGCTACCACCACCAGAAGGACGAGCACCTCAAACGCCTGCGCCGGATCGAGGGCCAGATCCGCGGCCTCCAGCGCATGGTCGACGAGGACGTCTACTGCATCGACATACTCACCCAGGTCTCGGCGTCCACCAAGGCCCTCCAGTCCTTCGCCCTCCAGCTGCTGGAGGAGCACCTGCGCCACTGCGTCGCCGACGCGGCCGTCAAGGGCGGCGGCGAGATCGACGCGAAGGTCGAAGAGGCGACGAAGGCCATCGCCCGGCTGCTCCGCACCTGAGGCGCGGCGGCCCGAGCGGTGGCGGTACGGGTGTCGCGGATGTCACCCCTGACGAGCGGCCTGCCGGGGGACCGTCGCCCAGCACTCCGCGCCCCGTACGTCGAGCACCTCGTCGATACGGTCGGGACTGAGGCGTTCCTCACCCGCCGCCGACGCGGCGATCATCAGCTCACCGCACAGCTCGATCTCGGCGAGGGCCACACAGTCCTGAGCGTTCGGAGCGCTGAGCGTCACCACCTGCGTCACCTCTCTCTGCCGTCTACCGGCCGTCCCCGGCCACTGGCCACACCGGCTTCCTAGCGTAGGGAGCGCGATACGCACCGCGCATGGCACGGACGGACCATTTGGGCCCCCTCCCAACCGGCCCCCCACCGCCCGGCCCGTCCCGGCCGCCTCCCTCCCCCGGGAACCACGACGGGCCGCACAGCGCCGCCCCGGGGCGGCGTCCGGCCCCGGGTGATCCTCTCGGGCAGGCCGGCTTCCGGCCCCCGGGTGACCCTCTCGGGCAGCGCGGCTTCCGGCCCCCGCCCCGGGTGACACCCACGCCGTCCGGTCCGCCCCGCCGGGCCCTCCACCGCTCAGCCCTGCCGGATCTCGCCGGTGTAGATGGCGTCCTCGTCCGGCAGCGTCACCGTGACCGGCAGCCCGAACCCGTACAGCAGCAGCGTCGACACCACCGACACCTCCGGACCGTCCGAGGAGAAGGTGAAGCGGTGCCGGACCTTCCGCAGCCGGCCCTCCTCGTCCAGGTAGGCGTCGAACGGGACGGCGTCCTTGCTGAACCCTTTCGCCGCCGCGCTCAGCGCCCCGCGCGACTGCGGCGAGGCGGCCCGCGCGGCCCGGCCGAGGTCCGCGACGCCCCGGTAGTGATGCACCGTCACCCCGGCCAGTTCGGACTTCCCCGCATACGTCACATCGGCCGCACCGCGCAGCAGTTCGGCGGCGGCCATCGGGTCGGTGACCCCGCCGGTGACGAGATTCCCGTCCCGCAGCGTGGTCGTGTCGATCCGGACCCACTTGTCGTCGGGCACCCCGGCGCCGCGGTTCTTCATGTACAGCGCCCCGGGGGTCAGCAGCTCGGTGATCGGCCGGTGGCCGTCCGCGCCCGCGGCGTCCTCGGGCAGCACCACCTTGAGCCGCCCCATCTGCTTGCGGAAGTCGTACGCCCCCTGCCCCCGGATCGTCACCCGCGTCCCGCCGGCCGCCGTCTCCATCGACGTACGGGTCTCCGCACCGCCCGCCTCGACGAGCACGTCCGCCGCCTGCCCGAGCACGTCGAGCGGACGATCGGCGGCCACGGAGCGCTGCCCGGAGCCGTCGCCCGCGCCGCTTCCCCCGCCCCCGCCGAAGCACCCGCCGGTGACCGCGATCACCCCGGCCACGGCGAAGGCGCGAGCAGCAAGGGCCCCGCCTCCGTCCCTGTACTGCTGCACCACCATCGCCTGCCAACCCCCAACGACTACCGCCCGGCCGAGCCCTCACCCGCCCCGCATAACGACCGCCGACGCCCCCCGTCACGCCGCCCCGGCGCGTCCCACCCGCAGGATGCGGGGGCGGGCAGGGGCAGGGAGGGGGCAGGGAGGGGGTGCCGAGCGCGCGGGGAGGAGCGGGTGGGGCGGCGGGACGGTCGGGTGAGGCCCCCGGTGGGGCGGGAGGCCCAGCCCCGGACCCCCCGTTCGCCGGCTGCGGCCAGTACCGTGGTCGGGTGCATGAGGATCCCCCCGCCCTGGCCCGCACCACCGCCCCGCACACCCGACTCCGGACCGCCCCGGCCCCCTCAGCGGCTGTATCAACGGCCCCCTCGGCGGCTGTATCGACGGCTCCCTCGGCGGCTGTCTCAACGGCCCCTTCGGCGGCCCTCTCGGCAGCGTCCCCTTCGGACCCGCCGGCCGGACACAGCGCCACGACGATCGAACGCGGCTCGTTCTGCCTGGCCCGCTGCACCTGCGGCTGGTCGGGACCGGCGCGCAGATCCCGGGACCTGGCCCGTACCGACGCCGCCAACCACATCGCCACCCCCTGACCGCACCCGAGCCTGTTCAGCACGTTCCCCCAGGCGCTCGGAGCGCCTGGGGGAACGGGAAAACAGATCGATCACCGAAGAAGAAGCAACAGCAGGAGAGGGAGCAAGAGGGGAGCGGGGAGAGGGGAGGCCCTCAGGCCGCCAGGTCCTTCTCCCCCGGGTCGCCCCGTCCGGAGCCGGGCCGCGGCTCGGGGATACCCCTCGCCCCACCCTGCTCGTCCGCGTCCGCAGCGGCGTTCTTCGACCGGACGAACCATCCGACGCGCGGTGAGCGGGCGACCGCCGCCATCAGCGGAGTCAGCAGGGCCATGGCGAGCGGTGCCAGCAGCAGGGCGACGGCCGTGCCGAGGGCGAACCCGCCGATCACATCGGTCGGGTAGTGGACGCCCATGTAGATCCGGCTGAAGCCCGCGAAGAGCGCGAGGCCGATCGCGACGAAGCCGAACTTGCGGTTCGCCACGAAGATGCCGACGGCGATGCCCATCGCCAGGGTGGAGTGGTCGCTGACGAACGAGAAGTCCGTCTTGCCGTGGATCAGGACATCGAGGCCGTCATGATCGTTGAAGGGGCGCGGCCGTTCGACGAAGCCACGGATCGGGATGTTGATGAGGATCGCGATGGCGGCGGCGAGCGGGGCCCAGACGATGGCGGCGGCAGCCGTCACCGAGTCCTCGGCCGTCCCGCGCTTGCGCATGCTCCACCAGCACCACAGACCCACCAGAACCAGGCCGAGCATGATCCCGTACTCACCGACGAACTCCATGACCCGGTCGAACCAGGTCGGAGCCGCCTTGGCGAGTCCGTTGATGTCGTAGAGCAGGCTGACGTCCGGGTTCGACCCGTCGAGTTCGAGTCCAGCCATCTGCTGCGGCCCCTTGCCTTGTCTGCTTCATCTGCTGCGACGCGCGTCCTTGCGCGCCGCCGTGGTCGAACCCCCGTGTCCGGTGCGATCCGCTACCGCAGTGCACTGCATCGCTGCACTCCACTGCACACTGCATCACTGCGACGCATGGTCAGTGCGCATTCCGTTCCCGTCACTCTGTCCAGGGAACGGCCCGACTGTCGTGCGCGTTCCGTTCTCCACCGAATGATCACCATGACGTTATCGAAGAGTGACTCGTCGTCGCAGCTCAGGGCCCAGGCTTCACGGAGAGTTCCGGCCACGGCCGACTGCCCGTCAGCACCCTTGACGCCTCCGGGAGCCCCGAGCGGAGAGATCCGTCACCCCGTGGGCAGATCCGTCGGAAGCGCGGCGGCACCGTCCTTGGTGACCCGTGTCGCACCGAAGTAGTCCGGCGTATCGATCTTGTCGAACCGGATGACCGACCCGGTGAACGGCGCATTGATCATATAGCCGCCGCCGACGTACAGCCCGACGTGCCGGATCGCGCGCGAGTTGGTCAGATCGTCGG
This sequence comes from Streptomyces sp. NPDC020884, assembly GCF_044333935.1. Classification (NCBI taxonomy): domain Bacteria; kingdom Bacillati; phylum Actinomycetota; class Actinomycetes; order Kitasatosporales; family Streptomycetaceae; genus Streptomyces; species Streptomyces sp. NPDC020884. The sequence goes on along the minus strand of NZ_JBIRRY010000013.1, from coordinate 18,007 downwards.
AGAAGAACACCAGATCCCCCGGGAGCAGCTCGTCCCGCGAGGGGTGCGGACCCGCGTTGTACTGGTCGTTGGCGACGCGCGGCAGCTCGATGCCCACGGTGCGGTACGCCGCCTGGGTCAGCCCCGAACAGTCGAACCGGCCCTGCTGCTCCGGCGTCCCGTTGCCGCCCCACAGATACGGAGTGCCGAGCCTCTTCTGCGCGAAGTAGATGGCCCCGGCGGCCTGCCGGGAGGGCGCGACCCGGCCGACGGGCCGGGCGAAGCTCTTCTCCAGCGAGCGGATGATCTTGACGTAGTTCTGCGTCTCCTTGTACGGCGGGACGCCGCCGTACTTGATCACCGCGTAGGCGCCGGCGTTGTACGCGGCGAGCATGTTGCTCGTCGGGTCACCGGGGACCTTCTTCACATACCCGGCGAGCTCGCAGTCGTACGAGGCGGCCGAGGGGATCGCGTCGGCCGGATCCCAGACGTCCCGCTTCCCGTCCTTGTTGCCGTCGATCCCGTGCGTGGCCCAGGTACCGGGAATGAACTGGGCGATGCCCTGTGCGGCGGCATGGCTCTGCGCGCTCGGGTTCCAGCCGCTCTCCTGGTAGAGCTGCGCGGCCAGCAGCGCCGGGTTGATGGCAGGGCAGAGGTTGCCCCACTTCTGCACCAGCGGCTGGAACCGCGCCGGAACCGCCCCCTTGGCCAGCGCGACGGCACCGCCGCCTCCCGACCCGGCGAGACCGGCGGCGGCCGAGTACGTACCGACGACGAGCAGCGCCAGGAAGCACATGACCATGCCGACGCCGATGCCACCGAACACCCAGAATTTCCGCACCCCTCAACCATCCCCCATCGAGGCGCGCTTCAGAGGTGTTTTCGACGGTGTGTACGAGTCATCCGCGGCACACCACCGGCGCACCCGAAGCACACGGGGGCGTCGACGGCTCACGAACAACAGGCCTGACGGCCGAAACAGGCCAGTTGTTCGAAACAGACCTGATGCCAGGAACAGGCCTGATGCTCGGATCCGGCCTGATGGGCTCTCAGCCGCCGCTCCCCGACCAGAAGTCGGAGCGGACGTTGGGGCGGGGCAGCGGATAGACGTCCTTGTACGCGGGGCCGTTCGGCTCGGCGGCGGGGGCGGCGACCTTCGACTCCTTCACACAAGGGCTGTCGGCCTCCAGGAAGGCCTGCCCCTTGCCGCGGAAGGAGACGCTGACGCCGAATCCGCTCTTGGTGACCGCGTAGACCGCCGGAAACTTCTCGTCCTTGTTGACGGCCTTGATCCGGTAGTCGTTCTTCCGCCAGAACGTCTCCGCCCGGTCCAGGAACGTCTGCCGGCGTTCGGCGGAGACGACGGTCATGACAGTCCGCCGGCGGGTCACCCCGCAGGCCCGGGTGGTGGTCGGCCCGTGCGCCCACTGCACATCGGGGTCGATGCCCTTCAGCACGGCGTCCAGCATCGCGTCGGACTGCTCGGCGGCCTCCTGCATGTCCATCCCGCTTCCCACCTCACCCTCCGTTCCCCTCTGTACGCCGTCGCCGCGCGCGCTCTCGGTCCCGCACCCGGACAGCGCAACGCCCAGGGCCAGGACCACCGCGACGAGGGGCAGGGTCCGCTTCGCTCGCCTCACTTCGGTTCCTCCATCTTGAGCCGGTCGGCGTTGCCCGACACGATCAGGGCGATGCTGTCCGCGGACACGGCGTCGCGTTCCGGGCTGAAGTAGTTCGAGTGCGAGTCCAGACTGACACCGCTCCCGCTCACGAGCGGGGGCCCGTCGGCCACCGGGAAGCGCCGGGCACCGAACGCCCTGCTCGCCGGATCCTTCCCGAACCACAGGTCGTCGTCACCCGGATCGGCCAGATCCCCGGCGAGGTAGGCCCCGCCAGGTCCGCCCGCGATGAGCCCGATGCCGCCCACCACGACCTGTGTCTTGGAGGGCAGCTTGGTCACCGGGTCATTGGCGGCGGCCCCCACGAAGACATGCTCACTGCCGACGCCGAGGTCCACGGCGTGATCGACGCCGACGCCCGGACTGCCGACGAGGATGATGTCGTCGACCCCGGGGATCCCGCCGGGGCGGGCCGCCGCGGCGCCGACGGTCCGGGACCCGTAGGAGTGCCCGATGGCCGTCAGGTGCGGGTCCTTGTTCCCGTTCGTCGCGGAGATCCCGCCCATGAAGTCGCGGTAGGCCGCCCCGCCCTTCTCGGCACGCCCCGTCCCCATGACGGCGAAGTAGCCGGCCACCCCGTCCTTGTCCGGCAGCTGCGGCGCGTCGTACCCGAGCCAGACGATGGACGCGGTGGAGTCGTCGTACCCCTGCGCCCCGATCGCGGTGTCCCGGGCCCGCCCGAGGTCGTTCTTGGCGAACTCCTCGTCGAGCGAGGTGTTGAGCCCCGGTACGTACGCCGACACGTGCTGGGACGCGTCGGGGTTGCCGAACGAGACGATCGCGCGCCCGTTGCCCTCGTCGCCGATGCCGATCAGGTACATGGGCGGCTTGCCGTCCTCCTTGAGCTGCCGCTCGATCTCCCGCAGCCCGGCCAGCTGGTCACGGGCCTTGTCCGTGTCGACCCCCTCCAGCTTGTCGATCAGCGCCGGGAGGTTACGGCGGTTGGCGGCGTCGCGCGCGAGGACCGGGATGCCGTCGAGGTTGCCGATCCGCTCCGGGACCAGCTCGATGTACCGCTCGCGTTCCTCCGGCGAGAGCCCGTCCCACCAGGCCTTGCGCTCGGCGGGCGTGGCGTTCTGCGGGATCCGCTCGCTCAGGTGCGCGCGCTCGGCGTCCCGCACCTCGGTGTCGACCCGCGCCCCGGAACCGGGTATCACCAGCCCCGCGCCCGCACCGCCGACGGCCTTGTTCCAGTCCCAGGCGGCGCCGATGTAGTCGCCCTCCGCCCACTTCTCGCCCGCACCGTGGGTGTCGCGCCCCCACTGGTCGACGATGCTCCGCCCGCTCTCGCCCGGCCGCAGGACCGCGTCGACGATCCCTTGGACGTCACCGCCCAGCCCGTCCCCGAGGAACCCGTCGAGGAACCCGCCGCCGTTGGGACCCGCGGGTCTACCCGCGTTGACCGGCACGATGACGTCGCTCTGGGGGAAGGTGCCGTCGCCGACGGGAGACGAGGCGTTGCCCTGGGGACCGCCGGCGTCGCCGCCACCGGCCCGACTGCCACCGCTTCCGCCCGTACCGCCCGTACCGCCGGTACTGCCCGTACCGCCTGTACCGCCTGTACTGCCCGTACTGCCCGTACTGCTGGTGCTTCCGGTGCTTCCGGTACCGCCTGTGCTTCCGGTGGTCGCGGCCCCTCCGGTGTCACCGCTGGTACCGGTGCTGCCGGTACCACCGGTGAGGCTCGACTCGTCGCCCCTGCCCGCGCTGCTGCCGCCGTCCGAGCCGCCCTCCGAGCCGCCCTCCGTACCAGCGTCGGCACCGGCGCCCTGGGCGACACCGCCGTCGGCGCCGCCGGCACCATCGGTGCCACCCTCGGCGTCTCCGCCACCGGCCACGACGTCGCGCCCCGGCGCAGGACACGAACCGCCGGTCAGTTCACAGATCGCGCTGCGGATCTCCGCGGTGAGCTGCTGACCGGTCCCCGTGGCCGTCAGCCCGCCGACGAGAGCGACGACCACCAGCACGAGACCCAGGTACTCCAGCGCGGTCTGCCCGCCGTCGCGGCGCAGCTTCATCATCCGGCCGAAACTGAACAGCCGCTGCTCGGCCCGCTGCTCCAGACCGCTCCGGAACCATCGCCGACTCTCCGGCCGGCACAGCAGCACGATGCCGGCCGCCGGTATCACCAACCGCGCGACACCTTGGCCCTCGGCCCCGCCGCCCAGCTCCGCGAGCGCGCCGAGGACGATCCAGACCTGAACGGCGAGGAGCCCGTACCAGACCCGGACCCCACCGTTGCGGACGTACAGCGACAGCACGAAGGCGCCGACACCGGGTAACGACGCGTAGAGCAGCAGCCCGAGGAGGTACCCGTCGACCGCGTCCACCGATGACGCCGTGGACAGGGCCCGAATCGCACCCACCAGGGTGGCCACGAAGAGAACATGAAGAAGGATCAGGGCCGCCTGCAACGCCCGGGGCATCAACCGCCCACCCGAACCCGCTACGGCAGCGCTTACATCGACGCCTACAGGAACCGCGCTTCTTCGTATGCCGGACAAGAGCAGTCCCCTACCTCATGAGTGGGCGGAACGGGCGACAGATCAGTCACTCCGCGTATGCGACCACACGGGCGGGGGACACGACATGGGCCCCAGGGCCCAATCGAGGGCTCAAAGTCCCCACGCAGCAGCACAGTTGAGTCAACTTGCCCGGATCACGACCCGCCTGCCGCGGCCATCTCGGGGGCGCCGGCCGACCAGAAGTCGGAGTGGATGTTGGGGCGGGGGATGAGCTTCGCCTCCGGCTCGAGGAACGCGGTGGCCCGGCTGGTGGAATCGGCGACCTCGGAGCGGCGGACGCATGGGCTGTCCACATCGAAGTGCACTTGCCCCTTGTCGGCCACGATCAAGGTCACTTGAAACCCGTCCTGGGTTTTCGCATAGATCGCAGGGACGTCCACATCGTTGTTGATGGCTGTCATGCGATAGCCATTCTTGCGCCAGAAACGGTCCACCACACCGAGGAGACTCCCCCGCCGCCGGGCGGAGACCACGGTCATGACTGTCCTCCGTCGAGTGACGGTACAGCTCCCTGCGGTCGTAGGGCCATGCACCCACTTGACACTCGGCTCGATCTCAGCGAGAACGCTATCGAGGATCTCGTCCGCGCGCTCGGCAGCTCCCTGCATGTTCATATTTTCCCCTCGCGTTCCGATACAGCCAGTCAGCAACGCCCCCGCAAGGAAGATCACCATTGTCGACTGGTTTCGAGAGTTCACCGCGGGTTTTCCGTTTTGATATTCTGCGAACGCCCCGCAGTGATCAGCGCCATATTCTCCACCGACGTCTTGTCCAGCTCCGGATTAAAATATTCGGAATGCGCGTCAATCGTCATTTTCCCTCTCCCGATCAGGGGCGGACCATCCCCCACCTCGAATCGCCTCGCCCCGAACGCTTCGCTGGCCGGATCCTTGCCGAACCAGACATCGTCGTTCCCTCGGTCGGCAACACCTCCGACGGCATAGCTCACCGGACCGCCGAACAACACCTCAGCCGCCCCCACAACCGACTCGCCCTTCGAGGGAAGTTTGGTCACGACATCGTTCGCCGCAGCTCCGACAAATACATGCTCTCGCCCCACTCCCAGATCTTCGGCTCTGTCGACTCCCACCCCTGGACTACCGACGAACACAATGTCGTCGACACCCGGAATTCCACCGGGATGTTGCGTAGCAGCACCTACGGTCCGTGAACCGTAGGAATGACCGATAGCAGTCATATGTGGATCTTGATTTTCATTGGTAGCCTCGATTCCATTCATGAACCCACGGAAAGCCAGGCCACCCTCCTCTGCCCTGCTGCCTGCAGCAACAGAAAGCGTACTGAGCCCATCTGGCGACTGCGGCGCGTCGTATCCGAGCCAGGTGATAGCAGCAGCCGGTGCCCCATGACGATTGGACGCGATGGACAGATCACGCGCCCTCTTCAAATCCCCCACAGCAAACTCCTCATCCAACGACGTATTCAACCCCGGCACATAAGCCGCCACATTCCGCGCCGTATCCGGATTCCCATACGAGACAATCGCCCGACCGTTCCCCTGATCCCCGATCCCGAGCAGGTACATGGGCGGCTCACCCGCCCCCCGCTCCGCCCGCAACTGCCGGTCGATCTCCCGCAGCGCCGCGAGCTTCGTCGCCGCATCGTCGTCGTCCCGCCCCTCCAGCTTCCCCATCAACAGCTGGAGGTTGTCCCGGTTGGCCGCGTCCCGCACCAGGGCCGGGATCCCGTCCAGGTTGCCGATCTGATCCGGGTACACCGCGAGGTACTCCTCGCGCTGTTCGTCCGTCAGACCGGCCCACCACTCCTTGCGCTCGGCCGGACTCGCCTCGTGCGGGATCGCGTTCCTCAGGTAACTCCGCGCCGCCTGCCGCACCGCCGCCGCATCGGCCGCGGCGTCCGTCCACGTCGCGGTCGGAACGCCCAGGCCCTGATGGGCCTTCAGCGACCGAAGGATCTTGGCGTACCGCCAGTCCGCATCGGCCGCCGTCCGCACGGCCTGCGCCACCCGGTCCGCGATGTCCTGGGCCTTGCCCGCGTTCGGGTTGGGTGCGACGAGCCCCGAAGGCGTCACCATGCCCGGATTCGGAACCCCGGACGCCGTCCCGCCCGCCAACGGCTTCCCGTCGACCAGCCCCTCGCCCGCCGCCGGATACGTCACCGAACCGTCCGCGTGCACCGTGAACCTCAGTGCCGCCGCATCGTCCAGCGCCCCCTGCAACACCCGCTGCTGGGTCCTGATCTCATGGGCCAGGCTGTTCAGCGTGGTCCGCAGCAGCCCGCACTCGGTATAGACGTACTGAAGGTTCGCCCCCAGCCGGCGCAACCGCCTCACCGCCGCTCCGGCCGCCTCCCCCTTCTGGGTATCCCGCAGACCGGGCAGGAGCTGGCCCTCGACACGGTCCCGGGCCGCGTCGGCACGGTTGCTCACCCGGCCCCAGCCGTCCGCGGCTTCCTCCAGCTCGCCGCACCTCACCTCACGTAACGCGGCCCAGGTCAGCGTGGCACCCGCCCCGCCACCCCGCCCGCTCACCGCGCGCCGCCACCGCTCGGCATCTTCACCCCGTCGAAGCCGCTCCTCACCGCCTCGTTGACCTGCGCCTGGCCTCGGACGACCGCCCGCAGCTTCCCGGCGAGGCTCCCGCACTCGCCGCGCGCTTCCTCGATCCGGCGTTCCCAGGAAGCCCGGACGGTGCTCAGTTCGGCCAGCGCGGACAGCGCTCCGGCTCCGGCGGTCACACCCCGGTGCGCCGCCTCCAGTTCGCTCTTCACCGGGCCGAGGTGTGTGACCAGATGGTCGGCTCCACCGGCGGCCCGCAGCCACGGAGCACCGCTGTGCCGGAGGTCCCCGTCCTCGGCCGGCCCCGCCGATCCAGCCGGCGCCCCCAGCTGCCCCGAGCCGTCGTTCGGCTGCCCGACCACGGTTGCTCCACCCACACCGCTCACCCCATTCTCTTGATCGTGGAGCGGCACTGTGCCAAATCCGCGGTGTACGACATGCCGTCCGCCACCGCTCCGGAGCCCCGCTCCGTACACGCCCGGTCCCGTGATTCCCGGCCGGGCGAAGCGGACGCGCCGTTGCTGTGGAGCCGGACGGTTCACCCGAACGAAGGGGAGGCGGGAACGGCCACGAACACGCGCACCTGGACAGGCACGGGCGCACCGCTCGCCGCTCCCGCGCCGGGCCCGCGGCCGAGCCCCCCTCCGCCGCACGGCGGAGGCCCCGCCCCCGGCCTCGTACCGCAGAACCGCGCACTCGGGATCAGAAGCTGACGCCACACCACGCCCCCCGGACCACGATGGGATGCATGACGCGCACCCGGCAGGAACGACCCACCGGCTCCACCCCCGCGCCTCCCTCTCCTCCCCCGCACCCACCCCCGCCGCGGTGGGCGGTCCGCGCCGCTCAGCTGATCACGCTGGTCGTGCTGCCGACCGGACTGTGGCGGCTGGCGATGGCGTCCGGGTTCCCGTCCGGGTACACCGAGGCGGGGTTCGCACCGTTCGACACCCCGGGCGGCAAGCTGTGGATGCTGACGCTGAGCGTCGTCTGCGAGCTGCTCGCCCTGCTGTCCCTCGGGCTGGTGCGGCAGTGGGGCGAGACGGTGCCCCGCTGGGTACCCGTCATCGGCAGCCGCCCCGTTCACCCCCTGGCCGCTGTCGTACCGGCCGCCGCCGGGGCTCTGGCGCTGACGGCGATCTGGGCCGCGATGCCGCTGTGGTGGACGTACCCCCACGCGGACATGACCCCCGCAGGCCGTCTCCTGGTCGGCGTCATCTACCAGCCGCTCGTTCTCTGGGGCCCCCTTCTCGGGGCAGTCACCGTCTCCTACTACCGCCGCACCCGCCGCACCCGGCTGCCCCGGCACCGCACCGACCGCTGACCCCCGCCGGACCGCACGTGGATGCGCGGGTTGCGTGGAAGCGACGTACGCGGAGTACGGGGAACACGTGAAGTGGAAGGACGAGCGGTCGTTCGCCGGCGAGCGCCGGGGAGCCCCGGCCACTTCCCCACCCACCCGCAGCGCACCGTTCCCCAGCGACGCCTGACGAAGCATCGGACCGGATGCCGACCGGCGCACCGACGGCTCTCGAACGGCGCATACGAACACGGCATGGCCCGCGAACGCTGCAACCGCATCAGGAACCCATGGCCACCGTCGTTGCTCATGGTCACACTCCGTGATACACAGAGTAACCAGGCATATGCGTGAGCAGCCGGGACGAGCCGCAGGTCAGGGCGGCCGCCCCGGTCAAGCGTGCGAGATCCGGGTAAAGAGACCCGGGAAGGCGTCGTGCGAGCGCCGTTTCATCAGCGAAGATAGAAGGCGACCCGCGCCGGACGGCACGGGCAGCGAACTACCCAACAGGGGCGGTGACTTACATGATCCTGGCAGCAGAGAAGGGCGATATCACCACCATCATCGGCGGAATCGCTCCGGACTGGGGGCCGTTCGGGACGCTGGGCAACGAGGCGCGCATCATGATCGAGGTGGTGATGGCCATCGCCATCCTGCTCTGCCTCGGCATCGCGATCTGGGGCGCGGCGAAGCAGCGCATCGGAGCGACGGCGTTGCGCGACACGTTCAGCGCGGAACAGGGCAAGGGCCTGATCGTGGCAGGACTGACAGGGGTCTTCATCATCGGCTCCCTGGGGACCCTGTTCACGATCGTGTACGGAATGGCCGTCTGACCCACCGTCGGCCATCCCTCTCCGGGCCGTCCCCGCCCGCTCCCCACCATCCGCCCGTCGTGCCCACCGGCTGAGGTTGCGTTTCCCTGATGTCGAGTCACCACACCGCGCTCAAGCGGCAACCAGCACAGCTACCGTCGTCCTGCGCGGATCCGCACACGACCGAGGGAGCGAACGCGGCATGAGTCCCGGTGACGAGCACGACTACCGCGGCAAGGACCAGGGGAGCCGCCCGGACGACCCGTACAGCACCCTCGGCGGCACCCGGCAGACCCGCACCCGTCTGCCCGACGGCGACGCGGGCCACCCTCACACGCGCCGCCCCGTCCGGAACTCCCGCTCCCTCGTGACGATCACCGGTGTCGTGGTCCTCCTCATCGCTGCCATCGCCTTCGCCAACCGCGGCGGCGGCAGCAGCGACGACGACGCCTCCCCCGGCGCCAAGAGAACCGGAACCGCGGGAAGCGGCCCGACGGCAGCCACGGGCACCAAGCCCGTCCCGGGCAAGAACGGCACGATCGCCTCCGGTTTCGCCCGCGACGAGCAGGGGGCGCAGAGCGCAGCGGCGAACTATGCGGTGGCGCTGGGTTCTGCGGAGATGTTCAACGAGGATCGACGTCGAGAGATCGTTGAGTCCATCGCGGACAGCAGTACGACAGCGAAGCTCCAGTCCGGATTCGATGCCGACTACTCGCAGGGGTTCCTGGCGCAGATTGGCCTCGATACCGACGGGAGTGCCCCGGACGGTTCCACCTTCGTCAACCGCACTCTCCCGGCCGGAACGAAGCTGAAGTCCTACTCATCGAGTACGGCAGAGGTCGAAGTCTGGTGCTCCGGCCTTTTCGGACTGACCGGTGATAAGTCGACAAAACCGGTTACCAGTGGATGGTTCACCGTGACCATGCAGCTGAAGTGGAACGGTTCCGACTGGAAGGTACTCAAAACCAGCCAGCGGAATGGGCCTTCCCCTGTAACGGGCGACAACCCCGTGTCCGGATCGGATGAGATCGCGGACGCGGTCAACCAGTTCGGGGGGTTCACCTATGCCCGATAGCCGTCGTCGTTGGTCACTCGGCTTCACCACGGCAGCCGCGCAAGCCTCGGTACTTGTGTTCGCGACTCGGGCAGCAGCTGCCCCGACTCCCACACCGACGCCCAGTGGCAGCAGCGACCCCTGCGAGCTGATCGCAGGCCCGGCTCGTGACTACTGTGAAGGCGGCGAAGGAGCAGGAGCACGCACCCAGGACGTCCCCTCCACCGACGCCCTCGACCCCCTCTCCTCCCTGGCCCGAGGCTGCGCCGACGCCGCCTCCTGGATCGTCGGCAAGCTCAGCGAGGCCGTGGATTCCACGGCCAACGTCGACTTCACCAACCCCAAGTTCCTCCAGCAGTACGCCGTCATCTTCGCCGCCTCCACCATCCTCACCCTCGTCCTCTGGCTCCTCGCCGTAGCCAAACGAGCCATCCGCGGCGTCCCCCTCACCACCGCGATCTCCGAGGCCGTCGGCTTCCTCTGGCTCACCGTCCTCGCCTCGGCCTTCACCCCGCTGATCCTCTACACGATCGTCTCCGCCACCGACGGCGTCACCGAGGTCATCTCCTCCGCCACCGGCGGCCAGACCGACGTCTTCTTCGGCTCGTTCGCCGAAGCCCTCAAGAAGGGCGAGGACATCGGCGGCGGCCCGATCATGCTGATCGTCGTCTCGCTCGTCTCGATCCTCGCCGCCGGCATCCTGTGGCTGGAGCTCGTCATCCGCGCCGCCCTGCTCTACGTCGGCGCGCTCCTCGGCATCGTCGTCTACGCCGGCCTCGTCGACAAGAACATGTGGGGCCACGTCCGCCGCTGGGCCGGCATCATGATCGCGGTGATCATGGTCAAGCCGGTCATCGTCATCGTCCTCGGCCTCGCCGGAGCGCTCTCCGCGGGCGACGGCCCCGACGCCTTCTCCGCCGTCGTCTCCGGCCTCTCCATCATCCTGCTGGCCATCTTCGCCTCCGCCATGATCTACCGCTTCGTCCCCGGCTTCGGCGACGAGATCCAGGGCGCCCGCACCAACCGCAAGCAGGCCACCGACGGCGCCCAGGCCGCCGCCCTGATCAGCTCCCCGGCCGCCCTCGTCTCCCAGGGCATCAAGACCCACAGCGGCCGCAACGACCAGAACAGCGGCGGAGGCGGCGCCCGTCCCGCCAACCCGGCCAGCGGCGGCGTCGCCGCCCACAGCTCCCGCTCCTCCGGCGGAGGCGGGGGCGGAGGAGGCGGCGGATCTGTCCCCTCCGCCGCACCCTCGCCCCGCAGCGGCTCCGCACCCACCTCCGGCACCCCCCACAGCAGCCGACCCTCCCGAGGCGGAGGCGGCTTCGGCAGCACAGGCAACTCGAGCACAGGAGGTGGCGGGCGTTGACGACCCAGTCCCACACGATGACGCCCCGCCGCACGTATCTCATCGGCCGCGCCCGGCCGAACGCGATCGTCGGCAAGAACCGCGAGACCGGCGAGATCGCCCTGATCATCGTCGGCGCGTTCCTCGGCATGATGAGCGGACTCCTCGTCCCCGTCCTCTCCCTGCGCATCGTCTGCCTCGTGGGCTTCCCCATGCTGGCCCTCGCCATCGTGTACGTCCCGTACAAGGGGCGGACCTTCTACAAGTGGTTCGAGATCAACCGCAGTTTCAAACGCTCCCTGCGCCGCGGCACCGCCTACCGCTCCACCGCCATGGAAGCGGGCGTCAGCGCGGACGGCCGTGAGGTCGAGATCGGCCCGCCCCCCGGCATCGGCCGGATCAGCTGGCTCGCCGCCCCCTTCGGCCCCGACGAGATCGCCGTCCTCCTCCACGCCGACCGGCGCACCGTCACCGCCGCCATCGAGATCGAGGGCCCCGGCGTCGGCCTCCGCGACAGCGAGGACCAGGAAGCACTCGTCGACCGCTTCGGCACCCTCCTCAAGCACGTGGCCAACGGCGACGGCTTCGTCACCCGCCTCCAGATGCTCGCCCGCACCCTCCCCGCCGACCCCGACGCCCACGCCAAGGACGTCGCCCAGCGCGGCGACAAGGCCTCCCCGGGCTGGCTCCAGGAGTCCTACGACCAGCTCCAGTCCATGGTCTCCACCTCCAGCGAGCAGCACCGCGCCTACCTCGTCGCCTGCATGCACTACAGCCGCGAACTGGCCGCCGAGGCCAACGCCATGGCCCGCGCCGCCCGCCCCCACGGCGGCCGCAAGCTCGACCGCGACGCCGGCCTCGCCGTCGTCATGGCGCGCGAGCTCACCGACATCTGCGCCCGCCTCGCCGAGGCCGACATCCGGGTACGGCAGCCGCTCGGCCAGAGCCGGCTGGCCTCCCTCGTGCACTCCATGTACGACCCCGACCACCCCATCGACCACATCCAGGCCATGACCAAGCGCAACGCCTGGCCCGCCGAACTGGACGCGGTCGAGCCGACGTTCCTCCAGGCCAAGACCCGCGAGTCCACCACCCGCGCCCCCTGGTGCCACGCCACGGCCTGGGTGAAGGAATGGCCGATGACCCCCGTCGGCGTCAACTTCCTCGCCCCGCTCCTCGTCCACACCCCCGACGTCATCCGTACGGTCGCCGTCTGCATGGACCTCGAACCCACCGAGGTCGCCATCGAACGCATGCTGACCGAGAAGACCAACGACGACGCCGAGGCCAGCCGCCAGGCCAAGATGAACCGCACCGTCGACCCCCGCGACATCGCCGCCCACGGCCGGCTCGACCAGCGGGGTGAAGATCTCGCCAGCGGCGCGGCCGGAGTGAACCTGGTGGGGTACATCACGGTGTCGTCCCGCTCACCCGAGGCGCTCGCCCGCGACAAGCGCACGATCCGCGCCTCGGCCGGCAAGTCCTATCTCAAGCTGGAGTGGTGCGACCGCGAGCACCACCGCGCCTTCGTGAACACGCTCCCGTTCGCCACGGGCATCCGCCGCTGACGACGTATCGACCAACCCCGGCTCCACCCCCACCCACAGGCAGAACCGCAGCAACCGCCACACCGCCACCACCGCCACAAGAGAGGGCACCCCACCATGCGAGACCCCCTGTCCGCATTGTCGGATGCCTTCACCTCCTTCCTCTTCGGCAAGGTGGAAACGACCCGCCTCCCCGTCCGTACGTCGACAGGCCAGGCCCAGGCCGTCTACCTCCCCACGGCCGCCCCCGGCCTCGGCGACTCCGGCGTGATCATCGGCCGCGAGGTCTACAGCGGCAAGGGCTACATCTACGACCCCTTCCAGCTGTACGGACAACAGCTCCCCGCCCCGCACTGGCTCGTCCTCGGCGAGTCCGGCAACGGCAAGTCCGCCCTGGAGAAGACCTACGTCCTGCGCCAGCTCCGCTTCCGGGACCGCCAGGTCGTCGTGCTCGACGCCCAGGGCGAGGACGGCGTCGGCGAATGGAACCTCATCGCCCAGGAGCTGGGCATAACCCCCATCCGTCTCGACCCGACCGCAGCACTCAACGGCGGCATCCGCCTCAACCCCCTCGACCCCTCCATCACCACCACCGGCCAGCTCGCCCTGCTCCGTACGATCATCGAAGTCGCCATGGGTCACGGGCTCGACGAACGGTCCGGCTTCGCGCTGAAGGTCGCCCACGCCTACGTGACCGCGACCATCACCGACCGTCAGCCGGTCCTGATGGACATCGTGGAACAGCTGCGCCACCCCGAGCCCCAGTCCGCCGAGGCGATGAACGTGGACATAGACGATGTACGGGCCTGGGGCCTGGACGTCGCCCTCGTCCTGGACCGGCTGGTCGACGGCGACCTGCGCGGCATGTTCGACGGCCCCACCGCCGCCGGCATCGACCTCGACGCGCCCCTCATCGTCTTCGACCTCTCGCACATCGACCGCAACTCGATCGCGATGCCGATCCTGATGGCGATCGTCGGCGTCTGGCTGGAGCACACCTGGATCAGGCCCGACCGCAAGAAGCGCATCTTCCTGGTCGAGGAGGCGTGGCACATCATCAACTCCCCCTTCGTCGCGCAGCTCTTCCAGCGCCTCCTGAAGTTCGGACGCCGGCTCGGCCTCTCCTTCGTCGCCGTCGTCCACCACCTCAGCGACGTGGTGGACGGAGCCGCGGCGAAGGAAGCGGCGGCCATCCTCAAGATGGCCTCCACCCGCACGATCTACGCCCAGAAGTCGGACGAGGCCAGAGCGACCGGCCGGGTCATCGGCCTGCCCCGCTGGGCCGTCGAGATCATCCCGACCCTCACCCCCGGCATCGCCGTCTGGGACGTCAACGGCAACGTCCAGGTCGTCAAACACCTGATCACCGAAGCCGAACGCCCCCTGGTCTTCACCGACCGCGCCATGACCGAGGGCTCCTCGGACGACCAGCTCCCCGAGGACATCCGCGCCGCCGAACTGGAGGCGGAACAACGGGCGGCCCGGATCGAGCACCAGCAACGGATGAACGAGTCCTCAGAGTCAACGGTGGCATGACATGGCACGCCAGGCAGCGCGGGGCCGGGGCCCTGCCCATCACGACGGACCCGACCGGTCCCAGGGCGGCGGCGGCATCCCCGACGGCCTGCTGATCGGCCTCCTGGTCCTCCTCTTCGCGGCCACCCTGATCGCCTGGACGGCCACCGGCCTGGCCGGGCTCTTCGCCCACGGGGCCTGGCCGGACGGCCTGACGTTGGCCCGGTCCCCGCTCGCCCTGCGCGAACTGGCCACGGCCCCCCAGGACCTCGCCGCCGCCTGGCCGCAGACACCCCCGGCCCAGCTCTCCGGATACGGCCTGTTCTGGGGCCTGTTCATCGGCGAACTGATGGTGCTGTTGGTCCTCACGGTGTTCGTCCTCGGAGTCGTGGCCCGTGGCCGTGCCGTACGGGAACGACGCCGCGAGGAACAGGCCTTCGGGCCATACGAGAAGCAGGCCACCACCGCGGCACCCCCCAGCCCCCACCCGCACCCGAGCCCCCACACACCCCCGGCCGCACACCTGCCCGCCTCCCCCGAAGCCGGCACAACGCCTCCGCCCACAACCGACACAACGCCCTCGCCCACAGCCGAGGCACAGCCCTCACCCGCAGCCGAGGCAAAGCCCTCACCCGGGGCCGGGACCACGCCCTCCCCCGAGACCGCCCCCTCCACGCTCCTCCCCTCCCCCCGCGCCCCTCTCCTCGTCTACGCCGGGGCCCCCGACCGGCGCCCCACCGTCGTCCAGGCCATCCATGACGCCAACGGCCCCGCACTCGTCGTCACCTCGGACCCCACGGTCTGGGCCGAGACGAAGGACGCCCGCGGCAAGCTCGGCCCGGTCCTCCTCTACGACCCGGGCCACCTCTGCGACACCCCGGCCCGCCTCCACTGGTCGCCCACCACGGGCTGCGAACTCCCCGACGTCGCCGCCGCCCGCGCGGCCGCCCTCCTCGCCCCGGTACGCCCGCAGGCCCGGATCGACGCGGCGGTGGCCGACACGGCGCAGACGCTCCTCCAGTGCTGGCTGCACGCCGCGGCGGTGGACGGCCGCCCGTTCCGCCAGGTCGTCCGCTGGGCCTCCGGGGCCGGCGCCCACGAACCGGTACGCCTCCTCCGTACGCACCCCAAGGCCGCGTCCGGACTCGCCGGACTGCTGGAGTCCGCCCTCACCGCCTATCCGGAACGGCGCGAAGTGGCCCAGGAACTGACGGTACGGGCGTTCGCCGCGCTGTCCACGGTGCACATCCGCGAGGCCTGCACGGCGAACCGAGCGGATTCCCTCGCGCTGGAATCTTTTGCGGCCGAAGGGGGAACGCTCTATCTGGTGGGCGACCCCATCGAGGATTCCCGCTCCCGCCCCGGCGCGATGCCCCTCCTCACCGCGCTCGCCGCAGACGTGGTCGAGCACGGCCGCCGCATGGCCGCACGGTCATCTGACGGTCGGCTCGACCCACCAATGACGCTCGTCCTCGACGACGTCGCGGCCGTGGCGCCCCTTCCCCAACTCCCGGAGCTGCTGGCCACCGGCCAGACCCGGGGCATGCCCGCCCTCGTGCTGCTCCGCTCACGGGAACAGGGCCGGGCCCGCTGGCAGGAACAGCTGCACGCTCCGGCCCCGGGCATCGGCTGAGGACTGCCCGGCGGAGCCCCGCCCCTACCCCTCCCGCCCGAGGACGTACTCCAGCTCCTGCTCGCCCCGGCCACCCGGAACCGGCATCCGCTGCCCGGAAGGGGCGAACCCGAACCGCCGGTAGAAGGCGGCAGCCCGCGGGTTGTCCTCGTGCACATAGAGGCGCACCCGCTCCAGCCGGGGCGCGGACAGCGACCAGGCCCACGCGACGGCCTCCCGGAACAGCGCGTCCGTCACCCCGGTCCCCCGCGACTCGGGACGGACGAACACACCGACCAGGTGAGCCTGGTCCACCACGGCGGCCTCCCCGAAGCGCACCTCGTCCCGCGGGCTCTCGACGAGCACGGTGACCGTGCCCACCCAGACCCCCTCGGGCGACTCCGCGACGAACTGGCGGACCTTCCCGCCCTCGGCCGCCGCGGCCGCACGCTCCTGCCAGAAGACGTCCGACCTCGCCACGGCATCCTCGTACGTCTCCAGGAACGCGACAGGGGCCGCCGGGTCCTTCAGGGCATCCAGCCGCAACTGCCTGGCCTGCGGCCATTCGTCGGCCCGCACGGCACGCATCACATAGTCCATGTCCCGATCCTCACCCCCGCCCGCCCCCCGTTCAACCGACTAAACCCCCCACCACGGCCCCACCCACAGCCACCACCAGGGCTTCCGCCACCAACGGGAGACCACCCTCCCGCGCACGCCCCCGGGCCCCCGTCGTACCCCGGTACTACACCCGGGCCCACACCCAGCCCCCGGTCGGACGACCGCCGCCCGCCGGCTCCGTAGCGTCGACCGCATGATCACGGCACAGGGACTCACCAAACGCTACGGCGACAGAACCGTCGTCCAGGACCTCGACTTCACCGTCCGCCCCGGCACGGTCACCGGCTTCCTCGGCCCCAACGGCGCCGGGAAGTCCACGACGATGCGCATGCTCCTCGGCCTCGACGCCCCGACCCACGGGCGCTGCACCATCAACGGCCGCTCCTACGCCACCCATCCCGCACCCCTGACCCAGGTCGGCGCCCTGCTGGAGGCCCGCTCGGTCCACCCGGGCCGGTCCGCCCTCAACCACCTGATGGCCCTCGCCCACACCCACGGCATCCCGCGCCGCCGCGTCGAGGAGGTCATCGACCTCGCCGGACTGACCGGGGCCGCGCACCGCAGGGTCAAGGGCTTCTCGCTCGGCATGGGCCAGCGGCTCGGCATCGCCGCCGCCCTTCTCGGCGACCCGGCCACCGTCCTCCTGGACGAACCGGTCAACGGCCTGGACCCCGAAGGGGTTCTGTGGATCCGCAACCTCCTCACCTCCCTCGCCGCCGAAGGCCGTACGGTCCTCGTCTCGTCCCACCTGATGAGCGAGATGGCCCTCACCGCCGACCACCTGATCGTCATCGGCCGCGGCAGACTCCTCGCCGACACCACGGTGGCCGAGCTGATCCGCTCGGCGGGCGGGGCGTCCGTCAAGGTCGTCACCCCCCAGCCGGAAGCACTGAGCGCCCGCCTGACGGCCCCGGGCGTGAACATCACCACCACGCCCACCCTCACCACCGACGCCGCCCCCTCCGGCCCGCTCCACGAACTCCGGATCCAGGGCGTGGACGCCGGCGCCAGCGGCTTCCTGGTCAAGGACGCCCTGCCCGAGGAACTCCTCGCCGGCATCCGCGCGGTGGCCGCCGGCGACGCGGTGGTCGCCCCGGCCCTGACCCGCCGCCTTCTCGACGCGTACGTCCACCACCTCCCGGCCGTACCCGGCGCACCGGCCGCATCGGACCCCCGTATCACCGCGCTGACGGAACGGGAGCGGGAGATCCTCACGGTCATCGGCCAGGGATGGTCCAACACGGAGATCGCCGCCCGCCTTCACCTCGCCGAGTCCACCGTGAAGACCCATGTGACCCGCATCCTCGCGAAGACCGGTGCGAGGGACCGCGTCCAGGCCGTCATCCTGGCCTATGACACCCGTCTGGTCACCCCGATGTAGGGGTCCGGAACGCAGAAAAGCCCCGTGCCAATGGCACGGGGCTTTCCCGGAAAAATTGTTCGGCGGCGTCCTACTCTCCCACAGGGTCCCCCCTG
>NZ_JBIRRY010000012.1:0-303245 GCF_044333935.1 Streptomyces sp. NPDC020884 | reverse complement strand
GTTGACGGCCGACCCACGGATCACCGCCAGCACCCGATGCCCCAGACGACGGGCATCGGAGAGCCGCTCCAAGACGAGCACACCGGCGCCCTCGGCCATACCGAAGCCGTCGGCGTCGTCGGAGAAGGATTTGCAGCGGCCGTCCTCGGACAGCCCCCGCTGCCGCGAGAACTCCGTGAGCAGACCGGGCAGTGCGTGCACCGTCACACCGCCGGCGAGGGAGAGCGCGGACTCGGAGGACCTCAGCGACCGGCAGGCGAGGTGGAGGGCGACCAGCGACGACGAGCAGGCGGTGTCGACGGTCACCGCCGGGCCTTCGAGGCCGATGGAGTAAGCGACGCGCCCTGAGGTGACGCTGGAGGTGGTGCCGGTCAGGGCGTAGCCCTCGACCTCCGGCGGAGTGTCCTGGAGCTGTGGCCCGTAAGGCAGTTGCGCGGCCCCGATGAACACGCTGGTGTCGCTGCCGCGCAGGGAGTGCGGGTCGATGCCCGCCCGTTCCAGGGCCTCCCACGAGGTCTCCAGCACCAGCCGCTGCTGCGGATCCATCGCCAGCGCCTCACGCGGCGAAATCCCGAAGAACCCCGCATCGAAACCGGCGGCATCGGCGAGGAAACTCACCTCCCGCTGGTAGAAGGTGCCTGAAACCGAAGGGTCTTCGTTGTAGAGGCCTTGGAGGTCCCAGCCCCGGTCGGTCGGATACGGCCCGACGGTGCTGACCTCGTCGGAGACGAGCTGCCAGAGTTCCTCCGGCGAGGACACTCCGCCGGGCAGCCGGCAGCCGATGCCCACGATCGCGATCGGCTCGTCCGGGTCGCCGGTCGGGGCGTACGAGGTGTCGGGCTCGCCGTGCAGGGACTCGCCGGTGAGTTGCGCGTACATGTGGTCGGCCAGTGCCTGCGGGGTGGGGAAGTCGAAGGCCGCTGTCGCCGACAGGCGCAGGCCCGTCCGCTGGTTCAGCGTGTTGCGCAGGTTCAGGGCGCGGAGCGAATCGAAGCCCAGGGAGCGGAAGTCCCGGTACTCGGCCGAGCCGCCGGTGTCCTCGTCGGTGAGCTCGGCGACCGTCTCGTACACCAGGTCCATCAGCGTGGCGCGCCGTTCCCGAACCGGCATGCGCAGCAGGTCCCGGGCGAACGGCGAGTCCGGTCCGCTGGGGCCGCCCGACGCCGCGGTTTCCCGCTGGAAGGGGTAAGGGGGAAGGTCCGCCCTTCGCGGCGTTCCACCCGCCTGCCCGAACAGGGAGTTCCAGTCGGGTCGGGCGCCGTGGACATGGAGCTGGGCCAAGGACTGCAGGAACCGGTCCCGTCCGCCGTCGCCGCGGCGGAGGGTGTCGGCGACGCGGATGCCGGTGCGGTCGGCCGCCGCCTCCTCGATGCTCATCGTCAGAACGGGGTGGGGGCCGACTTCGAGGAAGAGGGTCAGGTCGTCCTGCAGGGCGGCCTGCGTGGCCCGGTCGAACCGCGAGGTGGTGCGCAGGTTCCGGTACCAGTACTGGGCGTCGAGGGTCCGGGGGTCGACCCGCTCGCCCATGGTGGAGGCGTAGAAGGGCACCGCCGAGTCCTTCGGGACGATGCCCGCCAGCTCCTCGACGAGTGATTCACGGACCTCCTCGACCTGGTGCGAGTGCGCCGCGACACCGAAGGGGATGAGCCGGGTGCGGACGCCCTCGGAGACCAGGTCCGACAGCAGTTCGCGCACCGCGTCGGGATCGCCCGACACCACTGAGGACCGGGGGCCGTTGACCACGGCAAGCTCCAGCCGTCCCGCCCAGCGGCCCAGGCGGGCGGTGACGTCCTCGGGCGGCAGGGCCACCGCGAGCAGGTCCCCCTTGCCGTGGATCTTCATCTGGGCCCGGCCGTACGCGGCCACGAGCCGCGCGCCCTCGTCGAGGGAGAGGACCCCGGAGACGGTGGCGGCGGCGGTCTCCCCGAAGCTGTGTCCGAGTACCGCGGTGGGGGTGATGCCGTGCGCGCGCCATGTGGCCGCCAGGGCGACCATCACGGAGAACAGGGCCGGTTGGGCCATGTCGAGCCGGTCGAGGGGGAGTTTGCCGGTCACCACGTCGGTGACGGAGAAGTCGAGGTACGGCTCGAACGCCTCCTCGCAGCGGAGCATTTCGTCGCGGAAGACGGGGTCGGCTGCCAGCAGTTCACGGCCCATGCCGGCCCACTGGGGCCCGTGGCCGGGGAAGACGAACACGACCTCGCATTCCTCCGCGACCGTGCCCCGCACGATCGCGGAGCCCTCGGCGCCGCTCCCGTCCCCGCGCGCGATCGCCTCCAGTGCCTCCGCCATCCGCGCGCGGCCGTCCGCCATGGCCACCGCGCGGTGTTCCCAGGCCGTGCGTCGGGTGGCCAGGGTGTGGGCCACGTCGACGGCATCGAGTGCGGGGTGCTCGCTCATGTGTCGGCCGAGCTGACGTGCCTGAGCCCGCATGGCCTGCTCGCTCCGTGCCGACAGGACCACCGGGAACACGGCGGAGGAGTCGGAGGCTGCGGCAGGGGCGGAAGGCAGAGAGACGGAAGGGCCGGAAGCGACGGAAGCGACGGAAGGGTCGGTGAAGGCGTGAGCGGGCTCCAGCACGACGCGCTCCGGACGGCCCGCCACTGACAGGAGGACCTCGGACCGGACCCCCGCGCCGAGGTCCGCGACCGCCCGCGCCACCTCGGCCAGGTCGTCGCCGCAGGCCGTGGCCGGTTCGTCGGAGGGCTCCGGCGGGCGGGTCCGGACCGTGCAGTGGATCCGGTCGCCGTCGTCGACGGCGCGCCGCAGTTCCTTCAGGACCAGAACGACACACCCGGGCGGCTGCTGCGCTCCCTCCGAGTCCGCGGCGCCGCCGATGAGTTCGACCTCGGGGACCGTCCCGGTGGGCCGGTCGCACGCGGCCCACAGTGCCGCTGCCGGCACCGCGTTCCCGGGGCGGGCCGACGGACCGTGCAGAAGGCCCTCAAGGTGCTGGGCCACGTCACCCGACGCAGCTGCTCCGGCCCACACCAGGCCCGCGTCCTCCCACGCCGTCCACGCCGTCTCCAGCAGGAGCAGGCGCCGGTCGTCGACGGCCCCCGAGAGGTCCGCGAAGAAGTCCCGGTCGAACGCCGTGACGGAGGGCGTGTCAGTGCCGCCTGCGGGCCGGTGCCCCAGCCCGATGATCGCCAGCATGTTCGGCTCAGCATTCCTGGCCAACAGATTTGCCTCTCTTGCTCGTGGGGACTGCCGTGCCGCGCGGAGCGGGGGCCGTCAGGTGTCGGTGGCGGGCCGGGTGCGGGGGTTCAGAGTTCCGCGAGAGCGGTGACCGGGTTCTCGACGCAGTCCGCGACGAACCGGAGGAACCCGCCTGCCGTGCCGCCGTCGCAGACCCGGTGGTCGAAGGCCAGGGTCAGCTGGCCCACGTGGCGGGCCGTCACCTGACCGGCCACGACCCAGGGGCGTTCCATGACGCGGCCCAGGCCCAGGATGGCCACCTCGGGATGGTTGATGATCGCCGCGGAGCCGTCCACGCCGAACACGCCGTAGTTGTTGACGGTGAACGTGCCGCCGCCCAGGTCGGCGGGGGCCAGCGTGCCGTGCCGGGCCGCTTCGGCCGTGCGCCGCAGCGCGGCCGACAGCTCGCGGGTCGTCAGGTCCTGGCTGTCGCGGATCACGGGTACGACCAGGCCGCGGTCGGTCTGGGCAGCGAAACCGAGGTGCACCCGGTCCAGGACGACGATGCCGTCCGGTTCCACGCGGGCGTTGAGTTCCGGGAACTTGCGCAGGCCCAGGACGGTGAACCGGGCCAGGAGGGACAGGAGCGTGACGGGCCCGCCGGTGCTCTGCGCCAGGTGCCGGCGTGCGGCGAGCAGGCCGGTCGCGTCGACGTCCACCCAGACGGTGGCCTCCGGGATCTCCCGGCGGGAACGGGTCAGGGTGTCCGCCATCGTCTTGTGGGCCCCGCGCAGGGGGATGACCCGGTGCGACCCGGCACGGTCAGGTGCGGGTGCGGGTGCGGGCGCGGGCTCGGGCGCGAAAGAGGGCTCGGGCTCTGCCGTCCGTGCCGCCGCCCGGATGGCGTTCACCACGTCGACGCGGCGCACCGTGCCTCCGGGGCCCGTACCGGCGACCTGCCCGAGGTCGACCCCGTTCTCGCCCGCGAGCCGGCGTACGACTGGCGAGGCCACCTTCAAGGACCCGGGCTCCGGGCTCGCTTCCGTGGCCGCGCCGGTCGCCGTCCCCTTACCCGTCCCCTTCCCTGTTCCCGGAGCCGCGGCCCCGGCCGTGGTCCGGGCCGGCTTCCTCGGCAGTCGCCGCGGCTTGCGGGCCGAAGGCGCGCCAGTCCCGTACCCGACCAGCACGTTGCCGCTGCCGGTCTCCGGGCCGGCGGAAGCCGCGGCCCGGGCAGGAGACGGGGACGGGGCAGAGTCTGCTCCGGGCGCCCCGTCTGCCACCGTGAGCAGGACGCTTCCGACGGCGATGCGTTCCCCGGACCCTCCGTGCAACGCGGTGACCACGCCCGCGAAGGGAGCCGGGATCACCACCAGCGTCTTGGCGGTCTCCACCTCCACGACGGGCTGGTCCACCTCGATGACGTCTCCCCGGGAGACCATCCACTGGACGATCTCCGCGTCCGCGAGCCCCTCGCCCAGGTCGGGCAGCAGGAAATCAGGCATCCGCCCCGCCTCCCCCGACCAGCACGTCGTCCCACTCCAGACGGGCGACGGCGTCCAGGATCCGGTCGACGTCGGGCAGGTGGTACCCCTCCAGTTCCGGCGGCGGGTACGGGATGTCCAGTCCGGTCACGCGCAGGATGGGCGCGTGCAGGTGGTGGAAGCACCGCTCGGTGAGGCGGGCCGCGACCTCGGCCCCGTAACCGCAGAACCCGGACGCCTCGTGGATCACCACGGCCCGCCCGGTCCGGCGCACGCAAGCGCTCACCAACTCGTCGTCGAACGGGGCCAGACTGCGCAGGTCCACGACCTCCAGGCTCCACCCCTCCTCGGCCGCCGCCTCGGCCGCCTCCAGAGCGGTCGCCAGCATGGCGCCGTACGTGATGAGGGTGGCGTCCGTGCCCTCCCGCCGCACCAGCGCGCGGTGCATCGGCAGGTCTCCCTCGGCCGTCTCCGGCTCCTCGTGCGTCGACCAGTAGCGCCGCTTGGGCTCCAGGAAGATGACGGGGTCCCGGCCGGCCACCGCGCCGCGCAGCAGGCGGTAGGCGTCGGACGGGGTGCCGGGTGCCAGGACGCGGAGCCCCGCGGTGTGGGTGTAGTACACCTCGGAGGAATCGCTGTGGTGCTCGACCCCGCCGATGCCGCCGCCGTAGGGAACGC
Organism: Streptomyces sp. NPDC020884; assembly: GCF_044333935.1. Classification (NCBI taxonomy): domain Bacteria; kingdom Bacillati; phylum Actinomycetota; class Actinomycetes; order Kitasatosporales; family Streptomycetaceae; genus Streptomyces; species Streptomyces sp. NPDC020884. The sequence goes on along the minus strand of NZ_JBIRRY010000012.1, from coordinate 297,948 downwards.
GGATCACGACCGGCAGTTCGATGCTGCCGCGCGACCTGTTCCTGAGCTTCGCCAGGTGGCTGGTGATCTGCTCGAAGGCGGGATAGGCGAACGCGTCGAACTGCATCTCGACGACCGGCCGCAGCCCGTTCATGGCCATGCCGATCGCGGTCCCCACGATCCCCGACTCCGCCAACGGGGTGTCGAAGACCCGGTCTTCGCCGAACGAGGCGGCCAGGCCGTCCGTCACCCGGAACACCCCGCCGAGCGGCCCCACGTCCTCCCCGAAGACGACGACGCTGTCGTCCTCCGCGAGGGCGTCCGACAGGGCCGTGTTCAGGGCGGCGGCCATCGTCCCCTGACGTATGTGCTCCGGAATCTTCATGCGCTCTCCCCGTCCTCCGCCTCGCGGCTGAGCAAGGCCGCCTGCTGCTCCCGCAGGGTGGCGGTCGGTTCCGCGTACACGTGGGTGAACAGCCCCGATGGATCCGCTGTCCGCTCCGCGTGCATGCGCGTGCGCAGGGCGGCGGCGAGCGCTTCGCCCTCGCCGCGTACCGATTCCAGGCGCACGTCGTCCAGCAGGCCGCGGTCCGTGAGGTGGCGTTCGAGGCGCTCCACGGGATCACGCGTGAGCCAGTGCCGGACCTCGTCCGGGTCCCGGTAGCGGGTGTGGTCGTCCGCGTTCGTGTGCGGCTCGACCCGATAGGTCAGCGCCTCGATGAGTACCGGACCGCCGCCCGCCCTCGCCGCCGTGACCGCTTCCCGGACCACGCTGTACACCGCCGCCGCGTCGTTGCCGTCGACCAGGACGGACGGGACGCCGTAGCCGATGCCCTTGTGGGCGAGGGAGGGGGCCGCACTCTGCTGCGCCACCGGCACGCTGATCGCGTAGCCGTTGTTCTGCACCAGGAAGACCACCGGGGCCTTCCACACCGCGGCGAAGTTCAGCGCCTCGTGCGTGTCGCCCTCGCTGGTGGCTCCGTCACCGAGCAGGACCAGCGCGACGGTGTCCTCGCCCTTGAGGCAGGCCGCCCGCGCCAGGCCCACCGCGTGCAGGGTGTTCGTGGCGAGCGGCGTGCACTGTGGGGCGACGCGGTACACGTAGGGGTCGTACCCCAGGTGCCAGTCGCCGCGGAACAGCGTGAGGGTGGCGACGGCGTCGACCCCGCGGGTCAGCAGGGCCACCGAATCGCGGTACGTGGGAAAGAGCCAGTCGTCCCCGTCCAGGGCGGCGACCGCGCCGACCTGACAGGCCTCCTGCCCGCGCGAGGAGGGGTACACGGCGAGCCAGCCCTGCTTGGTCAGGGCCGTCGCCTGGGTGTCGAAGCGCCGGCCGACGACCATCTTGCGGTGCAGGTCCAGCAGGACGTCGTCGTGCGGAAGGGTGAGCGGAGAACCGGGGACGGCGGTGCCGTCGGCATGCAGGAGTGCCAGTGGAGAGGCGGACGGCAGCAGGGCCCCGACCACCCCCACCGGTTCAGTCGTCGTCATGGATCCCTCGGAGTCTGGGGGCGCAGGCGCAGGGGCAGGGTCTGGCGGCGGAGGGGCGGGACGCCACGGCGGACGCCGGCTCGCTACGGAGTCCAGGGCGCGGCGGGAGGACGGGCCCGCTCCTCCCGCCGCGCCCGGGGTCACCCCCGGGCCGGGGTCACCGCCGGGCAGGTCAGACGAAGGGTGTGCCCGGGTCGAGGCCGAGCAGGACGCGGCCGTACGTTTCGAGGTTGGTGTTCGCCTGCAACAGCGCGTGCAGGGACAGGCCTTCGATGTCGCGGTGGAAGCGCTGGAAGGGGTTCTCCTTGCGGATCACCGAACCGCCGCTCGCCCCGTGCAGGATCTCGACGGCTTCCTTGGCGAGCTGGATCGCGTAGGCACTCTGCCCGCAGACGGCGGCCCGCTGCTCCACCGGGGGCTGCTCACCGGCGTCGGCCCACTTCTGCAGGCGCGGGAGCCAGGACGCGATGAGGCCCTCGGCCGCGGCGAGCTTGCTCTGCGCCGTGGCCACCTGGATCTGGGTCAGCGGGTGCAGGCTCTGCTCCGTCCAGGCCGTGTACGTGATGCCCCGTCCGGGCAGGCGCTCGAGGAACAGCTCGTACGCGCCGCGCGCCATGCCGGTGTACGCGGCCGCCGACTCGATGAGGATGAGCGGCACCAGGGCGTAGAACCGGCCGTTCTCGTGGGCGTGCGAACGGCCGGCGCCGGTGTTCGTGATCGCGTCCTCGAACCCCAGGGTGTGGTCGGCCGGCACGAAGAGGTCCTGGGCCACCGTGGTGTCGCTGCCGGTGCCGGCGGCTGCGGTGACCTGCCAGTCGTCGACGATCTCGAGCTGGTCCATCGGGACCAGGCAGAGGACGACCTCCTCGTGGCCGGGCTCGGCGGGCTCGTCCCGCTGGACCACTGCGGCGTTCAGGCTCCAGTCGGCGCCGCGGCAGCCGGTGTTGAACTTCCACTTCCCGGACAGCCGGTAGCCGCCCTCGGCGGGCACCAGGACGCCGGTCGGGGCGAACCCGCCGCTGATGCGTGCCTCGCCGCCGGCGAAGACCCGGTCCTGCGCCGAGTCGCTGAACATCGTGGCGATCCACCCGCTGGAGATCCACGCGCTGAGGACCCAGCCCGTCGAACCGCAGCCGCGCGCGACCTCCGCCAGTACCCGCGTCGTGTCCTCCAGGGACAGGTCCAGCCCGCCGTACCGCAGCGGGACGGCGGCCCGGTAGGCGCCGGCCTTGCCGAGGACGTCCATGTTCTCCTGGGGTATCCAGCCCTGCTCCTCGGCCTCCCTGCCGTTCTTTCGGAGGGTGGGAACAGCTTCCGTGAGTGCGTCGAGCAATGCATTGACGTCGGGATGGATCGAATTCATGCTGTTCTCCGGAATATCCACGTCGCGGTGTGGTCCGGTCATCCGCCCGCAAGTCTGCGGCTGCGATGCCCGCGTTCCACCTGGGTCCTTGCCGGCCCTTGCACGGATCGCGTCCCGGCCAGCGGTGAACGACGTTACCGAGGCGGGCGGGAATCCCTGCTAACGGTGGGTCATCAGCCGGTAATCCGAGGAGAAGCCGCTGCGAGCGGCGGTGATTACCCCGTGGTGGGCGGGGGCCGCGGGTGCCGCCGTACGGTGTGCGTCACCACCGACACCTCCCTGACGACGGAGATATCACGCCATGACTGAAACTCGGGCCGGCCAGCCGGTAGAGGACGTGAACCAGGTTGTGTCCCTGTACGTCGAGGCATTCAATTCGGGGAACCCGGACGTCCTGAACCGCTGGTACACCGATGACGCCGTCACGGTGTGGGAACCGGGACAGGCCATTTCGGGCGAGGACCGCAAGAGGGAGCTGGCCGCGTCCCTGGAACAGCGGCCGGTGATGAGGGCCGAACTCCGTCACCTCTACGTCGCGGGCGACGTCGCGATGCAGGTCGTCGACTGGCACGTGGACGTCGAGGGACCCGACGGGACCAAGCAGGAGTTCGAGGGCGTGGGACTGGACGTCCTGGTGCGGGGCGAGGACCGCAGGTGGCGCTTCGCCATCGACAACCCTTACGAGAAGGCCAACTGACGGGGAAGGCCCCACGGGGGCGACGACGTACCGCAGTATCGCAGTGCCGAACGCGAAGGAGCCGCACCTCCCCATGACGGCCGCAGCAGGCCCACAGAAGTGGATCATCCCATTCGGGCATGGGGGGCAGGCCCCGTCCCGCCTGCTCTGCTTCCCGCACGCGGGCGGGGCGGCGAGCTACTTCCACCCCTTGGCCGCGGCCCTGCGCACCTCCGGCGTGGACGTCGCCGCCGTGCAGTACCCGGGGCGCCAGGAACGGCGGCTGGAGGCGCCGACCGCCGATGTGGACGCACTCGTGGACCAGGCGCTGCCCGTGCTGGCGGCGCACGTGGACGCCCGCACCGTCCTGTTCGGCCACAGCATGGGCGCCGTCGTCGCCTTCGAGGCCGCGCGCAGGCTCCAGAGCGAACACGGCATCACACCGATGGGCTTGGTCGTGTCGGGCCGCCGCGGCCCGCTGACGGTACGGGACGAGCGGCTCCATCTCGCCGACGACGCCACCTTCGTGGCGCGCATCCGCCGGCTCAGCGGCACCGACGGCCGCCTGTTCGACGATCCGGAGATGCTGGCCCTGGTCCTTCCGGCGCTGCGCACCGACTACCGGGCGATCGAGACCTACCGCCACCGGCCGGGTGTGCACCTGCGCTGCCCGCTGACGGTGTTCGTGGGGGACCAGGACCCGCAGGCGACCGTCCAGGAGGCGCAGGAGTGGCGCCACCACACCGCGGCGGACTACCGGTTCCGGACCTTCCCGGGGGACCACTTCTACCTGCGGGGCTGGCCCGCGCCGGTGGTGGACGAGCTGGCCTTGGCCATCGGGCTCTTCGAGCAGGCGGCCGCGAGGACCGGACGGACGGCGGGCGGGACCTCCCCGGCCCGGCAGTGATCCGGAGCGGTGCCCGGCGCCGCATTCCTTCGGCGGAAAGGTGCTTCCCGCCACCCGACCACCCATTCCACAGCGAAAGGTCGCCATGCACGACAGCGCCGTCCATTCATCGGCCGGAAAGGGCGGGTCCTCCGAGGAATTCGGGCCGGTGATGCCCGCCACCCTGCGGGAGGCGCTGTCGCGGTTCGCCTCCGGGATCGTGGTGATCACCGTGGGCGGAAGCGATCCCCACGCGATGACCGCCAATGCGTTCACTTCGGTTTCCCTCGATCCGCCCTCGGTTTTGTGCTGTGTGTCGCACGCGGCCGTCATGCACGGTGCGATCGAGAAGTCCCGGAGTTTCGGAATCTCCGTCCTCACCGCCGAGCAGAAGGAACTGGCCGCCCACTTCGCGAACAAGAAGAGGCCGCTGGGGATACGTCAGTTCGACGACGTCCATTGGCAGCCCGGAGAACACACTGGCGCGCCTCTTCTCGCCGGAGCGCTGGCATGGCTGGAATGCGATCTGGCCGACATGTACGTGGCAGGAGACCATTCGATCTTCCTGGCGAACGTGCTGGCCTCCACCATCGGGCGCAAGCGCTCCGGGCTGCTGTTCTTCGAGGGAGCGTTCCGCGAAATCCCCTCCAGCCCCCACGCGCCACGCTGACGGCACCCGCTGCCCTCTCGATGGCGTCGATGATGACGGGGTGTGGACTTCGACGGCCGAGGATCCCGACATACGGATGGCCCAACTCGTCACCACCCCGCTCACCCCTCGGGCCGCCGCGGCGCTGACCGAATTCGGCCGCGCCTGCGAGGTGACCGCCCGCACCCTGCGCCTGACGCCCGGCGACCTGGTCGTCATCGATAACCGCGTCACCGTCCACGGCCGCACCGCCTTCCAGCCCCGCTACGACGGAGCGGACCGCTGGCTGCAACGCACCTACGTCACCACCGACCTGCGCCGCTCCCGCGACCACCGCCCCCACGTACTCGCCCGCTAGAACGCCAGAACCGTGCCGGCGATCCAGCCTGTGGCCATGACCACGGCGAAGCGGCGGAGCGCCAGGTCGAACGTGCCCAAGGCGGTGGTGTGCGTGACCGTCAGGGCGACCGCCGTGAGCACCATCAGAGCGGCCGGCACCTTGTAGGGGGTCGAGGAGCGCATCCGCACCCGACCCCGCCTTCAGGGCGGGCCACCGGTTACGGGCCCGGGACTTGCCAGGATCCCGGCAGACACCCGCCGTCCGCTGGGTCACTGAGCGTTGTTCCACCCGGTCGTGCTGGAATACGAGTCGACCAGGTCCACGACGAAGACCAGGGTCGAGCCCGCCGGGATCGACGGCGAGGGCGACTGATTGCCGTAGCCGAGACGCGGGGAACGATGATCTCGCGCCGACCGCCGACCTTCATCCCCCTCACCCCCCCGGGTCCCAGCCCTTGATGACCTTGCCGCTGCCCAGGGCGAACTTGTACGGCTTGCCCCGGTCCCAGGAGGCGTCGAACTCCTTCCCGGACGCGAAGGTCACCCCCACGTAGTGGACCCGGACCACCATGCCCGGCTTCACCTCGGGCCCGTCCCCGACGACCAGGTCCCGGATGGTCAGCTCGGTAGGAGCATCACCCCCCCCGGAACCTCGACCTCGGGCTTCGTCAGTTCACTCATCGCAGCCTCATCACTCTCCGTCGAAAGCCCCCGCACGAACCGGCCGGACACATGGACACCCCGTGCAGCAGAGGGTCACGCTACCGTGACGACCTTCCACAGGGCCGACGCGCCGCCGAGCAGCTCTGTTGCTCGCCGCCGCACGGTGTGTTCACCCCCGGTCGGCCTGTGGGCGGTCGACTCCGTTTACCGCTCGGCCGTCACCATGCCGGACGCCGTGGTCCGCCTCGCCCGGGTCATGTCGGTGCGAAGGATCGGAGCACCAGCTCACCCCACGGGCCCCAGTCTGCGTTGGAGCTGCCGGAAGTTGTCTCACGTGGCAAGTTTTGCGGGCTGCTCGTAGCAGGTCAGGGCGGCGGCCATGGCCAGGCCCGGGCCCCGCACGTCGTTGTGGACCACGTACGGGATCTTGAGATGGCGAGCAGCCCGTGGCAGGCTCGTGCCGCATGATCGATGAATTCGCGAAGGACAACCTGCACGGGAGACTGCGGCGGGACCGCGAGGCGCTGCTCTGGAAACTCGACGGCTTGTCCGCATACGATGCCCGCCGGCCGTTGACAGCGACCGGGACCAACCTCCTCGGCCTCGTCAAACACGTGGCCACCGTCGAGGCCAGGTACTTCGGCGAGGTCTTCGGCCGCCCTTCCCCGGAACCGCTGCCCCGGTGGCAGGACTCCGACGGCAGCGATCTGTGGGCGGCCGAGGACGAGACCCGGGATCAGATCATCGGGTTCTGCCGGCGCACGTGGGAACACTCGGACTCGACGATTGACGAGCTTCCCCTCGACGCCCCCGGCCACGTGCCGTGGTGGCCGGAGCCTCATCCCCACACGAACCTGTTCGCCATTATGGTCCATGTCCTCGGCGAGTCCATCCGGCATGCCGGGCACGCCGATGTCCTGCGCGAGGGCCTCGACGGCCGGACCGGGTTGCGCGCCGAACACGAGAAGCAGATCGACGAGGAAGCCCGTGCAGCCCACCGCGCGAAGATCGAGCAGGCCGCCAGGTCGGCCGCGCAAATCGAGGCTCAGAACTCCTAACAGAAAATTCGCGGAACGTGCTGGGTGAGACGACCTCTTACGGCCTTGGGCGCAATCGGCTCCGGGCCATGCTGGCCCGCTGGCTCGGCGGGCGCGTGCGTGAGAGCGTCATCGTCGCCCAGGCGCTGGTCTGGCCAGCACGGTGGCAGGGACTTTGTGAGTAGTGGTGGTCGCGATCGACCCGTGACGTGGGAAGGGCCGCACGGGTTGGGTGAGTTGTGAAGCTGACCTGGGCCCGTGCGGCCTGCTCCCATCCTGCCTTGTCCGGTGTCTCCCGTGCACATTTCGGCGAGTTGCTCGAAGAACTCGCTCACCCGTGGCAGGCCGCTCGGGAGTCTGCGCTGCATGCCAAGCGTGGTGGGCTTCGGCAGCGGGCGGTCGGGGCCGGGCGCAAGCCAAAGCTGATCTTCGTCGACCGGCTGCTGATCACCCTGGTCCATCTGCGGCACCAGCTGCCGCACGCGGTCCTTGCTGAGTTCTTCGACGTGGACCGCTCCACCGTGGCCGCTGCCATCCGCCAGGTCCGCCCCCTGCTCGCGGCCCGCGGCTTCGCCGTGCCGGGCCGACCCGGCCTGCGCCTGAAGACCTTGGAGGACGTCTTCGCCTATGCCGAGGCCGAGGGGGTCGAGCTGCGGTTGGACGGGGCCGAGACCCAGGTCCGCCGCCCGCAGGCAGGACGTCCCGGCCGCCGGGCGTTCGCCTCGGGCAAGCGCCGGCAGAACACGATCAAGACGACGACGTTCAGCGACGGCCAGGGCCGTATGCTGCTGTCCGGTGTCGTTCGGCCGGGCCGCATGCATGACCAGACCGCCGTCCGCAGCGAGGGCATCGCCGAGCAGTTCCGCCATCGCCCCCGCGTAAAAGCCAAGGTCGATTCTGGATACATGGGGTTGGCCAAGGAGTTTCCCCGACAGGTGATCGCCCCGCCGAAAAAGCCGAAGGACGACGTCTGCGATGGCGACCAGTACGCCTGGCGCGAGGCGCGGCGTCGGCAGTCCTCGGCCCGGATCTGCGTCGAACACACCAACGCCGAACTCCGGCAGTGGGCGCCCCTTCGGCGGTTCACCGGACGGCGCGACACCTACCCCAAAACTCACCTCGCGATCGCCGGCCTGGTGTCCGACCGATCCGCCCAGCGAGCCACCCGCCGCCGCACGAGCACCGAACTCGTCCGCGTCCGCGACACCGTCTGCTGATCACCCACCAGCCGAACCGCCAGGCCAGCACGCCCGAACATCAATTTCCCTCAAGGTCGTTAGAAGTCATCTCATTTGGCGAGTCTGCGGTAGCAGATGAGGGTGCAGGCGATGCTGGTGAAGGCGAGGAAGTGGTCGGCCTTGCGTTCGTAGCGTCGGTGGAGGCGGCGGCAGCCGGCGAGCCAGGCCATGGTGCGTTCGACGGTCCAGCGGTGGCGGCCCAGCCGTTGCGAGGACTCGACTCCCTTGCGGGCGATGCGGTGGGTGATGCCTCGCTCGCGTAACCATCGCCGCAGGTGGGTGTAGTCGTAGCCCTTGTCTGCGTGGAGTTTGCCGGGCTTGCGCCGTCGCCGGCCGCGACGCGACCGGATTGGTGGGATGCCCTTCACGAGCGGGATCAGGGCCTGGCTGTCGTGCAGGTTGGCCCCGGAAATACCGACGGATATGGGCAGACCCGACCGCTCCGTGATCAGGTGGATCTTCGAGCCGTACTTGCCCCGGTCGACAGGATTCGGACCTGTCAGGTCCCCCTTTTCAGGGCCCGCATGTTCACCGAGTCGATCGCGCACCGCGACCAGTCCAGCTCGCCGCGGGCACCGAGTTCGTCGAGGACCAGGCGGTGGAGCTTGGCCCAGTCACCACCCCGGCCGCGAAGCTGAGCGCGACCAAGGCCGCCGCCCTGCTGCCGAAGCGGGCCTGGCAGCGGATGCGGACCGGCGCCGGGCACAAGGGCGTCCGCGACTACCACTGGGCGATGATCGAGGTCACCGCCGACGACACCCAAGACGGACACGACCCCGACGCCGACACCTCGGTCCTGCTGGTCCGCCGACACCGCTACACCCGCACCGTGTCCTACTACCGCTGCTTAGCCCCCGGGCCGGTGACACTCGCGCGACTGGTGTCACTGGTGTGCCGCAGGTGGCGGGTGGAGGACGACTTCCAGGACGCGAAGGAGATCTGCCACCTCGACAAAGGGCAGGTCACCTGCTGGAACTCCTGGCAGCGCTGGAGCGTGATCACCCTGGTCGCCTACGCGTTCCTGGCCACCGCCGCCGCCCTCGAACGCGCCGCCCAGACCAGCCGGAACGACCCCGCCGAGGCCGACCTCGTCCCCCTCAGCAGCCACGAACTCCTCCGCCTGCTCCGGGCCCTGATCCTTCCACCGCCCCGACGAGACCGCGACCACCTGCTGTGGTGGTCCACCTGGCGCCGCCGCCATCAACACCGCGCCCGCCTCTGCCACCAGCGCTGGCACGCGTACGCCGACACCACACCATGATCAGCAAGCCCAGCCGCAGCTATCTACAGCTGCCGTATGAGTGGAGGGTACTTTAGCGCAGGATTTCGGTTCAGTGAAACGAACCTTCGCGTGTGATTCTCCCCGGCAGATGCTGACTGTCGTCGAGAGGATCCCGATGAGCCAGAATTTCTTGAGTGCCAAGGAAACCGCGAAGTATCTGAACATGTCGGTGCCGTGGGTGTATCGCGAAGCCGCTCGCGCGGGCCTAGTTCCATACAGGTTCGGGAGTGGGCGGAATGCCAAGCTTCAGTTCAAGGTGGCAGACATTCAAGCCTGGGTGAAACAGCAGCGGCTGTCCGCCGGTTGAGGTCGCTTGATCCGACGTGTGCGAGGCCCCCTCCTTGGTCAAGGAGGGGGCCTCGCACGTTCAGGCGGCGAGGTCGAGGTTCAGGACCTTGGCGGCGCGGCCGATCGAGCCGGGCATGAGGTGGCGGTAGATCTTGAAGGTGATGTCGAGGCTGCGGTGGCCCATCCATTCCGCGACGTCGGTGATGGGGATGTTGTGGGTGAGGCAGTTGGAGGCGAAGAAGTGGCGGAAGCCGTAGACAACCATGCCTTCGGGGATCTCGACGAGGCCAGCCTTCTTCATGCGCTGCCACTGGTTTCCGATCCAGTAGTTGAGCATCGGCTTGGTCAGGTCTCGCGGGCTGCGGAGCAGGTAGCCGTCAATGGTGCCGTACGTGTCCGCGTACCACTCGATGGAGTGCTTAACCCGTGCCGGGAGCGGGACGTCGCGGTAGTCGCCGACCTTGCGGTGCTTGAGGGGGGCGTAGGCCTTCGTGGTCTGGTTGACCTGCTCGGTGATCCGGTACACGTCGTCGGCCACGATGTTGTTGATGTTGACGGCCAGCACTTCCCCGTTGCGCATACCGCAGCCGCTCATGAGGTCGGCGACGAGGCGGAACACGTCGTTGCCGGCGGTACGTATGCCGTGGAGCTGTGCGGGGGAGGGGATGACGGCGCGCTTGGGGTCGTACTGCGGGGGCTTGACGCCGTCGAGCGGGTTGTCGTCGTAGAGGCCGAGCCGGTGGGCGTCCAGCAGGATCGATTTGAGTTTGTCGAAGGCGTTGGACTGAGTGGCCAGGCCGACGCCGTTGCGCTCCATGGACTGGATGAAGGCTTCGACGACCTTGTGGTCGAAGGTGCCCATCCGGCGGCTCTGGAAAGCAGGGTAGAGGTGGTGGACGAGTAGCGAGTCAAGGTGTCGCCGGGAGCTGGGGCTGAGGTCGCGCTGGCTGGCCTTCCACTCGGTGGCGTACTGCTCGAACCGCATCGGGCCGTATTTCTGGATGCGCTCGGCTTTGTGCTGGTTCTGTGGGCTGTTCTTCCGGGCCTGGTAGACCTCGGCGAGGCGGGTCTTCGCCTTCTCCTGGGTGGAGAAGCCGGATTCCTCGGCCTGCCGTCCGGCCGCGTTGCGGTAGCGGATCTTGTAATCGTGCGGGCACTTCGGCCATCGGCTTTCAGGGTGCTCGCACTCCTTGAAGAAGCTTCCCATGCCGCGGACGAGGTTAATGGTGGCCATGTTGTCGACTCCCGGGCGTCTTGCTGACCTTTTGCTGACCCCGGATGGTCGATCAAGCCCCTGAGCTGGGGTGAAACGGAAAGTCGATGCTATGTTCTGGAACTGGATCGGCCGGGCCCAGGAGGACATCGAACGGGCCCGCGAGGACTGGATGAACGGCACCCGTTTCGGCGAGGTGAAGGGCTACGACGGCCCTCCGATTCCGGCCCCCGCGCTGCCTGCGGTGCCGCTGAAGGCGCGGGGGCGGGTGCGCTGAGCTGCGGTACCCGCCCGAAGCGGCCTCAGGGGGTACCCGCCCGAAGCGGCCTCAGGTCGACCAGACCACCCTGCCGTTGTGCACGATGACCACCTTGGCATCGGGCCGCAGGACCATCTGAGCGCCTCCGAAGTCGTGGGTCTTGGAGGCCCAGATGGCACGGTCGTCGCCGTTGTGGATGACCAGGTTGCCGTCCGGCTGGAAGATCGCCCGGTGGTTCTGGCCAAAGGTCATCGCCGCCCAGATGGGCTTGTTCTGCTCGTTGTAGACGACGAGGTTGCCGTCCTGCTGCATCGTCATGCGGATGCGGTTGGTGGCCCAGGACTGGCCGACCCCGATGGAGCTGGTCGCGGAGACGGTCTGGGTGCCCCAGTTCGGCTGCGCAGCCGCCTTGGGCTTCGGTTTGGGGGAGGCCTTGGGCTTCGGCTTCTCGGTGGGGGCGCTCGTCCGGGGCACGGGTGCCGGGGGTGCGGGGGCGACCTTCGGAGGAGTGATCTTCTTCTGCTCGGTCGGGGACGGTGTGGGCTTCACCGCCACGTAGTCCTCCATGGCTGCCGGGGCCGATTCGGGGTCGAGGACCGTGTCGGCGCTCCCGGCGACCGGTACCGCGGCGGGGTTACGGGGCCCCTCGTCGTTCGCGCTGCCCATCAGGAGGACGGGTATCGCGACCAGGGCGGCGCCGACGAACACGGCGCCCGCGAGTACCGGTGTGCGGGGGCGGCTCCGGTCGGCAGCGGTGAGGGTCTTGGTCTCCGGCTTCGTGGCGACGGACGCCGCCAGGGCGATGCCCTCGGGCGCCTCGGCGGTCCTCGCCTCAGAGGTGCTCTCCTCAGCGGTGCTCGCCTCGGACGAAGGCTTGGCCGGGTCGGCGGATGCCTGGGGCTCCTCGGCGCCGGCCGCTGCCTCGGCTGAGGCAGCGGCCGGCGCCGCCTCGGCCGGGTCGGCGGCCTGGGCCCGGTTCTCCTCGGCTTCGGCCGGAGCGGTGGGCTCGGTCGGTGTCTTCTGCGCCTCGGCCGGTGCGGCGGGTGGTGACGGCGCGGTGCTGGGCGTCTCCGCGGTGCCGGGCTTCTCGGCGGCGGCCGGCGCGGAGTTGGCGCTGGGGGTGGGGGGCTCGGGGGGCATGTGCTGACTCCTCCTCGGTGGCGCGACCAAGGTAGCCCGTCGGGGGAGGGTCGGCGGTGTCTCGCCCCGAACACCCCCCGGCGCTTTGTCCTCTCGCGCCTCACTGGTCCGGAAAGTTCTCCGTTCGGGCAGTAAACGGGCACGTCGGCGGGCCATTCGGGTCTTCGGCGGATCCCCGTGGGCAGGGCCCGTGTGACATCCTGTTGGCTCCCCGATCTGATCACTGTCGGCGGTGCGCGTAGACCGTTCGGCGCTCAAGAGTTTTTACGGAGCCAAGAGTTCAGGTGGAGAAACCGACCGGAGAGCGACAAGAGGGCCCGCGGGGCGTCACGTCGGCCCCTCCCGATGCCTCCCTCGTCCCGGAAGCCGTGAAGGACGCTGCCCGCCGGGCGCCGGGCCACTGGGTCGGGATCGTCGATCCGGAGTGGGCCGAGGCGCGCACACCGCCGGAGTGGGCCGTGCTGGGGGAATGGCGGTCGGACGAGAGCGGGGGCGTGGGGGAGTACCGCGCCAACCCGGAGTACCGGCCATCGGCCCGTGTCCTCGGGTGGCCCGAGCCCACCGATCCGGTGGACAGGGCGGCTCAGCGGGCCGCCACCGGTTACGGCTCGGTGGACGAGGCGTTGGAGGCTCTCGCGGAGGCGGACGTCACCGTCGTGCGCGGGCCGGACGGCGGGCCGCTCATGGCCGCTGGACGGGACGGGGCGCCGGTGGCTCTCGTGTTCACCTCGCCCACACATGCATTCATGTCCGCGGCACTTCACCATGACACCCTGTCCGCCAGGGAGTTGGCCAGGTCGATGACGACCGCCGACGCCCTGTTGTCGGTCAACGCGGGTGCCGCGGCCCCGCTGCTCGTCCCGGCCGTCAGCCTTCTCGGCCCCGTCGGCCCCGGCCTCATGACCGGGGCGGGCGACCACAGTTCAACCGAACCCCGGCCCCACACCACAGGGAGGACCCCGTGACGCGTTCGTCGTCCCAGCAGACCCCCGCCTCCCAGGAGGCTCCCGCGAAGTCCGGCGCCGAGAGTGAGCGGGCGGCCGCGAGCTCCGCCACGGGCGTCACCTCCGCCGCTCCCGTCCCGCCGGCCGCTCCTGACGAGGCTGCCACGCCCGCCTCCGAGCCCGCACAGGCGAAGACCGAAGCGGCGGCCGCGGCAGAGTCCCCGGAGGCCGAGAACACCGAGGGCCGCACGCCACCGGAGGCCGGGACCCCCGAGGCCGCCAGGACCACCGGGCAGGCCGAGGCCTCCGCCTCCCGGGCCGGAACCCCCGAGTCCGAGTCCGACCCCGACCCCAGTGCCTCCGCCGCCGCGCAGAGCCGGCTCCCCGCCCTCGTACGGACCATGAGTGCCACCGCCATCGGTCAGCCGCAGCAGGAGGCCGGTCCCGTGGGACGGCCGGGCAGGGCCGCACTCGCGGGCGCGGCGGTCGTGGGCGCGCTGCTCGTGTCGGTGCCCTTCCTCGTCCTCGCCGGGGACGAGGACGGGCCCGAGCGGACGAACACGGCGGCGGCCGGGACGGTCCTCGACGGGAGCGGGCAGGAGGCACCGGGCGAGTTCGCCGTCACCGCGCCCGAGACCAGCGCGCCCGCCGAGGACGAGAAGGGGAAGGGCGAGGGAAAGCCGGAGAAGGCCGGCAACCCCGTTCCGGCCGTGCCTTCCGGCGGCGGCCAGGAGGAGGCGAAGAAGGACGACGGCCCCAAGGATCCGCCGAAGAAGGCCGATCCGTCCAAGGCGGGGAGCGGCGGCGCCAAGAACCAGCCCGCCAAGGCCAAGCCCGCCGTCACCTTCAGCGGCCCCGTCTCCTTCCGCAGCCATCTCTCCGGCCGCTGCATCGACGTACCCGGTCACAACTTCAACGACGGCCAGCCGCTGTTCATGTGGGACTGCAACGGCGCCGACGCCCAGAAGTGGCGTTACGGCTCCGACGGCACCATCCGGGCCAGGGACAAGTGCCTGGACGTCGCCAACGCGAACTTCGCCAGCGGATCGCGCATCCAGCTCGCCTGGTGCAACGGGTCCGCAGCCCAGAAGTTCGCCCTGAACGGTGCCCACGACCTGGTCAACACCGTCGTCGGCAAGTGCGTCGACATCCCTGACCACAGCAAGAGCAGGGGCCCGTCCACCTACCTGATCCTGTGGGACTGCACGGGCCTCGACAACCAGAAGTGGAGCACCTGACCCGGACGTCCGGATGCCGGGAGCCCCGCTCCCGGCATCCGTGCGCCGCCCCGGGCCAGGCATGATGGCATCGCCGGAACGTCGAATCGCGTCCCCGGCGAAGAGGGGCGTCCGGACAGGACGCCGCCGTAGCGAGGAGGTTGGTGCGTGTCGCGCCAGGTACTGTCGGTCGGCCCCGGGGACCGCTTTTCGACGATCGGCGAGGCGCTCGCCGCGGCTCGTACCGGTGCGCTCATCAGCGTCCGGCCAGGGACGTACACCGAGAACCTGGTGATCCACACCCGGGTCACCCTCACCGCTGCCGAGGGTCGGGGCACGGTGGAGATCCGGCCGCGTTCGGGCAGTGTGATCGCGCTGCGCGCCGACGCCGTCATGCTCTCCGAACTCACCCTGCGCGGCGGCGACGCCGAGCTGCCCGCGGTCGATGTCCGGCGCGGCCAGGCCGCGTTCGACGGGTGCGAGATCGTCGGCGCCGCCTGGACCGCGATGCTGGCCGGCGGGACCGGCTCCCTCGCGCTGCGGGACTGCCGGGTGAGCAACTCGCAGGGCGCCGGCATCGTGGTGACCTCCACCACACCCACCACCGTCGAGTCCTGCACGCTCGAACACCTCGGCACCAGCGGCATCGTCCTCGCCGAACAGGGCGAGGCCCGCATCCGCGACTGCACGGTACGCGGCGCCCGGGGCAACGGCCTCCTCGCCAACGGCGACACCCGCGGCACGGTCGAGGACTGCGACATCTCCTCCACCGACAAGCCCTCCATCGCCCTGGAGGCGAACTCCGCCGTCTCGGTCGTCCGGACCGTCGTGCACGACACCAGCACCGGCGTGCACCTGAGCACCGCCGGCCGCACCACCCTGGAGGACGTCCGCGTCACCGGCGCCTCCGGCAACGGGATCGTCCTCGCCGCGGGCACCGACCCCGTACTGCGCCGCTGCCGTGTCTCGCGCGCCCGCGGAAACGGCCTGCTCGTCACCGACCGGGCGCGCGGCACCTTCGAGGACTGCTGGGTCGACGGCGCGCAGGGCGCGGCCCTGCGGGTCGCCGGGGCCTCGTCCCCGGCGCTGACCGGCCTGACCGTCCGCGACTGCGAGGGGACCGGGCTGCTCCTGGAGGAGGACGCGGCCCCGGAGCTGGACCGCCTGGAGGTGATCGGCTCCTCGCCCGCCGTCGCCGTGCTCGGCGGCGCCAACCCGCTGCTGCGCCGGGCCCGTCTGGTGGAGCCCGCCGGTGACGGCATCGCGGCCACCCGGGACGCCCGGGGCCGCATCGAGGACTGCGAGATCGTCCGGCCCAAGGGCGCCGGCGTACGGGTGGCCTCCGGCTCCACCCTCTACCTGGCCGGCGGGGGAGTCTCCGACACCGCCACCAGCGGCCTGGTCGTGGAGGACGGGGGCAATGTCACCGTCCGCGACTTCCGCGTCGAGGTCTCCGGCGAGGAGGGCGTGGTCGTCGCCGCCGGCGGTGAACTGACCGCCAACCGCACCACCGTCCACGCCCCCAAGGGCCACGGCTTCCTGCTCCGCGAGGGCGCGATCGCCTCGCTCAGCGGGTGCGAGGCGAACGGCGGCGCCCAGGACGGCTTCCGGGTGGAGTCCACCGCACCCGTCTCGCTGGTGAACTGCACCGCCCGGGAGAACGAGGGCGGCGGCCTGGTGCAGACCGCGCCCGGCGAACGGCTCGCCGTGGACGGTCTGAACAGCGTCGGCAACGGCAAGCGCGATGCCTGGGGCAGCGGCAGCGCCGAGAACACCGACCCTGCCGGGTCCGGTGCCGCCGACGCGCCCCCGCCGGACCGCGCGGACGGTCCGCTCGGCGCCCTCAACGCGCTCATCGGCCTGGAGAACGTCAAGCAGCAGGTGCGGACGCTGGTCAACCTCACGCAGCTCGCCCAGCGCCGTGAGCAGCTCGGCATGCCCGCACCGCCGATGAGCAGGCACCTGATCTTCGCGGGCCCGCCCGGCACCGGTAAGACCACCGTCGCCCGCCTCTACGGGGCGATCCTCGCCGAACTGGGCTCGCTGCGCAGCGGCCACCTGGTCGAGGTCTCCCGCGCCGACCTGGTCGCCCAGGTCGTCGGCGGCACCGCGATCAAGACCTCCGAGACCTTCCAGCGAGCGCTCGGCGGCGTCCTGTTCATCGACGAGGCGTACACGCTCACCGCCGACAGCGGCAGCGGCGGCGCCGACTTCGGCCGCGAGGCGGTGGACACCCTGCTGAAGCTCATGGAGGACCACCGCGACGACGTGGTCGTGGTCGCCGCCGGGTACTCCCGCGAGATGGAGTCCTTCCTCAGCTCCAACCCGGGCCTGGCGTCCCGGTTCTCGCGGACCGTCGAGTTCGAGAACTACGCCGTGCCCGACCTGGTCGCGATCATGGAGAGCATGTGCGCCCAGCACCAGTACGAGCTGGGCGAGGGGACCGCGGAGGCGCTCGCCGCCCACTTCGGGGCGATGGACCGGGACGCCGGATTCGGCAACGGCCGTGCCGCGCGCGGGGTGTTCGAGGAGATGGTGGACCGGCAGGCGATCCGGCTCTCCACCCAGGCCCAAGTCAGCGAGCACGATCTGCGGCTGCTGCTGCCCGATGACGTCTCCGCCACCGCCGCCGCGTCGGCCTCCGACACCGCCGCACCGGCCGACGACCCGCTCACCCGGCTCGGCGACATGATCGGTCTGGCCGGAGTGAAGCGCGAGGTCGCCGACCTGGTCAACCTCATCACCACCGCCCGCCACCGTGCCGCCGCCGGACTCCCCGTCCCCTCGCTCAGCAACCATCTGGTCTTCACCGGCCCGCCCGGCACCGGCAAGACCACCGTCGCCCGCCTCTACGGCGAGGTGCTCACCCAGCTGGGCGTCCTGGAACGCGGCCAGCTGATCGAGGCGGCCCGCGCCGACCTCGTCGGCCGCTACATCGGCCACACCGCCCAGTTGACCCGCGAGGTCTTCGAAAAGGCCCGTGGCGGTGTGCTGTTCATCGACGAGGCGTACACCCTCACCCCGCGCGGCGGCGGCGCGGACTTCGGCCAGGAGGCGGTGGACACCCTGCTGAAGCTGATGGAGGACCACCGTGACGAGGTGGTCGTCATCGTCGCCGGCTACACCGACGAGATGGAACGCTTCCTCGCCTCCAACCCCGGCCTCTCCTCCCGCTTCCCGCGCCGGATCTCCTTCGCCGACTACTCCTCCGAGGAACTGGTCACCATCGTGCGCACCCAGGCCGCCCAGATGGGGTACGAGTGCGGGCCCGGCACCGGGCCGCTGCTCAGGGAGTACTTCGACGCGGTACCCCGCGACCGCTCCTTCGGCAACGCCCGGCTGGCCCGCCAGGTGGTCGAGTCGATGGTCACCCGCCAGGCGGGCCGGCTCAGTTCGCTGGCCGCGCCCACCCTGGACGACCTGCGCATCCTCCTCCCGGCCGACGTCACGGCCGCGGCCCCGAAGGTGGTCCCCCAGTGATGCCCCCCGCCCGCAGGACGACCCGTCTGCTGTACGGGGCCTCTCTCGCCGCCGCCCTGGTGCTGCCCGCCGCCGTCGCCCCGGCCCAGGCGGCGCCCGTCACCCGCACACCGACGGCAGACGGGGCGAAGGGCCAGGAACTGCCCGGGATGCCCACCGCGCTCGACGCGCGGGCCGAGGCCGTCGCCTGCACGCCCGCCTCCAAGGAGCAGGCGAAGAAGCAGGACTGGTCGCGCCAGCGCCTCGACCTGGATCGGCTGCACCGGCACACCACCGGGGCGGGCGTGACCGTCGCGCTGATCTCCACCGGAGTCGACCCCGGGGCGGAAGGGCTCGACGACCGCGTCACCGCCCAGGGCGAGGCCGCCGACGACTGCGTCGGGCAGGGTACGTTCCTGGCCGGGCTGATCGCCGGGACCGGTGGGAGCACCCCGCGCCTCGCCGGGGTCGTCCCGGGCGCGAAGATCCTCGCGCTGCGCGGCACCGACCGGCGCGGACAGCCGGACCCCGCGCTCGTCACGGCGGCGGTACGGGCGGCGACCACCGCCGAGGCCGACGTGATCGCGGTCGCGGTGGCCCTGCCGCGCAAGAACGCCGCGCTCACCCGGGCCGTCGCCGAGGCCCGCAAGGCCGGGGCGGTGGTGGTCGCGGCGGCCACCCCGGAGGCCCCGTCGCGCGGCTCGGCCGACGAGATCCCCTCCCGTACCTACTGGCCCGCCGGTGAGCCCGGGGTCCTCGCGGTCGCCGACATGCTGCCCGCCGGGGCCCGCCCGGACGGCGCGCTGGTCACCGATGGCGTCGATCTGGCCGCCCCGGGCGCCGGGGTGGTCTCCGGTGGACCGCGCGGGAAGGGGCACTACCTCGGCGGCGGGGTCGCGGTGGCCACCGCCTACGCGGCCGGGGCCGCAGCGGCCGTCCGCGCCGTCCACCCCGGCGACGCGGCCGATGCGGTCACCCGCCGGCTGACCGCCACCGCCTACCCGGCCGACATCCCCCAGCTGGACGCCTACGCCGCCGTCACCACGGTTCTCGGCGCGTCAGGAACGCCCGCCGCCGGTGCGGAGCGGGCCGCCGAACCCGTGGCCGTACGCGACACCTCCGACACCGACCGCGCCACCGGCCGGGCCACCCTCTTCGTCCTCCTCGGATCGGCGGGCGTCGGCTCCCTCCTCTGGGCCGGTTTCGCGCTGAGCCGGGCCCGCGCCCGGGGGTGGCGTCCGGCCGAGGCGGGCACCACGACCGAGAGCTGAACACGCGAAGGGCCCCTCCCGCGGAGCGTTCCGCGGGAGGGGCCCTTCTCCGTGCCCTGGCGCCTTACTCCACCAGCGCCGTCTGCACCAGCCGCGGCTTGCGGCGCTGGATGTGCAGGGCGCGGCCCGGCGGCAGGTTGAGCGGCTTCGCATTGCCGAAGAGGCGGCCCTCGGTGGGCGGGCAGGAGAGCAGGACCGCCGGGTTGTTGGCCTCGTCCAGGCGCCGGATCAGCCCGTCGCTCAGGCCGCGCCCCGCCCCCATCGCGCTGCGGGCGACGACCAGGTGCAGGCCCATCTCGAACCCCAGGGTCAGGTTCTCGAAGACCGGCTCGAAGGGGCTCTGGAAGGAGTTGCCCGAGACCATGTCGTAGTCGTCGACCAGGACGAACAGGCGCGGGCCCGACCACCAGTCGCAGCGGCGCATCCGGGCGGGCGAGATGTCGGCCCCGGGGACCCGGGTCTTCATCGCGCGGGCCGCCCCCTCGATGGTCTCGTTGAGGTTGTCCAGGGAGATCACATGCCCGATGCGGTACTCCTCGGGGATGGCGTCGACCAGGGTGCGGCGGTAGTCCACCGCGATGATCTTCGCCTCCGCGGGGGTGTACCGGGTGGTGATGCCCTTGACGATCAGCCGCAGCAGGTTGGTCTTGCCGCTCTCGGTGTCGCCGACCGCGATCAGGTGCGGGGTCCGGCTGAAGTCGTGCCAGACCGGCTCCAGGGCGTCCTGGTCGAGACCGAGCGCGAGGCGCATGCCGCCGCCCTCGGTGGCCTCGGGCGCCGGGAGGTCGGAGACCGGCAGACGGTGCGGCAGCATCCGCACCTGCGGGGCGGACGGACCGGACCAGTGCCGGGCGATCTCCCCGACCAGATGGGCGACGCCCTCGCCGAGGTCCTCGAGGGAGCCGCTGCCGTCCAGGCGGGGCAGGCCCGCCAGGAAGTGCATCTTGCTGTCGGCGGTGATGCCCCGGCCGCCGGTGCGCGGCACCGAACGGGCCTTGCGGGTGTCGATCTCGGAGTCCATCGGGTCACCCATCCGCAGCTCCAGCCGGGTGGCGGCCTGGTCGCGGACCTGGGCGGACAACTCCACCCAGCGGGTGGTGGTGATGATCAGGTGGATGCCGTAGTTGAGGCCGCGGGCCGCGAGCTCGTTGAACTTCGGGATCAGGTCGTCGTAGTCCTGGCGGACCGTGGACCAGCCGTCGACCACCATGAACACATCGCCGAACGGTTCGTCGGGGAACTCCCCGGCGGCCCGCCGCCGCCGGTAGGACTGCATGGAGTCGAGCGTGTGGTCCACGAAGAACTGCTCCCGGCGGGCGAGGAGCGTCATCACCTCGGCGACGGCCCGGTGCACGCGCTCCGGGTTGAGCCGCGCCGCGACCCCGCCGACGTGCGGGAGCGCGGCGAGCTGCGAGAGCCCGCCGCCACCGAAGTCCAGGCAGTAGAACTGGATCTCGGCCGGGGTGTGGGTGAGGGCCAGGGCGGCGATGAGCGTACGGGCGAGCGTGGACTTGCCGCTCTGCGAACCACCCGCGACGGCGACATGGCCGCCCGCCCCGGACAGGTCCACGATCAGCGGGTCGCGGCGCTGGTCGAAGGGCTTGTCCACGAGCCCGACCGGGACCCGCAGCTTTCCGGCGCCCGGCCAGCGCGTGGCGATGAGGCCGCGCTCCGGATCGGGCGCGATGCCGGGCAGCAGGGCGTCCAGCGGGGAGGGCTCGTCCAGCGGCGGCAGCCACACCTGGTGCGCGGCGGGCCCGGAACCGCGCAGCCGGTCCAGCGCCACGTCGAGCAGCGCCTCCGCGTCCTCGGCCTGCTCCGTCTCCGTCTCCGGCTCCGGGGCGGGCGGGGTCTCCAGGGTGCGGGGCACCACCCACCCGCTGGTCCACGGCACCACCTGGCTGGCCACCCGTGCCTGCACCACCGCACCGGTCCGACGCCGGTAGGTCCCCGAGGAGTACGCGGCACGGAACCGGGTCAGGGCCTCCACCCCGGACTTCAGGAAGCCGCTGCCGGGCGCGGCGGGGAGCTCGTAGGCATCGGGCACGCCGAGCACGCCCCGGCTCTCCATCGCGGAGAAGGTGCGCAGACCTATGCGGTACGAGAGGTGGCTCTCCAACTGGTGCATGCGCCCCTCGTCCAGGCGCTGCGAGGCGAGCAGCAGATGCACGCCCAGCGAACGGCCGAGGCGGCCGATCATCACGAAGAGCTCCATGAACTCCCGGTGGGTGGAGAGCAGTTCGCTGAACTCGTCGACCACCACGAACAGGCTGGGCAGCGGTGTGAGGTCCGCCCCGGCGGCGCGGGCCCGCTCGTACTCCAGGGCCGAGGTGTAGTTGCCCGCCGACCGCAGCAGCTCCTGACGGCGGATGAGTTCGCCGTGCAGGGCATCCTGCATGCGCTCCACCAGGGCGACTTCGTCGGCGAGGTTGGTGATCACGGCGGAGGTGTGGGGGAGTTCCTCCAGGCCGAGGAAGGTGGCGCCGCCCTTGAAGTCGACCAGGACGAAGTTGAGGGTCTCGGAGGAGTTGGTGAGGGCGAGCCCGAGGACGAGGGTGCGCAGGAGCTCGCTCTTGCCGGAGCCGGTGGCCCCGATGAGCATGCCGTGCGGGCCCATGCCGCCCTGCGCGGACTCCTTGATGTCGAGCTCGACGGCGCGTCCGTCCACACCGACCGCGATCGGCACCCGCAGCCGGCCGGAGCCGGAGTGCCGGTCGAAGAGGGTCTGCGGGTCGTGCCGGTGCAGGTCGGGGATGCCGAGCAGGGTGGTCAGCTCGACGTCGGTGTCCAGCGGCTGCGCGATGTCGGTGCCCAGGCTCATCCGGCGCGGGGTGATCAGCCGGGCCAGCGACTCCGCGCCGAGCGGGCCGAGCCGGTCGGGACGGCCGAGCGGCACCGAACGCTCCTTGCGGCTGCGGTCGGTCCGCACCAGGTTCACCTGGTCGGGACCCACGGTCAGCCGCAGCGTGTTGCGGCCGGGCCGCCAGCGCAGCGCCCCGGAGACGTCGAGGATCAGCGCGTTGCGGTAGCCGTGGCCCTCCCAGCGGTGGCTTTCGGGGACGTTGACGCCGTCGAGCACGATGACCGTGTACGGCTCGTCACGGCCGGGGCGGGCGTCCGGGTCGAAGCCGGGGCGCTCGGCGAACTCGGCGCCGAGCAGGTCGTCCAGCTCGGTGAGGTCGGCGGTGATCCGGCGGGCCTGGCCGGCCCCGTCCTCCTCGTGCGGATCCAGCACGTGCGGCAGCCACTTGACCCACTCCCAGTCGGCCCGCCGCTCGTCGCTGACGCAGAAGGCGATCCACAGCTCCTCGGGCGCGTGGAACACCGCCAGCTGCCCGAGCATGGCCCGCACCAGCGCCCGTACGGCGTCGCTGTCGTCGCCCCCGCCGCTGTCGGGCTCCGCACTCTCCTCGCCGGTCGCCTCCTCCGGGCGCAGCAGGATCCGGGCCGAGGAACGCAGGTAGAGGCCCAGCGGCTGCTCCGGGATGGTGGAGTAGGCGCGGATGAAGCGGCGCAGCGCGTGCGCGCAGAGGGGTTCCAGATCCTCGACCGGGCGGGTGGAGACCGGGTTCAGGGTGAGCGCGAGCTGCTGCTCACCGACCGCGAGCCGGACCTCGCCGAAGTCCTCGTCGGCCGGGCGGCGTTCCCACAACCGCGAGGTGCGGGCCAGCGAGCGGAGCGACGCCGGCTCCGGGTGGCGCCAGGCCAGCGCCCGCTGCTGCTCCGCGATGGTGGTCCGCACGCGCTTGCGGGTCTGGGCCAAATAGCGGAGGTAGTCCCGCCGTTCGCCCTTCAGCCGCTGCTTGCGCTCGCTGGAGCGGCGCATCAGCTGCCCCAGCAGCATGGCGCCGGCGGAGAGCGCCATGACGCCCATCGCCAGGTACATGAAGACGCCGTTGCCGCCCCCGGGGCGGAGGAACATCAGCATCATCGACACCGACATCAGGGCCATCGGCAGGTAGGTCCACACCGCCGAGGTGTCGGGCACCGACTCGGCGAGGACCGGCGGCTCCTGGAGGGTCAACTGCCCCTCGGGCATCTCCGGCCCGCGCCTGCGGGCCGGGCGGCGAAACAGCACGACACTCAAGGAAGAGAACCTCCGGTTCACTGACTTTCCGGCCCGCTCCGAATACCGGCGCACCCGGAAGGAGGAAAGACCGCACCCGCCGGATTCCTCGGGCGCGGGTGCCACGATGAACGCCGGGTGAATGTTTCGATCGGATAGCGGTGGCGGTCAACTTCCGTGAAGGCCGACCGTTTGCCGGATTCCTCACCCGGCCCGCAGTACGGCCGGTGGCCGCAGGCAGTAGTCTGCATTCACGGAACGCACCCTGTCCACGCGGGATTGGTGGCAGCCGGGCGCGCGGGCACATTTTTTCTGCCAGGCCCCCCGGTTCACAGCCACGGGGACCTGTCCGTACTGTTCGCACATTCCCTCTGCCGGGGAACCTTCCTGTCAAAGCCTGCACGGAAGACGAGAGTTCTGCTGATGACCGACAGTGCGGTGGCCGAATCGTGCCGCCTGACCGTACGTGCGCCGAGCGTCACCATCGATCTGGCCGTGCCCGCCGACGTACCGGTCGCCGACCTGCTGCCCACACTCCTGCGGTACGTCGGTGAGGATGCCGAGGAAGCCGGGCTCGACCACGCGGGCTGGGTGCTCCAGCGGCTCGGCGACGCCCCGCTCGACGAGGAGACCACCCTGGCCAGGGCCGGTCTCTCCGACGGTGCCGTGCTCCATCTGCGCCCGCACACCGAGGCGCTGCCCGAAGCACGGCTGGACGACCTGGTCGACGGGATCGCCGAGACGGTGGGGCGCCGGCTGCACACCTGGCACGCCGCGGCTGCCCGGGGCCTGCTGGTGGGCACCGCGGTGGCGACCGTGGTGGCCGCCCTGGTGCTGGTGTTCTGGCCGGGAGTGGCCGATTCCACCGCCACCCGGGCCGGCTGCGCGGCCGTGGCCGGGGCGCTGCTCCTCGCGGGCGCGGGCTCCGCCAGCCGCGCGGTCGGCGACCGCCTCTCCGCGACCGCCCTCGGCCTGCTGGTCGCCCCGTGCTTCGCGCTGGTCGGCTGGGTGCTGCCCGGCGGCGACCTGACCGGGCCCGACGCGGTGCAGGTCGTGGGCGCGCGGCTGCTCGCGGCAGGCGCCGCGGCGGCGGGCGGCGCGGTCCTCGCGCTCGCCGCGACCGCCGTCGGCGCCCCCGCTCTGCTGGCCACCGCCGTGGTCGCGGTCGCCACCGCGATCTCCGGGGCCCTGATGGGCTACACCGGCCTGGACGCGCCCGCCGCCGTTGCGTTGGTGGCCACGGTGGTCGCGCTCGCCGCGGGGGCGGTGGCACCCTTCGCCTTCAAACTGGCCGGGATGCGGATGCCGTCCCTGCCGTCCTCCGCCGGCCAGCTCCAGGAGGGCATCGACCCGTACGCGGGCGACGAGGTCTCCGAGCGCACCGAACTCGCCGGGCGCTGGGTCGCCGCGCTCTTCGCCGCCACCGGCACCATCGCCGCCGCCGCCCTGGCGGTCCTCGCCCAGACCCCGGACCTGCCCGAGACGCTCACCGCGGTCTCGCTGTCCCTGCTGCTGCTCCTGCACTCCCGGGGGCTGGTACACATCGGCCAGCGGCTCACCCTGGCGGTGCCCGGCATCTGGGGGCTGCTGCTCCTCGCCCGTGCCTGGGCGGTGGACAGCGACGCCGACGGCCGGGTGATCGTCTTCGCGGTGCTGCTCGCCGCGGCGGCCGCCCTGGTGACCGCGTCCTGGATCGTGCCCGGCCGCCGGGTGCTGCCGTACTGGGGCCGGGCGGCGGAGCTGGCCCACACCGGCCTCGCGGTCGCGCTGCTGCCGTTCACCCTGTGGGCCGCGGGCCTCTTCGGCTGGCTGCGCGGACTGTTCGGCTGAGTCCGCCCGTACGCCGTTCCATCGAAGAAGAGTTGAGGAGAGGCTGTGCAGTCCAAGCGCGACCAGGTGCAGGCCCACGGATTCATGATGGGCAGGCTCAGTTCGGGCCTGCTGACGGCCGACCCGGACGCCCCGGAGAGCCCGCTGGGCCGGACGACCCGGGGAGTGGTCTTCGGCATCCTGGTGACCGTCCTGATCGGCGCCGGCACCACCGTCTACGGGCTCCTGCGCCCCGGCGGCAACGAGACGTGGCGCAAGGGCGAGAACCTGGTGGTCAACCGCGAGACCGGTGCCCGCTATCTGTGGACCGGCACCGACGGCGTACTCCACCCGGTCCGCAACTACGCCTCGGCCCGACTGATCGGAGGCTCGCAGCTGAAGGCCGTGGACGTCTCCACCGCCTCGCTGCGGGACGTCCCCGTGGGGTCGCCGGCCGGCATCCCCGGCGCGCCCGACACCCTCCCCGGGCCCGGCCAGCTCGACGCCGGCGCCTGGCACATGTGCGTCACCGGCCCCGACGGCGCGCTGCCCAGCACCTCCGGCGCCCTCGAGGACGCCGGAGTCGACCGGCCGGGGGCCACCACCCTGGTCGCCGGAGCACCGCTGGAGACCCAGGACGTCGGAGCCGACCGCGGAATGCTCGTACGCGGCCCGGACCGCACCGAGTACCTGGTGTGGCGGGGCAGCCGACTGCCCCTGGACCGCGCCTCCGACGCACGCAATGCCCTCGGCTACGGCTCCGAGCAGGCCATGCCGGTCTCGGCCGCCTTCCTCGACGCCCTGGCCCCCGGCCCCGCCCTGAAGCCGCCGGAGGTCCCGGGGCGCGGAGGGAGGGGCCCGGTGATCGGCGGTGAGCCGAGCACGATCGGCCAGCTCTTCGAGGTGAGCGTGCCCGGCGGCGGCAGCACCTACCACCTGTTGCGCAAGGACGGCCTTGTGCCGCTCTCCCGGCTGGAGGCCGCCCTCGTGCTGGGCGACCCGGCCACCCAGAAGGACGCCTACCAGGGCCGCTCGCCCGAGGCCCGCGCGGTGGGCGCAGACGCGCTGCGTACGCACCGGTCGAAGGAGACGGGCGCCGCCGGGCCCGCCGCCGCGGAGCTGCCCCGTACACCACCGCTCCCGCAGTCCGCACCGCGTGGCAGCGCGCTCTGCGCCCAGGTGGACGGCGGCAACGGCGGCGCCCGGATCCGGTCGGTGCTCGTCCCGCTCACCGGGCTCGCCCCCGTGGCGTTCTCCCAGGGCGCGGCCCAGCCGGTGGCCGAGGCCTGCGCCCGGACGGACGCCACGGTCGTACGCCCGGGACGCGGCGCCCTGGTCCGGGCCCTGCACGCCAGCGGGGCGGCGCACGCCGGGACGACCTACCTGGTGGCGGAGAACGGTGTGAAGTACCGCGTCCCGGCCAAGGACGCGCTGGGCGCGCTCGGGTACGGGGAGGGAGACATCGGCTCGGTCCCCGCACCGCTGCTCGCGGCCCTGCCCACCGGCGCGGACCTGGACCCGGCCGCCGCCTCCGGCGTCGCGGAGCCCAGGGTCACGGCCCCCAAGTGCGCTGCCGGCAAGGACGATGCGGCGGGCAAGGACGGAGCGGCGGCCAAGGACGGGGCGGCCCGCACCGCGGGGGCCGGTACCGCGGCCGACTTCCGGCCATGATCCCGGCAAACGCCTCAAACGCTGCCTAAGAAGAGAAAAGGGAGCAGAGGGAGGGGCGGCCCACATAACCCGGCTCCGGTTGGGGGAGATTCGGTGTGGACCGGCGCGGAAGAAACCTCAGATAAAGCTCAGAAAATGGGCGGACCCGATGACCGTTCGGATTCCTTTGCTGCCCGTTTCCTGTCCGTATCCCCTCCCTCGGCCGCCCGGAGTCGGTCCGCGTTCATTTCGTGGAAACCTCCGGCAACTTCCTTGCCCCTCAAGGAATCCGATCGCCCTGACCTATGCTCAAATCTTCCTTGCATATGTTGCGCCGGACGGGGACTTCTCCATAGCCTCAGCGGGCAACGGTGTGACGAGAGTTGCCTCGACGAAGGGAGCGTGACATGGCGGACAGTGGCCAGAGGAGGGCGGATTATGCCAAGGGCTTGGGAGGTGTCTCGACACTTGAGTCGGCCCGTGCCTCGGTGGAGAAGACCCAGAACAACGTCGCCGAGATCGCCGCGCGTTCGGGCGTGGGCGGCGACGAGGGTCAGGCCCTGCTGAAGCTCTTCCGCAGCTGGAACGGCGAGGCCCAGAAGGTCGTCGTCCAGATCAGCAAGATGGTCGACGCGCTCCAGGAGAACGTGACGTCGGCCGACCGGCTGGCGAAGGAGAACCAGGACCTCACCGAGGTGCTCAACAGCAAGACCAGCCAGGGCGTCTTCGAAGCACTGCGCTGACCCCCTCGCGTCACCGGCCTCTCGCGGAGGCCGGAACTCATGAGCACCCCGGGCCCTGGCGCCCGGCCATCCGAGAGGAGATGTCATGGCCGACGGCATCATCGATGTCCAGTACTCCACGGTCCGCAACGCGATCGAGGAGCTGAAGCAGCAGACCCAGCAGATCATCACCACCCTCAACAACCTGGAGGACGAGCTGAAGCCGCTCATCACCTCCTGGGAGGGTGACGACCAGGCGATGTACCGCGGGGTGCAGGCCGAATGGGACCAGGCGACCAAGAACATGGCCCTGCTCCTCGGCGACAGTGGTGAACTGGTCCAGAGCATCCACGACAACCACTCCAGGGACGAGCGCAGGAGCGCCGACAACTGGGGCGGTGTACGGGCCCGTTAGCCTTCCGGTCGGGGTCCGCCTCCCTGCCGTGCGCAGGAGAGGCGGACCCCGGCCTTCCGTAATTCCGTTTGAGTGACCCCGTCCGGGCCCGATCGCAGGAGGACGTCCTATGGCTGGTGAGCAGGCCGATGTCAAGCATTTCGACCTCAAGCAGATGGAGAACTTCCGCGACAACGAGGTGCACCCGGTCTACACCAAGGCCAAGAAGCACAAGGAGGACGGCGAGGGCGAGGGCGATGGCCGCACCCGTCCCCTCAGCGAACTGATCGGCGGCTACACCACGGCCGACAACCTCGACCAGGAATCGCAGCTCCTGCGCCTCGGACTGATCAACAGGGAGAAGTTGATCTCCGGTCCGACGCTGGTCGAGAGCGTGAAGTCGGTGGCGACCTCCCTCGACAAGCTCCTCGGCGACCAGATGGAACTCTTCAAGGAGCTCAAGGAAGCCCTCACCGACACCATCGAAGAGGCCAACAAGACCAAGAACAAGAACCTGGACGCGATCGACGCCCAGACGCTGCTCCAGACCTTCGAAGAGGTCGACACGCTCACCAGCGGATCCACGGGCACGGAAGAGAACTAGCCGCCCCCACGCACCGGGGTGGACGGCGAGAGACGAGAGAGGGCGCGCGGTGGCCGACCGGTACGACGAATCATCCGTGGACAACGTCGACAAGTACGAGGACAGAGACGCGGCATCCACTGACAACTGGGCTGATCTCGTCACCCACATCACCGGCTATCCCGTGCCCAAGCGCAGCGAGGTCTTCGACACGCTCCGCTCCGACCACGGCGGCAAGCTCTTCCGGATGGACATCAAGGAGCGCAGCCTCGGCCTCCTCGTCAAGGACTCCGGCTTTCTGCGGGACAAGGGCCAGGACTACGACATCTGGTTCTTCGACAGCGGAAAAAAGCGTTCCATCATGCAGGCCCGGATCGTCTTCGAGGGTCGCGTGAAGTCCGGCGAGGAGATCATCTTCGCCGGCACCGACTCCACCGACGTCAACGACGTGTCCGTCCGCGAGGGCAACGAGTTCACGGACTACAACAAGGACAAGTTCAGCACCATCCCGCTGGCCCGGTACATGAACGGGCCACGGGCGGCGCTGATGGCCCTGCTGAAGGGGAACAGCGGCGACGGCCGCTTCAGCGGCCTGGTCGCCAAGGAGGCCGACGTCGTCGACCTGGACTCCTTCACCGACGCGGGCCACTCCTTCGACTACGCGGCCAAGTTCTTCAAGGACCACGCACCGCTGCTCAAGGACTGGGAAGACCGCTTCGGCCGGGACGACGCGAGCTGGAAGGGCGAGGCCGCGGAGGTCTTCCGCAGCCTCATCAAGAAGATCCGCGAGAACTACGACAGTTACGTGGAGACCTTCAACGAGACGGCGGGCAGCGGTGACAGCACCGGCACCGGCAGCACCGTCTACTCCCGCGCGCTCTCCCTGGGCCGCTCCCACCTGGAGCAGGCGGCCCGGGACCTGCTCGGCCACTGGCTGACCTGGGCCCAGTCCGACTACTACGACCCGCACCGCGTGCTGCGCTACGTCCTCGACGACCTCGCCCAGTGGGTGGACACGGAGAACGTGGCCAAGACCGACATCAAGTCGTACACCAGCCGCTACACCACGACCGTCAGCCACAGCCCGCAGGGCGGCTTCTCCCAGGTGCACCCCGACTACGGAGACCTCACCGACATCGCGAACTGGGCGAAGGTCGGCGACAAGGCGGTGGACATCTGGAGCCGGGCCGTGGACGACCTGCTCGTGGAGCCCGCCCGCGAGGTGCAGTCCAGGCTCAACAACCAGTTCCTCAACCTCTCCAAGGACTTCTCCGAGAACGTACCCGAGCCCAAGTCGACCAGCACGGCCGGCGAGGAGTACGAGAAGAAGAAGCTGGACGAGGAGAAGGACAAGATCAACGAGGAGAACGAGGAGAACCGCCGCTACCAGGACGAGCTGCGTGAGGAGCAGCGGATCCAGCGCGAGGAGGACAAGAAGCTCCAGGAGGAGCTGCGCAAGGAGCAGGAGGAGCAGCGCGAGGAGGACAAGAAGTACCAGGACGAGCTGCGTGAGGAGCAGCGGATCCAGCGCGAGGAGGACAAGAAGCTCCAGGACGAACTGCGCCAGGAGCAGCAGGAGCAGCGCGATGAGGACAAGAAGTACCAGGAGGAGCTGCGCGAGGAGCAGCGCCTCCAGCAGGAGGAGGCCAAGCGCGAGGCCGAGGAGCAGGCCAAGCAGATGGAGGAGAGCCTCGGCGACATCAACGGGCCGGGCGGTGGCGGCGGTGGCGAGAACATCGGCAACCTCGACGACCTGCTGAACCTCAAGCAGGACGTCCCCGTGACCGAGAGCCTCGGTGACCTCGGCGGTATCAACACGCCTGGAGGTCCCGGCGGCACGGACACCCCGAGCCTCGACGACGTGAACAACGCGGTCTCCGAGAACCTCGGCAACCTCGGCGATGTGAACAACCCCGGCGGCGGCGGCCCGCTTCCCGTGGGCCAGAACCTCGGCAACCTCGGCGGGATCAACGGCGGCCCCGGCAACACGAGGAACCCCAACGACGGGGCCAACGAGGCGATCACGCAGAACCTGGGCAACCTCGGCGACCTCAACAACGGCGCGGGCGGCTCGCTGGACACCCCGACCGGCGGCAGCACCCAGCTCGACGGGAACCAGCTCACCAGCGGTTTCCCGGACGGCAGCAGCACCTCCTTCGACCCGGACAGCGGGCTGCTCACCACCACCCACCCGGACGGCAGCGTCACCACGCAGGATCTGGGCGACGGCACGAGGGTGACCAACCCGGACGGTTCGGTCACCTCCCTCGGCGACGACGGCAAGCTGACGACGACGTTCCCCGACGGAACGGAGCAGGTGGTGGACCCGAAGACCGGTCAGGCCGTCTCCACCGCCCCCGACGGCACCGTCACCACGGAGAATCTCGGCAACCTCGGGGGGCTGAACGGCCGGAACGAGATCGGGGACCTGGGCAACCTGGGCGACCTGGGCAACATCGACACCGATCTCCCCACCGAGTCCGACGGCGGCCTCGGCGACCGGGAGACCATCAACGACCTGGGCGACCTCGGGAACCTCAACACCGACAGGACGGGCCTCGAGTCCCCGACCGGCAGCCTCACCGGTCTGGAGAACGGTGACTTCGCCACCACCTTCCCGGACGGCGGCAAGGCCGTCTTCGACCCGGACACCGGTCAGCTCACCAGCATCGCGCCGGACGGCTCCAAGGTCACCACGGACCTCACCCACGGTGCCGAGGTGACCAACCCGGACGGTTCCGTCTCCACCCTGGACAACGGCCGGTTCCTCAACTCCTTCCCCGATGGCTCCAGCCACTCCATCGACCCGGACACCGGCATCGCCACCGTCACCGACCCCCAGGGCAGGACCGAGACGGTCACCCTCGACGAGCTCAACTCGCGTGACGGCAACGGCAGGCCGGACTTCCTCGACGACCTGCGGGACCTCGGTCAGAACCGGGACCTCGGCAACCTCGGTGACCTCAACGGGAACCGGGACCTGGACGGCCCCGGCCAGAACCGGGACCTCGATCTCGACGCGCTCAAGGATCTCGGAAGCGGCGGCAGCGGCAGCGGCGGCGGGGGAGGCGACGGGTCCAGCAGCCGGGACGTCTCCCTCTCGGAGCTGGGGCTGAGCGCCCAGGCCGGAGCCGGCGGCTCCGGCGGTGGCCTGCCCGGTGCGAACCTCCCGTCCTCGGAGACCCTCGGCCAGGTGTCCCCGCTCTCCGACAGCGCCACGAACAACGCGGCGACCCCCGGCGCCGGTGGCGCCGGCCCGGGGGCGCCCGGCGCTCCGGGCACGCCCGGCAGCCCCGGCATGCCGATGGGCGGCGGCATGGGCGGGATGGGCGGAGGCGGTGAGAAGGGCAACGGCGAGCGCGTGCGCGCCGTCCTGGTCGACGCGGCGGAGGAGAGCGAGCGGCGCAACCGCCGCAGGCGCAGCCCGTGGAACCGCCAGGAGGACAGTGACACCTTCCTCACCCCGGCCTCCCGGGTGACGACCACCGGCGGCAACTCCCCGGAAGAGGAGGAGCCGGAGCAGGGACGCAGGCCTGTGACGTCCGCCGACTACCTGGAGGAGGACGCGGACGTATGGGGCACCGAGGAGGGCGGCACCCCGGCCGTCATCGGCCGGTGACCGCCGCTCGGGCCCGAGTGGCGGGGCCGGATACACCGGCCCGGCACGGTGAACGTACGGTCGTGCCTACGGACGACAAGATCGAGTCGGATGGAGGGGCGCGCGCGTGACGGAACCACTGGAGAAGCGCCTGGAGAAGGCCATGGCCGAACTGCAGTCCGCCCAGGAGGCGGTGGCGCGCACCGAGCGCGAGCTGCGGTCGGCATCGTTCGCCGTGCTCTCCTCCGACCGGGCGGTACGGGCCACCGCGGGCCCGCAGGGCGAGCTGACCGGGATCGAGTTCCTGGAGAACAAGTACCGCGACATGTCCCCGCAGGAGCTGGCCGCGAGCGTCCTTGAGGCGGCGAGCGCGGCGCGGCTGAAGATGAACCGGCATGTGATGAAGGCGATGGCCCCCTTCGCCGAGCCCAGCAGCAACGTGCCGGAGCTGAAGGGCTTCGAGCTGGACTGGGAGCGCATCTTCGGCCCCGAGGTCCTGCGCGAGGACGACGAGGACAGCGCGCGCGGCGGCCCGGCGACCCCCGCCTGGCGGGACGCGCTCGGCGACGAGGGAGAGGACTGACCATGGGACAGCGGTACTACGTCGACCCCGATCGCATCGAGGCGCTGGCGCGGCAGTTGGAGGAGATCGGGACCCTCACCCGGTCCATGACCGAGGAGTTCCTGGACGAGCTGGCGCCCACGGTCAGCTGGCCCGGCACCAACAGCGAGTTCTCGGAGAAGGCCAAGCCGCAGGAGCAGAAGGAGCGGCAGACCACCAAGGACACCATGCTCTCCATCCGGGACGCGCTGGTGGGCATCACCGACGCGACGATCGGCAACGTCCGGATGATGAAGGACACCCGCGACCGCAACATCGACGAGATCGAGCACGGCAACAGCCGCCTCGGAGCCGATGGATTCGACGGCACCGGCGGGCATGGCCGCCGCTGACCTCCGCACCGCAGGCCGCTTCCGTAACCACCGGGGAGCGGCCACGGCGTGCTGCCCGCACGGCCCCCGAGGCGGCCGTCGGTGAGCATCCAGGTATCGCCCGAGGTCAACGCCATGATCTTCATCCTCACCGGGGAGAAGCTCATGGACGCCGACGAGGATCTCGCCTTCGAGAGCCGTCGGCCCTACTCCGGCCTCGGGCGCAAACTGGATCGGCTGTCCTCGCTGATCGACAAGTCGGTCCACGACATCGGCGAGTCCATGCCGGACGACCTCGCCTCGTCGTACGCCAAGGCGATGGGCATGCTCATCGACGACGGCGGCAAGAACTACCTGCGCGACTTCTCCGACCAACTCGACAAGATCGCCGAGGGTCGCCGCAAGACCTCCATGGACATCATGGAGTCCAAGTGGCAGGTCATCGCCGAGATCATCCGGCTGCTCATCGAGATCGCCATCTACCTGGCGATGTCCTTCTTCACCGGCGGCGCATCGGCCAGCCAGATCATGATGGCCAAGCTGCGCAGCCGCTTCTTCATCCTCACCACGCTCAGCCACCTGCTCCAGCGGCTGCATCTGGCGCCCTCGCTGACCGAGGCGTTCGCCGAGGCGTTCACCACCTTCGCCGTCCGGCTCGCGATGATGAACTTCGCCCCGGACGGCCGCCGCCCCGACTCCATCGACTGGAGCGACATCGGCAAGGCCGCCGCCTTCGGTGCGGCGGCGGGCTTCTTCACGAGCGTCTTCGAGAACTTCGCCAAGAACATCGTCCGGAGCTTCGACGGCAACTTCCTGAAGAACGGCCCCGATCTCGACTTCAAGAACCCCAACCTGCGTGACACGCCGAACATCGACATCAAGAACAACGGCCCGACCCCCAACCCCAAGCCGGGACCCGACCTCGATGGCCCCCCGAAGGGCCGACCCGACCCGACCCCGTCCGGCAACGGCCCCACCCCCTCGCCGGGCCCGGTGCCCGTCACCTTCCGGGACGGCCCGCTCTCCTTCCGCAACAACCCCGAACTGTGGCGCAACAGCCAGATCCTGCGCCTCAACCTCGACCGGCCCGGCGCGCTGGCCGCGCACTACGGCCTCAAGGGGACGGCCGACTTCATCGCCGCCGGAGCGGGCGAGGTGGTCGCGGAGATCCTGATCAAGGGAGCCTTCGAGGGGGACTGGTCCTCCAGCTGGACCACCTTCGTCGGCGCGGGCGTCAGCAGCCGGGTCGAGTCCACCCTCATGGGGGCCGCGCTGAACAGCGGCGCCGAACTCCGCCACGTCATCGACAAGTTGCGCAACCAGCCGCCGCCGACCGTCTCCGGCGGCAACGGCTCGGGGACGGGCGGCTCCGACGACCGGACCGAGGGCTCCTCCCGTACGGACACCACCGGTGGCCCCGGCCCCGGCCCCGGTCTCGCCACACCCCCGCCGGTCGTCCAGCAGACCACGAGCCAGGGCGACTTCACCGGCAGCGAGTCACCGCCGCCCTATGTGTCGCAGGACCCGCCCCCCTACTTCTCGGCCGACCCGCCGCCGTACACTCCGGGCCCGCTGCCCGTGACGGCGGCCGAGAACGCGCTGTGGCAGCAGGTCCACCAGGGCCCCGCCGAGGTCCGGGAGCAGGCGCTGCGCGACCTCGCGGCCCTGCGCGGCGAGCAGGGTCCCGGACCTGCCGAGATCGGCGTGCGCGAGGGCCTGCACGGCAATCTGTCGCAGATCCCCGAGGTACGGGTGGTGCCCACCGGCAACGGGACCGCCGCCCAGATCGACGCCGACGAGGTGCGCAGGGCGCTGGAGAGCCTCGGCACGCCGGTGACCGTGGACCCGCCGGTCGTCGGGGAACCGTCGCCGGAGCCGGGAAGCGGTACGCCCACGGGCTCCGACGCGTTCGGCGGGCCGGGCGGCGGCTCGACCGTTGTCGACGGCCCCGGCCTCGGGTCCAGTCCCGGTCCCGGCACCGATGCGCCGCCGCTGACCGTCATCGTCTCGGAGACGCCGCCGTCCCTGTCCGAACAGTCCCCGGAGGCGGCCGCGCTGCTGGACGACGCGGGGGTCGACCGGGCCGTGGTGCTCGGCCCGCCGACCGGGGCGGATGGGACGGGGCTGCCGGAGCGCGGTGCCGTCGAGCTGACCCGGGAGGGCCCCGGCGCCCCGGTGCAGGTCCGCCCGCTCACCGGACCGGAGTTCGTCGGGAGCCCGGACGCGCCGGTGAACACGGCGTTCCCCGGCGCGGACGTGCTGCTGCCGCTCGCCGACGCCCTGGGTGTGCCGCCCGTGGTGACGGCGACTCCGCCGCCCGTCGCGTCGGCCACCCCGCCGCCCGGGACGACGACCGCCCCGCCTCCCGGGACGACGACCGCCGCGCCGCCGGCCTCCACATCCCCGCCGGCGCGTCCCGTCGCACACGGCGGCCCGGCCGACGGGCCCGGCGCGGTCGCGCCGGAGCCCGGTGAGCCCGGTGAGCAGACGCCGGAGACGCCGGGAGGGGCCGAGTCCGAGCAGCGCGGCTCCGACTCCGACCCGTCCTCGGTCTCGGTGGAGTCGGGCGAACAGCCCCCGGTCTCCGGCGAGGAGACCGGTTCGGACGTCGAGCCGACCGTCACCACCCCAGACCCGGATGCCGCCCCGGACACCCAGCCGAAGGTCATCACCACCAGCTCGGATGCCACCCCGGACATCGAGCCGCCGGTCATCACGACCTCCGACCCGGCCCCGGACGTCAAGCCGCCGGTCATCACGACGACCTCCGACCCCGCGCCGGACGTCAAGCCGCCGGTCATCACGACGACCCAAGAGCAGCCCGTCGCCTCCAAGCAGGCCGCCGACGCACGGCCCTGGACCGAGACCGCCACCGACCTCCACCTGGAGTCGGGCCGTGGCGACGGGAACACCACCGCCACCCCTCCGGCCGACCCGCCCCCGCCGGGCCAGATCGTCGTGCGGCCCGCGGACCCGACACCGGACCAACCGCCGCAGACGCTCCGGGACTTCCTGCCGGAGGACCAGTGGTGGACCTTCTACATCGACCCCAAGAACCACGAGGCCGCGCTCGAGGCCTTCCCGGACGACCCCGGCTCCTACTACGACCACGACCGCTCGCCCGGGTTCCAGCAGGGCATGGTGTCGGCGTACACGCAGTTCCTCGGGGACCCCGACACGGTCGTGACCCCGATGGACTCGACGTCGTACCAGACCATGCACGGGCTGGCCACCGGCCATCTCGGCCGGACGATCGGCTGGTCCGGCGGCGGGGCCACCCAGTTCCCGCTGCGGGGTGACACCCTCGCCGACGACATCTTCGACGAGCGCATCGGCGAACAGCTGCTGGTCTACGACACGACCAGCCGCGACTGGTCCAAGCCGCTGCCCAAGCCCCGGCCGGTCACCATCCTGACCCGGTTCCTGCACAACAACCCTTCGCTGGCGACCAATTACGGCAAGAACGCCGCGCCCGACCTCGTCGACACGCTCTTCCAGCAGCACTACGCCCGGGTCTCCGACCCCGACGCGGACGACGCGGCCAAGGTCGCCTCCATCGTGCGCACCATCCGGGCGCTGCACGTGGTCCACCCGTTCCAGGACGGCAACCTCCGGTCCAACGTGCAGATCCTGCTGCCGAAACTTCTGCTGGAGCAGGGACTGCGCCCCGTCGTGCCCGACAACATGTACAGCCTGTTCCAGGGCGGCCACTCGGTACCGCAGATGGTCGACTCCCTGATCCGCAACGGTGCTCTGGACACCGGGAGGCCGCGCCCGCCGCAGGGCGAGACCGCAGCCGACCCGCACCTGGAGTCGGGGCGGGACGGCGACACGGACACGAGCGACACACCGGTCGCCCCCATCACCACGAGCACCACCGACGGCGACGGAACGACTCCGCCCCCCACGGCCGGTCCGTCCGTCACCACGCTGGACCACCAGACGGTGCCCTTCAGCGAGCTCCGGCGCTTCGTGCCGCAGACCGAGCTCACTCCGCAACCCGGCGTCGCCGTGCAGACGGTGACCATCTCGCAGGGCCCGGCCGAGGACGGTACGGGGCAGAGCGCGGGCCGTGAGGCACTGCTCGGCCAGGACACCTTCCGCGGGGTGCGCACCACCTCGACCGAGCAGCCGCCCCCAGGGACCTCCCAGGCCCCGCCCGCCCCCCGTACGGTCTTCACCGGTCCGCCGACCCCGCTCCCCGGCTCCGGCACCGAGCAGGGCGCCGACTACTTCGTGGGCCACGGCACGCCCCGCACCGTCACCCTCGGGACGGACAACGCCGCGTACCCCACCGTCAAGGTCAGCGGCGTACAGCTCGGCGAGGTGCTCAAGTCCTGGGCCCAGGACGGGGACCAGGACCGGCCGCTGGTGCTGTTCTCCTGCGAGACCGGGCAGCAGCCGAAGATCGCGGGACTGCCGGTCGCCCAGCACGTGGCGAACCGGACCGGCCGCCCGGTGTACGCGCCGACCACCGAGGCGGGCACGGCCAAGGACCGGGACGGCAACGTACGCGCGGTGCTCGGTGAAGGCCCGGACGGGCCGGGCCGGTGGCGGCTGTTCACCCCGGAGCCCACCGGGACCGAACTGGACGACCTGGCGCGCGACGCCGGACTGCACACGGGCCCGGAGCCGGCCGACGCCTTCGCCCGCGCCCGTACCCTCCAGCAGATCCGCACCCTGCGCGAGGTCCTCGGCACGGACGCCGAACAGCAGCCGGGGAACCGGGAGGCGCTGGCGGCACTCGCCTACGTGGACGGCCTGCGCTGGCGCGATCCGGGCACCGCGGCCCGGTACGGCGACGGCCGGATGACCCCGGACCTGCTGGACCGGATGGTCACCGACTGGCACACCGCCACCAACGGCACGACCGTCGACCCGGCCACCGGTCCCACCCGGGAGCAGTACACGGCGTTCCTGGGAGCCGCTGCCGGGCTGAGGGCCGGCGCGACCCCCGTGACCACCCTCGACAGCCTGCTGCCGCCCCCGCCGCCGGGCCTGGCCCCCGACACCCTGGTCTCGCAGTCCGACGTGCTCGGCCTCTCCTACGCCCGCCCCGCGCAGATCACCTGGTCGCTGTCGGCTGACCCGCTGCCCCTGTCCGATCTGGACCTCGGCCCCGACGACACCGCCGAGCTGGCCCGCCGCCTGCACCGCCCGGAGCCCGCGGTCCCGCCCGCCCCGGCCGTCGAGCAGGGTGCCCCCGAGTCCGACGGGACGCCGCCTCCGGTCCCGCCCCCGGTGAACTCGCTCGTCGTCAACGCATACACGGCCCGGCACACGTACGGCATTCCGGAGAAGAACTTCGACAAGTTCCGTGATGTGGCGCGGGACCGGAATGTGGTCGTGGATGTGCGGCCGACGAATCCGTCGGCGCCGAAGTGGCTGGATGCGGGGGCGATGCCGAAGCCGCAGGAGATCAAGGCGAAGACGGTCACCGACGCTGATGTTCTGCTGGGCGCCGATGCGGGGAACATCGGTCTGGTCGGCTATTTCAAGCCGGTGTTGCCGGATCAGGGTTCGGTTCCGGTGGATGCGTGGGACCGGGTGGTCTCCCGGTTCAATCAGCGGTCCACGGAGTTCCATGAGCTGGCCGGGAAGATGGCGCAGTACGAGGCCGACGGCAAGTTCACCGTTCACGACGGAATCGTGTTCGGTCTCGACGGCGAGGGTGATCGGCGGCCGATCACCGGTGATCACGACGTGTTCGACGTGTCGTCGCCGGACGGTTCGCGGCTTTCGCATCCGGCCCATGACGCGCTGATCGAGGAGATGCGGGCCAAGGACATGGCCGTGGCGCACGGCGCGCACATGTTCTGGAATCCGCCGACCGCTTTCGACAAGTCGGTCTTCGACAAGATCGTCAACTCCCATCAGGGCCCCTCCGGGGAACCGCTGCTCCGCTTCAGCCCCAACAGCGACCACGCCGTCCTCACCTGGACGCAGAAGCTCAAGCCCGGACAGGTCGACTCCTACACGGCCCGGCACACGTACGGCATTCCGGAGAAGAATTTCAACAAGTTCCGTGATGTGGCGCGGGACCGGAATGTGGTCGTGGATGTGCGGCCGACGAATCCGTCGGCGCCGAAGTGGCTGGATGCGGGGGCGATGCCGAAGCCGCAGGAGATCAAGGCGAAGACGGTCACCGACGCTGATGTTCTGCTGGGCGCCGATGCGGGGAACATCGGTCTGGTCGGCTATTTCAAGCCGGTGTTGCCGGATCAGGGTTCGGTTCCGGTGGATGCGTGGGACCGGGTGGTCTCCCGGTTCAATCAGCGGTCCACGGAGTTCCATGAGCTGGCCGGGAAGATGGCGCAGTACGAGGCCGACGGCAAGTTCACCGTTCACGACGGAATCGTGTTCGGATTCGATGACGGAGGCGGTCGTCGGCCGATCACCGGAGACCATGACCTGTTCGATGTTTCGTCGCCGGACGGTTCGCGGCTTTCGCATCCGGCCCATGACGCGCTGATCGAGGAGATGCGGGCCAAGGACATGGCCGTGGCGCACGGCGCGCACATGTTCTGGAATCCGCCGACCGCTTTCGACAAGTCGGTCTTCGACAAGATCGTCAGCTCCCACGAAGGCTCGTCCGGCGAACCGCTGCTCCGCTTCAGCCCCGGCAACGACCACGCCGTGCTCGTCCACCCCGAGCCCCGTCCGTCCGCCGAGCCCTCCCCGTCCGGCCGTCCGGAGAGCATCGCCGAGGACGTCGACCTGTTCAGCAAGGACACCGGGACGCCGGGCCTCGCGGACACCGTCCACGCCGACGGGCAGGCCCTCCGCAGGCTGCGCACCCGGGCCGACGGCGACTGCCTCTTCCGGTCGCTGCTCGACACCGCGCGCAGCCAGGACGTGCCGCCCGCCTGGGCCGCACGGAACCTCGCCGGACTCCGCAGTCTGCTCCGCGACCGGCTCATCGGCTCCGAACTGCTCGCCCCGGACGTCGAGGCCACCCCGGACCCGGTGCTCGCCGTCGTCGACGACCTGCGGATGACCGCCCTGGCCGGGGTGCGGAACCCGGAGGCGCGGGAACGGATCGGGCAGCGCTGGGACCGGATCGAGCAGGCGGTCGTCACCGACGGGGACGGACGCCGGTGGCGGCGCATCCTCCGGGACAGCGGCTACCCCCACCTCGCCGACGTGGCCCCCACCCCCGCCGACGCGCGGCGGCTCGGCACCGACGGGCTGATCCTCGCGGCGGCCGAGCTCACGGCCCTGTGGTCCTCGCCCTTCGCCGACGCGCTCCCGCTCGCGCTGGCGCACACCCTCGACGTCGAGCTGCGGCTCGTCCGGCCCGACGCTTCGGCCCCGGGCGGCACCTCCGTCACCCCGCTCAACCCGGGCGGCCGGGGCGGCGTCCTGCACCTGGCCTACAACGGTGTTGACCACTACGACGCCCTGGTTCCGGCCGCAGCCGTGCCCACCTCCACCTCGACCCCGACGCCCCCACCCGCCCCGGTCACCCAGGACCCGGCCGGCTCCGACGTCTTCGGCGAGTGGCTGCGGAGCATGGGCCAGGTCACCGAGCTGGACGCGCCGGCCGAGGAGATCCCGGACCGGGGCGACCCCGTGCCGCTGGAGACCCAGCTGGAGCGGCACCGCCCGGCACGGCTGCTGACCGGCGAGGACGCCCGGCCGCCGGGCCCCGCGCCGCGCACCGTCACCTTCGACGACGGCAGCCGGCTGCCCACCGTCCTGATCAGCCCCGACGCCGATCCGGACGACGGCGGCAGGGACCCGGGCGCGCGGACCGCAGGGACGCCGAGGGCCGGGCTCCTCAACGGCCTGGGCGTCCTCACCCTGCGCTCGCCCGAGCAGGTGGCCAAGGAGGTCTTCGACCAGCTGCCCAAGAAGCTCCGGGCCCAGTTCGACGAGGCGGAGCTGCTGCGTCTGCTGAAGGACCAGCCCGGTGCGTTCACCGCCCCGCGCGGCGCCCGTTTCGTGGGCCGGGAGAAGTCCGGGGTCGGCCACGAGATGGTCGTCGAGGCCGTCCCCTACCACCGCTGGGAGCGTTTCTCCGAGCCCGGCGGCGCCACCGTCCGGCTGGACACCATGCGGCGGGGCCAGGCGGGTACGGGCGGCGGGCGCAGCGTCGGTGTCGGACGCCGGGTCGCCGCCGCGCTGGGCATGGGCCCGCCGCTCAACTGGATGCTGAAGATCGGCGTCTCGCTGGGCTGGACCCGCAGGACCGACTACACCCAGGGCACCCAGGCGTACCACCAGAGCGAGTACCGGGCCTGGGACGGGTCCCACCTGCATCTGGACGACGTCCACTACCGGGTGCGCGTCGAGCGGGTCACCGAGGCCCCGAAGCCCCCGGCGCCGACGACTCCCGGTCCGGGCACCGCGCCCGCCGCCACCCCCCGCTGGCAGCGCAGCGAGGTGCACTCCGCCGGGTTCGCCATGCGGGACGGGCTGAGCTGGCGGCTGCCGGACGACCTCACCGTGCCCTTCAAGGGGCCGAAGCGGGCCCCGGAGACGCTCACCTTCCCGGACGGGGCCGAACCGCGGATCAGCGACACGACCGCCCTGCACCTCACGGACCCGCCGGAGGATGTGGCCATGGCCATCTCCGGTGCCAAGCCCGGCAGTTCGGCCCACCGCACCCTGGTCTCCTATGTGCGCCCCGGACGGCTGCTCGGCCTCTTCGGGCGGTTCTCCGGACCCGTCAGCGGACCCGAGCTGACCCGGGGCAGAGGGCAGCACCCGCTGGGCCACCTGATCGTCGAGCGGTCGATCCCGCACCGGGCCACCCTGGTCACGGAGTCGGTCAAGGCGGAGGTCCGCGACCTCACCCAGACCACCTACCAGAACCAGCGCGCCCACGTCCGCGACACCCGACTCGGGGTCCAGGTCACCGCCGGGCCGAACTACACCCTCATCGGCCCCGAGACCGACGTACGCCTCCAGGGCGGCCCCCTGGTCCGCACCGACCTCAGCGCAGGCCGGGGCCACTACTTCGGGACCGACGCCGCCCGCAAGGTGACCGGCCGGGTCCGCAACCACCCGATGGCGCTGTACCGGGTGGAGCGCACCCTGATGGTGCGCAAGGCCGGTCAGCCGGCCTCCGCCGCGCAGCCGGTCCGGGTGGTCAGCCTCGACTGGTACTCCACCCAGGACGCGCGCCGCCTCGCGGGCTGGGACAGCCGTACGCCGGGAGCGACCGGCCCGAACCCGGACGCCGAGCCGCCGGTGCCGTGGTACCTCACCCGTCAGGACCCGGTGCACATCGGCGGCCAGGTCCGCGCCGAGGGCTTCGTGCCGGACCAGCGCCCCGCCGCGCAGCCGGCCCCCACCCCG
This sequence comes from Streptomyces sp. NPDC020884, assembly GCF_044333935.1. Taxonomy (NCBI): domain Bacteria; kingdom Bacillati; phylum Actinomycetota; class Actinomycetes; order Kitasatosporales; family Streptomycetaceae; genus Streptomyces; species Streptomyces sp. NPDC020884. The sequence continues at coordinate 255,496 of NZ_JBIRRY010000012.1, read as the reverse complement.
GCGACCGCCACCCCCGCGCCCGGCCCGGCCCCCGCCCCCCAGGACCCTCTCAAGGCCTTCACCGACACGGTGCTGGACACGCTGCACCGCGCGTACCCGTCGCTCTTCGTCCCGCCGCTGATGCTGCGCCACCCCCACCTGGCCAAGCTCTGGTACGGGGACGGGCGCATGCGGACCGCCCTGCACAACGAGCGCCAGGTGCGCGAGGCGCTGAACCGGCCGAGCCTCGCGCAGAGCCTGGACGACCTGACCACCACCGGATTGCCGGTCACCCTCACCGAGGACGGCAAGGTCCGCCGGGGCCACCACACCCTCATCCTGCGCGCCCGCCTCACCGACCGGCAGTTCGAGACCACCCTGAGCGAACGCTCGCTGCGCAACGCCGTCATCGGCACCGAGATCTCCGGCCAGGGCCAGCAGGAGTCCACCACCCTCTCCGCCGGTGTCGAGCTGGGCATCTCCCCGCGCGACCACGACAAGGACCCCGAAGCCGGGCTGCCCCGCCAGGCGGGCAACGTCTCCCTGGGCGCCCGCTACGCACAGACGCGCACGCGAGGCACCAAGAACACCGTCGCGGTCGCCCACGACCAGCTGGCCTTCCAGAACGGCGCCGATCTCTACAGCTACCAGGTCGAGTTGGGCGCCACCTTCGAGGGCCACCGCCGCCCGCGCGGCTGGACCCGGCTCGTCACCGTGGGGCTGCTCGGCGCGGGCGTCTTCGTCAGCAAGGTCGGGGAGCGCCCGCTGTTCACCCGGGGGACCGAGACCGTGGGCCGGGTGGAGCTCGCCGTCCCCGCGGCCCACGGCTCCGACCGCTACGCCCCTGCCGACCCTCCGGCCACCGGTCCCGCTCCGGCGCCCGCCCCCGCCCCCGCACCGCGTCCCCTCCCGTCCACCGAGGCGGACCAGCTCCTGGACGGAACGCGGCCCCTGCCCCGGACCACCGAGTCCGACCGGCAGCTCGTGAACAAGCTGCTCAGCGCCCCGCACGTGGTCCTCAGCGCCGAGGGCGGCGAGCAGCGCCAGCGGCTCGTCCAGGACACCGCCGACCGTGCCACCGGCTCCTCCTGGCACGTCAGCGCGCCCGGCACCCCGATCCGCACCGCCCTGCGCCGCGCCATGGCGAACCTCGGCATCGCCGGTCAACTCGGCCAGTACCTCGGCCCGTTCGGCTCCCGCATCACCGGGCTCACCGGGGCGGGCCCCTTCTCGACCCACTACCTCAAGGCGACGGTCCGGGGCGAACTCGACAACGTACGCGTCAAGAGCGACCCGAAGCCGGGCAACCTCGAGGCCACGATCGGCAACGAGCACCGCGTCGCCGGCACCTCCAGCACCGGTTCACGGACCACCCTCGGACTCCAGGGCGCCGTAACGCCGTTGCAGCAGGCACCCGGCCAACAGGCTCTGGTGGGTGCGTACTCGACCGCTCTCCAGTACGCCTGGGGCACGGGGCGCAGCGTCTCCCAGACCCTCACCCGGGGCCGTAACACCACCCTCAGCTACGCCGGGCGGATGTACCTGGTGGTCGCCGACGCCGCCGAGACCGTGGCCGTACGGGACCGCTGGACGGCCGCGATGGGGACGATCGGCACCCGCGCCGGGGGCGCCATCAGCTCCGCTGCCGGGCGGATCTCCGAACGGCTCGGGCGCGGCCTCGCCCCGCGCCCGCCCGCCGCCGCGCTCCAGCGCATCCGCGACGCGGTGATGTTCCACCTGCCGATGCAGGACGCGATCGAGGCCGGGCTCGCCCCGGACGGCCTCGCGACCCGCACCCCGGACAACCTCGGCGGCGGCTACCGGCTGCCCCCCTTCCTCCGCCGCCACTTCTCCTCCCACCCCAACGGCCAACTCGACGCGAGCCGGGCGGCGCAGCAGCTGATGGGGCAGCTGGAGCGGATGGGCGTGCCCTCGCACGACCGGGAACAGGTGCTCCAGCGCCTCTCGCCGGACTTCCTCCGCTCTCATGTGCACGAGCTGACCACCGACGGAATGGCCCTGCCGGTCCGCTACCGCAGCTGGTCCAGCCCGCACCACCTGCCGGTCGGCGGCAGCCCCGGGCAGCTGAGGCTGACCCTGACGCCGGTCACCACCACCGTGGAGCGGCTGCGCACCGGCTACGAGCTGGAGGACTACCGCACCACCGCCCGCGACGACGTCGACGGCCGGTCCCAGGACCGGGGCGCCGATGTGACGCTCAGCGGCAGCGAACGCGCGGCGGGCAGCGGCGCGCTGGTCGCCAACCCGGCGCTCCAGGGCACGGCGGCCAAGCAGCGGTCCAGCAATGTGACCGAGGCGGTCGGCAGCACCACGATGCCCAATATCGCCACCACTCAGGCGCACGCCGAGATCGTGACCACCTACACCCTGACGGCCACCCTGGTGGACGCGTCCGGAAAGCCCCTCGGTCCCACCGCCACCGCCCCCGTCGGCAGCCTCAACGAGATCCTCCCGGCGAGCCTGCTCACCCCCGACGGCGACGGCTCCGACGGCGCGCTCACCGAACAGGACCTACCCGAACCCGAGCGCGCGGCGAAGATACTGACGGCCGATCAGGCCCGTCCGGAAGGCATCGCCCAATGGCGGACCACGGACGGCGAGACCGGCGCGAGCGACCCGGACATCCTGCCCTTCGACGATGTGATCGGCTCCGGCATCCTCGCCGTGGACATCCTCGGCTCGGCCAACGTGCAGGACGCCCTGACCCTCGCCACCGCGCGCGCCGGCGGCTTCCCCGGTGACCTCGACCTCGGCCGGCGGCATGCGGGGACCTCGCTCGCCGAACGCGTACGGATGGCCCGCCACACCCCGCTCACCGGCCTCGGCACCGCCCCGGCCCAGGCCCAGCAGGAGGCCACCTCCCAGATCGGTCTGACCGCGGGCTTCCGCGAGGCGCTGGGCCCCGACGGCTCGCCGCTGCCCACCCAGTCCTCCGCCCGGCTCCTCAGCCAGTCCCACACCGCCGACTCCCGCCTCTACGCCAAGATGCACCGCAGCGGCGCCCGGCTGCTGGCCGTGGAGAACAAGCCGCGCATGGAGGCCATGCAGCGGCGCAAGACCGGCGACGCGCTGGACGCGGGCATCACCGACAACATCGAGGGCGCGGTCAGTACGTCGCCGCTGGCGGGCAACAGCAACGCCGGTGTGACCAACCCCGGCGCCACGGTCCCGATCGGCGGCGCCAACGACTCCACCGCGCTCAGGAGCGCCACCGACACCACCCTCGGCGCCCACGTCAAGGTGGTCACCGACCGCAGCATGCTGTTCGCGGTCCCCGTCAGCTGGCTGTCGGTCGCCGAGGTGGACCACCGGGTCACCGACAGCCGACCGATGCAGGCTCTCGGCAAGCCCCGGCGCGGTCCGCGCGCCGTCGAGGCCGAGACCACCGCCCTGGTCTGGCTCCGCGAGGACATCGCCCGCGACTACGGCCTCCTGGACGACACCACCTTCCCCGACGAGGCCCGCACGGCCTGGGACGACCAGGCCAAGGCGGCGGCCGACCTCGCCACCGCCGAGAAGAACTACTACGACGCCCGCGCCAGGACCCGGGAGACCTGGCTCGACCTCAGCGCCGAGGAACAGACCGCGCTCGGCGACGACGGCCGGGCCACGGTCCTGCCCCGGGCCGTCGCCGACTCCCCGGCCGTCACCGCCTGGCAGACGGCCCGCGAAGAGGTACGCCGCTGGCAGGACCGGCTGGACGCCGCCGCGAAGGACCACCACCGCCTCCACCTGGCCGCCGCCCGCCTCACCGCTCACCACCAGGGTTCGGGCTCGGTGGCGGTGAAGGACGTGTCGCAGGAGTACACCGCGCCCGACTGGCGCTCCGAGGCGCCGGAACCGTACAAGGTCACCGACGCCACCGACTCCGCCCCGCGCACCCTGACCTCGCCGGACGGACACACGGTGCACGAGGTCCACGAAGTGCCGCACGACGGGGCCTCGTTCTTCCACGCGCTCCTGGCGACGGCCCAGGACCGGGGCCGGCTGCCCTTCCTGCTCGACACGGACCTCGCCGACCGGTTCGCAGCCGCCCCCGGTGACCCGGCGGTCACCGCCGAGGCCATTGACGCCGCCCGCGACCGGCTGGCCTGGGCGCTGGGCGACAACGGCAACGAGGATCTGCTCGACGGCCTGGCCCTGGATGTGTTGGACACCTTCACCCAGGCCGAACTGGACGCCGCGGGAGTGGAGCTGACGGCTGCTCAGCAGGCCGAGTTCGACGCGCTCGGCCGGCTCCCGCAGACGTTCTGGCCGAGCCCGGAGCAACGGGTGGCGCTGGCCACGGCAGCCCTGTACCGCCCGTTCACGGCCGAGCCCGCGACGGCGGACCCGGACGCCGGGGACCCGGCCCCGCCCGAGCGCCGGGCGGGCGACCACGGTGGCGCCGACGTGCTGCCCGCGCTCGCGGCCCGGGTCCTGGGCACCCCGGTGACGGTGGTGACGGGGGAGGGGCGGCAGCAGACGTTCCTCCCGCACGGCGCCGACCCGGCGACCGCCGACCCGGCCTCGGGCCCGGTGCTCTTCGCCGCGGACGGCTTCTTCTCCGCCGCGCTGCCGCCCGGCGCCACACGGCCTTCCGCCACCGCGCTGCCCCCCAGGCCGACCGCCAGCACGGGCACGGGCACCGACGCGACCGTCGGCACCAGCACGGAGACCACCCCGAAGCCGCCCGCCCACCGCAGCCACCCCACCCCGCCCTGGCTGCCGCCCGCCGACACCAGCGGCCCGCGCTACCGGCTGGACCGCAACGGCCTCCTGACCGCACCCGACGGCGCCACCTACACCCAGGGCACCCCGGTGGGCCGGGGCAACGGCTTCTTCGCCGCGCTCTCCACGGCCCTGCGCCACGCCGCCGAGCAGCCCGGCCGCGACCCGCAGGCGGCGGCCCGGCTCCGCACCCGCGCCGGGGCGTCGCCCGCCCAGCTGATGCGCCTGAACGGGCTCCCCGGCGACCGGGCGGAACGCGACGCGCTGTTCTCGCCCCCGCCCCTCCGGGAACGACCGGGCGTGCCCGCGCCGAGCCGGGACGCCCGGGACGGACACCTGCGCCGCCATCTCGCCCACGCTCCGTGGGGGCCGACCGCCGACCGCGCGGTGGCCGAGTGGGCCGCCAAGGCGACCGGCGCCACCGTCACCCTGATCGAGGAGAACGGCACCGCCCATACCTATGCCGGTCCCTCCGCCGACGCGCCGGTCCTCCGACTCCGCCGCCGGGGTGGGGACTTCGCACCGCTGCTCCTGAGGACCCCGGCCCCGGCCCCGAAGCCGAAGGCCCCGGCCCCGAAGACGGCGGAGACACCCGCCGGCAGCGACGTTCCAGGGCTGCCGGGACTGCCGGGGGAGGAGGAGGCGTACGAACTCAGCACGCTGTCCGGCGCGGAGCCCCGGCCCCACGACGCCACCGCCACCGCCACCGACGCCGAATTCCACTCCGACTCGGACGCCGACTCCGACTCCGAGGGCGAGGAGGAGAACGGCCCGGCCTGGGCCGACCCCCAGTGGCTGACAGCGGTGTTCGGCCCGCAGTGGAGCCGAGCCCCGCGCTCTCGGCTCCAGGAGACCTCCGAAGCCCTCTACGCGCTGGTCGAGGAGGCGGCGGGCGACCGTCCGCCCCGCGCCGGGCTGGCCGACCTCGCCCGGAACGTCCTGCACCTGCCGCACCGTGCCCAAGTGGGCAACCAGGACGTACGGGATCTGGGCGCGCTGGCGCTGGAGGCGTCGTCGGACGACCTGGCGAGCGCCGATGACCTCGCCGTGTACTTCGTCGACCGGCAGATCGAGACCCGGCGGGACGCCCTCGCCGAGGAGACCCTGCTGCGCACCACGGACCGGACCCCGGCGGGACGGAACTTCACCGGGACGGACCGGGGCCTGCCGGCTCCGGACTCCTACCTCGCCGAGCGCTCCGGCAGCGTGACGGGGCAGGGCGCGCCCTGGCGGAACCCGTACCTGTTCGTGGCCGAGGCGGCGCAGGGCGGCGGCGTCGAGATCGTCACGCCGTGGCGCACCTTCGTCGTCCGCGACGCCGAGGAGATGGCCCGGATCATCTCGTACGACTCCCGGCGGCCGGGCGGCGCGGACATCGTCCTCGCCCTGCCCCCGGCGTTCGCCGCGCAGGTCGCCAATCTGGTCGCCGGCACGACGGCCCGCCCGGTCTGGTACCCGACGGGACCGGCCGAGGTCGCCACCCACCCCACCACCGGGGCCGCCCACCTGGTCGTGCATCGCAGGGCCGGGCAGACCGGGCCGGACTGGACCACGCCCCCGCCGCCCCAGGAGCCCGGCCTGCCCGGCGCCCGTGACGTCAGCGACGACAGCGACGACGACCGCGGCAGCGACGCCTGGAGCGACAGCGGCTCCACCAGCGACGGCGACGCCGAGTTCGACCGGCTGGCCGACCTGGCCCAGTTCGAACGCCGAACCGACGCTCTGCGCCCCCACCCCTTGATCACCCGCGACTACCAGGTCGTCGACGACAGCGGCACCGGAGTGCTGTTCACCGAGCCCGGTCCCCGGACGGTCGGCGAAGTCCGTACGGAGGAGGGGGCCGAGGAGCCCGCGCTGGTCCTGCCCCAGCAGACTCCGGGGAGCATCCTGGCCGCCGACCGGCCGCCGCTGCACATCTCCGCCGACCGGACGGTCGCGCTCCTCTCGGCCGGGGACGACACCACCGGCCGGGGCCGCCAGGTGTACGCGACCCGGGCGGCGATCGACCGCTCCTCGGCGCGACTCGCCGCCGCCGGAGCCGGGGTGCGGCTGGAGGCCGACCCGTCGGTGCGTGTGGTGCTCGACCAGGAGGACGGCACGCCCGGCGAACCGCTGTTCCGGGTGGAGCCCCGGTTCCTCACCGACTCCGGGGAATCCGAGCACGCCTTCACCCGGGACTTCGCCCGGATGGTCGCCGGAACGGACGCCGCACCCCTCTCCCACCTCGCCTTCCGCACCCCCGACGGCACCGTCGCCACGGCCCCCGCCAACGGCCTGCACGGCCGGGAGGTCACCGGCACCCACCACCTGGCCCAGGCACTGACGGAGGTCGCCCGTGGCACCCGTCCCGCCACCGGCGTCTCGCCCGACTGGGCCGTCCGGCAGGCGGGCCGGGACCCGCGCTTCACCGGCGGGGTCGTGGGCGCGCCCACCCCGGGCGCGGCGTACGGCCAGGCCCTCAGCCACACCCAGGACAACGCACTGCGCGGCCCGCTGACGCAGGCCTCCGCCCGTGCCGGGGTCAACGAGTACGCCTGGGCGGAGGTCGGCGAGGGCTATCTCATCCAGTCGGTCAGCACCACGAACGACGGCGGCGCCCAGCTCTTCACCCACAACCACGCCAAGCCCGGCGACCCGGTCGGTCCGCACGCCCCGTACCACTTCGCGCAGGTGGTGCTGGCGAGTGAGGACGGCACCCACCAGATCACCCTGGAGAACGAGACCCACTCCCGCCCGGACCTGCCGGCCGACCAACTCGACGCGGTCGTCGACGAGAACCTCGACCGCTACGACGAGGACCGGCTGAACACGCTGGCCCAGGAGACGGACCAGCGCGTCGAGACGGCCCGGCGCGGTGCCGCCGATCCCGCGGAGATCGCCCGGCTGGAAGGGTTCGCCCGCGCGGTCCGGGCGCTGGCCGCCGTCCACGAGGCCGAGCACGTCCGGTGGTATTTCGCCGAGGACCGCCCCGAACACGCCCTGGCCCAGCGCGAGGTGGACCAGGCCCGTGCCCGCGCCCGGGACGCCGTACGGTCCGCCGCACCGGTCCCGGACGACAAGGACCAGTGGTTCTTCCGGGCGTACAGCAAGCGCCCCGGCGAGTCGGCCCACGCCGTCAACGCGGCGCTGCTGTCGGACCGTTCACCCGCCGTGTCCAATCCGCTCACCACGGTCGCCCTGCACGGCCACGCGCTCCGCCCCGACCAGCGGACCGTACGCTTCGCCGAGCAGCAGCACACCCTGTCGCACGACGCGGACGACCGTCTGGACGCCCTGGCCCGGTCGCTGGCCCGCACCGGCCTGTGGAACCGCGCCAACGGCCTGCCCCTGCCCACGGTCACCGTCACCGGACACGGCAACCGCTCCCGGGCCAGCGGCGAGAAGCGGGCCGCGGCGGTCGGCAAGGCGCTCGGGGACCGGCTGGGCCGACTGCTGAGGACGTTCCAGGAAGGCGCTCCCGGCCCGCACGTCAGGCTCTCCGACTTCACGCTCACCCTGGACGCCCAGCGGGTCCGCCGCGCCACCGACCCGGGCCGGGGACGGGTGGTGACCGTCGACATCGACGACCGCCGGGACGCGTCGCCGCCCGCACCCGGCCGCCCCACGCCCGCCGGAGAGCTGCCCCGAACCGAACCGCCCGCGCTGCCCCGCCCGACCGCCGGGACCGCGCCGGACGGGCCGCTCTCCGGCGACGGGGACCCGGCCACCGGGGCCCCGCCCGCCCGGCCCGGCGACACCGCGTCCACCACCCGCTCCGACCGGGACCGTTCCCGTCCGGGCCGCCGGTCCGCGACGCCCAGCCCCGACCGTGGCGTACCGGTGCCCGCGTGGGTCAGGGCGCGTATCCGGTACGCCGAGGAGTCCGTCGCCTTCGAGCGCCGGCTGGCCGAACACCTCGCCGAGAACGAGGCGGTGACCGAGGAGTTCCGGAAGATGGCGCGCGCCGCGTGGGAGCGGGCGCGGCAGCAGTACCCGCGCGCCCTCGCCACGTTCGGCAGCGAGAACCCGAGCATGCCCGGCACGGTCGGCACCAGCCGGCCCGCCCTCCAGCAGGTGCTGCGGACCGGCAACCTGAGGGAGCTGGTGACCTTCCTGTTCCAGGGCATCTCCAGCGACCTGGTGCCGGAGATGCTCGGCGGCCGGGAGGACCCGAACCCGGAGATCGAGGCGGAGCGTCCCAGCCGCCGCCAGGCGGAGGGCCGCACCGAACTGGAGCGGCTGGCCGCGCAGTTGAATCTGGACGCCACGCTCTCCCCAGCGGAGAAGCAGGCGGCGCTCGGCCGTGCCACCCGGGAGCACACGGTCCAGACCGACCCCGACGACGTACGTCCGCCGCTGAGCCGGGCTGAGCGTCCCTTCGCGGTGAACGACCTCGGGCTCACCTGGATGCCCGCCTCCTCCGTCTACGACCTCGCGATGAGCTCCGGCATCCAGGCGGCCTCCGAGGACTCGGGCGGCCTGGTCCTGACCGGCACCGCGGGGTCGACCTACCGCTTCCTGGTGCACGCCGCCCGGATGCGGGACCAGTGGGGCCTCGACCTCGACCTCGGGCTGATCCGGGCCGGGATGATCGCTATGTCGCTGTCGGCGGGCCACCACTCGTTCCACGAGGTCATGCGCGGCGCCCAGTTGGCGCTGGACTCCGTCCCCGGCCACGATCCGGCGCTGGACTACCAGGACAACTGGGGGCGTTACTGGAACATCCACCCGCTCACCGAGCAGGAGCTGCGCCGGCACATCGCCCGCGACGGCCGTTTCCCCGATGAGCACGCCCAGGAACTGCTGGACGCCGACGGCCCGGCCTCCGCCCCCGTCCGGGCCCCGGCCCCGGCGATCAACTCGGCCTCACCGGAGGCCCGGACGATGACGACCGGGTCCGATGCGGACCTCGACGCGGCCTGGGAGGCGCACGGCCGGGCGCGGAGCGCGTTCGACGCGGCGGTCCGGGCTGCCCCCGGGACACCGGCCGAAGTCAGCACCGCTCGAAGGCTGTTGGAGCGGGCGGAGGAGCGGCTGTGGGCCCTGGGGATCGCTCCGGACGCGCTGGGTGCCGCCCGGACCACCTCCGATGACGCCAGCGGTCCCCTCGCGCCGCCCCCGGCCGTGTCCCGCGACCCCGAACAGCGGCGTCACATCGCGGAACAGGTCACCGCCGACGACCTGCCGTCCGACCCCGCGCCCCCCGGCGCGGAGGAGACCGTCGGCCCGGACGAGCTGCGCGAAGCGGGCGTCACGCTTTCGCCGGGGCTGCGCGCCGAGATGATGCTGAGCGGTGACGGCCGACTGCCCGCCCGTGGACTCTCCCCGCTGGACCTGGCCCGGGTACGCCTGGTCCGGGACGACGACGGGGGGCGGCGGGAGCTGGACGCGGTGGCCGCGAACGTGGCGCGCCGGCTCTGGGCCGGGACGTACGCCGACCTCCTGGACGCGGCCCCCGAGGGCCGGGGAGATACGGAGACCGCCCGCGCCTGGTCGGCCGCCGTCGCCCTGGTGCTGCCGCCCGAACCGCACCCGGTGCTCGCCGACTTCCGGTACGCGGGTGACGCCTTCCGCGACGCGGTGCGCCGGGTCGCGGATCATCTGCTGGCGGCGGAGGCCGGTGCCGAGGGCGTACGGGCGTCGGTCGCGGAACTGGCCGACACCCTGCGTACCGGTCTCGGCCTGGCACCGCGCTGGACCGTGCCCGCGGGCGGGTCCACGAGCGGCGACGCCGCGCCGGAGCGGCCCGCGCTCCAGTCCCGGCCGGGCGGCGACCTGCCGGACCTGGACATGCCCGATCTGGACCTGCCCGACCTCGGCCAGGGCCAAGACCAGCTCCCGGACCTGGACATGGACGTGGACCTGGGCGCGGACGTGGACATGGGCATGGGCATGGACCTGGAGGGGGACCTGGGAGGTCTCGATCTGTCCGGTGGCTTCCCCTCCGCCCTGGACAGCCTCGACCTGGATGCTCTGGACGCCCTGGGAGGCATGGACGCCCTGGGTGACCTGGGCGATCTGGGTGACCTGCCCGACTTCGACTTCACGTTCGGTCTGCCCGTGCCCGCACCCGTCGGGCCGGGCGCGGACGGCGGACAGCCGGTGTACGCCGTGCCGGCGGCCCCGCCCGCCCGGCCGCTCACCACGTTGCCCGCGCTGACCCTCGTACCGTTCGCACCGCAGGCCACCGGGCCCGACGACAGTGCCGAGCGCGGGGTGGAGCGGCTGGCGCACCAGGTCGCCCGGACCGCGCTGCGCAACCGGCGCAACCGGGTGCCGCTGCCCAGGATCGACATCGCCGGCTACGGAGCCGACGCACGGGGTGCCGGCACCGCGCGCGACCGGGATCAGGCCGCCCAGGCGCAGGGCGATCTGCGGGCGCGGGCCACCCATGACCTGTTCGTACGCAAGCTGGATCACGCCCTGCGTACCCTCCAGGCCAACCTGCCCGCCGGGGTCACGCCGCTGCGGCCGCAGGACTTCACGATAGCCGCGCGGGGCCGGAGCCGTGTGCCGGGCCAGGGCGCCACCGTGGCCCTGGCCGGGCAGATCGGCCGGGAGGAGCTGGGCCGCCAGGCCACCATCGGCGTCACATCACCGCGCCACGCCGCCGCCCTGGACGCCCTGGACGCGCTGCGCCGCACCGACCGGGACCTGCGCTCCGGGCCCCTGGACGTGGACGCCGTCGCCCGCCGGATCTGGCACCTGGGGCCGTCCGTGCTCGTCGATCCGGAGATGCGGCGGGACCTGTACACGCTGACCGGCCGGGCCCTGGCCGCCGGGCGGGCCACCGGCCTGGCCGCGCTCACCGCCTTCCACCTGGAGGAGCAGGGCCTGCTCGCGGACGACCGCGCCCGGCACGTGACGGCCGGCGGCGACCGGGTGCCGGGCCTGAACTGGACGGGCGCCGAGACCGCCGGGATCGACGCCCTGTTCGTGGACCGGCTCACCACCGGCCCGACGGGCGCACCCGCCCCCACCGGAAACGTGGACATCGCGCCGTGGCCGTGGGACACCACCCCGTACCCGGTGCTGGCGGACGGCAGCCACGACCGGGTGACCGCGCAACTGCCGGACGGCACCACCTGGGAGCTGGACGCCGACGAGTTCGCCGAGCTGGTCGCCGCCGACCTGACCCGCCACCCGCTGACCGAGCGGGCCCCGATCGTGCTGGCCGTTCCGTCCGCCGGCGACCGCTACCTGGATCTGCCGCGCAAGCTCGCCGAGCGCACCGGCCGCACCGTCTGGGTCCACACCGGCCCGGCCCAGCGCAACCCCGACCCGACCGCGCCGAACACCATTGCCGTGCTCCACCGGGACGGTCTGCCGGACGGCACCTGGCTCCCGGTCCGCCCCGGCCTGGCGCCGGACCCCGACGACGACGCCCCGGCCTGGCACCGCGAGGTGCTGACCCAGCCCATCGTCGGCTCCGGGACCGGCGAGCAGATCGGGCGCAGCTTCCACCAGCCCGCCGAACTGGTCGGTGAACGCGAGAGCTACCGCGACCTCGACCGGATGTCCTTCTACGTCCACTGGGACGCCGCGACCAACACGTACTCCGGCAAGCTGCCGATGCGGGACCCCGGCCCGGCGAACAAGGCCTACCGGCTGGCGGGCCACGGGCTCCCGGGCGGGCTGTCCCTGCCGTTGGCCGACGGCAGCAGCCGGATCGTGGACCGGGACGAGACGACCGGGTGGCTGCGGCGGCGCAAGAGCCTGGCCAGCCTGCCGCAGGACCACTGGGTCGACCTGGTGATCTGTCACTCCGGAGCCCCGGGGCAGGGCTCCGCGCAGGACGTCTCCCAGCTCGACGGCGCACTGCCCGCGCCGTTCACCGTCGATCCGCTCGGCGACGACGCTCTCGCCCTCGGCCAGCACCTGGCGAACCAGCTGCGGCGCACGACGCGGCTGTCGTACTCCTCCCAGGGCGTGGTCCGCTTCGGCGACGGCCCGGTGCGGGTGCTGGCCACCGATGCCCAGGGGCGCCCCTGGTGGTGGGAGACCAGCCGTCCGGAACCGGACGACGCGGAGCTCGACCGGCTGGCGGAGCAGGCCGGTTTCGAGGGTGAGCCGTCCCCGCGCGTCCGCTCCGAACTGCTGCGCGTGGTCCGTGCGTTGAAGCTGGTCGTCGGCCCGGACGTTCAGCTGGCCGACGACTTCCCGGCGCTGGTCGCCGGGGCCGCTGCGGTCGTCAACATGTGGTTCGCCGACCCGGACCTCCAGCCCACCGGCCCGTTCTGGCCCCAACTGCTCAGTCGGGTGATCGCGGCGCACCCCCTCGCCACGGGCGGCGTGGACGCAGACGTCACCCGCGAGGTGCTGGCCGACGCGGCGAAGGCGTGGCGGAACTCGGGCGGCGCGCTGCCGGTGAGCGACTTCGTGACCCTGCCGCAGCTGCGTGCGGCGGCGGTCTGGCTCGCCGACGGGGCGACCGTGGACCGGGCGGCCGTCGACGCGCTGCGGCTCGCCGACCCCGCCGACGCGCCCGCGCACCGGACCCGGATGTTCTGGGCGCGGGTCCGCGCCGAGGAGACGCTGCCCGGCCCCGGCCCGGCCGCCGACGCGCTGACCGTACGCGCCCTGCGCCTCGACCCGGCCGCCCCGCTGGACGACGCCCTGCGCGAGCGGGCCCGCGCCCTGCTCACCCAGGGGTTCGCGGCGGGCCGGAACATGGCCGACCCGGATGTGGTGGGCGCGTACGCCGTCGAGGCGGCCGGCGCCCTCGCGGGGCCCGCGCTGCTCACCTCCATGGGCGGGGCGTTCGGGTCCGCCCGGGACTGGCGCGGCCCCGCGACCCTGCTGCCCGGCCTGGACAGCTTCCGGGTCGCGGACACGACGGTGGACGCGCCGTGGGCCGGGCAGGACGCGGACGGCGGGGACCGGCCGGTGCCCTACGCCGTGCGGGCCTCGGTGGACCTGGAGGACAGCGGCCAGGTCCAGGTCACCGTGGGCGGGGTCTCCTACCGGCTGTCGGCCGCCGAGTTCGCCGAACTGCTGGCCGCCGACACGGAACTGCGGGGGATCCAGTCCGCCACGCCGGTCCTGCTGCTGCTCGACGGGCTCAGCGGCCCCACCCCGGAGGTCGCCGAGACCGTCGGCCGTAGGCTGGGCCGGCCCGTCTGGTGGAGTACCTCCCCGGTCGAACTGTCCGCCCCGGACGCCGCCGAGGGCGAACTCCCCGTACTGGCGCCCGACCTCTCCACGCTGTCCGAGCCCAGCGCCACGGACTGGCGGTTCACCGCACCCGCCACCCCCGACCTGGGTGTGCCGCCGGTGTCTACTGCACCGGCACCGGGCCCCGGTGCGCCGACTCCGGCCACCAACAGCGAAACTGCCGCCGACTCTGCCCGGAACCCCGATACCTCTGCCGGTCCCGCCGGGACCCCCGACCCTTCTGCCGGTCCCGACCGCAACCCCGATACCTCTGCCGGTCCCGTCGGGACCCCCGCCCCGTCTGCCGGTCCCGCCCGGACCCCCGACCCGTCCGCCGACAACTCCGCCCGGAACCAACGCAGTTCTCTCGGCGACCCGATGGAGGGCGTCGAGTCCACCTCCGTACCCACAGCCCCCGCGTCCCCCGCCACGCCCGTCACCCCCGCCTCGGTGAAGGCTTTGCAACCGCTGCCGCCCCGGACCCTGGTGGCGTTCGGGCGGGACGAGACGAGCCCCTCCGCGCAGGGCGACCGGACCCTGGAGCTGCTCGCCGCCCAGGTCGCGGCCACCGGTCTGCGCAACCGGCGCGCGGGCGCGTCGCTGCCCCGCGTCGAGGTCACCGGCTACGGCGCCGACATCCGCCCCGACCGGGCGCCCGCCGGTTCGCCCGCGAGGCGACGGGCCACCACCGCGCGCCACCGCTTCACCCGGCTGCTGGCGAACGAACTGGAGCGGCTGCAAAGGGATCTGCCGGCCGACGCACCCCGCCTGACCGACCAGGACTTCGCCGTCGTCGTCAAGGCCATGGCGCGCGTGCCCGCCGACTGGGTGGGCACCGGCGCCCTCGCCGGGATGAGCCGGGCCGAGCTGGGCCGGCAGGCGACCGTGGTCCTTCACCAGCCTCCGGACGCGGTGGCGGTGCAGCAGCTCGACAGCCTGCGCCGCCGTGACCGCGCGCTGCGGGGCCGGCCGCTCGACGTGGACGCCATCGCCCGTCGCGTCCTGCACCCGGCCCCCGGGGACACCGTCCAGCAGGACACCAGGCAGGAGCTGTTCGGCCTGGTGGGCCGGGCCACGGCGGCCGGACGGGCGACCGGCCTTGCCGCGCTGGCCGCGTACCACCTGTCCGAGCTGGGCGTGACCGCGCCGGGCCGCGCCCAGCACTTCACCGTGGGCGGCAGCCGGGTACCGGGCCTCAACTGGGGCACGAGCGACGTCACGGGGCTCGACACCACCCAGGGCGACCTGCTGGAGGCCGACCCCGCCGGAGGCTACGACGTCGTCAGCACCTCACCGGCCCCTTGGCCGAGGGGCACGACTCCCTACGTGGTGGCCGCCGAAGGCGGGTACGACCGGGTGGCGGCGCGGCTCCCGGACGGCACCGTCCGCGAACTGGGCATCGAGGAGTTCGTGGAGCTGGTCGCGGCGGACCTGGCCCGCGAGGCGCTGCCGCCGGACACGCCCGTCGTGCTCGCCGTGCCGTTCGCCGCCGACGGCTATCTCGACCTGCCCCGCAGGCTCGCCGACCGGACCGGCCGGACCGTGTGGGCGCACAGCGGCCGCGTCACCGTCGAGTCCGCCCCCGGGGAGGCGAGCACCATCGACGTCGTCCGCACCCCCAAGACCCCCCGGGGCGACTGGATCGCCAGCGCCCCCGGGCTCGGGCCGGACGCCGACGACGACGCGCCCGACTGGCACCACGACGTGGTGAGCCGCGCCCTCGTCAGCGCGCTCAGCGGCCGGCAGATCGGCCGGGCCTCCCACCACCCCGCCGAGTTCGCCCGGGACTTCGAGGACGACGACCGCCACCTGGACCGGATGGCGACCTTCGTCCACGACCACCCGGCCACCGACCGCGTCTCCGGCGAGTACGACCTGCCCCGGCCGGGCCCCGAGGACCGCGCGTACCGGCTGGACCTGCACGGCTCACCCGGCAGTCTGACGCTGGCCCTGCGCGACGGCACCACCCGCGCCGTCGACGAGCGGGAGGCCGGACCGTGGCTGCGCCGCCGCAAGAGCCTGACGACCCTGCCCGATGACCACTGGGTCGACCTCGTCGTCTGCTGGAGCGGGGCGCCCCGCGACAGCGCCGTGCCGAAGCCGAGCACCGCATCCGACGCCTATGCCGGGCCCTTCGTCGCCGACCCACTGGCCTCCGTGTCCATGGGCCAGCACGTCGCCAACGCCACCGGGCGCGCGGTACGCCTGGCCTATGGCTCCCAGGGCACCCGGCAGAGCAACGGCCGTTACCAGCGGACCCTGTTCGCCGACGCCCAGGGGCGCCGCCGGGCCTGGGCGCTGGCCCGCCCCGAACCCGCCGGGGACGAGCTGGACCGGCTGGCGGAGGTGGCCGGGATCAGCCCCGGCGACGGCGAGGTGTCGGACGAGATGCGCACCGGGACGCTGCGCCTGGTGCGGGCGCTGCGGATCACCCTCGGCCACGACATCGACGACGACCCGGGCTTCGACGGCCTGCTGCGCGGTGCGGCGGCGGTGGACCAGATGTGGCGCAGCGACTCAGACTTCGAGGAGGCCGGTCCTCTCACGCTGGACCTGCTGCACCGGGTCGTCGCCGCGCACCCGGAGGCCGCCGCCGGGGTGGACCGGCAGAGCACCCGCCGGGTGCTGACCGCCGCCGCCGAGCACTGGGCCCGCTACCCCGGCGACGGGCTCATCGGCTTCGTCGACCTGCCCGCGGTGGAGGCCGCCGCCCAGTGGCTGGCGGAGGGCGATGTGGCGGACGAGGCCGCCGCCGTTCTGCGCATCCGCACCGACGAGGTGGGCGAGGCGGAGACGTCCCGGCTGTTCTGGGCGCGGGTCAAGGCCGAGGAGACGCTGCCGGGGACCGGCCCGGCCACCCAGGAGTTCATCGCCCGGGTCCTCCACCTGGACCCGGACCCGGGCGCCTCCCACAGCCGCCGCACCGAGGCGCTCGACGTGCTCACCCGGGCCTTCGCGGTGGGCCGGGACGCGTCCGATCCCGACAGCGCGGCGGCGTACGCGCTCCAGGAGGCCGGCGCGTACGAGGACACCGCACGCGACACCGTCCAGGGCGCGTCCGACGGCACCGGCCGCGACTACACCGGTGGGCCGTCGCCGGATGTGGACCTGGCCCGCTTCCGTACCCCCACCGGACTGGAGGACGCACCCTGGGCGCAGGGGCAGGACCGTCCCGTCCCCTACCTGGTGCGGGTCGGGGCCGACGCGGACGACCCGGATCGCGTCGAGGTGTCCTGGAACGGCGACACCTACGGGACGACCGCCGACGAGTTCGCCGAACTCCTCGCAGCGGACACGGCATTGGCCCGCACCGAGCTGACCGTTCCGGTCGTCCTCGCCCTGCCGGGCCCGGCCGCCGACGCCGCCGATCTCGCGGACCGCATCGCCCGCAGGCTGGGCCGCACCGTCTGGTGGACCGGCTTCCCGGCGGACCTCTCGGGCACCGGTGATGGCGGCGACCCCGTGCTGACCCTGCACCCGACGGCCGACGGCGCCACCCCGGGGGCCGCCCCCTGGCAGCGGACCCGCCCCGCGCACCCCGCCTCGGCCGAGGACGCACCACGCCCCGTCCCGGCGCCGCTGCCCCGTTCCGCCGGGCGGGCCGCCCGGACCGAACCGACCGGCCCCGACCGGGCGTTCGCCCCGGCGGACGACGCCGCCCCGGCGAGAGACCCGCTGCTCTCCGACGCCACCCGGCTGACCGACGCGTCGGGTGCCACGCGCGGCCGCGACTGGACCGGCCTCGCCACCGGAACCGTCGGCATCTCCCGCATCCACGTGCACGAGGAGCGGAACGGCGTGCTGCGGCAGGTGTCGGACGAGCCCGCGCCCTGGGGCGACGACGCCTACGTGGTAGCGGCCGAAGGCGGCTACGACTCCCTGTTCGCCGACGGCCGCGAGCTGGACGCGGAAGAGGTCGCGGAGCTGCTGGCAGCCGATCCGGCACTGGCCCGGCTGGCGCCGGACGTCCCGGTGGTGCTGGCGAGCCCGTACGCGGGCGCGCAGGGCGGGCGGCTGGCCCGTGCCGTGGCGGAGCGGCTGGGCCGCAGGGTCTGGGCCCCCAGCGGGGACGGGCGTCTGCTGGACGCGGCGCGGGGAACGGGTATCCGGGGCGCGGGAACGGGCACGGACCCGCAGGTGCTCTCCCTCGTCGACGCCGACCCGAACGACGCCTACGGAGACTGGGTGCCGTTCGGCCCGCCCGCCGAAGGCACCCCGCCCGCCGAGGACCGCGCGTGGGTCACGGTCGACGGCATCCGGTTCCGGGACAGCGACGTGGACACCCGCCCCCTGGTCGGCGCCGACCACCGTTTCGAGGGCCGCGAGTCCATGCCGGACGACGGCCGCAGGCGGCTGCGGGAGCGGCGGCTGCGCCGGTGGCGGGAGATGCGCGAGCGCACCCACGTCCTCCGTCTCGGCGACGCCTACCACCCGGTCGGCGCCGAGGAGACCGCCCCCGACCCCGAGGCGTCCGTCTACACCTTCCACGCCCACGGCGTGCCCGGCGGCCTCAAACTCGTCCACCGGGACGGCCGGGTGCTGCTCCTCGGCGCCGAGCACGGCGGGCGTTACGTCGGCGGGCTGCCCGAGGTGGTCGCCCGCGCGGCCGGCGACGGGCTGCACGTCGCCAGCTGCTACGGCGGTGTGGCGGGCGACCCCCGGCGGGCCCAGCCGCTGACCCGGCCCGCGCCGCCGGTCGAGGACCCGCTGGAGGAGGTGGCGCTCGCCCAGCACGCCGCCAATCACAGCGGCCGCACCACCTCGGCCGCCACCGGACGCACCGGCTACAACGACACCGTCCGGCTGCTGGCCGCGACGCCGGACGGCACCCGGGCGCGGATGGAGACCTTCCGGCCCGAACCGGTGGACACGGCGGCGCAGGTGGCCGAGGCCGCCGGGCTGCGCCCCCTGACCCACCCCTCGGGACTCGCCGCCTGGGACCGCGAAGGGCCGCGCGCGCTGCGGCTGGTCCGGGCGCTGCGGCAGGTCTTCGGCGCGGACGTCGAGGCCGACCTCGGAGTTCCGGGCGGCCGGCACGAGCGGCTGCTGCGGGGGATCGGCGCACTGGAGAACCTGCGGGCGGCCGACCCGGACCTGGCCCCGCACACGCCGCTGCGCCTGGAGTTGTGGGAACTGCTCGCGGCGCCCTCCCACGGATCCGGGCCGACCCCGGCCGCGTACGAGGCCGTACTCGACCGGGCCCTGTCCGCACCGCCGGACGCCCGCCTCACCCAGGTGTGGGACACGCCCACCCTGCGGACCGCGCTGGACCGGCTCACGGCCGCCGACGCGGTGGCCGAAGCCACCGTACGGGCGGTGCTGCGGCAGCCCACCGGCCCGCTCGGCCCCCGCGACCGGGCCCGCGCGCTCTGGGCGATGACCGGCGCCGCCCGCCTGCTGGAGGCCCGCTCCGCCGCCGAGAACGAGGAGTCGGGGCGTACGGCGCTGCACCTGCCCGCCACCGCCCCGTGGGACGCGGCGGCCGAGGCCCGGCTGCGGGAGCTGTCCGAACAGGCCCTCGCCGCCGGACGGGACCCCGGCCTTCCGGGCGTGCTCGCCGTCTTCCACCTGGAGACGCTGGGCGCCTTCGCCGACGAAGGCCGCATCCGGACAGCCGACGGCTCAGTCCAGGGCCGTCATTGGGGACCCGTGCCGATCCCCGGCGGGCTCGACCCGATCCGACTCTCGGAGGCGGGGCCCGGCGCCGCGTCCGAGACCACGGAGCGATTCGCCCCGTGGGCCCAGGAGGGCTCCCTCGCCCCGTGGTTCGTCCACGCGGAGGCGGACGGCACCGGCTCCGTCGCCCTGCGCCTGCCGGGCGGTACCGTCCACATCGCACCGGAGGAGCTCTACGCCCTCCTGGAATCAGACCCGGAACTTCCGCTGACCCACCACCAACGCCCCTTGGTGCTCCTGGTGTCCGGTCTCGGCGCAGCCCAGCAGGCCGCCCTGCTGGGGGAGTTCGCGTCACGGAACGACCGGACCGTCTGGAGCTACGACGGCCCGCTCCAGGTCTCCGCGGGCGACGCGACACGGCCCGGCCGGGTGACCGTGCTGCCGAGCCCGGCGGCCGACCCGGACCCGGCCGCGCCCGAGCCCGCCGGCTGGCACCGGACCCGCCCGCGCCTGCCGTATGCCCCCGACCCGGGCGTCGATCAGTCCGCCCCCGACCCGTCCACCACCCCGGCGACCCCGGTGCGGTCCGCCGAGTGGAGCGCCGAGAACGCCCCGACCGCGACGTCAACGGGAGCGCCCCTGCCCTACGCGGCGGACGGGCGGTTCGACGAACGGTTCGCCGAGACGCTCGACGGCTTTCCGGTAGCCGCCGCCACCGGGCGGCACACCGTCTGGGGCTACGGCCAGGACGACCCGGACTTCCATGTGTTCGTGGCCGAGATCCCGTCGCTCGGCCTGCGCGGGGAGTACAACCCCGACGGCCCGTCCGCCGGAGGCGTCACCGGCATGGATGGGCAGATCTACACCGAGGGCCCGGCCTGGGACTGGTACCTGCCCGGTCGCGGCCTGGTCGCCTCCTCCCGTCTGCTGACGGTGCCGAGCACGGCGGACCAGCAGGACCCCTCTCCCGTACCGGTCGCCTGGCCCGCCACGGGACCGGTCCGCCCGACCCCGCCCGTCGAACCGGCCACCACCGCGGCGGACCCCGGCGCGCTGGCGAACAGCACCCTGCCCGACGCCCTGTGGCGCGACCACGACGGCCCGCTGTACCGCTTCAGCCCGGACGGGCCCGAGCGGGTCTTCGGCGAGGGACTCAAGCCGTACGGCCCCGAGATGGTGCACCTGATCGATCACGTCTACGGCGGCAGCGCCCTGGTCCCGGACACGGTCTTCGCGAGCACGACCGCGAACCGTCACTATGTCCGCGACAGCGCCCGCGCCAACCCGCTGGGCGCGCCCGCCCTCCACCGGCGCTACCGCTGGCGCTACGACATCGAGGCGCCCGGCGGAATCGACGTGAACGCCACCCTGGGCCTGGCCTCGCCCTTCCCCGACCAGGAGGAGGTGCTCTTCCCGGGAGGCGTCGGACGCCGGTACATCCGCGGCGCGCAGCCGATGGCGTACGGACTGCCGGTCGGACCGTACGTCACCAACCCGCACTTCGCTCCGGCCGTCGAGGACGCGGACTTCGCGGGCCCGGGGGAGCCGGGCGGTCCGCCGGTCCTCGAATCGTTCCCGGCCCTGTCACTGGACACGGACGAGGAGACGGACTCGGACGATGACCCGAGGCCGTTGTTGTCGCGTGACGATGACTCGGACGATGACCCGAGGCCGTTGTTGTCGCGTGACGACGACGATGACGCGGACGACGAGCCGAGCCCGCAGACGCCGGTGCCGGCCGCACCCGCTCCCGCACCCGCCGCCACCCCGGCCCCCGCCTGGGTCCTGGCCCGCGTCCGCTACGCGCAGGAGGCCCTCTCCTTCGAGCAGCGGCTGGCCGCCCACCTGGGAGAGAACCAGCTCGTCAACGACGAGTTCGGCAAGGTCGTGCGGTCGCTCTGGCTCATCGCTCTGCACAACCGTACGGACTACCGGCTGTTCGGCAGCGACAGCGGGGAGGACGGCGGTGCCGTAGGGACCTCGTACGAGAACCTTGTACGGGTCGTGGAGTCGGGCAACCTGCGCGAGCGGGTGACGTTCCTCTTCAACGGCGTCGCCAGCAATCTCGTCCCGCACCTGATGGGAGGCGTGGAGCCGCAGCATCCGGTGATCGGCGTGGAGCGCCGTGACCGGCACCGGACCGAGCAGCTCAGGCGTTACGAGCGTGAGCTGGCCGAACTCCGCGCGGCGGAGCTGGACCCGGAGGACGAGGCCCAGGAGCGGGAGGAGCTGGAGGCGATGCTGCGGACCCCTCTGCGCCCCCACGAGGTGGGGCCCGCGCTCAGCCCGGCCGAACGGCGCCTCGCGGTCCGGCAGGGAGCACTGATGTGGTCGCCGGCCGGTCAGATGTTCACCCTGCCGATGGCCGCGGACTTCCAGGCCCGCTCGGAGGAGTCCGGCGGCCTGGTGCTGACCGGCACCTCGGGCAGCGCCTACCGGATCGTCACCCACGTGGCCCGGCTGAACCGGCTCGCCGGGGTGCCCGTGGACCTCGGTCTGATCCGGGCCGGACTGGTGAGCGTGCTGGTGGGGGTGGGTCACCACAGCTTCCACGAGGTGATGATGGGCGCGCAGCACGCCCTGGACGAGATCGGCCCCTCGGCCGCCTCGGTCTACCGGAGCAACTGGGGCCGGTACTGGGATGTCCACCCGCTGACGGAGGAGGAACTGCGCACCTTCGTCGCCCGCGAGGGGCTGTTCCCGGACGAGCACGCCCGAGCGCTGCTGTCAGTTCTCCCGGCGGGCGACACCGGCCGTCCCGCCGACCGGCGGGACGGAGACGGGGATAGGGACGGGGGCAGGGACGAGGACGGGGACGGGGAATGACGACGGCACGACCGGTGCCGCGTAGTCCGCGCAGCACGACACAGCACGACTGTCTGGAGTGACCTCAATGCCGGCTTCTGACGGGCTCCCCGGGGATGCCCGGGACCTGTACGCCGCCTTCCTCCCCGCGACGGAGGAGGCCGCCCCGGCCCGCTTCCCGCGAGCCTCCGTCCCGCCTTCCGCCCGCCCGCCGGCGGCCGTCGCGGCAGGCGAACCGGGCTTCCCGGCCCCGCCCGCGGACATCCTCGCGGCGGCCCGCAGCACGCCCGAGCACTGGCTGTCGGTGACCGACCGGCACTGGCTCGGCGAGAGCGACGACGAGTCCCCGCCCCCGTGGGCCGTGCTCGGCCGTTGGCGCAGCGACGAGCGGGGCGAGATCGTCGCGTGGGAGGCCAATCCGGACTACCGGCCGTCGCCCGCCGCGCTCGGCTGGCCCCCGCCGGTCAGTGACGCCGACGCCGCCGTCCATCTGGCCGCCACCGGGTACGGACCGGATGCGGATGTGGCCGACGCCCTCGCGCAGGCCGGGACCGTCGCCGTGTGCGTGGGCCAGGACGGGCGACCGGCATCGACGCGGACCCCTGGCGGAACGCACGCGGTCCCGGTCTTCCCGGAGTCGCCGCGGGCACGGGCGGACCGCCTGCCCGCCCATGTGATGATGACGCTTCCCGAACTCCTCCACCGGTTGCCGGAGGGCCGGAACGTACTGTTCCTCAGCTCGTCCGCCCCGGCGGCCCTGCTCGTCCGCGCGGACGAGCTCCGGGCCCGGTGGGAGGAGACGGCGGGCGAGCAGGCGCCGGGAACCCCCGCCCGGACCGGCGGACGCCCGAGCACGGAATCAGGCACCCCCAGCGAACGAGGACACGATGAGTGAGCCCGGCACCGAGGCCCCTGCCTTCTCCCCGGTGGACCCCCCGCCGCCGGAGGAGTTCGTCGAGGCCGCCCGGCTCGCGCCCGACCACTGGCTCTATCTGACCGACCCCGCCTGGCGGGGCGAGGGCCCGCCACCGGAGTGGGCCGTCATCGGTCAGTGGCGCTCCGATTCCACCGGCGAGATCGTCGAGTGGGAGGACAACCCGGAGTACCGCCCGTCGCCGGAGGCGATGGGGTGGCCCGAGCCCGCGGACGAGGTGGACCGCGCCGTCCAGCTCGCCACCACCGGATACGGCCCCGCCGAGGACGTCACCGCGGCACTGGCCGGGGCCCAGGTCGCGGTGCCGGTCACCGCGGACGGGGAGCCGGTGAGCGCGTCGGCGCCCGACGGCACGGCGGTGGTCCCCGTCTACACCTCCCCGCGTTACCTCCGCGGCCTGGGGCAGCTGGCATCCGTGACGCTCCCGTTCACGGAGCTGCTGGCCCGCATCCCCGCCGGACACAGCCTCAGCCTCAACAGTTCGGCCCCGGTCAGCATGGTGCTGACGACGGAAGGCCTCGCGGACGCGCTGGCGGAAGCGGCGGAGGAGACCACGGCCCCGACCCTCTCGTAGCGTCGGCGACTGCCCGGCCGCCCATGAACTGCGGCCCCCCTGTCCCACGGCTACGCTCGAAAAATGGAAGACAGCGGAGCCCGGATCGCGGCCATCAGCACACCGAGGGCCCGTGTCCGCCGTCTCGACGCCCATGAGTGGGTCCGGGACGTCTCCGTCCGGCGCGGGCACCGCCGGCGGTGCGTGCTCACCCCCATCAGCCCTGCTGCGACGACGGCCCCGCCGGCCGCCGCATGAGCCGGACGACCGACGCCGCCCACCGGAGGAGACGCCTCGGCTACCCGGCCGCGGCGGCCGTCTTCGCCATCGGCATGGCGGGCACGACACTGCCCACCCCGCTGTACGGCCTCTACCGGGAACAGCTCGGCTTCTCCGAACTGATGGTGACGGTGGTGTTCGCCGTCTACGCCCTGGGCGTGATCGCCACGCTGCTGCTCGCCGGGAACGTCTCCGACGAGGCGGGGCGACGGCCCGTTCTCCTGGCCGCCCTGGGCTTCTCGGCGGCCAGCGCCCTGTGCTTCCTCTTCGAGGGAGGGCTCCCGGCCCTCTTCGCCGGCCGCCTCCTCTCGGGGTTCGCCGCCGGACTGCTGAGCGGCGCGGCGACCGTCACGGTGATGGAACTGGCCCCGCCGGGGCGCGCGGCGAGGGCCGGGCTGGCCGCGACCGCCGCGAACATGGGCGGCCTGGGCTGCGGCCCGCTCCTGTCCGGGCTGCTCGCCGAGTACGCGCCCTGGCCCCTGCGGCTCCCCTTCGTCGTGCACCTGGCGCTGATCGTCGTGGCGGCCGGGCTGACCTGGTACCTCCCCGAGACGGTCGCCTCCTCCCGGGTACGGGGTCTGCGGCTGCGGCCGCAGGGACTGGCGGTGCCGCCCGAGGTGCGCGGCGTGTTCGCCGCTTCGGCGCTGGCCGCCTTCGCCGGGTTCTCCCTGCTGGGTCTCTTCACGGCGGTCGCCCCCGCGTTCGTGGCCGAGACGCTCGACGTGCACAACCTGGCGCTGACCGGACTCGTCGTCTTCTCCGTCTTTCTCGCCTCGACGGCCGGGCAGGCGCTCATGGGACGGGTCGGCGAGCGCCGGGCCCTGCCGGGCGGCTGTTTCGTCCTGGTCGCCGGACTGGTGCTGGTCGGGGCCTCGTTGCTGTCCGCCTCGCTGCCTCTGCTCGTCGCGGGGGCCCTGTGCGGCGGTCTCGGCCAGGGGCTGGCGTTCCGGGGAGCGGTGACGGCGATCAGCGCGGCGGCGCCGCCCGAGCACCGGGCCGCGACCGTGTCCGCGTTCTTCGTCATCGCCTACCTGGGCATCTCCCTGCCCGTCGTCGGCGTCGGCGCCCTCACTCTGGGCATCGGCCTCAGGAACGCGGGGCTGACCTTCTCCGGCTGTGTGCTGGTCCTCGCCCTGGGCGTCGGCCTGTACCTGGCGCGGCGGCCGCCCGTGCCCCGTTGACGTACGCGCCCACGGGCTGACGCACGAGCCCCTCCGTCCACGTACGCGAAAAACCCTTGCCGACGCCGCCGATCATGGTGCGAGACTGGCCCCGTGGACACAGAGACGCGCTTCCGGCAGACGGTCATCTCCTGGGCCGCGGGCGACGGCGACGCGCCGGCGCCCCCCGAGGCCGGGGCCGCCCGTGAGCTGGCGGCCGACCTCGGCCTGCGCACCGTGGTGCTCGTCGAGGGGGTCAGCGACCGCGCCGCCGTGGAGGCGCTGGCCGAACGGCAGGGGCGCACCCTGGCCGCCGAGGGCGTCGTGGTCGTGCCGCTCGGCGGCGCCACCAGCATCACCCGCTTCCTGCGCCTCCTGGGACCCGACGGGCTCGACGTCCGCCCTGCCGGTCTCTGCGACGCGGCGGAGCAGCGTTTCTTCCTCCAGGGCCTGGAGCGGACCGGGTTCGGCGCCGCTCTCGCCCCCGACGACCTGGAGACGCTGGGCTTCTTCACCTGCCACGCCGACCTCGAGGACGAGCTGATCCGGGCGCTCGGCACCGACGGCGTCCAGCAGGTCATCGAGGACCAGGGCGACCTGCGCACCTTCCGGACCTTCCAACGGCAGCCCGCCCAGCGGGAGCGGACCATCGAGGCGCAGCTGCGGCGTTTCATGGGAACCATCGGCGGCCGCAAGGAGCACTACGCCCGCGCCCTGACCGGATCCCTTGACCTCACCCGCCTGCCCCGACCGCTGGACGGGCTCCTCACCGACCTCTGACCCCCGGCCGTGGCCCGCTCTCAGCGCTGGGCGAGGCTGGAGCGGCGCACCACCAGCTCCGGCTGGAGCACCACCCGGCGGTGCTCGTGGGGCACTTCCGCCGCCCCGGTCTCCTCCAGGAGCAGACCCGCCGCCAGCGCCCCCATGGTCGCCGCCGGCTGCCGTACGGAGGTGAGCGGCACAGCGGCGGCCGCCGCGAACTCGATGTCGTCGTACCCCACCAGGGCCAGCTCGCCGGGGACGGAGACCCCGGCGGCGAACAGGGACTGGAGCACGCCCAGGGCGAGCAGGTCGTTGGCGCAGAACACGGCGGTCGGACGGTCGGAGAGCCCCAGCAGCCGGGCCCCCGCGTCCCGGCCCGCCGCCACGTCGAGCCGTTCCGTGGGCAGCTCCCGCAGGGCGTCCGGTCCCAGGCCCGCCTCGGCGAGTGCGGCGAGCGCGCCCGTACGGCGGTCCCGGACCTGGTTGAAGCCGGGCGGCCCACTCACGTACGCGATGGAGCGGTGCCCGGCGTCCAGCAGATGCCGTACGGCCAGGGCCCCGCCCGCCACGTCGTCGACCGACACCGAGCACTCGGTGGTGCCCTCGGCGACCCGGTCGACGAGGACGAACGGGATGGCGTGGCGCCGGAACGCCTCGATGTTGCGCCCGGTCGCGTCGGCGGGGGTGAGCAGCACGCCCCGGACCCGTTGCTCCGCGAAGAGCGACAGATACTCCGCCTCCTCGCCGGGGCTCTGCGCGCTGTTGCAGACCATGACGCCGAGCCCCGCCTCGCGCGCGGCCCGCTCGGCGCCGCGCGCGACGTCCACGAAGAACGGGTTGCCCATGTCGAGGACGAGCAGCCCCATGATCCGGCTGCGCCCCGCCCGCAACTGCCGCGCCGACTCGCTGCGGACGTAGCCGAGGCGGTCGATCGCCGACAGGACGCGGGCCCGGGTGTCGGGGCCGACCGTGTCCGGGCGGTTGATGACGTTGGAGACCGTGCCCACCGATACTCCGGCGACCCGGGCCACGTCCTTGATACCCACCGACCGGGCCATCAGACGGAGACCTCCAGAGGGGCGAGGGACGCGGATCGAGCCCTCAGCCTATCCGCGTGCATCAGAAGTCGAAGTCGTCGATGTTGTCCTTGTCGAACACCGTCGGCTTGCCGAGGCTGACCACCCCGTCCTTGCCGATCGTGTACGTGCCCAGCTCGCCCGCCTCGAAGGTCTGGCCCTCCTTGCCGGTGATCTGCCCGGAGGCCAGGGCGATCGAGGTGTGGCCGGCCAGTTCGCCGAGCTTGGCCGGGTCCCACAGCTCGAACGCCTCGACCGTGCCGTTCTTCACGTACGAGCGCAGGTCGTTGGGGGTGCCCAGACCGGACAGCTTCACCTTGCCCCGGTACTTCGAACCGGACAGGTACTGCGCCGCCGCCTTGATGCCGACCGTGGTCGGCGAGACGATCCCGGCGAGCTTCGGGTACTCCTGCAACAGCCCCTGCGTCTGCTGGAAGGACTGCTGGGCGTCGTCGTTGCCGTACGCCACCTTCACCAGCTTCACGTCCTTGTACTTCGGGTCCTTCAACTCGTCCTTCATGTAGTCGATCCACAGGTTCTGGTTCGTCGCGGTCTGGGCGGCGGACAGGATCGCGATCTCGCCCTTGTACCCGATCTGCTCGGCGAGCAGCTGGACCTGGGTCCGGCCCAGGTCCTCCGCGCCGGCCTGCGAGATGAACACGTTGCGGCAGTCGGTCTTGGTGTCGGAGTCGTAGGTGACGACCTTGACGCCGTTCTTCATGGCCTGCTTGAGCGCGGTGCACAGCGCGCCCGGGTCCTGAGCGGACACGGCGATGGCGTCGACCTGCTGCTGGGTGAGGGTGTTGACGTAGGAGACCTGGCCCGAGGTGTCGGTGGCGCTGGTCGGCCCGACCTCCTTGAAGGTGGACCCCAGGCCCTCGACGGCCTTCTGCCCGCCCTTGTCGGCGGTGGTGAAGTAGGGGTTGTTGACCTGCTTGGGCAGGAAGCCCACGGTCAGGCCCTTCTTGGTGGGCGCGTCCGGGTCCGCCTCACCGGCCGAGGCGGCCGAACCGCTCCCCTCCTTCACATCGCTCTTGGTGGTGCCCCCGCAGGCGGTGACGGCGAGCGCGAGGGAGGTGACGGCCGCGAGGGCCGCACAGGTGCGGCGGATCGATGACGTACGCATGGCAGGGGTCCTTTGCGGAAGGGGGCGTGGTTACGGAGCCGGGGCGTGGTTACGGAGCCGGTGGGGCGGATGCGGATGCGGGGGCGGGGCGGTCACGGAACCGAGGTCGGGGCCGGAGTCGGAGCCGAGGCGGCTCGCCGCCCCGCCCTCGCGACGGAGATCTGCCGCCCGACCCGCGGGCCGAGCACGGAGACGACGAGCAGCACGCCGGTGACGACGATCTGGGACTGTGCGGAGACGTCCCCCAGACTCATCACGTTCTGCAGCGCCCCGAGCAGGAACACCCCCGCGACCGCGCCGCCGAGCGTTCCCCTGCCGCCGTCGAAGTCGATGCCTCCGAGCAGCACGGCCGCCACGACGGACAGTTCGAGGCCGGTGGCGTTGTCGAAGCGGGCGCTGGCGTAGTGCAGGGCCCAGAACACCCCGGTGAGGGAGGCCATCAGGCCGGTCACCGTGAACAGGATCAGCTTCTGCCGCTTCACCCGCACGCCCGCGAACCTGGCCGCTTCCTCGTTGGCCCCCGTCGCGAACAGGGAACGTCCGAACGGCGTCGCGTGCAGAGTGAGTACGGCGACGGCGAGCAGCGCCAGGAACGGCAGGAGGGCGTACGGGACGAACGTGTCGCCGATGCGTCCGGCGGCGAAGTCCAGGTAGGGGGCGGGGAAGTCGGTGACGGCGTCCGAGCCGAGCACGATCTGCGCGATACCCCGGTAGGCGGCCAGCGTCCCGATGGTGACCGCGAGCGACGGCAGCCCGAGCCGGGTCACGAGCAGCCCGTTGACCAGCCCGCACACCACGCCGAGCAGCAGACAGATGGGGATGATCGCCTCGATCGGCAGGCCCTGGTTCCACAGCGCCCCCATGACCGCCCCGGAGAGGCCGGCCGTGGAAGCCACCGAGAGGTCGATCTCCCCGGAGACCACCAGGAGGGTCATCGGCAGGGCGATCAGCGCGATGGGCAGGGTGTTGCCGATCAGGAACGACAGATTGAGGGCGTTGCCGAAACCGTCGACGAAGCCGAAGGACAGCAGCAGCACCACGATCAGGAGCGCGCCGACGACCGTGTCCCAGCGGACGGCGCGCGCGAGTGCGGAGTCAGCCATGGCGGGCGTTCCTCTTCTTCAGTGCGGACGCCACGCGCAGGGCGACGATCCGGTCGACCGCGATGGCCAGGATGAGCAGGAAGCCGTTGATCGCGAGGACCCATACGGAGCTGACGCCGAGGGCGGGCAGCACGCTGTTGACCGAGGTCAGCAGCAGCGCGCCGAGCGCGGCGCCGTAGACCGTGCCGGAGCCTCCGGTGAAGACCACGCCGCCGACCACGACCGCGCTGACCACGGTGAGTTCGTAGCCGGTGCCGGTGCCCGAGTCGACGTTGCCGAAGCGGGCCAGGTACAGCGCGCCCGCCAGACCGGCCAGCGCCCCGCAGAAGGTGTAGGCGAGCAGGATCCGCCGGCGGACGGGGATCCCGGCCAGCCGGGCGGCCTCCGGGTTGGAGCCCAGCGCGTACAGCTCGCGCCCGCTGCCGAAGTGCTTGAGGTAGTACGCCGTGGACACCAGCAGCGCCAGCGCGATCATCGCCAGCCAGGGCACCGCCGAGATGCCGCCGGAGCCGAAGTCCACGAATCCGCCCGGGAGATCTGCCGCGGTGATCTGCCGCGAGCCCACCCAGATGGAGTCGATGCCCCGGATGATGTAGAGCGTGCCGAGCGTCACGACCAGCGCGGGCACCTGGCCCAGGCTCACGAGCAGCCCGTTCAGCAGCCCGCACCCGACGCCGAGCAGCACGGCCAGCGCCACGGCCACCACCGGGTGCCCGCCGCCCTGGAGATACGTACCGGCGGCGAAGGCGCTGATGCCGAGCGTCGAGCCCACGGACAGGTCGACGTTGCGGGTGATGACCACCAGCGACTGGCCGGTGGCGACCAGCGCCAGGATCGTGGCGTTGAGCAGCAGGTCCTTGATGCCCTGCTCGGAGAGGAACGCGCTGTTGCCGAGCTGGGTGACGACGAGCATCACCAACAGGACGAACAGGATGGCCAGTTCGCGCATCCTGAAGACGCGGTCGACGAGCCGGGTGCTGCTGGACTCGGGGATCGGCGCGACGGGCGCCGGTTCGGTCGTCGTCACCGTCATGCGGCGGCCCTCCCGGTGGCTGCGGCCATCACGCTCTCCTCGGTGGCGTCGGAGCGGGGGATCTCGGCGGTGAGGCGGCCCTCGTGCATCACCAGCACCCGGTCGGCCATGCCGAGGATCTCGGGCAGGTCGGAGGAGATCATCAGCACCGCCACCCCGTCGGCGGCCAGCGCGCTCAGCAGCCGGTGCACCTCCGCCTTGGTGCCCACGTCGATCCCGCGCGTCGGCTCGTCGACGATCAGCACGGCGGGCCCGGTGGCGAGCCACTTGGCCAGGACCACCTTCTGCTGGTTGCCGCCGGACAGGGTGGAGACGGCATCGGCGATGCGGGCGTACTTCACCT
The DNA here is from genome assembly GCF_044333935.1 of Streptomyces sp. NPDC020884. Lineage (NCBI taxonomy): Bacteria > Bacillati > Actinomycetota > Actinomycetes > Kitasatosporales > Streptomycetaceae > Streptomyces > Streptomyces sp. NPDC020884. Next base: position 224,864 of record NZ_JBIRRY010000012.1, on the reverse strand, counting down.
GGAGCCGCACCGCCCAGTCGAGCGACCGGCTGCGCTCCGCGCCCCGGTCCATCAGCCCCGCCTTCCGGGTGGTGCGCAGGCCGGTCAGGCCGATGTTGCGCTCGATGGACATTCCCATCACCAGGCCCTGGGCGCGCCGGTCCTCGGGTACCAGGGCGAGGCCCGCGGCCATGGCGGTGGAAGGGGCGCCGTTGACGAGGGCCCGTCCGGCCACCTCGACCTCGCCCGCGTCCCACCGGTCGATGCCGAACACGGCCCGCGCCACCTCGGTGCGCCCGGCGCCCACCAGCCCGGCCATGCCGACGATCTCGCCGCAGCGCACATCGAAGGAGACGTCGGTGAACACGCCTTCGCGGGTGAGCCGCCGGACGCTGAGGGCGACCTCGCCGGCCTCGACGTCCTGCTTCGGATAGAGCTCGTCCAGGTCGCGGCCGACCATCCGGCGGACCAGATCCTCCTCGGCCATGCCGGCCAGCGGTTCACTGGCGATCAGCGCCCCGTCCCGCAGGGTGGTGACCCGTTCGCAGATGCGGAAGATCTCCTCCAGCCGGTGCGAGATGAACAGCACGGCGGCCCCCTGCTCGCGCAGCGCCCGGACCACGCCGAACAGCCGCGCCACCTCGCTGCCGGTGAGCGCGGCCGTCGGCTCGTCCATGATCAGGACGCGGGCGTCGAAGGAGAGGGCCTTGGCGATCTCGACGATCTGCTGGTCCGCGATCGACAGGCCGCGCGCCGGGCGGTCGGGGTCGAGCTCTACCCCGAGCCGGTGCATCAGGGCGGCCGTGGCGGTCCGGGTGGCCCGGTGGTCGATCCGGCCCAGCGCCCGCCGGGGCTGCCGGCCCATGAAGATGTTCTCGGCGATCGACAGGTCGGGGAAGAGCGTGGGTTCCTGGTAGATGACGGCGATGCCGGCGTCCCGGGCGTCGGCGGGACCGTGGAACACGGCCCGCTCGCCGTCCAGCAGGACCTGGCCGGCGTCGGGCCGGTGCACTCCGGCGAGCGTCTTGATCAGGGTCGACTTTCCCGCGCCGTTCTCCCCGGCGAGGGCGTGGACCTCGCCGGGGAACAGGTCGAGGGACACGTCCCGCAGGGCTCGCACGGCCCCGAAGGACTTGGAGACGTCCCTCAGTGCCAGTACGGGGGCCGGATCCTTGGCGGACCGGTGGGTCATTGGGGGCTCCTCAACGACGCGGAGGGCGTCCTCACGGCATCGTGAAAGGTTTCAAATGAGTTGCCGGGACGTTAGGCAGGTCCCTTGGGTCGCGTCAATGGGGGTGAACGCAAATTCTCGTTCGACCCTTATCCGAGTGAGGTTCCGCCGGGTCCAGGCTGCCAGGAGGGTTGACAGCTCTCGTGGGCGCTCCTACCTTCAAGCCGCGTGAATCGTTTCAGATTCATTCGAGTTCACCCCGACGTCACAGGAGCGACGAAGTGACCGAGCCCGCCATGGTGAAGGCCGCCCTCACGTCCCAGGCCATCGAGACGCCTTCCTGGGCCTACGGGAATTCGGGGACCCGCTTCAAGGTCTTCGCCCGGCCCGGTGTGCCCCGCACCCCCCAGGAGAAACTGGACGACGCGGCGAAGGTGCACGAGTTCACCGGGGCCGCGCCCACCGTCGCCCTCCATATTCCCTGGGACACGGTCGACGACTACGCGGCCCTCGCCGACCACGCCCGCGACCGGGGCCTGGCCCTCGGGGCCGTCAACGCCAACACCTTCCAGGACGACGACTTCCGGCTCGGCAGCGTCTGCCACCCGGAGGCCGCCGTCCGCCGCAAGGCGCTGGACCACCTCTTGGCCTGCGTCGACATCATGGACGCCACGGGATCCCGGGACCTCAAGCTGTGGTTCGCGGACGGCACGAACTACCCCGGCCAGGATGACATCCGCGAGCGGCAGGACCGGCTCGCCGAGGCGCTCACCGCCGTGTACGAGCGGCTCGGCGACGACCAGCGGATGCTCCTGGAGTACAAGCTCTTCGAGCCCGCCTTCTACACCACCGACGTCCCGGACTGGGGGACGGCCTACGCCCACTGCCTCAAGCTCGGGCCCAAGGCGCAGGTCGTCGTGGACACCGGGCACCACGCACCCGGCACCAACATCGAGTTCATCGTCGCGACCCTGCTGCGCGAGGGCCGGCTCGGGGCCTTCGACTTCAACTCCCGCTTCTACGCGGACGACGACCTGATGGTGGGGGCGGCCGACCCCTTCCAGCTCTTCCGCATCATGTACGAGGTCGCCCGCGGCGGCGGGCTCACCGCGGACGTCGCCTTCATGCTCGACCAGTGCCACAACATCGAGGAGAAGATCCCCGCGATCATCCGCTCGGTGATGAACGTGCAGGAAGCCACGGCCAAGGCCCTGCTCGTCGACCGTGAGGCGCTGGCCGCCGCCCAGCGGGCCGGCGACGTCCTGGAGGCCAACGCCGTGCTCATGGACGCCTACAACACCGACGTACGGCCGCTGCTCGCCGAGGTCCGCGAGGAACAGGGCCTCGACGGCGACCCGATGGCCGCCTACCGGCGCTCCGGCTGGGCGAAGAAGACCGCCGAGGAGCGGATCGGCGGCCGACAGGCGGGCTGGGGCGCCTAACCCGCTGCCCGCCCGGTACGGCCGCCGCGCCCGACAGGGGCCCCGCGCCCCGCCGAACGGCCCGTCGCACACGGGCCCCGACGCACCCCCCCGTCGCGCACGGGCCCCGTCGCCCCCCGTCGCGTACGGGCCCCGACGCCCCCGTCAGACACCGCCCCCTTGTCCGCCGTCCCCGTACCGCCTCTTTGCCGCCCCTTCGCGAAGGACACCGAGGAACCCATGGCACTCCACCCACAGGCCGCAGCCCTCCTGGCCCGCTCCCACCGGCTCGGCGCCGACCCGCGCAACACCAACTACGCAGGCGGCAACGCCTCCGCCAAAGGCGCGGCGCCCGACCCGGTCACCGGCGAGGACGTCGAGCTGATGTGGGTCAAGGGCTCCGGCGGCGACCTCGGCACCCTCACCGCCGAAGGGCTCGCCGTGCTCCGGCTGGACCGGCTGCGCGCTCTGCGCGGCGTCTACGCGGGCGTGGAGCGCGAGGACGAGATGGTCGCCGCGTTCGACTACTGCCTGCACGGCAAGGGCGGCGCGGCCCCCTCCATCGACACCGCCATGCACGGACTCGTCGACGCGCCGCACGTCGACCACCTGCACCCCGACTCGGGGATCGCGCTCGCCTGCGCCGCCGACGGCGAGAAGCTGACCGCCGACTGCTTCGGCGACACGGTCGCCTGGGTTCCGTGGCGGCGCCCCGGATTCCAGCTCGGCCTGGACATCGCCGCGGTCAAGGAGGCCAACCCGGGGGCCATCGGCTGCGTCCTCGGCGGCCACGGCATCACGGCCTGGGGCGGGACGTCCGAGGAGTGCGAGGCCAACGCGCTCCGTATCATCGGCACCGCCGAGACGTTCCTGACCGAACGCGGCAGGCCCGAACCGTTCGGACCGGTCCTCGACGGGTACGAGGCGCTGCCCGGGGCCGAGCGCCGTGAGCGCGCCGCCGCTCTCGCCCCGCACATACGCGCCCTCGCCTCCCAGGACCGTCCCCAGGTCGGCCACTTCGACGACTCCGAAGCGGTCCTGGACTTCCTCGCCCGCACCGAGCACCCGAGGCTCGCGGCGCTGGGCACCTCCTGCCCGGACCACTTCCTCCGCACGAAGGTCAGGCCCCTGGTGCTCGACCTGCCACCGACCGCCGAGCCCGCCGAAGCCGTACGGCGCCTGAGCGAGCTGCACGTCGGCTACCGGGAGGAGTACGCCGCCTACTACCGGCGTCACGCGGAGCCGGGTTCGCCCCCGATGCGGGGCGCGGACCCGGCGATCGTGCTGATCCCCGGCGTGGGGATGTTCAGCTTCGGCAAGGACAAGCAGACCGCCCGGGTGGCGGGGGAGTTCTACCTCAACGCGATCAACGTGATGCGCGGCGCGGAAGCCGTCTCCTCCTATGCGCCGATCGAGGAGTCGGAGAAGTTCCGCATCGAGTACTGGGCCCTGGAGGAGGCCAAACTCCGGCGGATGCCGAAGCCCAAGCCGCTGGCCACCCGGGTAGCCCTCGTGACGGGCGCGGGCAGCGGCATCGGCCGGGCCATCGCCCGCCGCCTCGTCGCGGAGGGCGCCTGCGTGGTCGTCGCCGACCTGGACGCGGCGAGCGGAGCAGCCGTCGCCGAGGAGCTCGGCGGCCCGGACCGGGCGGTCGCCGTCACGGTCGACGTCACCCGTGAGGAGCAGGTCGCGGCCGCCTTCGACGCGGCGGCACTCGCCTTCGGCGGCGTCGACCTGGTGGTGAACAACGCGGGCATCTCCATCTCCAAGCCGCTCGCGGAGACCACGGTCGGGGACTGGGACCTCCAGCACGCCATCATGGCCCGGGGCTCCTTCCTCGTGGCCCGCGAGGCCGCCCGCGTCATGCGCGCCCAGGGCTTCGGCGGCGACCTCGTCTACATCGCCTCGAAGAACGCCGTCTTCGCCGGTCCGAACAACGTCGCCTACTCCGCCGCCAAGGCCGACCAGGCCCACCAAGTACGCCTGCTCGCCGCCGAGCTGGGCGCGGACGGCATCCGCGTCAACGGGGTCAACCCGGACGGTGTCGTGCGCGGCTCCGGCATCTTCGCCGGCGGCTGGGGCGCGCAGCGCGCCGCGACCTACGGGATCGAGGAGGAGGAACTCGGCGCGTTCTACGCCCAGCGCACCCTCCTCAAGCGCGAAGTGCTGCCCGAACACGTCGCCAACGCCGTCTTCGCCCTCACCGGAGGCGAGCTGACCCACACCACCGGCCTCCACATCCCCGTCGACGCCGGGGTCGCCGGGGCCTTCCTGCGATGAACGCCCGTACGCAGACCCTCGCCGCGGTCGACCTGGGGGCCTCCAGCGGCCGGGTCATGGTCGGTCGCGCCGGCCCCGACACCCTGGACCTCACCGAGGTGCACCGCTTCCCCAACCGGCCCGTGCACCTGCCGGAGGGGCTGCGCTGGGACATCCTCGGCCTCTACCGGGGGGTGCTCGACGGACTGCGCGCGGCGGGTCCGGTGGACTCCCTCGGCATCGACAGCTGGGCGGTGGACTACGGCCTGCTCGACGCCGACGGATCCCTCCTCGGCAACCCCGTCCACTACCGCGACCGGCGCACCGACACCGCCCCGGAACAGGTGTGGGCCACGCTCCCGCCGGAGGCCCTCTACCGGGCGACCGGCATCCAGCACGCCCCGTTCAACACGCTCTACCAACTCGTGGCCGCCCGCGGCACCCCCCAACTCGCCGCCGCGAAAAGGCTCCTGCTCATCCCGGACCTGATCACCCACTGGCTCACGGGGGAGCAGGGGACCGAACTCACCAACGCCTCCACCACCCAGCTCATCGACCCGCGCACCGGCGACTGGAACCGCGCCCTGGCAGACCGGCTCGGCATCGACCTCGCCCTCTTCGCCCCGCTGCGCCGCCCCGGCGACCCCGCCGGTTCGACGCTGCCGCTGGTCCAGGAGCTGACCGGGCTGCCCGGCCCCGTCCCGGTGACCACCGTCGGCTCGCACGACACCGCCTCCGCCGTCGCCGCCGTCCCGGCCGGGCGGGGCGAGCGGTTCGCCTACCTCTGCACCGGGACCTGGTCCCTGGCCGGGCTCGAACTCGACGCCCCCGTCACCACCGAGGCGAGCCGCGCCGCGAACTTCACCAACGAGCTGGGCATCGACGGCACCGTCCGCTTCCTGCGCAACATCATGGGCATGTGGCTGCTCCAGGAGTGCATGCGCGCCTGGGGCCGGGACGATCTCGCCCCGCTGCTCGCCGAGGCCGCCCGCGCCCCCGCTCTGCGGTCCGTCGTGGACGCCGCGGCACCGGAGTTCCTGGCCCCCGGCGACATGCCCGCGCGCATCGCGGCCGGCTGCCGGGCGGCCGGCCTGCCGGCGCCCCTGACCCCGGGGGAGACCACGCGCTGCATTCTCGACTCGCTGGCCCTCGCCCACCGCCGCGCGATCCACCAGGCGCAACTGCTGGCCGACCGTGCGGTCGACGTCGTGCACATCGTCGGCGGCGGGGCGCGCAACGGCCTGCTGTGCCAGCTCACCGCCGACGCCTGCGGTGTGCCGGTCGTGGCCGGTCCCGCCGAGGCGGCCGCGTTCGGCAACGTCCTCGTCCAGGCGCGGGCCCACGGCCTGCCCGGCGACCTCGCCGCCACGCGTGAACTCATCGCCCGCACCCAGCCCTTGACCCGCTACGAACCGACCGGCGGCCAGGCCGTCTGGGACGCGGCCGCCCGCCGCGTCGACGCCGCCCGGCCCTTCGCCGCCTCACCCTGAGTCTCCATCCCGCCCTTTCCCCTTCGCCGAATCGGAGCCGAGTGTGATCAGCAGACGACGACTGCTCAGCACGACTGCCACCGCCCTGGGAACCACCCTCATCGCCGGAGCCATCCCGCCCGCGCAGGCCGCCGAACGTGGCGCGACCGGCGCGAGCGGAGCCAAGTCGCTGCGGGTGGGCGGATCGAGGGCCGAATACGTGACGCGCCCCCTCGGCATCGGCAGCGCCCGCCCGCGTCTCAGCTGGCCGCTGTCCGCCACCGCGGCGGGACGCAGCCAGAGCGCCTACCAGATACGCGTCGCCTTCAGCGAACGCGCCCTGGAGCGCCCCGACGTCTGGGACAGCGGCAAGGTCGACTCCCCGGACTCGGTCCAGGTGACCTACGGCGGACCGGAGTTGCGCTCCCGTACCCGCTACTACTGGACCGTGCGGGTCTGGGACGACGAGGGCCGGGTCTCCGCCTGGTCCGAGTCCGCCTGGTGGGAGACCGGCCTCAACGAAGCGTCGGACTGGTCCGCGCACTGGATCGGGGCGCCGGCCTCCCTTGTCGGCGCGCCCGCCCTGGACGCCGCGTCCTGGATCTGGTTCCCGGAGGGCGACCCGGCGACCAGCGCTCCCGCCGCGACCCGCTGGTTCCGGGGCGCCTTCGACGTACCCGAGGGGGTGACCCGGGCCCGGCTCGTCCTCACCGCCGACGACGGATACGTCGCGCACCTGGACGGGGCCGAGGTCGCGCGGGCCGACGCGGATCAGGCCGCCGAGACCTGGCGCCGCCCCTCCCTCACGGACGTGACCCGGCAGCTCACCCCCGGCCGCCATGTGCTCGCCGTCGCCGCGACCAACGACGTGACCGGCCCGGCCGGCCTGCTCGGAGCGCTGGAGCTGACCACCGCCGACGGCGTCCGCACCATCGCCACCGGGGACGCCTGGAAGGCCGCCGACGCCGAACCCACGGGCGACTGGCAGGCGTTGGACTACGACGACGGCGGCTGGGCCGCCGCAAAGGTCCTCGCCGCGTGGGGCTCCGGCCCCTGGGGGAAGGTCGCCCCCGCCTACGCCCCCGTCGCCCAGCTCCGCCACGAGTTCCGGCTGCGGCGCAAGCCGGTCGAACGGGCCCGCCTGTACTCCACGGCGCTCGGCCTCTACGAGGCCCACCTCAACGGCGAGCGCGTCGGAGCTGACCGTCTCGCCCCGGGCTGGACCGACTACGCCAAGCGGATCCAGTACCAGACCCACGACGTCACCGAGCTGCTCAGCTCCGGGGCCAACACCCTCGCCGTGGAGCTGGCCACCGGCTGGTACGCGGGCAATGTCGGCATGTTCGGCCCGCACCAGTACGGCGAACACCCGGCCTTCCTCGGCCAGTTGGAGGTCACCTACCGGGACGGCACGACCGAGCGGGTGCTGTCGGGCACCGACTGGCGGGCCGCCACCGGGCCCATCACCCTGGCGGACCTGCTCACCGGCGAGACCTACGACGCCCGCCGCGAGACCGACGGCTGGCTGCGCGCCGGATTCGACGACGCGGCCTGGGAGAAGGCCGTGCCGGCCGAGGAGAAGGTCACCGCCGAACTGGTAGCGGAGCCGGACGGGCCCTGCCGGGTCATCCAGGAACTGAAGGCCCGGAAGATCACCGAACCCCGCCCCGGCGTCTTCGTCTTCGACCTCGGCCAGAACATGGTCGGCACCCCACGCCTGCGCGTCACCGGCCGCGCCGGCACCACCGTGCGGCTGCGCCACGCGGAGGTGCTGAACCCCGACGGCACCGTCTACACCACCAACCTCCGCACCGCCGCCGCGACCGACCACTACACCCTCAAGGGCGGCGGCCGGGAGACGTACGAGCCCCGCTTCACCTTCCACGGCTTCCGCTACGTCGAAGTGACCGGCTATCCGGGAAAGCCGCCGCTCGACGCCATCGTCGGGCGGGTGATCCACACCGACGCGCCCTTCACCATGGAGTTCGAGACCGACGTCCCGCTGCTCAACCAGCTCCACAGCAACATCACCTGGGGCCAGCGCGGCAACTTCCTCTCCATCCCCACCGACACCCCCGCCCGCGACGAACGCCTGGGCTGGACCGGTGACATCAACGTCTTCGCGCCCACCGCCGCTTACACGATGGAGTCCGCGCGCTTCCTCGGCAAATGGCTGAGCGACCTCCAGGACGACCAGACCGCCGACGGCGCCTTCCCGGACGTCGCACCGCACGTCGAGGGCCTCGGCGCGGGCTCGGCCGGCTGGGGCGACGCGGGCGTCACCGTCCCCTGGGCCCTCCACCAGGCCTACGGCGACACCCAGGTACTGGAACGGGCCTGGCCCTCGATGCTGAAGTGGCTCGACCACCTCGACGCGCACAGCACCGGACGACTGCGTCCGGCCGAGGGCTACGGCGACTGGCTCAACATCGCCGACGACACCCCCAAGGACGTCATCGCGACCGCCTACTACGCCCACAGCGCCGACCTCGTGGCCCGGACCGCCCGGGTCCTGGGCAAGGATCCGGCCCCGTACACGGCACTGTTCGCGGAGATCCGCGACGCCTTCCGCGCCGCCTACGTCACCGACGGCGGCCGGGTGAAGGGAGACACCCAGACCGCGTACGTCCTCGCGCTCTCCATGGACCTCCTGACCGCGGCGGAACGGCGCACCGCGGCCGACCGCCTCGTCGCCCTCGTCGAGGCGAAGGACTGGCATCTGTCCACCGGCTTCCTCGGCACCCCGCGCCTGCTCCCCGTCCTCACCGACACCGGGCACACGGATGTGGCGTACCGCCTGCTGCTCCAGCGGACCTTCCCGAGCTGGGGATACCAGATCGACCGCGGGGCCACGACCATGTGGGAGCGCTGGGACTCCATCAAGCCGGACGGAAGCTTCCAGGACGCCGGGATGAACTCCTTCAACCACTACGCGTACGGCTCGGTGGGGGAGTGGATGTACGCGCACATCACGGGCATCGCCCCCGCCGCTCCCGGCTTCCGCAAGGTCACCGTGCGGCCCCGGCCCGGCGGCGGCATCACCCGCGCCCGGGGCCGGTTCACCTCCCTCTACGGCCCGGTCACCACCGACTGGAAGACGGAGAAGGGCCGCTTCCAGCTGACCGTGAGCCTGCCCGTGAACACCACCGCCGACGTGTGGATCGCGGCAGGCCGGGCCGAGGACGTCACGCACACCGGCGCCCGGTTCCTGCGGATGGAGGACGGCTGCGCGGTCTTCGCCGTCGGCTCGGGGGACCACCGCTTCTCCGTCTGATCACCTTCGGACCACAGCCGTGCGCCGTAGCCGCGATCGTCCACCGATCACGGCTACGGCGCACGCGCCGTCCCGCGCCGAGCAACTCCGACCAGGCCCGGCGCGTCCTCGGGCGGCGAAGGACCGTCGTCACTCCTCGCGCCGGGACCGCCAGAGCAGCCAGATGAAGTACGGCGCCCCGATCACGGCCGTGAGGAGCCCGACCGGGATCTGCGCCGGAGCGATGACCGTCCGGCCGACCGTGTCGGACACGACCACCAACAGCGCGCCGAGCAGCGCGCTCACCGGAATGACCCGCACATGACGGCGGCCCACCAGGGCGCGTGCCGCGTGCGGGGCGACGAGGCCGACGAACCCGATCACACCGACCGCCCCCACGGCCCCCGCCGTCAGAAGGACGGCCAGGCTCAGCAGCCCCAGCCGGGTGGCGCCGATCCGTACGCCGAGCAGGGCGGGCGTCTCGTCGTCCAGCCCGATCAGGTCCAGTTCGCGGCGCATCACCGCGAGGACGGGCAGCGCGACGACCAGGGCCACCAGCACCGGAATCAGCTCGGGGAACGTCCGACCGTACGTCGACCCGCCGAGCCAGGCCAGCGCCTTCGTCTCGTTGTGCGGGTCGGTGAGCACGATCAGCAGACTGACGAACGCGCCCGCGCCCGCCTGGACCCCGATGCCGATCAGCACCAGGCGGTTCTGCTCCAGACCACGGCGTGCGGCCAGACCGAACACCAGCGCCGCGGCGGTCGCCGCACCGGCCAGCGCGGACCCGCCGATCAGCCAGAAGCTCGCCAGCGGTACGACGGTGAGGACGGCGACCGCCCCCACGCCGGCCCCGCTGACGACGCCGAGGACGCCCGGCTCCGCGAGCGGGTTGCGCGACACCGCCTGGACGACGGCTCCCGCGACGGCCAGCGCCGCACCGGCCAGCAGGGCGGCGGCGACCCGGGGGACGCGGGTGTCGAGGATGTACGTCACCAACTGCCCCGACCGGCCGGTGAGCCAGTGGCCCACATCGCCCAGGAGCAGCGTGGCGTCGCCGAACAGCGTCGCCGCCACCACCGCGCCGAGCAGCCCCACGACCGTCGCCACCAGCGTGAGGACGAACGCGCGCCGACCGCGCATCCGGGCGAACGCCGTGGAGCCGCTGTCCGTGCCCATGTCGCGCGACCGGTAGGCCAGGACGACCAGGACGAGTGCGCCGAAGCAGGTCGTGACGATCCCGGTGGGCACCTCGGCCCCCGCCTGGGCGCCGAACACCGCGCGCAGCAGCACATCCGCGCCGAGCACCACGAGCACCCCCGCGAGCGACGACGCCGGGATGAACGCGTGGTGCCGGACCAGGCCCGGGATCCACGTACTGAGCAGCCGGACCACGGCGGGCGCGCACAGACCGACGAAGCCGACCGGCCCCGCGACCGCCACGGACACCGCCGCCAGCAGCACCGCGAGGACCACGGCCGTGCTGCGCGTCAGCCGGGGGCTCACCCCCACGACCGCCGCCCCGTCGTCGCCGAGGGCGAGGATGTCCAGCCGCCTGCCCAACAGCATGAGCCCGGCGAACGCCACGAGGGCGACCGGGGCGAGCCGGTCGATGGACTGCATGCCGATCTGGGCGAGCGAACCGTTGCCCCAGGCGAACAGCCCGGTCGTCTGCTGGGAGCGCAGGAGCAGCAGCATCCCGCTCAGCCCGGACAGCGCGAGGGTGAGCGCCGAACCCGCCAGCACCAGCCGGATGGGTCCGGCCCCCGCCCGCGACAGGCCGAGGACGACGCCCGCCGCCAGCAGCCCGCCGAGGAACGCCGTGGCCCCGGCCGGCAGCGCGGGCAGCGTGATGCCGAACGCGGCGACCGCGACCACCGCGAGATACGCGCCCGCGTTCACGGCGAGCGTGTCGGGGGAGGCCAGCATGTTGCGCGACACCGACTGGAGGGCGGCGCCCGCCGCGCCGAGCGCGCAGCCGACGAGGAGCCCGGCGGCGAGCCGGGGCAGCCGGGAGTCCAGGACCACGGCGGCCGTCTGCTCGTCGGCGGTCCGGTCGGAGACGGCCCCGGTGGCCAGGTGCCAGAGCGTGTGCAGATCGACGGCGGCGGTGCCCTGGCTCACGTGCACGATCGCGAGGGCGGCCAGGGCGCAGAGCCCCGCGAGCCCGAGGAGGAACATCCGGCCGCGGCGGGCCGGCCGGCCGGCCGTCACCGGGGACACGGCCCCGGCCGGACCGGCCGCGCCCGCCACCGTCTGCACGGGGGCGGGCGGGGCGGTTGTGGTGCGTGTGTTCATCGTCAGGCGGTCAGCGCGCCGACGAGGGCGTCGATGTACGCGCGCATCGAGGCGGGGCCGCCGAACATCCAGATGCCGTCGGGCAGCCGGTGGACCTCGTCGTTCTTGACGAACGGGAGGGACTTCCAGACCGCGTTGTCCTTGAGGCCGTCGGCGAAGGGGTCGCCGCCGTCGGAGTCGTTGGCGATGTAGGCGAACCGCGCGTCGCCGATCTTCGTGAGGCCCTCGACATCGGTCGCCGCCAGGCCGTAGGACTGGTCGCCCTTCAGCTTCCACGGGTCGACGAGGCCGAGTTCGGTGTTGACGTCGGAGAGCAGCGAGCCCTTGGCGTACGGGCGGACCGAGACCTGGTTGCCCTCCTGCCAGCCGTCGGCGAACGCGACCTGCTCGCCGTCGAGTCCGGCGTCCGCGAGCTTCTTCCTGCCGTCGGCGACCGCCTTGCGGAAGGAGTCGACCTCCGACGCGGCCTTGTCCTCGGTGCCGGTGGCCTTGGCGATCAGGTCGACGGTGTCGACCATCTGGTCGATCTGCCGGCTCGCGTCGGCCGCGCGCACCACCACGACCGGGGCGGCCTTGGACAGCTGCGCGATGGCGGAGTCGGACAGGTCGGTGGTGGCGACGATGAGGTCGGGCTCCAGACCGGCGACGGTGGCGACGCTGGGCTCGCCCCGGGTGCCTATGTCCTTGACGCCCTCGGCGAGCGGGGCTGCCTTGTCGTACGCGGTGTAGCCCTTGACGTCGGCCACGCCGACCGGCTGGACGCCGAGGGTCACGAGCGTCTCGACGACGTTCCACTCGGTGCCGACGACGCGCTTGGCGGGCCCGTCGAGCGTGACCTTCTTGCCGCGGGAGTCGGTGACGGTCACCGCGCTGTCCCCGGCCGACTCCTTCTTCGGCGCCTCGGTGGTGCCGCAGGCCGTGAGGGCGAGCGCGGCCGCGGCGGCGAGGGCGGGCCACATCAGGTGCTGGTTCTTCATGAGGGTGTTCTGGGCCTTTCGGAACGAAGGTGGTGGCGGCCGACCGCGCGGGTGCGCGGGATGCCGGTGGAGGAGTCGGGTTCGACGTCGATACGGATGCCGTAGGCGTCGGTGAGCCGTTCGGGGGCGTAGACCTCGGCGGGCGTGCCCGCGGCGACGATCCGCCCGGACGAGAGGAGGACGACCTGGTCGGCCACGGCGGCGGCCTGATCGAGGTCGTGGAGCACGACCCCGACGGTGACGCCGTGGGTGTCGGCCAGATCGCGGACGAGATCGAGGATCTCCACCTGGTAGCGCAGATCGAGATAGGTCGTCGGCTCGTCGAGGAGGAGGACGTCGGTGTCCTGAGCCAGGCAGCAGGCGAACCAGACGCGTTGGAGCTGACCGCCGGAGAGGCTCTCCACCCCCCGGTCGGCGAACTCGGCGAGGTTCGTGACGGTCAGCGCGTGCTCGACCATCCGGGCGCCGTCCGGATCGGTTCCCCGGAGCCGGCCCCGGTAGGGGTGCCGGCCGAATCCGACCACATCGCGCACGCTGAGCCCGGCCGGGGCGTTCCGGCTCTGTGCGAGCAGGGTGACGCGGCGCGCGAAGTCGGAGCGCGACAGGGCGAGGGCGTCGACGGGCCCGGTGTCCCCGGCCGCCACGGTCACGCTGCCGGTACGGGCCTTGTGCAGCCGGGCCACGGCCCGCAGGAGGGTCGACTTCCCACTGCCGTTCGGCCCGATGAGCGCGGTGACGCGGCCGCGCGGCAGCCGGAGGTCGGCCCCGTGCACGACGTCGGTACGGTCGTACGCGATCGTCATGTTGCGGGCGTCGAGGCCGGCGTCGGGTGCCGGGGTCGTCAAGGACGCGGCCGGGCCGGGCTCGGCACCGGCGGGCGCGGCGGGGTCACCGGCAGCGGGCGCGGAGCGCCGACGCGGCGGTGGGTCTTCTCGGTCGAGGGCAGGAGCGATCACGACCGTGAGGTTAGCCTAACCTAACTTCCCCTGGTCAAGGGGGATTCGGAATCGTGTCCTCCGCGTAACTCGCGCGTGGCTCGCGGACCCCTCGCCGGGCGCTGCCGCGTGCCGTCGGGGAGGTGGCCGGCAGTGCCGATCCGGCGCGAGGGTCCCCGGATGGCGGTACTTTCCGGCCGAAGCGACGGTGTGACCTAGCGGGAGGTTCCGATGTATCCGCAGGTCAGAGGGTCGTTTCGGATTGAACCGCCGAAGCCTGTCCATATGCTGGACGATCCGCGCGGGGTGTCTGAGCTGCCCGAATGACCATTCGGTCGGCTCGAACATCCGTCTGCGGCTGGAAGCTGGCCGTGGATGTGCGCCTACTTTCCGCATGCGTAAGACTCCTGACCGCAATCAGGCACTCGACCAAGGAGTTTTCACTAATGCGACGCAACACTTACGCGATCTTCGCAACCGTCACGGCGAGCACCCTTCTGCTCGGCGGCTTCGCGACCGCCACGGCCCAGGCCGCACCGGTGAGGGCGGAGAGTCTCTACGCGCCCTCCGCGCTCGTCCTCACGGTCTCCCGCGGCGAGGACCCGCTGACCGCCACCGTCGAGCGCGCCGTGACGCTCACCTGTGCCCCCACCGCCGAGGGGACCCACCCCGCTCCCGCCTCGGCCTGCAAGGAGCTGGCCGCGGTCCAGGGGAAGTTCGCCGAGCTCACCGCCGGCCCGTCGAACCGGACCTGTACCCGCCAGTGGGACCCGGTCTCGGTGACCGCCCACGGTGTCTGGCAGGGCAAGCCGGTCCAGTTCAGCACCACGTACGGCAACGCCTGCGAGATGGCGGGCAGCATGAACGACAACGCCGTCTTCGCCTTCTGACCCACCGGGGCCCCGCCGACGCCGGAGTGAGGGAGCGCGACACTCTCCGCCCCGTCCGACCGCGTCCGGCGTTCCGCCCCGCCCGGCGTGCCCCGCACACGCCCCCGTCCAGACGACCGGGAGCCCTGCGGTCGCCCCAGCCGTCTCCGCCGCGGCCGGCAGCGACCCGCCCCGGTCGGTTCGACGGCCGGACTCCCGGACCCCCGACTCCCGGACTCCCGCCGGTGCTTCACGTACGAGGAGACTCCGCCGCCGGCGCGGAGGATCCGGAGGAGGACTCCTGCGTCACCCGGGTTCCCGGATGGCGCAGCGAGATCAGGAAGGCGACGCCCAGGGCGATGGCCATCCCGTAGAACACCCACTGGTTCGCCTCGGCGAAGTCCATCCGGATCGCCGACATCGAGTCCCGTACGGTCTCGGCCACCGGCCCCGAACCGGACGGCCCGCGGGAGTCCGCCTGGCCGGTCACCGACTGTGCGATGGACTCGGCCGCATCGCGCGACGCGCCGTCCGGCACGCCCTTGCTCCGCAGGGTCTCGTCCACCTTGGTGATCGTCGTATGGGTCAGCATGGTGCCGTAGACGGCCAGTCCGATGCTGGCGGCGAAGTTGCGCACGGTCTGCGTGATACCGGTGACCTCGCCGTACGAGGCGTCGATCGCCCGGTTCACCGCGTCCGTCGAGGCCGGCGCCAGCAGCAGTCCGATGCCCGCGCCCGCCATGGCCGCGTACAGCCACTGGTCGTGCATGGACAGCGACGTCAACTTCCCGGCCCACAGGGCGAACCCGACCGCGCCGAGCGCCGTGCCGAGCTTCATCGCCGGGCGTGCGCCGCGCTTGTCGAGGATCCGGCCGCCCCACTGGGAGGCGATCCCGAAGCCGATGAAGAAGTACAGGAGATACAGCGCGGCCTGGTTCGGCGAGGCGCTCAGCGAGACCTGCGCGTACACGGAGGCGAAGAAGAACACCGGGACGAACGCCATCATGGAGAAGAACAGCACGGCGTTGTCGACCCGGAACGCCAGGTCGCGGAAGACCCGCAGCTTGATCAGCGGATAGCGGGTGCGCAGCTCGAGCCGGCAGAAGACCGCCAGCACCAACAGCCCGCCCGCGATGCACGCCCAGGTGGCCACGCTGTCCCAGCCCCAGGTCGCCGCCTGCTGGAGACCCAGCACGGTCAGCCCCATGCCGACGGCGATCAGCGCCGCGCCGGGCAGGTCCAGCGGTTCGCGGCGGGCCCGGTCCGGGATGTGGGCCAGCAGCGCCAGGACGACGGCGATGACGGCGATCGGGACGTTGACCCAGAAGATCGCCCGCCAGGTCCACGCGGTGAGCCAGCCGCCGAGCAGCGGCCCGACCGCGGTGAGGGCCCCGGACACCCCGAAGAACAGGGCCAGCGCCCGGCCGCGCCGTTCCACCGGGAACACGGCGATGACCACGGCCAGCGCGGCGGGGAACATCAGGGCCGCGCCGATGCCCTGGACGGCCCGGAAGCCGATCAGCCAGGCCTGCGCGAACTCCCCTGCGGGCACCGCGCCGCACATCGCGGAGGCGATGACGAAGACCAGTGTGCCGATCAGCATCACGCGGCGGTGCCCGAAGATGTCGGACAGCCGTCCGCCCAGGGCGAAGAACGCGGCCAGCGTCAGCAGGTAGGCGTTGACGACCCACTGCATCTGCGAGGAGGTGAGCCCGAGTTCGTCGATGATGTCCGGGGCGGCGATGGCGACGATGGTCTGGTCGATGAACGTCATCGACACGGCGAACAGCATGGCCGCGAGAGCGAGCCCCTGACTCGGCGGGCCGCCCTGCCGACCCGCTGTTCCCGGATCCGATGACCTCGGACCGGGGGTGCCTTTTTCCGGGATGTCTCTGCCCATGCGTCCATGGTCCTCGGACTGCCCCGGTGCTGCATCCCGAGCCGCGAACGCGGCCCCGCCGCGGGGGCGGGGGCGGTGTGCGGGGCTACTGGCCCGCCGCGGATCCGGAGTACGGCAGCAGGGCCATCTCGCGGGCGTTCTTGATGGCCGCCGCCATCTGCCGCTGCTGCTGGGCGCTGATCCGGGTGACCCGGCGGCTGCGGATCTTCCCCCGGTCGGAGATGAACCTCCGCAGCAGATCGGTGTCCTTGTAGTCGATGTACGTGATCCTGGCGGCGTCCAGGGGGTTCGGCCGGTTCTTGATCGGTTTGCGGGGGTCCTGCCGGTGTGCCATGAGGGTTCCTCGTGCTCGGTGCGACAGCTGAGTGCCGTCGGTGGTCGACGTGTTGCGGGGTCGTGGGGTCAGGGGTTAAAGGGGGCGTGGTGGTCACGGGGTTACGGAGCCGGGGGCGCGGGCCGCACGGGCGGCGTCAGTGGACCGGGTCGAGGAGAGCGTCGAACGCGGCGGGCAGGCTCTTCCAGGCCTCCCGGCCCGAGCCGTACTCCTCGTCCGTGAGCAGGCAGGAGTCCAGCAGTCCGGTCAGGCCGTCGCGGTCGAGGCCGGGGGAGACGAAGACCAGGTGCTGGCAGCAGTCGCCGTGTTCGGGGTGCCAGTCCAGCGCGGCGGCCGCCCGCCGGTAGGGCGGCACCATGGACCAGGCGGCGTCCGGCAGCGAGGCGAGCCACGGGCCGGTGTTCTCCACACAGAGCGCGCCGCCCGCCGCGTCCCAGGACAGCAGGGTGTCGGGCCGGTCCGCGAGCCAGAACCGGCCCCGGCTGCGGGCCGCCGCACAGCTCAGGTCCTCCAGGGCGTCGAGGAGGCGCTCGGGGTGGAAGGGGCGGTGCCGACGCCAGACGAGCGTGCCCACCCCGGCCTCCTCCGCCTCCTGGGGAAGCAGCGCGCAGGCGGGGTGCTGGCCCGCGGCCGCCGCCTCCACGTCGAACCCGGCGAAGGCGAGCCGGGCCAACTCGGGCGACCCGGCGGCCACCCGACGGGCAGTCGGATTGAGCTGCCGGATCAGCGCGTGGTCCTCGTCGTCGGCCGCCGGGTTCTGCGCCACGGCCAGGACGGTCGCGTACTCCACCTGCCGCGCCCAGGTGTCGCCGATGGTCCGCCGGTCGGCCGGCGCCGCCGCGAGACCGGCCTCGGCCAGATCGTCGCCGTTGACCAGGCAGGGCAGGACGAGGGTGGGGTCGACCGCGGCGAACACGCTGGTCACCTCGGCGGCGTCGGTGTGGGCGCCGATCACCTCGGCCATGGACTTCGGCTCGACGGAGTCCCAGAGCTCCAGGACGGCGAGGCGGGTCAGCCCGTCCTCGGCGAGCCGTTCGAGCTCGGGGACGAGGTCCTCGCGCAATGCGCAGCAGGCGCACTCGTTCACCAGGGGCGCTTCGCCCGAGGCCAGCTCGCCGGCGGAGTCCCGCAGCGAGCGATGGACCGTTCCGGCGGTGGCCGTCGACAGGTCGTGGTGCAGCGCGACGCTGTGCGGAACCTCCCGCAGCAGTCCTTCCACCACGTCGCGGCGTGCTTCGGAGTGCAGGCCGCAGACGATGACGACGGGCAGCCTGGTGCGGTGCTCGCTCACCGTGCCTCACCGCGTCCGTAGCGGCGCTCGAAGCGCTCGACGCGTCCGGCGGTGTCCAGGACGCGGGCGGTGCCGGTGTAGAAGGGGTGGCTCGCGGAGGAGATCTCCACGTCGACCACCGGGTAGGTGGCGCCGTCCTCCCACTCGACGGTGCGGTCGCTGGACAGGGTCGAGCGGGTCAGGAACGCGAAGTCGGCGGCCTTGTCGCGGAAGACGACAGGGCGGTAGGCGGGGTGGATTCCGGGCTTCATGACGGTGTCCTCGGGGTTGGGCTTCAGGGGTCTGCGGGGGAGGGGGCCGACCGGGCGGGTCTCAGCGCTCCTCGCGGAAGTCGACATGGCGGCGGGCGATCGGGTCGAACTTGCGCAGGACCATCCGGTCGGGGTCGTTCCGCCGGTTCTTACGGGTGACGTAGGTGTAGCCGGTCCCCGCGGTGGAGCGGAGCTTGATGACCGGGCGTACTTCGTTGCGAGCCATGGGCGCTACTATATGGCAATGGTTTCCATTTTCAATAATGGATGCGTCACAGGAGAGGCAGGTAACCTTCATGTCCGCCCACTGCCAACTGACCGGCTCGAAGCCGGGATTCGGCAACACCATCTCCCACTCGCACCGCCGGACTTCCCGTCGGTTCGACCCGAATATTCAGCGCAAGCGGTACTGGCTGCCCAGTGAGGGGCGGTTCGTGCGCCTCACTCTGAGTGCTCGGGCGATCAAGGCCATCGACAGCATCGGCATCGACGCCGCGGTCGCGCGCATCCGCGCGCGGGGGGAGAAGGTCTGATGGCGAAGAAGAGCAAGATCGCGCGGAACGACCGGCGTCAGGCGATCGTCGAGCGCCATGCCGTACGCAGGGCCGAGCTCAAGGAACTCATCCGCCGGCCCGGCACGCCGGAACGTGACCGGGCCGCCGCCGTCGAGGAGTTGCGCCGTCAGCCGCGCGACGCCAGCGCGACGCGGGTCCGCAACCGTGACAGCGTCGACGGCAGGCCCCGGGGATACCTGCGCAGGTTCGGGCTCTCCCGGGTCCGGATGCGTGAGCAGGCGCACGCGGGATTCCTGCCGGGCGTGACCAAGTCCTCCTGGTGACACGGTCGTTCTGACAGAGCCGCCGGTCGCACTGATGGCGGTGCCGGTGATCCTGCTGGTGACGCCGGTCGCACTGATGGCGGTGCCGGTGATCCTGCTGGTGACGCCGGTTCGGGTGCGGCGGGGCGGGTGGTGGTGCGGTGGTCCTGCCGCACCACCACCCGCGGCGTCTCGCTCAGCGGCCGACCGGGTCGGCGTGCGCTCCGTCCCCGGGGGAGAGGAGCGCGAGATGGCCGCCGTCGTCCAGGAGGGTCGGGACGGTCAGGGTGGTGACCGGGGCCGCCCGGTCCGCGTCGAAGACATGGATCTCGCCGTGTCCTCCCCGGCTGACCGCGACCAGGCTCCCGCCGGGGGAGGCGGCGACGGCCCGCCGCTGCACGCCGTCCCACGGAGTGCCGCCGGCCCGGGGTGCACCGGACATGGCGGGTAGGGGCAGGCGCGCACGGACCTCCGGGCGGGATCCGGGGCCAGGAGGCGCGGTGAGCAGGATCAGCTCGTCGCCGTCCGGGTGGACACGGGTGTACGCGATGTGGTGCGCGGTCACCGCGAGCCGGAAGACCAGCCCGGGGCCGAGGGCCAGTCGGCCCGTCTCACCCGTGTCGAGCCGGTGCCACCACGCGTCGTTGGACCAGTCCGGCCACTGCCCGGGGTCGCCGGGTCCGCCGCGCACGCAGGACCAGAGCATGCGCCGCACCGGGTCGAGCCGCAGGTAGTAGCCGCGCCCGCCGGAGCGCCCGTCGGCGGACCACGACAGGGGAGCCTCCATCGCGAGGTCGTCCCCTTTCCGTCGTGCGCGATGCACCCCCGAGCCCGCGGCGGCGAACATGCGCCCCGTGAGCGGGTCGTGGGCGTCGCCGTGCCCGTCGTCGTCCGGCAGGGAGATTTGCCGGGCCGCGACCGCCGGAGGGCAGGAGGGGGCCGAGCGCATCAGCGTGCCGTGCCGGTGGACCACCAGCTCGCCCGGTTCCCGGTGCCGCAGCACCACGAGCGGGGACGGTCCGCCGAGGACCGTGACCCCCGGCTCGCCGGTGCGCCCCCGTACGCGTACGGCGGCGGCGCCGTCCGGTGCGTCGAGGTCGACGGCGGTCAGAAGCCCGGTCCAGGCTTCCTCGTTGCGGCCGAGTCCGGTGGTCACCGCGAGGTACCGCCCCGTCGGGTCGGCCGCCATGTGCTCGGCGGGCACGGCGACCGGTATCCGTCGCCGGACCAGCGGCCGGCCCGCGCCGGGGCCGTAGGGATCGAGGATCAAGAGCTCGCCCGCCCGGTCGTCCACGCAGGCGCTGAGGTCGCCCGGCAGGGCCAGGAAGCCCGCGTGCTCGGCGAGATGCCGGTGGTTGAGCTCCGCGCGCTCCTTGCCGTCCGGGAGGTCCAACAGGCTGATCCGCCCCGCGACATGGTCCGCGACCAGGAGGCGCGGCGGTGCGTGGGGCGAGGGGCGGGAGGTGTGCGGCATGGCGATCTCCTGGGGTCGGCGGGGCCGGTGGGGTTGGCAGGGGTGGAGGGGCCGGTGGGTCTCGGCGAGGACCCCGCTCACTTTATTGGAAATGATAATCATGTGTAAGGTTTCGGCTTGTGGCGGGGATCGCTCCCGGGGCTCCGTCGCCCGCTCTGCCGCATCCCCGGGACCGCACAGGAACGTTGAGGGACCGTCGATGCCACGAACCGCGCTGAGAGTCCGCCGCTGGGCCGCGATCGCCGTACTGGGAGGCCTGCTGGCCGGCTGCGGAACCGAGAACGCCGACACCGGGAATCCGGCTGCCGCGGCCGGCGCCGGAGCCCGTACGAGCACGGAGGTGCGGCCCATCGAGGCCGCCACCCGGATCACCGATGCCAAGGGCGTCACGGTCTCCCTGCCGAAGCCGCCGAAGAAGATCGTCTGCCTGGTCGCCCTCTGCGACGACATCCTCGTCGAGCTGGGCATGACCCCCACCGCCACCAACTCCCAGGTGCTCGCGCATCCGAAGTTCCTGGGCAAGGAGAAGGCGGCGACGATACCGGTCGTGCCCGGCGGCTTCCTGAGCCCCGAGGTCGAGGCGATCCTGTCCCACCGGCCCGACCTGGTGATCGGCCTGGAGGACACGCACGGCAAGCTGGGCCCCGCGCTGAAGGGCGCCACGACCTTCTGGCCGGTCCAGCCCGGATCCTGGCAGGACAGCGTCGGCTACCTGCGGAACCTCGCCGCGCTCACCGGCCGCACCGGGCAGGGCGAGAAGGCCGAGCAGGCCTTCCGCACCCGCCTGGCAGAGGCGGAGAAGGCGAAGAGCGACAAGACCGCGCTGATCGTCTACGGCAGCGACGAGAACTTCGGCGTGGCCACCCCGGAGACCGACGTGGCGGCCGGACTGTTCCCGAGGATCTCCCACTACCCGTGGAAGAGCCGGGGCGTCGACGGCAGTTACAGCCTGGAGGAGATCCTCGCCCGGGACGTCGACGTCCTGTTCGTGGAGACCCTGTCCTTCGGCGCCCCGGACGGCAAGCTCTCCGACAAGCTGGCGAAGAACCCCCTCTGGTCACGCATCCCGGCCGTGCAGAACGGCAAGGTCATCGAAGTCGACTCCGAGGTCTGGGCCAAGGGGCGCGGCACCCGCTCCCTGGGCATCGTCCTCGACGAGGCGACGGCCGCACTGCGGTGAGGCGCCCGCCCGTCGCGCTGCTCTGCCTGGGTGCCGCCGCCCTGGCGAGCGCGGTCTGCGCCCTCAGCCTCGGCACGCCGTACGTCCCGCCCGCCAGGCTCCCGGCCACCCTGGGGGCCGACGGACTTGCGGGGCTCGTCGTCACCGAACTGCGGCTGCCCCGCCTGGTGCTGGCGCTGATCGCCGGCGCCTGCCTGGGCGCCGCGGGTCTCGTCCTCCAGGAGGCCCTGCGCAACCCGCTGGCGGTGCCGGAGATGCTGGGAGTCTCCTCCGGGGCCGCGCTGGGCGTCGCCGCGCCCCTGGTGCTGACCCTGGCCGTCCCGCTCGGGCTGCAGCCGTTCCTCGCGCTGGCCGGGGCGGCGCTCGGCGGTCTGCTCACCCTGGTCGCCGCCGGATTCGGGCGGAGCCCCTCGGCTGTCCTGCTCACCGGGGCCGCCGTCGCCGCCGCGCTCCAGGCGGGACTGCTGGTCCTCATGGTCATGGCCGACCAGTTGGACCTCCAGCTCATCTACCGCTATCTGCTGGGCAGTCTGTCCGCCCGCACCTGGGACGACGTCACCGGCCTGCTGCCCTGGCTGGCCGTCGCCGTACCGGCGCTGGTGCTGTGCGTGCCGGTGCTCGGTGTGCTGCGGCTGGGCGACGACGACGCCCGAGCACTGGGCGTACGGGTCGAACGGGCGCGGGTCGCCGCGCTGGGCATCGCCGTCGTCCTGATCGCCCCCGTCGTCGCGGTCTGCGGGCCGGTGGCCTGGGTCGGCTTCCTCGCCCCTCACCTCGCCCGCCGGCTCCGCCCGGACGGCGGCGCGGCCGGCTGGCTCGTCCGGTCCGCCGTGTGCGGGGCGATCGTCGTGCTGTGCGCCGATCAGCCGGCCCGGCTGGCGCTCGCTCCCGTCGAGACGCCCGTGGGCGCGTGGACCGCGCTGGTCGGAGTGCCGGTGGGGGTCGTGCTCCTCAAGCGGGGCGGCCGGCCCGCCCGGGACCGGGGGCCCGTGGTCCTGCCCGTACCGGGGAGTCCGCCGACCGTCCCCGCTCCTGTCCTGCGGAAGGCGGAACGATGACCGCTCTCGAACTCCTGGCCCGACGAAGGGCGGCGCGATGACTCTCCTCAGGCGGCGCGATGGCGCTCCTCGAAACCGTGGTCCGGCGAAGGGTGGCGCGATGACTTTCCTCGAAACCGTGGTCCGGCGAAGGGTGGCGCGATGACTCTCCTCGAATCCGTACCCGGACCGGCCCGTCGCGTCCTGCGTGCACCGGGCGTCCGGATGGGCTTCCTGGCGCTGCTTGTCGCCGCGGTGGCCTGTGCCGATCTGTTCGCCGGCCGGGGCGTCACCCCCGAGGGCGTGCGGGCCGTGCTGCTCGGGGGCGGCGACGACCCCACCGCCGAGCACATCGTGCTCCAACTGCGGTTGCCCCGGCTGCTGGTGGCGCTGGTCGCCGGGGCCAGCCTCGGGGTGGCCGGGCTCGTGCTCCAGTCGGCCCTGCGCAATCCGCTGGCCGGACCCGAGGTCACCGGTGTCACCCCCGGTGCGGTGCTCGGTGCGGTGGGCGCGACCGGCCTAGGCCTCGCGGGCTGGGAATCCCCCACGGCCGTGGTCGTGGCGGCCTGCCTCGGCGGATTCGTCGGGGCAGGGCTGCTGTGGCTGCTCGCCGGGCGGGACCGGGGCGACCCGGAGCAGACGGCTGTCTACGGGGTCCTCGTGTCGGCGGTCCTCGCCGGGCTCACCGCCGTCGTCCTGCTGGTGGCCCCCGGCGAACTCGGCAGCGTCGTCCAGTGGTTGATCGGCTCCACCGAGGGCCGGGTCTGGCAGCACTGGAACCTGCTCTGGCCGTGGGCGGCCTTCTGGGGCGCGGCGGCGTGGTTGCTCGCCGGACCGCTGACCCTGCTGCGGTGCGGTGACGAACAGGCCGCTGCCGCTGGGCTGGCCACCGGCCGGGGCCGGGGGGCGGCGCTGGTGTGCGCGGTGGCGCTGACGGCCGGCGCGGTCTCGGCGGTGGGCGCGCTCGGCTTCGTGGGGCTGCTGGTGCCCCATCTGGCGCTGGCCGTCTTCGGGGCCGACCTGCGTATCGGTCTTCCGGGTGCCGCGCTGCTCGGCGCGGTGGTGGTGTGCGGGGCGGACGCCGCCGCCCAACTGCTGTCCCGGCAGCTGGCGACCGTGTTCGACGCGGACCGGCTGACCCTGCCGGTCGGCGCCCTGACCACCTTCGTGGGGGCGGGGCTGCTGATGGCCGTGGCGCGACGGCGGGGCGACGAGCGATGACAGAGAGCGAGAAGGGCGGACGTGATGCGTCGACGCCAAGGCCGACATCAAGAGCAGGGGAAGGCAGCGGATGAGGAGGGTGGCATGCCGAAAGGCCTGACAGGACCCAGGTATATGAGCCCGGCCAAAGAGGTCCTCCCGGACACGAACCAGGACGCGGGTACCGGCCCGGCCGCGGGTTCGGGCGCGGGTGTCGGCCCGGACACCGGCCCGGATGCCGTCCGGGCGGAGGGGCTGGCCTTCGGCTACCCGGGACGCGCGGTGCTGCGCGGGGTGGACCTGAGCATCCGCTCCGGCGAACTGGTCGCCCTGATCGGTCTCAACGGATGCGGCAAGAGCACCTTCCTGAAACTCGCCGCCGGACTGCTCACCCCGAGCGGCGGGCGCGTACTGCTCGAAGGCGACGACGTGGCACGGCTGCCGCGCCGCGCCGCAGCCCGCCGCGTGGCGCTGCTCCACCAATCGGCGCCGTCCGTACCGGGGCTGACGGTGCGCCAGCTTGTGCGTCAGGGGCGCTATGCCGCTCGGGGGCCGCTCGGGATGCTGCGGGAGGGCGACGACGAGGTGACATCCCGGGCGCTCGCGGACGTCGGGGTCACCGCCTGGGCCGACCGGCCGGTGGACGCCCTGTCCGGGGGTGAACGTCAACGCGTCCGGCTGGCCATGGCGCTGGCCCAGGACGCCCGCGTGCTCTTCCTCGACGAGCCGACCACCTATCTCGACCTGCGGCACCAGCTGGAGGTGCTGCAGACGGTCGTACGGCTGCGCGCGGAACGCCGGCTGACGGTGGTGATGGTGCTGCACGACCTCAACCACGCGGCCCGGTTCGCCGACCGGATCGTCGCGCTGCGCGACGGCCGCATCGCCGCCGACGGGCCCCCGGGCGAGGTCGTCACCCGTCAGCTGCTGGCCGAAGTCCTCGGCGTGGAAGGCCGGGTGGGGATCGACGGCGAGGGCGGCTGGCCGGTCTGTTACCCAGATCACCCTGTCGATCCGCTCCAGCTATTGCGGAATGAAAATCATATTCATTAGTGTCTGTGCTGCGGCACGCACCATCGCCGCGACCCACACCCATCCGACCCGAAATGGAGGCTTCAACTCATGGAGCACAACAAGGTGTTCAGCCCGATCGCCGACCAGGGCCAGCTCGCCCACCTCTCCGCCACCCACTCGAACGCCCTCGTCGAGAACCCCTTCGACGACGCCGTCGAGGCCGACACCGCGGAAGAGAAGTAGGCGACGCCTGCCGCTGACGGCAGGTTCCCCGCGCAGCGCGGGGGCGGGCCCGCCCGGTGAAATTCCGGGCGGGCCCGCCCCGTTCACTCCCGCTCCCCCTCATCCTCACCCCGACTTCCCCGCTGTCCCCGCTGTGCCCGTTCTCCCGTACATCCCGTCCCCGCATCCGCATCCCGCACCCGGAGGATCCCGTGACCCGCAGTCGACTCGCTCCCGGCACCGGGATTGTCACCGTCCCCGGTGACGGCCCCGTGCTCCGGACCTCCGGAGGGGAGTTCCTGCGCATCGACACCGGCGGAGTCGCCGGTGAAGCCCTGGTGCGCCGGCTGGTGGGGGAGGGGTCGCCGGACGATAGCTCGCATACCGCCGAACTCGCCCGGCTCGTCGAGGCGTTCGAGGCCGGCGGACATGCGGTGTCCGCCCCGCCCCGGGCCCCGCTCGCCGGCCACACCGTTTACGTCCTCGGGGACCCCGTGCTCACCGGCCCTGTGGCGCGATGCGCCGGGGCGGAGGGGGCAGAGGTCCACCGGATCACCCCGGACCGCGTGGCGGAACTGGCCCGGTCGACGGCGGACCACCGCCCCGAGGAGCGCGTCGCTGTGGTGTGGTGCCTCGACTCGCCCGTACCGGAGGGGCTCTGGGACGCGGCGGACCGGCTGCCCGGCCGGCGCATCGCCTGGCTACGGTGCCATCGCGAGGGTGCCCACTGCTGGACCGAACCCCTTGCCGCGGCCCCGGCGGACGTCACGTCCCGTCACATCCGCCTCCGTAGACTCGCCGCCACCGCTGCCCATCGCGAACTCGCCGCGTACTGGGCCGGACACCGCACCCCCGACACGGGACCGCACCCCACGGAGGCCTCCGCCGCGCTGGTCGCCGCGCTGCTCACCGCTGATCTGATCGCCTGGGCCGAAGCTGAAGCTGAAGCTGAAGCCGAAGCCGAAGCCGAAGCCGAAGCCGAAGCCGAAGCGGAAGCCGAAGCGGAAGCCGGAGCCGAAGCGGGAGCGGGAGCCAAAGCCGGAGCGGGCCGGGCCACCGCCCTCCCACTACGCCGTCGTCTGCGCCGGATCGACCTGCGCGACCTCACCGTCACCGAGCACGCCGTGCTCCCCGTCCCGGACGTCGCACCTCTGCCCACGCCGACACCGGTGGGAACGCGGGCCGGGACCGCGAAGGCACGCCGGTGAACACCCGTACCGTCCACGTCTCCACGCCGGACGGCACCGCGCTCGCCACCGACGTGTGCCTCCCGGACGGGGCCCGCCCTCATCCCGCCGTCGTGATCAGAACCCCGTACGGGCGCGGGGCTCACCGCGCCGAGCTGCGCGGATGGGCGGCACACGGATTCGCGGCCCTGGCCCAGGACGTACGCGGCCGCCACGGTTCGGCGGGGGAGTGGCACCCCTACGGGGGGCACGAGGAGACGGACGGCGCGGCCACCGTCGCCTGGGTGCGCGCACAGGCGTGGAGCAACGGAGAGGTGGTCGCCGCAGGCGCTTCCTACGCCGCGCACTGCGCCCTCGTCACCGCACTTGCCGCCCCCGATGAATCCCTCCGGGACGGAGCCCCGGGCGGTCGCCCCACCGGTCCCCCCGGCGCACTTCGGGAGGGAGCCCCCGACGCGGTCATCGCTGCCGTCCCGGCCCTCGGGCTCACGGAGACCGCGCGCGAGCCGGGGGGACCGGAGCGGCTGTGGGCCCGAGCGGGCTGGTGGGCCGCCCACGGTGACCGTCGCGACTCCGACCCGGGCGCGCTGGCACGGGCCCTCGCGAACGACTCCCGGCTGCTGGAGCACCTCCCGATCGCCCGCCTGGCGGAGCGGCTGGCCGAGGGCCTGGGGCGCGAACTGCCGTCCTGGTCCCGGCTGTGGGCCGACCGGGGGCGAGGCCGGCTCGTCGCGCTGGGCTCCGCCGCCCGCATTCCGCTGCTCGCCGTCGGCGGCACCCGTGACCCCTTCGCCGACGACACCGTGGCCCTGTGGCAGGGGTGGGGCGGCCCGTCCCGCCTGCTGCTCGGACCCTGGGGCCACCGCCTCACCGCCGACCCGGCCGCACCGTCCCGCGCGCGGATCAACCTCGGTGCGCTGTACGTACGGTGGGCCCGCGCCGCGCTCGCAGGGCACCTGGAGCCGACACGGCACGGGGTCATCGCCCTGGGCGGCAGCGGCCGCTGGCACAGCACGGAGACAGGGGAAGGGCCGGAGGGGTCGGAGAGGCCGGGAGTGAACCGCCGCCCGACCGCGAGCGCTGGAGGCGACCCGCCCCCGTCACCGGGCAACCATCACCGCCTGCACGCGGACTCCGCCCCGGCCCCGACCCTGGCGCCGACCCCGACCCCGACCCGGACCCCGGCCCCGGCCCCGACCCCAGCCCTCATACCGACCGCAGCCGCCGGTCCCGACCGCACCGTCGCCTGGGCCTTCGGCGCGCCCACCGGTCTGCGGCTGCTCCACGGAGCCGAGTTCAGCGCCGACCCGGACCGTCCCGTGCGCTCCGACGACCTCGCCGTCCCGGCCGGCGGCGACCGCGCCGACCGCTGCCTGCTCCTCTCGCCGCCGCTGCCCCGCCCGCTCGACCTGGCGGGGACCGCCGTCGCCCGGATCAACGTCACGGCCGACACGCCCTGTGCCGACTGGGTCGTACGCCTGACCGCACTCGACCCGTCGGGGCGAGCGGATCCGCTCGCCCTCGGCATCGTCCGGCGCACCGGTCCGCCCGGCGAACCCGCGGACGTCACGGTGCCGCTCGGCACGCTGGGCCGTCGGCTGCCCGCCGGAACCCGGCTGCGGGCCGAGATCGCCGGACACCACTTCCCCGCCCACGCCCGTAATCCGCACACCGGCGAGGACCCGGTCACCGCCACCCGGCTCGCCCCGTCCCGCCGCACCGTGAACCCCCGGGGCAGCGCCCTTCACCTGCCCGTCGTCGCCCGACGCCGCTACGTCGAGCCTGTACCGGAGATCTGCCGTTGACCAGCGCCCTGCCCATCGAAGCCCTCGTCGATCCCGTCAGCGGAATCATCCGCGACGTCGCTCCCGTCGAGCACCCCACCGGTGCGCCGCCCCGGTACACCGCGATGACCGCCGACGTGGCTGACGCCCGACGCCTCGGCGCCTGGCCCGCCGACCGCGTCTCGCTCGGCACCACGTTCGGGGACCCCCGGGGTGCGTGGATCGCCGCGGTGGCCGAGGCCGTCGAACGCTACTGCGGCAATCGCCTCCCGCCGCCGGGCCACGCCCAGGAGCCCCGGCGGGCCACCGCTGCCGAACTGACCGCAGAAGGACACCGCGTCTACGGGCCCGGTGCTCTACCGACGTACGCCCCCTGGCAGTACGGGCGGAAGGGATTCCCGTACGCCGAACTCACCCACGACACACCGGCGCTGTGGACCCGGGCCGTCGAGGGCGGGCAGTCATGCTGGGCGCCCGTCGCACTGACCCACCTCAACTGGCGTCAGGGAGAGCTGCGTTCACTGCCCCGCACCCACCACCTCAACTACGCGGGCATCGCCACCGGGCAGGGCCTCGACGACGCCGTCGAACGCGGGCTCCTCGAAGTCGTCGAGCGCGACGCGCTGGAGCTGTGGTGGCACCTGGACGGCCCCACCCGGGGCATCGACCCGGCAAGCGTTCCCGGACTCACCGAGGACCTGGCCGGCTGCGAGCTGGACGTGCACATCGTGGAGATGCCCTCCGAGTTCGCCCCCTGCGTGGCGGCCCTCGTGCACGATCCGGGGCGGGGCATCTACGCGGCGGGCTTCGCCTGCCGGTACGACCCGGCGGAGGCTGCCCGCAAGGCTGTTCTGGAGGCCGTGCACACGTGGGTGTTCACCCAGGGCGCGGTGGACGCCGACGGCTGGGTGTACCGGGCGGTGGAAGCCGGGATGCTCGCCCGCGGCCTCTACCTCGACCACCGTGCCGATCGGCGCTATCTCGACGACTGCGGGCCCGAGTTCGCCGCGGTACGGGACCTAGGGGCCCATGTCCAGGTCTGGCTGGACGACCGAATGGCCCCCCTCGCACGCCGGTTCACCGAACCGGCCCTGGGCGTCGTCCCGGTCACCGGTATCGCCCCCGGCAGCCGCACCGCGCTGGACGCGGCGCTGGCCGCCGGGGGACACCGGGTGATCACCGCGGACCTCACCACGGAGGACGTCGCCGAGACCAGCCTGCGCGTCGCCCGCGTCCTGGTCTCCGGGCTGATCCCCAACGCCCCGGCGGCGTTCGGCTACTTCGGCTGCCCACGTTTCGCGGACGCGGCGCTTGCCCGGGGCTGGAGGTCCCAACCGCCCACCGGCCCAGGGGGCTTCACCCTCGCCCCGCCGCCGCACATGTAAAGGAGCGTGCCACCATGCCGGAGACCCCGGAGACCCCGGAGACCCCGGAGACCCCGGAGACCCCGGAGACCCCGGAGACCCCGGAGGCCCCGGAGGCCCCGGAGGCCCCGGAGACGGCGGGCCGAGTTGCCGCGCCCGCTTCCGGGACGCGCGCTGTGCTGCCCGATGCGCCTGCTCTCGGGGTGCGTGCCGGGCTGCCCGATGCGTTCGCCGCCGGGGAGTCCGACGCGCGACCTGTCGCGGACGTCTCGAGACCGGCTCCCGCGCTGCTCACCGAGCCCGCTGTGGGGGTGAGTGCCGCGCTGCCCGACGCGTTCGCTGCCGAGATGTCCGACGCGCGACCTGTCGCGGGCGTCTCGGGACCGGCTCCTGCGCCCGCTGTCGGGGTGAGCGCCGCGCTGCCTGGTGCGCCCGCTGTGGGGGTGAGTGCCGCGCTGCCCGACGCGTTCGCCGGCGGGAAGTCCGATGCGCGACCTGTCGCGGGCGTCTCCGGCTCCGCTCCCGCGCTGCTCACCGCTCCCGCTGTCGGGGCGCGAGCCGCGCTGTCCGGCGCGGCCGTCTCCGGGACGGGTGCCGCTCTGTCCGATGCGCCCGATTCCGAGGTCTGGGCCGCGCAGCGCAACGCGGTCGCCGCCGGGAAGTTGGACGCGCGACCTGTCGCAGGCGTCTCCGGACCCGCCTCCGGGACGAGTGCCGCGCTGTCCGATGCGCCCGCCTCCGGGGCCTCCATCGTGCCGCCCGACCTGCCCGTATCCGGGACGCGCGCCGCGCTGCCCGACGCCTCCGATTCCGGGACGCGCGCCGCGCTGTCCGGCGCGGCCGCCTCCGGCACGCGCGCCGCCCTGCCCTCCGAGCCCGCCCCAGGGCCGCCCGACATGCCGCCTCTCGCCCATGTCGCCGGACCGGCCCCCGTGCCGCCAGGCACGCCCTCTCGCGCCGCCGCGCCCGGGTCGGCCCCGGGCGGCGTGGCACTCGGGGCCCGCGCCGGGCGTCCCGCACCGGGCTTCCTGCGCCAGGCGCTGGCGGACGCCCGGTCTCCGCGTGTCCCAGCCCTCTCCCCGTACGTTCCGGAGCGCCCGTTCCCCTGGGACGGATCCGGGCTGCCCTTGGCCGGAACCGGAACCGGAACCGGAGGCGGAGCCGGAGCCACCATCGACCTCGACCGTGTGCTGCGGCTGTCGCTGGCCGTGCCCGCCGGCACGCCGGGCCGACTGCGACCCGTTCCCTCGGCGGGTGCCCTGCACCCGGTGCGGGCCCACCTGCTGCTCGGGCCGGGGTGCTCGCTGCCGCCCGGACGCTACGCCTACGACCCGCGCACCCACCGTGCCCACCCGCGCGGCCCGGCCCCCGACGACACGCCCCCGGGCCTCCTCGTCGTCCTCACCGCGACTGTGTCCCGCACCGTTGCGCACTACGGCCACCGGGCCTGGCCGCTGCTCCTCCTGGACACGGGCCACGCCGCCGTCGCCCTGGCCCTCGCCCTGGCCGGATCCCCGGGCGGCGATGTCCGGGTCTGCCTCGACGCGGACGGCGCTCTGCTCTCCGCCGCCGCCGGGCTGCCCCGTGCCCCGGAGTGGCAGGGCCTCTGGCCCGGCACCGAGCCGGAACTGCCTCTGGCTGCAGTCCGGTGCACACCCCCGGGCGGGCCCGTCGACGCCGTCGACCCGCTGAGCGCCTGGGCCGCCGCGCCCCGAGCTGAGGCTCCTGCCCCGCACCCCGGGGCCGACACCGCCCCACCCCGCCAACTCGCCGCAGCACGGCACCTGCTGGACCACATCGCCCAGGCCCCCGAGCTGCCCGGCGGCACCTGGCACCCGGCCCCGCGCCCCGGGCCCGTGACGGACGCCACCTTGGAGACGCGCCGGAGCGCCGCGCCGGACGATCTGGACCACCCGCCCCGCGCCGACCTGCTCGCCCGGATCCTGGCCACCGCACAGACAGCACGGTCGAACGGACCCGACTGGACCGCAGCGGCCGGCGGTGCCGTCCCGGCCCTGTACGCGACGGCTCCCAGCAGTCGGGACCTCGCCGTCCGCGCTTCCGGCGACGCGCGTCCCACCCTCGCCCGCTGGGCCGCCGGTCAGCAGTGGATCGGCGCCGCAGGTGCGGTGCTCCTCGCCCACGGTTGTCCCGACGACGCCCCGCCGGCGGTCGTCCGCAGCAGCCACCTCGCCGCCGGATACGCGGCCGGCGCGGCCCAGGCCCATGCCGCCGCGCTCGGCCTGCGCTCACGCCCCATCGGTTCCTGGCAGCAGGCCGACCTGGGCTCGGCGCTCGGTGACGCCCCCGGACGCGACTGGATCGTGCACGGCGTGGCCCTCGGGGGCACCCCGGCATCCACCGGGAGCGCACCAGAACCCGCCCCACCCCCGTGACCCCGGGGCCCACCAGCAGCTCCGACGCCCACGGCGGCCGCACCCCCGACGCCCACGCCCCTCGACGCGCACCCGCCCCCGACGCGCACACGCGCCACCCCCGACGCCCACGCCCTCGATGCGCACACGCGCCACCCCCCGACGCCACCCGCAACTCCCGACGACACACCCGCCGCACCGACGGCCCCGCCCGGCGAGGAAGAACGCCCATGATGCTCCACCCCGAACTGCTGCGCGCCGCGTACACCGCGCGCGCTCCGCTCGGCCGCGCCTGCGCACTGCTCGCCGCGGTCACCGCCACCCACCTCGCCCAGGCCGTCCTGCTCGCGCTCACGCTCTCCCGGATCGCCCAGGGGGAGACGGCCGCCCTCGCCCCGCTCCTCACGGCCGTCATCGCCGTCGTTCTCGTGCGCGCCGCCCTCGGTCGTGCCCAGCGCCTGACCGCCGTCACGGCCGGTGCCGCCGTACGGGTGAGACTCCGCGACACCTTGTTGGAACGGCTGGGCGAGCTCGGCCCCACCGCGATCACCGGAGCGCGGGCCGGAGCCGTACGCGCCACGCTGGTGGACGGAGTCGAGGGCGTCGACGCGTACATCTCGCGTTACCTGCCCCAACTCCTCATCACCTGCGCCGTTCCACCGCTGCTGCTCGTCGCCGTCGCCCTCGTCGAGCCGTACGCGGCCCTCGCCCTCGGCCCCGCCCTGCTGCTCGCCCTCTTCGGGCCGCGCTGGTGGGACCGGCTGCTCGCCCGGCGCGGCAAGGAGCACTGGGACTCCTACGAAGCCCTCGCCGCCGACTACCTGGAGGCCCTCCAGGGCATGCCGACGCTGCGCAACGCCGGTGCCGTGGGTCGTGTACGGGAGAGGCTGGAGCGGCGGTCGGACGCCCTGCACCGGAGCACCGTCGCCAAGCTCCGGGTCTCGCTCGTCGACACCGGCCTCACCGACCTGGCCGTCCAGGGCGGCACGGTCGCCGCCGTCCTCGTGGCGTGCTCCTCGGCCGCCACCGGCCGTACCGCGGCCACCGGCACCTACCTCCTGCTCCTCCTGGCCTCCGAATGCTTCCGCCCCGTCCGCGACCTCTCCCGCGAGTGGCACGCGGGCTACCTCGGCGTGTCCGCGGCCGACGGCATCGCCGGCCTGCGCACGGCCGACGCCGCTGTGCCGGACCGGGGCACCGAGGTCGCCGTCCGGGGCAGCGCACCCGAAATCCGCTTCGAGGACGTGCACTTCACCCACCCGGGAAGCGGGCGACCCGCACTCGACGGTGTCAGTTTCACCGCCGCCCCCGGGCGCACCACAGCCGTCGTCGGTCCGTCCGGGGCGGGCAAGTCGACCCTGCTGAGCCTGCTGCTGCGGCAACGGGACCCCGACCGGGGCCGCCTCACTGTCGACGGGACGGACACCGCCGCGTACACCCTCGCCTCGTTGCGCCGGGGTATCGCCGTGGTCTCGCAGGAGACGTACCTCTTCCACGGCACGGTCGCGGAGAACCTGCGGATCGCCCGCCCGGCCGCCACGGAGGAACAACTGCGCGCCGCCGCCCGCACCGCCGGGATCGACCAGGAGATCGCCCGGCTGCCGGACGGTTACGCCACCCTCGTCGGCGAACGCGGCGCCACGCTCTCCGGCGGGCAGCGCCAACGACTCGCCCTCGCGCGGGCGTTGCTGGCGGAGGCCCCGGTCCTGGTCCTGGACGAGGCCACCAGCGCGGTCGACGAACGCGGTCAGGCGCGCATCGTCCGGGAGCTGTCGGCCGCCGGGCGCGGGCGCACCTGCATCGTCGTCGCCCACCGGCTCGACGCCGTACGCCACGCCGACCACATCGTCGTGCTCGACGCCGGCCGTGTCGCCGCGACGGGCGACCACGCGACCCTGCTCGCGGGCGGAGGCGTATACGCCTCGCTCGTCGCGGCCGGGCGCACCGCACAGGAGGAGCGCGCCGCATGACCCCGAGCCCGACCGACCCCGCCGGTCCCGCCGCGTCCGGTCCCACCGTGCCCGGTCCCGCCGCGTCCGGTCCCACCGTGCCTGGCCCCGCCGCGTCCGGTCCCACCGTGCCCGGCCCCGCTGAGGCTGCCGCCCCTGCCGCCCCTGCCGACGACGCCGCAAGCGGCGCCCTGCGCTCGCTGCTCCCGGTCCTCGGCGCGCACCGCACCACCGTGCTGCGCACCTGTCTGGCCGCCCTCCTCGACCAGGCGGCCCTGGTCGCCCTGGTCACCCTCGCCGCGTACACCGTGGGCGCGGCCGTCACGGAGCACCGCCCGCCCACCCCCGGGACCGTCGCCGTGCTGGCCGGACTCGTCCTGCTCCGGGCCCTCGCCACCTGGCGCGAGATGGACCTCTCGCACGACCTCGCCTACCGGGTCCTCGCCCAACTGCGCGTCCGGGTCTTCGACGGACTGGCCCGCAGCGCTCCCGCCCGGATCGCCGGCCGGCGCAGCGGTGACCTGGCGGCCACCGCTCTGGGGGACGTCGAGGCGCTGGAGTTCTTCTACGCCCACGCCATCGCCCAACTCCTCGCCTCCGGCGTGGTCTTCGCCGTGTCGGCCGCCGTCCTCGCGGCTCTCGGCCCCTGGCTGCTGCTCGCCGTCGTGCCCGCCGCGCTGCTGCTGATCTGGTCGCCGCTGCTCGAAGCGCGCGGGCGGGCCGAGCGCGGTGCGCGGACCCGGAGGGCGCTCGCCGAGGTCTCGTCCGAGACCGTGGAGAGCGTCGACGGACTGCGCGAACTCCTGATGGCGGGGGCGCTGAACCGCAGGCGGGCCCGGCTGAGGTCCGCGGGCCGCCGGCTCGCCCGCGCCCAGCGCGCCGAACAGTCCTGGGAGACCGGTGCGGGCGCGGCCCGCGACCTGCTGGTCGTCGCCGCCGTCATCGCGGTCGTGGCGGCCGCCGCCCACGCCGCGTCGGCCGGACGCCTGGACGGGGCCTGGGCCCCGGCCGCCATGGCCCTCGCCCTGGGCGCCCTGGCGCCGGTCGCCGAATCGGCGGCCGCACTCGGCCGGGCGGGGGGCCTGCGTGCCGCCGCGGCCCGCGTCCGGGCCGCCGTGCACGCCCCCGCCGGAGCCCCCGCGGCGGCCGCCCCCCGCCCCGTGCCGTCGGGACCGCTGGGCCTGCGGCTGCGCGGCGTACGGTTCGGTTACGGGGGAGAAGCCGTGCTGGACGGCCTCGATCTGATCGTCCGGCCGGGCGAGACCGTGGCCCTCGTGGGAGCCTCCGGTGCGGGCAAGTCGACCTGCGCCCACCTCCTGGCGAGGTACTGGGACCCCGAGGCGGGCGTCGTGGAGCTGGTGCCCGACGGCCCGGCGCGCCCCGTCGACCTGCGGGATCTCACCGAGGAGGAGCTGCGCGCCGCCGTGTCGGTGGTCGGGCAGGAGGCCCCCCTCTTCCACGGCACCCTCGCCGAGAACCTCCGCCTGGGCGCCCCGGACGCCACGGCCCACGAGCTGGGCGCGGTGGCCCGGATCTGCGGCATCGTCCCCATCGCCGACGCCCTGCCCGACGGGCTGGACACCGCCGTCGGCGAGCGCGGCGCGACGCTGTCCGGTGGCCAGCGTGCCCGGGTGGCCCTGGCCCGCGGGCTGCTGAGCGGGCCGCGGGTACTCGTCCTGGACGAGACGACGGCCCATCTGGACCACCGGGGCGACGCGGAACTGGCACGGGCGCTCGCCGACGACTCCGCCACCCGGACGACCCTGGTCATCGCCCACCGGGCGGCCACCGTCCGCAGGGCCGACCGGATCGCGGTCCTGGACGGCGGGCGCATCGTCGAGGAGGGCACCTGGGACGAGCTGATCGGGGCCGGCGGACCGCTGACCCGCCTTTTCGCAGGCGAGGAGGCGGGAGCTCCTCCCCGAGACCCGTTCCGGGGCGCGGCGCTCAGGGAAGGGGCTGCTCCGCCCAGATGATCTTCCCCCGGGGGGTGTAGCGCGTGCCCCACCGGTGGGCGAGCTGCGCGACGAGGAACAGCCCGCGCCCTCCTTCGTCCGTCGTCCTGGCGTGCCGCAGCCGCGGTGAGGTGTTGCTGGCGTCGGAAACCTCGCAGGTCAGCGCCGACTGGAACAGGAGCCGCAGACGTACCGGCCCCGAGCCGTACCGGATCGCGTTGGTCACCAGCTCGCTGACGATCAGCTCCGTCGTCATCGACAGGTCCGCGAGCCCCCACGCCTCCAGTTGGCGGGAGACCTTGGCCCGGGTCTCCCCGACCGCCGCCGGGTCCACGGGCACCTCCCACGAAACCAGGTGCTCGGGGCTCAGGACGTGCGTCCGGGCCAGGAGCAGGGCGATGTCGTCCGGCTGCGGGACGGGCAGCAGCTCCTTGACCACCGCCGGGCACAGGTCCTCCAGCGGCAGCCCGCCCCGGGACACCGCCCGGCCCAGCCGCGCCATCCCGTTCTCGACGTCCTTGTCGGTGCCCCCGATGAGCCCGTCGGTGTAGAGGCCGAGGAGGCTGCCCTCGGGCAGTTCGATCTCCAGGGACTCGAAGGGCAGTCCGCCGATCCCCAGCGGCGGCCCGGAGGGCAGGTCGGGGAAGCTGACGGCCCCGTCCGGCGTGACGAGCACCGGCGGCGGATGGCCTGCCCGCGCCATCGTGCAGTTGCCGTTCACCGGGTCGTAGACGGCGTACAGGCAGGTGGCCCCCACCACCGTCGTGCCGCCCCGCTCCACCGGGCCGGTCGCGGGCTCCTCCTCGCTGAGCCGCAGGACGAGATCGTCCAGACGGGCCAGCAGCTCGTCCGGGGGAAGATCCATGTCGGCCAGCGTCTGTACGGCGGTGCGCAGCCGGCCCATGGTCGCGGCGGCCCCGATGCCGTGCCCCACGACATCGCCGATGACCAGCCCGACCCGGGCGCCGGACAACGGGATCACATCGAACCAGTCGCCGCCGACCCCGTCCTTCGCGTCCGCCGGGAGGTAGGACGACGCCGCGTCCAGAGCCGTCCCGCCGCGCAGCGTGTGCGGCAGCAGGCTCCGCTGGAGCACCAGCGCCGCGGTGTGCTCCCGGGTGTAGCGGCGGGCGTTGTCCACGCAGACGGCCGCACGGGCCACCAGCTCGCGGGCGGGCGCCACATCGTCCTCGTCGAACGGCACCGTATTCTGCGACCGCATGAAGGTGGTCAGTCCCAGCACGGTGTCGCGCGCCCGCATCGGGACGGAGATCAGCGAGTGCAGCCCGAACTCCCGGAGCCGGGCGGCCCGCGCGGGCTGCTCCACCGTCCACCCGTGGCTGTCCGGGTCGAGCACCGGCAGCAGGACCGGGGCGCCGTCGACGAGGAAGTGCGCGTCGTGCGGCGGCGGCACGAAGTCGACCGCCTCCCCGACCCGTACGACCGCCTCCGGGCACCCCTCCCGCACCGAGCTCATGCCCGCCCGGCGCATGGCCGGCCGCTCGCCCGCGGCCGGCGCGGCCGACCCGGGGCGTTCGCCGCCGAAAGGGGTCTCCAGCAGGTCGACGAAGACGAAGTCGGCGAACCGGGGCACCGCGAAGTCCGCGAGCTCCTGCGCCGTACGCTGTACGTCCAGGGTGCTGCCGATCGCCGCTCCGGCCTCGTTCACCAGCGCGAGCAGCCGGCGCGCGTTCCACCGGTCGGTGACGTCGAGGACCATGTAGCCGATGCCGATCCGCCGGTCCTGGGCGTCGGCCAGCGGGAAGAACGAGCTCGCGTACGCCCGTCGGCGGTGCGGATCGGCCCAGCTCCAGCCCAGGTACTCGTAGTCCGTGATCGCCTCGCCGGTCGACAGGACCTGCCGCATCAACCGCTCGATGGGCGTTGCCAGCGCCCCGGGCAGCACGTCGCTCGGCCGGCGCCCCAGCCGCTGTTCCCGGGGCACGCCCCCGAACCGCTCCAGGGTGTCGTTGAGCCAGAGATAGCGCAGGTCGGGGTCGAGCACCGCCATTCCGACCGGCGACCGGGTGAGGAAGTCGTCGAGCACGGACCCGCTCATCGTCCAGTGCGGTGTGAGCTCCCGCCCGGACACCAGGAAGCCCTCCCGCCCGCAGATCAGGAAGGAGGCCGTGGCCCGTACGTCGATGTCCAGTGACCGGCCGTCCCGGGCCCGCAGCGGGACCAGCCCGCTCCACCCCGACCCGGCCCGGCAGCGGGCGGCCACCGCGGCCGTCCGCGGGGCGTCCGGGGGACCGGTCAGCAGCAGAGCGGCGGACCGGCCGACCACCTCGGCCGCCGGATACCCCAGCAGCGCCTCGGCCCCGCGGGTCCAGCCGATGACCGTGCCGTCCCCGGCGATCACCGCCGCCGCGTCGTCGGTCCTCCGCGCCGGGCCCCGCCCGCCCCCGGGGGGCAGCGGGCCGGGCTCCGCCGGGGAGCCCTCATCGGCGGATGCCATTGCACCTCACCACCCTCTGTAGGTTTCCATGGTCGCGCGTCGCCCCGGTCCGCGCCCGGCGCGCCGGGCGCGGACCGGGGCGCGGGCTGTCCCTCGTTCGGCGGCGTGACGGACCGGGCCGTGCCCGCGTTGGTGGGGGTGACAAGCGGTTGCTTGTCCCCCCGACCCCGCGCTGGACCCGTGTGGGTGGACGGCTCCGGACCCCGACAGGAGGGCCGGAGCCGTTTCCATGTCCCTGCCCGGCATCAGTAGCGGAAGCAGATCTTGCGCTCCTTGAGCCAGTGGCCCAGCCAGTCGCCGAACGGCACGGTGACGCACCACCTGCGGGTGGGCGGCGCCTCGGCCCCCGGAGGCGTCGGCGTGGGCGCCACCGGCGGGGACGGCTGCGCGGACGGCGGGACCGTGGGGGACGGGGTCGGATCCGGCGTGGGCGTCGGCGTGGGTGTCGGGTTGGGCACCGGCCCGGTCGGCGCGGCCATCTCGGTCAGCATCGTCCGGAACACCTTCGAGGACCGCGGATTGCTCTTGCACTGCCAGACGCCGTGCGGGCAGTAGTCCGTGACCGTCTGGTAGAGCGGCTTGTGCCGGTCGATCCACTCCAGCATCCGCCGCATGTACTCGGGGTTGTCGCCGTTGCGGAAGAGCCCCCACTCCGGGAACGAGATGGGCTTGCCGTGCTCGGCGGCGAAGTCGACGTGCTTCTGCAGCCCGTACGGGTCGGTGATCTGGTCGTCGAAGGTCTCGCCGGGAGGCTGGTCGTAGGAGTCCATCCCGATGATGTCGACGACGTCGTCGCCCGGGTAGCACTCGGTCCACGGCACCGCGTCCCGACCCCGGCTCGGGGTGAAGTCGAAGCGGAACTCCTGGCCGGGCACCGCGCGCATCGCCGTGACGATCCGCTCCCAGTACGCCTTCCAGGACGCGGGATCGGGACCGCACCGATGGGTGTACGTGGTGCCGTTCATCTCCCAGCCGAGCACGATCACGGTGTCCGGAACGCCCAGCTCCACCAGGCGCTCCGCGAGCCGTGTGAAGTGCTGGTCGTAGTCTCCGGACGCGCCCGCCCGGAGCAGGGTGGCGACCTCGCCGTCCGGGACCCGCTCCTCGTTGCGCTCCAGCATCGGCACGTTCAGGACGAACATCCGGTCCTGGTCCGCCCGTTTCCAGTCCGCCCAGGCGTCGAGGAAATCGGGTGTGCCCTCGATGTTCACCCACAGATCGCCCGGCAGGTACGTGTGCCCGACCCGCAGCTCCGCCCCGCCGAGCCAGCGCGACAGATCGGCCATCCTGCGGACCCCGGCGGGCCCGTAGTCCAGATACGCGCCGTGCGCCGTGCCGCTCCCCGCCCCCGGCGGTCCGGGCGCGGCACTGTCGACGGAATCGGGGCCCGGCGGTGACTGGCCCGCGATGCCACCACCCGCCAGGAGGCTGAGAGCAGCCGCCGCGATGCACGAAACGATGAGACGGCGCTTTGCCGACATTGCTCCTCCTGGCTGCGATGAATTCCGGCCGGTTGGGGCCTGATAGGGAGAGAGTTTCATCATCATGCACCGCAGGCATGCGCAGGAGTCCATTTATCGTATTCGGCGTTGCGGGCGTGCCGTTCAGGTGAATGTGGGGCCGAACGTGAACGGCAGCGAGCCGACGCGGTTGTCGAAATTCGAATCGACCAGTTCCGGATCCCCCGTGCTCCGCACGACGGGCCGTCGTGCGATCAGTTCCCGGAACAGGGCCGTCATTTCGAGGCGGGCCAGATGCGCTCCCAGGCAGTGGTGCGGGCCCCCGCCGCCGTATCCCAGATGCGGATTCGGCGACCGGGTGATGTCGAAGCGATCCGGATGGGTGAAAACCGCCTCATCGCGATTGGCCGACGCGTAAATGAGGGCGACTTTCTCTCCCGGGAGGAACGTACGGCCGCCCAGTGCGAATTCCTCGGTCACCGTCCTGCGGAACTGGATGATCGGCGTCGAATGCCGCACGATCTCGTCGACGGCGCCGCCGATGTACCGGTCGAAGTCCGACCGCAGCAGCGCCTGCTGCTCCGGATGCCGGTCGAGCAGGTACAGACCGTGCGCGATGGCGTTGCGGGTCGTCTCCACCCCGGCCACCAGCAGCAGCGAGAAGAAGGCCCCCAGCTGCCGCCCGGACAGTGCCTCGCCGTCGATGTCCGCGCGGACGAGCGCCGAGACAAGGTCGTCCTCGGGATGGCGGCGGCGCT
Organism: Streptomyces sp. NPDC020884; assembly: GCF_044333935.1. Taxonomy (NCBI): domain Bacteria; kingdom Bacillati; phylum Actinomycetota; class Actinomycetes; order Kitasatosporales; family Streptomycetaceae; genus Streptomyces; species Streptomyces sp. NPDC020884. The sequence continues at coordinate 184,223 of NZ_JBIRRY010000012.1, read as the reverse complement.
CCCGGGCGAGCCGTGCCATGACGCACTGCATCCGGGCCAGGGACGCCAGCCCCCGGCCCGGGATCCGCAGCCGGGCCCGGCCCCGGCGCTCGACGCCGACATGCTCCGAGGCGTGGTCGATCTGGTCCGCGATCCGCACCCGGTACGCCGCCGGGATGCCCATCAGGTCGCAGATCACCTCCAGGGGCAGCCGCGAGGCCGCCGAGGGCATGAAGTCCCGGGGCCGCTCGGCGATCAGCTCGTCCACCAGCCGCCCGGCGAGCCGGCCGATGTTCTCCTCGGCGTCCGCCAGCAGACGCGGGGTGAACCGGCGCGAGATGATCCGGCGCAGCGCCGCGTGCTCGGGCCCGTCCATGTTGACCATCGAGTTCCCGAACAGCGCCTTCGCCCAGCCGGCCGGCTCCGGGGTGGTGACCCCCGGAGCGCTCGCGAACACGTGGGGTGTGCGGCTCGCGGTCATGACGTCGGCATGGCGCACCAGGGCGTGGAACGGCTTGCCGGAAGTGCGCGCGGTACCGGGCCGGGGAGTGAACAGGACCGGCGCGTCCAGCTCCCGCAGCAGGGCGAAGCCCCTGAGCCTCTCGGGGCGCGGCAACCGCCAGAAGGCGGGGTCGGCCAGATCGACGTCCGCCGCGCGCAGCACACGGTCCCCGGACACCTGGTACGGAACGGTCATGCCCATCACCTCCACGGTTCGCCCGCCCATGTTCCGGTCCGGCGGCCGTGCGGAGCCTCCCGACGCGGCCCGTCACGCCCGATGGCCCCGCGCCCTCACGCGTTTGACGGAACGTGACCACCGCCGTGTGCGCCGTACGCCGTACGCACGAGAACTGTTCGGCCACCGTCTCGTTGTCAACATCGCCATCAGCAGCACCTCGGACGAGCTAACGAGAGGCAGGCAGTCATCCCATGAGTCCCACCCCCGCGAAACCGGGCGGCGCCCCCGGTCCGTCCCGCCGGATCGTCCTGCGCGGAGCCTTCACCGCCACCGTCGTGACGGGCACCGCCGTCGCCCTGCTCCCGGTGTTCGACCGCGACCCGGCCGCCGCGGCCCGCCCCGCACCGGGGCCCCGGGCGGCCGGATCCGCGGCCACGACCGAAGAGTTCGCCGAGATGTACCGGGGCCGGGAGATCCGGGGGACGGCGACCGTCGTCGTCCCCGCCGGCGCCCCGGGCGAGGACCGTGCGGCGCTCTCCGCCGAACCGGTCACCGAGATCCGCGTCGACGGCAGGCCGCTGCACGTCATGAGGCGGGCGGACGGCACCTATCTGAGCGACGTCCGGCACTACGAGTCGTACCCGACGCTGCTGGAGACGGCCCGCGCCGCCGTCGACGAGCTCGGCGCCGCCCGACTCTCGCCCCCCGCCGCGCACCGCATGTGAACCAGGAGGACTAAGACCGGTGTACACCCGCAAGAACCAGCGCGACCTCACGCGCACCGAGAAGCGCCGGCTCGTCGACGCGATCCTGAAACTGAAGCGCTCCGGCCGCTACGACGACTTCGTCGTCATGCACCGGGAGTACTACGTCATGGACACCGAGCGCCGGCCGCGACCGGCGCACATGACGTCCTCGTTCTTCCCCTGGCACCGCCAGTACCTGCTGGAGTTCGAGAAGGCGCTCCAGGGCGTCGACGCGGGCGTCAGCGTTCCGTACTGGGACTGGACCCGGGACAACAGGCCGACCTCCTCGCTCTGGGCGGAGGACTTCCTCGGCGGCAACGGCAGATCCGGCGACCGGCAGGTCACCACCGGAGCGTTCGCCTACGAGGCGGGGAACTGGAGCGTCGGGGCCGGAGTCACCGACGAGCACTACCTCACCCGCAACTTCGGCAGGCCCGGCAGCGATCCGGTCTCCCTGCCCACCAAGGACGCCGTGGCGCGGGCGCTCAAGGATCCGGTCTACGACACCGAGCCCTGGAACAGCATCAGCACCGAGGGCTTCCGCAACCGCGTCGAGGGGTGGGGGATCCGGAACGTGCGCACGGTCGGCCTGCACAATCAGGTCCATCAGTGGGTCGGCGGCCCGATGGCGGGCGCGGCCTCCCCCGAGGACCCGGTGTTCTGGCTCCACCACTCCTTCATCGACCTGCTGTGGGACCGGTGGCGCAAGGCCCACCCGAAGTCCGCCTACCTGCCGGGCCGCAAACCCGCCTCGCCCGGCCCGGACCGCGACTACGTCTTCGGTCTCGACGAGGCGATGCCCCCCTGGGGCGTGACCCCGAGGAAACTCCTCGACCACGGCAAGCTCTACCGCTACGCCTGAGCCCGGACGAAGGAACGGCCGGCCCCCTCCGCGAGGAGGGAGCCGGCCGTTCCGGCACTGCGGGGGATCAGCGGCCGTAGCCGTAGTCACCGTTGTCGTGGTGGCCCTCGGAGGCGTTGACGCAGGTGTTGCCGAAGGTCGGGTTCAGCAGGCCGATCACGTTGATCGTGTTGCCGCAGAGGTTCACCGGCACGTGGACGGGGACCTGGACGCTGTTGCCCGAACCGACGCCGGGGGAGGCGGCGGCGAGGCTCTGCGCACCGGCGTCCGCGGACGCCATGCCGGCGCCGCCGGCGATGAGGGCGCCGGTGCCGGCCATGACAGCGGCGACCTTCGTCATGCGAGACATTGAGAACTCCTTGTAAAGAAGGGGGTGTGCTGCGGACACGAGGCCCGCACCCCCTGACAACGCGAGAGACGGCGGACGGTAACGGATCAGCTCATAGGTGATGTCTCCGACGCCCCTGTCCGGCGTACGCCCCGGGGCGTGTTCTCGCGTCAGCGCCCGATCACCGGCAGCCCCGTCAGCCGCTCGTGCCAGTCCCGCGCCGCCGGGAACCGGGCCTTCACGGTCTCCACCGCCCGCTCCCGCACGGCCACCTGCGACTCGCGCAGCCGCAGCAGCGGCTCGAGCCCCGGCCGGGCCAGCAGCAGCCGCTGATTGACCACCGGCACCGGTCCCCAATGGTTCTTGTAGCTCTCCGCACCGCGCAGCAGACTCAGCACCTCGCGCCCGGTGTCCGAGGCCTGCTGGGCCACCTCCCGCAGCAGCATCGTCGACACATCGACCTTCCGCTCGCGCAACGCCGGATCCGCGCCGTACAGATAGCCGCCCGTCAGATGCCCCGACTGCAACGACAGGTTGGACGCCACCACCTCGCCGTTCAGCCGGAACTCCGTCATGGCCGCCGTGCCGTCCCCCACCATCCGCCCCACCGACCGGATCAGATGGTCCGAGAAGCGCGCCCTGAGGTGCTCGGGGTTGACCCCCCGGCCCTCCCACTGCCGCTCGTGCAGCCGCAGCAGCGTGCCGACCGCGGCGGGCACCCCGTCCTGCGGGATCCGGTGCGCCTGGACCCCCAGGGCGTCGACCTTGCGCAGCTTCGAGCGCAGCCGCTGGCCCCGCGAGCCGGTCAGCCGCGCCACCAGGTCGCCCAGCGGCTCGGCCGGAAGCTCCATGCAGGTCGAGTCCGTGAGCCTGCTCCGGGCCCCCGTCCACCGCCCGAACAGCAACTGCGCCGACGCGTCCGGCCGGACCTCCCGCAGGTCCACCACGGTGTGCCGGGCCGCCCGGTCCAGACCGCGCCCCAGCGCCCCCACCGCGTACCCGGCCTCCTCCTCGTCCAGCAGGATGTCGAAGAAGTCGGAGACGGCCCCGCCCATCGGGACGAGCAGCGGCATCGGACGGTGCGCCAGCATCAGCGGCGCCGCCCCGATCAACCGCCCCGACCGGCGGACCAGCAGCACCCGCAGCCGGCCCTCCTGACCGTAGGAGATCCACCACGAGTGGAGCCATGCGTGGCTCTGGAACGGGGTGGCGGTGGCGCAGCGGCGGTGCAGGGCGTCCCACTCCCCGGCGAGCGCGCCGAACTCCCGGAAGTCCCGGCACAGCGTCACGGCGATGGAGCCCGCCCGGTGCGCCGTCATCGGACGAGCTCCCGTTCGTCCTGGGCGACGTTGCCGCCGGCGGCCGTCGGCCCGGGAACCTGCGCGGAGACGCTCCAGCCCGCCCGGCGCGGCCGGACCAGCAGCACCAGGCCGCCCAGCAGACCGCCCGCGGCGGCCCCCACGGCGGTGCCCAGCGGCACGGACGGCGAGACCGGCTGGTCCGGCGTCATCGCATGGGTGAACTTGATCAGCTTCACCCCGGTGTCCTTGGAGACATGACCGCTGCTCACGATGACGGCCTCGATGACCGCGTTCGCGATGTCGGCCGCCTTGTGCCGGTCCTCGGACGTGCCCGTCACCGCGATCATCGGCGAGTCGGGGGAGGTCTCCGACCGGACGAGGGACCGCAGTTCGCGCACCGGCTCACCGGCCGCGCCCTGGGCGTACGAGAGCGTCGCGTCGCTCGTGGTCAGCCGCCCGTACGACTGGGCGTACCCCAGCGCCGCCGAGGGATCCGTCTCCCCCTCGGCCACCGCCATCGCATAGCTGGTGGCCTCGTACCGCGGCGAGGAGAACGCGCCGTACGAGAGCCCGGACGCGGTGCCGATCAGCACGCAGACGGGCAGCGGCCACCAGTGCGGCAGCCGGGTGAGGGCGGTGCGCAGCCGACGGACGACGACGTGTCGCTGCTGCTCGGGTGACTCGGTCATGAAAGGGCTCTCCGGTTCGGTGGGGCGGTGTCGAGGGCGTACGCGTACACGTCCATCAGGCGCTCGCTGCTGCGCCTGATGTCGTAGTGGCCGACGGCCCGGGGTGGCGGCTGCCGGTCCGTGCGGGCCTGTATCCGCTGCCTCAGGCGGGCTGTCAGCTCCTCGGGGCTCCCGGCGATCCGGGTGGCCCCCGGGGCGTGGGCGGCGGGCAGGTCGTCGATGGCCGGACAGGCGTCGTGGAGCACGGGAAGACCGGCGGCGAGCGCCTCCACGGCGGCCAGCCCGAAGGACTCCTCCCTGGAGGTGGAGACGAACACGTCCAGGGTGCTCAGCAGCGCCGGCACGCCCGGGACCGGACCGTCCCCGTCCTCGTCGCACTCCCCGAGGAACCGAATCCGGTCCACGGCCCCGAGGCGCAGGGCCAGCGCGCGCAGCGCCCCGGCCTCCGGTCCGTCCCCGGCCAGCAGCAGGCGGGCCTCCGGCAGGGCGGCGACCGCGCGGATCAGCACGTCGAACCGTTTGCCCGGCACCAGCCGGCCGACCCCGCCGACCACGAACGCCCCGTCGGGAACGCCCAGGGCCGCCCGTACGGCAGCCCTCCGCTCCCCGTCGAAGCGGAACCGGTCCGCGTCGATGCCGTTGGGCACCAGCCGGATCCGGTCTGCGGGCACCCCCCAGTCCCGCAGCCGTCCCGCCACGGTGGAGGAGACGGCGACGGTCGCCGCGCCGAGGCGTTCGGTGGAGAGGTAGAGGGCCCGGATGCCCCGGGTGAGCGGGCGGCCCTCGATCTCGGCGCGCCCCAGGGAGTGTTCGGTCGCGACGGTGGCCCGGGTCCCGGCGAGCCGGGCCGCGACCCGGCCGTACACACAGGCCCGGTACAGATGCGTGTGGACCAGGTCGTAGCGGCCGTCCCGGATCAGCCGGGCCAGCCTTCCCACGGCCGCCAGGTCCCGGTTGCCGCGCATCCCCAGGTGCGTCACGCGGATCCCGTCGGACCGCAGCTCCCGGGCCACCGCCCCCGGGTTGGTGAGCGTCACGACGTCGCACTCGACCGGCAGATGGCGCAGCAGCAGCCGCAACTGCCGCTCGGCCCCGCCGACCCCGAGCCCCGTGATGACGTGCAGCGCCCTCACCGCGGGCCGCCCGTCCGCACCGGCCCGGCGGCCCGGGATCCCGCGCCGGGCACCGCCCCGTGCCGCAGCCCGTGCCGCAGGTCCTTCGCCCACAGCCGTACGCCCCGGTCGGCCTGGCTGATGTGGGTGCGGGGCAGCGCGAACCGGCTGAGCAGCGGACCGGGGGCCAGCGCGCACGCGTAGCCGTAGCCCGCCGTGCGCGCGGCCTCGGTGACCCGCTGGTCGAGGATGCCGTACGGGTAACAGAAGCCCTGGGGGAGCGAGCCGGTGAGCTCGCCGATCAGCTCCCGGCTCTGCCGGGTCTCCCGGTGCAGCTCCTCGTCCGGCAGTTCCGTCAGGTCCTGGTGGTACAGGCCGTGGGAGCCGACCTCCATGCCCGCGGCGGCGACCCGCCGGACGTCCTCATGGGTGAGCAGCGGCTTGCGCGGGCCCAGCGGATCCCAGGCGTTGACCCCGCCCGGACGGCCCGGCAGGACGAAGACCGTCGCCCGGAAGCCGTGCTTGCGCAGCACCGGCAGCGCCTCGTCGAGGAAGTCCGCGTACCCGTCGTCGAAGGTCAGCCCGACCAGCCCGCGCCGCCCCGCCGCGCCCGCGCGCAGCAGTTCGGACACCCCCACCCCTGTCAGCCGCCGGCTGCGCAGCCAGGACAGCTGCTCGTCGAGGCGCCCGGGGGAGACGGTGATGCCGTACGGATCGTCGCTGGGGTCCGTCACCGAGTGGTACGTGAGGATCCACGGCTGACGACGGATGTGCGGGCGGAGCCGGGTCGAGGGAGCGTCGGCGCAATGTGCCGAGGATTCAGCGGCCATCAAGGAACCTCCGTCGGGTGAGTGCCAGCAGGGAAGCGACCTCGGGCGAGCGCAGGGCGAGGCCGGTCAGGAAGAACACGGCGGGCACGACGAGACACCCGGCGGCCAGGCTCAGCACCGGATCGGGGATCACCGGGGCGAACGCCCAGCCCGCCACGCCCGCCGCCAGCGACGCCCCCGTGAGCCGGCCCAGCGAGAGCGCCACGGCCCGGGTCCGGATCGGCACCACCCGGGTGCCGAGCCCCATGAGGAGCAGCAGCGCCGTCGTGCTGATCCCGATCGCGTTGGCGGTCGCGATGCCGTCCACGCCGAAGCGGTACGTCAGGGCGTACCCGGCCCCCATCGTGACCAGCAGCCCGGTGCCCATGGCGAACGCCGGGAACCAGGTGGGCCGCCCGGACGAGAAGAACGGCCGGCTCAGCGCGCCGACCAGGCAGTGCCCCAGCAGTCCCAGCGCGTACACCCGCATGACCTGGGCGGTGGAGTCGGTGTCGGAGACGTCGAACGCGCCGCGCTGGAAGAGCACTTCGATGATCTGGGGTGCGTAGCCGAGCACGACCGCCGTGCCGAGCAGCACCACCATCCCGGCCAGCGCCAGGTCCCGCTCGACCCGCAGCCGGGCCTTCTCCCGGTCCCCGGCCGCCATGGCCTGCGCGACCACCGGGAAGGTCACCGTGCAGATCATCAGCGACAGCACCATCGGCATCTGCGCGACCTTCTGCGCGTAGTTGAGATGGGAGATCGCGCCCGCCGGCAGGGTGGAGGCCAGGAACCGCTCGACCAGCACCTGGGACTGACGGCTCACCACGAACAGGACCACGGGGGCCAGGACCGCGAAGCCCAGCAGCGGCGCGGTCCGCGCGGCCCGCGGCGGCCGCCGCAGCCGCGGCAGCCGGGGCCGCGCGAGCGGCACCAGCCGCAGGAACATCGGGAGTTGGGTCAGGATCATCAACGCGCTGCCGACCGCGACCCCCACCGCCGCGGCCCGCACCCCCCACACGGAGTGCAGGGCCAGCGTCATCCCGATGATGCCGATGTTGTACGCGACATAGACTCCGGCGGGCGGCAGGAAGCTGCGGTGCGCGCGCAGCGCGGCGCTGAAGTAGCCGGTGATCCCGAAGGTGAGCACGGTGACGGCGGTCAGCCGGGTGCAGTCCACCGCGAGCCGCGGATCGGCGAGCCCCGGGGCCAGAACGCCCACGACCCACGGCGCGCCGGCGATCAAGAGGGCCGCGCCGCCGGCGAGCAGGAGGAACAGCCGGGGGAGCGTGGCCGCGACCAGATCCCGTACGGGGTCGGATCCGGCGTCCGCGCCGGTCTCCGCCCGCCGGGTCAGGGCCAGGCTGAACGCCGGGACGAGAAGGAGCGCCATGCCGTCCTCGATCAGCAGCGTCGCCGCCATCTCGGGCACGGTCCAGGCGATCAGGAACGCGTCGCTCGCGTCGCTGGCCCCGAAGTACCGGGCGATGGCCTGGTCCCGGACCAGCCCGAGGACGGCCCCCAGCACGGTCAGCACCGCCGTGGCCGCCGCCGCACGGGCCAGGAAGGACCCGAGCCGGGGAGCCTCGCCGCTCTCGGTCCGCGGCGCTGCGGCCGGGACGGGGGCCGTTTCGGGTCCCGGCCCGGGGGCCGGGAGCAGCGGCGGGGCGGCGGCAGCGTCCGCCGGGCGCGCCCCGGTCTCCGTCCCCGTACCGGTGTCGCTCATGCGGCGTCCACCCGGTCCGGCTCGGACAGCGCCCACCAGGCGGCCAGTCCCAGGATGACGCCGCTCAGCACGGTGGTGGGTCCGCCGATGTCCGCGTAGGCGAAGTTGACGCAACTCCAGGTCATCAGGGCCACCGCCGCGAGACCGCAGTCCATGGCCGCGTGTCCGCGTGCGCGGGCGATCCGCAGTCTGCGGATCGCGCCGACCAGGATCGCTGCCCAACTGCCGACGAGCGCGGTCAGGCCGATGAGGCCCTGCTCGCTGAGGACCAGGAGGTACATGTTGTGCGGGGACAGCAGGGCCTGCCTGCGGAACTCCTGACCCGCCCCGGCGGTGTCGCTGCCGGAGGACAGCCCGATCGAGGCGTGTCCGTCGCGGTGGTCGGGGAAGCCCTTGAGACCGACCCCGGTGGCGGGCTGCTCACGCCACATCGCGCCCGCCGCGCTCCACATGGCGTAGCGGTCGCTGACCGAGCGGTCCGGATCCTGGGTCACCCGGGTCACGCTGGCGACCCGGTCGGCGATCATCTCGGAGCCGATGCCGAACCCGCCGACCAGCACCACTCCGGCCGCGCCCAGCACGGCCAGCGACGTCAGCGCCTGCCGCCGCCCGGTCAGCGCCAGGACGACGAGGACCGCGGCGGCCGTGGCGATCCACACGCCCCGGCTGAACGACAGCGTCAGCGGCACGATCAGCGCGACGGCGAGGACGGCGGCGCCCGGCCGCAGCCAGGCCGGGGCGCTGTCGGGCGCGCGCAGGGCGCAGGCCGCGGCGGCGAGCAGCCCGTAGGCGACGACCGTGGCCATCCCCATGATGTCGCTGGGCCCGAAGGTGCCCACCGCCCGGATGTCCTCGCCCATGTAGGAGGCGCCGGTCCCGGTGACGTACTGATGGACGCCCGTGACACCCTGGACGACCGCCAGCAGCACCAGGGAGCCGGCGACGATCCGGAACCCGTACGCGTCCCGGAGCAGGAGGAACACCGCGACCGGGACCAGGACGAAGACCTGGAGATAGCGGACGAGCCCCGGCAGGGCCGCCGCCGGGTCCGCCGCCGTGACCGTGGCCACCGCGAAGCCCACGGCGGGCAGGCCCAGGACCAGCGCGGCGGCGGCGCTCAGCGGTCGCCGGCGCAGATGCAGCAGCCGTCCCCCGCACACGAGCACCGCGAGGGCGGAGGCCAGGTCGGCCGGTCCGACCGCCGGGCCGCCGCCGGAGGCCCCGTAGGGCAGGGCGGGCAGCAGGACGGTCGCGACCAGCGGCAGCAGTGGCCAGCGGCGCCGCCAACCGCCCGTGGCGGGAGCGACGGCGGTACGGTCGCGGGCCTTCGGCGACGGCGCGGGCGGGGTCAGGACGGCGGCCATGGTCAGCTGCCTCCGAGCCGGAACAGGGAACCGGCGGTCCGTGCCAGTACGCACGCGTCCTGCCACAGCGACCAGGTCTCGATGTAGCGGTTGTCGAAACGGGCCCGCTCCTCGATCGAGGTGTCGCCGCGCAACCCGTTCACCTGGGCCAGCCCCGTGATGCCCACAGGCATCCGGTGGCGGGCCTGGTAGCCGGGATGGGTGCGGCTGAACTGCGCCACGAAGAAGGGGCGTTCGGGGCGGGGCCCGACCATGCTCATATCGCCGCGCCACACGTTCCACAGCTGCGGCAGCTCGTCGAGGGAGGTCCGGCGCAGCACCCTGCCGACCCGGCTCATCCGCCCGTCGGACGCGACGTTCCAGCGGGTGGCCGACTCCTGCGGGTCGGCGGGCCGCAGCGTACGGAACTTCAACAGGACGAAGGGGCGTCCGTGCCGGCCGATGCGCTCCTGCCGGAAGATCACGCCCGGCCCGTCCGAGAGCCGCACGGCCAGGGCGCAGGCCGCCATGACCGGGGCCGCCAGCAGCAGCCCGACCGCGGCCAGGACGGCGTCCACCGCCCGCTTCACCCCGTGGCCGAGGAGACGGTGGGTCCCGTCGCGCAGGGGCTGGGCGGTGAGGCCCCACAGATGGTCGGGGCGGTCTCCCGCCGCCCGCCCCGCGACGGCTCCGGGACCGGTGACCAGCCATACCCGGCAGCCGTGCCCGGTCAGCAGGGCGAAGAGAGCGGCGCCGTCCGGGGTGGCCTCGGGCGGGGCCGTGAACACCGCGTGCCGCACGCTGTTCTGCACGACGGCCCGCCCCACCTCCTGCGCCGAGCCCAGGACCGGCAGCGGCACCTGGTCGGAACCCGTCGCCTGCTCCTCGTCCCCGGCCGGCGGGGCGGCCACCAGGCCGACCGGCCGCAGCCCGTAGGCGGGGTGGTCGTACAGTGCCGCCGTCACCTGACGGGCCAGCGATCCCTGGCCCACGACCAGCGTGGACAGCGGGCGGCGGACGGCGGCCCGCCGCCGCGCCCGGTACACGGCCGCGCGTCCCGCGCAGGTCAGCGCGGTCTGCGTGCCGGCGCCGTACGCGAGGACCGTCCAGCCGATCGCCTGCTGCGGGGCCCAGACGTCCAGCACCTCCATGGTCACGTACCACTGGAGGAGGGTGAGACCGAGAAGCGCGGGCAGTTCGGAGAGGACCGAGGGGGACAAGCGCATCCGGTGCAGGCCGCGTTGGGCCAGGAGCAGCACCTGGGCCAGCGCCTGGACGGCCACCAGGAGCCAGGGCCACGCGACCGGGACGACCAGGGCGAACGTCACGGCCGGGGCCAGCGCGTCCACGCACAGGAGCGGCGCGAGACGGCCGCACCTGACGGCGCGGCGCTCGCCGCGCTGCGCCTGCGGGCGTCCGCCGCTTCTTCGCGGCGGATGAACCGTGTGAGCCTGTACGGCTGTTGCCTGGCCGGCGCCGGGGACCGGTGCACTCTCCATCGTCATCGCTCGGTGCGCTTCCTTGTCGTGGGGCCGGACATGCCGACAAGTTCCTGGTAGAGACCGGCAACCGCCCCCGCGGTCCGTCGGACGTCGAAGGCCGACCGGGTGTGGCGCAGGGCCCGGTGGGACACCGCCTCGCGCAGATCCGGGTCGGTGAGCAGCGCGGTCAGCGCCGCGGCCAGCGCCGCCGGGTCCTCCGGCGGCACCAGACAGTGGTCCTCGTGGCCGGGCGGCAGGCTCTCCCGCGCCCCGTTCACGTCGCTCATCACCACGGGGCGGCCGCAGGCCATCGCCTCCAGCGGGGCCAGGGCCATGCCTTCCCAGCGGGAGGGCAGCACGAGGACGTCCGCCGCGTGGATCCACGGCCGCACGTCCTCGCAGGCCCCGGTGAACAGCACGCCCGGCGGGGCCGACTCCTCCAGTGCGCCCCGGTCGGGCCCGTCGCCCACCAGGACCAGACGCGCCCCGGCCACCGGCATCCGGCGCCAGGCCCGCAGCAGGACGTCCTGCCCCTTCTGCCGGGTCAGCCGGCCGACGCAGACGACCAGCGGCGTGTCCCGGCCGACTCCCTCGAGTAAGGGCAGCGAGGCGCGGGCCTCCGCGCGGTCCGTGCGGCCGCCGGGGCGGAAGCGGTCGAGGTCGATGCCGTTGTGGATGACCGACCAGCGGGCCGCGATGCCCGCCTCCTGCCCGGTGCGGCGTTCGGACTCGCTGACGCACAGGATGTGATCGGCCCAGCGCGCGCCGAACCGCTCCCAGCCGAGCGCGAGTTCCGCCGTGCGTCCGCCGACGGCCTCGAACGACCAGGCGTGCGGCTGGAACACCGTGGGGACCCGGCCGCGCACCGCGATCCGGCCCGCCAGCCCCGCCTTGGCGCTGTGGGCGTGCACCACGTGCGGGCGGCTCGCGCGGACGATCCGGCGCGCGGCGGCGACCTCACCGGCGAGCCGGGGCCCGGGGGCACGGGTGGCGGACCAGCTGTGGACCTCCGCACCCGCGGCCGCCGCCCCGACGGCCAGCGGGCTCCCGGGCGGACAGGCCACCACGGGGCGCAGTCCGGATCCGGCCTGCGCCCTGACGAGGTCGGTGACCACACGGGCCACTCCGCCTTCCACGGGCTGAACCAAATGAAGGACCGTCAATTGTCTTTCTTCAGTACGACGCATGTGCAGCACGCACGGCTCTCTTCGCTCAATCCGGTGAGTAAAGCCGAAGTGCACTTTGGCAGAGATGTGGCGAAATCGTGCGCGTGACTCGCTCATACGACCACACGGGGATGACGCCCGCCCGAGGGCCGTTCGAGTGGCCGCGCAACAGATCCGCGCAGGGCCGCGAGCCCTTTTCGGGCCGGTGGTGAAGGGCCTTTCCGGGGGCTACCGCACGGAATTGCGGCGGTGCTGCGTACAGATCGGTCCGGTTATACCGTCACCCTTTTTCCCGCCTGCCGCACACCGCCGATCGCCGCACCGGATGGCATCACCATCCATCGGTCGGCTACGCCGTTTTCGTGGTGCCGAAAACAACCGTCCCGGCGCGCGCCACGATCTCCACCTCGTCGCCCAGCGCCCATTCCGCGACCCGGGACGCCATCGCCGCCGGGACCACGTCGCTGATGTCCGGCGCGGCCGGGATGTCGTACGTGGCGTGGGCGTCGTGCGGCAGGACGACCCGGTAGCCCAGCTCCAGCGCCCGGCGGGCGGTGGCGAGCACGCACATCTCCGACATCACCCCGCACACGGCGAGCGACCGGACGCCCGCCGCCGTCAGTTCGGCCTCCAGCGACGTCTCCTCGAAGCCGTCGTCCTCGCCCTTGCGGATCACGGTCTCGGCCGGGCCGGTGCGCACGGGCAGGTGCAGTTCCCACCCGGGCGTCCCCGGCTCGTCGGGTTCCCCGGCCGGGCCGTCGTTCTGCAGATGCACGACGAGTGCCCCGGCCTCCCGGGCCCGTCCGATCAGATCTCGGACCCGGTCCAGCAGCCGGGGCGCGTCGGGCACGGCGGCGTCTCCCGCGACGAACGCCGACTGGACGTCGATGACGAGCAGGGCGGAGACGGGGGCGGGAAGGGCGGTCATGCCGGGGGAGTCCTCATGTCGTCCATCGTGCCGGACGACGGCCCGGGGCCGCCCGTCGCTGACCGGCGGGCCGCCCGCCGGTCAGCCGGTGCGGTCCACGAGGTACGGGATCAGTGTGAGCAGATCCCCGCGTGCCTCCTCGGCGAGTGGCACCCGGTCCAGACAGGCGCGGGCCGCGGCCAGGTGCTCGTGCGCCTCGGTGATCGTGGCCCGCCGCCCGCCGGCCTCGTCGATCAGCTCGGCCGCACGGCGCGCCGCCAGGTCGTCGAGCGGTCCGGCGGAGGTGAGCAGTGCGTCGAGGCGTCGGGCCGCCGGATGGTCGGCGGACAGGGCCGCGAGCACCGGGTAGGTCTTCTTGAGCCGCCGCAGATCGCTGTGCACCGGTTTGCCGGTGGCTTGCGGATCGCCCCAGATCCCGAGCAGGTCGTCCACGGCCTGGAACGCCACCCCCACATGCCGCCCCGCCAGGTCCAGAGCCTCGACGGTGCCGGCCGGAGCACCCGCCAGCACCGCCCCCAGGGCGGCCGCGCAACCCAGCAGGGAGCCCGTCTTGTGGGTGGCCATCGACCGGTACTCGTGCGGCAGGACCGCCCCGGGCCCGGTCCACGGCCGGGACTCGAAGAGCAGGTCCTGGGCCTGACCGCGCACCAGATCGCCCAGCGCGCGCGCCAGTTGCCGCACCGCGGCCGGGCCGCCCGGACCCGGGGCCTCCGCCAGCGTGGAGACGGCCAGCGCGAACAGGGCGTCCCCCGCGAGGACCGCCGGCCCGGTGCCGTACGCCTTCCACAGCGTCGGCCGGCGGCGGCGGGTCTCGTCGCCGTCCATGATGTCGTCGTGGATCAGGGAGAAGGTGTGGATCAGCTCGACGGCGACCGCGCCGAGCACCGCGTCGGCCCCCGTGCCGCCCGCGGCCTCCGCGCCGAGCACCGCGAGGGCCTGGCGGACCCCCTTGCCCTGCGATCCGGGCACCGGCTCGCCGCCGGTCCCGCTCCAGCCGAGCGAGAAGGCGGCCGTCTCCGCGTGCCAGGGGTGCAGCCGTCCCACCGACTCCACCAGGGCCGGGCGCACCAGCTCGCGGCACCGGTCCAGTATCTGCGGCGCGCTCGCCCGGCGGGTCGTGGAGAGCGTCATCGGCGGTCGGCCCTCTCGTCCGCCGCGGGCTGTTCCACGCCGAGTTCGGCGTACGCCTTCTCGACCATCTCCCGGGCGTTCAGCAGCCCGATCCGGCTGAGCCTGCCGCGCAGTTCGTCCAGCTCGGCCGCGGTGGCGTCGCGGTCCCGGCCGAGCCGGGCCCGCGCCTTGACCAGACCGAGCGAGGACAGCGCCTCGCCCCGGGGCTCGTCCATCGCGCGGAACTCGCCGAGCGCCTGCTCGTAGACCTCGCGGGCCTCCTCGTACCGCCCGGCGCGGAAGAGCACGTTGGCCCGCATCTTGTGGTTGTACGCCAGGGCGCTGGAGAGCTTCATGTCGCGGCAGGTGATCTCGGCCTCGGCGAGCAGGTCCAGGGCGCGAGCGGTCGCGCCGTCCCGGAGGGAAACGATGTCGGCCATGCCGCGCAGCGCCCAGGCCCGGCCCCGCCGGTCGTCCGCGTCGCCCGCCAAGGCCGCTGCCTCCTCGAACATCCCCAACGCGGTGTCCAGCGAACCGGTGTTGCGGTGGATCTGCGCGATGCCCTCCAGCGCCCAGACGGTGTGCCGCGCCTCGCCCCGGGCGCGGGCCTCGGCCAGCAGCTGTTCGTGCAGCGTGGCGACGGTGGCGTAGTCGCCCTGGATCCGGCCGGTCTCGGCGAGGCCGGCCAGCGAGTAGCCGCGGGCGACCACGTCGCCGCCCTGCTTCCCCAGCTCCGCGGCGAGCCCGAGCAGCCGGAACGCGAGGCGCAGCGAACCGCGTTGACGCGCCAGCGTGCCGCCGCTCCACAGCGCCCAGGCCATCGCCCCGGTGTTCCCGGCCGCCCGCGCGGCCCGGTAGCTCGCCTTCCAGGCCCGGTCCGCCTCCGTCACCTGTCCGAGCCTGCGGTGCGCCTCGGCCACCGCGAGGCCCGAACGGGCGACGTCGTCCTGCGATCCGGAGAGCTCGGCCTGCTTCAGGTGACGTACGCCTTCGGCCAGTACGTCGGTGAGGGAGGCGTTCACCGACATCTTGGTGAGCGCTCCCTGGTACTCGGGCGCCAGTGCCTTGGTCTGCATGGGTGCCTTCCGCGCGGTGCCGGGCCCGCACCGGGGCGACTATCCTCTCCATGTATACACGGGCGGTATAGTCGGCCGGTCCTGCAGGCCCTGATCATGTGGGGGGTGGACGCCGCACGTCACGCGCGGCGAACCGTCCTGTCATCGATCAAGACGACAGCCGGGCGAGGAAGGTTGCTCGCCCGGCCAGGTCGTTCCGCTTTCGCTTCCGATCCCGTTCCCGCGCCCGCAAGCGCGCCGCAAGCTCCTGTTCGCGCGTGCGGGCGACCGTCAGGCGGCTGTCGGCGGTTCGTGCAGACCGAACGGGGAGTCCTGGTCGTCGCGGCAGAGCCGGAAACGTCCGAACCGGGCGGCCGACTCCTCGTCGTCGCCGCCCGGGTCGCCCTGCTCCACGGTGCCGCCGAGCTCACGGACCCTCGCCATGGCGGCGCCCAGGTCATCGACCCGGAAGAACACATACGGCCCGGCGCCGCGGTCGCCGCCGTGCACACCGCCCGGGGTCCCGGGGGCCGTGATCGTGAAGCCGCCGCCGCCCGAGGGGCCCGGCTCGAAGGTCCAGCCGAACAGGTCGCCGTAGAACGCGCGCGCCCGGTCGGAGTCCTCCACGCCGAGCTCGAAGAAGGAGATCTCACCGGCCATCGCGGGTACCTGCCGTCCGTCCGGGGCGCTCATACGCTGTCCTTCCACCGTACGCCGGGCTTCCGGTTGCCCGCGCCCCGGCTCGTCCTGTCGGAGAGAGCCGAGCCGTGGCTCGTCCACCCGATCGGCGGCCCCCGACGCGCGACGCGACCACTGCCGCGCTCGAATGAACGGGTGACGGCGCCCCCGGACGACTGCCTCGCCCGTAACGAGTGGATCTGCGGGGCCTACCTCTCCAGCCGCCGCGAGATCCTGGTGGACGCGGTGCTGCAACACCTTCAGCTGACGGCCGCCTCGGTGGCCATCGCCCTCCTGCTCGCCGTCCCCCTGGCGGTGGCCGCCCGCCGGTGGCGCTGGGCGGCCGGCCCGGTGCTGGGGCTGACGACGATCCTGTACACGATCCCCTCGCTGGCGATGTTCTCGCTGCTCCTGCCGCTGTACGGACTCTCCGCCGCGCTGGTGATCGCGGGGCTCGTCCTCTACTCCCTGACGCTGCTCGTCCGCAACATCCTGGCCGGGCTCCGGGCGGTCCCCGAGGAGACCCGGCAGGCCGCACGCGGCATGGGCTACGGGCCGCTGCGCCTGCTGCTCGCCGTGGAGCTCCCCCTCGCGCTGCCCGCCGCGATGGCCGGGCTGCGGATCGCCACCGTCTCCGCGGTCTCCCTGGTCACCGTCGGGGCGATCGTCGGCCACGGCGGACTCGGCAACCTCATCTACTCCGGTATGAACACCTACTTCAAGGCCCAGGTGCTCACCGCCTCCGTCCTGTGCGTCGTCATCGCCGTCGCCGCCGACCTGCTGCTCCTGGGCGCGGGGCGGCTGCTGACCCCCTGGACCCGGAGGCAGGCATGAACACGCTCCGCAACGGGAGGCGGGCGTGAACACGCTCTCGGACACCTGGTCCTGGCTCACCACCGCCGTCCACTGGTCCGGCCCCGACGGCGTCTGGCACCGGCTCGGCGAACACCTCTACCTCACGGTCGTCTGCCTGCTCATCAGCTGTCTGATCGCCCTCCCCGTCGCCCTCGTCCTGGGCCACCTCGGCAAGGGCGGCGCGCTCGCCGTCAACCTCTCCAACATCGGCCGGGCCGTGCCCACCTTCGCCGTGCTGGTCCTCCTGCTGCTCACGCCGGTCGGCACGTACGGCCAGTGGTCGACGATCATCGCGCTCGTGCTGTTCGCCGTGCCGCCGCTCCTCACCAACGCCTACGTCGGGATGCGCGAGGTCGACCGGGACGTCGTCCGGGCCGCCCGGGGGATGGGCATGACCGGCCGCCAGATGCTGCTGGGCGTCGAGCTGCCGCTCGCCCTCCCGCTGATCCTCACCGGGGTGCGGATCGCCGCCGTCCAGCTGGTGGCCACCGCCACCCTCGCCGCGCTGGCCGGCGGCGGGGGGCTGGGCCGGATCATCACCGCGGGCTTCAACCTCGCCTCCACCCCGCAGGTGGTGGCCGGGGCGATCCTGGTGGCGGTGTTCGCCCTCCTCGTCGAGAGCCTCTTCGAGGCGGGGCAGCGGCTCGCCCCCCGGCGTGGACGGGAGACCGCATGAGCCGCGCCCGCCGGGCCCTGGCCGCGCTAACGCTCCTCGCCGCCACCGCCTGCACCGCCGGCCCGGCACTGGAGAACCAGGGTGAGGTCACCGCCCCGCCCGGCGACAGCAGGGAACTCACCGTCGGATCCGCCGGATTCACCGAGAGCGACCTGCTGGCCCAGATGTACGCGCTCCTCCTGGAGCACGCCGGCTACTCCGCCGACATCATCTCGGTCACCAACCGGGAGATCTACGAACCGGCCCTGGAGAACGGCCAGATCGACGTCGTGCCGGAGTACGCGGCGACCTTCGCGGACTGGCTGAACGCCAAGGCCAACGGCGCCGACGCGCCCCCGGTCGGATCGCCTGCCCTCGCCGCCACGATGAAGGCGCTGCGCGCGCTCGCCGCCCCGCGCGGGCTGACCGTGCTCGATCCCGGCCGGGCCGTCGACCAGAACGCCTTCGCGGTCACCGCCGCCTACGCGAAGGAGCACGGACTGAAGACGCTGAGCGACGTGGGCGCCGCGAAGCTGCCCGTACGACTTGCGGCGGGCGACGAATGCGTACAGCGGCCCTACTGCGCACCGGGCCTGCGCGAGACGTACGGCATCGACGTCGTCGCCGTCGACCCGAAGGGCGTCGGCACCACCCAGGCCAAGCAGGCGGTGCAGAGCGGTCAGGACCAGATGGTCCTGACCACCACCACCGACGCCACACTCGACCAGTTCGGACTGGTCCTGCTGGAGGACGACAAGAACCTCCAGAACGCGGACTACGTGGTCCCCGTCGTCAACCGCGCCCGCGCCGGGAGCACCGGGGTGCGCGACGCCCTCGACCGGCTCAACACCGTGCTGACCACCGCCGACCTGGCGTCGATGAACGAACAGGTCGACAGCTGGCGCAGGCTGCCCGAGGACGTCGCGCGCACCTACCTGGAGTCGAAGAAGCTCCTCCCGGAGGACTGAGCCGCCCGAGAGCTCAGGAGGCGGGCGGCGCCGGGGGCCAGGGCACACCGGCCAGCAGGGGCAGGATGTGCTCCTCCTCGTAGTCGAGGTGGGCGGTCAGCTCCTCGGTCATCCGGGCCAGTTCGGCGCGGAAGCGGTCCGGCTCCGCGAGGGCCACATCGGCCAGCAGGGCCGCGAGCGCCGACTGGAGGGCCCCGATGCTCCGGTGCTCCTCACGCAGCCGGTCGAAGACGTGCCCCAGCTGGGGGTGGTAGCCCTCCATCGTCGGGAAGATGTGGCCGTCCTCGGCCGTGTGGTGGAACTCCAGGGCCTGGCAGAACGCCAGACAGCGCTGCCGGATCTGCAGTCCGAGGCCGGGCGCGGGCGCCTCGCCCGCACCCCGGTGGGAGGCCCGCGCGGCGAAGTGCGCCTCCGTCTCGTCGTGTACGTGGCGCAGTTCGCCGCGCAGCCAGGTATGCACCTCCACCAGCTTGTCGGCGAGCGAGGTGATCGCGGGGGCCGTCGCGTCGGGGTCGGGCAGCTCCAGGACCACGACCGGCAGCACCCGGTCCGTCGTGTCCTGGTACGCCGCGTACCCGGGCGCCTCGGCGACGACCCGGGCGAAGAGCTCGTCGCGCCGCGCCCCTTCGGCCGGTACGGCGAGGGCGTCGAACTCCTCGTCCCCCAGCTCCACCCGCACGGTGGGGTGGGCGAGGAGGTTGCGGTACCAGTCGGGATGGAGCGGTGCGCCGAGGTTGGAGCCGACGACGATCAGCCGGCGTCCGTCGCGTACGTATCCCAGCGGTGTGGTGTGCGGCTTCCCGGAGCGGGCTCGGGTGGTGGTGAGCAGGAGGAGGTCGGCGCCCTCGAAGGGGCCGCCGACCTTCCCCGCGTTGGCGCGGAACTCGGTGATGACGGACTGCTGGAAGGCAGGGGGCATGGAGGTTCTGGGTCTCCCGGAAGGAAAGCGGGCAGCGAAGGCCCGGCGTCGCGGAGTGCCCGCGGCGAAGCGTTCGGAGGCTGAGGTGCTCAGAGGCAGGGGGCGATGAGTGGACTCACGGCGTCATCCCTGGCAAGAAGGTGCTGGCTTGAGCGTCGGCCGGCCCAGATCTCTTTGGCCGACGTCACGCTGCACGTGCACATCAGAACCCGGTGGGTGCGGGTCTGTCAACGCGAGGACGGTCAACGCCGCAGAGGCGTTGCCCGTCCTCCGGACGGCTGTGAGGCTTCCGGCGATGCCCGCTGACCGGTGAACCGGGTCAGTTGAGGGTGTCGGGGTCGGGGCCGGTGCGCAGACCGCGGTCCAGGGCGGCGACGGCGTCCATGTCCGCGGCCGACAGCTCGAAGTCGAAGACGTCGATGTTCTGCCGGATCCGCTCCGGCGTGACCGACTTGGGAATCACCACGTTGCCGAGCTGGAGGTGCCAGCGCAGCACCACCTGGGCCGGGGACTTGCCGTGCCGCTCGGCGAGGGAGACCAGCGCCTCCTCCTTGAGCAGGGCGCCCTGGGCCAGCGGGCTCCACGCCTCGGTGGCGATGCCGTGCTCGGCGTGGAAGGCGCGCAGCTCGGCCTGCTGGAGGCCCGGGTGCAGCTCGATCTGGTTGACGGCGGGGACGAGTGTGCCCGTCTCCAGCAGGCGGCTCAGGTGGGCGGGCTGGAAGTTGGAGACCCCGGCCGCGCGGATCCGGCCGTCGGCGGCCAGCTTCTCCAGGGCACGCCAGCTCTCCGGGTACAGGTCGTGTGCGGGCGTCGGCCAGTGGATCAGGTAGAGGTCGACGTGGTCGAGGCCGAGCTTGGCCAGGCTCGCGTCGAAGGCGGCGAGCGTCGCGTCGTAGCCCTGGTCGGCGTTCCACAGCTTCGTGGTGATGAACAGCTCCTCGCGGGGGACCCCGGAGGCGGCCAGCGCACGGCCCACGCCGACCTCGTTGCCGTAGATCGCCGCGGTGTCGATGGACCGGTAGCCGGCCTCCAGCGCGGCGGAGACGGCGGCGGTGGTCTCGTCGTCGGGCACCTGGAAGACGCCGAAGCCGAGCTGGGGGATGGCCACGCCGTTGTTCAGCGTGACGGTGGGGACGGTGGGCATGGGGGGACCTTCCGGTAGCGCGGTGAGCAGGGTGCGTATCGCACGCCCGGCCTTCATGGCGTACGACGGTTACTGGCGTCTACAATAGTTGCATACGCGGGTAATCTGCAAACGCGGGCAAGAGGGGATGGTGAAGGCCGTCCCGGTCAGGCGTCCGCGACCGAGTCGAACTCCACCTCCTCGCGCCCCACGCCCTGCGCGTCGGCGTCCACCGAACGGCGCAGCGCCTCGTGCAGCTTGGCCGGGGTCAGCACCCCGAGGAACCGGGCCCCCTCCAGCACCGCCACCCACCCCGCGTCGTGCTGGAGCATCTCGCTGAACGCCTGCTTCAAAGGGGCGCCCACCGGCACCCACGCGTCCATCCGGCGGGCGAGCGTGCCCACCGTCGCGCCCTCCCCGGCCGACCGCAGCGCCTCCGACGACACCCAGCCGTGCAGCTCGCCCGCGCCGTTCAGGACGACCGCCCACCGGGCTCCCGCCGTCGCCAGCCGGGCCGCCGCCTCCCCGGCGTGCTCCTCCAGCCGGGCCACCGGCGGCTCCTCCAGGTCCTCTGGCTCGATCGCGGTGACCGACAGCCGCTTCAGCCCCCGGTCCGAGCCCACGAACCGGGCCACATACGGGGTCGCCGGGGTGCCGAGCACGGCGGCCGGGGTGTCGAACTGCTCGATGCGCCCCTCCCCGTACACCGCGATCCGGTCGCCCATCCGCACCGCTTCCTCGATGTCGTGCGTCACCAGGAGCACCGTCTTGCGCACCCGCTGCTGGAGTCCCAGGAACTCGTTCTGCAACCGCTCCCGTACCACCGGGTCCACCGCGCCGAACGGCTCGTCCATCAGCAGGACCGGAGGATCCGCCGCGAGCGCCCGCGCCACGCCCACCCGCTGGCGCTGGCCGCCGGAGAGCTGCGCCGGATAGCGCGAGCCGTACGTCTTCGGGTCCAGGCCCACCAGGTCCAGCAGCTCCGCCGCCCGCTCCCGGGCCCGTGCGCGCTTCCAGCCGACCAGCGCCGGGACCGTCGCGGTGTTGTCCAGGACGGTTCGGTGCGGGAAGAGGCCCACCTGCTGGATCACATAGCCGATCCGGCGGCGCAGCTTCACCGGATCGATCCCGGCGATGTCCTCCCCGTCCACCAGGATCCGGCCCGAGGTCGGCTCGATCAGCCGGTTCACCATCATCATCGTGGTCGTCTTGCCGCAGCCGGAAGGACCCACCAGGGTCACCAGCTCGCCCTCCGCCACCTCGAAGGACAGCCCGTCGACCGCCGTCGTCCCGTCCGGATAGACCTTGCCGACCTGCTCGAACCGGATCATGTCTGCACGGTAGAAGCGCCCCCGCCGCACCGCACACGGGCAGGGACCGTCCGGGGCGCGCCCCCTGCGCCGGACCGGTGCCCTCATGTGCTGGACTGGCCCTTTCGCCCGGATCAGCCCGCACCCCGGATTCAGGAGTTCCCGTGAGCAGTTACCGGCAGCCCGGCGTCGTCCTCACCGACCGGCGCTTCACCGTGCCCCTGGACCACAGCGACCCCGGCGGCGAACAGATCGAGGTCTACGGCCGGGAAGCGGTCGCCGCCTCCCGCGCCGGTGAGGAACTGCCCTGGCTGGTCTATCTGGAGGGCGGACCCGGCTTCGGCGCACGCCGGTTCGTGGGCGCCGAGGCCTGGCTCGGCCGCGCCCTGCGCGAGTTCCGGGTGCTCCTCCTGGACCAGCGCGGCACCGGCCTCTCCACCCCGGCCAACCGGCAGACCCTCCCGCTCCGCGGCGGACCGCGCGAACAGGCCGACTACCTCGCCCACTTCCGCTCCGACGCCATCGTCCGCGACTGCGAGCTGATCCGGCCGCAGCTCACCGGCGGAGCACCCTGGACGGTCCTGGGCCAGTCCTTCGGCGGCTTCTGCGCCGTCCGCTATCTCTGCGCGGCCCCGCAAGGGCTGAAGGAGGTCCTGATCACCGGCGGCCTGCCCTCGCTGGACGCGCACGCGGACGACGTCTACCGGGCCGCGTACCCGCGCGTCGAGCGGAAGGTCGCCGCCCACTACGCCCGCTACCCGCAGGACGTCGAGCGCGCCCGCGCGATCGCCGCGTACCTCGCCGAGCACCGGCCCGAGAGCGCCGGACACCGGCTGACGCCCGAGGGCTTCCAGTCGCTCGGCATCATGCTCGGTGGCGGCAGCGGCAGCCACCAGCTCCACTACCTGCTGGAGAACGCCTTCGTCCGCACCCCGGGCGCCACCGAACTCTCCGACACCTTCCAGGAGGCCCTGCGCACCGCCGTCTCCTTCGCCGGGCACCCGCTGTACGCCCTGCTGCACGAGGCCATCTACGGACAGGGCGAGCGCGCCACGGCCTGGGCCGCCGAACGGGTACGGGCGGAGTTCCCGCAGTTCGACGCGGCGACGGCGACGGCGGGCGACGGCCCGGTCCTCTTCACCGGCGAGTCCATCCACCCCTGGCACTTCGACGTCGACCCGGCGCTGCGCCCGCTGCGCGAGACCGCCGAACTGCTCGCACAGCGCACCGACTGGCCCGTGCTCTACGACCCCGAGCGGCTCGCCGTCAACGAGGTCCCGGTCGCGGCGGCCGTCTACCACGACGACATGTACGTCGACACCGAGGATTCACTGCGCACGGCGGCGGCGATCCGGGGGCTGCGGACCTGGGTGACGAACGAGTACGAGCACGACGGCGTGCGCGCGGGCGGCCCCCGGGTCCTGGACCGGCTGCTGGCTCTGGTGCGCGACGAGGCCTGACCGGCCCGGTCCCGCCCGGGGCCGGCGGTCGCAGGCCGGCCCCGGCCCCGCCGGATCAGCGCTGGAGCTCCTCCAGGGTGGCGTCCAGGTCGCCGGCGGCACGCGGGGCCCGGTTGTACGGCAGCTTCGAGAGGACCGCGGCCATCCCGCAGGTGTTGCTGACCGCGGAGTACACCAGGCCCGTGCCGACGCCCGCGGCCAGCCAGCGCGCCGCCGGGAAACGGATGCCCGCCACCAGCCCCGCCACCACCAGCGAGCCCGCCGCGAGCCGCACCTGACGCTCCATGGGCCAGGTGGTGCGCGCGCCCTCGGGACGGTCCAGGCCGCGGCCGTCGCCCTCCCAGGCCGACGTGCCGCCGGTCAGCGTCACGGCCTCGATGTCCGCGCCCGCGAGGATCTCGCAGGCCCGCGTGGACCGGACCCCGGAGGCGCACACCACCAGCAGCGAACCGCGCGCCGAGGCGGACTTGAGCGCGGGCAGCGCGTCCGGCAGCTTGTCCAGCGGGATGTTCAGGGCGCCGGGGACGTGCCCGGCGGCGTACTCGCCCGGAGCCCGCACGTCGATGACGGTGAACTCCTCCAGACGGGCTGCGGCCTGAGCGGGGGAGAGGAAGGCGGGGCTGGGCACGAGGGGGTTCCTTTCGTTCGCCGGGGCGGCGGGTGAGCGGAAGGCCTTCCCGCCCGACCCGGACAGGCCGGCCGCGTTCGCGGTGACCGTCACCGGACTCCAGCGTCGCACGCCGGGGGCCGCGGATGGGCCCGGCCGACCGCACGTGCGCGGCCTGCCGGTACGACGGTACGTGGGTAGCCTGCCGGTATGACGCCGCAGCAGCTCGAACCCATGCCCGTCGACTGGCAGCGCGCCCTGGCGGTGGTGGCCCACCCCGACGACCTGGAGTACGGGGCGGCCGCCGCCGTGGCCGAGTGGACCGACGGCGGACGCGAGGTCGTCTACCTCCTCGCCAGCCGTGGCGAGGCGGGCATCGACACCCTCCCGCCCGAGGAGTGCGCCCCGGTGCGCGAGCGGGAGCAGCGGGCGAGCGCCGCCGTCGTCGGGGTGCGGACCGTGGAGTTCCTGGACCACCGCGACGGGGTGATCGAGTACGGCACCGGGCTGCGCCGCGACATCGCCGCGGCCATCCGCCGCCACCGCCCCGAGCTGGTCGTCACCCTCAACCACCGGGACACCTGGGGCGGGGTCGCCTGGAACACCCCCGACCACCGCGCGGTCGGGCGCGCCACGCTGGACGCGGTGGCCGACGCGGGCAACCGCTGGATCTTCCCGGACCTCGGCGAGCAGGGACTCCAGCCCTGGGGCGGAGTGCGCTGGACCGCCGTGGCGGGCAGCGACCGGCCCACCCACGCGGTCGACGCGACAGCCGGTCTCGAACGCTCGGTCCGGTCGTTGCTGGAGCACCGCACGTACATCGAGGTGCTGACCCAGGAGGACCCGGAGCGCTACTGCCGGACCTTCCTGACGGGCATGGTGGAGGCCGCCGCCGAGCGGTTCGGCGGCCGGCCCGCGGTCGCCTTCGAGGTCTTCGCCCACTGAGCGCCGCCGTCCGCCCCGGGTCCCGCCTGCCGATCCCGGGGCTGTATTGACAAACCGGCTTGCTGATTCTGCAATGGCCCCATGAAGGAACACGACCGGGACGACCCGGAGCTGGAGACCGTCCTCTCCGGTGTCGGCCCCCGCCTGCGCCGGCTGCGGAAGGACCGGGGGGTCACTCTCTCCGGGCTCTCGGCCGCCACCGGCATATCCGTCTCCACGCTCTCCCGGCTGGAGTCCGGCGGCCGCCGCCCCAGCCTCGAACTGATGCTGCCGATCGCCCGCGCCCACGAGGTGCCGCTCGACGATCTCGTCGGCGCCGCGCCGGTCGGTGACCCCCGGGTGCGGGCCAAGCCGATCGTGCAGCACGGCCGGACCATGCTCCCGCTGACCGCCCGGCCGGGCGGTCTCCAGGCGTACAAGCTGGTGCAGGAGCCCGGCAGCGGAGACCCGCCGGAACAGCGCACCCACGAGGGGTACGAGTGGCTGTTCGTGCTCTCCGGGAAGCTGCGGCTGCTGCTGGCCGAACACGATCTGGTGCTGGAGCCGGGGGAGGCCGCCGAGTTCGACACCCGGTTGCCGCACTGGTTCGGCCCGGCCGGGGACGAGAGGGTGGAGTTCCTCAGCCTGTTCGGCCCGCAGGGCGAGCGGATGCACGTGCGGGCCAAGCCGAAGCGGGGCCGAAGCGGGGCCGAAGCCGCGGCGGGCTGAGGTCCGGGGCCGGGCCCGAGGTGTTCCCAGATCGGCAAGCGACCGCTTAGTATGCGGCGCAGCAGCGGTATTGCCGACAGTGTTGTGGAGGCCCCTCATGCAGGCATGGCGAGTGCACCGGAACGGTGAGCCGGGCGAGGTGATGCGGCTGGAGGAGACGGACCGGCCCACACCCGGCGACGGGCAGGTGCTCGTCGAGGTCCGCGCGGCGAACATCAACTTCCCCGACGCCCTGCTCTGCCGGGGCCAGTACCAGGTGCGACCGCCGCTGCCCTTCACCCCGGGCGTCGAGGTGTGCGGCACGACCGAGGACGGGCGGCGGGTCCTCGCCACCCCCGCCCTGCCCCACGGTGGCTTCGCCGACTACGTCGTCGCGGACGAGGCGGCCCTGCTGCCCGCCCCCGACGCGCTGGACGACGCCGAGGCCGCCGCCCTGCACATCGGCTACCAGACCGGCTGGTTCGGCCTGCACCGCCGCGCCCGCCTCCAGCCCGGCGAGACCCTCCTCGTCCACGCCGCGGCCGGCGGCGTCGGCAGCGCGGCCGTCCAGCTCGGCAAGGCCGCCGGCGCGCAGGTCATCGGCGTGGTCGGCGGCCCGGAGAAGGCGGCCGTCGCCCGCGACCTCGGCTGCGACGTGGTCGTCGACCGCCGCACCGAGGACATCGTCGCCGCCGTGAAGGAAGCCACCGGCGGCCACGGCGCGGACGTCGTCTACGACCCGGTCGGCGGCGACGCGTACGCCAAGTCCGTCAAGTGCGTCGCCTTCGAGGGCCGCATCCTCGTCGTCGGCTTCGCCAGCGGCGTCATCCCCACCCCGGGCCTCAACCACGCCCTGGTGAAGAACTACTCCGTGGTCGGACTCCACTGGGGCCTCTACAACACCAAGGACCCGGCCGCCGTCCGCGCCTGCCACGACGAGCTGACGAAGCTGGCCGAACAGGGCATCGTCAAACCCCTGGTCAGCGAGCGTGTCGCGATGGCCGGCGCGGCCGACGCCGTCCAGCGCGTCGCCGACGGCACCAGCACCGGCCGCATCGTCGTCCTGCCCGGAGGCGCCCGATGAGCCCCGCAGTCGACGCCGCCGAGGTCCGCCGCCGCACCCGCGACCTGCTCGCCGCGCACCCGCCCGCCACCACCGACCGCACCGACTTCCTGAGGGCCCGCTTCGACGCCGGCCTCGCCTGGGTCCACTACCCGGTGGGCCTCGGCGGACTCGACGCGCCCCGCTCCCTCCAGCAGGTCGCCGACGCCGAACTCGCCGCCGCCGACGCGCCCGACAACGACCCCCGCCGCATCGGCATCGGCCTGGGCATGGCGGCCCCCACCGTCCTCGGCTTCGGCACCGACGAACAGAAGCGGCGCTTCCTGCGCCCGCTGTGGGTCGGCGAGGAGGTCTGGTGCCAGCTGTTCAGCGAACCCGGCGCCGGATCCGACCTCGCGGCGCTGGCCACCCGGGCCGTCCAGGACGACAGCGGCGACTGGATCGTCGACGGACAGAAGGTCTGGACGTCCAGCGCCCACCTGGCCCGCTGGGCGATCCTCATCGCCCGCACCGACCCGGACCTGCCCAAGCACCGGGGCATCAGCTACTTCATCTGCGACATGACCGACCCCGGCGTCGAGGTCCGGCCGCTGCGCCAGATCACCGGCGAGGCCGAGTTCAACGAGGTCTTCCTCACCGGCGTACGCATCCCCGACGCCCACCGCCTCGGCCCGGTCGGCGAAGGCTGGAAGGTCGCCCAGACCACCCTGATGAACGAGCGCGTCTCCATCGGCGGCTCCCGGATCCCCCGCGAGGGCGGCATGATCGGCCCGGTCGCGAAGACCTGGCGCGAACGCCCCGACCTGCGCACCCCCGACACCCACCAGCGCCTGCTGACGCTCTGGGTGGAGGCCGAGGTCGCCCGGCTCACCGGCGAGCGGCTGCGCCAGCAGCTCGTCGCCGGACAGCCGGGACCCGAGGGCTCGGGCATGAAGCTCGCCTTCGCCCGGCTCAACCAGGAGATCAGCGGCCTGGAAGTCGAACTTCTCGCCGACGACGGCCTGTTGTACGGCGACTGGACCATGAGCCGCCCGGAGCTGGTCGACTTCACCGGACGGGACGCCGGCTACCGCTATCTGCGCTCCAAGGGCAACTCCATCGAGGGCGGCACCAGCGAGGTCCTGCTGAACATCGTGGCCGAGCGCGTCCTCGGCCTGCCCGCCGAACCCCGCAACGACAAGGACGTCGCCTGGAAGGACCTGAGCCGATGACCGCGCCCGCCCAGCCCACCGCCACCCCCGACCTGCTTTACTCGCAGGACGAGGAGGACCTGCGCTCCGCCGTGCGCGCCCTCCTCGCCGACCGGGCCGACGCGCCGACGGTGATCGCGGCGACCGAGTCCGACACGCCGTACGACCCGCGGTTGTGGTCCGCGCTCGCCACCGGAATCGGCGCGGCCGGACTCCTCGTACCGGAGAAGCTCGGCGGCCAGGGAGCCTCCCACCGCGAGGCCGCCGTGATCCTGGAGGAGCTGGGCCGCAGCGTGGCCCCGGCTCCGTACCTCACCAGCTCCGTCGTGGCCACCGAGACGCTGCTCGCACTGGGCGGCGCGGACGGTCCTGCCGCCGCGCTCCTGGGCGAGCTGGCCTCCGGCGCGCGTACGGCCGTGCTCGCCGTGCCCTTCGCGACCCCGCCCGACGGGGCGGCCGCGGCACTCGCCCCGCCGGCGGGGACGGTACGCGGCGTCGCCGACGCGGCCGTCGCCGACGTGCTGCTGGTGCCCACCGCCGAAGGCCTGTACGCGGTCGAGGCCTCGGACCCCGGAGTCACCGTGCGGCCGCTCGTCCCGCTCGACCTGACCCGCCCGCTCGCCGCCGTCACCACGTCGGGCACGAGCGGAACCCTGCTGGCCGATCCGGACGCGAGCGCCGCCGCCGTACGGCGCGGACTCCTCGCCGGAGCCGGATTGCTCGCCTCCGAACAGCTCGGCCTCGCTGAGTGGTGCCTGGCCGAGACCGTCCGGTACACCCGCGAACGCCACCAGTTCAACCGGCCAGTGGGCTCGTTCCAGTCGCTGAAGCACCGGATGGCGCAGCTCTGGCTGGAGGTCGTCTCGGCCCGCGCCGCCGCGCGCAACGCCGCCGACGCCCTCGCCACCGGCAGCCCCGACGCCCCGCTCGCCGTCGCCGTGGCCCAGGCGTACTGCTCCGGCGTCGCGGTGCACGCCGCCGAGGAGTGCGTACAACTGCACGGCGGGATCGGCATGACCTGGGAACACCCTGCGCACCTGTACCTCAAGCGGGCCAAGGCGGACTCGATCGCGTACGGGACCGCGGGCGGCCACCGCCGGGCCGTCGCGGAACTGGCGGAGCTGCCGGCTCCCTAGCGTCGCGCAGTCTCCCGCCAACGACCCCGGTCCGCCCGCCTCGTCCGTCGAGGCGGGCGGACCGGGGTCTGTCCGTGTCTGGGGAGCCGCTCCTCTCCTCGATAGGATCATGCCCGGGTCCTGATCAGGGACCGAGAGTCAACAGGGCCTGATACAGGGCGATTTCTCCCGGTCGTGCCATCGGTCGCGCTGTCGTGGGACAGCCGTCCGTGACGGCGACCGGAACACCGAGTGAGTGGAGTGCCAGTCATGCGTGGAGGCAGCGTTGCCGTGGTCGGCGGCAGCATAGCGGGGTGTGCCGCGGCTCTGGCCGCGTCGCGCGGGGGAGCCGGGCAGGTCACCGTCCTGGAGCGCGCCGACGCGCAACTCCGGGACAGAGGGGTGGGCATCGCCCTCCACAGCGACCGGTACGACGAGTTGAGGGACGCCGGGTACGTCACCCCGGAGATGCCCTGGGCGCCCCTGACCCGGCGGGTGTGGAGCGCGCGCGACGGCGAGGCCGACCACGGCCGGGTCGTCGGCGAGCAGCCGTTCCCCTTCCGCGCCTACAGCTGGGGCTCGCTGTGGAGCGAACTGCGCCGTCGGGTGCCGGAGGACGTCTCCTACCGTTCCGGCGTGGTCGTCACCGACGTGCAGCCGGACGACGACGGCGTGACGCTGCGGCTCGCGGACGGCAGCCAGGAGCGCTTCGACGCCGTGATCGGGGCGGACGGGTACCGCTCCGTCGTCCGCGAGGCCATGTTCCCCGGCACGGACGCGACCTACGCCGGATACATCGGCTGGCGCGGGACGTCGTCGGACGTCGCGGACCTCCCATCGGACGGCCATGACGCGCACAACATCGTCTTCCCCGGCGGTCACTGCATGATCTACCGCATCCCGGACGGCACCGGCGGACACCGGCTCAACTGGGTGCTCTACACCGCGCCCCCGCAGGCCGACGGCCTCCACCCCGACCTGCGGGTCCCCACCTCGCTGCCGCCGGGCCGGCTGAACTCCGAGCTGACCGCGCGGCTGCGCGCCCTGGTCGCCGACAACTTCCCGCCGTACTGGGCGGCCAGGGTGCTCCGTACCCCCGCCGAGACCACGTTCATCCAGCCCATCTACGACCTGGAGGTGCCGCACTACACCTCGGGGCGGATGATCCTCGTCGGCGACGCCGCCAGCGTCGCCCGGCCGCACATCGGCGGCGGCAGCGTGAAGGCGCTCCAGGACGCCACGGCTCTGGAGGCCGCCTGGACGGCCGGGGACAGCTGGAAGGAGATCCTGGAGGGCTACGACGCGAAGCGCGGGCCCGTCGGGGCCGCCATGGTCGCGCTCGCCCGCCGCATGGGCGCCGCGCAGGTCGAGAACACGCCCGACTGGTCCGCCATGGACGGGACCGGGTTCGACGCGTGGTGGCAGGAGCAGAACCAGGGCTCCGACCGGCGCAGCGGCTTCGGCGGCCACAGCATGAAGGCGAGGTAGCCGCGGAGGGGACGGTGGCGGCCCCCGGACGGGGCCGCCACCGCCCCCGTCTCAGACCTTCGTCGGCGCGAGCTCGAGCGCCGCGTGCAGCGCGGTGCCGTCCGCGCGGGCGTCCTCGCCCGCCATCCGCAGGGTCATCCGTCCCGAGGTCAGGACCGTGATGGTGCGGGCGCACTCGACGGCGTGGGCCGGGCTGGGGGACACCAGGAGCACGGCGATGCCCTCGGCCGCCAGCGTGGTGACCAGCGTGTGGACCTGGCGGACGAGCACGGGCGCGAGGCCCTCGGTCGGCTCGTCGAGCAGCAGCACCCGCGGCGAGCCGAGCAGGGCGCGGGCCAGCGCCAGCATCTGCTGTTCGCCGCCGGACAGATCCGCGCCCCGGTTCCCCCGGCGCTCGCCCAGCCGGGGCAGCAGCTCCAGGACGCGCGCCGGGGTCCACACACTGGGGCGGGCGGTGTCGCCGCGGCGCGGGGGACGGTGCGACAGCCGCAGGTGCTCGTCGACGGTGAGCCCCGCGAACACCCGGCGGCCCTGCGGTACGAGACCGATCCCGGCACGGGCGACCCGGTGGGCGGGCCACCCCGTGACCTCGCGGCCGTCGAGGCGTACGGTCCCGGCGCTCGGGCGCATCAGCCCGGCGACGGTGTTGACGAGCGTGGTCTTGCCGGCGCCGTTGTGCCCGACGACGGCGTGGACCGTGCCGGGGGGCACCGACAGGTCGAGGGTGTGGAGTGCGGTGCCGCCGTGGTAGCCCGCGGTCAGACCGGTGAGTTCGAGCATCGGGCGTCGGTCATCCTCTCGCTCGTGCGGCGGACGGGGCGGGGCTGTGGTAGGCGTCGCGGACCTCGGGATGCGCCAGCACCTCCTGGGTCGGTCCGGTGACGAGCACCTTCCCGTCGGTCAACACCGTGACGCTCGACGCGAGTTGCGCGACCACCTCGACATGGTGCTCGACCAGGATGATCGCGACGCTCGGCGGCAGGCCGCCGAGGATGCCGAGCAGCCGGCCGATGCCGCCGTCGGTCAGCCCGGCCGCCGGCTCGTCCAGGAGGAGCAGCCGGGGATCGCCCGCCAGAGCGGCGGCGAGGTCGAGCATGCGGCGCTGCCCGTGCGAGAGCGCGGCGGCGGGCCGGTGGGCGAGGTCCGCCAGGCCGACGGTCTCCAGATGGTGGCCCGCCGACTCCGTGTGCAGCCGGTAGCGGGACGGGCTGCGCCATGCCCCGCGGCGCTTCGGGTGGTGCGGCCAGCCGGCCAGGACGACATTGTCCAGGACCGACAACTCCGCGATCACCGAAGGCTGTTGGAAGCTGCGGGCGATGCCGAGACGGCTCCGCCCGGCCGTGGCCTTACGGGTGATGTCGGCGCCGTTGAGAACGATCGTGCCGTGGTCGGGCCGGTCGGTGCCCGCGATGAGGTTGAGCAGGGTGGTCTTGCCGGCGCCGTTCGGGCCGATGACGGCGTGCCGGGCCCCGGGGGGAAGCCGCAGGCTGACGTCGTCGACGGCGGTGAGCGTGCCGTACCTGCGGGTGAGGCGGGTGAGGTCCAGGACCGGCGGCGGATCGGCATTGGGTGCGGGGGTCATGGGGAGGCCTTCCGGACGGGGGCCGAGGCGGGTGCGGAGGGAGCTGCCGGCAGAGGCTCGGGCGGTGGCGCGGACGGCGGCCGGCCGTCCGTCCGGGAGTCCTCGGAAGCCGGTCCGCCACGGCTGGATCCGCCGCGCAGGCCTGCCAGGCCGCGGGGCAGCAGATACACGGTCACGACGAACAGCACGCCGAGCAGCAGCGGCCCGTGACCGGGCCAGGAACCGGCGACCCAGTCGCGGGTCGCGATGATGAGCCCGGCGCCCAGCAGGGCTCCGATCACCGACGTCGTCCCGCCGATGACCACCGCCAGCAGTGCGAACGCGGCGATCTCGAAACCGACGTCGGCGGGGGAGAGGTACTGCTGGACGGTGACCATCAGCGAGCCGCCCACGCCGGCCAGCGCGCCCGCGCAGATATGGGCCACCATCAGATAGCGCCCCACCGGGTGTCCGGAGGCGCGCATCCGGGCCTCCGCCCCCCGGGTGCCGGTGAGCAGCTTGCCCGCCGGGGAACGCAGGACCAGCAGGGTCAGGGCGACGGCGACGACGGCGACGACGAGCGCGTAGGTGTAGAGCTCGCTCTCCTCCGTCATCCCCTCCCCGCCCCACAGCGCCTGCGTGGCCGGGAAGCCGACGAGACCGTCGGCGCCGCCGGTGACGGACTTGAGCTGGTTGACGACCGCGCCGGTCAGCTCGCCGATGGCGAGCGTGATCATCAGCACGGTGGTGCCGCGGGCCCGGATCACCGCGGGCCCCACGACCGCGGCGAACACCGCCGCCGCGAGCGCCGAGAGGACGATCTGGACGGGCCCCATGGTCCACCCGGCGTCCGCGAGGTTCGCGGTGGCGTACGCGCCGACGGCGAACGGCGCGGTCTGCCCGAGCGTGGGCAGTCCGGCGTAGCCGGTGAGGATGGTGACGCTGACCGCGAGCAGCCCCAGGGCCAGCGCGGAGCCGGCCAGCGAGATGCTGTACGCGTCGAGCAGGGCCGGCAGGGCGATCAGCACGAGGAGCAGGACGAGCAGCGGAGCGGCCTGCCGCCACGCGGTCCCGCCCGGGAACCGGCCGGTCCTCGCGAGGGCACGGTCCGTCACCTTCGCCCCGCCGGGGCGCTGTCGCAGCCGGGCGTCGAGCCGGGCGCGGAGCCGGGCGACCGGGTCCCGGGACGGGGCTTCGGGACCGTGCGCCGTCGCCGGTTCCGCGAAGCGGGAGCGCAGCACCAGCACCGCCGCCATCGCGGCGAAGAGCAGATACGGGGCCAGCTCGGGCGCGACCGAGACGCCCAGGGTCTGCACCTCGCCCACGACGATCGCCGCCGCGAGCGTCGCCCACAGCGAGCGCAGTCCGCCGAGCACGACCACCACGAGGGAGAGCATCAGCACGTTCTCGGACGTACCGGGCCCGGGGCCGATGATCGGCGCCCCGAGCACACCCGCCGCCCCGGCGAGCGCACCGGCCGCCGCGAGGACGCCGGTGTGCACCGCCCGGGGGCTGTGACCGGTGGCCGCGAGCATCTGCGGATCGTCGGCGGCGGCCCGTACCGCCGCACCCATGCGGGTCCGGGTCAGCACCCAGGTCCCGAACGCGGCGAGCAGCACGGCCATCACGATGAAGCAGAGCCGGTAGGCGGGGTAGCGGTGCCCCAGCAGGTTCACCGAGGAGTCGAGCGCCTCGGGGACGCGTACGGGAAGCTCGTCCGCCCCGAAGAACTGGATGAGCAGATCACCGCCGATCAGGGCGAGCCCGAACGTCAGCAGTGCCTGCGCGAGATGCCCACGCCGGGCCAGCGGAGCCGTGGCGGCGGACAGCCCCGCCCCGGCGACGCAGGCCGCGGCGGTTCCGGCGGCCAGGCCGAGGGCGAGACCGCCCCAGGTCCCGTCGCTCAGCTCGGCCCCCGTGTAGGCGCCGATCGCGTACAGCGTGCCGTGCGACAGATTCAGCACGCCCGCGGTGCCGAAGGCGAGACTCAGCCCGGCCGCGACCACGAACAGCAGCAGCCCGAAGGCCACTCCGTCCACCGTCGGAATGAGGTGGGCATCAAGGACATTCATGTCAGCTGCCGAGCGTTGCCAGGTCCTGGACCATGACATTGGCCAACTGGGCGCCGTCCGGTCGCACCTGGCGCAGGTACCACGTCTGCACCGGCGAGTGGGCCTTGTCGCCGAACTCCCAGGCGCCGCGCGGGCTGTCGATCTGGCCCAGGTCCGCGATGGCCTTGTTGATGGTCTGCGACGTCACGTCGCCGTCCTTCGCCGCGTCGGCGATGGCCTTGTCCAGCACGGCGGCCGCGTCGTACGACGCCATCGCGTAGGTGGTGGGCTGCGTGTCGTGCTCCGCGGTCCAGTCGGCGGCGAACGTGCGGTTCGCCTCGTTGTCGAGGTCGGCCGCGTAGTTCAGGACGGAGTAGATGCCCTTCGCCGCGGGGCCCTGGGCCTGGAGAACGCTGCCCTCGGTGACGAAGGCCGTGTACAGCGGCAGATCGGCGATGTCCGACTGGGCGTACTGCTTGGCGAAGTCGATCGCGGCCTTCCCGGCGTAGAAGCAGTACACCGCCTTGGCGTCGGTCTTGGCGATCTCGGCGAAGTACGGCATGAAGTTGGTCGTCTTGGGGAACGGCGTCCAGGTGGTCTTGCCGTCGGGGTTGGCGAGCTTCCCCTTCACCCGCTTGAACTCATCGGTGAAGCCGCGCAGTTCGTCGTAACCGCCCTGGTAGTCGGGACCGATCGCGTAGACCGGCCCGTCGACCTTCTCCTTGATGTACGGGGCGATGGCCCTGCCCGGCTCGTCCGAGAGGAAGCTCGTCGTCCACACGTACTCGATGTCCTTGACCGGAGGCCGGGCGTTCGACCCCAGGAAGGGGATCTTGGCCTGCTGGACCAGGGGCAGCACCGCGTTGACCGAGCCACCGCCGACGAGGCCCGTCAGCACGTCGACCTTGTCCTTCTTGACCAGCTTGGTGGCCGCGGGCACGGCGGTCGGCGGACCGTCGCCCTCGTCCGCCACGATGAGCTCGACCTTGCGGCCGCCGAGCTTGTTTCCGTGGGTGTCCAGATACAGCTTGAAGCCGTCCCGCAGCTCCGTGCCGACCGGCTCGTACGTCCCCGACAGGGACGCGACCAGGCCGACCTTCACGGTGTCGGCATCGGAGCCGCTGTCGCCGCTGCACCCCGTGACGGCCGCCAGGCCGAGGGCGAGGGCGGCAGCGCCGGCCGACCGGAATCTGCTGCGGCGGGGAGTGGATATGTCGAACAGGAACATAAGGGCTCTCATCAGGAGTGTCGGTCAGAACGGGCGGGCGGTCGTGGCCGCGGAGGCCGGACCGGCGGTCAACGAGAGTGCGGCAGGCTCGGATCGCGCATCTGGGGGGACAGCGAGTCGCCGACCTGGTTGATCAGTTCGGACATCATGTAGCTGACCTCGCCGATGTCCGCATCCCTGGTGGTGGTCACCAGCAGGGATGCGCCGCTGGAGACGGCCATCGAGAACATGTAGCCGCCCTCCATCGCGGTGAGGCTGTGCTCCACGGGGTCGGTGTTGGTCAACTGGGCTGCCGCGGAAAGCAGGTTGACGACGCCGGACGCGATGGCGGCCAGCCGGTCGGCGTCGTCGCGTTCCACCCCGGTGTAAGCCAGCGCGAGTCCGTCCACGGACACGGCTATGGCCTGGGTGACTTCCGGGAGGCGCCGGGCGAAATCGCTCAGGATCCAGCTCAGGTCGGAGGAGGTGGTCATTTCTCGGTCCGTTCGGTGGTGTCGTCCGGGGCGGAACGCCCCCGGTGGTTCGTGCTCCGGTTGATTCCTTGGGCGTAGGCCGCCAGTACGTCGGAGACCTGCCGGGAGTCCCGGCGGCGGGGCGAGGGCCGCGGAGCACCGGCGCCGGGGCGCTGTTCGGCGCCGTCCCGTTTGCCCGCGGCCGGCCACTGCTGCGGCGCTTTGCGCTGCCGCAGGGGCAGCCCCGAGGAGCTGACTCCGGCGATGCGTGACTCCGGCTCGTCGTGCACGGGGTGCGGCGCGGGCGTGCCGCCGTGTCCCCGCTCGCGCGTTTCGGTGGCCGACCCGCCGCCGCGGGACCCGTCGTGGCCGGGCGGCGTCGCCCGGCGGTCGTCGGACGCGCCGGCTCCGGCGGGCACCGCGGCCGCGGGGGTTCCGGTGCGGGCGGGCCACCCGTCCGCACCGGCGGGCTGCCGGCGGCCTTCCGGTCCCGGCGCCGTGATCGACGGGGGCTGCTCGTATGCGACGCCGTCGCCGAGCGCGCCCGGCCGCGGATCCTGGGCTTCCGGCAGGTCCAGGGCCAGGACCTTCGCGGGCAGGGTGACCTCGGCGATGGTGCCGGGTCCGGACGAGTCGCGCAGCTCGACAACGATGCCGTGGCGCGCGGCGAGCCGGGCCACCACGTGCAGCCCCATGGACCGTACGTCGCCGATGCCCGCCTGCGGCTCGAGCAGCGCGGCGTTGTGAGCGGCGCGGCGCTCCGCCGTCATGCCCACACCTTCGTCGACGACCTGGACGACGGCCCGGTCCCACAGCCGCCAGACGGCGACCCCGACCGTCTTGTCCGGGGGCGAGTAGCGGGTCGCGTTGTCGAGGAGCTCCGCCAGGATGTGCGCCACGTCGTGCACCGCGCGGGCCGTGATGGCGATGCCCGACTCGATGGTGCCGAGCGAGACGCGGTCGAACCGCTCGATCTGCTGGGCGGCGGCCACGATGACGGTGGAGCAGCCGACGTCGGCCGAGCGCACCCGGGCGTTTCCGTAACCACCCAGCACCAGCAGGTTGTTGGTGTTGCGCTCCATGCGGACGGCGAGGTGATCCAGAGCGAACAGGGTCTTCATCCGCACGGGGTCGGCCTCGTCGCGCTGCACCGTGTCCAGCTCGGACACCATGACCGCGGTCAACCGGGCGCCCCTGCGGGCGACGCCGACCAGCGTCTCGGCCAACTGCTCGTGCACATAGGCCTGTTGGGCGGCAAGGCGGACGGCCTCGTGGTGGACGGCGTTGAACGCCTCACCGACCTCGCCGATCTCGTCCTCGCCCGTGTTCTTGACCGGGTCGCCGGTCCGCCGGGCCACTTCCTCGGGGGTCGCGCCGCGCAGCGCGCCGGCCTGGGACAGCTCGCTCATCACGGCGGGGAGCCCCACGTGGGCGACCTCGTGCGCGGCGTTGCGCAGATCGCGCAGCCGCCTGATCATGACGCGCCCGAGGCGCACCGCGACCACGACGACGCCGATCAGGGTCAGCACCACCAGGGCGACCTCCGCCCCGGCCGTCCACATGAGCGTGGTGCGCGCGTCGGAGACCTCGGCGAAGACGGCTCGGTCGATCCGCTTCTCCACCGAACGCAGCAGCTCCTGGCGGTCGCTGGAGGCCTTCTGCCATTCCTTGGGGGTGACGGGGATGTCCTTGCCGGTGGCCGCCCGCCCGATCGCGTCCTCGAGCCGTCGGACCTTCAGGGCCTTCGTGCCGGAGAGGGTGCGCTCCAGCCAGGTCCGCCATTCGCCGGAGCCGAGGTCGAACATGACGCCGACCGACTCGGTGTAGCCCATCCGGCCGGCGTCGAAGGTCCGCTGCGAGGCGGTCGTGAAGCCGCCCGCGGCCTGCGCCCGCGCCACGGTGACCTGTTGCTGGGCCGTGTGCTCGGCGGCCTCCGACAGGGCGGCCGCGGCGCGGATCCGGTCGGCGATGTCGGCGTCGACGCCGTCCGCCTGCGCGATGCCGTCGCGGTAGCTGATGAGGTCGGCGATCACGATCCGATAACCGAAGGCGAGGGCGGAGACGGTGCTGCTGCCCGAGCGCACCTGGGTGCGGAGTCCGGGCATCTCCTCGACGAAGCGGTCGACGCGGTCCAGCGCGCCCCGTGCGCTGCCGGGTACCGAGGTCAGGCCCTCGGTCCGGCTGCGGAACTCGGCGATGCTGCGGTCGGTCGCGTCAGCGCGTAACCGGAAGGTGTCCGCGTCCCCCTGTTCGGAGATCAGGGCGGTGGCCGCCGCCCGCTCTCGCTGGAGCTGGTGGGCCAACTCGCTTGCTCCGGCGGCTGCATCGACCATCGCGGTCAGCCGGTTGGCCTGGAGCGCCTGGTTGGTCGCGGGCGCCAGGGCCAGGACGGAGAAGGCGACGGCCACGGTGAGCGGCGCGGTGACGAGAAGTACAAGGCGACGATTGATTTTCACTGCGCGGCTCCATCGCCGGAACCGGGCTCGAGTATCGGTGACACGCGGTACCTGTTAACGGGTTGTGGGGTGTGGGGGCGCCGGAGGGCGTGCTGATGAGGTGAACAGTGCTGATGGGGCAGAAGGGGCCCCAGTGGCGCGCGGCATGATCCTATGTCGTCGTGCGTGGTTCCGGATGGGCGAGTCCGTAAAAAGTCTGAGCGCGGATCGGGCGTAGGTGTTGCAATTTCGCTCACAAGTGGACGAAAAACAAAGCTTTTTGGAGGGGTGCCTCCCTGTCCCGGGTCCGACCCGAACGGGCGTGCTGTTTAATTGCATACCGTTCGCAATAACAGTCGATCTTGAACAGGGATGTGCAGAGTATGACGGCCCGATCTCTACGGGTGGCGGTCGGAGCCACGCTGGTGACCGCCCTGTCCCTGACCGCGGCGGCCTGCTCGGACCCGGACAGCGCCCGGAGCGGCGCCGGATCGGGGTCCACCTCGGCCGTCGTCGGCATCGCCTACGAGCCCGACAGCCTGAGCCCGCTGCTCGGCTACGGCAAGGACGGCAACTCCAAGATCTTCGACGGCCTGCTCGCCCTGGACGGCGACATGAAACTCCGTCCCGCCCTAGCCGCCGCGCTCCCCGAGGTCAGCGCCGACGGCCTGACCTACACCTACCGGCTTCGCCCGGGAGTGAAGTTCAGCGACGGCAAGGCGTTCGGCGCCAAGGACGTCGTCTTCACCTACCGCACGATCCTCGACGAGAAGACCAACAACGCCTCCCGCACCGAGCTGGACGCCGTCAGGGACGTCACGGCGAAGGGCGAGGACACCGTCGTCTTCACCCTGAAGTACCCCTACGCGCCGTTCGCCCAGCGCACCGTCCTGCCCATCGCCCCCGAGCACGTCGCGGGCAAGCAGGACGTCAACACCGGGGCCTTCACCACCCGCCCCGTCGGCACCGGGCCCTACGTCCTCACCCAGTGGTCCAAGGGCGAGAAGCTCAGCTTCACCGCCAACCCCCACTACTGGGGCGGCGAGCCCGAGGTGAAGAAGTTCACCATGGCGATCATCAAGGACGACGACGTGCGCGCCACCCGGCTGCGCTCCGGCGACCTCGACGGCGCGATCCTGCCGCCCAACCTCGCCAAGGGCTTCGCGGACGACCGGAGCAAGAAGACCTACGCCGCCACCACCTACGACTACCGCACGGTGACCCTGCCGACCCACAACAAGGTCGCCGGGGACACCGCCGTGCGCCGCGCCCTCGACGTCGCGGTCGACCGCGAGACCATGGTGAAGGCCATCCTCAACGGCGACGGCAAGCCCGCCTACGGCCCCGTCCCCACCGACAGCGAGTGGTTCACCCGGGGCACCGAGCGCCGCCACGACCTCGCCGCCGCGAAGAAGATCCTGGACGAGGCCGGATGGCGGCCCGGCAAGGGCGGCGTCCGGGTCAAGGACGGCGTGCGCGCCGCCTTCCCGCTCTGGTACCTCACCGGCGACAAGCTCCGCCAGGAGCACGCCCTCGCCTACGCCTCCGACGCCAAGAAGGCCGGCATCGCCATCACCGCCGAGGCCGGGACCTGGGAGGTCATCGAGCCCCGGATGAAGCACGACGCCGTGCTCGCGGGCGGCGGCTCGCCCGCCGACCCCGACTTCGACCAGTACACCCTGCTGAAGTCCTCCCTCGCCGGCGACGGCTTCAACAACATGGCCTGGTACGACAACAAGGCCGTCGACGCCGCGATCGAGGCGGGCCGCAGGAGCGGGGACGAGGCCGAGCGGAAGAAGGCGTACGACACCGTCCAGCGCGAGCTGGTGAAGAACCCGGGCTACACCTTCCTCACCCACATCGACCACCTCTACGTCGTCGACGACCGCTTCGGACCCCTCTCCACCCAGGTCGAGCCGCACGACCACGGGCTGGCCTCCGGCCCCTGGTGGAACGTCGAGAAGTGGTCCACCGAGGGCGCCGGGGACACGAAGAAGTGAGCCGACGCCTTCCCTGGGGGCCGATGGCGCGGATGGCGGGACGGCGGGCCCTGTTCGCCGTCCCCGTCCTCGGCGTCGTCACCTTCGGCGTCTTCGCCGTCGCCGAGGCGTCCCCCTTCGACCCCGTCAAGGCGTACGCGGGGACCGCGGGGCTCACCGCATCGCAGGAGAACCTCGACCAGCTGCGGGCCAACCTCGGCGTCGACCAGCCGCTCGTCGCCCGCTGGTGGGACTGGCTGACCTCCGCGCTCCGGGGCGACCTCGGCGACTCCAGCGTGATGCGCCAGCCGGTCGCCGACGTCATCGCGGAGCGCATGGGCTGGTCCGTCCTGCTCGCCGCCACCGCCTTCCTCGTCGCGATCCTGCTCGGCACCGGACTCGGCGTCCTGGCCGCCCGCAGGCCCGGCGGCTGGCTCGACCGGTGCGTCAGCTCCGCCGCATACACCCTGGAGGCCGCCCCCGCCTTCTGGCTCGGGCTGCTCGCCATCTGGTTCTTCGCCCTGAAGCTCGACGTCCTGCCGGCCGGTGGACTCACCGACGCCGCCAGCGACGTCGTCACCTTCGGCCAGGTCGCCTCCCACCTCGTGCTGCCCGCGGCCGTCCTCGGCGTCTCCCAGCTGCCGTGGTTCTTCCTGTACGTGCGCCAAGGCGTCGCCGACGCCCTCGCCGAGGATCCGGTGCGCGGCGCCCGCGCCCGGGGGCTGAGCGAGCGGACCGTGCTCCTGGGTCACGCCCTGCGCTCCGGGATGCTGCCGATGCTCACCCTGATCGGCTCCCGCGTCCCCGAACTCATCACCGGGGCCCTGCTCGTGGAGACGGTCTTCAGCTGGCCCGGCATCGCGGCCGCCACCGTGGAGGCCGCCACCTCGGTGGACTTCTCCCTGCTCGCCGCGCTCACGGTGCTCGCCACCGCCGCCGTCCTGCTCGGCAACCTGCTCTCCGACCTCCTCTACGGACTCGCCGACCCCCGGGTGGCCTTCGATGGCTGAGACCGCGCTCGCCCTCCCCGGCCGCACCACCCGCCGGGTCCGGATCGTCACCTCGGCCGTGATCGTCGTCGCCGTCCTGCTGGCCGTCCTCGTCGTCCCGCCGCTGGCCCAGCTCGACCAGCAGGCCGTCGACCTGGCCAGCAAGCTCGAGCCGCCGTCCCTCGCCCACCCGTTCGGCACCGACGACGTCGGCCGCGACCTCCTGCTGCGCTGCGTCTACGGCCTGCGCGTCTCGCTGCTCGTCGGCCTGGTCGCCGCCCTCACCGCCACCGTCGTCGGCACCGCGATCGGCGCGCTCGCCGGGGCGTTCGGCGGCTGGACGGACCGGATCGTGATGCGGGTCGTCGACGCCCTGTCCTCCGTACCGCATCTGCTGCTCGGCATCTTCATCGTCGCGATGTTCCGGCCCGGCGTCTGGCCGGTGATCGTCTCGGTCGCCCTGACGCACTGGCTGTCCACCGCCCGGATCGTCCGCTCCGAGGTCCTCTCGCTGCGCTCGCGCCCCTTCATCGACGCGGCCGTCTCCGGCGGGGCCTCCCGCACCCGGGTCATCGTGCGGCACCTGCTGCCCGGGGTGCTCCCGCAGGCCGGCCTGGCGGCCGTGCTGATGGTGCCGCACGCGATGTGGCACGAGTCCGCGCTGTCCTTCCTCGGACTCGGGCTGCCCGCCCATCAGGCGAGCCTCGGCAACCTCGTGCAGTCCGCGCGCGGTTCGCTGCTCGCGGGGGACTGGTGGCCCACCCTCTTCCCCGGCCTCTTCCTGATCATTCCGACCCTCGCGCTCGCGGGACTCGCCGGAGCCTGGCGCGACCGGATCAACCCGCGCCGGAAATCGGAGCTCATGCTGTGACCGACGCCCGTGAGACCGACGCCCCCGTCGCCGACCGCGCCCCTTCCGTGACGCCGGTCCTGGACGTCCGGGATCTCTCCGTCCGCTTCCGGATGCGCGGCGGCCGGGACATCGCCGCCGTCACCGACGCCCGCTTCTCCGTCGCACCGGGGGAGTGCCTGGCCCTGGTCGGCGAGAGCGGCTGCGGCAAGTCCGTCCTGGCCTCCGCCCTGCTCGGCCTGCTGCCCGCCAACGCCGCCACCACCGGCAGCGCGGTGCTCGGCGGGGACACGGACCTGCTCACCGCCGACGAGCGCACCCTCGCCCGCACCGTACGGGGACGGCGCATCGGCCTCGTACCGCAGAGCCCCGCCGCCCATCTCACCCCCGTGCGCA
This sequence comes from Streptomyces sp. NPDC020884, assembly GCF_044333935.1. Lineage (NCBI taxonomy): Bacteria > Bacillati > Actinomycetota > Actinomycetes > Kitasatosporales > Streptomycetaceae > Streptomyces > Streptomyces sp. NPDC020884. The sequence goes on along the minus strand of NZ_JBIRRY010000012.1, from coordinate 141,905 downwards.
CCGTCCGGGCCCAGCTGGAGGAGAGCCTGCGCGAGCTGACCGGGGTGCGCGGGAGCACACTGCGCAAGGCCGTCGTGGCGGCCGCCGACCGCGCCTCGTTCCCCGACGGGCACCTCGACCGCTACCCGCACGAGCTCTCCGGCGGCCTCGCCCAGCGCGCCGCGACCGCCCTCGCCCTGATCGGCGACGCCCCGCTGCTGCTCGCCGACGAACCGACCACCGGACTCGACCGGGACCTCGTCGAGCGGACCGTCGACGAACTGCGCCGCCACACCGACGAGGGCCGGGCGCTGCTGATCATCACCCACGACCTGGCCGCCGCCGAACGCATCGCCGACCGCGTCGCCGTCATGTACGCGGGCCGGATCGTCGAGATCGCCGACGCGGCCCCCTTCTTCGGCGCACCCGGCCCCCGCCACCCGTACGCCCGAGGTCTGCTGGAGGCCCTGCCGGAGCGGGACTTCGCCCCGATCCCCGGCATGCCGCCGGAGCTGGGGGCGCTGCCCGAGGGCTGCGCCTTCGCCGCCCGCTGCGCTCACGCCGACGCCCGCTGCACCGGCGAACGTCCGGCCTTCGAGGCGGGCCTGGCCTGCCACCACGCGCCGACCGGCGGGACGCACCCGATCGAGGAGGCCGCCGATGCTTGAGCTGACCGGGATCACCGCCGGATACGACCGCCGCGACCCCGTGGTCCGCGAGGTGTCCCTGCACGTCGGGGCGGGCGAGGCGGTCGGACTGCTGGGCCCCAGCGGCTGCGGCAAGTCCACCCTGGCCAAGGTCGCCGCGCTCCTGCACCGCCCGGACGCCGGAACCATGACCCTGGACGGCACGGTGATACGCGGCTGGCGGCACCGGGCCCCGCAGGAGCAGCGCACCGCCGTCGGCGTCGTCTTCCAGCAGCCCCGGCTCTCCGCCGACCCCCGGCTCAGCCTGCGCGAGCTGATCGCCCAGCCGCTGCGGTCCACCGGGCGTCGCCGGGACGTTCCCGCACGGGTGGCGGAACTGGCCCCGCTGGTCGGCCTCTCCGACGAACTGCTGGAGCGCCGCCCGCACGCGGTGAGCGATGGCCAGCTCCAGCGGGCCTGTCTGGCACGGGCCCTGGTGCTGGGGCCCCGGCTGCTGATCTGTGACGAGATGACCGCGATGCTCGACGCGTCCACGACGGCTGCCCTGGTCGCCGTGGTCGAGCGCTACCGCTCCGCGTCCGGGGCGGCCCTGCTGGCCGTCGGCCACGACCGGGTGCTGCTGGAGCGCTGGTGCGACCGTACGGTCCGCTGGGGCGAGCGCCACGCCGAGAAGGCGCCGGCCGGCTGACGGTTCCCGTGCGGCGCCTTCTTGGTGCCGGGCTCTGAAGCCCGCCCGGCAGCTGTCCGGCGCGGAGTGTCCGCGCGGGAGTCCGCACCTGCCGGTTAGGTTGGCGGGACGAGTGATCAACAGACGGAGAGTCGGCGCGAGCGCCGCCCGGGGGGCGGCGGTTGCCTCAGGTGTGAGGTGTTTGATGAGCAGGTTGCTGGATTGCGACGAGTTCGACTGGTCGGCGAGCTACCGGCTGCTCACGCTGTACGACACCACCATGGCCGCGGAACAGTTCTACGACGACGCGGACCGAACGAAGTGGCTGCTCCCGGGTCGGGGCGTGGTGTTTCTGCAGACGCCCCCGGAAGTGGGCACGGTGCAGATGCGGCTGGAGTCGTGGTCGGCCGAACCGCCGCCGTCGCCCGGCCCCTGGGCAGGGCAGGAGGAGGTCGAGGTCGGCTTTCCCGACGGCCACCTCGGTGTGCAGACAGTGGCTTCCGGGGGTATGGACACCGACTTGGTGCTGCCGTCGCCGGGCACGTACCGGACGCGGTGGCGGTGGGTGTTCGACCCGGACGGCGGCCCCTTCACCTCCCCCTTGGCCGACTCCTTCGGCGAACCGCTCGACCACCCGGGCGGACACGAAGAGGCTCTGGACGGGGCTGATCAGTTCATCCTGGTGCAGATGTGGCCGAACGCCGCAGCCTGAATCGTCGGACCGACCGGATCGCAGGGCCGCCCCTCGGGGGGCGGCCCTGCTTCTGGATCACCGGTGGGTGACTGGCGGGATGTCAGTCGCCGATGGTGACGGTGAAGGCTTCCCAGTTGAGGATCCGGTCGGTCTGGTACCAGGCGCCCAGGCGGTTGCCTGCCTCCTGGTTCTCCGCCGGATCGACATAGCGGACGGAGAAGTCGTTCTTGTACTTGTCGCCTTCGTAGAGGTAGCGGGCGGCGCCTTGGGCGGTCGAACGGAACGGGTACTCATCGCAGTCCTTGCCCGTCGCCGGGGCACCCGGAGTGTTCTCGTTGCAGTCCTTCTTGCGCTCACTCAGGTTCTTGTTGTAGCGCTCCTTGGCGAGTGTTCCGGCCCCCTGGGCGATGCGGTGCAGCGGGTCCAGCGGGTCCTCGCCGGGCAGCTTCTTGTCCGTCTTCGTCGGGTAGCTGGCGTCCGGGTCCTTCCGGGCCTCGTCGATGTGGCGGGCTACCGCCTCGACTCCGGTGTACGACGCGGGCGGACCGGCGTGGCTGGTGTCGCTCTTGTCGTAACGCAGCGACGGGGTGACGTCCGAGAAGACGGAGCCGAGCTTGTTCCATGTGAGGTAGGCGGCACTGTCGAAACGGATATGCCCCGTTTCACCCTCGGAGGAGATGAGCTGGCCGTAGCCGGGCAGGGTGAAGTCCAGCTCCGGCGTGAACTCACCGGTCGCTATCTGCTCACCGATCTGGACCTCGGGAGCCTTGGGGGCGGTGGACTGCAGGTCGAACTTGGCGTCACCGTCCAGCTTCCACTGCGCAGGCGAGTCCTTGCGGCCGGTGTCGAGCCCGTAGTGGCAGGCGTCTTCCGGCTTCGCGTCGGGGTTGCCCGTGTCCCAGGCCCCTTCGCACGGAAGCTTCGCTTCGATCTTGGCACCCGGCTTGCCGAATTCGCCACCGATCCAGTGGACGTCGAGGTTGAAGTCGAAGTCCGCGTACCGGACGTACTGACTTCCGTCCTTGCCGCCGATCCTGCCCTTGCCGATGAGGGTCTGCGTGGCGATGAACTCGCCCTGCAGATAGCAGCCCGGCGGCCACAGGCCGCACTTGATGGCGGGCATCAGGACCAGGGTGTCCTGGCAGTAGGAGAACCGGTTCTTGATCCAGCCGGCCGCGTTGTCGGCGTCATCGGCCGCCTCGCACTCAGCGGGGTCCTTGATGTACTCGTACGGATCGGCCGGCTTCTTGCCGCCGATGAACCTCGTGGAGGGTGAGGTGTAGGTCCGCTCCCATGCCGCCCTGGTGTTCATGCCGCTCTTGCGGGCGGCCGCGCCGCGGTTGGGCATGATGCCGAGGGCTTCGAGGTTGCCGTCCCGCCTGAAGACGTCCTGGACTTCCTGAACCTTCTGGGGGTCCTTGACGATCTTCGGGTCGGAGATGGCGTAGGAGTCGCCCGACCGCAGGTTGGTGGGCTGACCCGCGGCGGCCGTCTCCACGACGAACTCACGCCACGGCGACCAGTTCAGGTTGTAGTGGGTGCCGTCGTAGGCGTTGGTGCGGAACTTGTAGGTCTTGCCGTCGACCAGCTGTCCGGACGGCACCTGTACGTTCGCCCACTCGCCAGGAGTGACGCGTTCGGAGACGATCAGGCCCTCACCGCTGGGCGTGGTGATCGGCTTGTCGGTCTCGGCATCGTAGACCTGGAAGGTTCCGGAGACCTTGTCGCCGTCGGCGTCGGTGAACCTGTCCCGCAGGGTCGGGGTGAGGGTGTTGACCCCCCACACGCCCTGGTAGGACGTGAAGGGCGGCCCGGCCTGCTGGTCGCTTCCGTCACCGGGACGGAAGTTGTAGTGGACGGTCAGCTTCGGCTGGTTGGACGTCGCGTTACGCGAGTTGACGATCTTCCAGCCCTTGGCATCGCCCTCCGCGGCCCGGATGCCCATGTGGCCCTTGGTCTGCTTCGTCGACGCCCACGTCTGGACCAGGTCCTTCACATCGGCCTTGATCCAGCCGTCGGCCGTGTCGGAGCATCCCTGGGCGTTGCCCTTGGTTTCGGTGGAGGTGGCGTACTGCTGCTGCCACGTCGGCTGCTTCGTCCACCTGGACGACGAGTCGCCCGCCGTAGTGCTCCACACGTCCCAGCTGTGGGGCTTGCAGTCGGTGTTGCCCGAGTGGGTGTTGTAGAGCTGTACCGACGCGGAGGAGACGAGTGCGTCCGCGTAGGCCGAGGAGTTCCACGACATCAGCGTGCGGGCGGTGCGCGGCGTACCGTCGGGGTTCTTGGTGCCGGGGTTGCCCCAGTCCAGCTCGGTCTGTGAGCCGAGGTCGGTGGTCTCGCCCTGCTGCACGTAGGTGTCGAAGCTGTTGCCCAACACCGAGGTGGAGGGATCGATCATCACCGGGTACTCGGTGCCCTCGTCCTGCAGCCACGCGGTGTCCGGGGTGACGACGAGGTCGATGTTCCCGGAGCCGTGGTCGACGACGTCCATCTCCACGCTGTGGCGGTTCTCGTGCTTGCCCGACACCTTGTCGACGGAGGCGTCCCACATGACCGGGGCGGGCATGGTGGCCTTCTTCGCGCCGGTCTCGGCGTCGCTGAACGTCACCGAGCCGTCCTTGTTCTCGGCCGCCTTCAGCCCCTCGGCCCTCAGGGGCAGGGTGTAGGAGTAGCCGCCGTCGGGGCGCTCGTTCACCTTCGTGTACTGCTCGAATCCGATACGGGTCGCCTCGACGACGACGTCCGCGCCGGGGAGGGCGTCCTGGTAGGTGGCGGTGCCGCCGTCCAGCTTCGGCTTGGGCAGGCCGCCCTTCCACCTGAGGGTGATGGTCTCGCCGTCGCCGCCGATCGTCGCCAGATCGGTCGCCGGAGCATCCTGGGTGGCCTTGAGGGACTTCGCCGGGGTGCCGGCGCCGCCGGAGACGGTGAGGTTGTTCGGGTGGGCCTTCGCCTTCACCCGCCCGCCCGCCGACTGGAGGGTGGCATCGACGTCGACCCATGTGCCGTCCCGCTCGATGCGCTCCGGCCCCAGGGTGGACTCGGTCGTCAGGGTGCCGTCAGGGTTGGCGTAGGTAAGGCTGTTGGCGGTCGTCTCGTTGGGGGCGAGAGTCTTCTTCCCCGTCCTCTTCGCCTCGGCCAGCGCCCAGGGGATACCCGCCTTGGAGTGCTTCGTCGCCCAGGCGAGAGCGGACTTCTCGGCCGCCGCCTCGGACGGCTGGTCCGCGGTGGCCGACGCGGTCTTCACTCGGTCGCCGTCGTCTGCGGCAGAGGGGAGCGCGACGGCCAGCGGCGCCGCGGTGAGCAGGACCGCGGGCACCACCAAGTGCCGCAGCCCGCGTCTGTAGCGTTTCCCGGTAGACACACTTCATCCCTTCAACAGTTTGTTTAAGTCCGGGAATTCCTACGTGATCTTCAGTCCGGCGGGCAACCGGACATCGAGGTCCATGCGGGTGTGTATCGCCCGTGTCCCGACGTATGGGCCGCGTGAGCGTGGTCACGGTTGCACGCAGGGTGATCACGATCGGGTTGCGACCGGCGATGCGACGGGCAAGTAGCCCGCACGGAGGCCGCATCGAGGCGCTGTACGCGTCGCGGCCGGAGGCGACGATCGGGTCCGGTCGCCATTCGCGGCCGACGCAGCGTCGGGCTCGTCAGAGCTGGTGGCGGACGCCCGCCTCCTGCTGGGCCTCGGTGAGCTGCTTGCGCAGGTCGCCCTCGATGGACTCACGGGCTTTTCCACGACGGAAGAGGGGAAGCACGGTGCGCTGCTTGCCGTCCTCGACGAGCAGGGCGAGCCCGCCGTAGAGCGCGAAGACGCCGATGCCGAGACCGGTCCAGCCCGCCGCGGTCTGGAGGATGCTCCCCAGACCCGCCTCGTAGAGGCCGGTGAGGGCGAAACGCACCGCGGTGAGGGTGAGGAGGACGGCGAACAGGGGCTTGGACTGCACGGCCGCCCCGGCGAGTGCGAGCACGAAGGGGACGAGCGCGAGGAGGAAGACGGCCTGTGCCACCACCGGCTTGCCGGGCGGTGAGTCCAGAGACGTCACGCTGGTTCCGGCCCAGGCGGCGCCGAGCAGCAGCAGCGCCGTGCCGGCCCCGGCGTCGCGAGCCAGGAAGGCGAAGATGCCGCCGACGAGTTGGAGCGGCACGACGAAGATGAGGACGAGGAGGAGAAGGATGCTGCTCTGCGCGACCGGTACCCAGCCGAGTTGGAGGGAAGACAGAACCGTGCTGCCCATGCCGAGGGCGAAGAAGCCCAGCGGCAGCGGGCTGGCGATCGGGCGCAGCACGATCCGCGTCACGGCGTCGGTCGTCAGCGGCTCCGACGGGCCGTTCGGGTTGGATTCCTGATTCACCGCGCAAGCGTACGAGTTCCGGACCGGTCCGCGGGGACCGACGTCCCCGGCCGCGGCCGGGGACGCGTTCGACCGTGTCCGGTCCCTGATCCTCTAGGAGGACAGGGAGTCGACGGCCACGGCGGCCGCTTCGGCGATCAGCCTGTCGTCCGGCTCGGCGTCCTTCGTGGCGCGGTGCGACAGGATGGCGATCACGAGCGGAGCGGAGTCCGGAGGCCACACCACGGCGATGTCGTTGCGCGCCCCGTAGTGGCTGCCGGTGCCGGTCTTGTCGCCGACGACCCAGTTCTCAGGCACACCGGCCCTGATGACCGCGTCCCCGGTGGTGTTGGTCCGCAGCCACTTCGTCAACTGCGCCCGCTCGGGTGTGGGCAGGGCCTTGCCCAGGACGAACGCGCGCAGATCCTGGGCCAGCGCCCGAGGCGTGGACGTGTCCCGCTTCTCGCCGGGGACCCAGCGGCTCAGCTCCGGCTCCTCCCGGTCCATCCGAGTGACGTCGTCGCCCAGCTTCTCCAGTGCGGCGTCCAGGCCCTTGGGGCCGCCGACGTGGTCGAAGAGGAGGTTCGCCGCGGTGTTGTCGCTGTAGCGCACGGAGGCGTCGCACAGTTCCTTGAGCGTCATGCCGGTGTCCACGTGCTTCTCGGTCACCGGGGAGTTGGCGACCAGGTCCTCGCGGGTGTAGGTGACCCGCTTGTCGAGGCCGTCCATGGAGTAGGTGCTGAGAACGACCCCGGCCTGGAGCGCCTTGAAGGTCGAGTTGTAGGCGAACCGGGCCCGGTCGTTGTGGGTCACCTCGCGTCCGGTGCCGGTGTCGATCGCGTACACGCCCAGCCGCGCGTCGAACTCGCGCTCCAGCTCCTCGAAGTCGCCGGTGTACGGCTTCGCGGCGGCAGCGGAGGCCGACGTACTGGCGACGGGCTTGGCGGACGTGGGCGGCGAGGCGGAGTCGCTCTGCCCGCAGGCCGCCAGAGGTAGGAGGGACAGTGCGGCGAGCGCACCGGCGACGGCGGTCCTGACGCGGGGGTGATGCATGGGCGAACCTCCTGGCGCTCCGGACCGGAGCGCATCGGGGACGGAGCGGCACAGCTCCGTACCGCTACGTGGTCGTGCGTGCCGAAGTCACCTTCGTCTCCCTCCTGCCATGCGGTCCAATACGTTCGTGGGTGTTTCCATGCCGAAACCGCATAGGATCCGGCCCGTGGATCTGGTCGGAGCGTGTCGGGCATTCGTCAGCGTCAGTGAGTACGGCGGCTTCACCGACGGGGCGGCCGCCGCGGGGATGTCCCAGTCGGTGGCGAGCCGCCGGGTCGCGGCGCTGGAGGAGCGCTTCGGCGAGCAGCTCTTCGAGCGCACCTCCCGGCGGGCGGTGCTCACCCCCTTCGGGCGCGACATGCTGCCCGCCGCCAGACAGCTCGTCCAGGCCGCCGGCGTCCTGCTGGACGAGGCCGAAGCGGTCAAGCACAAGCCCTGGCGGCTGGCCGTTCCCGACACCTGCTCCGGCTCCGCCCTGGCCCGCCTGGTCGCCGAGGCGCGGGGGCACGGTGTCCGGCTCGACCTCCGGGCCGCCGGGCCGGCGCGCCGCAGGGAACTCCTCCACGCGCACCAGGTGCGCGCCGCCCTGCTCGCCGTGCCCGCGGGTGAGGCGCCCTGGTCCGTCCCGCTGGGGCTGGCCGGGGCGCGGGACAGCGGGGTGCGGCGGATCTACGTCGAGACACTGCGGCTCGGACGGGCCTCGCCCGGCCCGGCCCGCCGCGTCTGGATCCAGCCGGAGGACGACGTGCCCCACATCCGCGACCCGCTGACACGGCTGCGGGACGCGGTGGGCCTGCGGCCCGCGCAGGTTCTCGCCGCACCCGACCTGACGGCCGCCGCTGCCGAAGTCCTCTGCTCCGAGGACCTCTTGCTGTGCTCCCGGGCCCAGGCCGCGGAACTCGCCCTGGCCTGGCACCCCATCGGCGAACTGACGCTGCGCCGGGGCTACGCTCTCACGGTCGTGGCGGACGGCAATCCCCTGCCGGTGAAAGAGCGTCTGGGCGAGGCCATGGCCCGCGCTCTGGGCGCGGACGACCCGGCCGGTGCCGGGGGAGGGAGGGCGGCGTGAACACCGAGACGCTGCTGCGGGACGTGCGCGCCCGGCTGCACGACGGCGGCCTGCGCGCGTGCCTGCTGGTGCGGGACCTGAACTCGGGGGAGGAACTGGGCATCGAGCCGGACACGGAGCTGCCGTCGGCCTCCCTGGTCAAGGTCCCGCTCGCGCTCGCCACGCTCGAACGCATCCGGCGCGGTGAACTGGACGGCGCGACCCCGCTGGACGTGGCGCCCGGTCACGTCACCACGCCGGGCCCCACCGGCCTCAGCCGCTTCCGGCACCCCGCCCGGATCGCGATCGACGACCTGCTCTACCTCAGTACCTGCCTGAGCGACGGGACGGCAGCCGACGCACTGTTCACCCTCACCCCGCCCGACTTGGTCGCCGCCGTCCTCGGGGAAGCCGGCCTGCGCGGCATCACGGTCCGGCACCGCACGGAGGAGCTGTTCGACACGCCCGTCGAGCGTTTCGATGCCGACCAGGTGCACCTCGCCCACGCGCTGGCCATCGACGCGGGCACCAGCGGCCGCGGCCACCGGGTGCCGCAGCTCGACACGACCCGCGCCAACACCGGCAGCGCACGCTCCTTCGTCGACCTCCTCCACGCCGTCTGGACCCCGTCGAAGATCCATCCGGAGGTGGCCGAGCGGCTGCGCGACCTCCTGGCGCACAACGTGCTGCGTCATCGGCTCACCCCGGACTTCAGCTCCGACGCGAGCAGCTGGTCCTCCAAGACGGGCACCCTGCTGAACCTGCGACACGAGATCGGCGTCGTGGAGCACGCCGACGGACAGACCTTCGCCATCGCCGTACTGACCGAGTCGTCGGTCCCGGCGGGAGCGCAGCCGGGCGTCGACGCCCTGATGGCCGAGGCCGCCCGGCGGCTGCGCGACCACCTTCGACAGTTCTAGGCGCCCCCTGCCGGCAGCTCCAGGGTTCTCCCGCGGGTCGTGGCCGACCGGCCGCGCGCCCCCGAGGTGGCCGCGGCGTGAAACATCGCCGAACAGCTGTCAGGTACCTGACGGAAACGGTCGCCGGGACTCCATACTCGTCGCGACCGTCCACCCCGCCCGTCCGCCGCTCAGGGAGTCCCCATGACCCACCTCACCCGCCGCCGCGCGCTCACGGTCGCCCTCGCCACCGCTGCCGCCGGCCTCGCCGTCCCCACCGCGACGGCGGCCGCCGCGCCCGCCCGGCCGCGCGGCCCGCGTCCCTTACGTCACGCCCACGCGCACAACGACTACCTGCACGCCCGGCCGCTGCACGACGCGCTCGCGCACGGTTTCACCAGCGTCGAGGCGGACGTCTTCCTCGTCGACGGGGAACTGCTCGTCGCCCACGAGCCGGCCCAGCTCGACCCCACCCGCACGCTCGCCTCGCTCTACCTGGACCCGCTGGCCGCCCTGGCCCGCGCGGGGCACGGGGCGCTCCACCCGCACCACCGCGCCCCGCTCCAACTGCTCATCGACATCAAGGCCGACGGCGTCGCCGCCTACCACGAGCTGGACCGGCAGTTGCGCCGCCACCACCGGATCCTGACCCGCTACAGCCACGGCCGCGTCCGCCCCGGCGCGGTCACCCCGGTCATCTCCGGCGACCGCGCCGCCCGCGTCCCCATGGAGGCGCAGCACACCCGGTACGCGTTCTACGACGGCCGCCTCGACGACCTCGGCACCCCGGCCCCCGCCTCCTTCGCCCCGCTCGTCAGCGCCAACTGGGCCCTGACCTTCGGCTGGCTCGGCGCGGGCCCCTTCCCCCGGGCCGAGCGCGACCGGCTCCGCACCCTCGTCGCCACCGCCCATCGCGAAGGCCGCCGCATCCGCTTCTGGGCCACGCCCGACCTGCCGGGCCCCGAACGCGAGGCCGTCTGGTCCGAGCTGCTCGCCGCCGGGGTCGACCACCTCAACACCGACGACCTGGCCGGACTCGAACGGTTCCTCCGCGCCCGTGGGAGCCGCACCCCCGCCCCGTAACACCTCAGGGCCGGGAAGTACCCGTTCGGCGGACACGCCGGTGCGCCGAACAGCCCCTCCGCTGCGCCACACTGGCGGCCGAATGCCGCAAATCAGGCGCGGCGGAGGAGGTTGGCCATGGCCATTTCGATCTCACTGGTGCTGCTCCTGCTGATCCTGGCGGTGATCTTCCTGCGCAACGGCGGACTGAAGGTCTCGCACGCACTGGTCTGCGCCCTGCTGGGCTTCTTCCTGGCCGGTACGAGCATGGCGCCGACCATCCACGACGGCGTCGGAGCCACCGCCGACCTGGTCAGCGGCCTCCACCCCTGACCCCAGCCCCCGACACCCGCTCCGCCCCCGCCCCGCCCCGGTCCTGACCGGGGCGGCGGACCGTCCGCGCCGCGCCCGGGAATCGCGCACAATGGGCAGATGTCTTTTCCGCCCTCCGGCCGGCACTCGGGCGCCGCCCACCACGAGTACTGCAACACCGGCCTGTGCTGCCGCTGCCAGATGCGGACCTGGACGACGAAGACGGGCGACGAGCGGCTCTGCGGGCCGTGCGCCGCCTGCTGCCACGCGTGCGGCCGGGCGCCCGCGCCCCATCTGGACGGGCTCGACGGCGGGCTGTGCGCCGAGTGCCGGGGACTGTGCGGCCGCTGTCACGCCCCCAAGCGCCCCGACGGGTCCTGCGCCTGCGACCGCTGGCGCGAGAACGCCCGGAGCAATCCGCCCGGCTACGTCCTGCAGGCCCTGCCGCCCCAGCTCCTCCAGGCGCTCGGCGGCCGGCTGCCCAGCACCGTGCACGACCTCATCCACCAGGAACTCCGCGTCCGCAGCTCCGGCCTCCTCCGCGAGCGCATCGAGCGCCGCTGGAACCTGCGCTGGGCCCACGCGCTGGGCGAGAAGGACGAGGACGGCCGCCGCCGGTGGAGCGCCCAGGACATCGCCGAGCAACTCCTGCGGCCCGGCTCCTGCACCGACCCGCAGTGCGAGGACGGCTACCTCCTCACCACCGACACGCCGTGCACCCGCTGTCGCCAGCCGCTGCACCGCTTCGTCACCTCGGTCGCCGACCACACGGCGACCCCGGAGTACGCCCGTTCCACGGCGGCCGGAATCCGCCGGGCGATGCTGGAGAACCGCTCGCGCCCGAAGCGTCCGCCGCGCTGAGCGGTGTTGCGGCAGCGTGTCGGGCACGCGAAACCCTCCTCGTTTCCATGGACACCTCACGGCGCGCCTCCTAACGTCGGGCGGCGGCGCGACCCCCGTCCGTAACCGAGGAGCCCGATGCCCCCGCCGTACCGCAGAGCGCTCGCCCGCGCCCTGGCCCTGACGCTCGCCGTCGTCACCGTCACCCTGCTGGGGCCCACGACCCCCGCGCTGGCCGACGACATCCCCAAGGCCCCCGGACACCGCCTGGTCAAGGCGTACGAAGGTGCTCCCGCCACCGCGTCGCCCGTCCCCGGGCAGGCGCCCCCGCAGCATCCCTTCCTCGCGCCCAACGGCCGCAGCGGCATGCACGCGGACGCGGCGGGCAGCGGCACCCACCCCTACTCCGGGCCGCTCGGCCGGGCGCCCGAGGTGACCAGCGAGAAGATCGCCCCCATCGGCGGCGAGTGCGCCACCGCGACCTTCGACGCGGCCGGCCGGCTGATCACGGTCTGCGGGACCTTCACCGGCTTCCTGCTCAAGCTGCTCGACCCGCGCACGCTCGACACGCTCGCCGAGTACAAGCTGCCGCAGCGCTCCTCCACGGTCGAGGCCATCACCCGGCTCGACTTCTCGAAGATCTTCAAGGACACCTCGGGTGGCGCGTACTTCTACCTGGACGACCAGGACCGGGTCGTCCTGGCCGACTCGCGCCAGCACGTCCTGCGCATCGCCCACCGGCAGGACGCGCAGGGCCGCTGGGAGTTCGTCGTCGAGGACGACTGGGACCTCACCGGGCACGTCCCGCACGACTGCGTGTCCTGGACGAATCTCTTCCCCAGCGGCACCTGCGACCCGGTGACCTCCGTGATGCCCGACTGGCAGGGCCGGATCTGGTGGGTCACCCGGCTCGGCCGGGTCGGCACGGTCGACCCCGACACCTCGGCGATCCGGTCCGTCCTGCTCGACGGCGAGGAGATCCAGAACTCCTTCTCCGTGGCCCGGGACGGCGTCTCCATCGTCTCCGACCACGCCCTGTACAGCTTCACGGCCGAGGCGGACGGCACCCCGCGCATCCAGTGGCGGCAGACGTACGACCGGGGCACCGGCACCAAGCCCGGCTCGGTGAACCAGGGCTCGGGCACCACGCCCGACCTGTTCGGCGCCGCCGGGGAGTACGTCGCGATCACCGACAACGCGGACGACCGGATGAACGTCCTCGTCTTCCGCCGGGGCGTGGACGTCCCCGCCGACCGCCGTCTCCTCTGCTCGGTCCCGGTCTTCGGCCACGGCCGCTCCACCACCGACAACTCGCTGATCAGCTGGGGTGACAGCCTCGTCGTCGAGAACAACTACGGCTACGAGAACCCCACCTCGCTGCTGTTGGGCCGCACCGTCGTGGGCGGCGTCACCCGCATCGACGTGCGCCCCGACGGCAGCGGCTGCGACACCGTCTGGGAGAGCGCCGTCCGCTCGCCCTCCACGGTGCCCAAACTGTCCACGGCCAACGGGCTCCTCTACTTCTACGAGAAGGAGCCCAACGCCCTTGGCATCGACGCCTGGTATCTGACCGCCGTCGACTTCCGGACCGGGGAACGCCGCTGGCGAACGCTCACCGGCACCGGACCCGCCTACGACAACAACTGGGCGCCCATCACCATCGGACCCGACGGCACGGCGTACGTGGGCGTCTTCAACGGCATCGTCGCGGTCCGCGACACCGCCTGAGGCGGGCGCTTCCTCATCCGTCCACCAGCCGGGAACGGATGAGGAAGCGCACCCCCTCCGGGGCCTCCAGCGAGAATCCGCTGCCACGGCCCTCCACGACGTCCACGATCAGCCGGGTGTGGGCCCACACCGCGTACTGGCTCCGCGACATCCAGAAGGGCACGGCCTCGGGCATCCCCTCGACCGCGAGGGCCGCGAGCAGCACATCGGCGTCACCGGTGCGGAACTCACCGGCCGGATAGCACATCGGGGCGCTGCCGTCGCAGCAGCCGCCCGACTGATGGAACATCAACGGGCCGTGGTCCGCCCGCAGCCGGCGCAGCAGGCCCGCCGCGGCGGGTGTCAGCTCGACGGCGGGCGATTTCGGGTCACACTCCATGGACCTGCCCCTTCTCGGCTGCGGCGACGCTGCGACAACCGGACGCAAGTGAACTCGACCGGACGTTGCGACCGGGTTGCACGCCCTATGCTCGCGCCCATGGAGCAACGGGAAGTCGTGAAGCGCGTGATCGGCATCCTCACAGAGGCGCGCGAAATGCAGCGTCTGCTGGAGGCGGACCTCGAACGGGAAGATCTGGACGCGGGAGCGGGCGCCGTCACCGCCCTGCTGAACGAGACGATGCCCCACATCGCCATCCCCGACGACTTCTCCGTCGAGGAGGTGGTCACCGTCGTCGGACGCGAGGTCGGCGGTGCGGTCGAGCAGCTCGTGAGCGCCTTCACCCTCGCGTTCACGATGCTGGCCCAGGTCCACGACTCCGGGCAGACCGACGTGTCCTCGGCCGACGTCCTCCAGGACCTCGCGCTCCGGGTCGAGGGCGGCGGACCTGACGAGGACGAGGATCCGCTCCTGTAGCCCCCTGCGTTCTGCCGCGCCGGTATGCATAGTGGAGGGAGAAGCGCGTATCTCCCTCGCGGCATGGAGGCAGCTGTGGGAAAGAGCACCGACATAGCCCGCGCCAAGGCGCGGAGGCTCAGAGGCATGATCAAGGAATCGGACGGCATCGCCCTCGAGGACGAGCGGCTGAAGGCCGAGGGCAGGAAGGAACAGGCCGAGGCCCGCAGCGAAGAGGCCCTGGCGCGCGCATCGCGGGCGGCCATGGACCGCTGAGGAATCGAAGCGCCCGTGCCGGATGCGACGGCGCGGGCGGTTTCGCGTGGTCCTCCGGTCCGCCCGGGGCCCCGGACGTTACGCGTGTCCGTCCGGGGCCCCAGGGCGCGGTCCGCAGCCGCCCGGCTTCCCCGGACGGCTGCGGAAAGCGCGGTGCGCCGGCCGCGGTCTCCTCTCCGCTCATCTCATCCGTAACCGAAGATCCTCGCGAGGAAGAATCCGGCGACCGCGAGCGCTCCCAGCACGATCAGGGCGGCCCAGACGCCGGGGTGCTCCCAGAGCCCTCCGTCCGCGCGTTCCTCGTGGGCCTCACTGATGGAGCCCTCGGCCGGCGGTGTCTCTCCTGGGGGATTCAGCAGAACAGCCATGCCTCCAGGGTCTCTCCGACCGCGCCGCCGCGCACCCCGTCCGGCTCGACGCCTCCCCGCGCAGGCGGAGGGAAAGTCTCACCCTCGACCCCAGGGTGAGACCGGGGCCGCTCCACCGGGCCGTCCTGCCCACCTGGCTCGACCGCTCCCGCCCCCCCCCGCCGCGCGGGATGCGGAGGCGGCCGGTCGCTGGTTCGCTGGGGGCAGAGGTCCCCAGCGTCCAAGGAGTGGTGATGAGCGGTTCGGACGAACCAGCCGACCTGGCTCGGCAGATGCGTGAGAAGGCCCAGCAGCTCGCCGAGGCCGCGGAGCGCGCGAGCGACCCGCACGAGCGCGAGCGGCTGGAGAAGAAGTCCCGGACGATCCGGGACCGGAGCGAGCAGCAGAGCGCCATGGAGGCCGGGGACGTCTACCCCGAGAAGTAGCCCCTCCCGCCCCGCACGTCCGCCCCCGGAGATCCAGCACCTCCGGGGGCGGACGTGTGCGGGCGGGTGCGGGGCCCCGGGTGCGGACGTGCGGGCGGGTGCGGGGCCCGGGTGCAGGGGGCGGGCGCGGATCAGCCGGCCCACTCCAGGAGCCGATCCGCGCTCCAGGTCGTCACCACCCGGTCCGCCGACACCCCGCACTCCTCGGCGCGGGCACACCCCGACCGCTGCCAGTCGAGCTGCCCGGGAGCATGTGCGTCCGTGTCGATCGCGAAGAGCGTCCCCGCCGCGACGGCGGCGCGCAGCAGCCGCAGGGGCGGATCCCGCCGCTCCGGACGGCAGTTGATCTCCACCGCCGTCCCCGCCTCGGCGCACGCCGCGAAGACCCGCTCCGGGTCGAACCGCGACTCCGGTCGGCCGCGACCGGCCAGCAGACGTCCCGTGCAGTGGCCGAGCACATCGGCCTGCGGATGGCGCACCGCCGCTTCCAGCCGCCGCGTCATCGGCGCGGGGTCCATCCGCAGCTTGGAGTGGACGGAGACCACCACCACGTCGAGCCGCTCCAGCAGCTCGGGCTCCTGGTCGAGCGAACCGTCCGGCAGGATGTCGCACTCGATCCCCGTCAGCAGCCGGAACGGGGCCCACTGCGCGTTCAGCCGCTCCACCACTGCGAGCTGCTCCCGCAGCCGGTCCGGCGACAGACCGCGTGCCACCGTCAGCCGGGGCGAATGGTCGGTGAGGACGGCCCAGGCGTGCCCGAGCTCCGCGGCGGTCCGGCCCATCTCCTCGATCGGGCTGCCCCCGTCCGACCAGTCCGAGTGCAGATGGCAGTCGCCCGTCAGGCGCTCGAAGAGTTCCCGGCCCCCCTCGACGGGCGGCTCCGCCGCGGCTTCCCGCTCCAGCCGGTCCAGATATCCGGGCGTCCTTCCGGCCAGCGCCTCACGGATCACCTCGGCCGTGCGGGGCCCGATCCCGGCGACCCGCTCCAGGGACTTCGCGGCCACCCGATCGGCCGCCTCCCCGTCGGCCATCGCGGTCACGGCGCCGGCGGCCGTACGGAAGGCCTTCACCCGGTAGGTGGCGGCCTGCGAGCGTTCCAGCAGGAAGGCGATCCGGCGCAGGGCGGTGACGGGGTCCATCGGCACCTCCACCGGGGAGCGTCTGCGGCACGGGTCCCTCGCCCGCCCCACCAGCATGGGGGCATCCGGCCCGGCACGCCTGCGCGCTGTGGGGAGCCGCCTCAGGACGCGGCGGTCTCCCCGTCGGTCCCGGCCTCGCCGGGGCCCCCGGCGTCCGCGGCGTCCTGGACGGACACCCAGCGGCCGGTGCCCGTGTCGTAGTCGAGCACGGAATCCTCCCGTGCCCCGCTTGTACGGAACGGCCGCCCGCCGTCGTCGATGCGCACGGTCCCCGACCGGCCGCCGCTGCTCCAGGCCAGCTCCGCGTACCAGTCGCAGTCGCAGCCCACCGTGCGGCCGGTGACCAGGAGGACCTCCGGGTCCGAGACCGAGACGGTGTACGGGAAGGCGACCGCCTCGATCGGCTCGCCGGAGTCGTTGCCCGCGACCGAGCGCGCGAGGGGGCGGGGGACGTCGAGATCGACGTCGAACATCCTCGGGGTGAGCGCCCCGCCGCAGCCGGAGCTCATCCGGTAGACGCGGCCCTTCGCGGGGGCCCGGCGCTCGACGACCCGGATCCGCAGGGCTTCCAGCACCACGGTCCGCTCGTCCCGGCCCTGGAGCGTGATCCGGACACCGCTCTCGCCGGCGTGCACCGCGCCGAGCGCTCCGGCCCAGGAGGCCGCGTCGGCCTCCACCGGGGGCGGCGGGACGGCGCTGGGCGCCCGGTCGACGAGGTAGGAGTGGTCGCAGCCGTTCTTCCAGACATGATCGTCACCGGTCCAGGTGAACGGCACCCGCCCGGCCTTCGGACCCGGCGAGGGCCCGGAGGCCCGGGGGAGCACCTCCTGGCGGGACCCGACGCCGGGCGGCCCGGCCGCCCGGGGGCTGCCGGACGCAGTCCCCCGCGGGGTGCCGCTCGGCGTGCTGTGCGGCTTCCCGGACCCGAGGGAGCCGGAAGGCGAGGGCTCCTGGGTGTCCGCCGGGGGCGCGCCCGGGTGTTGGGCCACCGACGGGCTCCGGTCCGGACCCGACAGCCCCGTCCCCGCGAAGGCGGCGACCAGGGCGAGCACGAGGACCGCCGCGGCGAGGACGCCGATCGCCTGCCCGTACCGGCGCGCCCGGCGGGACCGGAACACCGGCCGCCGGACGGACCCGTTCCCGTTCGGGGCAGGGCCCCCGACGACGTACGACGGCACCGGACGGGAAGTCTCCCCGCCGGACGGCCCCGGGGGAGCGGACGGCCCGGGATCCGCTGACGACCCCTGACGTGCGGGCTGCCCGGGTTCCGTTGTCGGCCCCGGGCGAGCGGGCGGCCCGGCTTCCGTTGTCGACCCCGGATGTGCGGGCGGCCCGGGATCCGCTGACGGCCCCGGCTTCTCGGACGGCCCCGGCTCGGCGGCGGCCTCGGCGGTTCGGGGCCGTACGAGCTCCCCGGGCGACGCCGTCTCCCCGTGCGGAGCGTTGACCGGCAAGGCCCCCGTCTCCCCGCTGGGGGCGTCCACCGGCACGACCCCCGTCCCCCCGGTCGGGGCGTCCACCGCCAGGCCCCCCGCCTGCTCGGCCTCCGCCGCCCCCTGCCGCTCGACCCGTTCGCCGTCCGCCAGGATCCAGAGGCGGTGCAGCGCCTCACGCTCCTCGGGCGGTGCGCCGCACCACCGGGCCAGCCGCTCCACGGGCGCGAACTCCGCGGGCACCGTCCGCCCCGTGCAGTACCGGTGCAGCGTCGAGCCGCTGACCCCGATGCGGCGGGCCAGCGATGCGTACGTCCGGCCCGACTCCTCCCGCAGCGCGTTCAGCCGGTCCGCCAACGCCGCCCGTGCGGCCCCTTCGGCGCCACCCAATCCGCTCGCCCTCCCCTGCCGTCGTTCCAGGGCGTTCCAGCCCTCCGAGAACACCCACGTCACCAGGGGTGGGACGGTTCCAGCCCGGCGGGAAGCCGTGTCGTGCTTGTCCGGATCCGGGGCGGCGGACGAGGCTGGTGCCCGTTCTCGCACCGCCGACGCAGGGCTCCTCGCCGGGCCCCGCACGACCCGGTGCGACGCCGTACGACCACCTGACCGCACCATCCGAAACGGGGAACCCCACCATGCGCACCCTCCGCACCGCAGTCCTGACCGCCGCGGTCACGGGCCTGGCCGTCACCGCCCTGGGCCAGGTCCCCGCCACCGCGGCCCCGGCGCCGGCCCCCGCGCCTCCGAAGTTCCTGAGCGCGGGCCAGCTGCCCGCCTCCACCACCCCCTGGACGGCCGGTCCGGTACGCCAGGGCGTGCCCGAGGAAGGGTCCGTGTGCACCGCCGGAATCGCCCCGGCGACCGGCACCCGCCACCGGGACTTCCGCACCGAGCTGGACACCGGCGCGCGCCAGACCATCACCCTCGCCGCCACCACCGCGCAGGCCAAGGCGCTCGCCGCCGAGCTGCGGAGCGCGCTGGAGACCTGCCTCGACCGGCTGAAGGAGCAGGACCCCGGCCTGGAGGGGGAGGCGTTCTACCAGGGCCGCGTCGACGTGGAGGAGGGCGCGCACGTCTACAGCATCGACACGTCCTACCCGGAGGTCGGCTCCACCGACATCGGGCTCTACTCCGTGGGCCGCGACGGCAGGACGGTGACCGTCGTCGAGTGGGGGCAGCTCGGCGAACTCGACGGCGCACCGCTCGAGGGGTTCAGGAAGACGACCCGCACCGCGGTCGCCAAGCTGCACTGATCCCGCCCCCGCGACCGGCCGCCGCAGGGGAGCGGCCGGTCGCGGAGGTGCGCGGTACCCCGGACCGGGAGCATGCTGGCTGTGTGACCCGGCACGATACGACCCGGCGTCCCCCGCCCGCCGGTAACGGGACCGCGGCCGGGGAGCAGGACGCTGGCCGAGCGCCCGACGAGCTGTCGCTCGTCCTCGCTCAGGCCCTCGTCAGCGCCGTCGAGTCGAGCGACGGCTACGCGGGCGGCGTCTACCTGCCCAGCGGGACGCCCGGACTTCTCCGGCTCGCGGTGCTCGCCGGACTGCCGGCCCCGCTGTTCCGGCCCTGGTGGCGGATGTATGTGAACCGCCCGTTCCCGGTGTCCGAGGCCTACCGCTCGGGGCGGCCCGTGCTGCTCGGCGACGCGGAGGAGGCGATGCGCCGGTTTCCCCAGCTGATGGCCGGGCTGCCGTTCCCGTTCGGTTCGCTGTGGGTGCCGATCGCCGGGCCCCGGGGGAGCCTGGGCGTGCTCGCCGTCCTGCGGGCCTCCACACCCGGCAAGCCCGTCGCTCCCGCCGACGGCGACCGGCTGCACCGCCTCGGCCACCGGCTCGGTGACGCGCTCACCGATCTGGAACAGCGGGGTGTCTCCTGCGTATGGGAGACGGAACCGGTCCCCGTGCAGCTGCCCGCCGCCACCGCGCCCCCGGTGCGGGTCGGCCGCTTCGACTGGGACCTGCACTCCGGGCAGGTCGCCGCCGACGATGAACTCTGCGCGATCCTCGGCTTCGCACCCGACGCCTTCCCGGGCACCGTCGACGCACTCGCCGAACGGCTGGTCCCGGAGGACGTGTACGGGCTGTGGGCGCTGGCCAGGCAGACCGTGGAATCGGCCGAGCCGGTCGTCCGCCGGATGCGGCTGCGAGGCCCCGACGGCCGGTCCCATCTGCTGGAGCTCTCCGGCCGCTGGACCCACCCGGACGGCGATGCCGCCGCCGGCCACCTGACCGGTTTCCTGGTCGACCTCGGTGCGGGACCGGTCGTGCCGGAGGCCGCCGACCGGCTCCCCCGGGGCATCCTCTCCCTGGACCGGCTCGGGCGGATCACGTACGCCAACGGCCTCGCCGAGGAGCTGCTCGGCCACCCCCGTGCGGAGCTCGTGGGGCATGTGGTGTGGCAGGCCCTGCCGTGGTTCGGCCACGAGGCGTACGCGGACCACTACCGGGCAGCTCTCATCGCCGACGAGCCCGTCCACTTCCTCGCCCGGCGCCCGCCCTCGCGCTGGCTGTCGGTGTCCCTGTATCCGGGTCACGACGGGATCAGCGTGGTCCTTCAGGCGACCGACCAGCCGGCCTACGCCCCTGGTTCCGTGACGACACCCGGCCTGGGCATCGGCTCGACCGCCGACCGTTCCTCCGCGCTGTACCGGCCGGTGGCCCTCGCCATCGCGCTGACCGAGGCGGTCACGGCGCGTCAGGTCTCCGCGGTGGTCACCGAGGAGCTGCTGCCCGCGTTCGGCGGCCGTCAGCTCGCCATCTACCTGCTGAACGAGCGCCATCTCCATCTGGCCTGGGAGACGGGATTCCCCAAGGGCTTCCTCGACCGCTTCGACGGGGTCGGGCTCGACGTGAACATCCCCGGGGTGGAGACCCTGACGACGGGCCGCCCGCTGTTCTTCGAGTCCATGCAGCGCCTGGCCGAGGCCTATCCGGGCATCCCGATCGACGCGGACGTCGGGGCGCGGGCGTTCCTGCCGCTGATCGCCTCCGGGCGGCCCGTCGGCTCCTGCATCCTCGGCTTCGACCGGCCCCGCGGCTTCAGTCCGGAGGAGCGCACCGTCCTGACGGCCCTGGCCGGGCTCATCGCCCAGGCCCTGCAGCGCGCCCAGCGCTACGACAGCGAGGTGGCCCTCGCCCGCGGGCTCCAGGACGCCCTGCTGCCGCACCGGTTGCCGGAGGTCGACGGGGTGGACACCCTGGGGCGCTACCTCTCCGGCACCCAGGGCATGGACGTGGGCGGCGACTGGTATGACGTCATCGAGACCGGCCATGAACTCGCCCTGGTCATCGGGGACGTACAGGGCCACGGCGTCGCCGCCGCCGCGACGATGGGGCAACTGCGCAGTGCGGTACGGGCGTTCGCGCTGAGCAACCATGATCCGCAGGAGGTGATCAGCGGTACCAACCGGCTGCTCATCGACCTCGACCCGGGGCAGTTCGCGAGCTGTTGCTACATCGCTTTCGACCCGGAGACCGGGGTGGCCCGTGCCGTACGGGCGGGGCATCCGCAGCCCGTGCTGCGGCGGCCCGACGGCCGGACGGAAGTGCTGGACCTGCCCGGCGGCATCGTGCTCGGGATCGACGGGCGCGCGTCCTACCCCGTCACCCAGATGCGACTCGAACCGGGCGCGATGCTCGCCCTGTTCACGGACGGGCTGATCGAGCGCCCCGGCACGGACATCGACGAGGGGATCGAGCGGCTGCGCGCCACCGTGGAGCGCATCGGCACGGTACCCCTGGCCGAGACGGCCGACCAGGTCATCGGAGAGGCCAGAGCGGCCACCGACCGCCCGGACGACATCGCGATCCTGCTGGCCGCCCGCTGGGGCGAGACCCCGACCGTCCGGCGGCCCCCGACGGCCCGGCATCCTGGACCGGACCTGTGGCGCACGTTCCGGGGGCCGGACCCGGGGCGCTCGGCGGCAGCCCCGGATCCGGCCCCCTAGAAGGCCTCTCGTCGATCAGGCGTCGGCGGGGCGCTCGGCCGGCACGAAGGAGCCGGAGGCCTCCAGCATGCCCTCGCGCTCCACGACCTTGATCCGCTCACGGCCCTGGGCCGCACCGAGCGCCTGCTCGTGGGCGTCCAGCTTGTGCCAGCCCTCCCAGGTGGTGTACCGCACGTCCCGGTCCTGCAGGAAGGCCTCGACGGCCTCCGGAGCGGGTGTGGCGGGCTCGGGCAGCCGGCCGGCGGCGCGGTCCTCCAGGACGCAGGCGACGGTCTCGTTGGCGTCGCCCTTCGTGTGCCCGATCAGACCGATGGGGCCGCGCTTGATCCAGCCCGTGACGTAGACCGAGGCCATGTGCTCGTCACCGGAGATGACGCGGCCCGCCTCGTGCGGGACGGTGCCGGAGGCCACGTCGAAGGGGAGCTTGGGCAGTTCCTCCGAGTAGTAGCCGACGGCCCGGTAGACGCTCTGCACGTCCCAGTCGGTGAACCGGCCGGTGCCCCGGACGTTGCCGGTGCCGTCCAGCTCGGTGCGCTCGGTGCGCAGCGCCACGACCTCGCCGTCGTCGCCGAGGATCTCGACCGGGGACTCGAAGAAGTGCAGGAACAGCTTGTGCGGGCGGTCGCCGACGTCCCGGATCGCCCAGTTCTCCAGGGTCTGCGCGACCATGTTGGCCTGCTTGTTCTCGCGCCGGGTGGCGATGGAGCCCTCGTCGTAGTCGATGTCCTCGGGGTTGACGATGACCTCGATGTTGGGGGAGTGGTCCAGCTCCCGCAGCTCCATCGGGCTGAACTTGGCCTGCGCCGGGCCACGCCGCCCGAACACATGCACCTCCAGCGCCTTGTTCGCCTTGAGGCCCTGGTACACGTTGTCCGGGATCTCGGTGGGCAGCAGCTCGTCCGCCGTCTTGGCCAGGACGCGGGCCACGTCCAGGGCCACGTTCCCCACGCCGAGCACGGCGACCTTCTCCGCGGTGAGCGGCCAGGTGCGCGGGACCTCGGGGTGCCCGTCGTACCAGGAGACGAACTCGGCCGCGCCGTAGGAACCGTCCAGCTGCATGCCGGGGATGTCGAGCGCCCGGTCGGCCTCGGCGCCGGTGGAGAAGATCACCGCGTCGTAGAACGACCGCAGGTCGTCCAGGCCGATGTCATCGGGGTAGCTGACGTTCCCGAAGAGCCGGATCTGGGGCTTGTCCAGCACCTGGTGCAGGGCCTTGACGATGCCCTTGATGCGCGGGTGGTCGGGGGCCACGCCGTAACGGATCAGGCCGAAGGGCGCGGGCATGCGCTCGAAGAGGTCGATGGAGACCCCCGGGTCCTGGCAGACCTCGGATTTGAGCAGCGCGTCCGCAGCGTAGATACCGGCGGGGCCGGCTCCGACAATGGCGACGCGGACGGGGCGTGTCATGGCGTGGTGTTCCTTCGGGGCGGGCGAACGCGGGCAGGTACAGCGTACGTCGGAGGTAAGGGTTGGCTTACTAGTCTCCACCCCACACCGTAAGCGATCGTCCCGCGGGCTCGTCGACCGGCCCTGTCGCGAGTGACCGATTGATCCCTTTCCTTGTGCCGATATGGTCGATTTGGCTCTTTTGGTTCACTCATCCATAAAGGGTCTATTGGGATTGTTGAGGCATTTGCCTAGGCCTGTTTTGGCCATCACCGCGAGGGAGTGGTGAGCGTCACGTCCGAGGGTGCGGACGCAGAAGCGGATCCATCGGTTCCCTTCTGTGCGAAGAAAGTTGACGCCGTGGCGGCACGGCCCGATCCGGGAATTCCGCCATTCGATCTTGCGTGGAAAAGGGAAAGCGGAATGCGGGGGTTGTTCTGTTCCGCGTTTCTCGCCTACGGTCACCGTCAATCCGGATGGAACGCCGAATCCTGCCGCCGTCCGGGAATCCGAAACCCACTCACGTACGGCAGGAGCGGGGGACCCAGGTAAGTCGCCGATCCGTAACCGGAACGGCTTGGGGTGAAGTCGCATCTTCGTGCGGCCAGACATCTCCCGTCTGAACCCGACAGCTCACCTCGCAGGCGCCGGAGAGGAATTCCCCATGCCCGCACAGGGTAAGCACCGCCGTCCCAAGTCCACCTCGCTGAGCCGCGGCCTCGCCGCCATGACCACCGGCGGAGCCGTTCTCGCCCTGCCGGTCATCGGCGCCACCAGCGCCTTCGCGGCCCCTGCGCCCGCCGCCGCGCCGCAGGCCGTGGTGCCCGCCTCGGTGGCCGCATCGGCTGATTCCGCCGTGCGCGCCGCACCCGCCCAGCATTCCGTGGTGGCCGGCGAAACGCTTTCCAAGATCGCCCGCGAGCATTCCGTCAGCGGCGGCTGGAAGAAGCTGTACGAAGGCAACCGGAAGATCGTCGGAGGGAATCCCGACCTTATTCACCCGGGTGTCAAGCTGACCCTCGGAAGCAAGGCCGCCGCCCCGTCGGACGCCAAGGCCGGCAAGGCTGGCAAGGCTGGCAAGGCTTCCCCGTCCGCCGCACGCGGCGCCTCGGCGGACCGCGCCGACCGTTCGGAGCGCGTCGACGCCGCCCCCGTGGCACAGGCCGCTCCGGCCGCCGAGAAGAGCGCCGTCACCTACACGAACGACCTCGACGGCTGGATCAAGGAGTCGCTCGCCGTCATGGCCGAGCAGGGCATCCCCGGCACCTACGAGGGCATCCACCGCAACATCATCCGCGAGTCCTCCGGCAATCCGGCCGCGATCAACAACTGGGACTCCAACGCGGTCAAGGGCACCCCGTCCAAGGGGCTGCTCCAGGTCATCGACCCGACCTTCCAGGCCTACCACGTGCCCGGCACCTCGACCGACAGCTACGACCCGGTCGCCAACATCACGGCCGCGTGCAACTACGCCGCGGACCGGTACGGCTCGATCGACAACGTCTTCGGCGCGTACTGAGCCTTCCCGTACAGGCCTGAGGGGCCCCGGACCACGGTCCGGGGCCCCTCAGGCCTGTACGGGAAGTTACCCCCAAGTTTCTAGTGACTTACCACGCGATCGACAGTAGAACCTGTTGCACTCTGTCGAGAGTGAGGGATGTCACATGAGTGACGCTACCACGCAGGATGGCGAGGCCAAGGGTGTCTCGCGTCGAAGGTTCATCACAGGAACAGGTTCTCTTCTGGGGGCCGCGGCGCTTGCCGGACCCGCCGCGCCGTCATGGGCGAGCGTCCGCACGGCAGCGGCGCCGATCGGCTCCGGCGCCCATGTGCCGGTCCTGGTCATCGGCACCGGATACGGCGGCTCCGTGGCCGCCCTCCGGCTCGCCCAGGCCGGCACGGACGTCCACATGATCGAGATGGGCATGGCCTGGGACACCCCGGGCGCGGACGGCAAGATCTTCGCCAACACCACCAGACCGGACGACCGCTCGTTCTGGCTGCGGACCCGCACCAAGCAGCCGCTGAGCAACTTCCTCGGCTTCCCCATCGACAAGAACGTCAACCGCTACACCGGCATCCTGGACGCGGAGGAGTTCTCCGGCATCACGGTCTACCAGGGCCGCGGCGTCGGCGGCGGGTCCCTGGTCAACGGCGGCATGGCCGTCACCCCGCGCCGGGAGAACTTCGGCGCCATCCTCCCGACGGTGAACGCCGAGGAGATGTACAGCACCTACTACCCGCGCGCCAACAGCGGGCTGGGCGTCACCACCATCGATCCCGCGTGGTTCGACACCGTCGACTGTTACCAGTACGCCCGGGTCGGCCGAAAACACGCCCAGCGCTCCGGCTTCCCGTTCCTCTTCGTGCCCGCGGTCTACGACTGGGACTACATGAAGCAGGAGGCGGCCGGAACCGTCCCCAAGTCAGCCCTGGACGCCGAGATCCTCTACGGCAACAACTACGGCAAGAAGTCGCTCCAGAAGACCTACATCGACCGGATCAAGGCCACCGGCCGGGTCACCATCACCCCGCTCCACAAGGTCACCACCGTCACCCCCGCCCCGGGCGGCGGCTACACGGTGCTCATCGACCAGCTCGACACCAGCGGCCAGACCACCGTCACCAAGACCGTCACCGCGGACAAGGTGTTCTTCGCCGCGGGCAGCGTGGGCACCAGCAAGCTGCTCGTCGGCCTCAAGGCCACCGGTGCGCTGCCGCTCCTCAACAACGAGATCGGCAAGGGCTGGGGCGACAACGGCAACGTCATGTGCGGCCGCGCCAACCACCTCTGGGACCCGACGGGGCAGGTGCAGTCCTCCATCCCCACCGGCGGCATCGACAACTGGGACGCCGGCGGAGCGTTCGCCGAAGTCGCTCCGCTGCCCACCGGGATCGAGACCTGGGCCTCGTTCTACCTGTCGATCACCAAGAACCCCAACCGCGCCCAGTTCACCTGGAACGCGGCGGCGGGCAAGGCGGAGCTGAACTGGCAGACGGCGTGGAAGCAGCCGTCCATCGACGCCGCGAAGACCATCTTCGACAAGATCAACCAGAAGGAGGGCACGATCTACCGCACGGACCTCTTCGGCGTCTACAAGATCTGGGGCGACCACCTCACCTACCACCCGCTGGGCGGCGCGGTCCTGGACAAGGCCACCGACAACTACGGCCGGCTGCACGGCTACCCGGGCCTGTACGTCATCGACGGCGCCCTGATCCCCGGCAACACCAGCGTCAACCCGTTCGTCACCATCACCGCGCTCGCCGAGCGCAACATCGAGCGGATCATCGCGACCGATCTGTAGGTGACCACGGAGAGCCCGGGGCCGGGAGTGCCAACCCGGCGGCCCCGGACTCCGTCAGGGGTGTTCGACCCTTTCCCGGTGACCCGGCAGAACGCACACCGCGTCGATCCCCAGCACATGGTTGAGCCGCCCGAACGCCAGCCACGAGCCGATGCTCATCGTCAGCTCCACGATCTCCGCCTGGCTGTAGTGCGCGGTCATCCGCTTCCAGAAGGCATCGTCGAGACCGTGATGGTCGAGCGTGTACCGCTCGGCGTACTCCGCCGCCAGCCGGGTCCGCTCGTCGAAGGCATCGGTCGTACGCCACTGGATCACCGCCGCGGCGAACGCCTCCTCGACCTTCGCCCCGTCCCGCTCGGTCCGCCAGTCCAGGCAGAACAGGCACCCGTTGATCTGCGCGACCCGCAGCCGCGCCGCCTCGAACTCCCGCAGCCCCAGCGTCGTGTGCTCGTACACGGACATGGAGAAGGTGGCCGCGGCCATGCCGATGCCGGGGACCATCTCCCCCCATACGTAGCCGATGGGCTCCTGGCCCTCCGGAATATCGATGATCATGCCGGTCTCCTTCCCAGCCTGCCGACCGCAGGCCGCAGCGGAACGTCGAGTGCGTCGTACAGGCCCGGTTTCGCGTCCACCAACCAGTCGATCGCCGAGACGAGCCGTCCGACCGCGGTGGCGTTCCCGCCCGCCGACCGGTTCTCGCCCTCGTCGGAGGCCTCGACCGTCACCTCGATACGGGGACGGCCCTCGATCACCACCCGGTGCGCGCCCACCCCGTCGGGCGGGGAGGGCCAGTCGGGCGCGCACGAGGGATGAATACGGGTGATGTGCTCGATGACGATGCGGGGCACGCCGTCCACGATGCCCTGCACCTCGAAGCGCACGGCGCCCTGCGTGCCCGCCGCGAACCCGCCCATCGTGCGGGTCTGCACCTCTCTCTCCAGCGCCCGGCGGTCCAGGGTCTCGCGGATCTCGTCGAGCTCGACGCCCAGCGCCCGCGCCATGAGACGTATCTGACCGCCCCACACCATCGTCGGAACGCTCTCCGCCAGCATCAGCGGCTCGTAGTCCATCGGGTGCCCCATGCCGATCAGATGGCGCACCGACTCCTCCTGCTCGTACGTGGAGTAGTCGAAGATCTCCTGGCAGCGGATGACGTCCACCTCGGTGCCGAGACCGCTGACCAGCAGGGGCAGCACGTCATTGCCCCAGCCGGGGTCGACGCCGGAGACGAAGAGCGAGCCGCCGCCCTCGGCGACGGCGGCCAGCACCGGGTCCCGCAGCTCCGGTGGGGCGTTGCGCTGGTCGTAGAGCGGATAGAGGGAGGGCGTGACGACCACCGCGCCGGCCCGGATCGCCCGGCCGATGTCGGCGAGTGCGTCGTCGGGGCGGATGTCGCCGGACGCCGCGTAGACCACCGCGCGCGGACGGGCGGCCAGGACGGCGGCGATGTCGTCGGTGGCCGCGACCCCGAGCGTGCGCCCGACCCCGCCGAGCTCGCCGGCGTCGCGGCCGACCTTGGCGGGATCGTGCACGAGGACGGCGGCGAGTGTCAGTGCCGGATGGGCCTCGACGGCGCGGATCGCCGCGCGGCCGACGTTGCCGGTACCCCAGACAACCGTGGGAATCATGCGCGGAGGGTAGCGGCCGGGCCTTGCACTTCCCAGAGCCGTGACAGGACCAAATCCGACGGGACAAAAGGGAGTTCCCGGGCCGGCGGTGATCCGCCGGCCCGGGAACCGTACAAGGCGTCGCCAGGGCCTACCGCTTGGCCCGTGCGCCGTTCGGGGTGCCGGAGATCGTGAACTGCGAGCCGGGCTCGATCAGCACGTCGCCGTCGGCCGAGTCGGTGATGGTCACGTCGGACAGGGTCGCGTTGCCGCGCGCACCGCCCATCGCGAGAATCCCGGAGCCGTTGTTGGACTTGTCGATCCGGACGTTCTCGATCGTGACGTCCGGCATCAGACCGCCGCCCGTCTTGAACTGGATCCCGTCATAGGTGGAGTCGATGATGTCCGTGTCGCGGATCGTGACGCCGGGGATCGGCAGGTTCTGCGGGAAGAGGGTGATCGCGCCGAACTCCTGGTCCTCGTTCCAGAAGGCTCCGCCGGTGCGGTACAGGGCGTTGCCCGCGATCAGCGTCTCCCCGGAGAAGGGCAGCGGGTCGTGGTCGGTGGCCAGCATGATGGCCGGGTAGTTCATGGTGTCGGAGATGATGTTGTTCTCGATGCTGTTGTCGTAACCGCCGTAGATCGCGATGCCGTTGGCGCGCCAGGGCAGCTGGATCGTGTTGTTGCGGAAGCTGTTGTCGTGGGCGATGTCGGTGGACTGGTCCTTGACGTACTTGCTGGACCAGACGGCGAGCGCGTCGTCGCCGGTGTTGCGGAACGACGAGTTGTAGACCGTGGAGTTGCGCGTGCCGTTGGCGAAGTTGATGCCGTCGGCGTAGGTGTTGCGAATCCGCACGCCGGTGAACTCGACGCCGTCGCCCGGGTTCCACAGGTCGGGGATGTTGTCGAAGTCGCGGCCGGCCCAGACACCCACGTTGGCGTGCTCGATCCAGACGTTGCTGATCTTGGTGTCCTTGCCGAAGCGGCCGTTCAGCGCGACGCCGCCCTCCTGGTTGCCGTCGCCGCCGCGGATGGTGCCGGAGCCGAAGATCGCGATGTCGGAGATTTGCGTGTTGTCGTCGATGTCGAAACCGAAGTTGCCCTCGTGCGGATGGTTGATCCCGCCCGCCTCGTGCGGCGGGGTCAGGGTGTAGAGCTGGGAGTGCCACATGCCCGCGCCCCGGATCGTCACGTCCGAGATGCCGACCTGGTTCCACTGGCCCCGGTCGAGCGGGTCGTCGGTGAGGATCTTCTGCTCCTGGCGCCACTGGCCCGCCGGGATCCACACGCAGTCGATCTCGCCCTCCTGGTTCGCCGTCACCGCGCGCTGGATCGCGTCCGTGTCGTCGATCCCGTCGTTCGCCACCGCGCCGTACGTGGTGATGGACACGCAGCCCGACGGCTGGGCCGAGGGCGCTGCCACCTGCTCCAGGTCGATCAGGTCGATGACGTAGAAGGCGGCGTTGTCGCTCGCGTCCCGCTGGAGGCGGAACTTCGTGCCGGCCGGATAGGTCTGCGCGAGCAGCGCGTGGGACTCGTCGAACAGCCGCCGGGCGTCGCCGCCGGGGGTGTTGGTGAGCCCTTCGGGGCTGTCGGTGTTCCCGTACAGCCAGCTGTGCTTCGAGGAGAGGTCGAGCTTGCGGACGAACTCTCCGTCGGCGTACAGGCTGATGGTCGCCTCGCGGCCGCCACCGCCCGGCGCGTCGGGGATGGAGTTGCGCACGACGACGGAGTTCGACGGAGCGGTCGAGGTGAACTCGACGAACTCACCGGTGGAGTCGAGCCGCACCGACTCGCGGCCGGAGGACTCGGTGGCGTAGTTGGTGTGCCCGAAGGTGCGCACGGCGTCGGACTGCAGCAGTGTGCCCTCGTAGTCGGCGGCCTCGGCCTCCAGCTCCGTGTACGGCACGGCCGCGCCGCGTCCGACCACGATGGAGCGGGCGAACACGTTGTTGCTCTCGCTGGTCTCCGCGACCAGGTTCGTGGCGTCCGCGGTGGCGGTCAGCGTGGCGCCGCCGCTCGCCGCCGTCCAGCTGCCGCTGACCGTCACGTTCGCGGTCGCGCCCGCCGCGATGGCCGGGGTGGTGCCGTTCAGGGTGGTGGAGCCGACGGCCAGGCGTGTGACGGTGCCCGCGCTCACCGCGCTGGTGCCGCGGTTGTGCACCCCCACGGTGAAGGAGACCGCCGCGCCGACGGCCGGGTTGGACGGGCTGGAGGTGATGGAGCGGACCTCCAGGTCCGGGCCGGGGCTCTGTCCGACCACCAGCGGGGAGGCGGTGGTGCGGCTGTTGTTGGCGTTGTCCGACTCGACGACCGTGTCGGTCGGGTCGACCAGCGCCGAGACGGCGTAGGAGCCCTGCGACCGCTTGCCCGCCTCGACCGAGACCTCCTCGGAGGCGCCGGCGGCGAGCGGGCCGACCGGGGCGCTGCCCACGACCACCCCGCCCAGGCTCACATTGACGGTCGTCGCGGGGGAGGCGGCCGAACCGATGTTGCGGACGGTCCCCTCGACCGTGATGTCGTCCGTCTCGGACGGGGACGAGGGGCTCCAGGACAGGGCGCTCACGGTGAGGTCGGGGTTGGGCGCGGCCGTCCCCAGCACCTGGATCTCGGCGACCTGCGCGCCGGGCGCACCGGTGTTGGAGAAGAACTTCAGCTGGAGGTCGGCGACCCGTCCGTCCACCGGGATGGTCACCGTGTTCTGGTTGCCGGCCGGGTCGAACGCATAGCCGGCGCGGGCCCGCAGTGAGGTGAAGGCGGTGCCGTCCTGGGTTTTGCCGAGCACCTGGATGTCCTGCGTCCGGCTCGCCCAGATCGCGTCCGGGGCGAGCTTGACCACCACGGACTCCAGGTCCGCGTCGGCGCCGAGCTTCACCGTGAGGTCGGCCGGGAGGCCGTTCGACTCCCAGTAGCTGCCGACGTCGCCGTCGTTGGCGTTGGCGGCCGGGAATCCGCCGTGCGATCCGCTGGCGGTGACGGTCTTGCCCCGGGCCAGATCGGTGGCCTCAGCCGCGCTCGCGGCCACGGGCAGGAGTCCGACGGAGGCCAGTCCGGCTATCAGCAGTCCGCTGATCGACCGCCTGGTCGCTCGTTTGCATCTCATGACGTCCTCTGCTTCCACAATAATTGAGTCGGCAAGTCAATCTTTTGCGCTCAGAGGTTCATAGATTTCTGCCCTGTTTCGGATTTGTCAACGGTCTTCGCATGGCCATGTCATCTGGATGTGCGAAGTGACGTCATGTCAGGCAGCCGGAGGGGCCGCTCTGTTCAGGGCGTGGGCGCACCGATGGCCAGCAGCAGCACCACGTCCACCGCCGCCACGGCCACCGCTCCGGCCAGGGCGGCCTTGCGCCACCGGCGGCCGAGCGCCGGACCCGCGAGCGCCGCCGCGCCGGCCAGCACGAGCGCCGCTGCACCCCCGGCGTCCACCGGTCCGGGCGGCCCGAGCGCCAGCACCGCCGTGGCGCCGAGAAGCGGCAGCGGCAGCAGCAGCCGGGTCCCCGGGTCGCCCAACCGGTGCGGGAGACCCCGGATCCCCGCCGCCCGGTCCGCCGCGATGTCCGGGAGCGTGTCGGCCAGATGCGCCGCGAACCCGAGGAGGGCCCCGGCCGTCACCGTCCACCACCGGGGCCCCGGTCCGCCGGGCAGGGAGAGGGCGACGGCGGCGGGCAGGGCGCCGAATCCGACCACGTACGGCAGCCAGGACAGGGCGGTCGCCTTCAGCCGCAGGTTGTAGAGCCAGGCGGCCGCGACCGCGGCGAGGTGCACCGCGCCCGCCAGGGCGCCGCAGGCCAGCGAGAGCGGTACGCACAGGGCGAGCGCGATCGTCGCCGCCGCCCACACCGCGCCGGTCTCGACCGTGCCGTCGGCCGCGGGCTTCCCCCGCCGGCCGGCGCGGGCGTCACGCCGTGCGTCGTACGCGTCGTTGCACCAGCCCACCGACAGCTGACCGGTCAACACCGCCGCCGTGACCAGGGCGGAGCGGGGGCCGCCGAGACCGGAGCCCAGAGCGAGGGCACAGGCGAGCGCGGTGACCGCGAACGCCGGACCCGGGTGGCACGCCAGAGCGAGCCCCGCGGCCCGGCCCCGCCGCCCCGCGCCGGCCGGCTCCGCGCCGGCCGCGCTCACCCTGTCCGTGGCGTCCATCAGGCGATCGTAGGGGGCTGTCGCCCCGTCAATACGGCGACCGGGCGGGTCCCTTGCCGCGATTCCCCACCCGTTGTGGGCAGGATGGTGTCATGACGCCACCGAAGCAGGAGGCAGGATGACCCGCATCGCCGCGGTGCACGGGGCCCTGCCGCCCCATCGCCACACCCAGCGCGAGGTCACCGACATGGTGGCCCGCACCTGCCTGCCGCCCGGCGCCGACCGCCGCGTCCTGGACCGGCTCCACGAGAACGCCCGCGTCCGCAACCGGCACACCGTGCTGCCGCTGGACGGCTACCGCGACCTCGACGGCTTCGGCGACTCCAACGACGTGTTCATCCGGTCCGCCGTCGACCTCGGCGCCCAGGCCGTCCGCGGCGCACTGCGGGCGGCGGGGCTGCGGCCCACCGACGTGGACCTGTTGCTGTTCACCTCCGTCACCGGCATCGCCGCCCCCTCCGTCGACGCCCGGCTCGTGACCCGCCTCGGACTGCGGTCCGACGTCAAACGACTGCCCGTCTTCGGCCTCGGCTGCGTCGCCGGAGCCGCCGGCACGGCCCGGCTCCACGACTACCTCCTCGGCCGCCCCGACGACGTCGCCGTGCTCCTGTCGGTCGAGCTCTGCTCCCTCACCTTCCAACGCCACGACACCTCGCCCGCCAACCTGGTGGCGACCGCGCTGTTCGGCGACGGCGCGGCCGCCCTGGTCGCCCTCGGCGGCCGCCGGGCCGTCGCCGGGCCCGAGATCGTGGCCACCCGCAGCCGGATGTACCCGGACACCGAGCACGTCATGGGCTGGGACATCGGCTCCACCGGCTTCACCGTGGTCCTCGACCCGGCGGTGCCCGACGTCGTCCGCCGCTATCTCGCCGACGACGTACGGGAGTTCCTCGGCGAACACGGTCTCAAACCGAAGGACGTCGCCCACTGGGTGTGCCACCCGGGCGGCCCCAAGGTACTGGAGACCGTCACCGAGGTCCTCGACCTGCCCGACGGCGCGCTCGACGTCACCTGGCGCTCGCTGGCCGACGTCGGCAACCTGTCCTCGGCCTCGGTCCTGCACGTCCTGCGCGACACCATCGAACAGCGCCGGCCGGAGCCGGGCACCCCCGGGCTGCTGCTGGCCATGGGCCCGGGATTCTGCTGCGAACTGGTGCTGCTGCGCTGGTAGGACGGAGAGACCCGATGACCCGACACCCGCGCCCGCCCGTGAACGGAAGCCCTATATGACCTGGTACACCCTCCTGGTACTGGCCGTCGCCGCCGAGCGCCTCGCCGAACTCGTCGTGGCCCGCCGCAACACCCGCTGGAGCCTGGCCCGCGACGGCGTCGAATCGGGCCGCGGGCACTATCCGGCGATGGTCGCCCTGCACACCGCGCTGCTGGTCGGCTGCCTGGCCGAGGTCGGGTTCGCCGACCGGCCCTTCCCGCCCGTCCTCGGCTGGACGATGGTCCTCGTCGTGGTGGCCGCCCAGGCGCTGCGCTGGTGGTGCATCCGTGCGCTCGGCCCCCGCTGGAACACCCGCGTCATCATCGTCCCCGGCCTGCCCCGCGTCACCGGCGGCCCCTACCGGTGGCTGAGCCACCCCAACTACGTCGCCGTCGCCGCCGAGGGCCTCGCCCTGCCCCTGGTCCACGGGGCGTGGGTGACCGCCCTGGTGTTCACCGCCCTCAACGCCGCGCTCATGGCCGTACGGATCCGCTGCGAGGACCGGGCGTTGGCCCGGCTCCCGGCCGTCGACGCACCGGCGTGATCGACGTCCTGGTCGCCGGCGGCGGACCGGCCGGACTGGCCGCCGCGATCGCGGCCGCGACCGGGGGCCTGGAGGCGGTGGTCGTCGAACCGCGCACCGCCCCCGTCGACAAGGCGTGCGGCGAGGGCATCATGCCCGGCGGCGTCGCGGCCCTGCGCGACCTCGGCATCCGGGTGGCCGGCCACGAACTGCGCGGCATCCGGTACACCGACGGCCGGCGCACCGCCGAGGCGGCGTTCCGGGGCGGCCCCGGCGCGGGCGTCCGCCGCACCGAGCTCCACGCCGCCCTGCACGAGCGGGCCGCCGCCCTCGGCGTACGCGTCGTCACCGGGAAGGTGGGTGAGGTCCGGCAGGACGAGCGCACCGTCACGGCCGCCGGCATCCGGGCGCGCTGGCTCATCGCGGCCGACGGCCTCCACTCGCCGCTGCGCCGCACCCTGGGCCTCGACCGGCCCGTCCCCGGGCCCGGACGCTACGGG
The DNA here is from genome assembly GCF_044333935.1 of Streptomyces sp. NPDC020884. Taxonomy (NCBI): domain Bacteria; kingdom Bacillati; phylum Actinomycetota; class Actinomycetes; order Kitasatosporales; family Streptomycetaceae; genus Streptomyces; species Streptomyces sp. NPDC020884. Next base: position 107,534 of record NZ_JBIRRY010000012.1, on the reverse strand, counting down.
CTGCGCCGCCACTACGCGCTCGCCCCGTGGACCGACCACGTCGAGGTGCACTGGTCCCGGCACGGTGAGGCGTACGTGACCCCGGTCGGCGAGCGTCTGGTGGGGGTGGCCGTCCTGAGCCGCGACCGCCGCCCCTACGACCGGCACCTGGCCGCCTTCCCCGCCCTCGCGGCCCGGCTCACGGGCGGTCCCGAGGCCACCCCCGTACGCGGGGCCGGTCCACTGCGTCAACGGGCGCTCGGCCTCCGGGCCGGACGCGTCCTGCTGGTCGGCGACGCCGCGGGCTATGTGGACGCCCTGACCGGCGAGGGCATCGCCCTCGCGGTGGCCACCGCGACGGCCGCGGTCGACTGCCTGACCGCCGGGCGGCCCGAGGACTACCCCCGCCGATGGGCGCGGGCCACCCGGCGCTACCGCCTGCTCACGGCGGCGCTGCTGGGCGCCGCGGGCCACCCGTCCTCGGGCCGGCTGATCGTCGCCGCGGCCCACCGGGCCCCCGCCGTCTTCCGCGCCGCGGTCCACGCGCTCCAGTGAACGAGGGGCCCGCGCGGGCCGCTCGGCGCTCGATTGGCGGGGCCCCCGGTTCCGGCATAACGTCGGTCGGGTGAACGCCCGCGTTCACCCGACCGACGGAGAGACCGGCCGCCCCCACGGGGCGCACTGCCCTCGGCACGAGAGACGAACCCCACTATGACGGGCTCCCACGCGACACCCGCGCATCCGGCGAAGACCCCTGAACGGCAGCGGGGCAGCGGACTGGCACTGCTGGTCATCGCCTCGTGCCAGCTGATGGTGGTGCTCGACGTCACCATCGTCAACATCGCGCTTCCGCACATGCAGAAGGACCTGGGGTTCTCCACCGAGAACCTCTCCTGGGTGATCAACGCCTACACCCTGACCTTCGGCGGCCTGCTGCTGCTCGGCGGACGTCTCGGCGACATCCTCGGCCGCCGCCGGGTCTTCATCTTCGGGGTGCTCCTCTTCGTCTTCGCCTCGCTGCTCGGCGGGCTCTCCCAGGAGGGCTGGCAGCTGCTGGCCGCCCGCTCCCTCCAGGGCGTCGGCGGGGCCATCGCCTCGCCCACCGCCCTGTCGCTGATCACCACCACCTTCCGCGAGGGCCCCGAACGCAACCGCGCGTTCGGGGTGTTCGCCGCCGTCTCGGCGGGCGGCAGCGCGATCGGACTGCTGGCGGGCGGAGTGCTGGTGGAGTGGCTCGACTGGCGCTGGGTGCTGTTCGTCAACGTCCCCATCGGTCTGCTGATCGCCTTCGCGACCCCCCGCTACATCCGCGAGTCCGAACGCCATCCGGGCCACTTCGACATCGCGGGCGCCCTCACCTCGACGCTCGGCATGGTGTTGCTGGTCTACGGCTTCATCCGCGCCTCCGAGGAGGGCTGGTCCGACCCGGTCGCGCTCGGCTCGTTCGCCGCGGCCGTGGTGTTCCTCGGCGTGTTCATCGCCGTCGAGAGCGGCTCCAGACAGCCCATCACCCCGCTGTGGATGTTCCGCGACCGCAACCGCGCCGGGACCTACGCGATGATGCTCAGCCTCGCCGCGGCGATGTTCGGGATGTTCTTCTTCCTGACCCTCTTCGTGCAGAACGTCCTCGACTTCAGCCCCCTGCGGGCCGGCCTCGCCTTCCTGCCGGTGAGCGCCGTCATCGCGGTCAGCGCCGGGCTGGCCTCCCAACTGCTGCCCCGGTGGGGACCCAAACCCTTCATGGTGGTGGGCGCGCTCCTGGCCGCCGTCGGGCTCGGCTGGCTGACGCTGACCGATGTCCACAGCTCCTACCTCGGCTCGATCCTCGGTCCGATGCTCGTGTTCGGCTTCGGCATGGGCATGCAGTTCGTGTCGCTGACCCTGATGGCGGTGTCGGGCGTCGCCCCGAAGGAGGCGGGCGCTGCCTCCGGCATCCTCAACGCCACCCAGCAGGTCGGTGGGTCCCTGGGGCTGTCGATCCTGGTCACGACGTTCGGCACGGCCAGCCGCAACGCGGCGGACGACCAGGTGCCGCGATTCCTCCAGGAGGGCACGCCCGCGCAGCTTCTGGAGTTCCGCAGGACCGGCGAGCTGCCACCGCCCTGGGGCGACGAGGTGCTCACCTCGGGCGTCTCCAGCGCCTTCGTCGTCGCGGCCTGTTTCGCCGTCTTCGCCGCCCTGGTCGCCCTGTTCATCATCCAGGTCCGGCCCTCCGACCTGGCCCGCCTCCGCGGCGGCTCGACGCCGATCGCCGACGAGGGAGCGGACGGCGGAGCAGCCGGGGACGGCGGGCGGACCGGCATGGTCGGAGCGGCGGCCGGGGAGGCCGGGGACGGCGACGAGGCCCCGGCGACGGACCCCGACAAGGGCCCGCCGGGCGGCGGACACTGACCGCGGACAATCCCTCCCGACCCGAGAAAGGGCGCTGTGTCATGGACTGGACCCTCGAAGTGATCGTGCTCCCGGTGACCGACGTCGACCGGGCCCGGGACTTCTACCGGGACAAGCTCGGCTTCGCCGTCGACCTCGACGGAGAGGTGATGCCGGGCGCCCGCGTCGTCCAGCTGACGCCACCCGGCTCCGGCTGTTCGATCGCCCTCACCGACGGACTGCCCAACCCGACGGGAACCCCGCAGCCGGGCACGTACCACGGCCTCCAGCTCTGCGTCACCGACATCGAGGCCGCGCACGCCGAGCTGGTGGGCCGGGGCGTCGAGGTCTCCGAGCCGCAGCGGTTCGCCCCCGAGGACGGGGCGACCTTCATGTACTTCACCGACCCGGACGGCAACGGCTGGGCGGTGCAGGAGTACCGCCGCCGGGAGACCGAACCCCTGCACCGGCTCCTCGCCGACCGGGCCGCGGGCGGAGCGGGGGACACGGTGGGGTGAACCGGATGCGGAGGTGGATCGTGCCGCGTCCGGTCCATCAGAATGCTCCCCGTATCGAGTGCAGAGATCCATCAGCGCAAGGGAGCGGCATTCAATGGGCGGCAACGCAGACATGGTGGCCTTCGTCCGGGCGCGGCTCGCCGACGAGGAACACGTCGCACTGGCCGCCGGCGGGGACCGATGGCGGTGCCCGGCCGATGTGCCGGGCGAGGTCCACGACCGCACCGGCGGGGTGGCGTTCACGGTGCGGGGCCGGGGCTTCGACCAGCACATCGCCCTGCAGGACCCCGCGCGCACTTTGGAGCGCATCGAGACGAACCGTGTCATGGTCGGCGAGTACGTCGAGGTGGCCGACCTGGACACCGACCGGCCGGCCGACGACTTCCGCTCCGGCCGTGCGGTGGGTCTCGGCTTCGCCGTCCGGCAGCTCGCCGCCGAGTACGCGGGCCACCCCCACTACCAGGCGCGCTGGCTGCCCCGGTTCATCCAATAGCACCCCGTTCCCCCGGCCGCCCATGAATCCGACAAGTGCCGGTGCGTCGGGTCCAGTTGATCGATAGCATCTCCCCATCGGCCTACCCGGGGGAGTTGCGCGCGTGCCCGACGTCTGGGAGAACACCCGATCGCGATGGGAGAGCGTCCGGCACGCCGTCGACGGCGGCGGCCCCGGAGTGGGGGCGGCCGCGGCCACGCTGCACGGGCGGCTCGGCCTCTCGGTCAACCCCATCGCCGTCACCGGCGAGGCGGGGGCGGGCAAGAGCGTTCTGTACGACGCGCTGACGCAGTCGATCCGCACCGGCGACAGCGACAGCTCCCGCAGCCCCGACATCGAGAAGCACGCCACGGTCCTGCGCTCCGGCAACCGCCGCACCCGGGCCGCCGTCACCGTCATTCCGGGGCAGCTGTCCACCCAGCGCGAACGGGCCCTGCACGACACGATGCGGGGCGAGGCCTCGCCGCACGGCATCGTGCACGTCGTCTGCTGGGGGCACAACAGGATCTGGCAGCGCGGTTCGCAGCGCGACGTCCACGACGCGCTCGCCGCCGACGGCGTCGTCGACCAGGAAGCCGTACGGAACTGGCACCTGCGCAAGGAGGCGGCCGACTTCCGTCTCCTGGTCGACGCGATCATCGACGGGCAACTGGCCACGCGGCTGCGCTGGCTGATCATCGCGGTGTCCAAGAGCGACCTGTACTGGGAGCGGCTCGACGAGGCGCGCGACCACTACATCCCCGGCCGGGCCCGCCGCGAGTCCCCGTTCGCGGCCCTCCTGCGGGACCTGGAGAACGAGACGTCGCTGCGCCTGTCCGTCCTCCCGATGGCCTCCCGGCTCATCCGCCACCAGTTCCTTCCCGGGCTGCCCGCGCGGACCTCCCAGCTGGACGACGCGCAGATCGGCGCGCTGCGCACCCATTTCGGTCAGGAACTCCAGGAGCTCATCTCGCAGCGGAACGGGGACTGACATGGCCGCGATCGACGGTGGAGCGGCGTTCCTGCGGATGCTGGCGGCCGCGGAACGGCGGCTGGCCGGGGTGCAGGCCCTGAGCGCACGGCAGCGGCGGGTCCGCCGGCCCCGGATCGCCTCGGTCGCCCTCGCGGTGCTGATCCCGGCGGTGCTGGCGCTCGCCGCCGCCACGGGTGACGGCCCCGGGGGCGTGCTCCTGGTGGTCGGTCTGGCCGTGGCGGTGCTCTCGCTCGGGGCGTGCGTCGCCCTCCTGCTGCTGATCGAACGGCCGCTGAACCGCCGGTTCGCGGAGGAGGAGCACGCCATGATCGAAGAGGTGAACCGGATGCGGGAGCTGTTCACCCATGTCGCCGAGCGCGACCGGTGGGAGGAACGGCTGAAGCGGTCGGTCCGTGAACGCCTCTCCCGCTTCCCCGTGGAAGCGGGGTCCTTCCGGTGATCCGACGCCTGACGGTCTTCTTCGGCCTCGTTGCCTTCCCCGCCGCCCTGTTCACTTCGGCCGGATACGTACTGGCCACCCGGAAGCCGGGGCCCTACCAACGGGCGTTCGAGGACCAGTGGGACGCCATCGCGGCCGGGGTCGCCGTCACCTTGTGCGGGGTGCTGGCCGTGGCCTACGGCGCCCGGCTGTGCTTCAGCGTGCTCGGCGGCTTCCAGCCCGACAACGTGCGCCGGGGCACGCTGGCGCTGCTGGCCGGACTCCTCGTCTGCGGTGTGGGCTTGCTGCTGCTGTGGCGGCTGCTGGCGCCCTGAAGGGTGCGCGACGCGCCGGGAACCCGTAGCTTACCGGCAAGTAAGTCCCGTCGCCGAAGGAGAAGCATGTCCCGCCAGACGCGTTCCGCCGGGCTCATGGGCGGGGCGGCGGTGCTCCACTTCGCCGTGCCTCGAGCCTTCGACGGCACCGTGCCCAGGATCCTGCCCGGAAAGCCCCGTACCTGGACGTACGCCAGCGGAGTGGTCGAACTCGCCCTGGCCGCGGGTCTCGCGCACCCCGGGACCCGGGCGCCCGCCGCCCGGATGACCGCGGCCTTCTTTGTCGGGGTGTTTCCGGCCAATGTGCAGATGGCCCTCGACTGGCGTCACCGGCCCCGGCCGCAGCGGCTCGCGGCCGGCGTCCGGCTGCCGCTCCAGGTGCCGCTGGTCCTGTGGGCGCGGAGCGTCGCCCGGGGTGCCGACAGGCCCTGAACGGACCGTAGTCGGTGGGATACGGACCGGAGATCATGAAGGTGATCCACAGCAAAATGGCGTTGCTCTCTGGTGAGGAGTGATCCCGCCGTGTAGCGTCGCCGGAAGATGTCGTGGTTCGCAGTACCTGCCCGCGCCTGGCGCGGGCGTTTTGCTGTGCAGTGCCTGAGAACCAGGGCGATCACCTCCGGGTCCGCGCGGTGCGGATCCGTTTACTGCTGAGAGGTACGGGCATGGCCAGCGGAACCGTCAAGTGGTTCAACTCGGAAAAGGGCTTCGGCTTCATCGCGCAGGACGGCGGCGGTCCCGACGTCTTCGCGCACTACTCCAACATCAACTCCTCCGGCTTCCGTGAGCTTCAGGAAGGCCAGGCGGTGACCTTCGACATCACCCAGGGCCAGAAGGGCCCCCAGGCGGAGAACATCACCACCGCCTGATCCGGGTTGACCGACCCTGAAGCCCCGGAGCGCATCGCGCTCCGGGGCTTCAGGGCGTTCCGGACCGTCGGGCGGCTTCCTGGTTGAGGTGCAGTGCGCCGGGTACGCGTGCACTCTCGCACCGATCGTTTCGGAACTTCCGGAAGGTCCGGGCGGGAATGGAGGGCGACCCATGCTCAAGGCCATCGCAGATGTACTCCGCTCCATCGGGGCAGCCATTGCCACCGTGGTCACGCTGCCCTTCCGGGCCCTGGCCAGGCTGTTCGGGGGTGCGTCGAGCAGTGCGCGCGGACACCACTGAGCGCGTAGGCAGGTGCCCCGACCCAAGAAGGGTCGGGGCACCTGCCTACGCGCTCAGTGGTGTCCCGGCAGGGGCCGGGGGCGCGGGGCGGCCCGGTCGGCCGCACCGGTCGGTCAGTCCGTCGACTCCTCCGGGGTCGGATGCCGGTCGGGATGGGCTCCCGCGTTGCGCGGCGCGTCCCGGCCGGCCCCGGCCTCGTCCGGCTCGGGGTGCCCGCCGGCGCGGGCCACCCGGTCCGGGATCGGAATGTCGAGAGCGTCCTCGCCCTCCTGGGTCTGCTGATCAGGCAGGTCCGCCGGCACGGGGGGCGGGCTGCCGGAAGCCCCGGTGTAGGCGGTGCCTTCCGGCCTGCGGTCGGTCATGAGAGCTTCCTTCCGTACGGCCCCGGTGCGACCGGGGGGACAGGTGATGCGCTCTGGTGGGTACCCACTGCCGGGCGAAGCAGTCCCCGGGCCGGGTGAGGCCCCCGACACGTGCCCGGCCTCCCGCGCCGCGCTCCGGGAGAAGATGCGGGGCCCGCGGCGCCCGGCCATATTGGGAGCTCCGGGCCACCGGCCGGGAGCGCGTCGCGCGGTACGGAGCGGCGGACGCGTCACCCGGGGTGTGTGGCTTTCCCGCGCCTGGGTACCCGGGGCGTTGCCCCACCCGGGCGCGAGACGTCACCCGACGAATCCGGCGAAAGGCTGCTCCGCATGCTGATGGCCCATCCCACGGTACTGCTCCGTTCGATCGAGCAGGACGAGGTACTGCGTGCGCTGCACGCGGAGGGCGGCGGTGCGGGCGATGCCGGCAGCGCGCCGACCGCCGCCCGCCACCGGCTGCCCGGCGTCCGGCCCGAGGGCGACGCCGTCGTCTCCGCCTGACCGCCGCCGATCGTCGAAGGGGAGGGCGCTGTGGCCCGCACCGTGGGTGTCGAGGAAGAACTGCTGCTGGTCGACGCGGCGAGCGGAGAGGCACGGGCCCTGTCCTCGGCGGTGCTGGCGCTCGCCGAGAAGGACGCGGCCGGGGAGTCGGCCTTCGAACCGGAACTGCACCGTCAGCAGTTGGAATTCGCCACGCATCCGTGTGCGGACATGGGCGAACTCGCCGACGCGGTCCACCGGTGGCGAGCCGAGGCCGTACGGCACGCCTCCGACGCCGGGACGTCGGTCGTGGCCATGGCGACCTCGCCGCTGCCGGTCAGCCCGACGATCGGCACGGGCGAGCGGTACCGGTGGATCGCGGAGCACTACGGACTGACCGCACAGGAGCAACTGACCTGCGGCTGTCACGTCCATGTCGCGGTGGCCTCGGAGGAGGAGGGCGTCGCCGTGCTCGACCGGATGCGCTGCTGGCTGCCGGTGCTGCTCGCCCTGAGCGCCAATTCCCCGTTCTGGCAGGGCCAGGACAGCCAGTACAGCAGCTATCGCAGCCAGGTGTGGGGCCGGTGGCCGTCGGCAGGACCGGTGGACGTCTTCGGCTCGGCCGAGGCGTACCACGACCGGGTGCGGTCCCTGGTGGGCACCGGCGCGCTCCGGGACGAGGGGATGGTCTACTTCGACGCGCGCCTCTCGCACCGCTACCCCACCGTGGAGGTCAGGATCGCGGACGTCTGCCTGGACCCGGCCGACACCGTGCTGCTGGCCACGCTGGTACGGGGCCTGGTGGACACGGCCGCGCGGGAATGGCGGGCCGGCGAGCCACCCCCGGATGTGGGCACGGCCCTGCTGCGCGTGGCCACCTGGCAGGCGGGCCGCCGGGGACTGGAGGACCGGCTGGTCCACCCTCGCACCCTGCGGCCGGAGCCCGCGCCCGACGTCCTGCGGACCCTGCTGGACCATGTGCGGGACGCCCTGGAGGACAACGGCGACCTGGAAGCCGCGGAGCGGGCCCTGGCCGCCGTGGAACGGCGCGGCAACGGGGCGCGGGTGCAGCGCGACATCCTGGCGCGGACCGGGAGCCTGCGCGACACCGTCGCGGAATGCGTCCGCGTCACGGCCGGATGAGGAGCCGCCGGCACCCCGCCGCCCCCCTTCCGGCGCCGCGACCGGATGAACGGCACCGGATGAACGACACCACAGGTAAGGAGCAGTCCATGTCCACCACCGCTCTCGACGACCGCCGGATCCTGGCCATCGTCACCAACTACGGGGTCGAGCAGGACGAACTGGTCGTCCCCGTGAACCACCTGCGCGGACACGGGGCGCAGGTCAGCGTGGCCGCGGTCTCCACCGACGGGATCCGCACCCTCGTCGGCGACCGGGACCCCGGCGAAACCGTGCAGCCCGACCTCACGCTCGACGACGTCGACCCCGCCGCGTACGACCTTCTGCTGGTGCCCGGCGGCACGCTGAACGCCGACTCGCTGCGCCTGGCGGACGCCACCACCCGGATCGTCAGCTCGTTCGCCGCGTCCGGCCGCCCGGTGGCCGCCATCTGCCACGGGCCGTGGGCGCTGATCGAGGGCGGCTATGTCCGGGGCAAGACGCTGACCTCGTACGCCTCGCTGCGGACCGACATCACCAACGCGGGCGGCACCTGGGTCGACAAGCCGGTGGTCCGCGACGACGCCGAGGGCTGGTCGCTGATCACCTCACGCGACCCCGGCGACCTGGACGACTTCATCGGCGAGATCGACGCCGTGCTCGCGGAGGACTGAGCGGCCCGGGACCGGCCCTGGGCGGTGACCCGCCCGCTCGGGCCGGCGGCGAACCGATGCCCTCTCGAACTGAGGCTCATGGAAGGTTAGGCTGACCTAAGTCAATTCGGTTCTCTCGTCCCGGCGGGCGAGGCGCTCAGGCCGACCACGCGTACGAAGGGGCAGTGTCCATGACGATCCATCGAGCCGTCGTCGCCCGAGTGCAGCCGCTCACCGCGACCATGACCCGCGTCACCCTCCACGGGGACGGTCTGACGGGTTTCCGGACCACCGGGGTCGGAGACGAGTACGTGCGGATCTTCCTTCCGCACGGCCCGGACCGCACCGACGTCTCGCTGCCCCGGACGACCGAGCAGGGCGGCTGGGAGACCCCCGAGGGGCGGCCCGTCGCGCCGATGCGCACCTATACGATCCGCGAGGTGCGCCCGGAGGCGGGCGAGATCGACATCGACTTCGTGCTGCACGAGGGCGGGGTGGCGTCCGGCTGGGCCGCCGAGGCGCGGCCCGGGGACGTGGTGGGCGTCAACGACCCCACCGGGCTCTACAACCCCCCGGCCGATCTCACCTGGCAGGTGCTGGTCGCCGACCAGACCGGTCTGCCCGCCGCCGCCCGCCTGCTGGAGAACACGCCGGACCACGTCAGGACCCGCGTGGTCCTGGAGGCGCCCGACCCCTCGGCCGTGCTGCCGCTGCGGGAGCTGTCCGACTCCAAGGTGACCTGGACCTACGGCGGAAACGGCCACGGCCCCAGCCGTCTTGCCGATCTGGTGACCGCCGCGGTGCCTCCCGGCACGGACCTCGCGGGCGGGTACGTCTGGGTGGCTGGGCAGACCAACGCCCTGCGCACGGTGCGTCGTTACCTTCGGCGCGAGCTGGGGCTCCCGGCGGAGCGCTTCAAGGTCGTCGGCTACTGGATACCGAACTCCGACACCTGGTCCGAGCGGTACGAGGCGCTGCCCGACGTGGTGCGGTCCGAGCTGGAAGCGCTCTGGGACAACCCGGCCGGCGACTCGGAGGACCTCACCATCCGCTACGAGGCCCGCCTGAGCGACCTCGGGCTCTGACCGGGCCCCGGAGGCGCTTGGGCCGGGTGCTGTTCGAACGGCGCGCCACCGGGACGGGGGCCGCGTGAGAAGGCGTCCCGCACGCCGAGGCGTCCGAGGTGCTCAGGTCATGCCAATAGAACCGCCGGGACGTAAGTGAGTTGTGGAATGTCGGGCGTCAACTGCGCGATGGATGGGTAAAGTCGCCAGCGATCAAATAAAGCTAGCCTTGCCTAAGTGGATGGAGGATTCTGTGGCCAATCCGTTCGAGGACGAGGACGGCGCCTACCTGGTGCTCGTCAACGACGAGGGGCAGCACTCCCTGTGGCCCGCGTTCGCCGAGGTGCCCGCCGGATGGACTGTGGCCCACCCGGAGGACAGCCGTCAGGCCTGCCTGGACTACGTCGAGCAGAACTGGACCGACCTGCGGCCCAAGAGCCTCATGGAGAGCATGGCGGCCGATCCCGGATGAGTACCCCCTCCGAGCGGTCGGGCCTGGTCGCCCGCCGGGGGTTCCTCGTCGGAGTCAGTCGGCGCGGCGGGCGCGGGGGAGGCCCTCGAAACCCCGCTCGACGCCGTCCGCGAAGCCCGGAGGGCCGGGCCCCGGCGGCATCCGCCTGACCGCCTCCCGGCCCCCGGGCCCCGCTCGCCGCGGGCTACCGGGTCATCTCCCCGTACAACCGCGGTATCGCGCTGAACGCCTCAACCGTCCGGCGGCGTCACCCTGGAGGCCATGGCCGCGGACCTGGGGGCCCTTGATCGGGCACCTCTCCCACCCGCCCTGCCGCGTGCCTCCTCTTCACGACCGTGCTGCTGCGCACCTCTTCGCCGCTGCTGGCTCCCGCCTTGGCCCTCGTGCTCGTCCCCGCCGTCGTCGGCGTCCTGCGGCTCTTCACAAGACCGCCGACCCGGCCTTCGCCGCCGGCGTCCGGTCGGGCGGACCATCCAGCACCGACTACGGCACAGCCCTTAGGCTGCGACTCCGACTCGGCCCGACCCAGGAGCGCACCCACCCATGCACGATCCCGCCCGTCAACTCCCCTTCCCCGACGCCCTGCGCCTCGACGAGTCGCCCGCCCCGCATCCCCTGCTCGCCCCGGTGGCCGGCTACCTCGGCACCTGGCGGGGCACGGGCCGCGGCGGGTATCCGACGCTGGAGGCGGACTTCGCGTACGGGCAGGAGGTCACGTTCAGCCACGACGGCCGGCCCTTCCTCGCGTACGAGGCGCGGGCCTGGCTGCTCGACGCGGACGGGCGCCCCGTGCGGCCGTCCGGCCGGGAGACCGGCTGGTGGCGCCTGCAGCCGGACGGGCGGGTGGAGGCCCTGATCGCCCAGCCCACCGGCATCGCGGAGATCTCGGCCGGCCACGCCCGCGACGGCGTCGTCGACCTCGCCACCGAGCGGGTGGCCCTCGCCCCCACCGCCAAGGAGGTCGACGCCACCCGCCGCCGCTACACCCTGTTGGACCCGGACACGCTCGCCTTCGTCCACGATCTCGCCGCGGTCGGCCAGCCCCTGCAACACCACCTGTCCGCGGAGCTCCACCGAGCCCCTGGCCAGCGTATTTAGTTGCCGGAGCGTGACCGAAGCGGCGCATGGAGGCCGGACCACGGGGCAGGTGCACGGGAAGCCAGGAGAACAGGAGCACGCACCCGATGTCCCTTCCCTCATACCCGGATTCCCCCTACCCGGGGCAGCCCGGAGCCGACCACGCCGCCCCCTACGGTGGCCAGGCGCCCGCACAGACGAACGGCTTCGCGGTCGCCGCCCTCGTTCTCGGCCTCCTCGCCTGCCTGTTCTTCTGGACCGTGGTGGGCGGGCTGCTCCTCGGCCTGCTCGCCCTCGTCTTCGGTGTCATCGCCGCGCTCCGCACCCGGCAGGGCCGCGCGCCGCGCCGGGTGATGGCGATAGTCGGCGCCGTGCTCGGGGCGCTCGGGCTGATCGGTTCCGTGGTCGTCCTCGTGGCGGCCATCGCCGTGTTCGACTCCCAGGAGTTCACGGACTTCGAGGACTGTGTGAACCGGGCCAACGGCCAGGCGGCGGAGGACCGGTGCGCCGACGACTTCATCGACGAGCTGACCAACTGACGGACCGCGGGGGAGCCGCCCCGCAGGGTGGCAGGCGTACGCTCGGCCCATGGTGCACGTACTGGGCAGCAGGATTCTGCTGCACCCCACCGACCCCGAGCGTTCGCGCGCCTTCTACGGCGAGGCCCTGGGCCTCGCCGTCTACCGCGAGTTCGGCACCGGCCCCGAGCGCGGCACGGTGTACTTCCTCGGCGGCGGGTTCCTGGAGGTCTCCGGCCGGGGCGGGGAGCCGCCGTCGTCGGCCGTGCGGATCTGGCTCCAGGTCGACGACGCCGAGGCCGCCCACCAGGAGCTGCGGTCCAAGGACGTGACCGTCCTGCGACCGCCGAAGCGCGAACCCTGGGGACTGGTCGAGATGTGGATCGAGGACCCCGACGGGGTGCGGATCGCCGTCGTCGAGGTGCCGGACGACCATCCGCTGCGCTACCGGCCCTGAACTGCGGGCCCGCGCGTCAACGGCCGCAGCTCCCGGGCCACGAACGTGTCGAAGTTGCCCGGCGGCCGCCCCGTGAGGCGCCGCACCGTGTCGGTGACCCGGTCCTCGGCCCCCTGGGCGATGGCCCGGTCCAATCCGGCGAGCAGCTCCGCGAACGGCACGGGCATCCCGGTCGCGGCGAGATGGTCGCGCATCTCCTCGTGCCGCAGGCGCTCATGGACCACCGGGCGTCCGGTGGTCCGGCCGACGACCGCCGCGACCTCGTCGTAGCTCAGCGCCCGGGGACCGGTGAGGACCAGATCGGTGTCGGGGGATCGCGCGTCGGTCAGGGCGTGCACGGCGACGGCGGCGATGTCCTCGGCGTCCACGAACCCGACCCGCCCGTCGCCCGCGGCGGTCCTGATGGCCCCGGCCTCGCGGATGCTCACCGCGTGCGGATGGGCCCCGGCGAAATTCTGCATGAACCAGGAGGGCCGCAGCACCGCCCATGCGTCGAAGAGGCCCGGCAGGGCCTGGTGGACGAGGCCGGTCGCGGGCCCGCCCGGGGGAATCGCGGAGGAGCTGAGCAGCACCGCACGGCCCACACCGGTCTCGCGGGCCCGCTCCAGGAAGGGCAGCATCACCTCGGCCGGGTCGGGGTCGCCGACCGGGGGCACCAGATAGACCCGGTCCACCCCGGTCAGCGCCGGGCCGTGGCTCGCCGGGTCCCCCCAGTCGAAGCGGACCTCCTCGGCGCCGGGGACCAGGCGGGCGGACCGGGATGCGGCCCGCACCCGGTGGCCGGCGGCGGCGAGCCGGGCGACGACGCGGCTGCCGGTGGTGCCGGTCGCGCCGATGACCAGGACGGCGGGGACGCTTCCGCCCCGGGCTCCGTGCGCGCCGTGCCGTTCGGGGGCGGCCGGCGGTGTGTCGGGGTTCATGGCGGCTCCGTCACCTAGAATGTGGACCCTGGGTCCGTTTCGCTGGTGACGATACGGACCGAGGGTCCGTTTTGCAATCGGAGGAGATCCCATGACCGCCCGCACGCCCCGCAAGGACGCCGTCCGCAACCGTGCGGCCGTCCTTGCGGCGGCCGACGCTCTCTTCGCCCGCAGCGAGAGCCCCGCGGCCATCACGATGGCCGATGTCGCGGCGGCCGCCGGCGTCGGCAAGGCGACCCTCTTCCGCGGCTTCGGCGACCGCACCGGGCTGATCCAGGCGCTGTTCGCGGCGCGACTCGAACCGATCCGGGCCGCCGTCGAGGACGGCCCCCCGCCGCTGGGCCCCGCGGCCCCACCGCACCAGCGCGTCCCCGCCCTGCTGGACGCCGTCCTGTGCTTCAAGCTCGACAACCGCCACCTGGCCCTCGCGCTGGAGGACACCGGCGACGACAGCCCCTACCGGGCCGAGCACTACGAACGCTGGCACCGCACCCTGAGTGCCGTGCTGGACCGGATCGAGGGCTTCACCGGCAGCGCGTTCGCCGCCCACGCCCTGCTGGCAGCCACGCGCGCCGATCTCGTCGAGCACCTGGTCACCCGGCAGGGCCTGGCGCGCGAGGAGCTCCGCGCTGATCTGGCGCGGTACACCGCCCAGGTCATCGGGTCCGGCGGGCCGCAAGGCTGACCGGCGGGCTCCGCACATCTGTCCACCCCCGCCCGACGGGCCACCGCCGGTTGCACCCGCACCGCGTGTTTGCCACGGTGTCCCTGGGTAGGCGGCCCGGTGATCGCCGGGTCGCACCGCCCGGTGGACCGTCCGCAATGGAGCACAGAGCAGAGAAGGAGGGTTCGATGTCCTCGAAGCGACGTCGTAAGAAGAAGGCCCGCCGCAAGAACGCCGCGAACCACGGCAGGCGCCCGCAGAGCTGACACGACACCGCGGCCCCACCGGGCGGGAAGCCCGGTGGGGCCGCGGTGGTTTCCGTGGGCCGGGGGAGGGCCGTGCGGAACTCGGGTCCCGATGGTGATGCCCGATGGACGCCGGGTTCACACCCCAAGCGGCGCCGTGGGTTCCGTTCCGGCTCGGGCGCAGACCGACGCGGCCGTTCCCGCCGCGTACTCCAGCATCGCCTTCGTCTGCTCCGGGGAGAGCGCCGGATCCCAGTCGGCCTCCCGGCCGAGCCAGGTCAGCATCCCCGCCATGAACGCGTCGCCCGCGCCGATGGTGTTCACCACCCGCACGGGCAGGGCGGGAACGGAGACCGCGGGGGCGTCCTGGACGTACGCGGTCGCGCCCCGCGAGCCCCGCGTCAGCACCACCAGCCGCCCCTGCCGGGCGAGCCTGCGGCAGCTCGCCTCCGGCTCCGCGTCCGGCCACAGGCGCACCAGATCCTCGTCGCTCGCCTTCACGACCCGCGCGAGGGCGCACAGCTCCCGCAGCCGGTCCAGGCCCCGCACGGGATCCAGCGTGCGGTCCTCGCGCACATTGGGGTCCACCGCGAGCAGCCCGTCGCGGGCGGCCGCCCGCGCGGTGGCGGCCACCGCACGGGCCGCCGGCTCCACGACCGCGGCGAGCCCGCCCACGTACACCGCGCCGAAGCGCCCCGCCTCCGCCGTGCGGTCGGGCAGCTCGAAGGTCGCCGTGTCCCGCAGGTGGAAGTGGTAGGTGTTCCCGCGGCTGCCCGGGTCGGCCACCGCGAGCGCCGTGGGCAGCGAGGACCGGGCACTCAGCGAGAGATCGACGCCCGCACCGGTCAGCCACGCCTCGACGCGGGCCGCGAAGGCGTCGTCACCGAGCCCGCCGACGAAGGACGGCCGCCCGCCGAGCCGGGCCAGACCCACCGCGACGTTCGCGGGCGCCCCGCCCGGCTGGGCCGCCAGAGTCCCGGCGTCACCCCCGGCCGGGACCAGATCCACCAGCGCCTCGCCGAGCACCAGGACCGCGCCGGGGTCCCCAGCCGCACCCGGGACCACGGACTCCGTCACGGCTCCACCACGATCTTGCGGCCGATCCCCGCCTGGAAACGCTCGATCGCCTGCGGGTACTGCTCCAGCGGCAGCCGGTCGCTGATGAACACCGAAGCGTCCAGCACCCCACTCGCGAAGAGCGCCGCGGCCCGCTCGTAACTGTGCAGCACTGCCATCGAGCCGGTGATGGTGATCTCCTGGTTGTAGATCCGGTACGGCTCGATCACCGCCGTGGTGGCGTAGTCGGAGACCCCGAACTGGAGGAACGTGCCGCCCTTGGCCACCCGCCCCAGACCGTCCTGGATGGCCCCGGCGTTGCCCGTGGCGTCGATGACCACGTCCCACCCGCCCGGACGGTCCAGCTCCTCGGCGCGGGCGGCCGCGCCCGTGCAGCCCAGGGTCGTCGCGGTGGCCAGCCGCTGGGCGTTGATGTCCAGCATGTCCACCGACGCCGCGCCGGTGCGCTTGGCCAGCTCCAGCATCATCAGCCCCATGGTCCCCGACCCGTAGATCAGCACCTGGGCCCCGAGATTCCCGTTGAGGACGTCGTACCCCCGCACCGCGCAGGACAGCGGCTCGATGAGCGCCGCGTCCCGGACGTCGATGTGCTCCGGCAGGCGTACGCAGTTGGCGACGGGCGCCACCGCGTACTCGGCCGCGCCCCCGGGAACGGTGACGCCGATCGCCGCCCAGTTGTCGCAGAGGTTCCCCCGGCCCGAACGGCAGTAGCGGCACTCGTGACAGTGCAGCGAGGGGTCGACGGCGACCTTGTCGCCTACGGACAGCTCGGTGACGTCCGCGCCGATGCCGACGACCTCCCCGGCGAACTCATGACCGGGCACGATCGGCAGGGTCGGCGCGAACTCGCCCTGGAGGATGTGGAGATCGGTACCGCACAGCCCGCACGACGCCACCTTGACGACCACGTCGCGACGGCCGGGCGTGGGATCCGGGACGGTGGTCACGGAGACCTTGCCGGGGGCTTCGACGATGGCTGCCCTCATTTGACTGCTCCCAGAGAGAGGCCCTGGACGAGTTTGTCCTGGGCGGCGTAGCCGGCGACGAGCACCGGCAGGGACACGACCACCGAGGCCGCGCACAGCTGGGCGAGGAAGAGGCCCTGGCTGGTGACGAAGGTGGTCAGATGGACGGGTGCGGTACCGGCGACCACGCCGGTCAGCACCCGGGCGAACAACAGCTCGTTCCAGCTGAAGATGAAGCAGATCAGGGCGGTCGCGGCGATGCCGGGACCGGCGATCGGCGCGATGATCCGGCGCAGGACCGTCGGCAGCCGGGCTCCGTCGACCTGCGCCGCCTCGATGATCGAGACGGGGACGTCGGCGAGGAAGGACTGCATCATCCACACCGCGATGGGCAGGTTCATCGAGGTGTAGAGCAGGACCAGCAGCCAGATGTTGTCCAGCAGACCGGTGTTCTTCGCGAACAGGTACACCGGCAGCAGCCCGGCGACGACCGGCAGCATCTTGGTGGACAGGAAGAAGAACATCACGTCCGTCCACTTGCGCACCGGCCGGATGGACAGCGCGTAGGCGGCCGGCAGCGCGAGCAGGAGCACCAGCACGGTCGAGAAGAGCGAGGCCGCCAGCGAGTTGACCAGCGGGGGCCACGGCGTCGGGCCGCCACCGCCGCCGAAGAAGGTGCGGTAGCCGTCGAGCGTCAACGAGGCGGCGAGGGAAGGCGGGTTGGTCGCCGCGTCCGCCTCCGCGTGGAAGGACGTCAGCAGCATCCACAGCGCGGGCAGACAGAAGACGATCCCCACGGTCCAGGCGACCACGCCGAGGGCGGCGGAGCGCCGCCGGGCCTTGCGCTCGGGGCCGTTGACCGATGCGGAAACGGAGGGAGAAGTCGCGGTCGAGGCGCTCATGAGCGGCCCGCCTCCTCACGGAAGAGAGACGAGACCACACGGAGCGCGAAGGTGGCGATGATGATCGTGCCGATCACCACGACCACGCCCGCGGCCGATGCCAGCCCGTACTCATGGGCCCGGTAGAAGGTCTCGTAGACGGTGTACGGGAGGTTGGCGGTGCCGAGACCGCCGGAGGTGATCGTGAACACCGCGTCGAAGTTCTGCACGATGTACACCGACCCGAGCAGGATGCCGAGTTCGAGGTAGCGGCGCAGATGCGGCAGGGTCAGATAGCGGAAGATCTGCCAGGGACCGGCCCCGTCCAGCCGGGCGGCCTCCATGATCTCGGCCGGCCGGCTCTGCAGTCCGGCCAGCAGGATCAGCATCATGAACGGTGTCCACTGCCACACGAGGGATGCCTCGATGGCGATCAGCGGCATCTCGGACGTCCACTCGGGCTGCGCGATGCTCTCGATGCCGAACAGCTCGCCGAACCAGGTGAGCGCCCCGTTGAACAGCCCGTACTCGGGGTTGTAGAGCGCGTGCTTCCACAGCAGCGCCGCCGAGACCGGCACCAACAAGAACGGGGTGATCAGCAGCGTGCGCACGAACCCCCGGCCGAAGAAGGTGCGGTCGAGCAGCAGCGCGAAGGCGAGTCCCAGCACCACGCTGACGATCACGACCGACGCGGTCAGGACCACGGTCGTCACCACGGACTCGCGCAACGCCTCGTCGGTGAAGACGGACGCGTAGTTGGAGAGACCGGTGAAGTGGCGCTTCTCCGGTTTGAGGGAGTTCCAGTCGAAGAGCGAGATCACCAGGGTCGCCACGAAGGGCAGTTGGGTGACGGCTATCAGGAAGATCAGCGCGGGCAGCAGGGGAGCGCGGGTCGCCCAGGCGCGCCGTCTGCTGCCGCCGCCCGGCTTCTTCACCGGCACCGGAGGTGAGGTGGTCTCTCGCGTCGCGGTGACGGTCATCGGTACTCCTCCGCAACCTTCTCGGCCAGCTTCTGGGAGGCGGCCAGCGCGTCGTCCACCGACTGGCGGCCCGCGATGGCGGCGCTGATCTCCTGCGCCACCTTGGTGCCCAGATCGGTGAACTCCGGTACGCCCACGAACTGGATGCCGGCCGTCGGACGGGGCTGGGTGCCGGGATTCGTCGGGTTGGCCTGGGAGATGGCCCGCTCCGTGACATCGGCGAACGCTCCCGCCTCCGCCCGGTAGTCGGGGTTGGCGTAGGTGGAAGCCCGTTTGCCGGCGGGCACGTTGGACCAGCCGCTGGTGGCCCCGACGAGCTCCTCGTACTCCTTGCCCGACGCCCAGGACACGAACTTCCAGGCGTCGTCGGACTTCTTGGACGCCTTCTGCAGACCCCAGGCCCAGGTGTAGAGCCAGCCGGAGCTCTCGGTCCGCTCGACGGGGGCGGGGACGTACCCGATCTTCCCCTTCACGGGGGAGCCCTTCGCCTCCAGGGACCCGGCGCCGGCCGTGGCGTCGTACCACATGGCGGTCTTGCCCTGGGTCATGTTGTTCAGGCACTCGGCGTACCCGGACTGCGGCGCGCCGAGTTCACCGTGCTTGCGCACCAGGTCGACATAGAACTTCGTCGCCTTCTTGAACTCCGGCGCCGTCAGCCGGGGCTCCCAGTCCTCGGTGAACCAGGTGCCGCCCATCGTGTTGACGACCGTGGTGAGCGGGGCGATGACCTCGCCCCAGCCCGGCAGCCCGCGCAGGCAGATGCCCTTCATCCCGCGCTCCGCCCCGTCCGTCTGCTCGGCGAGCTTCGCCACCTGATCCCAGGTCGGCTTCGCGGGCATCGTGAGGCCCTGCTCCTCGAAGACGTCCTTGCGGTACATCAGGAAGGACGACTCGCCGTAGAAGGGCTGGGCGTAGAGCTTGCCGTCCTCGGCGGTCAGCGATTCCCGCAGCGGCTGCAGGATGTCCTTCTGGTCGAAGGCGGTGTCGGCCTCGGCGTAGTCGTCGAGGGGGTGCAGCCAGCCGTTCTTGGCGAAGAAGGGCAGTTCGAAGTTGCTGATGGTGGCGATGTCGTACTGGCCGGCCTGGTTGGAGAAGTCCTGGCTGATCTTGTCGCGCACGTCGTTCTCGGGCAGCACCGTGAAGTGGACCTTGATGCCGGTCTCCTTCGTGAAGTGCTTCGCGGTCAGTTTCTGCAGTTCGACCATCTGCGGGTTGTTCACCATCAGGACGTTCAACGCGTCGCCGCCCCCGAAGGCGGTCCCGCCCGCTCCGGCGCAGCCGGTGGCGAGCAGGGCCAGTGCGGCGGTCGCGGCGCAGGCCCGACCCCGCAGACGTGGTCGACGGCGCTGTCGTGGATGGGGCATGGGGGCTCCTGATCAGTCGTAGCGGCTCGGTGATCGGGTCGTTGCGGGCATGGCGAGCCAGGCCCCGGCGGCGAGGATGGAACGGGTGGTGCGGGTGCGGGAGCCGTGCGGGTGGGGGAGTACGGGCGGTGGGGCCGGTCAGACGCGGATGACCTGAGGGCCCTGGAGGGAGTAGCGCTGCGCCTCGGCCGAGGGCAGCCCGGCGTCGGTGACGATGGCTTCGAAGTCGCCGACCCCGGCGAACCGGCAGAAGCTCACCGCGCCGAACTTGCTGTGGATCCCGGCGAAGATCCTGCGCCGGGAGCTGCGCAGCGCCTGCGCCTTCACCTCGGCGACGGCGGGGTCCGGCGTGGTGAGGCCGTACTCGCGGGAGATGCCGTTGGCCCCGACATACGCGAGGTCGATGACGAACTCCGAGAGCATCCGGGAGGCCCAGTGGTCGACGGTCGCCATCGTCGATCCGCGCACCCGGCCGCCCAGCAGGAGGACCGAGGTCTTGTCCGCCCCGGCGAGGGAGGTGGCGACGGCCAGGGAAGCGGTGACCACGGTCAGCGGCCGGTCCTTGGGGAGCGCCTCGGCGACGAGCTGCGGGGTGAAGCCCTCGTCGACGAAGACCGTCTCGGCGTCGCCGAGCAGATCGGCGGCGGCGGCCGCTATCCGCGACTTCTGTGGCACGTTACGGGTGGTGCGGACGGCGAGCGTGGTCTCGAAGCCGGCCGACTCCACCGGGTAGGCGCCGCCGTGGGTCCGGCGGACGAGTCCGTGCTCCTCCAGCACATGCAGATCGCGGCGGACGGTCTCCTTGGCCACCTTGAACAGGTCCGCGAGGGCGTTCACACCGACCGAGCCCTCCCGTCGGGCCGTGTCCAGAATTCCCCGACGGCGTTCCTCGGTGTCCACGGCGCACTTCCCTGGTCGCTGCTGGGCCCGTTACGGGCGGAACCCGTTGTCCGTTCGGGCTCATGTGTCGTTTGTACAAGCCTCCCCAGGCTACGACCAGCTGCTTCACCGGATCCGCTCGGCCCGTTCGTGCCCGCTTTCCCGGGGGTGACGATGCTGGTCAGACCCGGAACGACCATTGTTCCGGCAGAGCGTACTGCCCGCTTTCGCGTGATCACTGCCCGCATGGTGCCCGTATTGCGGAGTCCCGGCGTCCGCTGTGCCGACCGGAGGCGCGGGAAGGCCGGGGCGGACGGCGCGGCGGACCGGAGAGGTCAGGAGGGCGCGGCGCCGTCCTCGCCCCCACCGGGGTGGGAGCGGGGCACAGCGCTCCGGCCGGGCGCCTCCGGATAGAACCGCCTGGCCCAGCGCCGGAACGGGCCGATCGGCCCGTCACCGGAAGCCAGCCGGGGCGGCTGCTGGTACTGCTTGTGATGCCAGATCGGGAAATCGGCGGCGGTGAACTCGCAACTGGACCGGAAGACGGGGCCGTCCAGGAGCCGGGCCGCGGTCCGGCTGACGAGGCGGGCCAGCCGGGGCGGCAGCCGGCCCGGCTCGTCGAAGGCGATGCGGTTCAGCTGCCGGAACTGCATCCGGTTGGGTCCGATGGCCGTCGGCATCACCATCGTGCACATCCGCAGCCCGAAGCGGGGTGTGTGCACGTCGGCGTGCAGGCACCCGAGTCCATAGCCGTCCACCCGCACATCGACGGTGAAGTCGCCGATGAGCGGCGCCGACTCATGGGCCCGCATGGAGACGTGGAACCCGGCGCCGTCGTATGCCACAGGTCCCTCGATCTCGGCCTTCGCCCAGCCGTGCAGGGTGGCGAAGTGGCCGAGGTCGACCGAGTTCTCGATGACTTCCTGGGCATGGCCGGCCAACTCCCAGGCGGCCGTACGAGCGGGCCGGTGCCCGATCTCGTGCCACGGCGGGATGAACCAGTCCGGATCCCGGCCGTCATGGTGACGCCAGACGAAGACGCCCCCGTTCACCTCGTGGACGGGCAGGTGGGTCAGCGGGGACCGCGGCGGCGGTGTGCCGTACCCGGTGCGCACGCACGCCCCGTCGGGGCCGAAGGAGAAGAAGTGGAAGGGGCACGTGAGATCCTCCCCCTCGACCTTCGCCAGACCGAGATGGGCCCCCAGGTGCGGGCAGTACGGACGGACGGCGCGAAGCGCTCCCGTGCCGGTGCGGTAGAGGACGACGTCGTGCCCCGCGAGGGGCCGGGTCAGCACAGTGCCCGGCCGTAACTCGTGGGAGAAGGCCAGCGCGGACCAGCCGCTCGGATAAGGCAGTCCGGGCGCTCCCGCCGCGTCGGCCGGTGTCGGCCCCTCGGTGATGGCGCGCCCGAACTCGCGTGACACTCCCACGACTCCCCCTCCATGATCGGTCGCACGGAGGCTGCCCAGAGCCGCCCCGGGATCCTCCCGACACGCCGCACACCACCCGAACGGGAGGAGAGGTGCGACGTGTTGACAGACCGGGCGAAGAGGGGGAGGGGCGGTCGGGGGCCGTGGACGCGCGGTGGAACGCGTCCGGTCCGTCAGAGCTCGTCGCCGAAGGCCTCGGCCAGTTCACGCCACTCGGCCCGGGGCAGACCGGCCCCGCCCTCGTCGGCGGTGAGCACCTGCAACGCGACATGGTCCGCGCCGGCGTCGAGGTACTCCTGGGTCCGGCGCTTCACCCGCTCGGCGTCGCCCAGCGCGAACAGGGCGTCGAGCAGACGGACACTGCCGCCGCCCTCGAAGTCGCCTTCGGTGAACCCCAGGCGCAACAGATTGTCGGTGTAGTTGGGCAGTTGGAGATACATCCCGAGCATCGTCCGCGCGGTGGTGCGGGCCCGGTCGGTGTCGGTGTCCAGCACCACGGTCAGCTCCGGGGCGAGCAGGGCGTCGGGGCCGAGCGACTCGCGGGCCTCCGCGGTGTGCTCGGTGGTGACGAGGTAGGGATGGGCCCCCAGCGCCCGCCCGGCCGCGAGCTCGATCATCTTGGGCCCCAGTGCCGCCAGGACCCGGTGCCCGGAGCCCACCGACGGTTCGGCGGCGTCGAGTGCGTCGAGATAGGCCACCATCGCGCTGTACGGCTTGGCGTACTGCGGCACCATCGGGCCGTGGCTGACCCCCAGGCCGAGCACCAGCCGACGGCGCGCCCCCGGATCGATCGCCGCGACCCCGGCCGCCACCTCCTCGGCCGTGTGATCCCAGATACTCAGGATGCCGGTGGCCACGGTGAGCGTACGGGTGGCGGCCACGACGGCGGCGGCGTCCCCGGGCGTCGGACTGCCCCCGATCCAGACGGTGCCGTACCCCAGCTCCTCGAGCTCGGCGAGCGCCTCCGCGATCGCTTCCTTGCCCGCGTCGTCCACCCGCGACGCGTGCAGGGCGCCGCTCCAGATACCCACACGCCCGAATGTTCTGCCCGTCCCGGAAATCTCAGAAGTCATGGTCGGGTCAACAACGGACCGTGCCGACTATTCCTGGGCGGCAGGGCGGTCACCCGTCCGGGCGTGCGGAGGGCTCGGCTCGGGGGTCCCCTGGAAGGGCTGCTGGTCCTCCGGGACGTCCTTCATGAACACGACTCCGTCGATGCGGCCCAGATGCGCCGGGTCGAGCGGCGCGTAGCCGAAGTACGGGGACGTACGCCGGACGGGGCCCGCGGGCCCGAGGGCGGCGGCCAGCTCGGAGGCGTCCACCAGGCAGTGATCCTCCCCGAGTGCGTAGAGCTCTCCTTCGAGGGTGCCCGGCGGCGGAACGTCGACGTCCTTGTGCCGCAATGTGCCGAACGCGGTTGCCAGGAAGCCGTACTCCTCGCCCAGGTGGGTTGCGGCGATGGCGCCCGCACTCCACCACTCCAGCGGCTGACCGCCCATCCTCATCGAGCTCATGTCCCGCTGGAGATGACTGTTGTGGGCGTGCACCAGCACGGGCCCCCGTTCGGCCAGTGCGAGGAGATTGCCGGCCATCATCTGATCGCGCAGGCCCACCAGCCGTGCCAGCCGGCTCGGTGACGTGTCGGCCATCCAGAAGTGGTAGCGCAGCAGCCCCACGGCGGTCCGCCCGTACAGGCGCGCCCGATCCCACTCCTCCCTCGGGGTCGTCGCGACCAGATGCGGCCGCCACGCGTCGAGCAGTGCCCCCAGATCGTCGGCGAGCAGCCGCAGTTCCCCGGCCTCGGCCGACTGCCCGAAGGACGCGGACGGATCCAGCATCGCCGCGGTGTCGGTCCAACGGTCCTCGACGCCCAGGAGACGGTCGAGCGTCTCGGCTGTGCAGGGGAGCAGCCCCGTGTCCACGTGGTCCGCGAGATAGCCGTGGAGCGCGGTGAGAGCCCGACGGGGGCTCGCGGCGGCGGCCATCTCCAGCGGGCCGTCGAATCCGGCGAAGCGGAGCAGGTCGGACGCGGGCCTGCCGTCGTTGAACGTGCGCATCCAGCACACCAGTTCACGCTGGGCGGCGGACGCCCCGAGCCCGTGGCTGAAGCCCTGCTCCATGACCTCGTCGAGCGTGCCCGCACCTCCCGTCACGAAGTCGTCCACCAGGAGTCCCGCCACGCAGTCGCTCTCGATGGTGATCGTCCGGTAGCCCTCCCGTTCGACGAGCTGCCGGAAGAGCGCGTTGCGCAGCCGGAGAGGGGCGTCCACCCCGTGGGTGGGCTCGCCCAGCGTCAGCATCCGGGGCGCGGAGGGGAACAACCTCATCACGGAGGCCGCGTCGACGGCGTGGGCGATGTCCTTGATGTCGTCTGCCATGGCTTCAACCGTATCGTTGAACCATCGGTTGAAACTTTTCCGCGCTATCGTCCGGTGCATGAGGCAAAACCCTCAAACGACCCTGCGTCTCCGGCCCGTCGACCTGGCCCGTCCGCACGGATTGTCGACCCAGGCCGTCCGGAACTACGAGGCCGCCGGGATCCTGCCGCCCGCCGGGCGCACCCCCCACGGCTACCGCACCTACGCACCGCGGCACGCGCACGCCCTGAAGGCGTTCCTCGCCCTGATCCCGGGACATGGACACGGGACCGCGACATCGATCATGCGGGCGGTGAACGGGGACGACGCGCAGGAGGCGCTGCGCCTCATCGACGAGAGCCACGCCCAACTCCTGGAGGACCGGCGCACGCTGCGAGCCGTCGAGCGAGCCCTCCGCGACCTGGAGCCCGGCGCCGTGCCCGCCCCCGACGGCGCGTCGAGCCCCGGCGGCGTGTTCATCGGACCGCTGGCGGCCAAGCTCGGGATCAGGCCCGCCACACTCCGCACATGGGAGCGCGCCGGCCTGGTGACCCCGCGCCGTGACCCGCGAACCGGCTATCGGACGTACGCCGTGGACGACGTACGGGACGTCGGACTGGCCCACCAGCTCAGGCGCGGCGGCTACCGGCTGGACCAGATCGCCCCGTTGATCGCCCAGCTGCGGGCGGCCGGCGGGCTGGACCCGCTGGAGGCCGCCCTGCGCGACTGGCACGCCCGCCTGTCCGCCCGTGGGCGCGCCATGCTCGCCGGGGCCGCCGCGCTGGACGCCTACCTCCGGGACGGCGAAGGAGACCGTGCGTGAGGCGGGAAAAAGTCGGCCGGGCCGAGCGGGGCGGCGAGAGGGACATGCGAAAGGCGAGGAGAATCCTCTCCTCGCCACTCTTAATTTATAGCGCACAGGGGGGCTTGCGGCAAGGCCCCGGTCCTGGCGCAGAATGGTCGGCCTACCCCCCACCACCTGCGGAAACGGGAGCACGACGTGCCTTTGATGTTGTCGACGTACGAGGGATGCGGTGACGTCGGAAGAGAGGAGCGGCGAGCCGGTGCGGTGCGAGGGAACGCGGCAGCCGTGGAGGTGACGCGATGACCGAGCGGCATGTGGTGAATCTCCGCGAGGTCGACGCGCGCCAGGTGGCGGCCGTCGGCGGCAAGGGCGCGAACCTGGGTGAACTGGCTCGGATCGAAGGCGTCCGGGTGCCGGCCGGCTTCTGCGTCACGACCGACGCCTTCCGGCGGATCATGGCCGAGGCGCCCTCGATCGACGATCTGCTCGACCGGCTGTCGCGCCTGAGCCCGGACGACCGGGAGGCCACCCGCACGCTCAGCGCGGAGATCCGCCGGACGATCGAGGAGACCGCCGTCCCGGAGGGGACCGCGGCGGCGATCACCCGCGAGCTCGCCCGGCACGGCGAGCAGACCGCCTACGCGGTGCGGTCCAGCGCCACGGCGGAGGACCTGCCGACCGCCTCCGCCGCCGGGCAGCAGGACACGTATCTGAACGTCGTCGGACCGACGGCGGTCCTTGAGCACATCCGCCGGTGCTGGGCCTCGCTGTTCACCGAGCGGGCCGTGACCTACCGCAACCGGAACGGGATCGACCACCGTACGGTCCACCTCGCGGTGGTCGTGCAGGAGATGGTCCAGCCGCAGGTCTCCGGCATCCTGTTCACGGCCGACCCCGTCACGGGAAACCGGAAGGTCGCCACCGTGGACGCCGGTTTCGGCCTCGGCGAGGCCCTGGTCTCCGGCCTGGTGAACCCGGACGTGTTCACCGTGCGGGACGGCGAAGTCGTCGCCAGGACCATCGCCGCCAAGGAGCTCGCCGTCCACGCACGGCCGGCCGGCGGTACCCGACAGGTGGCGCTCGACCCGCGGCGGCAGTCGCAGCCGACGCTGACGGACGAGCAGGCGGTGCGGCTCGTGCGGCAGGGGCGTCGGATCGAAGCGCACTTCGGCAGCCCGCAGGACATCGAGTGGTGTCTGGGCGACGACGGTTTCCAGATCGTCCAGAGCAGGCCGATCACCACCCTGTTCCCCGTTCCCGTATCCGGTGACGAGGACCCCCACGTCTACGTCTCCGTCGGTCATCAGCAGATGATGACCGACCCCATGAAGCCGCTGGGATTCTCCATGTGGCAGCTGACGGCCATGGTGCCGATGCACGAAGCGGGCGGCAGGCTGTTCGTCGACGTCACCCGGCGACTGGCCACGCCCACGAGCCGCGCCGCCCTCCTGGACATCATGGAGAAGGGGGATCCGCTGGTCAGGGACGCTCTGGAGACCGTCCTGGAGCGCGATGACTTCATCCCGACGCTGCCGGAAACGAGCCCGGAGGCGAGCCCGGGTGGACCGCCGGCCGGCGGTCCACCCACTCCGATCGAGACCGACCCGGGCATCGTCACCGAGCTGATCGAGCGCAGTGAGGCCTCCGTCGCCGCGCTGGCCCGCGACATCCGTGCGAAGAGCGGACCGGCCCTGTTCGCCTTCCTGCGGGAGGCCTTCGAGGAACACAAGCGGGTGCTGTCCGATCCGCTGAGCATCCAGGCGATCATGGCCGGCATGGAGGCCACCTGGTGGCTCACCGACCACCTGCAGGAGTGGCTGGGAGAGAAGAACGCGGCCGACACGCTCACGCTGTCCGCACCGGACAACATCACCTCGGAGATGGGACTGGCCCTGCTCGACGTCGCGGACGTCATCCGCCCGCATCCCGAGGTGGTGACGTTCCTGCGGGGCGTCGGGGACGGCGACTTCCTCGACCGGCTGGAAGGCCTCGCGGGCGGGGCCGAGGCGCGCGACGCCATCCAGGCCTACCTGGACCGGTACGGGATGCGCTGCGTCGGCGAGATCGACATCACGAGGCCGCGGTGGCGCGAGCGTCCCACCACGCTCGTGTCCGTGATCCTCGACAACGTCCGGGCCTTCGAACCGGGCGCCGCCGAGCGCCGCTTCGAACAGGGACGGCTGAAGGCGGAGCGGATGGAACAGGACGTCCTGTCCCGGCTGCGGGCCCTGCCGGACGGGGAGCGCAAAGCCGACGAGACGAAGCGGATGATCGACCGTCTGCGGACCTTCATCGGGTACCGCGAGTATCCGAAGTACGGCATCGTCAGCCGCTACTTCGTCTACAAGCAGGCCCTCCTGGAGGAGGCCGATCGTCTCGTGCGGGCCCAGGTGATTCCCGAGCGGGAAGACGTCTTCTACCTCACGTTCCAGGAGTTCGAGGACGCCGCCGGATCGGGCCGGGTGGACAGCCGGCTGGTCCAGCAGCGCAAGGACGCGTTCCGTTCCTACGGCGCGCTCACCCCGCCTCGGGTGCTCACGTCGGACGGCGAGGCCGTCACGGGTGCGTACCGCCGCGAGGACGCTCCGGCCGGCGCGCTGATCGGCCTGCCGGTCGCGGCCGGGACGGTCGAGGGGAGGGCTCGGGTCATTCTGGACATGGCGGATGCGGACCTCGAGGCGGGCGACATCCTGGTCACGCGTTTCACGGACCCCAGCTGGACGCCCCTGTTCGTCGGCATCGCGGGACTGGTGACCGAGGTGGGCGGCCTGATGACCCATGGCGCGGTGATCGCCCGGGAGTACGGTCTGCCGGCCGTCGTGGGAGTGGAGCAGGCCACGCGGCGGATCCGGGACGGGCAGCGTATCCGCGTGCACGGAATCGACGGGTACGTCGAAATCCTGCCGTGACCGATGACCGATGACCGAGGTGTGCAGGGCCGTGGTGGCGGGCCCTGCCGCCCGGGACCGTCGCCTTGATATGTCTCACGGTTCGGGCGGTCCGGGCCGACCGGGCCGCCCGTACGCGATCATGACGCGATGGACGCTCGTTTCCTCGGCATCGCCGAGCTGGTCGAGGCCCCGTCGGTGGCGGTCGTGGTCGATGTCATGCGCGCCTACACGGTGGCCGCCTGGGCCTTCGAGCAGGGGGCTGAGCGCATCGTTCTCGCCGAGTCGCCGGACGAGGCCCTGGCGCTCAAGGCGCGCCATCCGGAGTGGCTGGCGCTCAAGGACGGTCCACCCGCGCCGGGGTTCGACGCCGTCAACTCGCCGGGTCTGCTGCGCTCCGTCGACCTCGGCGGCCGGACCGTGGTGCAGAAGACCACGGCAGGGACGGTCGGTGCGCTCGCGGTGAAGGAGGCGTCGTTGGTGCTGTGCGCCGGCTTCGTGGTGGCGGAGGCGACGGCTCGGCTCCTGCGGACACGCGCGTGCGACAGCGTCACGTTCGTGGTCACCGGCGAGGACGGCCGCGCCGATGAGGACCTGGCGTGCGCCCAGTACATCGCGCGGAGGGCCGCCGGGGCGGAGACGGACGCGGCATCGTTCCTCCGCCGCGCCGCCGCCTCGCGCGCCGCGGGCGAGCTGGCGCGGGGAGTGCGTCAGGGAGTTCACCCTGATGACGTCGAACTCTGCCTGGAGCTCGACCGGTTCCCCTTCGCCATGGCCGCGACGGCGGAGGACTCGCTCATGGTCCTCCGTCCGCTTTAGTCGGTGAACAGCTGAGTCGCCTTGCGGAACAGTTCGTACAGCCCGTAGGCGAGCGGGGTGCCCACCCACAGCCAGGCGAAGACGATCAGCGGCCGCCGGTCGTGCACCTCAGGCGGACTCTGACTGCGGTCGTCGGACATCGGGCGCTCCTTTCTCGGACCGTACGGCTTCGATGTGGTGGGACGGGTGCACCGGGCGGACCAGTTCATTGGCCACGAAGCCGATGACGAGCAGGGTCATCATGATGAGGAGCGACGTCCCGTACAGATCGGCGCCGTGTTCTCCGGCGTCCTCCTGCCGGTCGGCGATCCAGTTCACGATGAGCGGCCCCAGGACACCGGCCGTCGACCACGCGGTGAGCAGACGGCCGTGGATCGCACCGACCTGATAGGTGCCGAAGAGGTCCTTGAGGTAGGCGGGAATCGTGGCGAAGCCGCCGCCGTAGAAGGACAGGATCACCAGCGCGCAGAGCACGAACAGCGGCTTGGAGGTCGATCCCACCAGGGCGATGAGCGCGTACATGAGCACGCCCACGCCGAGGTAGACGCGGTAGATGTTCTTGCGCCCGATCACGTCGGAGGTCGAGGACCAGCCGATACGGCCGGCCATGTTGGCCGCCGACAGCAGGGCGACGAATCCCGCGGCGGCCGTCGCCGAGACGGGGGTGGAGGTGTCCGCGAAGAAGTCCGTGATCATCGGCGCGGCCTTCTCCAGGATGCCGATGCCGGCGGTCACGTTCATGCAGAGCACGACCCACAGCAGCCAGAACTGCGGGGTGCGCAGGGCCTGGCGCGCCGATACCTGTGGGCCCTGGGCCGGTGCGGCGGCACCGTCGGTCTGCTCCTGGACGCGTGGTCGCGGGACCCGTACGAGCAGGACGCCGAGCAACATGAAGACGGCATAGGCCAGCCCGTGGACGAGGAAGGCCAGGGCGATGCCGGAGCTGTCGCTGCCGAACGAATCCAGCATCTGCGCCGACCAGGGCGAGGCGATCAGCGCGCCGCCGCCGAATCCCATGATGGCGATCCCGGTGGCCATGCCGGGGCGGTCGGGGAACCACTTGATGAGCGTCGAGACGGGCGAGATGTAGCCGATGCCGAGGCCGATGCCGCCGACGAATCCGTAGCCGAGGACGATCAGCCAGAACTGCTGGGTCGCGGCGCCGAGTGCGGAGATCAGGAAGCCGGAGGAGAAGCAGACGAGGGCCACGGTCATGGCCCAGCGCGGCCCCCGGCGCTCCACGAGGGTGCCGCCGAAGGCGGCGGAGAGGCCGAGCATGACGATGCCGAGCTGGAAGGGCAGGGCGCTCTGGGTGCCGCTCAGATCGAGCGCGCTCTCCAGCGGTGGCTTGAACACGGACCAGGCGTAGGCCTGGCCGATGGAGAGGTGGATCGAGAGGGCGGCGGGCGGCACCAGCCACCGGCTCCAGCCCACGGGGGCGATGGGGGGACTCATGAGTCCCTCACCGTAGTGAGTGGGAATCTGATTGAAAAGGTCGTTGACAAATCTGTGATCACGTTCGTTTCGATTCCGGACTCAACCGTTCCTGTTGAGCAGTCGTCCGGTCGGCTCACCGATCCTGCCGTGGTCGACGATGCGCTCCCCGCGCAGCCAGGTCGAGGTGACGACTCCCCGCAACGTCCTGCCCGCGTAGGCGGTGACCCGGTTGCGGTGTTCCAGCTCGGCCGGGTCGACGGTGAACGTGGCATCGGGGTCGAGCACCGCGAAGTCCGCGTCACGGCCGGCCTCGATCGCGCCCTTCCCGGTCAGTCCGGCGAGTCGGGCGGGAGCGGTCGACATCCAGCGGACGACGTCCTCCAGGCGGTGGCCGCGACGCCGGGCCTCGGTCCAGATGGCGGGCAGGCCCAGTTGGAGGGACGAGATGCCGCCCCAGGCGGTGGCGAAATCGGCGCTCTTGAGATCGGCGGTCGAGGGGGAGTGGTCGGAGACGACGCAGTCGATGGTGCCCTCGGCGAGTCCTTCCCACAGCGCGTCCTGGTTGGCGGACTCGCGGATCGGCGGGCAGCACTTGAACTCGGTCGCGCCGTCGGGGACCTCCTCCGCCGTCAGGGTGAGGAAGTGCGGACAGGATTCGACGGTGATCGCGATGCCCTCGGCCTTGGCGGCGGCGATCAGCGGCAGCGCGTCCGAGGACGACAGATGCAGCACGTGCACACGGGCCTCGAGCCGCCGGGCCTGCTGGATGAGGTTCTCGATCGCCGTGTTCTCGGCGTCGCGCGGCCGGGAGGCGAGGAAATCGGCGTACTTTCCCCCGCCCTTCTGCGGGGCTGCGGTCAGATGGTGCGGATCCTCGGCGTGCACGATCAGCAGGCCGCCGAATCCGGCGATCTCCCCGAGAGAGTTCGCGAGCTGCTCCTGATCGAGCTCGGGGAACTCCTCCACGCCGGAGGGCGACAGGAAGCACTTGAAGCC
This sequence comes from Streptomyces sp. NPDC020884, assembly GCF_044333935.1. Taxonomy (NCBI): domain Bacteria; kingdom Bacillati; phylum Actinomycetota; class Actinomycetes; order Kitasatosporales; family Streptomycetaceae; genus Streptomyces; species Streptomyces sp. NPDC020884. Next base: position 76,366 of record NZ_JBIRRY010000012.1, on the reverse strand, counting down.
GAAGACGCCCGCGTCGTGCAGGGGGCGCAGGTCCTGGACGTTGTCGGGCAGCGCGCCGCCCCAGAAGCCGACATCCACATGGGCCTTCGTGCGGGCGACCTCCTGCTTGACCCGCAGATGCGCAACCGTCGTGGTCGGCGGGAGCGAGTTGAGCGGCATGTCGACGAGCGTCGTGATGCCACCGGCGGCGGCGGCCCGGGTGGCGGTCCAGAAGCCCTCCCACTCGGTGCGCCCGGGGTCGTTCACATGGACATGGGTGTCGACCAGACCCGGGAGCACCACGTCGTCGCCGACGTCCTCCAGGCGAGCGCCGGCCGGCACCTCGGCGTCGTACGGCAGGACCGCCGCGATGATCCCTCCGGAGACGGAGATCGACGCGGGGCGGGTGCCGTCGGGGGTGATGACACGGGTCGAGCGCAGTACGAGCTGTACGTCGGACAACGCAGGCTCCTCCTCTTTCGGGGTTGTTCCGGCTTTCGCTGCCGGGGATCCGGGACGTGCGAGGCGCTTCAGCGGGCCGACGGCGGCCAGTTGACGAAGGCCTTGGGCCGCGGCGGCGCGTAGGTGCGCACCTTCGAGGTGGACAGACCCAGGCGTACGAGGGACTCGGCGATGGTCACCGCGGCGCTCACGCCGTCGACGACGGGCGCTCCCGTACGCTCGGCGACCCGGTCGGCGAGCCCGGACATGCCCCCGCATCCCAGGCAGATCACTTCCGCCCGGTCGGTCTCCACCGCGCGGGCGGCCTCTTCGACGATGGCCTCGACGGCAGCCTCCTCGTCCCGCTCCAGATCCAGTACGGCGAGACCGCTGGCGCGCACGGAGGCGCAGCGCGCACTCAGCCCGGCGGCGTGGAGCCGCTCCTCGATCAGCGGGACGGTGCGGTCGAGGCTGGTGACCACGGAGTAGGTGCGGCCGAGGAACTGGGCCGTGCTCGCGGCCGCCTCGGTGATGTCGACGACCGGGACGTCGAGCAGTTCCTGGAGCCCTTCGCGGCCGTGCTCCCCGTATCCCGCCTGGATCACGGCGTCGAACGGTTCGGGATAGGCGCGGACCGTCTCCATCACCGCGATGGCGGCGAGGTAGCTCTCGTAGTTCCCCTCGACGGACTCCGCTCCGAAGAGCGGGGTGAGCGGGATGATCTCGGTGCCGGGGGAGGCGGCGGCGGCCGCCTGCTCGCCGATCGACGCGGTGATCGATCGCGTGGTGTTGACGTTGACGACGAGGATGCGCATGGCCCGGCCTTCTGCTTGTTGGTTCATTCGGCTGCGACGGCGATGGCCTCGCCGTCCACGTCGCTCATCCGCGCGGTGCGGTCGGCGATGAGGGCGTAGAGCGCGGCGGCGAGGATCGCGCCGACGAACCAGGAGAAGCCGGCCGCCGCGTGGAAGAAGGGCACCAGGGCGACCACGACGGCGACGGCCGCGCTGGGGACGAAGGCCGCGACGGCGCGGGGGTTGAATCCGCGACGGTAGTGGTACTCGGCTGCGGGGTCCTCGGTGTAGAGCGCCGGCACGTTCACCCGGGACCTGCGCAGCAGCCAGTAGTCCGCCATGATCACGCCGAACAGCGGGCCGAGCAGGGCGCCGAGTCCGCCGAGGAAGTAGTTCACGACGACCGGGCTGTTGTAGAGGTTCCACGGCAGGATGATCAGGCCGGCGATGGCGCTCACGACGCCCGCCCGGCGGAAGTTCAGCCGGCGCGGGAAGAGGTCGATGAGCGCGTAGATCGGCGCCACGAAGTTGGCCAGCAGGTTCACCGCGATCGTCAGGGCGATCAGGGCGAGGGACGCCGTCGCGAGCAGGAACATGTTCGGAATGGTCCGGACGATGTCCGTGGGGCTCGTGATGACATGCCCGTCGAGCTTGAACTGCGCCCCGCTCAGGACCACGACGATGACCGCGAAGAAGATCATGTTGACCGGAATGCCGATCACGTTGCCGCGCACGATGGAACCGCGGCTCTTGGCGGACCGGGTGAAGTCGCAGAAGTTCAGCACGAACGTCCCGTAGATCACCACCCACAGGGCGGCGGCCTGCAGGATCTGGAGCCACATCTCCCCGCCCACCAGCGGGGCGTCGATGGAGACGGAGAGCGACGCGTCCGCCCGTACGAACATCCAGACCGCCAGCGCGCACATGGTGATGAGGGTCGTGGGGGCCGCGAAGGCCATGTACCGCCGGATCATCTGCATGCCGTAGCTCACGATGAGCAGTTGGAGGGCCCACAGGGCGAGGAAGGTGATCCAGCCGAGCGTCGACTGGCCGAGCACGGAGTTCGTGTCGAGATCACGCAGCCCGGGGAACATCGCGATGAGCAGGGCGCTCAGGACGGCGGACGCCAGGTAGGTCTGGATGCCGAACCAGGCGATGGCCACGACGCCGCGGACCATGGCCGGTATCTTCGCGCCCTTGATCCCGAAGGCGATGCGGCTCATGACCGGGAACGGGACGCCCGTCTTGTGGCCCATGAACCCGGAGAGCGTCAGCAGGAGGAAGAGCAGCACGGACGCGAGCAGGAAGGCCGCGAGGATCCCCCACACGTTGAGCCCGAGCGCGAAGAGCCCGAGGGCGAATGCGTAGTTTCCGAGGCTGTGCACGTCGTTGGCCCAGAGGGTGAAGACGTTGTACGCCCCCCAGCGGCGCCCCGCACGCTTGGTCGGGGCGAGATCGTAGGTGTAGAGAGCGGAGCTGGTCGCTCCGGTGCCCGTCTCGGACGGGCGCTCCTCCACTGTTGTCATCGATCGGCCCTCGAGTCCTCGTCAGGGGTCGCGACGGAGCCCGTCGGCGCTGCGCCTCGAGGGAGGCGCGCGACGTGCTCCCGGCGACCGAGAGTTTGGGTGTTTCCACAAAGTGAAAGTTGTTTTCCGCGAGAGGAAACGTAGTTTTCGCCAAAGGGCAACGTCAAGAGTTCCGGACGGACGACTTCCGCCTGGTGGTTCTGAGGGGGTGCGCCGCCCGTGACGGGGCGGCTGCCGCCGACGTCCTGGATCCGGCCGCGGGAGTCCGGCCGTGGATGTCCGGCGCGGCCCGGAGGTCCGGGCGGCGGCGGTCTGCGGGCGCGGCGGAGGGGCCGGGCCCGCGGCCGGCTGTGACGCCGGGTCGGGGACCCGGGTGGGTGCGTCGCCGTGGCCGGGCCCGGCGTGGCGTGGTGGTCGTCCGTGCGGTGCGGTGGCGGGGCGGCGGCGCCTGCGCGCCTTCGCCGCTACTCCCGTGAGGCGGTCAGTGCCGCGAGCACCAGTTCCACGCAGTGCGCCTCCAGTCGCTCGCGCGGCACGTCGAGCGTGCCGTGCAGCCACCCCGCGAAGAGGTTCGCCAGGCCGCCGACGAGGGCCTGCGCGGCCATTCGGCGGTCCAGGTCGTCCCCGGTCCGGGCGAGCTGGCCGCCGACGAGGTCCGTGAACACCGGCATGACCCGGTGGCTGTGGGCCCCGAGGGCCGGGTCGGCGAAGGGTTCCAGGAGCAGCAGGCGGCCTTTGTGCGGCGCGTCCAGGACGAGGCTGACGAAGGCGGAGACGGCGGCTCGGGCCCGGGTCTCGAGGCGCGGGTCACTGATCGCGACGGCGGCCTCCAGAGCCCTTCGGGCCTCGTCCGCGACCCGCTCGAAGGCGGCGAGGAGCAGGTCGCCGCGCCCGGTGAAGCTCTCGTAGAAGTAGCGGTCCGTCAGGCGCGCCTCCCGGCAGACGGACCGGACCGTGACGGCCGCGCACCCCTCCTCGCCGGCGAGGCGCTCGGCGACGTCCAGCAGGATCTGTCGGCGGGCCGCCCGGCGATCGGCGAGGGTGCTTCCGCCCCAGCTCCGTTCCGTCAACTCCGGTTCCTCCGGTATCCGTTGGCGCAATTGACGACAGTCGTCTTCAGATTCTATCCTGATGACAGGTGTCCTCAGATGGCCCTCGACGCACCTGCTCGGGACGGGCGGCCTTGGCATCGGCGCGAACAACCACGTACAGCGCGGCCCCGGAACGTCATCCTTCAGCGGAGGCACACGTGACAGCGTCAGCTCAAGAACCGAACCCCACCGACCCGAGAGCCGTCGAGCCGCTCGGCCCCGACTCCCTCACCTGGCGCTGGTTCGGCGACTGGAGGGGCCTCCTCCTCGCCCCCTGGGCCGGATCGATGCAGAACATGCACCCCGAGCTGGGCGCGGGCGTCGCCGAGCACTCCCGCTTCTTCGAGGAGCGCTGGGAGCGCCTCTTCCGCTCGCTCTACCCGATCGGCGGGGTGGTCTACGACGGCCCGCTCGCCGCCCGGACGGCCCGCGAAGTGCGGGGCTATCACGCCTCCATCAGCGGGGTGGACGAGCACGGTCGCCCGTATCACGCACTGAACCCGGGCACGTTCTACTGGGCGCACGCCACGTTCTTCATGCTGACCGTGCAGGTGGCCGAGCACTTCGGCGGCGGCCTCACCGAAGCGCAGCGCCGTACGCTCTTCGAGGAGCACGTCCGCTGGTACGCCCTGTACGGCCTGTCGATGAAGCCCGTTCCCCGCAGCTGGGAGGAGTTCCAGCGGTACTGGGACCACATGTGCGCCGACGTCCTGGAGGACAACCGCCCGACCCGGGACGTCCTGAACATGCGCCGCATCTCCAAACCGCCCCTCCTGCGGCTCCTGCCCTCGCCGCTGTGGGCCCTCGCCCGCATTCCCATCGTCCGGATCACGCTCTGGATAACGGTCGGCCTGTATCCACAGGTCGTACGCGAACGCCTCGGGCTTCGCTGGACGCCCCACGACGAACGGCTGCTGCGCATGGTCGGCCAACTGGTGCACCACGCCTGGCAATGCCTGCCCGAGCGGCGCCGCTTCCATCCGCGCGCCCGTGCCGGATGGGACCGCGAGCGGTGGGCGACAGGGCTGGTGGAGACACCGGCCCGGAACCTGCCGCCCGAAGACCGGCGCGAGCTCCCTCAGCACTACGCGCCGAAGCGCTGAAGCCGGGTCACCGACAGCACGCGGCCGCGGGCCGTTCACAGCGGCCTCACGTCGCCGCCGGAGCAGCCACCGCCGCCTCCCCGACAGGTCCTCACAGCTTCTGCCCCTGAGCAGCCCGGTGGAACCGAGATACTGCGACCACCCCTTCCACCGAAAGGACGCGCGTGACGCACCCGATCCCCATGAGCACGAAGTTCGGCCTCGGCGCGGTGGCACTCCTGCTGACCCTGGGAGGTCCCGCCCTGCCCGCCGCCGCGTCGTCGGCCGACACGGCCCGCACCACCGCGGAGCCCACCGTCGAGGAGCGACGTCTGGACCGGGCCGCTCCGCAGGAGATCCTGCGGCGCAGCGGATTCGACGTCCTCGCCCCGCGCTTCGCCCAGGCCCTGGCGGGCTCCCGCGACCCTGCGCAGGCGGAGCGGACCGTGACCCGCCACGCCGCCGCGCTGTGGCAGCGGGCCGTGGACCGCGCCCAGGGCCGCGGCCCCGCCGCGGGCGACCTGGACCGGAGCGACGACCGCCCGCTCTACTGGGCCCGGCTCGCGCTCAACCGCGCACTGCGCGAGTGGACGCCCCCGTTCGGACTCGACGACGAGCAGCGCGAAGCACTGCGCACCTCCCTGGAGACCGCGTCCCGCGGGCAGGAGGACATCCGCTACCCCGGGCGCCAGGTCAAGCGGATCCTGGTCACCGGATTCGACCCGTTCACGCTGGACAGGGACACGCGGATCGGCAATCCCTCGGGCGCGAGCGCGCTCGCGCTGGACGGCACGCTGGTACGGACCGCCGACGGCCTCGCGCGGATCGAGACCACCGTCTTCCCGGTGCGCTGGACGGACTTCACCGAGGGCACCGTCGAGCGGGCCCTGGCCCGGCATCTGCCGCATCTGGACCTGTTCACCACCATCAGCCAGGGCCGGCAGGGCCGCTTCGACGTCGAACGCACCAACGGCGCCTGGCGCGGCGGCTTCCCCGACAACGAGAACCTGGCGCGCACCGAGACCGTCCCCGTCGCCGACCCCGGCTCGCAACCGCAGTGGACCTCCATCACCCTCCCGTACCGCCGGCTCACCGAGGCGGACACCGGCCGCTTCCCCGTCTACGACCGCACCGAGGTCACCGAGATCCCGGCGGGCGGGACCCAGCCGGTGGTCAGGCCGGACGGCCCCACCCCCGGCTCGGTGGCGCGGGCCGGTGGCGGCGGCGACTACCTGTCCAACGAGATCGCCTACCGGGCCACCCTGCTGCGCGACCGGCTGGGACTGTCGAAGCTGTCGGGAGGCCATCTGCACACCCCGATCATGGAGTTCGGCGCGGACAACGCGAACCCGGAGACGGGCCGCGTCACGGACCCGGACTTCGAGCACAACCGCGCGGACATCGTGAACCAGGTACGGGCGCTGGTGGAGACGGCGATCACCGCGGCCGACTGAGGACCGCGGGGACGAGGAGAGCTGGCGCGGCCCGGCGTGCGGGCCGTGTCCGGCCGGTCCTGCCACCGCGCCGTGTCCGGGTCGCCGACGGGGCGGGTGCCGGTTGGGAACAGCTGCGGCCGTTCCCGCCGGTCACCGGCCCGGGGCGGTCGGCGCGCGCCTGCCCGTCAGGCGGCGCTCGCGGCCTGGGGCCGGGCGGCATCGGGGACCGGAACGGCCCCCGGGTCCTCGGTGACCACGGCCTTCGCCGACGCCCCGATGCCGAGCTTCTCGAGGATCTTCCGCTCGATCTCGTTGGCGAGGTCGGGGTTGTCCTTGAGGAAGTTGCGGGCGTTCTCCTTGCCCTGGCCGAGCTGGTCGCCCTCGTACGTGTACCAGGCGCCGGCCTTGCGGACGAAGCCGTGGTCCACGCCCATGTCGATCAGGCCGCCCTCGCGGCTGATGCCCTGGCCGTAGAGGATGTCGAACTCCGCCTGCTTGAACGGCGGCGCGACCTTGTTCTTGACGACCTTGACGCGGGTGCGGTTGCCGACCGCGTCGGTCCCGTCCTTCAGCGTCTCGATACGCCGGATGTCCAGGCGCACCGACGCGTAGAACTTCAGCGCCCGGCCACCGGTCGTGGTCTCCGGGGAGCCGAACATCACGCCGATCTTCTCGCGCAGCTGGTTGATGAAGATCGCCGTCGTCCTCGTCTGACTGAGCGCGCTGGTGATCTTGCGGAGCGCCTGGCTCATCAGACGGGCCTGCAGACCCATGTGGGAGTCGCCCATCTGGCCCTCGATCTCGGCGCGGGGCACCAGGGCCGCGACGGAGTCGATGACGATCAGGTCGATCGCGCCGGAGCGGATCAGGATGTCGACGATCTCCAGCGCCTGCTCACCGTTGTCCGGCTGGGACAGGATGAGGTTGTCGATGTCGACGCCGAGCTTCTTCGCGTACTCCGGGTCCAGCGCGTGCTCGGCGTCGATGAACGCCACCGAGCCGCCGAGCTTCTGCGCGTTCGCCACGGCGTGCAGCGTCAGCGTCGTCTTGCCGGAGGACTCCGGCCCGTACACCTCCACCACACGGCCACGCGGCAGACCGCCGACGCCGAGCGCCACATCCAGCGCGGTCGACCCCGTGGGGATGACCTCGATGGGCTCGTTCGGCCGCTCACCGAGGCGCATCACCGCGCCCTTGCCGAATTTCCGCTCGATCTGCGCGAGCGCGGTGTCCAGCGCCTTCTCGTGGTCGGTTCCTGCCATGAGCTGTCACCCGGTCCGATTGAGTGGCACGCCGCACGTCGGAGAACGGGGGCGTCTACTGCCGACAACGGACGTGTCGAAGATCCCGAAAGCGAACATTCGATCGATTTTCGTGTCCAGTGAAAGGTACCAAACCGACGGAAGCGGGACGGGGAGCGCGCCGGGACCGTGTTCCCCCCTTCGTGGCGGGCTGATGGTGCTTGCCCGGCACGTATCGGGGCATCAGCGGATGACGAGATCGCAAAGGCGTCCGGCATCGCAGCCGGGCGGGACTGAGGAGACGGGCCTGTGGGCGATGTATGGGCGTTCGGACGGGACAGCGGCTACGCCGCGGGGCAGTCGCTGGCGGGTTTCAGCGTGGAGGCCGCGGACGGTGTCATCGGACATGCGGAACGTCAGGAGGACGAGCCCGGTATGCAGCACCTGGTGGTCGACACCGGTGTGTGGAAGTTCGGCAGGAGCGTGTTGATCCCGGCCGGTGCGGTGACCGCCGTCGACACCGGCGCGCAGACGGTGAAGGTCGCGCCGTCCCGGGAAGAGATCAAATCGGCCCCCCGGTTCACCACCGACAGTGAGACGACCGACCACGGGTACCTGGCCGAGGTCGGCGCGTACTACCTCTCCCTGCAGGCCTGAGCCCCAAGCCAAGGGCGGATCGACGACGGGCCAGGAGAGCACGCAGCGGTGCTGCCTCCCCCGAACGCCGGGGGAGGCAGCACCGCTGTCGTCGCGCGGTGGACGCGGCTGTCAGAGTCGTTCGATCCAGATGTTGCGGAACCTCGGGTTGTCACCGGGGTCTCCGTGGTCCTGCAACCGGATGTGGCCCGGTGCGGGACCCTCCGGCCGGCCGGCCCCGGTGGGGCCGGTGATGGCCACGTCGTCGTGCACCAGCTTGCCGTTCCACCGCAGGCTCACCCGTGCGTCCTCCACCTTCTTGCCTTCACTGTCGAAGCGAGCCGCCCGGAACTCGATGTCGTATTTCTGCCAGGTGCCGGGCGGCGTCGCCGCGTTGACGTCGGGCGGCTTCTGCAGGTAGATCGACCCGGCGTCGTTCTTGGCGGGTGTGTCGACCCCGAAGGACTCCAGCACCTGCAGCTCGTAACGCTCCTGGATGTAGACCCCGCTGTTGCCCCGGGCCTGCCCGGTGACCTCCGGCGGATAGTCGGGCTGGTACCACTCGGCGTGCATCCGGAAGTCGCCGAACTTCTCCTTCGTACGGATGTCTCCCCCCAGCGACTCCATGGTCCCGTCCGCCACCGGCCACTTCGCCGGACCGCCGTCCTTGGACTCCCAGGCGTCGAGGTTCGACCCGTCAAAGAGGGTGGTGCGTTGCGTCGGAGTGACGGTGAGGTTGTCGAGGTTCACATGGCCGTCGTCCTCGGGCTCGTAGACGTAGGCGATCGTGTTCGCGCCCTTCCGCAGGGGCACCGACTCGACGTGGGTCGCCCAGGTGTTCCAGGTGACGGTGGAGTCCAGCCAGATCTGCTTCCACCGCTCGCCGTTGACGTACACGGTCATCGACCTGGGGGTGGGTTCCGGGTCGGAGTTCTGCCCGTTCGCGTACCGCAGGGCGAGGTCGTGCCGGCCCTTCTTGTCGGCGCGCACGGCGAAGGTGGTGCTGGCGCCCGGTTCCCAGTTGTTGTCGATGAAGCCCGTGCCGGAGAAGCCGGAGTGGTTGTCGTTGAACTTGGTGCCGCCGTCCAGCGAGGCGGACTCCGCCTCGTACACCGGAGGCGCCTTCGCGCCGTCGGGCAGCGTGTTGAGGCTGTACCACGCCTCGGTGCTCCACAGCTCCGCTCCGGACTCCGCGGCGAACGGGCGGGGGGACTGCACGTGCACCACCCGGCCGGGGCGCAGGTCGTCCATCTTCAGCGTCACGGTCGTGCGGTCCTCGGACAGCGTCGCCGAGGTGACGTCGAGGGTCTCCTCGTCGACCTTCGGGCCGCCGTACTTCGGAGTCGCCACGTAACGCCACTGCTGGGCGGTGTACTTGGCCGCCAGGTCATCGGCGGTCTCCTCGGACAACGGCTGCGTGTACTCGATCTCGAAACCGCCGTCGATCGCGCGCATGGCGCGCATGTCGAAGGCGTCGTCGCCGCTGAGCGAGAGCTTCTGCAGGCCGAACTTGAACTTGCCCTCCTGGCCCCAGTTCCCCGAGTCGCCGATGCCGCCGGTGTAGATCGCCCCGTCCGGGCCGAGGCTGATCCGGTTGACCCCGGCCTCCAGGCCCTGCGTCATCCGGAACACCGCGCCCTGGTACTCGCCGCCGACCTTCTCCAGGAACGCCCGCTGAAGGCCGCCGTAGGTCACATCGCCGAACACCATCTGCCCGGCGAAGGGCCCGTCGGGCAGGAGGAGGGGGTTGCTCGGCGAGTTGGAGATCTCACCGTGCGGCAGCCAGAGCACGGGCTCGGTCACCGGCTGGCTGTCGTACAGGCCGTCCGGGTTCGTGTGGTGGTTGTAGAAGGCGCCCTGCTTGATCCGCACCAGCTTCGACGTCGGCACGTACGCGCCCTGGTTGTCGGTGGCGAAGATCTCGCCCTCCGGGCCCCAGCCGAGGCCGTTCGGCGTGCGCAGCCCTCCGGCCACGTAGGACACCTTGCCCGTGTCCTTGTTGATCTTCAGGGTGCTTCCGCGGTTGGGCACGTTCTGCGGGTCCTGGGTCGCGCCCCCGGGGACCATGGCGATACCCGTGCTGACGTAGAAGTGCCCCTTCTCGTACAGCAATCCGAACGCGAACTCGTGGTAGTTCCCGCCGAACGGCCAGGTCGCGATCGTGCGGTGCTCGTCGGCGACCTCGTCACCGTCCTCGTCGACCAGCGCGGTCAGACCGTCCTTCTCGGACACGTAGAGGGTGCCGTCGACGTACTTGAGGCCCATCGGCTCGAGAAGGTTCTCGGCGACCAGCTTCTTGGTCACCTTCGACGGGTCGGTGGCGCCGGTGACGTTGTCGAGCAGATACACCTGCCCGAGCTCGCTCTCCCTGCTGCCGCCCCAGGTGCTGACGGCCAGTCGGCCGTCCGGCAGCCAGTCCATGCCGGTGACCTGCGGTTCGAAACCGTCGGGGCGCAGATCCGTCAGCGTGTAGTCGGGGTGGACACCGCCCAGCGGCAGGCCGTCGCCCGGTGACTCGTCGACGCCCTCGCACAGCTTGCGGCCCGGCGAGGTGACCCGGGTGACGTCGGCGTCCGTGCTCAGCACCGAGGTGGGCACGACGGAGAACCCGTCTGCTCCGGGTGGCCGCCACTCCAGCAGGAGGCGCTGGTCGTACTCGCCGTCCCAGTGGTCGATGCGCAGCGGATGGTGGCCCTCGGTCAGCTCGATCGAGCCTTCCTTGGCCTGGGCGCCGTGTACGCCCCCGTTGTCGATGACCTCCGTGCCATCGATGATCAGCCGGGATCCGTCGTCGCTGGTGATGCGGAAGTCATGGTCTCCGGGTGCCTGGACGTCGAGATACGCGGTCACCTCGGTGACGAACTTCCCGCTCAGCCCGAAGTCCTCGGCGGTGGTCCAGTCGATCGTCGGCTTCAACTCGTCGACGTTGGGCGTCTGGCCCGGTTTGAGCTCGCAGAAGTCGTCGAGAGGCATCTGTACGTCGAACACCCGCATGGTCACGCCCGGTTCCTGGGGCGGTATGTCGGGGGGCTGGGCGGCGGCCTGTCCCGGGACGAGAGATACCAGGAACAGGGCTGAGACAAATGCGGCCAACGGCTGCATGGGCCTTCCTCCTTGAGGGCCGAGGCAGCCGGCGGTCCGGTGGCCGACGGGCTGCCGTTCACAGTGAAGGGCAGCCGCCGCCGGAAAGGCAACAGGTCGGTAAGCGCTTTCTTTTATCGTTGCAAAAATTGGTGTGCGGTCGACCGCCGGAGTCGAGCTCCGGCTCCTGTCGCGCCGGGGGAGGGTGTCGTTGTCATCGTGGGTGCTCGCAGCGGGCACGGCGTGTCTGCTGCGAGCCGGGGCCGGGGTCGCGCCGAGGGGGGGTGTGAGCAGGAAGCGCTGTCTGTTTGCGGCCTTCGGTCGAGGTCGCGCGCCCTCTGGTCGGGTCGTGCAACCGGCGGCCCGATCGCGGCATGCGCGCTGCCCGGCCCGAGTCGACGGTCGAACGTCTGATGAGCCGCGTGGCATTCACGGGGGAGCGGCTGTGGTGGTGCTTGACCGGAGAGGCGCGTCGGCCCATAGTTAAGAGCATGCCTAACTATGGCGAACCGCTGGACCGGGTATTCCAGGCACTGGCGGACGGAACGCGCCGGGCGATGGTGGAGCGCCTGATCCGCGGACCGGCGTCGGTCGGCGAACTGGCCAGGCCGCTGGAGATGTCGCTACCGGCGGTCATGCAGCACATCCAGGTGCTGGAGGCCTGCGGGCTGGTCACCTCCGAGAAGATCGGCCGCGTCCGCACCTGCCGCATCGAGCCGGACGTACTGCGGATGGCCGAGGGCTGGCTCGCCGGGCAGCGCACGTCCTGGGAACGGCGTCTGGACCGACTCGGCGACCATCTGCTGGATGAACCCGGGACACCGGAGCAAGGAGGTTTGTGATGATCGACCGTTCTGTCACGCACGCCACGTTCACCCTCGAACGCCTCTACCCGGCCACGGCGGCCCGGGTGTTCGGCGCATGGGCCGACCCGAAGACGAAGGCCCGCTGGTTCTCCACGCCCGACGCCGCCCATGAGCTGGACTTCCGGGTCGGGGGCCGGGAGGTCAACCGCAGCCGCCCGGACAGCGGCCCGTCGTTGACGTTCGAGTCGCTGTACCGCGACATCGTCCCGGGCGAGCGCATCGTCTACACCTCTGTGCTGTACGTGGGGGAGGACCTCGCGACGGCTTCGCTGACGACCGTGGCGTTCTGCCCGGCCGATGAGGGCACCCGGCTGGTCCTCACTGAGCAGGGGACCTTCCTCGACGGCCGGGAGGAGCCCTCCTGGCGGGAGTCCGGCACCGGCGGCTGGCTCGACGCGTTGGGCGTCGAGCTGGGTGGGGGAGGGCAAGCGTGATCTTGCGGCCGTCCCTTGCGAAGCGGCGGGTGCCGGTCGTCTGGATCAACGTCCTGGCCGGGGCAGTGGTACTGGTCCTCGCGGCGATTCCCGTTGACCGGATCGTGGCCGACCGCATTCCCCCGACCCCTTGAGGAGCTTCCATGTCCGACCGTGACCCGCTCGCCGAACTCGGCCCCTTCAGCGACTCCGGGGCCGACGTGACCCCCTGGCCGACCGCATGGCGTGAGCTTCAGCAGGCGCGACTGTTCTGGCTGTCCACCGTCCGACCCGACGGCCGGCCCCACGTGACACCGTTGCTGGCCGTCTGGACCCGCGGTGCCCTGTACTTCGCCACCGGAGACCAGGAGCGCAAGGCGCGCAACCTCCACGGCAACCAGCACTGCGTGATGACGACCGGCACGAACGTCCTGGACGGTCTCGACATCACCATCGAGGGACGTGCCGAGGTGGTGCGTGATCCGGCTGAACGCAGTACCACCGCCGCCGCCTACGAGGGCAAGTACGGCGACCTGCTGACGAGCCCGGACGGCACCTGGCACGGCCTCGGTGACACCATCCGCTCCGGCAAGGTCCTGCTGTACCGCATCGACCCGGAGGTCGGATTCGCCTTCGGGAAGGGCGAGACGTACAGCCAGACCCGGTACCGCTTCCGGCACTGACCTTCCGAACGGCGCTGATGCGCCGACTCCTGCTTGCGGAGAGGGCACTCGGCCTCCGGGACCTGTTCCCGCCGGTGGCGGCGGGACGGCAGAACCATGCCTCCCCGCGATACGACAAGCTCGCCGTCCGCTACGGGGCGACCGTCCTCCCCGGGCCGGTGCCCCCGCCGGCATCGGCCCACGGCTGAATCAGCCCGGCTTTACCGCCCGCGTCGCGAAGTAGTTCGACATGTAGGGGGCGGATGCGTTGGATTGGTGCGGCGCTTCCGTGAAGCCGGTGAGGACGAACCCCGCGGCGAGTTGCCCGCCGATCTGGCCGGTGAGGGTGTGGCTGTATTCAAGAGGGGCGTCCGCGCCGAACTTCGTGGCGCGTTCCTCGGCGGAGTAGTGCGTGACATCGCTGTAGGGCAGTTGGTGCACGACGACCAGCTCGCCGCGCTCGTCGAGCGCCTCGTGGTCGAACAGGTACGCATCAGGGTTGAGGAAGCCCACGAGCAGCGTTCCGCCCGGCCGCAGGACGCGGAAGCACTCACGCCACACCGGTGCCAGGTCGGGCACGAAGAGGTTGGAGACCGGATGGAATACGACGTCGAATGTTGCGTCGCCGAAGGCGCTGAGGTCGCGCATGTCGCCCAGGACGGTGCGCAGCTCGAGTCCGTCGCGTGCCGCCACCATCCGGTCCTGGCCGAGCTGGCGGGGTGAGTTGTCGAACACGGTGACCCGCGCCCCTGCGGCGGCGAGGATCGGACCCTGCTGGCCACCGCCGGAGGCCAGGCACAACACATCCTTTCCGGTCAGGTCCGTCGGCAGCCAGGAGCGGTCGACCGGCTCATGCCCGATGAGAACGATCGACCAGTCGCCCGAGCGGGCGCGCCCGACATCCTCGGAACTCACCGGCCTCGACCACTCGTTGCCCTCCTGGACGCACTTGTCCCAGGCTGCCCGATTGTGGGCAACGGGGTCGGCTGCACTGTCCTGCACGTTCAACTCCCTGCTATGGCCAAGCGGGCGCCCTCGGTACGGACAGCTCGGTGCCGCCAGCCAACACGATTGCCGGGTGCGGGCTCAACGGAATAGGCGCCCATCCGTGTCATGAGAAGCAAACGCTTTGATTCCGTCCGCGGGACCGGCTTACGGGCCTGGCGGCCGTGTCCGGTTCGGCCGCCGACGCCTCGTGGAGGCGCTGCCGGAGTCCGGCTTCGTTCCGGTCCCGTGGTCGGAGTTCCTTCTCCGCCCCGGGCACCGCCACTCGATTTCCGTCATCCCCCTCCCTCTCGCAGTCGCCAATCCACCGATTTGATGGTGTCTGGATCTCGCTTGGTAGCTGCTTTTCAGCCAGCCCCGTCGCGGGGGTCTTGTGTGGATGTGCCGGTCTACCCAGCATTAACAACGTTGTCAGGGACACGTCGACTTGGTCATGTCCCTGATGGCGCGCCATGGGCGTCCACCCAACGCCCCGAGTTCCCCCCACGATCTGGAGGACTTACAGTGCGACTCTCTCACCCCCACAGCCTTTCGAGACGAGCACGACTCATCGCCGGCGCAACCGGCCTCGCCGCCGTCGCGGCGTTTGCCGTCCCCGCCGCCACCGCGTCCGCTCAGCCGGCCCCGAAGACGTTCAGCGTCAACGAGCTCAGCCGGGCGGCCGACTCCGTGCGCACCGCCGACATCGGCGGGACCGCTTGGTATGTCGATGCCGAGTCGGGCAAGGTCGTCGTCAGCGTCGACAGCACGGTCAGCAAGGCCGAGATCGCCAAGATCGAGAACGAGGCCGGCGCGAACGCCGACGCTCTCGTGGTCAAGCACACTCCCGGTAAGTTCTCCAAGCTCATCGCGGGTGGCGAGGCCATCACCACCGGCGGAGCCCGGTGCTCCCTGGGCTTCAACGTGCAGGACGGCGCGGGCACTAAGTTCGCTCTGACCGCCGGCCATTGCACCAACATCGGCAGCTCGTGGTCGATCGGCACCACCGCCGGATCCAGCTTCCCCGGCAACGACTACGGCATCATCCGGCACTCCGACCCCGGCGCGGCCGACGGTCGTGTCTACCTCTACAACGGCGGCTACCAGGAGATCACCGGCGCCGGCGACCCCTCGGTCGGCCAGTCCGTCCAGCGCAGCGGCAGCACCACCGGCCTGCACGGCGGCTCGGTCACCGGCCTCAACGCCACCGTCAACTACGGTGCCGACGGCATCGTCTCCGGTCTGATCCAGACCAACGTCTGCGCCGAGCCCGGCGACAGCGGCGGTGCGCTCTTCTCCGGGAGCACCGCGCTCGGCCTCACCTCCGGCGGCAGTGGCAACTGCTCCTCCGGCGGCACCACGTTCTTCCAGCCCGTCACCGAGGCACTCAGCGCCTACGGTGTGAGCATCATCTGATTCCCGCACCGACCAGGGTCATGTTCCATCGGCCCTGAGCACTGTCCCCGCCGGCGCGTCGGCGGGGACAGTGCTCGTTCGGGAGAAGCGCGCGAGGCCGCGGTCCAGTCCACTTCGGTGTTCTGGTGGCCCGCAGGCGTCTAGAAGAAGCCCAGCTTCTTCGGCGAGTACGACACCAGAAGGTTCTTCGTCTGCTGGTAGTGCTCCAGCATCATCTTGTGGTTCTCCCTGCCGATGCCCGACTGCTTGTAGCCGCCGAACGCCGCGTGCGCCGGGTAGGCGTGGTAGCAGTTCGTCCAGACCCTGCCCGCCTTGATCCCGCGCCCCGCCCGGTAGGCCGTATTGCCGTCACGGGTCCAGACCCCGGCCCCCAGCCCGTACAGGGTGTCGTTCGCCGTGCTGATCGCGTCGTCGAAGTCCGTGAACGAGGTGACGGCCACGACCGGGCCGAAGATCTCCTCCTGGAAGACCCGCATCCGGTTGTCGCCCTCGAAGACCGTCGGCTGGACGTAGTAGCCGCCCTCCAGCTCGCCCCCGTGCTCGATGCGCTGACCGCCCGTCAGGATCTTCGCGCCCTCCTGCTGACCGATGTCCAGATACGAGAGGATCTTCTGCAACTGGTCGTTGGAGGCCTGGGCGCCGATCATCGTGTCGGTGTCCAGCGGATGGCCCGGCACGATCTGTTCCGTCCGGGCGATGCCCGCCTCCAGGAACGCGTTGTAGTGGCCGCGCTGGATGAGAGCACGCGACGGGCACGTACACACCTCGCCCTGGTTGAGGGCGAACATGGTGAATCCCTCGAGAGCCTTGTCGAGGAAGTCGTCGTCGTCGCGCGAGACGTCGTCGAAGAAGATGTTCGGCGACTTGCCGCCCAGTTCCAACGTCACCGGCTTGATGTTCTCGGAGGCGTACTGCATGATCAGCCGCCCCGTCGTGGTCTCACCGGTGAAGGCGATCTTCGCGACGCGCGGGCTGGAGGCCAGCGGCTTGCCCGCCTCCGCTCCGAAGCCGTTGACGATGTTGAGGACGCCCGGCGGGAGCAGGTCCGCCACCAGGCTCAGCCAGTAGTGGATCGAGGCGGGCGTCTGCTCGGCCGGCTTGAGGACCACCGCGTTGCCCGCGGCGAGCGCCGGGGCCAGCTTCCAGGTGGCCATCAGGATGGGGAAGTTCCACGGGATGATCTGGCCGACCACGCCCAGGGGCTCGTGGAAGTGGTAGGCGACCGTGTCGTCGTCGATCTCGCTGAGCGAGCCCTCCTGGGCGCGCAGGGCCCCCGCGAAGTAGCGGAAGTGGTCGATGGCCAGCGGGATGTCGGCCGCCAGCGTCTCCCGCACGGGCTTGCCGTTCTCCCAGCTCTCGGCGACCGCCAGCTCCTCCAGCCGGGCCTCCATCCGGTCGGCGATCCGGTTCAGCACCGAGGCCCGGTCCCCGGCGGACGTGGCGCCCCAGGCCGGAGCCGCCGCATGGGCGGCGTCCAGGGCCAGTTCGACGTCCTCGGACGTCCCGCGCGCGATCTCGGTGAACGGGCGGCCGTTGACGGGGCTCGGGTTCTCGAAGTACTGCCCCCTGGCCGGCGGGACGTACTCCCCGCCGATCCAGTGGTCGTAGCGGGACGCGTAGGTGACGATCGCGCCGTCGGTGCCCGGCGCAGCGTAACGGGTCATCTCTGTGGCCTCCCGGATCCGGTGCCGCCCGCCGTTGGACGGCCCTCGGTGCGAGGCTAGGGACGGGGACGTTGCAAGGGCGTTGCAACGGCGTCGCGGGGTGTGGGCTGTGTGGTGTGGGGCCAGGGGGGGGGAGACGGCCCGCCAGGAGCAGCGGACTTCTAGCCGCGCTGCTCGGCGTCGAGGCCCCGGACCCCGGCCAGCGACGCGGCCCGCTGGTCCGCCGGGACCGCCTCGGCCAGCGCGCGCCACACCGGCAGATCCTCCTCGCCCCACGGGCTGTAGGCCCAGTCGGCGAGCAGCCCCGGATCGCCCCGGGCGATCAGCGCGGCCCGCAACTGCTCGGTGATCCGCCGCCGCAGCCGTACGACGGCCGGGGCCTGGGAACCCGGCAGCAGCGGGCCCGCGTACGCGTCCAGGGCCGCCGCCACCGCGCCCGAACCCAGCCGCCGTGTCACCGTGTCGAAATCGGCGTCCACCGGGACGGCCAGCCGGTACGGACGCGAGTCCAGCAGGTCGGGCCCCAGCAGCCGCCGGAGCCGGGACAGTTCGGCCCGCAGCGTCACCGGAGTCACCGACTCGTCCTCGTACAGCTCGACCAGCAGCTCGTCACCGCTCAGGCCCTCCGGCCGGCGGGCCAGCGCCACCAGGATCTCGCTGTGCCGCCGACTGAGCCGCAGCCGCCGCCCGCGCGCCACCAGCAACGCCTCGTCCCGGCCCAGCGCGTCCAGCCGCACCGACTCGGCGTCCGGCGACGGGGCCAGCAGCGCGAGCTGCGACTCGGCGGCCCGTGCCACCGCCTGGACGAACGCCAGACTGTGCGGGTGGGCGAGCCGGTCGCCGCCCGTGATGTCCACGGCTCCCAGCACCCGGCCCGTGTGCGGGTCGTGCAACGGCGCCGCCGCACAGGTCCACTGCTGGACCGGCCGCAGGAAGTGCTCGGCCGCGAAGACCTGGACCGGGCGATCCACCGCGATGGCCGTTCCCGGCGCGTTCGTCCCCGCCACGGACTCCGCCCAGCGGGCGCCCTCCACGAAGTTCATCCGGCCGGCCCGCCGTCGCGCCGTCGCGTGGCCCTCGACCCACAGGAGGCGGCCGTGGGCGTCGCAGACGGCCAGCAGATGCTCCCCGTCCGCGGCGTACGCGCCCATCAGCTCGCGGATCACGGGCATCGCACGGGCCAGGGGATGCGCCGCCCGGTAGGAGCCCAGCTCGTCCGGTCCCAGCTCCACCGCCGGAGCGCCGTCCGGGCTGACCCGTGCCCGTGCCGAGCGGCGCCAGGACGCGCCGACCACCGCCCGGACCGGCCGCTCCAGCCGCCCCGCCGAGGTGAACACGTCGTGGGCGCGGCGCAGCGCACCGCTCCGTTCGCCGGGGTCGGTGTCCGCGGCCAGGGCCACCCAGGGATCCGTCAACTCACCCTCCCGTCCAAGGGCCGTCGTGCGCTCCCATCGTCGTCGCCGTCGGCCGCCGCGACAACCTCGGTGCGCAGAGTCATCACTACGGGTGGCAGGGTAGGGGCCCGGGGCTCAGTGGCAGGGGAGGGGCCCGGGACTCAGGTGACGTCGCCGACGAGCCGGAGGTAGCGCTCCCAGTCCCAGTGGACGCCCGGGTCGGTGTGGTCGCTGCCCGGCACCTGGTGGTGGCCGACGATGTGCTCGCGGTCCTTGGGGATGCCGTGTCGCGCGCAGATGTCCGCGGTGAGCCTGGCCGACCGCAGGTACATGACGTCCGTGAAGAACTCCGGGCGGTCCACCCATCCCTCGTGCTCGATGCCGATGCTCCGGGTGTTCCAGCCCCAGTCGCCCGCGTGCCAGGCGATGTCCTTTTCGGGTACGCACTGGGCGACATGGCCGTCCCCGGAGCGCACCACGTAGTGGGCGGACACCTGCTTGGCGGGGTTCCGGAAGATCCCCGTGGTCGGCGTGAACAACTGCTGGGCGACATGGATGACGACGCGGTCGACCCTGCGCTCGGAAGGGCGGGAGGGGACGGTGTAGTTGGCGGGGGCGGCCGGAGCCCAGCGGGCCGTCGCGTAGTCGGTGGGGCCCTTCGGCGCCGCCACGGCCCGTGCCGACGACGGCAGGACGGCCGCCGCCATGGCCGCGGCGGCGCCCTGAACGATGCTTCTGCGGTGCAACAGCCCTCCTGGAGCTGGGGTCGCGGCCGGGGCCGGGGTGCGGGGCGATGACCGGGCCCGGGGCGGGGCGCACGGAGTAGAGCCGGTGAGGCCCCGCGGGCTCGTACAGCGCCCTCCCCGTCGAACCAGATGACGAGCCCGACGGGCATCCGGTTCCCCGCGC
The DNA here is from genome assembly GCF_044333935.1 of Streptomyces sp. NPDC020884. Taxonomy (NCBI): domain Bacteria; kingdom Bacillati; phylum Actinomycetota; class Actinomycetes; order Kitasatosporales; family Streptomycetaceae; genus Streptomyces; species Streptomyces sp. NPDC020884. The sequence goes on along the minus strand of NZ_JBIRRY010000012.1, from coordinate 56,751 downwards.
CTGCCTGCCGGATCGCGCGTTTGGCTCGAGTGCTGACCGGCTACCGCGCGTCCGGCTCGCGTGGTGACCGGCTACCGCGCGTCCGGCTCGCGCGGTGATCGGCTCCCGCGCGTCCGGATCGCGGCTTCCGGTCGGAGCGCCGGGCTCGCCGGTCACGCCGGCACCCCGGCACCCCGGCTGGCAGGCAGACGCGCACACCCCCGGCACCCCGGCTCACAGGAACCCCGGTTCCGGCCCAAGCCCCCACGCGCGCGTCGATACGCCTCCACGCGCGTCCACAGGCTTCAGACTCCCGCGCCGGCCCCCGCCGCCTCCGCCTCGCCGTCCGCTCCCGCCAGCGCTCCCGCCGGGTCGTCGTCCGCCGGTCCGGCGGGCACCCAACGGCCGCGCTCCTTGCGGTAGGGCCACCACCGCCCGGTCCGGTCGAACCGGAGCTGGACATCGGCGCCCGCCACGGTCCAGCGAGCCCGGCCGCTCGCCCGCAGGGCCGGCCGCTCGCCCGCCTCCCACGCCTCGCCGAGCTGGGCGCGGGCCCGCCCCAGATGCTCCGGATCCGGCGTCCACTCCTCGTCCAGCACGGCGAGCCCCGCGACCCCGCCGTACCTCCAGGCCCGGACCGCCGCGTCCAGTTCCGCGGGCGGGCGGCCGGACCCCTTGGCCAGGCGGGATGCGATCCAGGCCTCCGGCCGGGCGCCCGCGGCCAGCCGCACCGCGTCCTGCTGCGGGGTCAGCTCCACGGGAAGAGGCTGCCCTTCGTGCCCCGGGGCCAGGGCGTCCAACAGCATCCGGCGGGCCCGCACCGCGCTGTCGGCCGCCAGCACCTCCAGCGCGGCGGGGTCGATCCCGGGCACCGGATCGGTCTCCGTGTCCAGCGACGGCCCGCGCCCCGGCTCGTCCGGGGCCGGCGGGGGAGCGGGGAGCGGGGGCAGGATCCCGGCGGCCGCGAACGCCTCCTGCGCCGGGACCCCGCGGACCTCCCGCTCCGCGTCGTCGGCGCTCTCCGGCGCGCCGTCCCCAGCCCGGACCGCGCGGGCGGCACTGCGCACCTGGAGCTCGTCCAGCAGCCGCCGCTCGTCGCGCCCCCGCATCAGCAGCAGGACGAACGGGTCCTCGTCCAACAGGCGCGCCACCTGGTAGCAGAGCGCACCCGAATGCGGGCAGTGGTCCCAGGCGTCGCAGGTGCACTCCGGCTCCAGATCGCCGATGCCGGGCAGCAGCTCGACCCCCGCGCCCGCCGCGTCCTCGACCAGATGCGGCGGCATCTCCCGGTCCAGCAGCGCCGCGATGTGCCCGGCCCGGTCCACGGCCATGTCCAGGAACCGGTCCCAGGCGCCCGCGCCGAGCTGCTGGAGCAGGACGTCGCTGCGGTAGGCCGTGCCGTCGCTGTCCCGCACCACGGCCGTGATCCGCCCCGGCCGTACGGAGACCGCCCCGACCCGGCCCTCCCTGGCCAGCCGCCGCCCCTTCTTGAGCTGCTGGCCGTCCAGCGCCGTGTCCTCCAGCGCCTTGAGCCACGCCCGGCCCCACCAGGACGTGGCGAAACCCCGGCCCTGCGCCGGGGGGAACGCCGCGAACGTACGCTCCGGTCCGCGCCGGCCGTCCCGCGACGCCTCGTCGGCTCCCTCCTCCGAGGCGTCCGAGGCATCCCCATGGCCCGCCCCGGACTCGCCCCCGTACGCCTCGCCGTCCTCGTATCCGTCCGCGTACGCGTCGCTCATCGTGCGCCCCCTCGCAGCTCGACCAGGTCGGCCAGTTCCGCATCGGTCAGTTCGGTCAGTGCCGCCTCGCCGGAGCCCAGCACCGCGTCCGCCAGGCCCTGCTTGCGGGCCAGCATCTCGGCGATCCGGTCCTCGATCGTGCCCTCGGCGATCAGCCGGTGCACCTGCACCGGCTGCGTCTGGCCGATCCGGTACGCCCGGTCCGTCGCCTGCGCCTCGACCGCCGGATTCCACCAGCGGTCGAAGTGCACGACATGACCGGCCCGGGTGAGGTTGAGCCCGGTCCCCGCCGCCTTGAGCGACAGCAGGAACACCGGTGACTCGCCCGCCTGGAACCGCGCCACCATCTCCTCGCGGCGGGCCACCGGCGTACCGCCGTGCAGGAACTGCGTGGCCACTCCGCGCGCGGCGAGATGTTCCTCCAGCAGCCGGGCCATCTGCACGTACTGCGTGAAGACCAGCACCGAACCCTGCTCGGCGAGGATCGTGTCCAGGAGTTCGTCCAGCAGCTCGACCTTCCCCGACCGGTCCGCGATGCGCGGCTGCTCCTCCTTGAGGTACTGCGCCGGGTGGTTGCAGATCTGCTTCAGCGCCGTGAGCAGCTTCATCACGAGCCCCCGCCGCTCGAAGCCGTCGGCGGCGGAGATGTCCGCCAGGGTCTCGCGGACCACCGCCTCGTACAGGCCGGTCTGTTCCGGCGTCAGCGACACGGCCCGGTCGGTCTCGGTCTTCGGCGGCAGCTCCGGTGCGATCCCCGGATCGGACTTCCGGCGGCGCAGCAGGAACGGCCGCACCAGCGCCGCGAGCCGCTCGGCCGCGCCCGGGTCGTTGCCGCCCTCGACCGCGGCGGCGTACCGCGTACGGAAGGTGCCGAGCCGGCCGAGCAGACCGGGCGTCGTCCAGTCCAGGATCGCCCACAGCTCGGAGAGGTTGTTCTCGACGGGGGTGCCGGTGAGCGCGACGCGGGCACGGGCGCCGAGGGTGCGCAACTGCTTGGCCGTCGCCGAGTGCGGGTTCTTGACGTGCTGCGCCTCGTCGATGACGACCATGCCCCAGGACACGGCGGCGAGCCGGGACGTGTCGAGGCGCATCGTGCCGTACGTCGTCAGAACGAACTCGCCGTCCACCAGGCCTTCCAGGGAACGCGACGCCCCGTGGAAGCGGCGGACGGGGGTGCCCGGCGCGAACCTCTCGATCTCCCGCTGCCAGTTGCCCATCAACGAGGTCGGGCACACCACCAGCGTCGGACCGGCCGCGTCGCGGTCACCCTGCCGGTGCAGATGCAGGGCGATGAGCGTGATCGTCTTGCCGAGCCCCATGTCGTCGGCGAGGCAGGCCCCGAGGCCGAGTGAGGTCATGGTGTTCAGCCAGTTCAGCCCGCGCAGCTGGTAGTCACGCAGGGTCGCGGCGAGCGTCTCCGGCTGTCCGATCGCCTGCTGGGCGGCGGCCTCCGGATCGGCCAGCCGGTCCCGCAGCTGCTGGAGCCAGCCGGTCGCCGCCACCTCGACGCGCCGGCCGTCCACTTCCGTGGAACCGGTCAGCACCGCGCCGAGGGCATCGATCGGGGTGACCTTGCGGTCCTGGGTCTCCCGGGCCCGGCGCGCCTCCTCGGGGTCGATGAGCACCCACTGGTCGCGCAGTCGCACGATGGGCCTGCTGGACTCGGCGAGCCGGTCCAGCTCCTCGCGGGTCAGCCGCTGGTCGCCCAGCGCGAACCGCCAGTCGAAGGACAGCAGGGCGTCCGCCGAGAGGAACGAGGGCGTGTCCGCCGCGGTACGTCCCCGTGGCCCGCTTGCCGGCCCGCCGCCTTCCTCGTCCGCGAAGTCCCGCTCCGTGGTCTCCCGGTCGTCCGGACCGATCACGGCGCGCGCGGTGAGCTTCCTGGCCAGTTCCCTGGGCCAGTGCACCTGGACACCGGCGGCGGCCAGGGCGCGCGAGGCGGACCCCAGCAGCTCGGCGATCTCCTCGTCGGCCGGTTCCACCGAGTCCGGCACCGCGGCGGAGAGCAACGGGGCCAGCGGGGGCCAGGCGCGGGCGGCGCGCCGCAGGGTGAGGAGGGCGTCCATCCGAGCCCGCGATCCGAACGCCGCGGCGGTCCGCGAGCCGCCCGCCCACACCTCGGCCGCATCGGCGACCAGGGAGGGATCGCTGACACTGTGGATCTGCAGCACGGCACGGAACGACGGCGTGCCCACGTCGACACCGGTCACGCCGGTGACCTCGATACGCAACGAGAGCCGTACGCCCGCGTCGTGACCGGCCGCCACATCGGCCGCCCAGGCCCGCCCCTGGGGCAGGTGCTGCGGCTGCTGGGCGGCGAACGCGGGACCGGCGGCGGCGAACCCGGCAGCCGGGGTACGGGGCATCGCGTCGGCCACGGCGTCGAGGAACGCACGCAGCAGGTGCTCCGGTTCGGGCAGCAGCGGTCCGGCGTCGGAATCGGCGTCCGCACCGTCGCTGTCGGCGTCGGCGTCGGCGTCGGCGTCGGCGTTCGTCGTCGGGTCCGGAACCGGAGTCGCGTGTGCGGTCGGCGGCATCGACGCCGCCAGTTCCCGGATCCGTTCGAGGTCCTCGGCGTTCAACGGTCCGATGCGCCAGGCGTCGTGGTCGGTGGCGCTCAGCCCCGGCAGCAGGAGGCCGCGGGCGACGAACTGGAGAGCGAGGAGCGCGGCGGCGCCCCAGAAGGCGGTGGCGGGGGAGGCGTCAGCGACGGCGCGTGCCCGGGTCAGCACCGGCAGAGCGTCCCGCACGGGGAGGTGCAGCGCCGAAACCGTACGGGGCCGCAGGTCGGCTTCGACCACGGTCAGCTCCGACGAAGTCCCGTGATGGTCGGAAGGGGTGCTACCGTCCGGGTTCCAGAACGCGATCCTGCCGGTACGGGCCGGATCCGCGGGGACGAAGAGCGCGGAGCAGCGGGACAGTTCGGCGATCTCGGAGGGCGTTGCCGCAGGGTGCCTGTGCACAGCGATGTCAGATTCCTCAAATTTGACTAGTGGGCGGAGTCGCCGAGGGTACTCCACTCCGTGCGACGGCAGGCCGTTCAGGTGTGTGGCGTGCGTCACTTCTATGCTTTCTTCGGTCTCCATGGTGCAGTCAGCCCCACCACCCGGCACGGGGGTCTGCCCCCGGGGAACCAGGGTGGTGGCGTCATGGCTGCCCCCGGCCCCCGGCCCGTACGTTCCATGGGGTCAGCGCATTTGTTCCAGAGACCGGAGACGTCATGCCCCAGGCGCCAGCCACCGTTGCGGATCCCGCCGACGAAAGCAGTCCGGACCGCCCTGTTGGATCACCGGGCGGCGCGGCGGCCGGGAGCGATTTCGCCCCGCTGCTGCGTGCGGTGCGGGACCAGGGACTGCTGGAGCGCCGCACGGACCGGTATGCGCTCGGCATCGCCGTGAACCTGGCGGCCTTGGGCGCGGTGATCACCGGCTTCGTTCTGCTGGGCGACACCTGGTGGAGCCTGCTCCTCACGCTGCCGATGGCGGTCCTGTGGACCCGTACGGCCTTCGTCGCCCATGACGCGGGGCATGCGCAGATATCCGGCGACCGCAGGACGAGCAGGTTTATCGGTCTCGTGCACGCCAATCTGCTCCTCGGCATGAACGAGGCGTGGTGGAACGACAAGCACGTACGCCACCACGCCAATCCCAACCACATAGACAAGGACCCCGATGTCGGGGTCGGCGCCCTGGTCTGGACCCAGAAGCAGGCGGCGCAGCGTGAGGGATTCGCCCGCTGGCTGACCAGGAACCAGGCTCGGCTGTTCTTCCCGATGCTGTTGCTCGAGGGCATCGCCCTCAAGATCTACGGATTCCAGTACCTGCGCCGTCAGCCCCTGCGGGAGCGGGCCGTCTCGGCGCTGCTGCTGACCGCGCACTTCGCCCTGTACGTGACGCTGCTGCTGAGCACGCTGTCCCCGGGCAAGGCGATCGTCTTCGCGCTGGTGCTGCACGCGCTGTTCGGCCTCCACCTGGGCATGGCCTTCGCCCCGAACCACAAGGGCATGGAGATGCCCGACCCCGACGGAGAGCGCTGGGGCCACCTCCAGCGGCAGGTCCTGACCTCGCGCAACGTACGGGGCTCCATCCTGACGGACTGGTTCCTCGGGGGGCTGAACTACCAGATCGAGCACCACCTCTTCCCGAGCATGCCCCGCCCCAACCTGCGCCTCGCCCAGCCCCTGGTCAAGGCGCACTGCTCCGGCATCGGCATGCCGTACGCGGAGACCGGACTGGTCGAGTCCTACCGGCAGGCGCTGTCGCACATGCACGACGTCGGTGAGCCGCTGCGATAGCGCGACCGATGATGGGGAACGGAAGGGCGCGCGGACGCGTTCACACAACAGGAGCGGCGCCGGCCGCGAAGGAGGCGTGGACCATGACGAATGGTGCGAAGGTCGCTGTCGGGGGAGTGCTCGCGGCAGCCATCCTGTGGCCCCTGATCGGATTCTGGTGGGCGCTGCTGGTCGTGATCGGCGTCCCCGTGGCGGGCTATCTGCTGCTGGACCCGTCCCAGCGGAGCAGGCTCCGCAGGATCAACCGCAAGCAGATCGGCCGCTGAGACCGGAGACGGGCCGGCCCCGCGAGGGGTTCCGGCCCGCTCGCGATCGCCCGTGCGCCCGGCCCTCGCGCGGGCGGTGCGGGTCGTCCCGAGCCGCCCGCGACGGTGTCACGCGGGGTGGACGGCCAGCCCGTCGAGGGCGCTGAGCAGGCCGGGCAGCGCGGCTCCACGGCCGACGGGGATGACGGTGCCCGGCTCCTCGTCCAACAGGATCAGGGCGATGTCGTCGGTCCGGGCCACCATCGACCACCCCGGGCCGTCGACGCGCAGGGTGCGTGCGTCGGCGGAGGCGTAGGAAGAGCGGATCCGGCCGGGCGGCGGCGGATCCTTCGTATAGGCGTTCGCCTCGGAGAGGGCCCTGCGTGCACCGGGGTGCCGGGGGGACGGAGAGGCCCCGTCCTCCGGCTCTCCCCCGCCACCCGGCTGCAAGAACTGCGCGTCGTCGAGCTGCTCGCGCCACACCGGCCACTGCGCGGCGATCTCGTCCGCGCCGAGCCGCCGCTGCGCCGGACCCCAGGCGTCCGGATCGGGAGGGGACAGCGGTGCGAGGCCCTCCCCGTCCGGCTCCGGATCGTGCGGATCGGGGACACCGGGAGCCGAGACGGCCAGATTCATCGGCCAGCCCGGCAGGGCGCACACCATGGAGCGCTCGTCGGGGGAGAGGTCGTGCTCCATGCCGCAGTCCCACGCGGCGATGGCGACAGCCACCTGGGAGGCGTCGTCGACGACGACGGTCCACCGGGCCCCCTCGCCGTCCTGCCCGAGGACGAGGCCGTAGCCCTGGTCGTACGGTTCGAGCGCGAGCGCGCCGCACGCGGCCACGTAGTCGTCCCCCAGCACGCTCGGGAACCGGGCGGGCGTCAGCAGCATCGCGGTCAGCACCAACAGCGCGTCGTCGGCGACCGCATCGTCCGCACTGGCCACGGTGTCCTCCCCATCGCTCATCGCCCACCTGCCCCTGGCTCGGTCCTGCGTCCCTTGGTCCGTCGGCGCACCCTAACTACTCGGTAACCCCCTCGTCGAGGCCCTGGCGAGCAGGGGGCGTGCCCACCCGTCCGGGTGTGGGGCGGCTGAAGGCCCGGGTGCGCGGGCAGCCTCCACGTAAGGTCGGACATCCGGCCGAGCGAGGGGGACAGCATGGTGAAGCGGTACGACCGGCTGAAGGACATTCAGCGACGCGACCCCGAGCGGGACTTCCTGGAGATCTACCGTCTCTCCGTCACCTACGAGTTCCCCTGGGACATCACCCGCGCCCTCGAACTGGCCCTCTACCGTACCTATGCCGTGCCCAGCATCGGACGACTCCTCGACGAGACAGGGGAGTTGACGGGGCGATCCCAGAAACGCTACGACGACACCGCCCTGCTGCTCGACACGGTGGTGGAGCACGGGTTCGACACCGACGAAGGCCGCACTGCCGTCCGCCGGATCAACCGGATGCACCGCAGCTACGCCATCAGCGACGACGACATGCGCTACGTCCTGTGCACCTTCGTCGTCACCCCGAAGCGCTGGCTGGACCAATTCGGCTGGCGACGCCTCTGCTGCCACGAGCTGGGGGCCTTCGCCGCCTACTACCGCACGCTCGGCGCGCACATGGGGATCAAGGACGTTCCGCAGACCTACGAGGACTTCGAGCGCACCCTGGACGCCTACGAGCACGAGCATTTCGGCTGGGACGAGGGAGCCCGCCGGGTCTCCGACGCCACCCTGGCGCTGATGGCGTCCTGGTATCCAGCGCCGCTGGCCCCGGTGGTGCGCGGCGCCGGACTGGCGCTCATGGACGACTCGCTGCTCAAGGCGTTCCGCTACCGCCGCCCGGGACCGGTGGCCCGCGGACTGACGAGGGGCGCGCTCCGGCTCCGGGCCCGTGCCGTCCGGCTCCTGCCGCCCCGGCAGACGCCCCACTACGCGCGCCAGAACCCCGAGATCAAGGGCTATCCGGACGGGTACGACATCGAGGGGCTCGGCACGTTCCCTGTGCCGGGCGTCCGCGGCTGCCCGGTGCCGGGCCGCCGGCCCCCGCAGGCCCCCGTCGAGTGACTCGACCGCCCGTCCGGGCCACACCCTGGTCGCCCCGACCGGGCCCCGCCCCCGCCTCGTCGTGCCGAGCGGCGGCCGGCGGGTCCTACGAGGCGCCGGAAAGGCCCTCGTCCTGCCGGACCGCGAGAGCCAGGAAGCGGTCGTCCTCGTCCGCGTAGGACTCCAGGCGCCATCCCGAACCGGCCAGCAGTTCACGCAGCCTGGGCTCGGCCCGGAGGTCGTCGTCGGTGACGGTGCGCCCCTGACGTGCGGCGAGGGCGGCCCGGCCGATCGGGTGGAACAGGGCCAGGACCCCGCCCGGTCGCACCACCCGTGCGAGCTCCGCCGTATCCGCCTCGGGGTGGGCCAGATGCGAGATCAGCCCGGCACCGAACACCGCGTCCAACGCCCCTGCGCGCAGCGGCAGCCGTGCGACATCGGCGCGCAGCAGCGTCCCGTTGTCCCCTCGTCCCGCCCGGACGGCTGCCTCCAGCATGGCCGGGGTCAGGTCGGCACCCAGCACGGTGCCCTCCGGCCCGACCGCCGCCCGCAGCGCGGGCAGGGCGCGCCCCGTCCCGCAGCCCGCGTCGAGCACGGCATCGCCGGGGCGCAGCCCGAGCAGATCGGCCGCGGCGGCGTAGGCGGGACCGTCGTCGGGGAAGCGGCTGTCCCAGCCGGCCGCGCGCGGGGTGAAGAAGTCCAGGACGTGGGTGTGGTCGTTGGCCATGGGGACATGATCGCGCACCCCGTGTGCGTGCGAGACGCCGTGCAGTGGGAGGCGGCCCCGGGCAGGCGGCCGAAACGCCGCGAGCGGAGGGCCGGGCATGGGCTTCTGCTCCATGACCGGCCCTCCGCTCGCGGTCGCGTCCGGGCCCCGGGACGCGGCGTGCGATCGCCGGAGGCCGACATGTCCCGTCAGACCCGGAGGCCGAGTGTCCTGTCAGGCCCGGAGGCCGACGTGTCCTGTCAGACGTTGACGCCGTAGTCCGATGCGATGCCCGCCAGGCCCGAGGCGTACCCCTGGCCGACGGCCCGGAACTTCCACTCGGCGCCGTGCCGGTACAGCTCGCCGAAGACCATCGCGGTCTCGGTGGAGGCGTCCTCGCTCAGGTCGTAGCGGGCGAGCTCGACGCCGTTGGCCCGGTTCACCACACGGATGAACGCGTTGCGCACCTGGCCGAAGCTCTGGCCCCGGCTCTGGGCGTCATGGATCGAGACGGGGAACACGATCTTCGCGACCTCGGCGGGGACCGACGCCAGGTCGACCTCGACCGACTCGTCGTCGCCCTCGCCCTCACCCGTCAGGTTGTCACCGGTGTGGCGGACCGAACCGTCGGGGCTGTTGAGGTTGTTGTAGAAGACGAAGTGGCCGTCGGAGAGGACCTTGCCCGCCTCGGAGCACAGCAGCGCACTGGCATCCAGGTCGTGATCGGCCCCGGTCGTGGTCCGTACGTCCCAGCCGAGCCCGACCGTCACGGCGGTCAGGCCGGGGGCCTCCTTCGACAGGGAGACATTGCCGCCCTTCGCCAGGGTCACACCCATGAATTTCCTCCTGTGTTCTGTCGGTCCGCACCGACGATCCGGGCCCTGCGGCTTCACCGCGTCCTGGGTCCGGCGATCGATGCTGTTCTGCTGTCACTCCTGTGGCCGCTACCTGTACGAACGCTCGGCGCGGCACACAGGGTTCCCGGATTGCGCAAGCCATGAAGTGAGAGGCGGCGGGAGGCGTCGGGTCATGGCCCCGCCCCGTGCGCGTCAGGGGCCGTTCTCGTCCTTCATGGCCTTGGCCTCGCTCTTGAGGATGCGCATGGACTTCCCCAGTGCGCGGGCGGTGTCCGGCAGCTTCTTCGAGCCGAAGACGGCGATCACGATGGCCGCCAGGATCAACAGGTGCCAGGGTGCCAGGCCGTTGCGCAACATTCTGCTCCCGCCCTTCTCTCCGTTCGCGCGGCAACAGTTGCCACATTGCGCAACTGTACAACTATCGTTTCGGTCCGGAGCGGGCACCCTCAGGGCTCGACGCGCTGACGGAGCGCCCCTCAGTGCTCGACACGCTCTTCCGGCCCTTCCTGACCTGCTCGCGTACGTGGTCCGGCGCGGCGTCGGGCCGGTGGCGGCTCTCGTACCGTCGGCGGGCCGCCGTGAGTCCGAGCGCGTACAGACCCAGGACCGAGCCGATCAACAGGTAGTAGAGGGGCGGCAGGGCGCTCATGCCCAGCACCGGCCCGAGCGGGGTGAGCGGGAGCACGACGCCCACCGCCGCGAGACCCGCCGCGGCAGCCCGCAGCGGCCCGCCCGCCCGGCGTTCGGCGCCCCTGCGACCGGTCCGCAGGAGGATCATCACGAGAGCCTGGGTGAGCAGGTTCTCGGTGAACCACCCGGCGTGGAACGCGGCCTCTCCGTCGTCCCCGGACGCGTTGTGGAGGGCGAGCGCGAGCACTCCGAAGGTGGCGAGGTCGGCGGCCGCGTTGAGCAGGCCGAACCCCGTGATGAAGCGCAGGAAGTCGCGCGGCCGCAGCACGGTGGGGCGGCGCAGGACCGAAGCCGCCGGGCGGTCGAACGCGAAGGCCAGCTGCGCCGCGTCGAAGCAGAGGTTCTGCACCAGCACCTGCGCCGGGAGCATGGGAAGGAAGGGCAGCATCAGCCCGGCCGTCAGCATCGCGATGACATTGCCGAGGTTCGAGGAGAGCGTGATGCGCAGATAGGTGGCGATGTTCCCGCTGCTGCGCCGGCCCGCCAGCACCGCATGGTCGATCGCGGTGAGGTCCTTCTCCGCCAGGACGACATCGGCCGCCTCCCGGGCCACGTCCACGGCGTTGCGGGGGCAGATGCCCACGTCGGCGGCGCGCAGGGCGGGCAGGTCGTTGACGCCGTCCCCGAGGAAGCCGGTCGTGTGACCGCCGGCGCGCAGGGCCGAGACGATCCGGGCCTTGTGCTCGGGGGTGCAGCGCGCGAACACCGTGGCCCGGTCCGCCACCCCGACCAGCTCCGTGTCCGACAGGGTGTCCACCAGCTCGGCCGTCACCACCTCGTCGGGTCCGGCGCGGCCCTCCGGACGCAGCCCGAGATCCGCGCAGACCCGGGCGGCCGTACCCGGATGGTCGCCGGTGAGCACCTTCACGCTCACGCCCCGCCGCGCGAGCACGCCGAGCGCGTGGGCGGCGCTCGGGGCCGGAACGTCCCGCAGCGCCACCAGCCCCAGGAAGGTCAGACCCCGCTCGTCCGCAGGGGTGTACGCGCCCGGCCGGGACGTCCGGTCGGCACGGGCCACGGCCAGCAGACGCAGCCCGGTCCCGGCCTTCCGGTCCGCCAGGGCGAGCAGCCGGTCGCGCTCGTCCTGCTCGATGGCGCACCGGTCGAGCACGGCCTCGACGGCGCCCTTGGTGACCAGGGTGTGCACACCGAGCCGGTCGGGCCGCCGGACCACGGCGGTCGCGACGCGGCGCACCGGATCGAAGGGCAGGACCGCGACACCCTCGTACACGTCCGGATCCACCTCCCCGGCAGCGGACGGACCGCACTCCTCGGCGGCGTCCAGCACCGCTTCGTCGAGCGCGTCGGCCGCGGGCAGTTCCGCCAGCTGGAGCGTCCACAGCGCACTGATCGCCGCCCACCGCAGTACGTCGGGATCGGCCCGGTCCGTACAGTCTGTCGCCCCGGCGACGACGGGCCGGTCCTCGGTCAGCGTGCCGGTCTTGTCCAGGCACAGCACGTCGACCGCCCCCAGGTCGTGCAGCGCCGGGAGCCGTTTGACGATCACCCCGCTGGTGCGCGCCAGCCGGGCGGCGCCCCGCGCGAGCGTCGTCGTGACGATGACCGGCAGCATCTCCGGCGTGAGCCCCACGGCGACGGCCACGGCGAACGGCAGCGTCTCCAGACCCCGGCCGCGCAGCGCCGCATTGGCCATCAGCACCAGGGGCGGAGTCAGGAGCATGAAGCGGATGAGGGTCCAGGAGATCCCCTGGACCGACCGGTCGAAGGCGCTCGCACCCCGCTGCCGGGCCCGGCCGTCGTGGGCGGCGGCGAACCGGGTCTCCCCGCCGGTGGCCACGATCACCGCCGTACCGCTGCCGGAGGTGACGCTGCTGCCCTGGAAACACCACTGCGGCTGCGCGAACGGTCCGGCCCCGGACAGCGCGGGGTCAGGAACGTCGAGGGCCTGCTTGGCCACCGGCGCCGATTCCCCGGTCAGGGCCGACTGATGCACGGTGAGGCCGTCGGTACGCAGCAGATGGACATCGGCGGGTACGAGATCGCCCGGCCGGAGCCGGATCACATCCCCCGGCACCAGGTCGGCGATCGGCACCTCCCGTTCCCGGGGAGAGGCGTCCTCCGTGGTGCGGCGCACCACGGTCGCCGTGGTCGCCACCAGTTCGCGCAGCGCCGCGGTGGACCGGTCGGCGCGATGCTCCTCGGTCGAACGCAGCAGGCAGCTCACCCCGACGAGGGCCAGGATGACGCAGGCGGTGCCCCAGGCGGCGACGAGGGCCGAGACCAGGCCCAGACAGAGCAGTACGGAGGTGAAGGGATCCCGGAGACTGCGCAGGAAGCGCCGGGGCCAGGGCACGGGCCGCCGAGCGGGCAGAACGTTCTCGCCGATCCGGCCGAGCCGGATCTCGGCCTCCGCCTCCAGCAGTCCGCGGGGCCCGCTGCCGAGGGCGCGCAGCGTCTGTAGGGAGGTGGGCCCGGTGCCGGCGGCCGGAGCCGTGTTCCTGCGATCCCCGCCGGGTCCTGCCGCTGGATCCGAGCCGGCGCCGGTGCCGGTGCCGGGAAACGGTGTGACGGAGGCCGCTGCGCCGGAGGTGATGTGTCCGGGCCCCGCGGCTGAACTGCTCTCAGGCACCGAGCTCACGCAGGCGGACGGGCTGCTGGGAGGGGTGCCCGGCGCGTTCGGCCAGTTGGCCGACCATGAGCCGGACGACCGTCACCACATCGGGATCGTCGACCAGATAGACCTGCCGCCGACCCTCACGGCGCGAACGGACGAGACCGGCCAGCTTCAGCTTCGTCAGGTGCTGGCTGATCGAGGGAAGGGTGCCGCCCACCCGCTCGGCAAGTCCCGTCACATCGCTCTCGCCCTGTGCCAGTGCCCACACGATGTGCAGCCGTGCCGGTGTCGCCAGCAGGCCGAACGCCGCCGCGGCCTCCGCCAGCACCTCCGCGGGCGGATCCTGGAAACCGCCGTCGGAACCTGTCGACACGCTCGTATCTCCTCGTCCCCGGGCCGTTTGCGCGGACCCGACACCGCTGACCGTTTGCGCCGGCCGAAAAGGCCAGTGTAGAGGCCGCTGCGGAAGCGCCCGAGGCCCGCGAGGGACAGGCGACCCGTCGAAGGGAGACGTAAGAAGGTCGGGATGAGGTCGGGATAAGGCAAGGAGCGACCGGGGCGAAGCCACATCGGTCAAGAACGATCAATCCGCGCGAGCGCAGCCGACCGGTTGCCATGCTGTCGGCCCGCAAGCGATTGCTGAAGCAAGGCCCGTACCGATCTCCGAACGAATGCCACGCGTGAGAGAGCAGGGACGCATGCCCGCCGAGCACGTCGACAGCGCCGAGAGCCTCCGCACCGACCGCCGCACCGCCGGGAACGTCGGGAACGTCGGGAACGTCGGGAGGAGCATGATCGGAGAGGACATCGCGCTCACCCTGAAGATCGTCGTGGCGGGCGGCTTCGGGGCCGGGAAGACCACCCTGGTCGGCTCGGTCAGCGAGATCCGCCCGCTGTACTCGGAGGAGACGCTGAGCGAGAGCGGGCGGGACCGGGACGACACCGACGGGGTCGAGCGAAAGACCACCACGACCGTGGCGATGGACTTCGGCCGCATCACCGTCCACACCGGCCTGTCGCTCTACCTGTTCGGCACGCCGGGCCAGGACCGCTTCTGGTTTCTGTGGGACGAGCTGTGCGAGGGCGCCCTCGCGGCGATCGTGCTCGCCGACACCCGGCGGCTCGAGGACTGCTTCGCCGCCGTCGACTATTTCGAGCGCCGCCGGATACCGTTCCTCGTCGCCGTCAACCGCTTCCCCGGCGCTCGCGACCATACGGAGCACGACGTCGCGCAGGCGCTCGACCTCGACCCGGGCACACCGGTCGTGCTGTGTGACGCGCGCGACCGGGCCTCCGGGAAAGAAGTCCTGATCCGTACGGTCGAGTATGCCGGGCGCATGCACACCGCCCGACTCCTCGCCTCCGTCGGCTGACCGCAGGGTGTCGCGGCCCGTCCGTCAGTCGGCCATGTCGGCCATCGCGACCACCTTGTCGATCCGCACGCGCACGATCAGTTCGCCGGGGACCCCGTTGCGCCGGCCGAACTCCTCGGCAGCGTCCGCCCCCACATAGCGGCCGGCGATCAGCGTCGCCCACCGCAGCAGTTCCTTGGGGTCCTCGCTCAGCTCGGCATGCCCCTGCACCACCGCGAACGCGTACGGATGCCGGTCGTCGTCGATGCACAGAGCGACCCGCCCGTCGCGTGCCAGATTGCGCCCCTTCACGCTCTTCTTCCCGGTGTTGAAGACCACCGAGTCGCCGTCGAGAAGGAACCAGACGGGAGCGATGTGCGGGCTGCCGTCGGCCCGCACCGTCGAAACCTTCGCCGTGCGCGTGCCCTCCGACAGGAAGGCCCGCCATTCTTCTTCGGTCATGTGGTGTGCCATGGGCCCATCCTGAGCCCGATCCCCGCATGGCGCGAAGCGGCACCCCGCGCTGTGAGGGGCGCTTGCCCCTGCGGGGCCGTTGCGCAAGGCTTACGCGTAGTGGGGTACGGGGAACGAAGGTACGGGGAGGACGAGCACATGCCGCTTGACCGGGGACTTGACTGGCTCCTTGACGATCTCACCAGCAGGGTGCAATTCATCCGACACGCCTTGGTGCTGTCGAACGACGGACTGGTCACCGGGGCCAGCACCGGACTCGCCCGGGAGGACGCGGAGCACCTGGCGGCGGTTTCCTCCGGTCTGCAGAGTCTGGCGCGCGGGTCGGGGCGTCACTTCCGGGCGGGCAGGGCCCGCCAGACGATGGTTGAGTTCGACGAGGCGCTGCTTTTCGTGACGGCCGCCGGTGACGGCAGTTGCCTGTGCGTGCTGACCGCCGCCGAAGCCGACGTCGGCCAGGTCGCCTACGAGATGACCCTGCTCGTCAACCGGGTCGGAGAACACCTCGGAGTCTCCGTACGCCAAGGCGGACCCGAGGACATCGGACCCCTCTGACCTGTGCCTTTCGTCGCCGGTGGAGAGTTATCCACAGGGCTGACGGGCGATGACTCCCTCGAGCTACGGTGATCACGGAGAGTATTCGAGCCGACGGGGGAGGACAGTCATGACGGTCAAGGAAGTGCTGCGGGGGCGCGGCGGGGCCCAGGACGTGCGGGCCGAGGACGCAGGTGCGCGGACCGAGGTCGCAGGCGCGCCGGCCGATGACACGAGCGCGCGGGCCGACGCGCATGCCGGGGGCGTGGGCGCGCAGGCAGTGGGTGCGGGCAGGCAGGCTTCGCCTGCCGCCCCGGGGACGACGGTCGCGGCCGGTCGCGCCGCCCAGGAACTGGGGATCCGGCGTGCGGAGTTCGAGCTGGCCGTGCACCTCGGGCTAATCGCCGTCGTCGGCGCACCCGGCGTAGGGCGGCCACGGGTGCACGAGGAGGAGATCGCGCGTCTGCGGGAGCAGCCGGGTTTCCCCGACGGACTGGCGGAGCGGGTCCGCACCGTCGGAACAGCGGAAGGGGCGGCTCTGCTGGACATCGCTCCGGCACGGCTCACCCGGCTGGCACGCGCGGGCTGCGTCTCGCCGGTCACGTTCTATCTGAACCGGTATCGCGCGGTGGTCTGGCTCTACCTCACCGACGAGCTTGCCGCGCTGGCCTCCCGGGAGCCCGAGCTGCTCGCCGGACGGACACCTCTGGGGATGCGCACGATGCTGGAGTCGGGCGCCGACTGGCGGGCGCGCAACTGGCGCTCGCAGCGCATCGACCGGTTGCTGAACCGCACGCAGGACCCCTGGGAACGGGCGGCGGTCCAGGCGTCGGCACTGGACCCGGTGCAACTGGCGGAAGTGGTGGACGACCCCTATGAACGCGCCTATCTCGTACGGGTCCGACCCGAGCCGGTCTTCGGACGCCCGGGATCCATGGCGGCGAGGGAGGCCATGGGGGAGTTGATGCTGGCCGACGATCCGGACGAGATTCTCTGGCGGCGGGTCAATCTGGCCCTGGAGCTGGACCGGGCACGCGAGGACCGGCCGGCGCCTCGCCCCGGGGACGACGGGGCGATCCGGGCGGCGCCGGACGCCCGCCCCGAGGCGTCACGCTCGGTTGCGGTGCGCGCGCCGGCGGGGAAGGGGTTGCTCGCCAGGCTCGGGTGGCGTGGTCGGGGTGCCGGATAAGGCTTCGCACCTCCCGCTCGTATCGGCCATTCTGTCCCTATGTTGATCAGAGAAGCCGTCGCCGAGGACTGGCCTGCCATCTGGCCGTTCTTCCACTCGATCGTCTCCGCGGGCGAGACGCTGACCTACCCGCTCGAGCTCGGCGAGAAGGAGGCCGAAGGATGGTGGTTCGTTGCTGCGCCGAGCCGAGTGGTCGTCGCCGTGGGCGACGCCGGGACGGTGCTCGGCACGGCGAAGATGAATCGCAACCACATGGGCAACGGCTCCCACATAGCCAGCGCCACCTATATGGTCGACCCCGATCACTCCGGCCGGGGAGTGGGGCGCGCGCTGTGCGCCTACTCGGTCGACTGGGCTCGCGCCGAAGGGTATCGGGCCATGCAGTTCAACGCGGTGGTCGAGACCAACACCCACGCCGTCAAGCTGTACCGGTCGATCGGCTTCGACGTGATCGGCACCCTTCCGGAAGGCTTCAACCATCCGACCCAGGGCTATGTGGGGCTTCACATCATGCACAAGGCGCTGTGACGACTTGACGATGTGTCGACCGGGCTGAGCGCGTGCGGCGATCAGGCGGTGGGGTGATCAGCTGTCGGTCCCAGCGGCGGTCCCAGCTCCGGTCCCGGGTTCCGGTCGCAGCTCCGGGCCCGGCAGCGTGCGGCCTGCCGGGCCGCCGTCCGCCGCGCCGCTCGCAGTGACCGCGGGGACGACCGCCCCGGCCCAGGAGAGGGCCGTCCATCCCTCGTCTGGGGAGCCCTCGACCACCACCACGCCCGTGTTGTCCAGGCCGTGTTCGGCGGCGAACTCGACCGAGACGTTCCGTGCGCGGGCGGCTGCCCACACACGGATGGCGGCGCCATGACTGACGAGCGCCGCGGTCCTGGCCTGCCCGGACTGCGCTGCCTCGGCCACCACCGCGTCGAAGCGGGCCAGGGCCTCCGTCCCGTTCTCGCCCCCGGGCATCCGGCGGGCGAGGTCCCCGGCGGGCCAGGAGAAGGCGGTCGTCAGGTACTGCCGGACGGCCTCGTCATCGGCCCGCATCTCCGGGTCGCCGGCCGACAGTTCCCGGATCCCGTCACGGATCCGGACCTCGATGCCCCGCTCCTGGGCAAGGGGCGCGGCCGTGAGCTGCGTACGCGTCAGGGTGGAGGCGTACAACGTCGCGATGTCCTCCGCGGCGAGCGCCCCGGGCAGGGCCGCCGCCTGCCGCAGACCCAGGTCGGTCAGCCCGGGGCCGGGCCGCGCGGTGTCCAGGAAGTGGCCGAGGTTGGACGGTGTCTGGCCGTGACGGATCAGCAGCAATCGCATAGAACGGGTCATGCTCCAGGCTCGGGCGCACAGGCGGCGGCAGATAGATGCACAGTCCACCCTCTCATTCGGCCACCGTCGGGGAACAGTTCGGCCACCGCTGGAGAACGGGACGGCGGGAGGCCTGTCCGCCTTGCCGGAAGTAGCGGGGATATGCCCGGAGTTGGTGCGAGGGGCCACGCACGGGGCGACTACGTCGCTCCTGGGCGATGGCAGTACTGTGCGCCCCACCGCCATTCGGGCGATGAGATGTATCTGGAGGAAGAATCCATGACCATACCCAGGAGATCGTGGCGTGGCGCGGGAGCACTCGTGGCCGCTGCGGTCGTCGGTCTGACCGGAGGCGTCATCTCCGCCGGTCCGGCCGCGGCTCACACCCCCACCTGGGCCGTGACCTGCTCCGAGGTGACTGTCGACCTCACCAACTACACGAGCGACGTCCCCAACACGGTGACCGTCACGGTGGACGGCAAGGACCTGCTCCCCACCGAGACGTTCGGCCGTGAGTTCCACAAGAAGCTGACGCTGCCCGAGCACGACAAGGCGGTGACCGTCCGACTGGTCGTCAAGGACGCCGACGGCGACGGCCGGCACTCCATCGACAAGACGGAGACGGCCGAGGTGTGCGACGAGGAGCCCAGCCCCACGCCGCCCGAGCCGACCCCGAGCGAGCCGGCCCCGTCGGAGACGCCGGGCACCGAGACCCCCGAGCCGAGCGCCACGCCGAGCGAGACGCCTTCGGAGTCCGCGCCCGCCGTGCCCGCCCCGAGCCCGAGCTCGCCGGACCTGGCCGAGACCGGCTCGTCGTCGACGACTCCGGTCATCGGTGGCGCCGCTGTCGCGGTGCTGCTGGCCGGTGGCGGCATCCTGTGGGCCGTCCGCAAGCGGCGTACCGCCCAGAGCTGACGCTCCCGCGTTCAGCGGCCCGCGCCGGCGGTACGCGGCAGCAGGCCCTCGGGCGGTAGGAGCGCAGGAAGCGGCCGAGGCCGTCCGACCACCGGTCCGGACCGTATGGGCCGGTGGTCGAGGGGTGTGGCGCAGCACCACGGTGCTGCGCCACACCCCTCGACGTTCCTCACCGCTCCGCGACCGTCGGCGGCGCGGTGGCCGGCGGGGGAGCGGGGCCGACCTCGCACCAGACGGCTTTGCCCTCGCCGCGGGGTTCGATTCCCCAGCGGGTGGCGACCGCGTCCAGCAGGAGCAGCCCCCGCCCGGAGGTGGAGGTCTCGCCCGGTGTACGCCGACGGGGCCAGGCGCTGGAGCGGTCCTGGACCGACAGCCGGATCCGCCGCACCGGTTCGGGCAGCACTTCCAATGTCAGGACGGCCCCGCCCTCGGTGTGCAGGAGCACGTTCACCAACAACTCGCCCGTGACGAGCTCCGCATCGTCCGCGAACTCGGCCATGTCCCAGTCGGCGAGGGCCTGGCGCACGATCGCGCGGGCGTCCGAGAGCCCTTCCGGGTCCGCCTGGTGGATGTACTGGTGGATCCGTGGCGCGTGCGACGACCCCACGTCCGGGCTCCGGCGCAGGACCAGGAGCGCCACATCGTCCCCCGACCCCCACCGTTCCCACAGCCGTTCCGACAGATGATCGGCCAGCGCCTCGGCCCCGGCGGGCCCCGCGCTCACCTCGTTGCGCAGCGCGTCGATCCCGGTGTCGAGGTCGGCCCCGGGCTCCTCCACCAGCCCGTCCGTGTACAGCACGAACGTCTCCCCGGGCACCAGGTCGAGCCGGGTCTCCGGGTACTCCTCGTCCTGGAGATCGGTGGAGGTGCCCAGCGGCAGCCCGCCACGCACCTGCGGGCTGCCGACCCGCCCGTCGACGTGGCGGATCAACGGGCCGAGGTGCCCGGCCCGCACCACCTGCACCGCTCCGGAGGCCAGGTCGACCTGGGCGTACGTGCAGGTGGCGAAGCGCTCGGTGTCCAGTTCGGAGAGGAAGCGGGAAGCCCGTGCCAGTACGGTGGCCGGCGGGTGGCCCTCGGCTGCGTAGGCGCGCAGGGCGATGCGCAACTGGCCCATGATCGCGGCCGCGTGGGTGTCGTGCCCCTGCACGTCCCCCACGACCAGCCCGTAACGCTTCTTGGGCAGGGTGATCACGTCGTACCAGTCGCCGCCGACCTGTCGGCCGCTCCACGCGGCGTGGTAGCGGACCGCGATCTCGCCGCCTTCGACGTCCTGTATCCGGGGCGGGAGCATCGCGGACTGGAGCTGGGTGGCGAACTCCCGCTCCTCGTCGAAGAGCATCGCCCGCTGCAGCGACTGGGCCACGATCGCCGCCAGGCCCAGGCACAGGATGCGCTCGTCCGCGTTGAAGACCGTGCGCTCGCGGTAGAAGAGAGCCAGACCGCCGAGCGACCGGGCCTGGGCCACCAGCGGGAGATACGCCGCCGCCCGGAACTTGAGTCTCCCCAGATGCGGTTCCAGTTCCGGGTAGCGCCGGGCCAGGGCGGCGAGGGAGGTGATGAACCGGGGGCGTCCGCTGCGGATGGTGTCCGCGAGGGGGAGATTGCGGTCGAGGTCACCGGAGCCGAGCCCGTCGAGCACCTCGAGCGACTCGCCACTCAGTGCGACGATGTTCAGGGCGGAGTTCTCCACGAGGCCCAGGGCGAGTCCGTCCGCGCCGAGCCGGGCCAGCCCGCCGGGTCCGGTGAGGGCGGCCGTCACATCGTCCACGGTCACCGCGCGGGACATGGCACTCGTTGTGCGTTCAACGATATTGGTCTGGCGTTGCCGCCGCTTTTCCAGATCGAGGACGAAGGCCGAATGGGTGACCTCCGCCGTCGCGTCCCGGACGACCCCCACGATCCGATGGGCTCTGCCGTCCTTCGATCGCAGGATGCGAGCCTGGACATGGGTCCACTGCGTGGTCCCGTCGTCCAGCGGAACGCGGAAGTGGACGCTGTAGGAACTGCTGCCTCCGGTGATGGCCTCGTCGATCGTGACATCGAGCCGAGCACGTTCCGCCGGTTCCAGATGCTCCAGCAGGGCGGCCGGGCGTGCGTCGAACGTCGCCGGGTCCACGCCGAACACCATGAGCCCGGCCTCGTCGATGTCCAGGGTCCGGGTGTCCAGATCCCAGTCGAAGCTGCCGGTCCGGTTCATGGCGAGGCGTTCCGTCGGCCGGATCTCACCGTTGGTCTTCCGGTCGATCCGGCGGAGCGGAGAGGCTTCGGCGTCCTGCCGCCGTTCGTCGTCGGTCATTCCTGCTCCGGAGGTCGTCCGGCGGGGCCGTGCGTCGGCGCACCCCGTAGATCTCAATTGTCGAGCCGCATCCGCCGGACTGCCACAGCGGCCCGCCGCGCCTGCCCGTACGCCCGTGCCCCGGAAGACCACGCGTCGGCCATCCCCGTACCACCGCCCCGCACGGCCCCCTCCCGCCCCAGCGCCCGATCCGGGGGGCGCGGAACGGCGGCCGGGGGCCGTCCGCGACCATGGACGGTGTCCGAGGTGTCCATGAGCCCAGCGAGCGGAGCGCACGCATGAACGATGACCGGCCCGTCCTGCTGGAGACGCGGGGCCCATGCCTGCACCTCACACTGAATCGCCCCCGGGCCCTCAACGCCCTCAGCCACACCATGGTGCGGCTTCTCGACGAGGCCCTGGCCCGCGCCGAGCAGGACGAGTCGATCGAGTCGGTGCTGCTGTCCGGGGCGGGCGACCGGGGCCTGTGCGCCGGTGGCGACATCCGGGCCCTGCACGACGACGCACGGGCATCGGGACGTGCGTCCCTGGAGTTCTGGCGTGACGAGTACCGCCTCAACGCCCGCATCGCCCGATTCCCCAAGCCGTACGTCGCCCTGATGGACGGCATCGTGATGGGCGGCGGAGTCGGGGTGTCCGCCCACGCCGGAATCCGTGTCGTCACCGAGCGCTCACGCGTCGCCATGCCCGAGACCGCCATCGGCTTCGTGCCCGATGTCGGGGGCACGCGGCTGCTGGCCGCCGCCCCCGGCGAACTGGGCACCCATCTGGCGCTCACCGGCCGTTCCGTCGGGGCGGCCGACGCGGTGCTCTGCGGTCTGGCCGATCACCACATCCCCGCCCGTCTCCTGCCGGCACTGACCGAAGCCCTGGGAGAGCAGACCGGCCCGGACACCTCCGTCGCGGACATCGTCCAGCGGTTCGCGACGGAGCCGTCCGCCGGCGAGCTTGCCGCGCAGCGCGACTGGATCGACGCCTGCTACGCGGCGGACACCGTGGAGGAGATCGTTCGACGGCTGCGTGGCAGCGGTGTTCCCGCAGCGGAGGCGGCAGCGGACGAACTCCTGACCAAGTCTCCCCTCGCGCTCAAGGTCACGCTGGCCGCAGTCCGCAGGGCGGCCCGCCTCGACAGCCTGGAAGCCGTCCTCGACCAGGAGTTTCGTGTCTCCAGCCGGGCGTTCGAACACCCCGACTTCGTGGAAGGCGTGCGCGCCCGGATCATCGACAAGGACAACGACCCGCAGTGGAAGCCGGCCTCCCTCGCCGAGGTCGACGACCAGGAAGTCGACCGGTTCTTCGCACTTCTGGGCCCCGGAGAGCAGGAGCTCGGTCTCGCACCGGTGCCCACGGACGCGCCCCGGCCCACGGGCACTCTCACGCCGGACGGACAGATGGGGCCGAACGGACAGGCGCGGTAGGACGGACCCGCACGGGCACAGGCGCGGCTGACCAGACAGGCCGGGCGGGGCCGGGGGACCAGCGGAGCCCTGCCCCTCCCGTCGGCCGCTGGACGCCGCACGCCGCGGGCCCGCCCGACGCACCTATCTGTCGCTACCGGAAAGGCTCGGCTGCAGTGCCCGGACGAGAGCGAACAGCCGATCCTCGTTGCCCGTCAGCCCCGCGCTGCGCAGCGCATGGTCGGCCTCCCGCATCGGAGAGGTGAGCAGCGGCAGGAAGACCGGTGCGTCGTCGGGGTCCGCGAGCGCTGCTCGGGTGGCCTCCAACAGGCGGATGTACGCCTGCGCCGCGGCCAGCTCGTCCTTGTCCATCTCAGCATCTCCTCCTCAGGGCTGTCGGACCGTCAAGCATCTCCCACGGGTCCGACAACGCCGCCTCACGCCCGCCCGTGCCCGCCGGACAATCCGCTCGGCGGCTCCACCTCCAGATAGAGCCGTCTGCGGGGCCCCCGATAAAGCAGCACGGTCCACCCCAGCTCCCGCAAGGCCGAAGCACAGGCGGCCAGCGCATCCTCCTCGTCATGAGCGGCGCCGCTGCCGGGCGGCCCGGCCCACTCGACTCGCACCGAACCCGCAGACTCCCCGTCGCTCACCCGGTATCCGGCCGAGACCCGGTGCCCCGCAGGGGCGACGGCCGAAGGCGTCGCCCCCGAGTTCTCCAGCGCCAACGCGATGGCTCGCACCGGGCGGTTGCGTTCCCACAGCGCCGGCACGGCCTCGGGGTCGGGCTGTCCGGCGCCGGTGAGGCGACGGATCTGCAGCAGTCCCTCGAACGCGGTCCGCACCGAAGCGGCCCGTACCGCCGCAGGCCCGACAGCCGGTGGGCCGTCCCCGGTCGCCGGCTCGAACCCGGTGCTCTCCTCGGTGCCCATACGGTCCCCCTCGTGATGCGTACGCGCCCAGTGTGCACCGGCCGACATTCGCAGAAGGGCGCTGGTTGCGGCCCTGCACTGAACGCGGACCGGGGCAGCGTCGCTGCGGCGCCTCGGTAGACTCGTGTGCTCTCCACCCTTTCCGCAGTACCACCCACGCGAGGACCCGTCACCCGTGCCTGACACCGATCCGACCGCCGTGCCCGACAACGGGCGGGAGGCTCTGCGCGCGGACTGCACGAACTGTTTCGCCCTCTGCTGCGTCGCGCTCACGCTGACGGCCTCGTCGGACTTCGCCATCGACAAGGACGCCGGACGGCCCTGCCCCAACCTCCAGGACGACTTCCGCTGCGGAATCCACACCCGGCTGCGCCCGAAGGGTTTCTCCGGCTGCACCGTGTACGACTGCTTCGGCGCCGGGCAGAAGGTCTCCCAGGTGACCTACGGAGGCCGAGACTGGCGGTCGTCCCCCGACCTCGCCGCGCAGATGTTCCAGGTGTTCCCGGTCATGCGCCAGCTCCACGAACTGCTGTGGTACCTCACCGAGGCCCTCACGCTGCCGGCCGCACGCCCCCTGCACGCCGAGATCCGCCGGGCCCTGGAAGCGACGGAACGGCACACCGAGCGCCCCGCCGTCGACTTCGCGGAACTGGACGTCGCCGGTCATCGCGACCGGGTCGCCGGGCTGCTCCTGCGCACCAGCGAGCTCGTCCGGGCCACCGCGCCCCGCCGCAAGAAGCGCAACCACCGCGGCGCCGACCTCATCGGGGCCCGGCTGCGCGGCGCCGACCTGCGCGGAGCGGACCTCCGCGGGGCCTACCTGATCGCCGCCGATCTCACCGGCGCCGACCTCCGCCTGGCCGACCTCATCGGTGCGGACTTCCGCGACACCGACCTCTCGGACGCCGACCTCACCGGAAGCCTGTTCCTCACCCAGGCCCAGCTCAACGCCGCCAAGGGCAACGCGAAGACCGCACTCCCCGCGTCCCTCAGCCGCCCCCCGCACTGGGACGTCTAGGCCGTCTCTTCCGGATCATGCTCAGGCAGCCTCCCACTCTGCTTGCAGCCAGCTGAGTTGCGCCGTGCTGAGCGGAGGCTCAAAGCCTTGGGGGAACATGAGTGTGAGCGGCTGCGGCCACATGCCTTCGGGCCCATGCTCCTCACAGTGCAGAGCTACGAGATGCGGCCCCTCCCCGCAAGTCTCGCGCTCGTAGAAGCGGTCATGCGTCTGACAGAAGTACGAGAACGTCGTGCAGTCGTCCTCGTCCGCCGGCTCGTGGAAACCGGGGTCCCGGACGATCAGCGTCACCGGTTCTTGGCGGTTGAACCGGGGGATGGGCCGAGGATCGCACCACAGCAGTCGAGGAGGAAGCACGCGATCATTCTGCACCCAGTGCGGCTTCGAGTCAGCGCGAACGCAAGCGGGCGGCAGCGGCTGTCCGCAGCGAGATCGATCTTGGTGGTCAGCCCCCCCGCGGGGCCGTTCCAGACGTCCTGGACCCAGTCACGAACCGTCGGACACGCCCTGGCTTCCGGGTCCCCGGACGTCTGCCTCCAGCGCCGCCTTGAGACGCTTCAGCGTCGTGCGGATGTTCCCGCCCTGGAACTGCGCGAAGGTCTTCCCGCCCGTCGCGACGCGGTCGAAGGCGTTGGCGAGGAAGTCCGGCCAGCGCCGGCGGTCGTCGGTCCAGGTCTCGGTGACCCGAGTCGCACCGTCCACCGCTTCGAAACGGTATTCCCAGGTGGCGATCGGCCCCGGGAGCCGAGGGCGCCGCAGACCGATCGCGTGCACCCGGAAGGCGAACCGCTCGCCGGGGTCGGCGGCCGTCACCGTGCACCGGGTCGTCCAGCGCGCGGCGCCGCGCTTGTTCCGGCCCTCGAAGACCATGCCGACGTAGGCGTCGCGCCGATCGCCGCGCACGGTCGCTCCCTGGTTCTCGGGGCTCCAACGCCCCATCGCCGTCGGGTCGCTGAGCTGTTCGTAGACCTGCGCCGGGGTGGCATCGATGACGATGCTGTCCGCAACGGACATGGTGCGGGGCATGGCGCGACTCCTTGTCCACGGCCGTCGACGGACCACGCCCGGGTGCCGTACAGGCCGTGGAGCCGACATCCCGGAGCCCACACCTTACTCGCGAGTAGATTGCGTGGGGTGGCGGGTGGAGGAATGGATGGAGCAGCGGCCGGAGATCGCGTACGCGCCCGCGTGGGAGGCTCCCGGACCGCATCACGCGATCCGGCACGGGAAGCGCCAGGTCAACGGGTCCGCCGCTCCCGGCGATTCGCGACCCGCACCCGAACATCGGCCGGCAGACCCCGTACGCCACCGCTGGCGCGGGCTTCCGCGATGACCGCGGTCACCCACCGCACGACCTCCGCAGGCCGGGCCCCGGGCTCCACGACCACCGTCACCACCGCCCGCAGCGGCCTGCCGACCAGACGCACCCGGGCTCGCGCCACGTCGTCGAACGCCGCCACCTGCGCTGTCATCGCCCGCTCCCAGGCACGCCTGGACAGCACCGGCCCGGTCCGCGGCAGCACCGCCCACCGGGGTCCGCCCGACAGCGCCTGACGGGCCAGCCACCACACCAGCAGAGCCAGTACGACGGCGAACCCGGCGATCACCGCAGGACTCCACCAGCCGTTCTCCCGGAGCCGTCCCAGCAGCCCGCGATCCAGCAGCACCCCGTCCGCCGCAGGCGCCGGCCACCAGTGCGGCACCCGGTCTCCCACCGGGCCCCACGCCGAACCGTCGCCCAGGGCCAGCCAGCCGCCCCCGGCCAGCAGCACCAGACCGGCGGTGCCGAGCAGCGACCGGTTGACCACACCACGCCTGATCACCGACATCCCTTCACACCTCTTTCCGTTCAGCCGAAGCCGAAGCCGAAGCCGAAGCCGAAGCCGAAGCCGAAGCCGAAGCCGAAGCCGAAGCCGCTGGGGGAGCAGCCGTGTCAGGCGCCTGCTCCTCGCCCCACGGCGGCTGGTCGTGCGGTTCGCTCCGGACCCTGCTCCGCACCCGGACCCGCAGCGCGGGCGTCCGCGTCAGGCCCAGCTCGGGCAGCGTCGCGCCGACCACCCGGGCCACCTCGGCCCGCACCTCCTCCAGGTCGCCGAACCCCACCTCCGCCAGCACCCTCACGCGCCGCCGCCGAACGCGCACCCGGGCCCGAACCACCCCGGCCACGGCAGTGGTCCGGTCCTGGACGACCCGGGCAGCGGCCGTACGGTCGAGAGCGGCCCGCAGGCGGGGTGCGGGCACGGTCATATTCAGCCCGCGCCGCAGTCCCGGCAGCAGGGCACATCCCAGCAGCCAGACGCCGATCAGCGCGGCCAGCACCCCGCCCGCCCGGACCGCGGTGTCCGCCGGGCCGTGCGTCGCCGCCCAGTCGACCAGCCAGGTCCGCCAGGCGGCGGGCGCGCTGCCGAGCCGGACCGCGACGAGGTCCACCAGGAACAGCGTGCAGCCGGCGGCTCCCACGGCCGCCGTCACCGCCGCGGGGATCCGGCGCTGCGCCCGGATCCGGCCGCCCCGGCCACCGCTCGGGGCGGTGTGTTCCGCCCCGAGCGCCGTGTCGTCGGCCGACGGAGGGGGTTCGCCGTCCGAGGGGCCCCGGACCGACGGCACCGGTCGCACCGTGAGCGCGTCGATCCGAACATCGGCGTGCGGAACGGACAGGCCCGTCAGGGCTGCCGTCCGGGTCTCCGCACGTTCCCGGATCCGCTGCGCCGCCTCATCGGCCCGTACCGGATAGGGCAGTCGCACGCCGACCGTGACCTGCGCGGAGGCGCCGCGCACCGACGCCGAACCGCGTGTCACCGCGCCGCCGTCGGGCAGCGCCTCGGCTGCCGCCCGTTCGGCGATCCGCCGGACGGCGCGAGGGGCCACCGTCGTCGTGCCACGCCCGGTGGCGGGGACCTTCACGGCCGCCGCCCCGCCACCGCGTCCAGGAACTCCCGTAGGCCGGTGCCCCGGTCGACGAGGTGTCCGGCGAACCAGCCCACCGCGCCGAGTGCCGCGACCACGAGGAATGCCCCGAACCCGCCGAACCAGCCCGCGAATCCCAGCGCCATGCCCGCCGCCGCTCCGATCACGCCCCGGCCCGGCGCACCGCCCGCCGGGCCGGATTCGTCCACATTCCGTGTCACGTCACGCCACGCGGGTCTCGGACGGGGCGGCCTCGTCGTCGTCCTCGGGCAGGTGCACGTCGTTGACCGTCACATTGACCTCGACGACCTCGAGACCCGTGGTGCGTTCCACCGCCGCGATGACGTTCTCGCGGACGTCGTGGGCGACATCGGTGATCGCGACCCCGTACTCGACGACGAGATCGAGGTCGATGGCGGTCTGGCGCTCGCCCACCTCGACCTTGACGCCCCGTCCGACGTTCGGCCGACCGCCGGGCACCCGGTCGCGGACCGCTCCGAGGGTGCGGGAGAGGCCGCCGCCCATGTCGTGGACGCCCGGGATCTCCCGGGCCGCCATCCCCGCGATCTTCACGACGACGGTGTCCGCGATGGAGGTGCGGCCCCGCGTGGCCGCGGGCTCTGCCGCCCCGGTGGCTCCGCTGCCGACCGTGGTCGTCCCGCCCGCGGAACCGCTCTGCTTCGGCTTCGGCCCGTCCGTCCGTGATGCGGCGCCCGCGGCGGGAACGGTTGCTGCTGCCTGGGTGGTGGTCATGGAAACTCCTCGCGTCTCGCTCGGCTCGTTCTGCCTGACATTTCGTTGGACACGCTGTCCGCCGATTAGTCACGCGGGTTCGCGAAAATTTCCTGGGAGCCGGACGGCGGGAGGCCACGACACGCCGCGCCGGGCAGACAAGTGCGCGGGTGCGTGACGTTCGGGCCCGGGGTGTGTCCAACAACGAGAAGCGGTCATGAGGACGTGTGGAGAAGCGCGTGGAGTGACACGTATGGGACGTGTACAGAACAGGAGCGAGCGTCGTGGAATCGAGCAGGGAAGGAGTTGGTCCGTGCCCGGCGACGGGAATCAGCTGACGGAGCGCGCGCCGGACGTCGTGCCGTCCGACGAGGCGCTGCTCGTCGTGCGGGCCGGGGAGGGCGACGAGGAGGCCTTCGAGGTGCTGGTGCGCAGGCACGGCCCCGCGATGCTGCAACTGGCGACACGGCTTCTCGGCGAACGGGCGGACGCCGAGGACGCCGTGCAGGACGCCTTCGTGAACGCCTGGCGCAAACTCCCCGAGTTCCGCCGGGACGCCTCGTTTCACACGTGGCTCTACCGCATCGTCACCAACCGCTGCCTCAACCGGCTCAGAGCCCGCAGACCGGCTGCGGATCTCGACTCGGTTCCCGAGCAGGCCGCCCCCGAGTACCAGGCCTCCCCGGCCCGTGCCGTGGAGTCGAGGGCCGCCGTCGACGCGCTGGCCGAGGCGATGGCGGGCCTCTCACCCGAACAACGCGTGTGCTGGGTGCTGCGCGAGATGCAGGGACTGTCGTACGAGAGCATCGCGGAGACGGTCGGAATCAGTCTGCAGGCGGTCCGTGGCCGGGTCTTCCGGGCCCGCCGCTACCTGACGGAGGCGATGAGCGCATGGCGATGAGCGCCAATCCGGACCGGCCGGAGGAGAGCCGGTACGAGGAGGAGGACGAGCGGCTCGCCTGCGGGCGGCTGCTCACCGACGTCTGGGAGGCCTGGGACACCGGCCGCTCGGCGGACGACCCCCACTTCACCGACTGCCCCTTCTGCTCGGCCGCCCTGGCCGACCTCACCGGCCTTGGCGACGCGGTACGCCGCACCTGCGCACAGGAGCCGGGAACACCGGACGCCTCGGCCGTCACGGCCCGGGTCATGGACCTCGTGCGACTGGAGCTGCGCCCGGGACGCCCACTGCCGCTCGGGGAACCGGGGGAGGACCACTGGATGGTCGAGGCAGCGGTCGCGCGGATGCTGCGGGCGGCGGTCGACAGGCTGCCCGGGGTGCAGGCGGGGAGCTGCCGCATCGCCCCCCTCGACCCGACGGATCCCACCGGAGAGCTGCACGTCCGGGTCGAGGTCACGGCGAGCCTCGGCCTACCCCTGCAGGATCTGGCCGACGACGTGCGCGAACACATCGCCGAGGTCGCCGACCGCGACATCGGCATCCGCCTCGCCACCACCGACGTCTTCGTCGTCGACGTGCTCGACACCCTCGACATCTTCTACGAGGACATCGGACACGGCGGTGAGCACGGGGACGAGGACGACGGTGTCGGTGCGGCCACCGGCGATCACACGGACGGCCGGGCCGACGGACACGGGAAGGGAGCAGCGCGATGACCGCGGACACACGCCGGGACCGGATGGCCGGGGCGGCCGCCGAGGCCGCTCGGGGCGTGCCGGGCGTCGCCCTGCTGCGCCCCGGCGTGGCGGACCTGCTGCGCATCCGGATCGCCGAGCGCACCCCGCTCATCGCCCTGCCCGCCGGCAACAGGGCGCCCGGCGTGCGGGTCGGCCGGGACGAGGACGACGGCTGGCACCTCGACATCCGGCTCGTCCTGCACCGTGGTCACCGGCCGCTCGACGTGACCAGGGCCGTGCGGACCGCGGTCCTCGCCGCGCTGCCCGACGAGCGGGCCCTCTCGGTGCGGATCACCGTGACGGGCGTGGTCTGAGGACGGTCGACGATCCGACCGGGCGGGTACCCCCGTTTCCCGCCCGGCCGGGGTCGTCGCCCGGCCGTCCCACCCGCGTGGCGTCCGGGGTCAGGCGCGCCACTCCGCCGTGCGCTCCGGCGATGCTTCCGCGAGCGCCTTCACGATGGCGTCGACGTCGCCCCGGTGGCCGTACACCGGCGTGCCGGGCTGCTGACGCCACGATTCGTCCAGGCCGCCGCTGTCGACCGTGTCGAAGCCCAGCTCGTCGATGAGGTCGCGCACCGCCTGCTTGGCCGTCGGGTCGTCGCCGGCCACCGGGAGCGCCTGCCGGTCCGGCGTGCCCTGCGGCCGACCCCGGTCCAGGATGTCCTGGGCGTAGGTGCCGTTGAACGCCTTGATCACGGGGTGGCCGATCCGCTGCTCCGTCCACCGGCTCTCGGGCAGCCCGTCCTCGATGGCGGCGATGCGGCCGTCGCGCTGCTGCGGGTAGTAGTTGCCCGTGTCGATGACCGCCGCGCCCTCCGCCGCTCCGTCGAGGAATCCGGCGGGCAGGTCGGGCACGGCCTTGAGCGGGACCGTCACCACGACGACCTGAGCGTCCTTCGCGGCCTCCGCAGCGGTCACCGGCTTCGCCCCGGTCTCTTCGGCGAGGGCGGTCAGCGTGTGGGGGCCGCGGGAGTTGGCGACCGAGACCTCGTGTCCGAGGGCGGTCAGACGTCGTGTCAGATTGCCGCCGATGTTGCCCGCGCCGATGATGCCGATCTTCATGGATCCGACCTTCCGAAGCTTGCCGAGTGGAGAGGAGCGAAGAGCAGTGGTTCTGTCGCTTCACCAACTCCGGCGACGGGGGCGCTATTCCGTTCGCCGCGAGGGAATATCCGATCGGCTTCCGGACGTTGACATGCGCTTTCGATGGCCGCGGAGCGAGGATGGAGCGTTCGCCGTAGGCCATTTGAGTGTCCTTGTCGGCTGCTCGCGCCGGACGGGGAAGGATGTCCCACCGCACCGTTCGCCGTGGGTCCATTCTGGTCGCCGAGTCCACACGGGCCGTCGATCGAAGGAGCGTCGTAGTGACGACGAGGGGCATCTCGAAACCGGTGGCGACCGATACCGCCGAAGAGAACGAAATGCCGGTACGGCGCGGCGAGCCCGGCAACGTCATCATCAAGTGGATGACCACGACGGACCACAAGACGATCGGCACGCTCTACCTCGTCACCTCCTTCGCGTTCTTCTGCGTGGGAGGGCTCATGGCCCTGGTGATGCGCGCCGAACTGGCCCGGCCCGGTATTCAGTTGCTCTCGAACGAGCAGTTCAACCAGGCGTTCACGATGCACGGCACGATCATGCTGCTGATGTTCGCGACGCCGCTGTTCGCCGGATTCGCGAACTGGATCATGCCGCTCCAGATCGGCGCGCCCGACGTGGCGTTCCCGCGGCTGAACATGTTCGCGTACTGGCTGTACCTCTTCGGCTCGCTCATCGCGGTGGCCGGATTCCTCACCCCGCAGGGCGCCGCGGACTTCGGCTGGTTCGCCTACGCCCCGCTCAACGACGCGGTCCGCTCGCCGGGCATCGGCGCCGACATGTGGATCATGGGCCTCGCGTTCTCCGGCTTCGGCACGATCCTCGGCTCGGTCAACTTCATCACCACGATCATCTGCATGCGGGCACCCGGCATGACGATGTTCCGCATGCCGATCTTCGTCTGGAACGTCCTGCTGACCGGTGTCCTGGTCCTGCTGGCCTTCCCGGTCCTCGCCGCGGCCCTGCTGGCGCTGGAGGCCGACCGTAAATTCGGCGCGCACATCTTCGACGCGTCCAATGGTGGCGCACTGCTGTGGCAGCACCTCTTCTGGTTCTTCGGCCACCCCGAGGTCTACATCATCGCCCTGCCGTTCTTCGGCATCGTCACCGAGATCTTCCCGGTGTTCAGCCGCAAACCCGTCTTCGGATACATCGGTCTGGTCGCGGCCACCATCGCCATCGCGGGACTGTCCGCGACCGTATGGGCGCACCACATGTTCGTCACGGGCGGTGTGCTGCTGCCGTTCTTCTCGTTCATGACGTTCCTCATCGCCGTGCCGACAGGGGTGAAGTTCTTCAACTGGATCGGCACGATGTGGAAGGGGTCCCTCTCCCTGGAGACCCCGATGCTGTGGGCGGTCGGATTTCTGGTCACCTTCCTGTTCGGCGGTCTGACCGGGATCATCCTCGCCTCACCGCCCATGGACTTCCATGTCTCCGACTCGTACTTCGTCGTCGCCCACTTCCATTACGTGGTGTTCGGCACCGTGGTGTTCGCGATGTTCGCCGGATTCCATTTCTGGTGGCCGAAGTTCACCGGGAAAATGCTGGACGAGCGGCTCGGGAAGATGACGTTCTGGACGCTGTTCGTGGGCTTCCACGGGACGTTCCTGGTGCAGCACTGGCTCGGCGCCGAGGGCATGCCGCGCCGTTATGCGGACTATCTCGACGCCGACGGCTTCACCGCGCTCAACACCATCTCCACCATCGCCTCCTTCCTGCTCGGCCTGTCGCTGCTGCCGTTCTTCTACAACATCTGGAAGACCGCGAAGTACGGCAAGAAGGTCGAGGTCGACGACCCGTGGGGCTACGGCCGTTCGCTGGAGTGGGCCACCTCCTGCCCGCCGCCCCGGCACAACTTCGTCACCCTGCCGCGGATCCGCTCCGAATCCCCGGCGTTCGACCTGCACCACCCGACGGTCCGCTCCCTGGAGGAAGTCACCAACCGTCCGGGGAACTCCACCATCGTCGCTCCGGGGGACAAGCAGAAGTGAAGGCGGGCCCCGGCCCGGACGACCCGACGGAGAGGAGGACGGGTGAAACCCGACAAGGACAGCGCCCGGGGCCTGGCCCAACTGGAGGGCTTTCTGCTGTGGAACGCCGAGGTCGAACGGGCGCGACGGCAGGCGCGCCGCTTCACCGACCAGTTGCCCTGGCTGACCACGGCACAGCGTGAGGACGTGGAGCGGGTGTTCATCACCGAACGCGTCGCGGCCTCCCGCGAGTCGCTCACCCGCATCCGCGACCGCGCGGACGAACTGCGCGAGGAGTACACCGGGCGCTACGCCCGGCTCCGGGCCCGCTGCGTCGCCGTCTCGGCCGGCGCAGTGGGTGCGGCGACCTGCCTCGGCACGGCACTGACGCTGCTCCTGCGCTGACCCGGGGCCTCCGGTGCGGCCACCCACCGGCCGCACGCGAAGAACCCGGGCGCGGGAGCGGAGCCGGGACGGTCAGTGCCGTACCAGGCAGAAGGGGTGTCCGGCGGGATCGGCGTACACCCGCCAGCTCCGCCCCCCGCTCCCGGCGTCGAGCAGGGACGCCCCGATCGCCAGGACCTCATCATGCGCCCGCTCCTGGTCGGCGACGGCGAAGTCCAGATGGAACTGCTGGGGCGGGTCCTGGTCGGGCCAGCGCGGCGGCCGATGGTCGGCCACCCGCTGAAAGGCGAGGACGAGCCCACCGGGCGTGTGCAGCGTGGACCAGTCCGTGTCGCACCCCCACCGCCGGTCGGGGCGGTCGACCTCGCCCCCGAGCAGCGACGCGTAGAAGCCGGCCAGTTCCCTCGGGTCGCGGCAGTCCAGTACCACGCACTCCACTTCAGCGATCATGACCGCATCCTAGGATCTCGCCGGAGCGGCGGTCCCTCGCACCGGGGTCCCGGGCCGCTCGGACGAACGGCGCGCCTCATCGAGTGCCGCGAGCTGCGTCGCCAACCGCTCGGCGTGGGACGGCGGGAGGGACGTCGACCGGTCGTGCAACTGCACCGCGCAGGCCGTCGTCGTGTCCACCAGACGTTCCAGCGCACCGGCCACCTCCTGCGAGGCGGCCGTCCGCCGGGCGAGCGGCGGAAGCTCGGCCGCCGACAGTTCCAGAGCCGCCCGTGCCACGGCGAGCGACCGGTAGGCGTCACGCCGCAGCGCACCGCGTTCCGCACCGTCCCCGGGCCGCGCCAGCACATGTCGCAGATACCGGTGCGCCGCGGCCACCGCCGTGTCCAGCGCACACCGCACCCGGTGCTCCCGCCGGCCCGACAGCGGCAGGTGCCCCACCAGGAGCACCACCGCGCACGCCAGCAGGGACTCCACGATCCGGCCCCACGCCGCGTGCGGCTCCCCGGCCAGCAGCACGAGGGACAGGACGAGCACGGTGACCACGGCGGTCTGGGCCGCGAAGTGGCGGGTGGCGACCGGGATCAGTGCCCCGCACAGCGAGACCGCCACGACGGCGGCCCACGGTCCGGCCACCACCGCGAAGCACCCGGCGAACACGGCTGCGCCCACCACGGTCCCCGCCGCCCGGCACAGCACCCGGGAGGCGAGCGGTCCGAGATCCGGCTTCACCAGGAACACCGCGGTGGCGGGCATCCAGTACCAGTGCTCGTGATCCAGGCCGAGGGCCACCGCCGTACTCACCGCGCAGCACAGCGCCACCCGGGTCCCGTACTCCCGCCCGGCGGGCCCGAAGAGCCTCCGCGGCACCGGGACGAGGTTCGGCCGGCCCCGCCGGGTGCGCAACGGCTGCCCGTCCCGGCTGTCGAAGGCGCCCGCCGCCGCCAACAGCGCGCCGTCCAGGGCCCGCAGCCCCGCGTCCGAGCGCACCGGCGCGGGCAGTGGACCGCAGGGCTCATCCGTCCGCACGGCACGGGCCAGGCGCCGGGGGCCCTCCGCGACCCGGGCGGGCAGCGGCTCGGACGCCCATGCCAGGGCCGTCGCCGCCTCCGCCAGGGGCAGTGCCGCCGCGTACCTGGCGTGCAGTCGCCGTTCCGCCGTGGAGCTCGCGTGTCGTCGCAGCCGGAAGCCGGACAGCGCGTCCTGGGCATGGTCGAGGGCGGCCGTCAGCGCCGCCCGCCGGGCCGGGGCCCGCGTGCTGCCCGCGGCGTCCAGCAGGTCGGCCACCGCCGCGTACACCCCGGCAACCGCCGCGCGTTCGCCGTCGTGGAGGCCGGGGCCCGACCGGGGCCGCCCCCTGCCGCCGAGCCTCGGCGCGCGCAGGGTCAGTCGCAGGCACAGCGCCCAGCCCGCACCGGCCAGGAACAACAGGCTCCGCTGCCAGCCGGGTTCCGGCAACGGCATCCCGGCCCCGATGACGACCGCGACCAGAAACTGCGTACCGCATGCGGAGGCGACCGTTCCCATCGAGCTGACCGCCCCGGCGACCAGGCCGAGGACGCCGAGCACGAGCGGCAGTACGAACACCGCCCCGCCCGGTGTGCCCCCGGCCGTCAGCAGGGATCCGATGACCAGCCCCGACGCGCCGGCCAGCGCCGGAATCCCCATCCGCGAGAGCGAGGCCCGCCGCCCGCCGGGACGGTCGTTGATCCCGGCGAACATCGCCCCCAGGGCGGCCGGCACGGCGGCGGTCGGCCGGTCGGCGAGCACGGCGGCGAACAGCGGGGCCATGGCGAGCGCGCCGCGCAGCACCGCTCCGGCGTCGACCGGCCCGCGCTGCGTCCGCAGGACATGACGCAGCCAGAGGGGCAGGGGGTGGGCAGCGACGGGAAGGGCGGGCGGCACACCAGGCTCCGGTCCTCGAGGGGAAGGGAAATCCGCCGGGGGACTCCATCGGCCTGGCGCTGCCCTCAGCCTGGACCACCGAGGTGGATGAGGTGCTTCCGGCGTATTTCCACCGGATGACACCTCAGCCTTCCACCGGATGACACCTCGCCGCCGGGCGGACGCCCCGCGCGACCTCAGCGGGCCCCGAACACCTGCGTCCACACCGGACCGCCGCCGGAATCCTGCTTCCCCACCCCGATCTCCTTGAAGGAGCAGTTGAGGATGTTCGCGCGGTGCCCCGGGCTGTCCATCCAGGACCGCATCACATCGGCCGGCGTCCGCTGGCCCTTGGCGATGTTCTCGCCGTAGGTGGACCAGCGGTATCCGGCAGCGGTGATCCGGGCGCCCGGATCCCGGCCGTCCTGCGAGGTGTGCGAGAAGTAGTCGTTGGCCTCCATGTCGGCGGAGTGCCGCTGCGCTGCCGTGTTGAGCTGGTCGTTGACGGTCACCGGACCGCAGCCCTCCTTGGCCCGTTCCGCGTTGACCAGCTCGGTGACCTGCCCGGCGGTCCCCGCCGGGGCGGGCGGCGCGGGCGCGGGCGGGGCCGGCTTCGGGACAGGGGCGGCGGAGCTGGGCGCGGGCGGCGGGGGAGTGCTCTTCTTCGGCTTCGGCTTGGGCTTGCGCGAGGGACTCGCCGACGGGGACGCGGTGGGCGACGCCGACGCGGACGCCGAAGGAGACGGGGACGACGTCGGTGAGGCCGATGCGGGGCCCTCCGTACGGGGGGCTGGAGCGTCGGCCGTGACGGTCGTCGCGTCCCGCTCGTCGCCGTCGGTGTAGAGATGCACCGCCGCACCGCCCGTGCCCAGCGCCGCGACCGCGACGACGGCGGCGACGGCCGAGTTGCGACGGCGGCGGCGGGCCTGCACCCGTCTGCGCTCGGCGCGTCCCGCCCCCGCGCTGTCCGTGCCGGGACCGGGCACCTGGAGAAGCGCCGCGGTGGTGAGCAGTTCGGGAGCCGCCGATACCCCCGCCGCCGCTGCCACCGGAACGAGCGCCAGACCCACGAGCAGCCCCTCGGCGGGCACAAGCCCCGAGCCGTGCCCCGAGCACACCGTGCACTCACGGGCGTGGCGGGCCAGCCGCTTGCGCCACAGGGCGGACGGCACGCCGTCCCAGCCGGCGACGATGTCCTCCAGGAGCACGCACGGCGGGTCGGCGGCCAGCGCGCCCACCACGACCCTCGCCGCCTCCAGCTGGGCCTTCATCCGCTGCACCCGTACGGCGGTGTGCTGCGGGGAGAGTTCGAGAGCGGCGGCGACCTCGGTCCGGGACAGATGCCCGGCGGTCTCCAGCCACCACAGCGACAGCAGGGTGCGGTCGTCCTCGTCCAGCCAGCGCGTCGCCTCCGCCACCTGCCGCCGCTGGCCGGTCAGGCCGAGTTCCAGGATCGTCACCTCGACGAAGTCCGCGCGCGGATCCGGCAGGTCGTACGCGGCGTCCAGCCGGTCCGCCGGGATCGCACCCGACTGCCTCTCGCGCCAGTGCGTGCGTATCTCGTTCATGGCTATCGCCACCAGCCAGGAACGGAAACGCTCCGGATCACGCAGCTCGGGCAGGCCGCGGAGCATGCGCAGCACCGTCTCCTGCACCACGTCGTCGACGTCCGCATGACCGTCCAGCGCACGTCCCACGACGTTGTACAGCAGCGGCAGGTACGCCGACACGAGCCGGTCCTTGGCCTGCTGGTCGCCGTTTTGAGCCGCCGCGATCAAGACCGTCGGGTGATCCTTGCCCATGCTGTGCTCACTCTTCCGGGGTCCGGTGCTGTCACTTCCCACACTCGGGAGATGGGGTGCGGGCGGGACAATAACAAGAATCGGGCGGGCAACCCCGGAAACCTTCGCCCCGGCCCCGGCCGCCGTGCCCCCGCCGGACCGGACGCGGCGCTCTCCACAGGGGCCCCGGCGCACCCGCACACCGGTCCGTGCCACGGGATGTGATCCGTGGCACGGACCGGTGTGCGGGGTGGCGGCCGACGGGCGGCCGCCCGGTCTCCGGGGCGGTTCAGGTGCGGGGCGGTCCGTCCTGGTCGCGGCGGTCCGTCCCGAGCTGCTGCTTGAGCTTGTCCTGGGCGGTGTCGACGTGCTTCTTGTACTTGCCCTGAGTACGGTCGTCGACCATGTCGCCGACCTTGTCGATGCCCTTGCCGGCCTGGTCCTCGTGGCCCTTGAGCATCTTCTTGATCTTGTCCAGTGCGGACATGCGGCCTCCTTGGTTCTGCGCCCCCACACACCAAGGGTCACCGCAGAGGGCCCGGCCCGCATCCGCGCCGGGAGGCGGCGAGGACGGGGCAAGGGCCGCCCCGGGGCGGGCGGGAGGTGTGAAGCCGCGCTGGCTGGGCACATACCGGTTGACCAGGAGGAGGTGGTGGCAATGGGCCGCATCCGAGTCGTCGTCCGTCGTCCCCCGCCCCCCTCGGGGCCGCCGCCGCTCGATCTGCGCACCCCGTCCGGCCGCCCCCTGCCGTACTGACCGCCTCCGCCCCGGCCCGTGCCTGGCGCCGGTGCACCCTTGGGCGTTACGGGTGATCCGGGTGGAGACCGCCGTCGAGCGGGCCGTGCCGCCGCGGTCTGTCCTTGTACCGCGCCTCGGCCGGCCCCGACAGCGGGGCGAGCTGCTCCACCAGGACCTCCAGCTCCTCGACGGCGTGTTCCGTCTCGCGGCGGATGTTCCTGTGCTCCGCGACGATGGCCCCGAGCAGCAGCGCGGTGAGCGCGACGCAACCGTTGAGGACCGAGAGGTTGGCCATGATCTCCATCAGGCTGTGTCCCGCGAACGGCCCCAGGGAATCCGTACCCGCGAGGATGGCGAGCACCGACACGACCAGGGCGCACGGCGCGCTGCCGGGCAGCTGGAAGCGCAGAGCCGCCCAGATGATCACCGGGAACACCAGATAGATCATCGACAGCGAGCTGCGTGTCGCGATCAGTGAGGACACCACCACGACGACCGTGAGGACCGCGGCCTCCAGCCACCGGTCGCCGGGCCGGGGCAGCCGCACCCGGCGCAGGACCAGCAGCACGGGGGTGACCACCAGGACCCCCATCGCGTCCCCCGCCCACCAGGACGACCAGACCAGCCAGAACCGTCCCGGCGGAATCTTGTCGTCGAGCAGCAGCGCGCAACTGCCGATGGTGGCGCTGATCAGCATCCCCGCGAACGCGCCGAGGAAGACCAGACAGATCCCGTCCCGCAGCCGGGCCAGGTCACTGCGGAAACCCACCCGCCGCAGCAGGGCGTACGAGGCGAGCGGCGCGATCGTGTTGCCGAACGTGATGACCAGACGGCTCAGGGTGAACGCGTCGCCGATCTCGGAGACCGTGACCAGCGTCCCCAGCGCGA
Source organism: Streptomyces sp. NPDC020884 (assembly GCF_044333935.1). Classification (NCBI taxonomy): domain Bacteria; kingdom Bacillati; phylum Actinomycetota; class Actinomycetes; order Kitasatosporales; family Streptomycetaceae; genus Streptomyces; species Streptomyces sp. NPDC020884. Next base: position 17,717 of record NZ_JBIRRY010000012.1, on the reverse strand, counting down.
TGCCCGGCCAGACCCGGACGCCCAGGCACAGCAGCGCGGCCACGGCGATGCCGGTCGGCGGCCACAGCGGTGTGACGACCGCGCCGTCCACGACCACCTGGCGGATCAGTCCGAGTCGTCCCGACAGGTAGTAGGCGCCGGCCACGCCCAGGACCTGCGCCACGTACACGGCCCGACGTCTGGCTTCCTTGCTGCGGATCACACCGCTCATCAGACACCGACCGTGGCGGGAGTCGGCAGGTGACACGCGCGGTACGCTCCTGCGTCACCGCGGTCCGCGCCGGGCGGCGGCGTGCCGCAGGACCAGTACGGCGGCGTCGTCCTCGTGCCCCGTCACCTCGGCCGCACCCAGGACCTCGTCGGCCAGGAGCGCCGCGCTCGCCCCGGCGTGCGCGGCGACCAGCTGCCGGACCCGCTCGAGACCGTCCTCGATCAGCAGCGACGGTCCTTCGACGACCCCGTCGGTGAGCAGCACGATCGCCCCGTCGGAGTCCAGGGTGCGCCGGGTGACGGGGTAACCCTCGCCGGGCTCGATGCCCAGCGGGAGGCCGCCGGGGTCCTCCGTGATGCCGGACCGGCCCTCGGTGGTGGCCCACACGCACGCCACGTGTCCGGCCCGCGCACTGTGCAGCTCCCAGGTCGCCGGGTCCAGCCGCATGAAGGTGCAGGTGGCGAAGAGACCCGAGTCCACGGACAGCAGCAGATCGTTCGTCCGGCCCAGGACCTCGCCCGGATCGGACGCGGTGCCCGCGATGGCCCGCATCGCGATACGGACCTGCCCCATGAAGGCGGCGGCCTCGACGTCATGACCCTGTACATCGCCGATCGCGAAGCCGAGGGCACCGTCGGCGAGCGGGAAACCGTCGTACCAGTCGCCGCCGATGTCCAGACCGTGGCGGGCGGGCGCGTAGCGCGCCGCGGCCTGGAGGCCGGGGAGCGTGGGCAGGGTGGCCGGCAGCATGTCGCGTTGCAGCGCCTGCGCGAGTTCCACCCTGGCCTGGTGGAACTCCACTTCGCGCCGGGCGCGGGCCGTGAGGTTCTGCAAGGTGGTGAGCAGGTCTTCGGAGCTGGCTGAGCGGGAACTCCGACGCCGGTTCATGTGCCGCTCCGCGGTGCGTTATGTCCCTGAATCATATGGCGGGCGCCCCCGGGCGGCGACTGCGGGGCCGCCCGCGGACCCCTGGCCGCGGGGGCGTCGCTCAGGACGGCCGGGCGCGGTACAGATCCCGGATCAGGGCGATTTCGGCGCCGTGGTGCAGGACCTCCTGGTTGACCCACCAGACGATGTCGACGAACGGGTCCTCGGCGTCGCTGCCGTTCGGGTAGGTGCTGTAGCCGATGGTGTCCAGGGCCGTGTCGTCCGCGCCGATCAGGGCCTCGCGCCAGGCGGCGGACGCGGTCTCGAAGGCGGCCACGGCCCCGCCGGCGTCCCCCGGGGTGCGGTGGTCGTCACGCGTGAGCGCGCTGCCGCCGCCTGTGTACGCGGCGCGCAGGGCGAGCATCTCCGTCAGATGGCTCAGTCGCCACGCGATGGTGGTGAACGGCGGGGGAAACGGATGCGGGGAGTCCGCAGAGTCCCGCCCCCAGTCCCCGGCTCCCACCAGATCGGTGGCCCGCGCCCCCGGGCCGTCGCCGCGACGGCGTACGGACCAGCAGTCGGGCACGGGTTCCCAGAGGTACTCGTCGTCGCCGAGCGGGGTGACGCCGACGTCGACGCCGTTGCCGCTGTCCATGACGGGACCGGCCAGACGGCCGAGGAGCCGCTCACAGGCGAAGTCGAACTGCTCCAGCAGGGGGATCAGGCGCGGTGGGAGGGTCATCGGGGGAGCGTGCCACAGTCGGCGGGCGGGCGCGCGCCGATTTCCCCGGTCCCCGCCGCCGGTCCGGACGGGCGGCGGGGACCGGGGTACGGTGGCCGGATGGACCCTCGTGCCGAGCCGTTGTCAGTGCCCGGTGGGATGCTGCCCGCATGGACGAGCTGATGAGGCTGCGACGGGTGTACGGCACCGATCACGACGACCCCCACCCGGGGCCGAGGCCGGGTCACGACTACCGTGAACTGGTCGGCGGCCCGCTCGACGGGCTCCTGCTGGACGTCACCGGCTGGGGCGACGCGGACCTGCGCGACGGCGTCGGCCTGGTCACGGAGATCGGCGCCTACGGGCCCGGCGGACGTGCCGAGTACGGGCCCCGGTCGCCGGACGGGCACCAGTGGGACTGGCGCGGCGACGTGCGGTGACCGAAGGCCGGCCGGTGATGGCAAGGGCGGCAGGAATCGAACCTGCGACATACGGTTTTGGAGACCGCCGCTCTGGCCGCTGAGCTACGCCCCTTGGTTACGGGTGAAGACTGACACGGCCCGGGGCTCCCGCCAACAGGTTTACCCGGGCGCGGCGTTGAGCACCGTGGCGCGGAAGGCCCCCACCACCGGCCGCAGATCGACGCGGTGCCAGGCCGCCCACAGCCGTGCGGACCCGCTGTGCCAGGGCAGTTCGCGTACGGCCACACCGGAAGCCGTGGCCCGCACCATGCTCCGCTGCACCAGCGCCAGGCCGAACCCGGAGGCGACGAGCCCCAGCGCGGTGAGCGGCTCGGCGGCGTCCAGCGTGATGTCCGGGGTGAAGCCCGCCGCCACGCACGAGGCGACGAACGCGTCGCGCCGACCGGACTCGCGGCTGCTCTCCACCGCGATCCACGGCTGTCCGTCCAGGTCCTCCGGCAGGAGGTCCGCCGTGTCCGCCAGTGGATGACCGGCGGGCAGCACGAGCAGCAGCGGGTCCTCCAGCAGCAGCGCCGAGCGCAGATCCGGGTCCTCCTCGTCCGGGGGTTCCTGGACCAGGGCGATGTCCAGGCTGCGCTGCCGCAACCCCTCGAACTGCTCGGCGCTCTGCTGCCCGTACAGCGCCACATGGATCCCCGGCCGTTCCAGGCGCAGCGCACGCAGGGCGGCGGGCAGAAGCCCCGTGTGCATGGCGTCCGGCACGTAGCCGACGCAGAGTCCGCCCTCTTCGCCCCGCCCGAGCCGGCGGCCCAGGTTCTCCAGCCGGCCGGCGTGGGTCAGCAGGGCCCGGGTCTCGGTCAGGAAGACGCGGCCGTCGGAGGTCAGGCGGATCCGCTGCCGGTCCCGCTCGAACAGGACCAGACCGAGCTCCTTCTCCAGCTGGGCGATCTGCCGGCTGAGCGGCGACTGGGAGATGTGGAGCTGTTCGGCGGCGCGGCCGACGTGTTCTGTCTCGGCGACGGCGACGAAATAGCGGAGCTGGCGGAGGTCGAGCATGTCACGTCCTTATAAGACCTTCGGAGACTCAAGTCAGCCCAAACAAGTCTTGGACAGTCTCAACACTCGATCCTAACCTCGAACGAGTAAGGCCGACAGAGCGTATGAAACCGGATATATCCTGATCAAAGACGCGCCAAGGGTCGGCTCCTTCGCAGCAAAAGGACGCACACGTGAGCATCACCGACCTCCTCCCCGGCCGCCTCGGCTTCGGCACCGCACCGCTCGGCAACATGTTCCGGGCGATCCCCGACGACGAGGCCGCCGCCACCGTGCAGGCCGCCTGGGACCAGGGCATCCGCTACTTCGACACCGCCCCCTTCTACGGCGCAGGCCTCTCCGAGATCCGGCTCGGCGACGTCCTCGCCGGCCACCCGCGCGACGCCTACGTCCTCAGCACGAAGATCGGCCGGGTCATCCTGGACGAGACCGAGGACCCCGCCGCTCGCGACCTCGGCGAGAAGGGCGGGCTCTTCGAGCACGGCCGCCCCAACAAGATGATCAACGACTACAGCGCGGACGCCACCCTCCGCTCCATCGAGGACAGCCTGAAGCGACTGCGCACCGACCGCCTGGACATCGTCTGGGTCCACGACGTCGCCCAGGACTTCTACGGTGACGCGTGGCTCGCGGCCTACGAAACCGCCCGTACCGGAGCCTTCCGGGTCCTGACCCGGCTGCGCGAGGAAGGCGTCATCAAGGCCTGGGGCCTCGGCGTCAACAAGGTCGAGCCGCTCGAACTCACCCTCGACCTCGACGAACCGCGCCCCGACGCGTTCCTCCTCGCCGGGCGCTACACCCTCCTGGACCACGACCGCGCCCTGCAACGGCTCCTGCCGGCCGCCGCCGAGCACGACGTCGACCTCGTCGTCGGCGGACCGTACAGCTCCGGCATCCTCGCGGGCGGCGCGCACTTCGAATACCAGAAGGCGCCCGCGCACATCGTCGCCAAGGTGGAGCGCGTCAAGGCCCTCGCCGGGCAGCACGGCATCGGCATCAAGTCCGCCGCGCTCCAGTTCGCCCTGGCCCACCCGGCCACGGCGGCGGCGATCCCCGGCGCCACCCGGCCCAGCCGCATCGCCGAGGACCTCGCCGCCCTCGACGAGACGATCCCCGCGGCCTTCTGGGAGTCCCTGCGCGAGGAGAAGCTGATCTCCGCCGACGCCCCCGTCCCCACCGCCTGAACCACCCACCTCCTCCGGCACCGCACCGGGTGCCGGCCACGCGAAGGACGCCCTCTCATGACCAGCACCACCGCCTCCACCGAACTCCCCGTACCCGCCGACCGCGTCTGGCAGCTCATCGGCGGCTTCGACTCCCTCCCCGACTGGCTCCCGTACATCCCGACCAGCGAACTGAGCGAGGGCGGCCGCGTCCGCACCCTCGTCAACGAGGAGGGAGGCGTCATCGTCGAGCGCCTCGAAGCCTTCGACAACGCGGCGCGCAGCTACAGCTACTCCATCCTCCGGGCCCCGTTCCCGGTCACGGGCTACCTCTCCACCATCGCCGTGCGCGAGGGCTCCGCGCCGGACCGGGCGCGCGTCGAGTGGTCCGGCGCCTTCACCCCGGACGGGATCGACGACGACGAGGCCGCCGCCCTCTTCCACGGCATCTACGCCGACGGCCTCGCCGCCCTCGCGCAGACGCTCGCCCGCTGAACGCCGCGGACGCCCGAACTCCCTCCGGGCGTCCGGCGAGCGGGGGAGCGGTGGTCGGGCGGACCCGTCCGTCCGATAGGTTGGCCGGTCATGTGGGCTTTGAGTGCGGTCGGACACCGTCGACTGGGTGCGGCAGGATCCCTGGCGGTCGTCGCCGGCGGCTGGTTCGCCGGAAAACTGCCGGTCCACGACCCCTGGGGCCTGTGGACCGACCACGGATCCGCCGCGAAGGCGGCAGCGGCCGCCCTCGCCTACGTCGGACTGACCGTGCTCGTCGTGGCCTGGTGGCAGTACGGCAAGACCGCCGCCACCGCCCGCGACACCCTCGTCACCCTCGCCTGGTGGACGGCCCCGTTCCTGCTCGCGCCGCCGCTCTACAGCGCCGACGTCTACAGCTACATCGCCCAGGGCTCGATGGTCGTCGAAGGGCACGACGTCTACACCGTCGGCCCCTCCGCCCTGGACCCCGGCGGAATCGGCGGCGACGCCGCCGCGAGCGTCGGCAACCACTGGCGCGACACCCCGGCCCCCTACGGCCCTCTCTTCCTGCTGCTCTCGGCCGCCGTCGCCTGGACCACCGGCGGCACGATCGTGCCCGCCGTCCTGGCGATGCGGCTCATCGCGCTCGTCTCCCTGGCCCTGATCGTCTGGGCCCTGCGCCGCCTGGCCCGCGAGCACGGCCACAGCGAGAGCCGCGCCCTGTGGCTGGGAGCCCTCAACCCGCTGCTGCTGATCCACGTGGTCGGCGGCGTGCACAACGACGGGCTGATGATCGGCCTGATGCTCGCCGGCCTGGTACTCGCCCTGCGCGGCAGATGGGTCGCGGGCAGCGCCCTGGTCGGCCTCGCCATCATGGTGAAGTCGCCGGCCGCCGTGGCGCTCCTGTTCATCGGGGTCCTCGTGCACGCGTCCGCGACCGGCCCCCACCTGCGCCGCTGGGCCAAGGGGCTGCTCGCACCCGGCCTGATCGCCGGTGCGGTCGCCGGAGGCGCGACGCTGATCAGCGGCACCGGATTCGGCTGGCTCCACACCCAGGGCGTGGCCGCCAACATCCACACCGCGCTCTCCGTCACCAGCGACCTCGGCCTCGGACTGGGAGAGCTGGCCCACCTGGTTCTCGGCACCGACGCCGAGCCGGTCAAGTCCGCCGTCCAGACGCTGGGCCTGGCGGTCGCGCTCGGGCTGATCCTCGTGCTGGCCCGGCGCGCGATGCGGGGCAGCATGACGCCCGCCCACGCCCTGGGCCTCGCGCTGCTCGCCCTGGTCGCCCTCTCACCCATGGTCCAGCCCTGGTACCTGCTGTGGGGCATGGCCGTCGTCGCCGCGACCGAACAGTACGGCCGCCTCTCCGCCGTCCTGATCGTGCTCTCGGCGGCGCTCGTGTACGAGACCCACCCCATGGGCGCCACCCCGCCCTACGGATTCGCCCTCGCCGGCCTCGCCGTCGTCCTCGGCACCCTCGCCATCCGCCGGACCCCCGTCGTGCCGCCCGGCGTCCTTCTGCCGGGCCGGCGCAGCCCGTCGGACCCGGCGCAGCACCAGGACACCACCGCGACCACCGCTCCCACGGCCCCGGCCCCGCAGAACGCTCCGTAAACGAATCCCCTCGACGATCGAATCTCCTCGACGCCCGGCAAGATCCTCCGCTACGCTGAGCGGGTCCTGTTGTCTCCGATAGAGGTGGACGTTGCGCATCTGAGGTCCGCGATCATCGCGCGGTACGGCCCTGGCCCGTACACGGTCACGACGTTGTCGGCATGTCCGCCGTCCGTGACTTCCGCGTGGATGCGACCTCGGTGCTGAGCCGTCCCTCACCTTCGCAGGACTGTTCTCCCCACCCTCTACCGGCCCCCGGCCGGGTCGCCGCGTGCTGTTCGCATACGAAGCCCCCTCGTCCCGACGCTTCCGACTGCGAGAACCCCATGAGCCATCCCACCGCGCCCAGCGCCTCCGTGGCCGCCTCCCACCTCACCTTCCGGTGGCCCGACGGCACGAACCTCTTCGACGGGCTCTCCCTCACCGTCCCCCGGGGCCGCACCGGTCTGGCCGGCGCCAACGGGGCCGGCAAGTCGACCCTGCTGCGCCTGTTCGCCGGGCAGCTGCGCCCCTCGGCGGGCTCCGTCACCGTCGGCGGAAACCTCGCCTACCTGCCGCAGAACATCACCCTGGACACCGGCCTGCGCGTCGACGCGGCCCTCGGCATCGACGAGCGGCGGGCCGCCCTGCGCGCCATCGAGTCCGGAGACGTACGGGAGGAGCACTTCGAGACGGTCGGCGACGACTGGGACGTCGAGGAACGCGCCCTGGCCACCCTCGGCTCCCTCGGGCTCGGAGCCGTCGAACTGGACCGCACCGTCGGGCAGTTGTCCGGCGGCGAGACCGTTCTGCTCCGCCTGGCCGCGCTGCTCCTGGAACGCCCGGACGTCCTCCTCCTCGACGAACCGACCAACAACCTGGACCTGTTCGCCCGCCGCCGCCTCTACGACGCCGTCGACGCCTGGCGCACCGGGATCCTGATCGTCGTCAGCCACGACCGGGACCTGCTGGAGCGGGTCGACCGCATCGCCGAACTGCGATCGGGCTCGGTGAGCTGGTACGGAGGCGGCTGGTCCGCCTACACCGAAGCCCTCGCCACCCAGCAGGAGGCCGCCGGGCGGATGCTGCGCGCCGCCGACGCCGACGTACGCCGACAGCAGCGCGAGCTGGAGGAGACCCGGATCAAGGTCGCCCGCCGCCAGCGCCACGACAAGAAGCTGGACGCCCAGCGGCGCGCCCCGCGCATCGTCGCCGGGGAACGCAAGCGCTCGGCCCAGGAGTCCGGGGACCGACTGCGCGGGCTGCACGAGGACCGCCTCGACGAGGCCCGCGAGCGCCGGGAGGAAGCCGCCGAAGCCGTCCGCCGGGACGCCGAGATCAAGGTGAGCCTGCCCCACACCGCCGTACCGGCGGGCCGCACCGTCCTGACCGTACGGGACGTGAGCCTGCCCTACGGGCGGCTGCGCGAGGGAAGCCTCCAGGTGAAGGGCCCCGAACGCATCGCCCTGGTCGGCCGCAACGGGGCCGGCAAGACGACCCTGCTGCGCACGCTCACCGGGGAGCTCGCGCCGAGCGCCGGAGAGGCGAAGGCGGCGGTGCCGCTGAGGTTCCTGCCGCAGCGGCTGGACGTCCTCGACGACGCGTTGAGCATCGCCGACAACGTCGCCCGCACCGCCCCGGGCACCACCGACAACCAGATCCGCTCCCAGCTCGCCCGGTTCCTCTTCAAGGGGGCCCGCGCGGAGCAGCCGGCGGGCACCCTCTCGGGCGGCGAACGCTTCCGGGCCGCGCTCGCGGCGACGATGCTCGCCGCGCCCGCCCCGCAGCTGCTCCTGCTGGACGAGCCGACGAACAACCTCGACCTGGCCAGCGTGCGGCAGTTGACGAGCGCCCTGGAGTCCTACGAGGGCGCCCTCCTCATCGCCAGCCACGACCTGCCGTTCCTGGAATCCGTGGGCATCACCCGCTGGATCCTGCTGGACGACGAACTGCGGGAGACCGACGCCGAGGAGGTCCGCGAAATGTTCGGGAGCCAGGGCCCCACGCCGGCGGTCACCGCGTGAGGCGGACCGGCCGTGTCGGAGAAGAAGAAGGAGGAGATCCGGATGGGTGCTGACCTCGGCCCCTGCGTCGTACTGATCACCGGGGTGATGGCCGCGGGGAAGTCCACCGTCGCCCAGCTCCTGGCGGAGAGCCTGCCACGGGCGGTCCATGTGCGCGGCGACGTCTTCCGACGCATGATCGTCTCCGGTCGCGCGGAGATGACACCCGACGAGGAGGCCGAGGCGCGGAGCCAGCTCGACCTGCGCCAGCGGATCTCCGCGCAGGTGGCCGACGCCTACGCGGACGACGGATGGACGGCCGTCGTCCAGGACATCGTCCTCGGCGATGACCTGCCCCGCTACATCGGCCGAGTGCGCACCCGCCCCCTCCACGTCGTCGTGCTCGCCCCCTCGCCGAAGGCCGTACGCGCGAGGGAGGAAGCGCGGGGGAAGACGGGGTACGGGGAGTGGACGGTCGAGGCGTTCGACGCCTATCTGCGGAGCGGGACGCCTCGCATCGGCCTGTGGCTGGACACGTCCGGTCAGACGCCCGAGGAGACGGTTTCGGCCATCCTCGACGGTCTGCGCGGTGCGGGGGGTGAGGCCTCTCAGGCCGCCTCGTAGCGGTGGGCCCGTCCGCCCCGCCATTCCACCCAGACCGGGTTGTCGAGGATCCGGTCCGCTTCCTCGAGGCCGGCCTCGCTCAGGAACACGATCACGTCGTGGTCGCTGTGGGCCAGCCCGAGTATCTCGTCCCGGCCTTCGTAGTGCACGGTCACCCGGCGGCCGCCCGAGGGGGTCGGACGGTGGATGACGATCGGGGGATTTGCCATGGCTCCACCCTGCGGCGCGCCCCGCCCCCGCGCATCCCCGGCCCGCCCCCGCCGCGAGCGGGCCGCGGCCGGTCCGCGAAAGGCTCCCGCGCGCTCCCGGGGGCCGCGGACGCCCTCATCGCCCGGCGGCCGCGAGTTCCACCGTTGTGGTGACACGCACCAGGGAGGGCCTGCGCGGAGCGGAGCCGAACCCGAAGGCGACGGGCGGATCGAGCGGGGCGAGCCGCCCCAGCCCCACCCCGTCCAGCACGGCGTCGGCGGCCACGACCGGCCGTAGCCCCCGTGCCCCGTACCACTCCCGCCGCCGTGGACCCGCGCGGCCCAGGGTGCGTACGCCGGGCATCAGCAACCGGGCCGGCACGTCGCACAGCGCGGCCCAGAGCGGGCTGCGGGCGAGCCGGGCCGGTACGGCGGACAGCAGCAGACCCAGGGCGGTCCGGCGGCCGGTCCGCAGCCGCAGGCGCAGCGGCCCCGCCTCGACGAGCCAGGCGTCGCCGGTGACCGTGACCGCCACGGGGACCACCTCGATCCGGTCGAAGCGGTAGGTGGCGGCCACGAAGTCCGCGATCTGCCGGGACGGGGCCAGCAGGACCCGTTCGCCGTCGGGATGCTCGACCATGACGTCGCTGAACGACCCGAACGGCGAACGCGGCCAGTGCCCGACCACCAGCCGGGTGCCCGAAGAGGTCCCCACACCGGCGATCCAGCCGTCGAACCGTAGTCGCTCACCTGTCATGCCGCCAGTCTCCCCCGCCGATGGCGGCGGGGGAGAGGCGACGGCTGACGCCCCTGTCGTACGGGCTACTCGAAGCGGGACGTGTCGCCGGCTCCGCGGCGGACGATCTCGGGCTCGTCGCCGGAGAAGTCGATGACCGTGGTCGGCTCGGTGCCGCAGTCGCCCGAGTCGATGACGGCGTCCACCTCGTGGTCGAGCCGCTCCTTGATCTCCCAGCCCTGCGTCAGAGGCTCCTCCTCGTCCGGCAGCAGCAGCGTGCTGGAGAGCAACGGCTCGCCGAGTTCGGCGACCAGCGCCTGGGTCACGACGTGGTCGGGGATGCGCACACCGACGGTCTTCTTCTTCGGGTGCAGCAACTGGCGGGGGACCTCCTTCGTCGCCGGGAGGATGAAGGTGTAGCTGCCGGGTGTCGCCGCCTTGACCGCCCGGAACACGTCGTTGTCCACGCGGACGAACTGCGCCAGCTGCGCGAAGTCGTGGCACACCAGCGTGAAGTGGTGGCGGTCGTCGAGGTTCCGGATCGAGCGGATCCTGCCGATGGCGTCACGGTTGCCCAACTGGCAGCCCAGTGCGTAGCACGAGTCGGTCGGGTACGCGACGAGCGCACCGGACCGGATGCTGTCGACCACCGTGCTGATGGTGCGGGGCTGGGGATTCTCGGGGTGCACGTCGAAGTACTTGGCCATCCGCCGAGCTTACGCGTTCGGGCCCGGCGCGCAGGGCCGTCCGCCGGGATGCGTGAGAGGCGGCCCGTCGTGCGACGGGCCGCCTCTCCTTCCGCTTCGTGCGGTGGCGTCGAACGCCGGGCCGGTCAGACCGCGGCGGCCCCCACCAGCTCATCCAGTACGTCCTCCATCGTCACGAACCCGATGACCGTGCCCTTGTCCCCGGCGACCGCCGCGAGATGGGTGCCGGCGGCGCGCATCGCGGTGAGCGTGTCGTCGAGCGGGGTGTCGATCTCGACCCGGATGACGGGGTGGAGGGCGCTCGTGGGCAGCGCCTCGGTGCGCTCCGCGACGCCGAGGGCGTCCTTGATGTGGAAGTAGCCCAGCAGCCCGTCGTCGGGTCCGGTGACCGGCAGCCGGGAGAAGCCCGAGGCGACCGCGGCCCGCTCCAGGCCCTGCGGAGTGATACCCAGATCGACGGTGACGGTCCGGTTCAGCGGGACCATCACCTCGCCGACCGGACGGGTCCCGAGCTCCAGCGCGTCCTGCAGCCGCTCCCCGTCGGCCGGGGCGAGCAGCCCGGCGTCGCTGGAGTCCTTCACCAGCCGCACGAGCTCGTCATCGGTGAACACCGAGGCGACCTCGTCCTTGGGTTCGACCTTGAGTAGCCGCAGCAGCATGTTGGCGAAGGCGTTGATGCCGAAGATGACCGGCCGCAGCGCCCGGGTCAGGCCCACCAGGGACGGGCCCAGCGCCAGCGCGGTGGCGACGGGAGCGGCCAGCGCGATGTTCTTCGGGATCATCTCGCCGATGAGCATGTGCAGATACGTCGCCAGGGTCAGCGCGATCACGAACGCGATCGGGTGGACCAGCGCCTCCGGCACACCGACCGCGTCGAACGGCGGCTCCAGCAGATGGGCGATGGCCGGTTCCGCGACGGCGCCCAGGACCAGGGAGGAGATGGTGATGCCGAGCTGCGCGGTGGCCATGGCGGCCGACAGGTGCTCGAGGCCCCACAGCGCGCTCTTGGCGCGTCGGCTGCCCCGCATGGCCTCCGGCTCGATCTGGCTGCGGCGGACCGAGATCAGGGCGAACTCCGCGCCCACGAAGAACGCGTTGGTGAAGAGCGTGAGCACGCCGATGGCGAGCTGAATGGCGGTCATCGGGCGTCCTCCTCCACGAGGGCCAGCGCCGGCAGGGGCGCGGTGATCCGGACCCGGTCGGCCCGGTGGTGCTCGATGTCCAGCACGTCGAACTGCCAGCCGTCGACCTCCACCCGGTCCGCACGGACGGGGATGCGGGCCAGCTGGTTGGCGAGCAGCCCGGCGAGCGTCTCGTACGGTCCCTCCGGCGCGCGGAAGCCGATCCGGTCGAGCTGGTCCAGCCGGATGCTGCCCTCGGCCTCCCAGACCGGGCGCCCGTCGCCGAGCGGCTCCGCCGGTGCCAGGTCGGGGCGCTCATGGGGGTCGTGCTCGTCGCGGACCTCGCCGACGACCTCCTCGACGATGTCCTCGACGGTGGCGACCCCCGCCGTACCGCCGTACTCGTCGATCACCACCGCCATCGTCCGGTGCTTGCGCAACTGCGCGAGCAGCCGGTCCACGGGCAGCGAGTCGGGGACGAGGAGCGGCTCGGTGGCCAGCGTCGTGACCGGGGTCCGGTCCCGCTCGGACTCCTCCAGGGCGAGGACGTCACGGATGTGGACCGTGCCGATCACCTCGTCCAGGCTGTCGCGGTAGACAGGGAAGCGGGACAGGCCGGTGGCCAGCGTGAGATTGGCGGCGTCGGCGGCGGTGGCGTGTGCTTCCAGCGCCCGGACGTCGACGCGCGGCGTCATCACGTTCTCGGCGGACAGCTCCGCCAGGTGCAGGGTGCGGACGAACAGCTCGGCCGAGTCCTGCTCGATGGCGCCCTCACGGGCGGAGTGCTGGGCGAGCGCGATCAGTTCCTGCGGCGTACGGGCGGAGGCCAGCTCCTCGGCCGGCTCCAGGCCCAGCCGTCGCACGGCACGGTTCGCGGTGTTGTTGAGGTGCCGGATCAACGGGGCGAAAGCGGCCGTGAACGCGCGCTGCGGGGTCGCGACGACCTTGGCGACCGTGAGCGGACTGGAGATCGCCCAGTTCTTCGGGACCAGCTCGCCGACGACCATGAGGACCACGGTGGAGGCGGCCACGCCGAGGAGGGTGGCGACCGTGGACACGACGCCGGCGGGAATCCCGACGGTCTCCAGCGGGCCGCGCAGCAGCACCGCGAGGGACGGCTCGGCCAGCATGCCGATGACCAGGGAGGTCACGGTGATGCCGAGCTGTGCGCCGGAGAGCTGGAACGTGAGCCGCTTGGCGGCCTTGAGCGCGCTCTCCGCGCCGCGTTCACCGGCCCGCGCGGCGCGTTCGAGTTCGCTGCGCTCGATGGTCGTCAGCGAGAACTCGGCCGCGACGAACACCGCACAGGCCAGTGTCAGCGCGAGGGCGAGGAGGAGCAGGACCACTTCGCTCACCGTGTCACCTCCGTCCCCTGGTGCGCGGGGTCGGGGATGACACGGTTCGTACTGGGAGGCTCACCCATTGCGGTGCCGCAGCTCCTTCTCTGTTCGGGTCGTCGGGATCGACGGTGGGGACGGGTGCGAACCCGCCCCATAGATAGTAAAGGGAACGCAAAGCAAACGGGAGTGGCGAGTGTCACACGCAGCGGGCCCCCGGGAGAAGTGCCCGGCGGCGCCGACGGAGTGCGGACGCGGGGCGGTTCCCTGTGATCTTGATGGCCGGAACTGTGCGTAGCGGCCGCCGGCTTGGGAAACCCTTTACCTCCCGGGACGTTCTGCCCGGCGAGGTGGCCCGTGCACCCTCGATCGCCCATCCACAGAAGGAGCGGACGCCGCACATGGTGTTCAAGAAGCTACTCGGAGCCCTGGGGGTCGGCGGCCCCTCCGTCGACACTGCTCTGGAGCCCGGCCCTGCCCTGCCCGGCGGCCTCCTCTCCGGAGAGGTCCGTCTGCGTGGCGGCGGGACGGACGTGTCTGTCGACCGGATCGCCCTTCTCCTCGTCGCTCGGGTCGAGAGGGAGGACCAGGAGGAGGAGCACGAGGGCACGGTCGTCCTCGAACGGTTCACCGTCGGCGGTGGGTTCCGGCTGGCGGAGGAGGCCGAGCACACCGTGCCGTTCTCCGTCACCCTGCCGTGGGAGACGCCGATCACCGAACTCCACGGCCAGCCGCTGGGCCCGGTGCTCGGCATCCGGACGGAGCTGGAGATCGCGGGCGCCCGGGACAAGGGCGACCTCGACGAGCTCCCGGTGGGCCCGCTGCCCGCGCAGGAAGCGATCCTGGAGGCCTTCGGGCAGCTCGGCTACGTGTTCAGGTCCGCCGACCTGGAGCTCGGCCACATCCGGGGGACCGGCCAGCAGTTGCCCTGTTACCAGGAGATCGAGATTCTCCCGCCGCCCGGCCACGCGCACGCCGTGAACGAGATCGAGGTGACCTTCCTCGCCGCACCGGGCGGTCTGGAGGTCGTGATCGAGGCGGACAAGCGCGCCGGACTCCTCTCCGAGGGACACGACACGGTCCACCGCTTCACCGCCTCCCACCACGCCGTCCCGCAGACCGACTGGAACGCCCGGGTCGACGCCTGGCTGAAGGAGGTCATCGCCGGCCACGAGGCCCACGCCGCGCCGCCCTCGTACTGCGGACACCACGGTGACGATCACCGTTCGGGCCCCGGGGCGGGCGCGGTGGTGGCCGGGGTCGCGGCCGGAGTGGCCGTCGGTGTCGTCGGTGGCATGGTCGCCGCCGAAGTCGTCGACGAGATCGGCGACGCCTTCGAGGACGAGGAGGGCGACGAGGACGCGGGCGGCGACGAGGGCTGAGCGGTGAGCCCCGGGCGGACCGGCGGGCGCACCGACGCCGGCGGTCCGCCGGGGGTGCCAGGGCGCGCCCGGCCTCACCGTGTGCTGCGGTGGTCGTCAAGTCACGCTCACCGGCGGCAACCACCACGACGTTACCCACCTGCTGCCGCTGCTCGACGCGGCGTCGCCACGGCTCAGGGCTCGGCAAAGTTCGTTGGGTGGTGGAACGGGCCTTCGTCTGGCTGCACCAGTTCAAACGACTCCGAATTCGCTACGAAAGACGCGCCGACCTTCATCAGGGCCTGCTCGAACTGGCATGCAGCCTCATGTGCCTTCGCCGCCTGCGGACCGCACGATGAAACGAGCGGTCAGTTGAGAATGATCGGATTGGTGAGTGCGGCGACGTGCCCGCTGCGATGGCGGACCTCGATGCGGACGAATGCTGATTGCTCCGCTGTCGTGTCCCACTGCACCGCTCCCGCCCCGTCATCGGGGAGGGTGGCCCGGTGCGCCTTTCCTCGACCGGTGTGGAAGCTGACAGTCCCCGCCGGCACACCTCGTACTGCCGCACGCACTTCCACCTGCCCACCATGAGTCGCGAGCCGCTCGCCCACCCCGGCGACGCGGCCGGCCGTATGGGCGGTGAACGACACGTCCACATCCGCCGACTCGGCGATCCAGCTGCGGCCGGCACTGATCCCGGCCAGGACTGCCTCTGTGCTCAGCTGCTCGGCGAAGACCACGGTGTGAGGGGTCCCGATCTGCCCTTCCAAGTGGGTGTCGCTGTTGCCCATCGCCGGCCGCCACGAGCCCGTGTGGAGGTCCGCCGCGAGGCTCCGCCCCCATTCGGCCAGGGCTGCCTCGTTGTCGGCATTCCAGGGCCGGTCCGAAGTCCACAGTCCGTTCCATACCTCCACTACGTCGAAGCCGGGGAAGGGGAACATGAAGTCGCCCGAGGGGTAGAGCGCATGCGGGTGTGCGGCCACGCACAGGCCCCCTGCTCGGTGGACCTGTTCCAGGCACTTGTCCACCATTCCGTCCCTGACCTGGTGGTTCCAGTCGACGGCCTCGCCGGGATCGAGGCCGAGCGCGAGCCAGTGCCCGGTCTTCGTGGTCACCTCTTCACCGAGAAGGATCAAGAAGTCATCGGCGGCCAGATGCCCCCACACCCCCGGGGCCGCGGCTGAGTTGTGCTCTGTCGTCGCGATGAAGTCGAGCCTGGCCACCCGCGCCCGGACGGCCAACTCTTCGGGGGTGAGTTCCCCGTCCGAGTGGACGGAGTGGACGTGGCAGTCCCCGCGGTACCAGGCCGCCCCGCGTCCGACCGCCCGTGCCGACGGGAAGCTCAAAATCGACAAGGTTCTCCTCCCAGAGCCCTGTTGAGCCAACGTGCCAACCGGGGCAACCCGTTCCATCGCCCGCTGAGCACGATCTCGGTCGAGACGTCCGGCCAAGATCTCCCTCTGAAACGATCAGTAAGGGGGCCCACGGGTCGCGGCGGACCAGGGAGCGTACGTTCAACCGCACCCCGGTGCGGAGCTTGCATGCGACAGACCCGCCAGGGGCAGCTCGCACCGGACCTGGTCGTCAGCCGTGGCGGACAGGTTGGTCGTCACTCCCGCGGCGAGGACGCAGTCGATGGTGATCCGGCGGGTGCCAGGCGGTCGAAGAGGGCGTCCAGGTCCGGGAGGAACCAGATGTCCCGGCCCCGGTTGGCCTCGCGGACGAGGTCGGGCAGGGCCGAACTGGCCGCCAGGTGGCGGTCGATGTCTCCGACGACGACCAGGCGCAGCCGGTAGTTCGCGAACTTCTGCAGGATGTCTCCGGCCACGCCGGTGCTCAGATCGAAGAAGCGGTCGTCCAGCCGCGTGGACGGCACCGCAACGATCTCCGCGCCCTGGAAGGCGGCGCCGATCAGATGGTCGAGGGCGTCCTGGACCGTGGTGATGGTCGCTCCGTCGGCGTCGCACACCAGGACCGGAACGCCGTGGCGCTCGACGACGTCAGGCACGGTCGGCCCCCTGCTCACCCGTCGTCGAGGGCGCGGAGACGGACGTGGCGGTGGCCGAGGAGGTGAACAGGCCGCTGTCCGGGCCCAGTAGACCGTCGATCATGTGCAGCAGATCGGCGGTGGCGGCAGTGCCGCCGAGAATGACGATCTTCATCCGGGTTCGCTCCTTGTCGTAGACCGTCTGGATACGCAGGGGGTCCGGGGTGTCCCGCGCGGACTGCGCGCCCGCCGTGATGAACGTGCTCAGCCGGTCCGCGGCGGCCGGATCGACGCCGTCGATCTGCACGATGCTGGACACCTCGGCGTGTCCCGGAGCGACCGGCGGTGGCTCCGGGACCGTGTCATCGGCGGGCCGGCCGGTCAGGGCTTCGAAGTCCTCCCTGCTGATCCGGTACTGCTTGCCGATCCGGACGGCCTTGAGCCGGCCGTCGCGGACGTAGTTCCGGACGGTCCGCACATGCAGGCCCAGGCGTTCGGCCACCTCGCCGATCGAGTACAGCTCACGCTCGTCGTTCCCCATGGTTACGTATCCTACTCAAAAATGCGCTGAGCTTCTCTATGGAAAGGAAGGATAGGGAAGAATGAGGAGTCTCATCAACCCCAGGGCCCCTCATCGTCATCCCCGGCCGACAGCGGGCAGGGGCCTACCTCGCCCGATCACGGGCACACGGAGGCCATCGCTCGGAAGGAGCACCTCCCATGCTCGGTATAGCCGCCGCAGTTCTGTTCTTCATCGCATTCCTCATCAACGCAGCCGACATCTCCACCAACGACGTCTTCGCGTCCGGCAACGTGATGCTGCTCGGCCTCATGCTCCTCGCCCTGCAGGTCGCGGGCGTGGGCGCCGGCAGCCGGATCGGCGGCTCGCGCAGGCGCTGACGCACGCCGCACGGCCCCGTCGGCCCGCCGCACGGGCCGGGGGGGGGGGGGGGGGGCCCCCCCCCCCCCCCCCCCCCCCCCCCCCCCCCCCCCGGGGGGCCCCCCCCCCCCCCCCCCCCCCCCCCCCCCCACAACCAACCCCCCCCCCCCCCCCCCCCCCCCACCCCCCCCCCCCCCCCCCCCCCCCCACAAAAAAAAAAAAAAAAAAAAAAAAAAAAAAAAAAAAAAAAAAAACAACAC